>CAVSFU010000009.1:0-333638 GCA_963727365.1 Paraconexibacteraceae bacterium | reverse complement strand
CCACGCGGGGAGGCACGTCGATGAAGTTCCTCCTGACCGATGAGCAGACCGGGTTCGCCCGGTCCCTCGACGACCTGCTGTCCAAGGCCGACACCCCGGCGGTGAATCGGGCCTGGGCCGACGGCGACCACGAGCCGGGACTCAAGCTGTGGTCCCGACTGGCCGATCTCGGCGTCACCGTCCTCGCCACCGAGGCGTCTCCGATTGAGGTCTGTATCGCCTTCGAGGCACTCGGTCGTCATGCCGTCCCCGGCCCATGGATCGAGTCGGCGGTTACCTGCCTATCGCGCTGCCCAACGAGGACTCCTCGGAGCGGCGTGCCACTGTCGCGGTGCCGCCGCATGTTCCGTACGCACTCGACGCCGACGTCGCGGATGAGGCCTACGTCGTAGACGACGGGCTGCACACGGCCACGGCCGTCGACCAAGTGCCGTCGATCTACGGGTCGCGACACCTGTTCACGGTCACCCCCGGCGATGCGGTGGAGCACGGCGACCTCGACGCGGCGTTCGAGCTCGCGGCGCTGGCGACGTCAGCCGAGCTGCTCGGCGCTGGCGAGCGAGTGCTGGACGACACCGTCACCTACGCCAAGCAACGCAAGCAGTTCGGCCGGGAGATCGGCTCGTATCAGGCGATCAAGCACCAGCTGGCCGACGTGCGGATCGCCCTCGACTTCGCTCGGCCGCTGGTGTTCGGAGCCGCAGTGGATCCGACGCCGCGATCGGTCTCGGCGGCGAAGATCCAGGGCGCGGAGGCCGCGAACCTTGCCGCCCGCGTTGGCCTGCAGGTCCATGGCGCGATCGGTTACACCGACGAGTACGACCTGAGCCTGTGGCTGCTCCGCATCCGCGCCCTGCAGTCGGCGTGGGGCACGCCGACGTTCCACCGTGACCGATTGCTCACCGATCTCCTGGACGCCCGATGACCGACCTCGTCCCCACCCGGGAGCACACCGAGCTCGCGAAGTCGGTGCACAACCTGCTCGACAAGCGCTCCGACAGCCAAGCGGTCCGGCGCGCGATCGGTGAGCCCGGCGGGTTCGATGCCGACCTCTGGGCGACGCTGTGCGAGCAGATCGGCGTGGCCGCCCTGACCATCCCGGAGGAGCACGGCGGAGCCGGCTTCTCCCTCGCCGAGACCTACGTCGTGCTCGAGGAGCTTGGCCGAGCCCTCACGCCGTCCCCGTTGCTGGCGTCCGTCATCGCGGGCGCTGCTCTCGTCGCTGCAGAGCATCACGAGCCGCTGGCCCGCATCGCCGAAGGCGCCATCGCCACCGTCGCCTGGTCCGGTACCACTGGCACCCCCGACGCGCGCGTGGGCGTCACCTGGAAGGACGGCGTTCTCCATGGGTCGGTCTCTCCGGTGCTCTACGGCGACACCGCCGAGATCCTTCTCGTCGCTGCCGCGCACGACGGGGTCGGCCTGTTCAGCGTCGAAACGACGGCATCGGGCCTGACCCGCACGCGGGTGTCCGGTATGGACCAGACCCTCGGTTTCGCCGAACTGGACTTCGACGGCGTGCACGCGAAGCCGGTCGTCCTGGACGCCACGTCAGCCCTGACGACGACGCACCGCGTAGGCACCCTCGCGACCACAGCGCTCGCAGTCGGCTGCGCAGAGCGCGGCCTCGACATGACCGTCGCCTACACCAAGGAGAGGAAGCAGTTCGGCCGACCCATCGGCTCGTTCCAGGCCCTCAAGCACCGGATGGCAGACCTTCTGGTCCAGGTGCAGATGTCGAGGGCGGGTGCCTGGGCCGCCGTCCAGGCCCACGTCAACGAAGCACCCGAGGCCGACCGCCTGGCCGCCGCCGCGGCTTCATACTGCGCCGAGTCAGCCATGGCCGTCGCGTCCGAGACGGTCCAGCTCCACGGTGGCATCGCGATCACCTGGGAGCACGACGCTCACTTCGTGTTCAAGCGCGCGCAGGCACTGAACCAGCTCTTCGGACTTCCTCACCAACAGCGGTCGATGCTCATTTCCTGAGGCTCCGATTTGGGCGCAGTGCGCGTCATTCCGCCCAGCGTGACGTTTGAATGCCAACCATGGCCGGCTTACGGGAGCAGCCGGTTGCCGGTGCGGATGGCGTTGCGCCGGAGGCGCTCGGCAAGCCTGCCAACGGAGGCGCTGACGGCTCCGGACTCTTCGGGCGCCACGAAGGTGACCGAGTCACCGACGCGCATGGTGCCCGCCTCGACGATGTCGGCGTACACACCGAGGCACCGCTCGCCGTGCTGCGAGACGGTGCGGGACACGGCAGGGTCGGCGGGCATGCCTGGTTGTTCTCGCATGGGAACCGAGCACCGGATGGCGGGAATCTCGACCCGCACGCCGGCATCGCCAGCCCGGAGCGTTCCGCCGATCCACTGCTGCTCGGCCAACCCGTCCAGCTGGGGTGTCGACGACGATGTTCGGGCGGAAGCGACGTACGTCGAAGTCTCCGCCGTACGTGGCCATCGTTCGCAGGCTGGACGTGGTCAGGAGGTGCACGGCGTACGCATCGGCGAAGATCCCGATCGGCGTGGCGTAGATGGAGAGCTGGGCGAGCTTGCGGATCGGGAACATGGAGAAGTCCGGCAACGGCTCGTCGTCGGCGAGAGCCCATTGATGGCGGATGTCGCGCTTCGTCTGGAGAACACCTCGATAGGCAGCCTTGTCGTGCAGCGGCGGCAGGGGGACGAGCGCGACCCGCTTGCCGGTGAGCTCGGTGAGCCTTGCGTCCAGCCGCTCGCGATCGATGCTGGTGATCTCGGTGCCGTCGGGGAAGGTGACGATGACGTCGGTGACGTTGCCGGGACCGACCCCGGTCGGAGGCTCCTCAACGAACCGGGCGGTACAGCCGAGGAGCATCGGGAGTCGCCTGGCAGTCGTGACCGCGCCGAGTTCGAGGTCGCGAACCGCCCACAAGCCGATCAGCGTGGAGGGCGCGCAGGTCGAGCGCCGAACAGGCGAGCTCCTCGCCGCCCATGGACTTCACTGGGTAGCGCCAAAGTCCAGCAACGGTGCCGACTGTCATCTACCGACTGTAGTGGCTGAAATTGACACCGGCGCGGATGCACACCGACCTCGCATGCAGCTCACAGGCCGTGGATCACTGTGCGGAGCCATTCGGTGATTGCGGCCCGGATCGCAGGTGCATCCTTCTTCAGGGAGTGGTCGCCCGACACCACCGCCAAGATGATCCCGCTGGGCAGACTTTCGGGATCCGGCACGCCGAAGGGGTCTCGGTCGCCCTGCACGACCAAGGTCGGCGCGGTCACGGACGTGAGCTCTGGGAGCCGAGACCGTTCGGGGCGGCCGGGCGGATGCAGCGGGAATGCCAGGCACAGCACCCCGGCCGCCCCCACATCCGCGGCCGTCCGGCACGCGACCCGGGCGCCGAAGGACCGACCGCCCACGATCAGCGGCAGGTCGGCGAGCTCCGCGCTGTGCACGTGCTCGACGACGGCACGCCACGCGGCGTCCACCTGGGCGGGCGGCGCGGGCGCCCTTCTCCCCGCGACTCGGTAGGGCTGCTCGACCAGGGCGATCGCGAGGCCCGCACGCAGCGCCATCTCGGAGGCCAGGACGAGGTCATGAGCGGTCACCCCGCCGCCTGCCCCGTGGCCGAGCATCATCAGCCCGACGGGTTCGTCGGCCGGCCGGGCGATGTGCACCCGAGCGTCGCCGTGCGGAGTCGGGACGAGGGAGACCGCGAGATCGGTCATGCCGAAACCGTACGGGCTAGACCATCTCGGCGAGCAGCTTGGCGGCTTTGCGGGCGCCGTCAGTCTCGACGTCGCGGTAGTCCACCTTCCGGTCGATCTCCACACTGATCGCGGAGGCGATCGACTCTGGCGTCGCCATGTCATAGTCCGTCCGTTGTCCGGCGCCGTAGCGGTCGAGTCGATGAGGGACGTGAAAGTTCTGCTCGAAATGGTGCTCGAGCGGGAAGTACAGGAACGGCCGCTTGTTCGCTGTCAGCTCCATCGACGTCGTCAATCCACCCTGCACGACCGCCAGGTCGCAGGCCGCGAGGTGGCGATAGAGGTGGTTGACGTATGGCCGCACCTCGAGGCCGTCATGGCTCGGCAGGGATCCTGGGTCGATCCGTGGCCCTGCGACGACGACCATCCGCAGGTCCGGCACCGCGGCCTTGGCCGCCGGGTAGGACGCGATCACCTTGCGCAGCAGGCTTTCACCGACGCCGGTGCCACCGACGGTGACGATGCAGAGGCGCTCGTCGGGGCGGTACCCCAGCTCGTCGCGCAGCTGGTCACGCTCGCCGAGCGCAGCAGGATCGAATCCGGTGACGTAGCCGGCGAAGTCGTAGTTCTTCTCGGTCCAGTCGCGGATCATCGGCAGACCGGGGCCGAGTCGGGCGTCGACGCAGTCGTCGGGGTTGCCGACGAAGATCGCGCGGTCGCGGACCTGCGGGTGATCGGCCACGTGCTCGACCATCTCGGCGTTGTAGTCAGCGGTCACGGCGGCCTCACTGTCGCCGCCGTCCTGCATCGGCAGGAACCCGACGAAGTCGGTGAGCCAGGCGTAGTTTGCTCGTTTCAGCTCCGGGTGTTCGTGCAGGAAGTGGTCGATGTCCCAGCCCTCGTCCGCGATCCAGAGGTCAAAGTCGGTTGCGGTGACGACCTCGTGGAAGACCATGAAGTTGGCGACGAGGATCTCGTCCATCTCGCGGAAGGCCTGAAAGCAGTGCAGGTCGTGCTCGGCCGACTCCGACTCGATGTGCGCCGACTCGCTCGAAAGGTGTCGGCTGGCCGGATGGATCCGCTCCCCTTCGGCTTCCAGCACCTTGGTCACGGGGTGTTGAGCGCATCTGGCGAGGGTCTCGTCGCGCTCGTTCCAGGCGTAGCGGAAGGGGTTGTGGCAGTAGCACAGGTGGATGGCGTCCGGGCGCACACGCACCCCGTGCGCCCAGGCACTCGAGCTGGAGATCACGAGGTCGTAGTCGCTGAGGTCGAGCTTGCCGACCGCCCAGGGGTAGAGCGGCATCAGCGCGCGAAACGTTCGCGCGTTCGGGCGAAAGCGCTGCAACGGCGTCGTCGTGATCGTGCGCGGTTCGTAGCGGTGCCCAGTCCCGGCGGGGTCGTACACCGCGGTGAAGAGATCGGCGTCCGGAAACAGGTCGCAGAGCGCCGTGAACACGCGCTCGGAGCCGCGCATGTTCAGCAGGAAGTCGTGCATCAGGGCGACACGCGCACCGGCGTGGCGGCCGTTCGAGCGCGTCGCGTATGACTGATGGTCAATCGCCATGGACGCAGCGATCCTTCCAATCTTCGCCGCGATTGCAAAGGGCGAGTCGTGGTCCGGGACGCTGATAGTGTGGCGCGCTTGGCAGGACGACCGCTGAGTTCTGACCTGAGCGACCTCGTTGCAGAGGCCCGGCGGCCCAAGCTCGACGAGCTTCACGCCGCCGTATCGGGGCCACTTCCGGTGCTCGAGCTGGATCGCGAGCCGGTCACGCCGCAGACGTGGTTTCCCGAGATCGTGCGCCGCACCGTCGAGGAGGTCGAGCGCGGTGAGCACCCGTCACTGGCGCCCAAGACGCTGCGCTGCAGCGAGCTGCTGCTCGGACCTGGCGAGGCCGCGGAGACCTACGAGGCGCTCGCCCGGCGCATCGCGGTCGCGCAGCTCGTCAACCTGCGCACGACGGATCGTCCCGCTGACTGCGCTGCCGCAAGCGTCCGCGGCGACGGTTTGCGGACGCTGCAGGACCGCGAGACCGGCGCCGTCGTCGCATTCCTTCACACAGGGATCTTCATGGCGAGCGCAGCGTGGTCGCCCCGCGGACTGAGCGGCCGGCCGGTCTTCCTGCCTGGACGCGCCGCGCGCGCGAAGAACAAGCCGATGAATCCGGGTGTCGCCGTACGCCTTTGGGCGGAGAACGTCGGCTTTCAGTTCGTCGAGAGCCGCCGCGGACTCGAGGTCTTTCGCGAGCTGCTGCGCGAGGGCGAGGTCTGCGCGCTACCGGCAGACGTCCTTGGAGTGGCGAACGGCACGCTCCTGGGACGTCCGGTGCGAACGAGCCGCACACCCGCGGCGCTCGCCAAGTCCGTCGGCGTCCCGCTCGTGCTCGTCGGCAGCTTCTGGGACGAGCAGGAGTTCGAGATGCGAGCGCACACGCTGGACCCGGCGCATCACGACTCGATCGCCGCGCTGCACGCGGCGATGATCGCGACGATGGACGAGTGGCTGCGCGACCAGCCTGAGCAGCTGCTCGTCCCATTCCCGGCTGCCGAGCTTGCCCGGACAACCGCGCGCATGGCCGGCGACGCGGAGCTTGCGCGGCGCGCCGAGGCCGAGGCGGCGGATGTGGTCGCTGCCGCGAAGCGCCGCTTCACGGAGCTGAAGGCGAACAAGGCGCCGGCGGCGGATCGCGCAGAGGCCCGCAGCGACCTGCTTGCCGCTCGCGGCGCGCTTGAGGACAAGCGACGAGAGCGCAAGCTTCGCATCACCGCGCTGCGCGATCTCGCGAGGGAGTCGAACATCCGCTTCGATCAGCCATTGGCGACGACGGCTAGGATTCGCGCGCACATGACCGACGCCTCAGAGACGCGCATTGAAGAACTCGTCATCGACACGCTCGCCGGCTTCGGACCGAAGAAGTCGACGGTCACGCGCGACGCCACGCTCGACGAGCTCGATCTCGACTCCTTGGACGTCGTCGAGCTTGCCCAGGCGCTGGAGGACGCGCTCGGGATCGAGATCAACCCCGAGAAATACGACGGGTCGGTGACCGTCGGTGACCTCATCGATCGCTCCAATGAGATCGTGCGGGAGACCGCACGCGAGTGACACCGGGCCGGGGGGCACGGATCGCCATCACGGGCGTCGGGGCGGTGACCCCGTTCGGGCTGGGGGCGACGACGTGCTACGAGCGCTGGCTCGCCGGAGAGAACGCGATCGTCGACGGGCGCGCGTGGTGCGAGGACTTCGATCCGTCGCTCGTGCATGAGCTCGCTGGAGATCAGGCGAGCGGACCGCTTCACCCAGCTGACGGTCGTCGCTGTCGAGGAGGCGGTGCAGCAGGCGGGGTGGCCCGACGCGCCGCCGGCACCCGCCGAGCGGCTCGGGTGTGTCGTCGCAACGAGCCTTGGTGGAATGCACACGATCGAGGAGGCGCAGCGAACGCTCGCGGCGCGGGGGCCGTCGCGCCTCTCGCCGCTGGACACGCCGCGACTGATGCCCAATGCGGCAGCGGCTGCCGTGGCGATCCGTTACGGCCTAGAGGGCGAGTCCTACGGGCTCGCGGCTGCCTGCGCATCCGGTGCGCAGGCGATCGGCGCGGGCGCGCGGATGCTGGCCGCGGGCGAGGCAGACGCGATGATCGTCGGCGGTGCCGACGCCCGCCTCACGGAGATGATGCTCGCCTCACTCGGGGTCATGCGCGCGACCTCGAAGACGGGCATCTCGCGCCCGTTCGACCGCCGTCGGGACGGCTTCATCCCTTCCGAAGGCGCAGCGATGCTCGTGCTCGAGCGCGAGGAGGTCGCCCGCAGTCGCGGCGCCGTGATCCTCGGTGAGCTGCTGGGCTACGGCGCCAGCAGTGACGCGCACAGCCTCGTCGCGCCGCGCCCCGATGGGCGCGGCCCGGTGCGAGCGATGCGGTTGGCGATCGAGCGCGCGGGTATCGGCGCGCAGGACGTTGACTACGTCAACGCACACGGCACGTCGACGCGCATCAACGACCAGATCGAGGTGGACGCGATCAAGGAGGTGCTCGGTGCGCGTGCATGGGAGATTCCGGTCTCTTCGACGAAGTCGGCGATCGGACATCTCGCAGGCGCCGCGGGCAGCGTCGAGGCGGTCATGACGCTGTTGACGCTCAGACGGGGGCTCGCGCCGCCGACGGTCGGGCTCGAGCAGCCCGACGACGGTCTGGGCCTGGACTTCGTGCCCGACGAGCCGCGCCCGCTGTCGCGCGCGGCCGCGGGCACGCGTCTGATCGGGCTCACCAACTCGTTTGGGCTCGGCGGCCACAACGCGACCGTGGCGCTCGCGTCCGAACCGACGCTGAGCTAGTTTGGCCGCAATGGCGCGCAGTGTCGACGACCTCGCGGTGCTCTTCCCCGGGCAAGGCGTCGGGGACCCAAGCTCCGTTGAGCTCGTCCGCGAGTGCAAGCCCGGGCTGCTGGCGCTCGCGACCGCGAGTGTGGGATCTGACCCGTACCTCGGTATGCGCGACAGCACACGCTTCGCACAGCCCGCGGTCTACTGCGCGACGCTGGCGTGCTACGAGATGCTCGGGCGGCCACGCGCGGCGTTCATGGCCGGTCACTCCCTCGGCGAGATCGCAGCGCTCGCCGCCGCCGGCGCGATCGCCGAGGAGGACGGGTTGCGGATCGCCGTCGAGCGCGGTCGCCTGATGCACGAAGCGGCGCAGGAGTGCGGCGGCGGGGGGATGCTCGCGCTCGGTCTCAACTTGCGCGATGCCGAGGCGATCGCGCGCGATCACGGCCTCACGATCGCCAACGACAACTCGCCCGACCAAGTCGTCGTCTCGGGGGGTGAGGACGCGATCGCAGCGGCGCACGCGCAGGCGCGCGTGCGCCGGCTGCGCAGCAAGCGGCTGCGGATCGCGGGACCGTTTCACACTGAAGCGATGGCACCGATCGTGCCCGCGTTCCGCGAGGTCCTTGATGACATCGCCTTCAAGCCGCCGTCGGCGACCGTCATGTCGTGTGCAACGGCGGCGCCATTCGAGAGTAACCCGCGAGACGCGCTTGCGCAGGCCCTCGTTAGCCCCGTGCGTTGGGTCGACGTGTTGCGGCGCCTGCGCTTCGATGGTGCGCGCCGCTTCATCGACGTCGGGCCTGGGCGCGTGCTGGCGGGTCTCGTGAGGCGAACGCTCCACGATGCCCTGGTCGAGCCACCGCCGGCAGTGGATGTCGCGCGTGCATGAGGCCGGCGTCGCGGGCTTCGGGCGTGCGCTGCCACAGCGCGTCGTCGCCAACGCCGAGATCGCCGAGCGGCTGGGCGTGGACGCGGACTGGATTGAGTCCAGGACCGGCGTTCGCGAGCGACGCATCGCCGTCGACGAGACACTGACGCAACTTGCCAGCGACGCGGCACGCGCTGCGCTTGACGACGCCGGGATCGCGGCGAGCGACGTCGACATCGTCTACGTCGCGACGCTGACCGCCGATCGTCTGCTGCCGTCTGCCGCGCCGCTCGTGGCAGGCGCGATCGGCGCGCACGGCGCGGGCGCCGTCGACGTCAACGCGGCCTGCACTGGGTTTCTGTCGGCACTCCAAAGCGCGGCGGGCCTGATCGAGACCGGCCGCGCCCGCACCGTGGTCGTGATCGGCGCAGACATGCTCAGTCGCGTGACCGACGTTGACGACCGCTCGACAGCCGGCCTGTTCGCCGACGGCGCCGGCGCCGTCGTCGTCACGACGGCCGGCCCCGGGGTGATCGGGCCGATCGTGATCCGTGCGGACGCCACGGAAGCAGAGCTGGTGGTCGCCTCGCACACCGAGCGCAAGATCGTCATGGCCGGGCAGCTCACCTACCGCGTGGCGGTCAAGAAGCTCACCGAGGTGACGCGCGAGCTGGTGGCGGAGGCCGAGATCGCGCTGGAGGACATCGATCTGTTCGTCTATCACCAGGCCAATCGCCGCATCCTGCACGCGGTCGCCGGCCGGCTCGGGGTTCCCGCGTCGCGCTTCGTCGTCTGCATCGATCGCTACGGCAACACGTCGTCGGCGAGCATCCCGATCGCGCTTTCGGAGGTCGCAGAGTCCGGCGCGCTGCGACCCGGCGCGCGCGTGCTGATGGCTGCGTTCGGCGCCGGCTTCACCTGGGGCGCGGGGTTGCTGGAATGGAGCTGACGCCCGTCCCCGCCGGTAGCGCGCTGGTCACCGGCGCGTCACGCGGGATCGGCGCGGCGGTCGCCAAGCAGCTGGCAGCGGCCGGCTGGCCCGTGGTCGTCGATTATCGCGCCGATGGCGAGGGTGCCGAGCGGGTGGTCGGCGAGATCGAGGACGCGGGCGGGCGGGCGATCGCCGTCCAGGCCGACGTCGCAGATCCCGGCGCGCCCGACACGCTCTACACCCGCGCCGAGGCGACCTTCGGCCCGGTGCTCGTGCTCGTCAACAACGCGGGGCTGTACGACGATGCGCTGACGCCCGCAATGGGTGACGACGCGTGGGACCGCGTCATCCAGACCAACCTGACCGGCGCGTTCCGAATGACGCGCCGAGGACTTGGCCGGATGATCCGCGCGCGCTTCGGGCGCGTCGTCAACATCGCGTCGGTTGCCGGCCACCGCGCCAACGCCGGACAGTCCAACTACGCCGCATCGAAAGCGGGACTCGTCGCGTTCACCAAGACGGTCGCGGTCGAGGTCGCGCGCAAGGGCGTGACGGTGAACGCCGTGTCGCCCGGCCTGATCGAGACCGAGCTGACGGCGGCGGTCGCGGCGCGACTGACGAGCGCGATACCCGCGGGCAGGCCGGGCACGGCGGAGGAGGTTGCCGCCTGCGTGGCGTTCCTCGCCTCGCCGCAAGCCGCGTACGTGACCGGCGCGGTGTTGACGGTCGACGGCGGGATGAGCGCGTAGGCTGCCGCCGATGAGCTCCGGTCTGTTCGAACGCGACTTCGAGGGCCTCGTCCTCGGCGCCGGTTTCGAGACGCCGGCGCGAACGATCACCGAGCACGACGTGCTCGCCTTCGCGGAGCTGACCGGCGACCGTCACCCGCAGCACATCGACGCGGCGTGGGCGAGCGAGAGCACGTTCGGAGAACGCATCGCACATGGGACGCTCGTCGTCTCCTTCGCGATCGCGATGCTGCCGATGGAGCCGGAGCGCGCGATCGCGCTGCGCTCGATCCGCGAGGTGGTCTTCAAACGCCCGACGCCGATCGGCGCATCGATCCGCGTCGGAGGCGAGATTGAGCGGCTGCGTCCGGTGAACGCGCGAATGGGTCTTGTGACCTTCGGCTTGCGCGTCCGCGACGCCGCCGACCGGGTGCTCACGCGCCTGATCATCGACGCGCTTTGGCGGCGAGCGTGATGCTCGCGGGCAAGCGCTTGGTGATCACCGGCGTGCTGACACGACGGAGCATCGCCTTCGCCGTCGCGCGCGAGGCGCAGCTGGCCGGCGCGGAGGTCGTTCTCACCGGCTTTGGACGCGGACGGCGGCTCACCGAGCGCGCGGCGCAACGGCTGCCGGTGATGCCGGACATCTACGAGCTCGACGTCAACGACGAGTCTCAGCTGGCTGCGCTCGCGGCCGACCTGGAGACGCGCTGGGGCACGGTGGACGGGGTCCTGCACGCGATCGCGTACGCGCCCGAGGACGCGATGGGCGGCCGCTTCCTCGAGACGCCCTTCGACAGTGTCGCAACGGCGCTTCAGACCAGCGCCTACTCGCTGCAAGCGCTGGCCCGCCACCTCGCGCCGCTGCTCGAATCCGACGGCGGCGGGAGCATCGTCGGCCTTGGCGTCGACGCGCGCCAGACGTTGCCTGGCTATGGCTGGATGGGCGTCGCGAAGTCGGCGTTGGAGTCGATCAGCCGCTACCTGGCGCGCGATCTCGGTCCGCGCGGCATCCGCGTCAACCTCGTGTCGTCAGGTCCGATCGACTCGCCCGCAGCGGCGGGGGTGCCGGGCTTCAAGGAGTTGGCAGGTGGCTGGGATGACGCCGCGCCGCTGGGCTGGGACATCAGCGATGCGACACCCGTCGCGCACGCCGTCTGCTTCCTGTTCTCCGACTGGTCGCGCGGGATCACGGGCGAGCTGCTGCACGTCGACGGCGGCGCTCACGCCGTCAAGGTTCGCGCTCAGCGCGAGCCGCGGCCGTGAGCGAGCCCGACTAGGCGGCGGAAGTCCGCGGGTGCGGGCAGCGCCGGTAGCGTGCGCCAGGCGCCGGCGTCCGCGAGTTCTTCGACGCTGTAGACACCCGAGGCGACGGCGATCGTCCGCACGCCGACGGCCTCGCCACACGCGACATCTGCGGGCGTGTCGCCGATCACGAACGTGCGCTGCGGATCGAAGCGGTCGGCTGCGAGCGCGACCGCGCGGCGCGCGATGTCGGCGCGCCGTTCCGATCCCCGACAGAACGCGCCCGCTTCGAAGGAGCCGTCGAGCCCGTAGTGCGCGAGCTTCGCTCGTGCCCCTGCCTCGACGTTCCCGGTCAGCAGCAAGCTGAGGACCGCCGGCTCGTCGCGGAGGTCGTCGAGGATCGCCGTGACGCCGTCCATCACCTGTCCCCGGCGGCGGTGCAGGGCGTCCGGGAGCGCGGCGGCATATACCTCGAGGAAGTGCTCGACGAGCTCAGGGGCGGCGCCGGAGTCTCCGATGATCCGCGCGGCGATCTCGCCGTCGGTCAGTCCGGCCGTATGCATCTCCTGCAGGCTGACGTCGTCGCCGCAGACCTCCCGCGCGGCGTGCTCGAGTGCGAACACTCCGGCGCGGCCCGTGGTCAGCAGCGTGCCGTCGATGTCCCACAAAAGGACGACGGTCACGGGCTCTCGAGGGTAACTTCACCGGCGGCGACGAGCCGCTCGGCGGTCTCCCAGTCGTCGGCGTAGTCGATCGAGAAGCCCTCGTGGCCGGGGCTGATCCAGCCCAGCACGCGCGTCCCCGAGATGCCGCCGCCGGCGCGCACCACGCGCGTCCAGCACAGCTCCAGGCTCGAGTCCTGGACGTAGATCTCCGGTAGCGCGTGGTACTGGCGCGAGTGCAGCGGCACCGCACCCTCAGGCTGCGCGAGCAGGGGGCGGATGAACTCGCCGTCCAGCGTCCACATTTTGGCGGGGTGCTGACGCACCTGCTCGACGGCGCGGATCGAGTCCGCCTCGCCGGCGTGGTCGACAAGGCGCTGGAACGCGGCGACGATCGAGGTCGGCGTGCGAAACGGGCTCGTCGGGCGCAGCAGCGCCCAGACGCTCGAACTCGCGCCCGGCGCTCGCGAGCACGTCGAGCATGTGCTCGACCCACTCGATGTCGGGCGACGTCGCGCTGGCGAGCGCCGCAGGCCGCAGCGCCGGGACCTCGGCGCCGTAACGGCGCGCGACCGCGGCGATCTCCTCGCTGTCGGTCGAGACCACGACCGCGTCGAAGATTCCCGCCGTGCGCGCCTGCGCGATCGTGTAGGCAAGCAGCGGATGCCCGGCCAGCGCGCGGATGTTCTTGCCCGGGCACACGCGTCGATCCCGCTCGCGCCGGGATCAGCGCGGCTGCCGGCGGCGTCACGTCAGGTCCGGGTCGTGGGTGACGTGCACGGTCTTGAGGTCGGAGTAGACGTCGAGGGCCTCGGTCCCAGCCTCGCGCCACCCGGTGCCGGACGCCTTCACGCCGCCGAACGGCCAGTGCGGCTCGGAGCCGTAGGTCGGCCCGTTGACCGACGCCACGCCCGACTGGACGCGCGCAACGAACTCCTGTCCGCGGTGGATCGAGTCGGTCCAGATCGCAGCGGTCAGCCCGTAGGGCGACGCGTTGGCGGCGGCGATCCCCTCCTCGAAGCTCGCGACGCGGTGCAGCGTGGCGATCGGCCCGAACAGCTCGGTGCAGGCGATCTCGCTGTCCAGGCCGGCGCCCTCGAGCAGCGTCGGTGCGACGAAGTAGCCGCGATCGCCCACACGCTCGCCGCCGCAGAGCACGGTCGCGCCGGCGTCGCGGGCGCGAGCGACCGCCGCGAGCATCGCGTTCATCTGGCGCTCGTTGATGACGGCGCCGTAGTCGTCGTCGTCGGTCGTGCCGACCTTCTGCGCGTGCGCCGCGGCGACGAGCCGCTCCTTGAACGCGTCGTACACCGCGTCGAAGACGATGAACCGCGAGCCCGCGGCGCAGCGCTGGCCGGCGTTGGAGAACGCCGACAGCGCAGCGGTCCGCGCGGCGGCGTCCAGCTGCGCGTCGTCGCAGACGATGAACGGGTTCTTGCCGCCGAGCTCAAGGCAGATCTTCGCGAGGCGCTCGCCCGCGACGCGGGCGATCATCCGCCCGACCGCGGTCGAGCCGGTGAACGAGACGATCGCGACGTCGTCGGACTCGACAAGCGGCTGGCCGGCCTCGGGGCCGAGGCCGTGGACGACGTTCAGCACACCGTCAGGGACGCCCGCCTCGGCCGCAAGCTCGGCGAATGCGTTGGCGGTCTGCGGGGTGTCCTCGGACGCCTTGAGCACGGCGGCGTTGCCGCACATCAGCGCCGGGAACACCTTCCAGGCGACGTTTGCGATCGGTGTGTTGGCGGCGATGATGAGGCCGGCGACGCCGAGCGGCTGGCGGATCACCTGCGCATGGCGGTTGGCGACCGCGCTGGTCATGACCTTGCCGTAGAAGCGACGCCCCTCGCCGGCGACGAAGTAGCCCATCTCGATCGCGCCGCCCGTCTCGCCGCGCGCGTCCCCAAGCGACCTGCCGGTCTCCTCGGCGACGATCGCAGCGACGCGCTCGGCGTCGCGCTCCAGGAGCTGCGCGATTCGGCGCAGGATCGCGCCGCGCTCGACCGGGGTGCGCCGTGCCCACGCCGGCTGTGCGTCTTTGGCGACCGCGATCGCCGCCGCCACGTCGGTCGCGTCGGACCGCGCGACGTGGCTGATGACCTCGCCCGTCGCCGGGGCGTGCTTGTCGAGCGTGGCGCCGGAGCTTGCGAGCCGCAGCTCGCCGGCGATGACGTTTGCGATCGTGCGCGTCACGCGGTGAAGCCTCCGTCGATGCGCAGGTGTTGGCCGGTGACGTAGCGCGCGGCGTCGGAGGCCAGGAACAGCAGCGGGCCGGCGAGATCCTCGGCGGTCGCGAGGCGGCGCAGCGGCACACGTGCGGTGAACTTGTCGACGAACTGCGCGTCCTGTGACCCCTGCACGCCGCCGGGCGACAGCGTGTTGACGCGGACCCCGTGAGGTCCCCACAGCCGCGCGAAGTAGCGCGTCAGGCTGGCGAGCGCAGCCTTCGAGGCGCCGTAGGCGGGTGGCTTGAGAAACGGCGGATTCATGTGGTCGTAGAACGCCGGGTCCGGCGCGATGCTGGCGTAGAGCGAGCCGATGTTGACGATCGAGCCGCGCCCGGCCGCCGCCATCGCGCTCCCGAAGACCTGGGTGGTGTTGAAGGCGCCGGCGACGTTCACGTCGAGCACGCCGAGGAAGTCCTCGAGCGCGATGTCCTCGACGGCCGGCGGGGCCGCGCCCTCAAGCGGCGGCTGGTCGATGCCGGCGTTGTTGACGAGGATCGTCGGCGTGCCGTAGCGCTCGCCGATCTCGCCGGCGATCGCGTCCAGCGCCGCGCGGTCGCGCACGTCGGCTTGCCATACGTGCTCGGCCTTGCCGGCTGCCACCGCGTCGCGGTCGATGCCGACGACACGCGTGCCGGCGTCGGCGAGCGCCTCGACCCAGACCGGCCCGAGGTTGCCGGCGACGCCGGTGACTACGGCAAGCTCGCCCTGCATGGGCTACCCGCGGTCGCTCTTCGCGTCGTCCTGAGGCGGGCGCGCGTTGCGCCTCGCGGCGACGGCGCGCTTGGCCTCGCGCATCGCCCTCGCCTCGGGAGAGCGCTTGAGGTCGCGCAGCGCAGGGTCGTTGGCCGTCGTCCGTTCGGGGTCCGCGTCGATCTCGGCGAGCAGCGCGCGCGCTGCCTCGCGTAGCTCGTCGCGATCGCTCGCCCGGCGCGACTTGGACTTGCGTGGCTTGGCGGACGCCGGCGCCTTCGGCTTGGCATCCGCCTTGGACTTGGCATCCGCCTTGGGCTTGCGCGGCTTTGACGCACGCGGCTTCTCGTTCGGGCTCAGCGCCGTCTTCGCCCGTGCGATCCGCGTGCGCAGGGTCGTCGGGCCCTTCGACGCCGCGTCGGCACGCGCAATCGCTCCCGCCGCATCGAGACCCTCGGCGACGCCCGCGGGGAGCCGCATGATGAGGATGTCGGTGTAGCTCCGCGGGCTGCTGCCGTCCGTGAACGGCTGGACATAGTCCGCGAGCGCGGCGGACTCGTGAAGGTGGTAGTTGGGTTGACCGGGCACCGTCGCAGGGCGCAGGTCGATGAAGTGCGTGTAGTGCTCGGCGACGCGCTGCTCGATGACCTCGCGGTCGCCGAGGCGGGCGAGCGCGCGCGGGTGCCATTCGAGCACTATCGGCACGCCCTGCTCGAGCAAGCGCGTGGCTCCGGCGAGGATGTGCCCCTCGTGCGACTGCGCATCGATCCACAGCAGGCCGACGCGGTCGGACGCGATGACGCCGGACGCGACGAGCTCGTCGAGCGTCGTCGTCGGAACCGAGATCGTCTCGTCGTCGGCGGTCAGGCGGCTGAGGTGGCTCTCGTCGGTGGCGATCCACCCCTGGCCGCTGTAGTGCGTGTTGGCCACGAACTGCGCAGTGCCGATGCTGTCGGAGATCGCAACACCGAGCGCGGTTGCGCGCTCGTCGAGCCCGTTGATCAGCAGGTTGAGCCGCAGGTCGACGATGTTCTTCGGCTCCGGCTCGAAGCAGACGGCCGCCGAGAAGCGGCCCGTCGAGCAGCGCGGAGACCGTCGTCGTGCCGATGTTCGCGCCGACATCGAGGAAGTCGGTGCCGTCGAGCGCGTCCTCGCCGAGCGCCTCGCGCACGAGCGTTAGCGCGCGCCGCAGCAGCTGCATCTCGCTGCGGCCGCCCTTGACGAACAGCGACCTGCCGACGTTCTGATCCTCGGTCCGGATGAGGTACGTCGCCCCATTCACCGCGGTGCTCAGATAAGAGGTATGGCTCGCGGCGAGCTCGAAGAAGCCATCGCGGTCTTCCTGCGGCATTGAGCCATCATAGGTCGCAGGACGCTCCGGAGCCGCGCTCGTCGTCGCTAGACTGCGCCGATGCCGGGCACCGCCGTGCGCGTCCTGGCCAAGCGCGTCGAAGTCGCCGGCGGCGCTCGCGCCGCGGCCTTGCACCTCCGTCGTGCGCTGCGCACGGATGCTCCCGTGATCGTCGGTCCGTGGACGTCGGAGGTCGGGTTCGAGCTGCTCTATTGGGTCCCGTTCCTGCGCTCCCTGCGCGACCGCGGGCTGCTCGATCCCGCAGCGCACGATCGCACTGTCGCGCGGCGGTGTCGCCGGCTGGTACGACGACGTCGCCACGCGCTACGCCGAGTTGCACGACCTGTGCCCTCGGCAGACGTCGTCGCGCGCCGCCTCGCCGCCCCCGGGTGCGTCGCGCAAGCAGCTTGCGATGACAGCGTTCGAGCGGCGGGCCGTCGACGCGCGCGCGCGAGCGCTTCGGGCTGAGCCGACGCGGCCGTCCTTCACCCCTCGACGATGTACCGGCGCTTTCGCCCTGCGTGGACCGAGCGTGAGTCGCCCGCGCCACCTGCTGGCGGCGCTGACCTTCGCGCCGCTCGCGCGCCCGCCCGCCCCCGCCGGGATCGAGCTGCCGCCGCGCTACGTCGTCGTCAAGCCGTACGCCAGCGGCGTCCTGCCCGCTGACGGCCTCGGGCCGGCGGTGTTCGGCCGGCTGATCGAGCGGCTCGCTGAGCACGTGCCGGTCGTCCTCGCGCGAACCGGCCTAGAGCTCGACGACCACGTCGAGCTTGCGCTGCCCGCGCACGGCGAACGTCGTCGATCTCGCCGGCTGCTTCGAGCCGGCGTCGAACCTGGCGCTGCAAAGCGCCGTGATCGCCAGGGCCGACGCGCTCGTCTCGACCTATGGGGGACTGAACTACCTCGCGCTGCTGCTCGGCGTCTCGTCCGTCGGCGTGTTCGAGTCGCGCGACTACGGACTCGTCCATCACCGTGTCGCGCGAGCGCTGGTCGACACGCTCGACGCCGCCGAGCTGACGCTGGTCGGCGCCACGCAGCTGCAGCGCCTGCTCAGCTGAGCCGCGTGATGGCCCACTCCGCCTCGTCGCGCGACGCGCCCGGCGCGGCATCGGCGATCTCGATCCGAGCTGCACTGCTGGCGAGCGTCGTGCGCTGGTGACCGTCGACCGCGAAGACGCGTGCCTTCGCGACGTACTGGCCTGCTGCGATCCTCGACGGCGGTAGCTGCAGGGTCGCGGTGTAGGTCCCGGCCTCGTCGATCAGCTCGGGCTCGGGCTGCGCGTGCCGAACGATCTTGCCGTCAGCGCCAGCCAGCGCCAGCATGCAGGTGACCAGCTGCGGCGGATCGTCCACGTCGAACGTCAGCTCGACGAATGACTCGTCGCTTGCGTGCGGGACCTGGGGCCGCACGTCGGCGGTGGCATAGCGCGTGAGCACCTCGGCGGGCGTGCCGTACGCCGCGACGCGCCCCTCGCGCAGCAGCAGCGCGTGCGTGCAGAGCGTCTGCACGAGGCCCGTGTCGTGCGTGGCGACGACGACGGTCAGCCCGCGATCGACGCGCCGGCGCAGCTCCTCGATGCAGCGCAGGCGAAAGCCGCGGTCGCCCACGGCCACGACCTCGTCGGTCAGCAGGAGGTCGGGCTCGAGGCAGAGGCTGATCGCATACGCCAGGCGCTGGCGATGCCCCGAGGAGTACGTGCGCACAGGCTGGTCGAGGACATCGCCCAGCTCGGTGAACTCGCGGATCGGCTCGATCGCGGCCGTCGCGACCGCCCGCGGGATGCGGCAGAGACGGGCGGCCTTGAGGATGCAGTCGCGCCCGCTGCGGTGGCGATCGAGGAACGCGGCGGCAACGACGTAGCTGGGAGCGACGCGTCCCGTGAATCGTGGCGTGGCCGGTTGTCGGCGCCGTGATCTGCGCGAGCACGCGGATCAGCGTCGACTTGCCGGCGCCGTTGTCGCCGATGACGCCGAGCACCGATCCCGGCGCGAGCGTGAAGCTGACGTCGCGGAGCGCCCACACGTCCTCGTCGGGCCGCTCGACGTACTCGACCTCGTCCTCGTCGTCTTCCTCGTCGTCGTCCTCATACGCCTCGTTGCCAGTGAGCGGGGCGAGGCGCTGCCGGGCCCACGGCATCGCCGGCGAGCGTGCTTGGTAGCACTTCGACAGCTCGACCGCCTCGACGGCCGGCGGTTCAGCCATCGAGCGCGGTCGCCTCCGCGCGACCGAACCACACCAGCCCGAGCGCGCCGACGACGGCGACGAAGCCGATCGTCACGCCGACGGCGAGCGACGTTACGTCGCCGACCCCAAAGAGCGCCGTGCGGATCATCTCCATCGGTGCCGTCAGCGGGTTCAGCTCGGCCGCGGTGCGGTAGCCGTCCGGGACGGCGCTCAGCGGGTAGATCACCGGCGTCAGCAGCATCCATACGCCGAGGACCGCGCGGACCGTCCAGCGCGTGTCGCGCAGGTGCGTGCCGAGCACCGCGGTCCACAGGCTCAGGCTGATGCCGACGGCGACGATCAGCACGATCGCCGCTGGCAGCAGCAGCACCGCATCGGCGGCGAGGTCGAGCGGCCAGCCGTCGTCGAATGTCGTCATGTAGGCGACCGCCAGCACCGCGAAGGCCGCGTAGAGCACGAGCTCGACGAGCCCCGGCGCGGCCGCGGCGAACACCGGGACCAGGCGCGGCAGGTACATGCTGTTGAGGTACTTGGCGCTCATCTGCAGCGAGCGCGTGCCCATGTACCAGGCGCGGTCGATGACGTTCCACGCGCCCAGCCCGACGAGGAAGAACAGCAGGTACGGCGTCCCGTTGGACGGCGCGTTCAGCACGCCGCCGAAGATCAGCGCACGGGGGACGATGCCCAGCAGCGGGCGCAGCGGGACCCACCACCAGCCAAGCGCCGTGTTCGCGTAGAGGCGCTCGGTGAACGTGCGCCCGAACCACACCACGAGGCGGCGGCTCTGCCACAGCTCACGCAGTCGCGCGAGCGGGCCGGGCTGGCGCGCCTGGATGACCCGCACCTCGCGGGCGGCGTGCGCCGGCGTCGTGGCAGCGAGGCGCGCCATGGCGGCGAAGGTTAACCCGGTCCTCAGCGCGCGTCGGCCAGCGCAAGCGCGGCGGCGGCCGCGGCGGCCGGCGTCGTGCCGCGGATGTCGAGGACGCGAAACGGTGTCGCGAGCGCACGCGCCGCGAGCTCGGCGACCGCGAGGTGCACGGGGTTGTCGCCGTCGTCGGCGCGCAACGCGAGCGTCGGCACGCCGTAGAGCATCGGGACGTAGGCCATCCCGCCGTAGGTGGTGATCGCGACGCGCGCCGTGCCGAGGATCTCGCTGTGGTGCGCGAGGCTGGCGCGCACGTCGACGCGCTGCACCGCGACGTTCGAGGGCACAAGGTCGCTGTGGCCGTCGACCGGTTGTTCGGTGACAGCGGCGACCACGGGCAGCGCGCGCGCCAGCTCCCCCGCGAATGCGTCGATCCAGCGGCGGTTGGCGTCGGTGTCTGCGAACGCGACGTTGTCGTAGAGCTTGAGCGCGGCCCGCGAAACGGCGTCCGGTGCGTCGAGGCGCGACCATCGCAGCGCTCGACGCGACATCCGCCGGCGGACGGCGTCCGGCCCAGACGTCGCGTAGCAGCAGGTGCATGATCCGTGGGTGCAGCTGCAGCGTGCGGCGGGGGAGGGCTGCGCGCTCGCGGGCAAACCGCGCCAGACGGCGGTCGAGCGCCGCGCCGCCGACCTGCTTCTGGTCGCCCGCCCGCCCGCGGCGCGCCGCCAGTAGGCGTGTGAACTCCTCGGGAGCGAAGAGGTCGAGTGCGTCGACGTAGGTGTCGGCGAGCCCGCGATACCAGCCTGCGCTGTCGCCGCGCGAGATCACGACGACGCGCTCGGGGGCGATGTCGTGCTCGGTCAGCAGGCGCCGCACGAGCGGAATCCAGTAGAGGACCTCGAAGCCGACCTCGCCGAGGAACGGTCCGACGAGCAATGGCCGCCTCGAGCGCGCCACGCCGCGCAGCTGCGGCTGAAGGGCGGCGCCGTGGAGTCGCAGCACCGCTTCCTGCCCGGCGAGGCGCGTGAATCCGGCGACACCGCGGGTTCGCAGGTGCGCCCAGCTGCGAGATGCGAAATGCTCCGCGGCAGATGCTTGATCGCGAGGCACGCCGCTGCAGTCTGGACGAAACGTGAGACGCCTGAGGCGAACCCCCGGTGAGGCGCCGACGGCCGGCCGACGGCAAAGAAGAAGCGCGCGACGCTCGACGACGAGATCGCGCGCGTGCGCGCCGAGGTCGAGCAGGCGATCGCAGGGCGACCGGCCGGTGCATCGCCGGCCCGTTCACCGGCGAGGTCGGCTTCGAGCTCCTCTACTGGATTCCGATGCTGCGTTGGTGCAGTGACGAGTTCCCGGAGCTGCGCGGACGGCTCGATCGTCGTCTCGCGCGGCGGCGTCGCAGGGCTGGTCGAGCGGGCATCGAGCGCGCACTACGTCGACATCCTCTCGCTGTTCCCGCCGGAGGACTTCGCGCAGCACCGCGCGATCGCCGACAAGCAGCGCGAGGTCCGCGAGTTCGACGACCGCGTGCTCGCGCGCCGTCAAGCGCGACCTCGGCATCGAGGACGCCGCGGTGCTGCATCCGTCGGTGATGTACCAGGCGTACTTCCGCTTCCTGAAGATCAATCAGCTCGCCTACCCGCGCGCGCTGACGCGGAGCGAGGACGGCGCCGTCGAGGGGCTGACCTCGATCTACCAGCCGATCGACGCCGCCGGACCGCTCGGCGGTCGCCGCCGACGCTTCCCGACGACTACGTCGCCGTGCGCTTCTACTCGCGCGACTCGTTCCCCAGACTCCCGAGAGCCGCGGCCTTCGCCTCGGCCGTCATCAAGTCGCTGCAGCCGCACCACCGAACGTCGTGCTGATCGGCAACCCGTTCGCGCTCGACGAGCACCGCGACGTCCAGGGCGAGCTGCCCGCGGCGTCATCACGATCGACCACCTGCTGCAAGCCCGAGGACAACCTCGCCATCCAGACCGCGGTCGTCGGCCAACGCCAAGGCCTTCGTCGGGACCTACGGCGGCTTCTCCTACCTGGCGCCGTTCCTGGACGTCCCCTCTGTCAGCTTCAGCACCGATCGCGGCGCACACCCAGTCCATGGCACTACGAGCTGGCGCAGGGGATCTTCGACGGGCCCGGATGGGGCGACTTCGTCGCGTTGCGCCACACCGATCTGCCGCTGGTCGAGCTTGTCACGCGTGGTTTCGACGGCGGCGTGACGAGCAGGGATCGGCTGGACTGCGCCACACGGCGTGCAGCATGTCAGGCGGCGTGCGCGGACGCAGCCGAGTCAAGAGTGAGACGCAGCAATGCCGAAGGTCAAGGAGGCCGCGCCCGAGGAGGTCAGGGCCGCCTACAAGCGCCACGACGAGGTCGAGAGCAACCCGCCAGCCGTGAGCTGCTTCGCGGCGAACGTGCCCGAGCTCGACGAGTCCAGCAGCGGCATATCGTCGACGAGCTCGAGCGAGACGGCTTCTGCGATCGTGCGCACTCGACGGAGCTGTTCTGGTCGAGGACTCGTGGGACGCAGCTCGCGCGCCGACGCCGGCCCTACACGCGCGAGATCGAGGCCAAGGTCGCGGCCGTGCTGCGAAGAACCGAAGGCGAAGCCCAAGCCGCTCGAAGCCCGGCAAGCCGACAAGCCCGCAAGAAGCAGAAGTTCTTCATGGGCCGCCGCTTCAAGAAGGCGCCGCTGACGCTCGAGAACCCGTGGCTGCAGCTGGGCGCGTCGACGCGGCATGCTCGACATCGTCAACAGCTACCTGCGGATGTGGTCGAAGCTGAGCTACGCCGACCAGTGGTACACGCCGCCGCGCGGCTCGGAGGCCGACCGCCTCGGCTCGATGCGCTGGCACCGCGACTACAACGACCAGCACCTCGTGAAGGTCTTCGTCTACCTCGTCGACGTCGACGAGGGGACCGGGCCGTTCGAGTACGTCCCGGGCAGCGCGCGCAGCGGCCCGTACGCCGACGACTGGCCGTGGGAGCCCGCCGGCGAGACCTACCCGCCCGGCGACGAGTTCGACCAGCGCGTGCCGAGCTCCGCCATGAAGACGTTCACCGCGCCGGCCGGCTCGATGATCTTCTGCAACACGAGCGGCTTCCACCGCGGCGGCTTCGCGACCGAGAAGCCGCGCAACATCTTCGTCTACAACTACGTCTCGCCGGCGGCGCTCGAGGCGCTCGTCGATCGCAACTTCGCGGTCGACGCCTCGGCGCTCGGAGCTCGCCGAGGTCGAGCGCTTTGCCGCGACCTACGGCAGGGAAGGCTCGCGTGCGAATCCTCTTCTTCATGTCGCATGCGGGCCAGGCCCGCAACTTCGAGTCGACGCTGCGCGGGCTGGCCGAGCGCGGACACGAGGTCCATATGGCCTCGACCGGACGCGAGAAGAAGAACCTGCCCGGGCTCGTCGGACCTCGCGAACGCGCTGGTCGCCGAGTACCCGCGCATGACGAGCGGCGCGTCATCCGCGGCCGCCGAAGGAGCGACTGGGCGTGGATCGCCAGCCGGCTACGCCTCGCGCTGGACTACATGCGCTACCTCGACCCGGAGTTCAGCGGATGCGCCGAAGCTCCGACGGCGCGCCGAGAGCTTCGTCGCCGCCGCGGATCGCGCGGCATCGCGCGGTCGCTGCCCGCGGCCGGGGCAGTCGGCTCTGCAGCCGCTCGAGCGCGCCGCCGAGCCGCCGCGCCGGTGAGCGAGCCGCTGATGCGCTATCTCGCGCGAGCGCAGAGCCCGACGTCGTGCTCGTCACGCCGCTGCTCGAGCCGGGCTCGGTCCAGGTCGAGTACCTGCGCGCCGCCAACGACCTCGGCATCCCGACGTGCCTCTGCGTCGCGAGCTGGGACAACCTCACGAACAAGGGGCTGATCCACGAGCTGCCCGACGCCGTCACGGTCTGGAACGAGGACGCAGCGCGACGGAGGCGGTGCAGCTGCACGGCGTCCCGGCCGAGCGCGTCGCGTCACCGGCGCCGTCGCCTTACGACCACTGGTTCGGCTGGGAGCCCAGCCGCTCGCGCGAGCGAGTTCGCCGCCGCGGTCGGCCTCGACCCCGACCGGCCGTTCGTGCTCTACGTCGGGTCGTCCGGGTTCATCGCGCCCGACGAGGCCGGCTACGTCGTCGAGTGGGTGCGCGAGCTCGAGCGCGGCGGGCTGAGCGACCTGCAGGTGCTCGTTCGCCCGCATCCCGCGAACCCGTCTGGTCGACGACGAGCCGCCGAACTCGCGTCGTTGCCGAGTCGAGACGTCACCTGTACCCGGCCGACGGCGCGAACCCGACCGAGCGTCGAGTCTGCGCCAGGACTACTTCGACTCGATCTACTACTCCGCCGCCGTCGCGGGCGTCAACACGAGCGCGTTCCTCGAGGCGGCGATCCTCGGGCGTCCCGTGTTCACGGTGCTGGCCGACCGCTACCGCGAGACGCAGGAGGGCATGCTGCACTTCCACCACCTGCTGACCGCCGGGGGTGGGCTGCTGCACGTCGCGAACTCCTACGAGGAGCACGCCGCGCAGCTGCCGACGGCCCTTGCCGAGCCGCATCCCGAGGAGGTCGTCAAGCGAACGCAGCCGGCGCTTCACCGAGGAGTTCATCCGGCCGTACGGGCTCGACGAGCCGGCGACGCCGCGGATGCTCGACGCGATCGAGGCGATCGCCGCAGGCAAGGACGCCAAGAGCCCTAACGGCCAGCGGCGCAGCGTCACCGGTCGCGTGCTGGCACGCGCTGCGCGCCGGTCGATCGCGCGCGAGCGACGGCGCCGGCGGCGGGCAAAGCATCGTCGCGACGCGAAGCGGGCGAAGACCCCGAAGGCCGGGAAGCCGCCGAAGGCCGAGAAGCCGCCGAAGGCCGAGAAGCCGCCGAAGGCCGAGAAGCCGCCGAAGCCCGAGAAGTCGCCGAAGCCGCCGAAGCCCGTGACGCCGGCCGCGGCGGTCGAGCGCAAACAGCGGCGCAGCGTGTCGAAGATGGAGCGCCGGCGGACGGCGGTGCTCCCCGATGTCCGCGATGCCGTCGCGCAGCTGCAGGCGCGCCCGACCGGGCTGGAGCTCGCCGAGTACGCCCACCGCGTCATCTCCCAGCACGGCGAGGACGGCGTAACCGTGGAGGTCTTCCGGCGGATCGGCATCGAGCATCACCGGGGCGTGGAGATCGGCTGTGGCGCAAACGGCGGGAACGCCGGTGTGCTCGTTGCCGGCCTCGACTTTGGCGTTCTGCTGCTCGACGGCAACGAGGAACTCGTCGAGATCGCCCGTGGCCTGTTCGAGGGATTGCCCGTAAAGGCCGAGCACGCGTGGATCACGACGGAGACGGTCAACGAGCTCCTCGCGCAGCACGGTTTCGACCGCGACCTCGACTACCTCGGCCTCGACCTCGACGGCGTCGACTACTGGATCTGGGAGGCGCTGGAGGTTCGGCCGCGTTTCATGATCTGCGAGTACAACCCGTACTTCGGCGCGAGTGACGCCGTCACGATCCCGTATGCCGCCGACTTCAATCGAGCGGCTCGCGACGAGTCGGGCGGGTTTCGCCACCCGAAGGCTTACTGGGGCGCGAGCATCGCGGCGCTCGAGCGCGTCGGACGACGCAAGGGGTACCGGCTCGTCGGAAGCGTGCCGGGCTCGTCCAACGCGCTGTTCGTTCGCGACGACGTCGACGCCGCGCTGCCGGCCGTGACACCGGCCGAGGCATGGCGCGCGCCAACGAAGGGCAAGGCGGCCAAGCCGCGCGGCGCCGCGCGCTTCAACCGCATCTACAACGAGGGCACGCAGGCGTACTTCGCCGCGCGCGGCGTCTCGCTCGTCGAGGTCGACTGAGCGGGCTGGCTGAAGGCCACACCACCGATGCACCGAACCTCCGCGCCGCCCCAGCACTTCCTCTTCGTCACGCTGCAGCACGTCGAGTCGTGGTTCTACGGCCACGTCGGCGCCGAGCTGCGTCGCCGCGGGCACCGCGTCACGCACGTGACCTACTCACGCCACGCGGCGCGCCGCCTGCGCGCGCGTGGCGAGACCGCGACGGCGCTCGTCGACCGCATGGCGGCGATCGGGGAGCTGGACGCGGAAACCGACGCTGCGCGCATCACCGCGCAGTACGACGTCCCGACGTTCCGAGACATCTATCGCACCGATTTCGTCTGCGACCACCGGCCGGAGGCGTGGGCGGTGCAGCGCACCGTGCGTCACGTGCGCGCGATGGAAGCGCTCTTCGACGAGGTCCGGCCGGATGTCGTCGTCCCCGAGGTCGGCAACGAGACGATCCGCACCGCAGCGCACCTCGTGGCCCTCGACCGCGACGTGCCGGTGCTGTTTCTCTTCTACACGATCTTCCCCGACCCGCTGCGCCTCTACGTGAACTCGATGGAGGGGCCGATCGTCCCGCGCGACGCCCTGCGCCCGCTCGAGCCGCAGGAGCGCGCCGAGCTCGAGCGCTTCAGCGCGGAGTACATCGCGCGCGACCGGCCGATCCGCGATCACCGCGCGATCGAGGTCAGCAGCCGGCGCCTTCGCCTCGTCCTGCGCCACTTCGCCGTCAAGGCGCTCGAGGACCAGGAGAATCCCTACCTGCGACCGGCGCACTGGCTCGCCGCCGAGGGGCGCGACGCGCTGCGTGCGCGCGCCGTCCGTGGGATGTACGAGCCGGCGCCGGACGGGTCGCGCCCTTACGTCTACTTCCCGCTGCACGTCGTCGAGGACTACAAGCTCAAGCGCGTGATCCCGCATTGCGCCGACCAGGTCGCGCTGATCGAGCAGGTTGCGCGCGCGCTGCCCCACGGTTACGACCTCGTGGTCAAGGAGCACCCGATGTCGATCGGGCACAACCGCATCGCGATGCTGCGCAAGCTCAAGCGCATGCGCAACGTCCGCCTCGTTGGCCCCCACGTCGGCTCGCAGGACCTGATCGCACGCGCCGCCGCGGTCGCCGTGATCAGCTCGACCGTCGGGCTCGAGGCGCTGCTGCACGCAAAGCCGGTGATGACGCTCGGCAGGCCGTTCTACTCCGGATATGGCGTGACACTCGACGTCCACGACTTCCGCGATATCCGCACGGCGGTGCCGCAACTGCTGGACTTCCGCCCTGACGACGAGCGCACTGCGCAGTTCCTGCACGCCGCGATGCGCGCCTGCCTTCCCGGATCGCCGGTGCTCGTCGACCGCTCGATGGGCAACGCCGTCGCGCTCGCCGGGTCGCTGGAGGCGGCGATGAGCCCAGCGGTTAGCCTCGTGCCGTGATGCGGACCCGAGCAACCCACCTCGTCCTCGCGGCGCTCGTGATCGGCGGCTGTGGCGGCCGCGACAACGACGACGCCGATCCGCTGGCGACCAAGCAGGCCAGCCCTGCGAGCACGACCGCCGAGCAACCCGAGGACCTCGGGCGTCCGCTCGAAAGCAGCGGGCCGCAGGCGACCGTTCGCGAGATGTCGCGCTTGCTGCGCTTCGGCGCGGTACCGGGCGCGGCCGACCTCTACAGCAAGCGCCTCGCCGCGGCTGTCGGGCGCACCGTGCTGGTCGCCGCGCTGCGGCAGGCCGCTCCGGCTTACGCGCAGGCGAAGCTCCGCGTACGCGGCGTGCGCAAGACGCCCACGGGAACGATCCTGCTCGTCCAGCGCGTCGCGCCGGAGGGCGCGCCCGCCAACGCCTCGTTCATCGTCCGCCGCAGCGAAGGCAAGTGGAGGATCGTCTATGACTCGTTCCTCTCAGACGCCGTGTTCGCCGTCGTGCGCGCGCGGCGCCAGCGCCAGATCGATCCCGCGGCCAAGCAAGAGTCGCCGGAGGCGGTCGCGTCTGCCACCGCGCTGCAGCAGCAGTTCGACGCGATCGCCGGTGCACCGCCGCCGAGCGCGGAGCCGACGACGACGACGCCGACGACCACGACGCCGCAGACCGCGACGACCGGTTAGGCGCGCTCGTAGACGAGCACGCGGTTCTTGCCGGCCCAGTCCATCCGCTGCTCGAGGTCTGCCCGCCGGCGGAAGCCCTCCAGCACGAACAGCACGCGCAGCAGGTCCTTCGACATCAGCGTGATGTGCGTCGGGTCGACGTCGAACTGCGTCGTGAAATCCAGCAGCGACGCCGGGTCGGGGTGAAAGCGGGTCGTGATGTAGACGAAGCGTGACGACGCCTGGCAGATCCGGCGCACGGACTCGCGCACCTGCAGGACGGTGAGGTGCTCGAAGACCTCGCGGCAGATCACGAGGTCGAACTCGCGCTCGGCGAACGCGAAGTCCGAGGTCTCGGCGATCGTGATGCGATCGCGGATCTCCGGCGGAGCGAGCGTCAGCGACGCGTCGGCGTAGTCGATCCCGCGCACGTCGACCCCGAGCTCGTGGAGGAAGTACATGAGAAAGCCCGGCCCGCAACCGACGTCGAGGACCTTCACGGGCGCGAAGACCTCCTTGATCAGCGCCGGGTTGCGCGCCTCCAGGCGGCGGCGCGTCTCGAGGTCGTAGCGGTTGTCGTCGTCGCGCCACGAGTCGGCGAAGTAGCTCTCGTCATAGTGGTCGGCGTCGGTCGCCTGCTGGGCGTGGACCGCCTCCTCAAAAGCCGTGACCTGGTCGAGGAAGTACTCGGCGATGACCTCGTTCATGGCGTCCTCATCTCGAGCGCGAGGTGCTCCCAGCTGCGCGTGCGGGCAACCTCGATCGCGTTGGCGCTGATCCGCCGAAGCGTCAGCAAGTCGTCAGGAAGCTCCTCGGCCTGTTGCACGTCGATCACTGTCTGCATGTGAACCATCGACGGCGGCGAGAACTCGTCGAGGTTGGTGATCACGACCGCGCCGTGCTCCATCGCCGCGGCGACGGACGTGTTGTTCGCCCGCACGCCGCCGGGGAAGAACGAGGCGAAGTACGTCGCCTCGCGCAGGTGGTTGTAGACGGCGAGATCCGAGAGCGTCCCGAGGAAGTACAGGCGCGTGGGGAAGAGCTCGTGCATGCGGTCGTGGACCGCGCGGTCCTCGCGTGGTGAGGACGTCGCGTGCGTCGCCGACGAGACGAGCACGACGTAACTGCGCCCGGACCGTTCGAGCAGTTCGCGCAGGCGCAGGAAGTGATCGGTCTGGATCTTGTGCGCCATCCCGAACGAGAAGACGGTGATCTCTGCCGGCGGGATCACGCGGCAGTCGGTGATCAAGCCGGGCGTCCACGCGTTGCGCACGTCGTCATGCAGCTCGGTGATCGCGGCACGGACCGCGAGGTTGCCCGCCCAGACGCGGGTCGCGGCGGCGACGAGCTCGCGCTCGAGCGGCATGTCATCCCAGCTGTGCAGGTAGAGCTGCGGCGTCGACGCGGCGCAGCAGCGCGCGGACGGTGGCTGCGCCGGCGTCATCCAGCTCGGAGACCTTGAACGACAGAAGCGGCCGGCGCAGCTGCGCGATCGCGGGATCCGCCAGGCCGAGCAGTGGGACGGCGAGATGTTCGGCGAGCAGCTCGTTGAAGCGCGCCACGCCCGATGCGTAGCCGTTCAGATGGTGGCTGACGACGCAGTCGATCATGCGTTGCGCGCGAGGAACTCGTTCAGCAGCGCCGTTGAGGAGTTGGTGACGGTGTCGAGATAGACGACCTCGATCCCGACGCGGTCGCACAGCTCCTGCTCCGCGTCGGGGAGACGCCCACGCCAGTCGGCGCCCTTGACGTAATATCGCGGCCGCAACCGGTCGAGCACGTCCACGGTCGTGCCCGAGGAGACGTGCACGTAGGCGATGTCGCGGAACGCGTCGAGGACGACTGCGCGTTGATCCTGCGTCAACAGCGGCGGATGCTTGGCGGCCACCCAGCTGTCGGGGGAGAGGTTGCAGAGCAGCGGCTGCCCGAGCCCCGCAGCAGCGGCGAAATAGCGCACGTGGCCGTCGTGGATCGGATCGAAGCCGCCGTCGACCATCGACACCGTCCCGGCGAGGCCCGCGAGTTCGTCGGCCGCGACGATCACAGCGCCCGCACCGCCTCGGCGATCCCCGCCGCGTCGAGTCCGTGTGCGCGCAGCACCTCGTCGTTGCGCCCGCACGCTGGAACGCGGTCGATGCCGAGGCGCAGCGTCGCGGGCAGTGCCGCGCCTTGGCCGCCATCGAGGGCGTGGTTGTCGATCGTGACGACGGCCGCGCCACCGACCGCGTCCGCAAGCCACGCGCCGTCGACGCCGCGCAGCCACGGCAGCGCGATCACACCTGCCGACGTGCCCTCAGCCGCCAGCAGGTCGGCCGCCGCCCACGCCTGCGAGACCATCACCGGTCCTGTCGTGACGAACATCACATCGCTCCCCGGGCGCAGCACGTTGCCGCGCCCCGCGACGAAGGTCAACGCAGGAACCTCGAAGCCGAGATCCCAGGGCACGCTGACAAGGCGGATGTAGACCGGTCCGGTCGCCTCGTCGACGGCCCACGCGACGGCGCTGGTCGCCTCTGCCTCGCAGAACGGCTCGATCAGCGCCATCCCGGTGACCGAGCCGAAGATCGCAATGTCACGCACCGACTGGTGGGAGTGACCCGGGCCGCCAGGAACGATGCCGGCGAGCGAGCCGGCGTAGAGGACCTTCGTGCCCTCGCTGGCGTTGTTGTAGATCTGCTCGTCGGCGCGCGGCGCGAGGAAACACGCGAACGAGTGCACCGCCGGCAGCAGCCCTGCGAGCGCCATCGCGCCGGCCTGGCTGACCATGTCCTGCTCGGCGATCCCGCACTCGAGGTAGCGATCCGGATGCGCCGCGCGAAACGCGATCAGTCCCGTGTCGAGGTAGAGGTCGCCGTCCATCGCGACAAGGTCCGCGCGCCGCGCGCCAGCCTGCGCGAGCGCCTCGCCGTACGCCGCGACGAGCCGCTGCGGGCGTGCGGGCGGCGCGGGCGGCGGGTCGGCCGGCGGCGCGTCGGCGAGCGTGACCGTGCCGAGGCGTGCGTGCAGCTGCGCCACTCCGTTCTCGTAGTCCTCGTCGCTCGGCGCGCCGGAGTGAAAGCCGTACAGCGCGTCGCCGGCGACAGGCAGTTCGCGGGGCTCCATGAACGACACCCCGCGCCCCTTGACCGTGTCAGCGATCAGCAGCTGCGGACGATCCTCGGCGTGCAGCGACGCCAGCGTCGCGCGCAGCGCGCCAACATCGTGGCCATCGCAGCGCGCTACCGCCCACCCGAACGCGGCAGCCTTCGCCTCGAGGTCGCCAAGGTCGGAGACCTGTGAGACCCACGTGTCGGACTGCAGCTTGTTGTGGTCGACGATCACCGTGATCTCGTGGAGTCCGCGGTTGGCGGTCGGCTGCAGCGACTCCCAGAACTGCCCCTCCTGCAGCTCGCCGTCGCCGGTGATGACGTAGACGCGTCCGCTGCGCCCGGCCATGCGATCGGCAAGGACGAAGCCGCGCGCCTTCGAGACTCCCATGCCCAGCGAGCCGGTGCTCGTGACCATCTCGGGCATTGCGACGACGTCGGGATGGCCCGGCAGGCCGCCGAGGCGCCGCAGCGTATGGATGCGGTCCAGCGCGATCGTCCCGGTCGCGGCAAGGACGGCGTAGGTCCCGGGCGCGTCATGGCCCTTGGAGGAGAACGCGCGATCGCCGGGGCGCAGCAGCTCGGCGTGCAGCAGCACGAGGATCTCCATCGCGCTGAAGCTCGTGCCGATGTGGCCTGAGCCCGCGCGCTTGATCATGTAGAGCGTGTTGATCCGGCACGCGTCGGCCAGTGCGGCGATGCGCTCGTCGGGGTCCTCAAGCGCGCGCAGGCGCTCGAGCTCGCCGGCTGGGACGTAGCGCAGCTGCACCCCGGTCAGTCCGCCGGAGCGCGCGTCGCCAGGTCGCTGCGCGCGCCGTTGTCACGCGCGCTCGGCTCGACCAACGACGTGGGAAACGGCTGATCCTCGGCAAGTCGCCTCGCCAGCCGCGTGCCGATCAACGCGTCGTAGTGGCGTCCGTCGAGCCCGCCACCGGGCGAGCGCAGCGCGATGTCCTCAGCGCTGACGACGTGGCCGGCCGCGAGCGGGCGCGCCGCGACGAGCGTCTTGGCCATCTTCGTGATCGGCTTGATCTCGCTGTCGTAGACGCGCTTGGTGCCGTCGCCGAGCGCGACGTGCACGCGCCCGAGGTCGCGCACGAGCTTCGTCAGCCCCTGCGGCTCCAGCGAGAACTTGTGATCGGTGCCGCGCATCGTGCGGTCCAGCGTGAAGTGCTTTTCGACGATGCGCGCGCCGAGCGTGTAGGCGGCGACGGCCATGGAGATGCCGTTGTCGTGGCTGGAGAGGCCGGCGACGGTGTCGGGAACATCCGCCGGTACGTGTCGATCACGCGCAGGTCGAGCTCTTCCCAAGCGGCCGGGTAGCCGGCCGTGCACTGCAGCACCGCGATGTCGCCGGTGGTGGCCGCGAGGATGTCGTGGGCGCGGCGCACGTCCTCGATTTGGGCCCCGCCGGTCGAGAAGATCACCGGCCTGCCGGTCTGGCCGAGGCGCCGCAGCAAGGGGAGGTTCGTGACGTCGGCCGAAGCGACCTTGTACGCCGGGAGGTCGATCTCCTCGAGGAAGTCGACGCTGGAGACGTCGAACGCGGTTGAGAAGAAGATCAGCCCGAGGTGCGTCGCGTGCTCCTTCAGCGCGAGGTACTCGGCGCGGCCGAACTCCAGGAAGTCGCGATGCTCCCCGTAGGTGCGTCCGTACGAGTTCTCGTTCTCGTAGGGCTTGTCGTACATCCGGCGCGTGAAGAGCGTGCGGTTGTCGCGCTTTTGCAGCTTCACGCCGTCGGCGCCACAGCGGGCGGCGACGTCGAACATCTTCTTGCAGGTCTCGACGGAGCCCTGGTGGTTGTGGCCGATCTCGGCGATGACGAAGCACGGGCTCGTGTCATCGATTTCGAGGGGGCCGATCCTCAGCGCGCGACGAATAGCCGCGTTTATACAGGCTCCGGTGCTGCTGGTCACCCACCGATGCTGCGGTGCAGGTCCAGCAGGGCCTCGGCGGCGCCGCGCCAGGCGAAGCGTGAGACCTGCTCGAGTCCGCCAGCGGACAGCGACTCGCGCAGTGCTCCGTCGTCCTGCAGCGCCTGCAACTGCGCCGCCCAGGCGGCCGTATCGGTCGCGTCGACGCGCACACCCGCGTCGCCGATGGTCTCGTCGAGCGCCGAGCCACGCGAGCACAGCACCGGCACACCGCGCGCCATCGCCTCGAGCGGCGGGTAGCCGAAGCCCTCGGCCAGCGACGGCGTCGCGTGAAACAGCGCGCCACGGTAGAGCCGTTCGAGCTGCTCCTGGGTGACCATGCCGCGCAGGTCGACGCCGGGGGTGCCGCGCAGCCCGGCGACGATCGGCTCCGATCCGTGCCCGGCGGGGCCGGCGATGATCCAGTCCAGCTCGAGTCCTTGCGCGCGAGCGTGACGAAACGCGCGCAGCAGCGTGAGGTGGTTGCGGCGCGGCTCGATCGCGCCGACGGTCAAGAAGTACGGCCGCGTCGCGGCCAGCGGCGCCACGTCCGGCGGCGGCGGCTCGAGGCCGGGCGGGATCACGGCCAGCCGCGAGCGCCCGGCGAGACGGCCGTGGTGACGCAGCAGGCGGTCGCGCCCGAAGCACGAGTCGAAGACGATTGCCGCGGGCCGGCGCATCAGCGCCGCGCGCAGCAATAGCGCCTTGTAGCGGACGACGGCCGGCGGGTACCACTCGGGATGGTCGAGGTAGGACACGTCGTGGACGGTCAGGACGAACGGCGTCCGCGACGCGACCAACGGTCGCGCGTCCACGAGGTGGACGCTGTCGGCGCGTCGTGCGGCGTGTGCGAGCGCGACCTGCTCGTAGCGCAGCCGCGCGAGCGCCGAGCGCGCCGTGGCGGTCCGCGTGAGGGCACCGCGATGGGGTGGTAGCGGCGGAACGACGATGTGAACATCGGGGCCGGCGTAGCGCGGCAACGCGTGCAAGAGACCGCGCGCAAGCGTCGCGATCCCGCCGGAGAACACGCTGTAGTGAGCCGGGAGAAGGATGTCCATGCGAGCCGGCGCCCGTCACCGGCAACGCCTGAGGCCGCTAGTCTAATCCGGTCTCGATGGCCCGCCGCGCCGACCATCCGACCTTCGCGGGCGCCTACGACGAGCACCTTGCCGACGTCCACGGCTTCCTGTTTACCGGCTCTCGAACCTCGACGACGTCGAGGAGCTGACGCAGACGACATTCGAGCGCGCGTTGCGCGCGTGGCCGCGCTACGACCCCGAGCGCGCGCCGCTGAAGGCGTGGCTGCTGGCGATCGCGCGCAACCTCGTGATCGACCACTACCGCGCCGACAAGAGCCGGCGCAACGAGCCGCTCGGCTCGGGCGACGGCCCGGGGGCAGAGCCCGCGCCCGAGCTGCGTGGCTTCTCGGACCCAGCGCTGCTGGCTGCGCTGCGGCGCCTGCCGGTGCGCGAGCGCGAGATCATCGCGCTGCGCTTCGGGGCCGACCTGACGACGCCGCAGCTGGCGCAGCTGCTCGGCCTCAGCGTGGCCAACGTCCAGCAGATCCTGTCGCGCACGCTGCGCGGCCTGCGCGCTGAGCTCGAGCGCGTCAGGCGAGCAGCAACGCGACGGCGAGCAGCGCAAGGCCACACGCGGCTAGCAGCGCCACCCGCGCCCATAGATCCGGCGGCCGGCCCGGCACGCTGACTGCCGTCGCGACGATCCGCCGACGCAGTTCCGCCGCCAGCGTCATCGGCGGGTCAGGGCGCGCGTCGGTCAGGCGCTGAGTGATCTCGGCTTCAGGGTCGGTCATCCGGCGACGAGGCTGGAGTTGCGGTTCAGGCGGCGCGCCTGCGCGGCGGCTGCCACGGAGGCGTCGATCTGGCCGGCCTTGGCGAGCACGCGCGCGCGCACGATCCACAGCCGCCAGTTCGTCGGCTCGCGCCGCGTCGCTTTCGCGATCAGCGGCACGGCAGTGGCGACGTCGCCCTGTGCCTCGAGAATCAGTGCCTGCTGCAGCAGCGGCCGGGCCGCGTAGGGCTGTAGGCGCGCCGCGGTGCGAGCGCTGCGCAGCGCGGCGCTGGGGTGGTCCGCGCGGAACTGCTGCTGGCTGCGGCGTAGGTCGCGATCGCCGGCCAGCGGCACGGAGACCGCCGCCACGCCGACGAGCGCCGAGGACCACGAGCGCGGCGCGAACGGCCAGCCGCGGTCGCGCTGCGTCGTCGGTCTCGTTACGGAGGCGGATGCGGCGGGTTCGCGACCTTGCACGGCAACGGCGGCGAGCAGCAGCGCGGTGATCGGGATCACGGGGATCGCCCAGACCCAGTCGTAGCCGAGCGCGACGAGGAACGTCGCGAAACCGGCGAGCGCTGCGGCCAGCGCGGTCGCCTGCTCGGGTGCGCCGCGGGCGCGCACGCGGCGCGCGAGGCCTAGGCCCGCGGCCGCCAGCAGCGCGCCGGCGAACAGGGTGCCGCCCACGAGGCCGGTCTCACCGAGCGCCTGCACATACTGGTTGTGCGCCGAGCGGATGTACTCGGTCGTCTTCGGGTTGCGCGCCCACCAGTACTCGAACGTGCCCGCGCCCGTCCCTCCGAGTGGCCTGTGCTCGAACTGCGCCCACGCCGCCTGCCAGGATTGGTAGCGGCCGTTGCCCGAGGCGCTGCCGAGCCGCTCGCCGACGCTGACGCGCGCTGAGGACTGCGCCTGCTCAGGCGGCGTCTTGAACTCGCGCCAGCGGTCCAGCATGGGTGACGCGCCCGCTGCGGCAGTCGCGATCGCCACGACCGCGATGCCAGCCAGGGCCCACGGCTTGCCGGCGAGTGAGAACGCCGGCAGCTGCACGTGGCGAACGACGAGCGCCGCGGCAGCGACGAGGCACGCCGCCGCGGCGGCGGCGATCACGGCGATCACGAGCAGCTCGTCGCCCTGGTTAACGGCAAGCGGCGTGCCGAGGCCCTTGGTCAGGTCGTCGCGGGCGCCCGCAGCGGCGACGAGCACGATCGACGGCAGCGCAACGGCCGCGAGCATCAGCAGCTGGCCCGAGCGCGCCGGGGCGAGCACGAGCCACACCACGACGGCGGTCGCCAGCACGAGCACGCCGCCGCGCGAGCCGGTGAAGTAGATCGCGCACAGCAACAGCGGGAGTACGGCGCCGGCAGCGGCGCGCGCCGCCAGCCAGCGTGCCGAGACGCAGACGCGCAGCAGGCACGGGACGCCGATCGCCAACAGCGCCGACAGGCCGTTCCAGTAGTTCAGCGGGTATGCCAGGCGGTGCGGGTCGTCGGCGAACACGACCGCGAGGTCATCGGCCGGAAACCACGCCGGCTGCAGCCACGACAGGAACGACAGCACCGCGACCGTCGCGATGCCGAGCGCGACGCCGTCGAGCATCGCGCCCGCGCGCAGCTCACGGGCGGCCAGCAGCGCCAGCAGCAGCGCACCGCCGTAGGTCGCCGTGCGCCCGAGCTCGGCAACCGAACGCTCGGCGCTCTCCGACCAGGTCGCCGAGAGGCCGGTCCAGACGACGAACGCCAGCAGCAGCGCGGCGACCGCGAGGCTCGCGCGCGACAAGCGCGCCGTCAAAACACCGGCCGCGACGCCGAACACGACGATCCACCACAGCGCAACGCCCGCCTGCCCGGAGACGACCGGGTCATAGCCACCGCCCTGGAAGGCGAGTAGGACGACCGGGACGAACCCGAGCGTCCAGCCGGCCAGCTCGCGCGGGTGCGGAAGGCGCCCACCGGCGAGCCCGAAGGGCCGCGTGCTGGCGGTTGTCGCGGTCACCTTCGGATATACGCACGCGAACGTTCTTGCCTCGACATTGTCATGGCTCGGCCCCGTCGCCCGTACTGCATCAACGTGACCTTTTTTCGGCGGCTCACCCTCCTCACCGCACTGCTCGCAGCCTCAGCGCCTGCCGCGCAGGCCCAGACCAACTCGCCACCCGGCAACGCCGGGGTCAGCGAGTACCAGGAGTCCGTGCCGACGGCCGACGGCGGCAGCACCGGTGCCGGCAAGCACGACGAGGACAAGCCGAGCGGCGACGACAGCACGACCGAGTCGGCGCCGGCCACCGAGTCGGGATCGTCGCTGTCGGAGGCTGAGCGCAAGCGGCTGAAGGAGAAGGGACGCGACGGCAAGGCCGTCGAGAAGCTCGTGGACGGAACGCGCGCCGATGCCTCAGGCGCCAGCGCGAAGGGCGACGACGAGTCGGATTCGGGCGGCTCCGTGGCGGGCAGCGTCGGGTCCGCAGCCGCGGGTGGCGGCAGCGATGACGCGGGCACGATCATCCCGATCGTGGTGATCGTCGCGGCCGCGGGGTTTGCTGCGTTCGCGCTGCTGCGGCGCAGGCGTAGCGCGTGAGAGGGTTGCGCGCTGCGGTCGTCGCGCCGCTGGTCGTGACGTTCCTGCTGGCGACGGCGCCGGTGGCGCTCGCCGAGCGCGGCCTCACGCTCGGCTTCGCCGACGACGAGGCGTTCACCGACCTGCCGGCGGCGGACGTCGCGACCAACCTCGAGCACGCCAAGAGCGCAGGCGCGTCCGTGCTGCGGGTCGAGTTGCGGTGGAGCGACGTCGCTCCGAAGCGCCCGCCGTCACCCGCGGTGGCAGCGGATCCCGGGTGGAGCGGCTACCGCTGGGACCACGCCGACGAGGTGATCCGGGCGATCGCTCGCGCCGGCATGCGCGCGCTGCCTGTGGTGGTCTTCGCGCCCCGCTGGGCCGAGGGACCGGGGCGTCCGGCACACAGCAGCGACAGGATCCCGATCGGCAGCTGGCGCCCGTCGGCCACTGCGCTACGCGCCTTCGCGACCGCAGTCGCCCGGCGCTACTCGGGCAGCTACCCCGACCCGCGCAACGCCGGAATCGCGTTGCCGCGCGTCAAGGCATGGCAAGTGTGGAACGAGCCCAACCTGACGGGTTTTCTGGCGCCCCAGTGGCAACGCACGCAGGGCGGCTACCGGTCGCGCAGCCCGGGTCTTTACCGCGACCTGCTCAACGCGTTCTACGCGGGGATGAAGGCAGTCGCGCCGTCGAACACGATCGTGACGGCGGGGACTTCGCCGTTCGGCGACCTGAAGGCCGGCGACTCGCGCATGCAGCCGGCACGCTTCTGGCGTGACCTGCTGTGCGTGACCCGCAGCGGCCGGCGCGCATGCTCGCGGGTCGTCCGCTTCGACGTCGCTGCCCATCATCCGTACACGCCGGGGTCGCCGCGGCGCAAGGCACTTAACGCCGACGACATCAGCATGCCCGACCTCGCGAAGATCACCACGCCGCTCGCGCGTGCGCGGCGGCTGGGCACGGTCCGTCCGAACCGAGCCAAGCCGCTGTGGGTCACCGAGGTGGCGTGGGACAGCCGTCCCGACCCGGACGGGTTGACACTCGGCGTCCACGCCCACTACCTGGCCGGCGCGATGTACGTGCTCTGGAGATCGGGCGTCGACACGGTCCTCTGGTGGCGGCTTCGCGACGACACGCCCGACCCGTCGTTTGCGGCGACGTTCCAGTCGGGCGTGTTCATGCGCGGTGCGACTCCGGCGCAGGACAAGCCGAAGCCGGCGCTGCAGGCCTACCGGTTCCCGTTCGCCGCGTATTTCGCCGACGGCGTCGCGCGGCTGTGGGGCAAGGCGCCGGGTGCAGGGGTCGTGACGATCGAGGTGCGCAAGCGGGGGCGCTGGGAGCGCCTGACGACGGTGCGCCCCGACGGCAACCGCGTCTTCCTGCGCCCGATGCGCGTCGCCCGCGGGGCGCAGCTGCGCGCGCGGCTGGGGGACCAGACCAGCGTCCTTTGGAACGTTTCGTGAGCGCGTCGTGGCGATGCCCGCGGGGCTATTCGTTGCCGGCGTTGCGCTGGCGCATCTGGTGTGCCAAGCGCGACTGCAGCGACCACAGCTCGATGAAACCCGGCGAGGCCTGCTGGGCGAACAAGCCGCCTGAGGTCTCGAACGTGGCGAGCTGTGCGTCATAGACGGCGTTGGGCGACTCGCGCGTGACCACGCGGCAGGATCCCTTGTAGAGCTTCAAGCCGATCGTGCCCGTCACCTGCTGGTTGACGGAGTCCATGTAGGCGTCGAGATCGGCGCGCAGGGGCTCCCACCACAGACCGGCGTAGACGAGGTAACCCCACTTGCGGTCGAGCTCGCCCTTGAACTGGTTCTGGTGGATCGTGCCGACGAGGCGCTCGAGCTCGGCGTGCGCGCTGAGAATGATCGTCGCCGCCGGGACCTCGTAGATGTCGCGGACCTTGAGGCCGACGATGCGGTCCTCGATGTGGTCGACGATCCCGACGCCGTGCTTGATGCCAACGTCCTGCGCGCTGGTGATCAGCTCGACGAGGCCCAGCCGTTCGCCGTTGAACGCGACCGGGACGCCCCGTTCGAAACCCGACCGTCACGGTCTCGGGCTCGTCGGGCGCTCCTCGGGGCGGGTGACGAGCTCGAAGACGTCGTCCTCGGGCGCGCGGTCGAGCTGCTCGATCCACTTGCCCTCTGACGGCGCCCCCAGAGGTTGTCGTCGATCGAGTACGGCGTCTGCTCGACGCCGCCCTTGACGGGGATGCCGTGCTCGCGCGCGTAGGCGATCTCCTCCTCGCGGCCCATCTGCCAGCCGCGCACCGGCGCGATCACCTTCAGCTCGGGCGCGAGCGTCGCGACCGTCGCCTCGATGCGGACCTGGTCATTGCCCTTGCCGGTGCAGCCGTGGGCGATCGTGTCGCAGCCGTGCTTGCGGGCCTGCTCGACGGCGATCTTCGCGATCAGCGGACGGCCGAGGGCGGTGAAGAGCGGGTAGGCAAGGCCGTAGATCGCGTTGGCCTTGATCGCCGGGACGAGGAAGTCGTTGGCGAACTCGTCGCGCGCGTCGATGACCTCGGCGGCGACCGCGCCGAGCTGCATGGCTTTGCCCTTGACGACGTCGTAGTCCTCACCCGGCTGGCCGAGGTTGACCGTGCACGCGACGACCTCGGCCTCGTACTCGTCCTGGATCCATTTGAGCATCACGCTCGTGTCCAGGCCTCCTGAGTAGAGCAAGAGGACTTTGGACACCTCGCCCTTCTCGGCGAGGTAGCTGGCGGTGCGGGTGTTCTCGGTGCGCTGCTCGGTGCTCATTCGGCGGCGAAGCCTAGTCGCGTACTGCGTCGCTCGGCCGGCCGGTCCCGCGTCGTCCACGCGGGCCTCCCTGGCGCGTGCGCTAAGACGCCCGCTCCGTCCGCCCCGACGCGTACCGTCGGCGACGATGTCGGTCGTCGATCCAGCCGTTCTCGCAGAGCGCCGCGCAGCCAGAGCTGAGCGTGGGGAGGACGCGCTCAAGGCGCGCGCCGCCGACGCCGAGCGCGCCGTCGTCTCGCTCGAGCGGCGCCTGTCAGACGCCGAGTCCCAGCTCGACGATGCCGCCCGCGAGCGCGACACGCTCGCCGATCGCCTGACCGAGGCTGAGCGCCAGCTCACCGTCGCACGCCAGCAGGCGTTCGCCGAGGAGCAGGGCCGCATCGACGCTGAGGACGAGGTCGCCGCCGCACTCCGCGACCTGGCCGCCGCCGAGGAGCGCGCCGCCGCCCTCGAGGAGGAGCTCGCCGAGCTGCACCGCCACTACCGCGACGAGCGCTCCGAGACCGCTGCCGAGATCGTCCTGCTGCAACACGAGCTCGACCGCCGCCTGCAGATCGAGGAGACGCTGAGAGGCCAGCTCGCCGACGCCGTCGCGGGCGTGGGCCGCACGCTCGACGCGCTGCGCCTGGCCGCCACACCCGGCCGCGCCGCCGCAACCGTGGCGACGCGCACGGTCGCCACGCCGGCGCTCGTGGACGACCTCGGCCGCGCCGCCGAGCGCCTGCGCGCCGAGCGCCCGCCGCTGACCGACGACGAGCCGCCGGCCGCCGACATCGCGCCGGCCGTCGCCACGCCCCAGCCGCGCCGCTCGCTGCTGCGCCGGTTGCTCAAGCCGCGCTCGTGAAAAGCGCGGAGAGAGCGGGGAATGCCTGGGGCGCCATCCGGGCCGCAACCTATTCTGGGAGAGACCGGTGACCACCCCGTCCTGCGCCCATCTGCACGTCCACTCCGAGTACTCGCTGCTCGACGGTGCGTGCAAGATCGAAGCGCTCGCGGCGCGCGCCGCCGAGTTCGGCCAGCCGGCGCTCGGCCTCACCGACCACGGCGTCATGAACGGCGCCGTCGAGCACTACAAGGCGTGCAAGAAGGCCGGCATCAAGCCGATCATCGGCTGCGAGATCTACTACGTCGACGATCACGCCGACCATCCCGCGCCGGGGTCCGGCCGCAAGATCGAGCGCAACCACCTCACGCTGCTGGCGGCCACCAACGAGGGCTACCGCAACCTCGTCAAGCTGTCCTCCGACGGCTTCCTCGAGGGGCTGCACCGTGGCAAGCCCGCGCTGGACATGGCCCAGCTCGCCGAGCGCTCCAGCGGCATCATCGCGCTCACCGGCTGCCTTGCCAGCCGCTTCGCCAGCCGCATCGTCGACGGCCGCGAGGACGACGCCCGCGCCCACGTCTCAGAGCTCATCAACGCGTTCGGCCGCGACAACGTCTACTTCGAGGTCCAGAAGAACGGCATCGGCGACCAGGAGATCGCCAACACCGGGATCGTGAAGATCGCGCGTGAGCTCGGCGGCAAGCTCGTCGGCACCGGCGACGTGCACTACCTCCGCAAGGAGGACTACCACCACCACACGGCGCTGCTGTGCGTGCAGACGAAGTCCACGCTCGCCGCGCCGAAGATGACCTTCGACACCAACGAGTTCTTCCTCAAGAGCTCCGAGGAGATGGCGCAGGCGTTCGCGGAGTGGCCTGAGGCGCTGCAGAGCACGCTGGAGATCGCCGAGCGCTGCGACGTGGAGATCGAGCTCGGCAAGCAGCTGATCCCGCGGTTCCTGCCCGAGGGGCAGGACGAGCGCGCGTACCTGCGCGAGCGGGTCTTCACCGGTCTGGCCAAGCGCTACGGCAGCCCGCCGCCTGCCCACGCGGTCGAGCGTGCGGAGATGGAGCTCGAGGTCATCGACCGGATGGGCTTCAACGCCTACTTCCTGATCGTCTGGGACTTCGTCAAGTGGGCCAAGGACAACGGCATCGCCGTCGGCCCGGGCCGTGGCTCGGCGGCCGGCAGCATCGTCGCCTACTCGCTGCTGATCACCGACGTCGACCCGCTGAAGTACGACCTGCTCTTCGAGCGCTTCCTCAACCCCGAGCGCGTGTCGATGCCGGACATCGACATCGACTTCTCGGTGCGTGGCCGCGAGCGCGTGATGCAGTACGTCGTCGAGAAGTACGGGCGCGAGTCGGTCGCCCAGATCATCACCTTCGGCAAGATGTTCCCGCGCGCGGCAACGCGCGACGCGGCGCGCGTCCTTGGCCACGACTACGGGGTGGGCGATCGCCTCGCGAAGCTGATCCCGGATCCCGAGCAGGGCCGCGCGCCGTCGTTCGTGGACTGCCTCGCCGAGGGCCAGCCGTTGCGCGGCGCCTACGACTCCGACCCGACCGCCAAGCAGATCGTCGACGTCGCGCGCGGCCTCGAGGGCATCGTCCGCAACAACTCGATCCACGCCGCCGCGGTCGTGATCGCGGGCATGCCGCTCACCGACGTCGTGCCGCTGCAGCTCGCCGACGCCAACTCCACCGACGAAAACGGCAACAAGGTCTACAAGCAGGTCACGCAATTCTCGATGAAGCCGGTCGAGGATCTCGGCCTGCTGAAGATGGACTTCCTCGGGCTGCGCAACCTCGACGTGATCGAGGACGCGCTCAACATCATCGCCCGCTCCTCGGGCCAGCGCCCGAACATGGACACGCTGCCGATGGACGACGCCAAGACCTACGAGATGCTCGCCAGGGGCGACTCGGTCGGCGTCTTCCAGTTCGAGTCCGAGGGCATGCAGAACGCCCTCAAGCAGGTTCGCCCGACGGAGTTCGACGACCTCGTCGCGCTCGTCGCGCTGTACCGGCCAGGGGCGATGGACCAGATCCCGACCTACGCACGCGGCAAGCGCAACCGAGAGCTCGTCTCGATCCCCGACGACCGCCTGGCGCCGATCATCGGCGGCACCTACGGGGTGATCCTGTATCAGGAGCAGGCGATGCAGATCTCCAAGGAGCTCGCCGGCTTCTCGGGCGCCAAGGCAGACGACCTGCGCAAGGCAATCGGCAAGAAGAACCGCGCCGCGATGGCCGAGCTCGAGCCCGAGTTCCGCTCGGGCTGTGGCGCGTCGGGCCTCGCGCCGCACGTGATCGACTGGCTGTGGACGACCAACGAGAAATCGGCTGACTACTCGTTCAACAAGTGCGCCACCGGCGACACTCGTGTCGTCCTCGAGGACGGCACGCGCGTCCGGCTGAGCGAGGCGTTTCGCCTCCAGCCGAAACGCCTCATGTCGATGTGGGCCGATGGTGAGGTTCGGTCCCACGGCGTAACCCGCATCGTCAAGACGGGTCGCAAGCCCGTGTATCACGTGCGTTGTGAGAGCGGGCGACAGATCAAGGTCACCGCGGAGCACCGCTTGCTCACGACGGAGGGGTATCTCGAGGTCGGCGCGATGCGCGTCGGGACCGAGCTGATCACGTTGCCGATGGTCAGCGACCGTCAGCGCGCGGCGCGCCGCGAAACGATGCGCAAGCTCGCTCGCCGGCCCGAGCGCAAGGAGCAGGACCGACGCGCGGCGGTCCGGATGCGCGAGTACCAGGCCTCGCGCCCGCAGGAGGACAAGGTCGCGCACATGAAGCGGATGCACGAGCTGCATCCACATATCAGGCGGATCGGAGCCGCTGCGATGCACGAGCGCGTGCGCTGGCTCTGGGCCAACGACCCCGCGTGGCGGACCGCGCAGATGGAGCGCTCGCTGGCGACAGTTGCCACCGCGTACGGCACCGGCCCCGGCTACGGCCACTGCTCGATCGCATCGAACGGAATGTGGTGCGCCAGCTGGCCGGAGCGCGAGATGTGCGAGTGGCTCATCGATCTCGGCGTGGACTTCGAGATGCACAAGGTGCTTCCCGGCGGCCGCGTCTGCGACTTCTACCTCGATGGGGTCTATTGGGAGATGGACGGCATGGACCGGTCTCCTGCCTTCTTCGCCGACAAGTACGGCGAGTTGCCGTATGTCGTCGTGACGCCCGAAGACTTCCGCTTCAAGGTCGAGCGTCATCTCGCCACCGCTCACGTAGAGAACGGCGACCCGATCGTGGCGATCGAGTTCGCTGGCGAGCGGATGACCTACGACGTCGAGATGGACCCTGACGGGCCGCTCAACTACGTCGCGAACGGCATCGTCAGCCACAACTCCCACGCTGCGTGCTACGCGCTGATCTCCTACCGCACGGCCTGGCTGAAGGCGAACTACCCGGCCGAGTACATGGCCGCGCTGATCAGCTCGGTGATGTCGACCAAGGACAAGGTCCCGTTCTTCGTGGCGCGTTGCGAGGAGCTCGGGATCGCGATCCTGCCGCCCGACGTCAACGCGTCAGATCACGAGTTCGTCGTCGCCGAGGGCAGCATCCGCTTCGGGCTCGACGCGGTGAAGGGCGTCGGCTACGCGGCGGTGGAGGCGATCAAGTCCGCCCGCGAGGAGAAGCCGTTCGAGTCGATCTGGGACTTCTGCGAGCGCGTCGACCCACGCGCGGTCAACAAGAAGGCGATCGAGGCGCTCGTGAAGTGCGGTGCGTTCGACTCCACCGGCGCGACGCGCATGGGGATGCTCGCGGTGCTCGAGCAGGCGCAGGCCTCCGGGCAGAAGGCGCAGCTGGACGCCGAGATCGGACAAGGCTCGATCTTCGACCTCGGCGACATGAGCGGTGGAAACGGCGCGGCCGCGGCGTTTGCTGCACCGTCGCATCCGCCGATCCCGTCGGAGGAATTCGAGCAGGGCGAGCTGCTCGCGCACGAGAAGGAGGCGATCGGCCTCTTCCTGTCGACGCATCCGCTGAAGGCCGTGCTGCCGGCGCTGCGCGTCGCGTGCGACGTGACGCTCGCCGAGCTGCCCGACCGCAAGGACGGCGAGTGGCTCACCGTCGGCGGCATCATCTCGACCGCGCGCAAGCTGAAATCGCGCGCGGGCAAGCTCTTGATGTTCGCGACGCTCGACGACCTCGAGGGGCAGATCGAGATCATGGTCTTCGAGAACGTCCTCGCAGAGATGGAGCCGAAGGTCGACGACGTCGTCACGATCCGCGGCCAGCTGGCAAAGGACGACAAGGGAACGATCTTCAAAGCGCAAGAGATCACCCCTTTTGCGCCCAGCGACGCGGAGGTCGAGGCGGCGCGCGAGGAGATCGCGGCGCTGCCGACGGGCCCACCCGTGCTGACCTGGCGGGTTGACGCCCGCGCGCTGCCGGCCAGCGCGATCGACGAGCTGAAGCACACGCTCAGCAACCACCGCGGCGAGAGCGAGTTCGTGCTCGAGCTGGAGACGTCGATGGGCCAGCGCGTGCTGCGCTTCGGCGAGGGCTACCGCGTCGATCTGCGCAAGCTGCCGAGCCTGCGGGCCGAGCTCGAGCGGATCCTTCCGCCGCTCCCGGCGCCTGTGGTTGAGCCGGCGCCCGCCGAGCCCGCGGCCGCGGCCGCGGCCGCCGTCAGCTAGAGCCCACCGAACAGATCCAGCGCGATCTTGCGCAGCTGGATCTCGTCGCTGCCCTCGGTGATGCGGTAGCGGCGATGGTGGCGGTAGATGTGCTCGAAGGGCATGTGGCGCGTGTAACCCATGCCGCCGCAGACCTGGATCGCACGATCGGCCGCCTCGCAGGCGAGGCGGTTGGCGCGGTAGTTGACCATCGCGACGTGCGGCGTGATCTCACCGGCGTCGAGCTCGGACGCCGTCGTGTGGATCAGGCCGCGCAGCAGCTCGCAGTCGGTCCAGAGCTCGGCCAGCGGAAACTGGATCGCCTGGTTGCGCCAGAGCGGCTTGCCCCACGTGACGCGTCCCTTGGCGTAGCGCGCGGCCTCGATCACGCAGAAGACGGCGGCCCCGAGCGAGGAGGCGGCCTGGCGGATCCGGTTCTCGTGGACGAAGCGCTGCGCCAATGCGAGGCCGAGGCCCTCCTCGCCGAGGATCGCGTCGTCCCCGACTCGGACGTCGCGGAGGTGCACCTCGGCGTGATCTGAGGGCATGTTCAGCGTCCACCAGTACATCTCGATCTCCAGCGCCTCGCGCTCGACGAGGAACGCCGTGATCCCGCGCGGCTCACCCGGCTCGCCCGACGTACGCGCGAACACCAGGTCGTGGCTGGCCACGTGCATCCCGGTGTTGAAGCGCTTGGTCCCGTTGATGACCCACTCGTCGCCATCGCGCACTGCGGTCGTCTCCAGGTACGTGGCGTCAGAGCCGTGGTTGGGCTCGGTCAGCCCGAACGCGACGCCCGCCGCACCCGTGATGCACGGCTCGATCAGCTCGCGCTGCGCGCCGGTCCCGAACTCGTGCAGCAGGATCACCGTCGGGAAGTTGCCGATGATCGAGGCCTCGGACTGCGGGTCGTTGTGCAACCCGATCGGCCGGCGGTTGAGGTGCTCGCGCACGATCGCCATCTGCAGGTTCGTCGCGTCGCGCCCACCCAGGTCGGCGGGCAGCGCGAAGCGCAGCAGCCCCGCCGCGTCAGCACGCCGGCGCACCTCGCGCAGCAGCTGCTCCCACTCCGCGGTGGGGGCACCGTCGCGCTCGACGTCCGTGCGCGCGAACTCGCGGCGGTGGTCGAGGAACTGCGGGTGCTCGCGCTCGAGCGGCTCGACCTCCCGCGCGATGAAGTCGTCGATCTCGCCGAGAATCTCCTCCATGGCCAGCGATGCTGGCAGGATCGGCACAGCGACGACGGGCTCGAGATCAGCGGCAGGTCGCGGCTCAGACGGCGCGCTGCGCTGCACCGTCGCCGCCGACCCGCGCAAGCTGCTGGTGCTGCGCTTCTACTCCAGCGACGTCGTCTGACGCTGGCGCCCAGCCGGGTCCGCGCAGCAGGTAGCCGGCGCGGTCGCGCCAGGTGCGCGCGCCGCGTACGTCGTGCCAGATCGACGCGTACTCGTGAAACGCCACGCGCACGGGGTTGAACGTGGCGATGTTGGTCGTCAGCCCGTAGCGCACGCGCTCGCGCTCCGGCTCGAACGTCCGGTGCAGGCGGTCGAACAGGATCAGGATCCCGGCGTAGTTCTTGTCGAGGTACTGCGCCTGTGAGCCGTGATGCACTCGGTGGTGGCTCGGCGTGTTGAAGACCGCCTCGAACCAGCGCGGGAGCTTGCCGATCGCCTCCGTGTGGATCCAGAACTGGTAGAGCAGGTTCCAGCTCTGGGCCAGCAGGATCATCCACGGCGCGAAGCCGACGAGCGGCATCCACGCCCAGAAGAGCACGCTCTGAAACGGCGTCCAGGTCTGGCGCAGCGCCGTGGAGAGGTTGTAGTGCTCGCTGGAGTGATGGACGACGTGGCTGGCCCACATGATCCGCACGCGGTGCCCGGCGCGGTGGTACCAGTAGTAGGAGTAGTCGTCCGCGAAGAACAGCAGTACCCAGACCCACCAGTCGCCGGCGTCCAGGCGCAGGGGAGAGAGCTCGTAGAGCGCCGCGAGGATCGCGAGCACCACGAGCTTCCACCAGAGGTTGATGAAGACGTTGCCGAGCCCCATCGTCAGGCTCGTGCGGCTGTCGCGCAGCTCGTAGCCCACGTGCTCGTCGCGGTGGGCGACGCGCAGCGTGAAGAACTCGACCGCCAGCAGCAGCACGAACGCCGGGATCGCCGCGAGGATCAGATCGACCATGCTGGTACAACCAGTTGCACGAACTGGTTGTACCAGCTAGCGTGGGCCGCTGCAAGTGCGCCTTTCCGACTCCGTCCACGCGCAGCTGCGCGAGCAGATCCTCACCGGCGCGCTGGCGCCCGGAGACGCCGTGCCCTCAGAGCGCGAGCTCGCCGAGCGCCTGTCGGTGAACCGCCACGCCGTTCGCGAGGCGCTCAACCGCCTGCAGCAGGCGCGCCTGGTGCAGGTGTCCCAGGGCGGCGCGACGCGCGTGCGCGACTGGCGCGCGGACGCCGGCCTGGACCTGCTGATCGACCTCGCGCGCGAGAAGGAGCTCGCACCGCAGCTGGCGCGCGCGATCGTCGAGATGCGCGCCTCCATCGGCGTCGACGCGGCACGCCTCTGCGCGCGCCGTGGACCCGACAGCACACGCGCGGCAGCCGCGGCGCTCGCGCGCGAGGTGATCGAGGCGCCCGACCGCACGCCGGTGCACGAACAGCTCTGGAGCGCGATCGTCGACGGCGCCGGCAACATCGCCTACCGCCTGGCCCTCAACACGCTCGTGGCCGGGCTCGAGGGCCGCGAGCAGCTCGCCGCACTGCTGACGCCCGGTCCCGAGGACGACGCCCAGCTCGAGGCGCTCGCCGCCGCGCTGGAGGGCGGGGACGAGGACGCCGCGGCGCTCGCTGCCGGCGTCCTGCTGAGCCGGCCGCTCGAGTCTGCGACGCTGCGCTGATGAAGATCGCCTACGTCCTCTACGACGACTTCACCGCGCTCGACCTGATCGGTCCCTACGAGGTCATGAGTGCATGGCCGGGCGCCGAGATCCACTTCCTCGCGACCAACGACGGCCCGGTGAAGACCGACCGCGGGCTGGCGATGCTGCCGACCGACTCGCCGCAGACACTGCGCGACCCCGACGTCGTCGTCATGCCGGGCAGCGGCAAGCCACTCGGCCCGCTGGACAACGAGGCGCTGCTGCAGTGGGTGCGCGACGTCGAGCCGGGCGCGACGTGGATGGCGTCGGCCTGCACCGGCGCGCTCGTGTACGCCAAAGCTGGCGTGTCAGCCGGCCGCCGCGCGACGACACACTGGGCTGCGCGCGAGTTCCTGCGCACGCTGGATGTCGAGCCCGTCGTCGACCGCGTCGTCTTCGACGGCAAGTTCATCAGCGGCGCCGGCGTGTCGGCGGGGATCGACATGGCGCTGTCGCTGACCGCCGAGGTCCACGGCCAGGAGATCGCCGAAGCGATTCAACTCGGCATCGAGTACGACCCGCAGCCGCCGTTTGACAGCGGCTCCGCGGAGAAGGCCTCAGACGCGGCGAAGCAGCGCGCGCTCGAGGTCCTGCTCAAGCCCGCTTAGCGGCGCGCTTGCGCGCGGCCAAGCCCTTCTTGCGCAGGTCCCAGCACAGGCGCACGTCCTCGCGCTCGTCGCTGAGCGTCTCGAGCACACAGGGGAGGCCGTCGAAGCGCGGCTCCGACAGGAACACCTGCGTGCCCTTCAGGCCGATCTCGCCCTCGCCCGTGACGGCGTGGCGGTCGACGTTCGATCCGAGCGCGACCTTCGAGTCGTTGTAGTGCAGCGACCCAAGCCGCGCGAGGCCGACCTCGCGGTCGCACTCGTCCAGCACCGCCGCGAGCTTCGCAGGCGTGCGCACGTCGTAGCCCGAGGCAAGCAGATGGCAGGAGTCCAGGCACAGGCCGAGGCGCTTGTCGCCGCCGCTGGCGTCGAACAGCGCCGCGAGCTCCTCGAACGAGCGCCCGAGGGTGCCGCCGGCGCCCGCGGTGTTCTCCAGGTGCAGCGGGCAGCGGTCGGACTCCGCCAGCGCCTCGCGGATCAGCTCGCCGGCGCGCGCGATCGCCTCGCCGACGTCGCCGGTCTTCGCGCTGCCGGCGTGCAGCACCACCGCGTCGGCGCCGAGCGCGTCGCCGGCGCGCAGCGACGCGGCCAGCGACTCCAGCGTCTTCTCGCGGAAATCGGGGTCGTCGCTGCCGGGATTCAGCAGGTAGACGGCGTGGATCAGCAGCGACTCGATGCTGCTGTCCGCAAGCGCCTCGTGGTACTCGGCGATCGTCTCCTCCTTGTACACCGTCGGCTTCCACTGCCGCGGGCTCTGGTTGAAGATCTGGATCGCCTGGGCGCCGAGCTCCTCGCCGCGCGCGAGGGCCTTGGCGGGACCGCCGGCGGGGGAGACGTGGGCGCCGATGAGCACGGCTTCACGCTAGCGTGGCCGCTCGATGCGGGTCCGCTTTGCTCCCAGCCCCACCGGCGCGCTGCACATCGGCGGCGCGCGCACGGCGCTCTACAACTGGCTGATGGCCCGCAACACCGGCGGGACGCTGGTGCTGCGCATCGAGGACACCGACCGCGAGCGCTCGACGCCTGAGAACGTCGCGCAGATCCTCGACGCGCTCGAGTGGCTCGGGCTCGACTACGACGAGGGCCCGATCTCGCAGGTCAGCCGCGGCGACCGCCACGGCGAGGTCCTCGCGCAGCTGCTGGCCGACGGTCACGCGTACCACTCGGCCGCCACTGCCGACGACGTCAAGGCCTACAAGGAGATCCACGGCGCGGCCGCCGGCTTTCGCGGCGAGGCCGAGGACTCCGGCGCCGTGCGCTTGCGCGTCCCCGATGACGCCGAGCTCGTCGTCGAGGATCTGATCCGCGGTGACACCACGTTCCGCGGCGCGCATCTCGACGACCCCGTCATCGCACGGGCGGACGGGACGGCGCTCTACAACTTCGCGGTCGCCGTCGACGACCTCGACGCCGAGATCACCGACGTCGTGCGCGGCGAGGACCACCTGTCCAACACGCCCAAGCAGCTGCTCGTCTACCAGGCGCTCGGCGCGACGCCGCCACGCTTTGCCCACCTGCCGCTGCTGCACGGGCCGGACGGCAAGAAGCTCTCCAAGCGCCACGGCGCGGCGTCCGTGCAGGAGCTGCGCGACGCCGGCTACCTGCCGGAGGCCGTCCTCAACTACATCGCGCTGCTGGGCTGGGGCGACACCGACGACGAGACGATCGTCTCGCGCGACGAGCTCGTGCGGCGCTTCGACATCACGCGCGTGGCGAAGAACCCGGCGCGCTTCGACGAGCAGAAGCTGCGCTGGATGAACGGCCGCTACATCCGCGAGCTGCCGCTCGACGAGCTGACGGCGCGGATCGAGGCCTACAGCGGCCGCTCGGGGCTCGGTCCGGCGGTCGAGATCAGCGCGGAGAAGGTCCAGACGCTGGCGGACTTCTGGCCGCTGGCCGGCTTCATCTACGACGGCCCGGGCGACGACGCCAAGGCGCGCGAGAAGTTCCTGACGTCCGATGAGCACCGCGCGGCGCTGGCCGACGCGCGCGCCGCGCTGGCCGCGGTCGAGCCGTTCGACGTGGAAAGCATCGACGCGGCGCTGCGTGGCGTCGTGGAGTCGCGTGGCGCCAAGCCGAAGGACGTCTTCCAGCCGATTCGCGTCGCGCTGGCGGGCACGACGGTGTCGCCCGGCATCTTCGAGACGCTCGCGGTGCTCGGTCGAGATGAGTCGCTGCGCCGCATCGATGCGGCTTTGCCGCAGTAGCACTCAACCATCCGTCCAGGAGTGCCGATAGGCAACAAGTGAGCACTCTGCCCGTGCCGTCGCCCGCCCCTCAGCCTGTCGCCCGCCACCACAACGAGGGCCACGGTCGCCGTCTGACGGCGGCGTTCGAGGCCCTCGAGGCGTTCCCGGCGCTGGCTGAGTCACGCAACCGGCTGCTGCGTGTGGTCAGCGCGGAGCGCCACTCCGTCAGCGACGTCGTCGGCGCCGTCGAGTCCGATGTCGCGCTCGTAATCGCCGTCCTGCGGCTTGCAAACCAGCTCGAGGGCAAGTCCCGCGGCCGCGTCGAGTCGATCGTGCAGGCCGTCGAGGTCCTCTCGCCCGAGTCCGTGGCTTCGCTTGCCACGCGTGCGCGGACGTTCGACTTCTTCGAGCGCACCGCTGTGTGGGACGCGGCGCCCGAGCGCTTCCGCCTGCATGGCGTCGCCACCCAGCGCGCCGCCGACCGCCTCGCCACGGCGGCCAACTACGAGCACCGCGACCGCCTGATGGTCACCGCGCTGCTGCACGACATCGGCAAGCTCGTGCTGCTGCACGCCTACGCCGGCTATCCGGCCAAGGTCCACGAGGGCGCGCGCACGCCGGAGGAGCGCATCCACCGTGAGCGCCGTGAGCTCGGCGTCGATCACGCGCTTGTCGGCGGGGTGCTCGCGCGCCGCTGGGGGCTGCCGAAGTCGATCGCGTCGGTCATCGAGCGCCACCACGCCGACGACGCGACCGGCGAGGCCGCGTTCGTGCGGCTGGCGGACATGCTTGCCCACTACGCACAAGGTGGCGCGGTGGCGCCGTCGGAGCTGCTGAAGACCGCGCGCGCGATCGGCCTCGGGCCGAGCGACCTGCGCTCGGTGATGTACGACCTGCCGTACCCCAGCTCGGGCCGCACCCGCCAGATCGACCCGTGCCCGCTGTCGGCGCGCGAGGTCGACGTGCTCAAGCGCCTGGCCGAGGGCAAGGTCTACAAGCAGATCGCGCTGGAGCTCTCGCTGTCGACGTCGACGGTGCGCACGCACCTGCACAACATCTACGGCAAGGTCGGCGCCGTGGACCGCGCGCAGGCCGTGCTCATCGCGACCGAGCGCGGCTGGCTCTAACCGCTGCGGCGGCGAGCGCGACGCCGGTGGCGTCGATCGCCCAGTCGACCGCGCTGCCGTGCCTGCCGTCGACGAACGTCTGGTGGTACTCGTCGGTTGCGGCATAGCCGAGCGCGATCGCAGCCGCAAGCGCTGAGTTGCCCGTCGCGCGGCGCCAGAGCAGGAACAGCACGCCGTATTCGGCCATGTGCGCGCCCTTGCGCAGGATCGTGTCGAGCGTGCCCAGGCCGCTGTTGAGATCGGGTTGGGCGGAGAGGTAGAAGATCAGCCCCATGAGGGCGATCGGCGGGGCGAAGCGGCCGAGAGTTGCCATACAGTGGTCGACACCCTAGGACGATGCTGTCGATCACGACCAAGAGCCCTTACGCCGTCAAAGCGCTCACTGAGCTGGGGCGCTCCGGCGAGCCCGGGCCGGTGCCGATCGGCGAGCTCGCCCGCCGCCGCGACATCCCCGTCCAGTTCCTCGAGCAGCTCTTCGCGACGCTGCGCCGCGCGGGTGTCCTGAAGTCCCAGCGCGGGGTGAAGGGCGGCTACTCGTTCGGCCGCGACCCGTCGACGATCACCGTGCTCGAGATCATCGAGCTGCTCGACGGCCCGCTCGGCCGCGACGCCGAGGGCGTCTTCGAGGAAGCCGCCGCCGCGGCCCGCGAGGTGCTCGGCAAGATCACGATCGCCGAGCTCGTCGAGCGCGAGACACGCGCCGCGGGCGCGGCGATGTACTACATCTGATCGCGCCGCATCAGCTCAGCCAGCCGCGCTGCGCTCTCGGGGTTCATCGGCAGGAAGGTCTCGATCGCGAGGTTCGCGGCCGTGACGTCGAGCGGGGCTCCGAGGGTGGCGATGACCGTGAACAGCTCGACTTCGCCGACGGCTGTCTGCAGCTTGAGCGAGACCACCGGCTGGGTGGCGACTCCGTCCGGCGGCTCGTCGGGGAGGTAGGACTCGACCTCCTCGATGAGCTTGGCGAGGGCGGGATCGGCGTCCTCGCGGCTGCGGCGCTTGAGCCGGTGGATCAGCGGCGCGTTGCACGCGGCGGTCATCGACGAGATCCGCGGCAGGCCGCCCGGGTGAACGCCGAGGCGCAGCAGGTTGATCGGTGGCTCGAGGAGCTCGGGGTCGACGCCGTCCCAGAGCAGCGAAGCGGCGCGATTGGAGTCGATCAGGTTCCAGAGCCCGTCGACGATCAGCGCCGGGTTCGGCTCGTGCGCCTCGAGCAGCCGGCTGAGCGACTCGCGCAGCGGCTGCATCACGTCGCCGTCGTAGGGGCCCTCCAAGTAGGGAGGCGCGTAGCCGCCCGCCAGCAGCAGGCGATTGCGCTCGCTGATCGGCAGATCGAGGTGCTGGGCCAGGTGGGTCAGGAGCTGGCGACCAGGACGGGAGCGGCCGGTCTCGACAAAGCTCAGGTGCTTCGTGGAGACGTTTGCATCCAGCGACAGCTCGAGCTGGCTGAGCCCGCGCCGCGTGCGCCAGAAGCGGATGAGCTCGCCCGCGGTCTGGGGCTCCTGCTCGGTCTGGGCGGCCACCGGTGTGACGGTAGCGGTGCTTCACTACGCGCCGTGCGCTCGCGAACTTCCTTGGATCGTGGTCGCGGTGTCGCTCGCCGCTTGTGGCGGCGGCGGCGTGACAACGACGACGTTTCGCCCACCCCGCCACCGACGCGCGACGCGGAGGTGCGTGGAGCGGCGCTGAGCGCGCTGCAGACGTTCGATGCTGGCCGTCGCTGCCGCCATGTGCTGACCCGGCGGTTGACCGTGCGCATCTACGGCGACGTCGCTCGCTGCGTGCGCGTCCTCGGCGAAGGGATGCCCGACATCCCTGCGCAAGCCAGCGTCATGGGAGCCACCGTCGACGGCGACCGCGCGCGCACGCGTGTCGGGCTGAACACCGGCGACGGCGACCGCATCGCGGGCACGCTGACGCTGCGCTACGAGCGTGGGGGCTGGCGCGTCGATGGCTTCGACGCCGACCTCCTGCGCGGTCAGCTAGGAGCGACCGTCGCCGGACACCTGCAGGCGACCGCAGCGAGCGAGCGGGACGTCATCCAGCGCTGCGTGCGACGCAGCGCCGATCGGATGTCGGACTCCGAAGTGACGCGGCTTGCCTACTCCGTCCTGGGTGCACGACGCGCGGGCTTGACGACGACGTATCGGTGGCTCGCGCGCTGTCGCGCCGCGGCAGGCATCTCCTTGCTGCGTCAGGCGTTCGAGCGGCTCGTCGGCGAAGAGGTCGACGGCATCGCGCCCCAGCGGCTGGAGTGCGTGCTTCGCGGGCTCAGGGTGATCGTGTCCGACGACCGCGTCACCGACGTGCTCGCGAGCGGCAGCATCGACAGCCCCGCCGCCGAACGCCGCCTCGCCAATCCGGTCGCCCAGGCAGCGGCGGTGTGCGACCTCGCGTCGCCGCCGGGCTAAGCCCGGACCGGCTCGCCCCAGGAGGGCAGTGGGTCCGCGACGTCCCAGCCACGACGCGCATCGCCCTCGGCGAGCTCGTCGTCACGTAGCAGGCAGGCGTCGAGCCGCGCGCGGATCGACGGCTCGTCCATCTCGTCGCCGATGAAGACGATCTCCTGACGGCGGTCGCCCCAGGGCTCCTCGCTGAACTCGTCGATGTGCGCGACGGCCTCGGCGGGCCAGTGCTCGCGCGGGACCGCAGACCACCACAACCCCGCGCGGCCGAGCGAGAGCACGCCGCCGGCCGAAGACCACAGCCCCGCAAACCACGGTCGCGACGCAAGCCAGAACTGGCCCTTGGAGCGCAGCACGCCGGGCCACGCCTCGTTGGCCGCGTCGTGCAGGCGGGCGGGGTGGAACGGTCGACGCGCGCGGTAGACGAAGCTGCGGATGCCGTACTCGTCGGTCTCGGGCTGCTCGTCGCCGCGCAGGACGGCAAGCCAGCCAGGGGCCTCGCTGGCCTGGTCGAAGTCGAAACGGCCGGTGTCGAGGACGGTGTCGAGGTCGACCGCGCCGTTGGCAGCGCGGACCACCTCGGCGCGTGGGTTCAGCACGCGGAGCACCTCCTCGGTGCGGCGGATGCGATCCGGATCGGTGACGTCGCACTTGGAGATCACGAGCACGTCGGCGAACTCGACCTGGTCGACGAGCAGGTCGACCACGGTGCGCTCGTCGTCCTCGCCGAGCGCCTCGCCACGCTGCGCGATGTCGTCAAGCGAGCCGAGATCGTCGAGGAACGCGCGGCCGTCGACGACGCTCACCATCGTGTCGAGTCGCGCCACGTCCGACAGCGAGCGACCGTGCTCGTCGGCGAACGTGAACGTCTCGGCGACCGGAAGCGGCTCGGAGATCCCGGTCGACTCGACCAGCAGGTAGTCGAAGCGACCCGCGTCCGCGAGGCGGCCGACCTCGATGAGCAGGTCCTCGCGCAGCGTGCAGCAGATGCAGCCGTTGGTCAGCTCGACGAGCTGCTCGTCGACGCGCCGCAGGCCGTCGCGCACCAGCGCGGCGTCGATGTTGACCTCGCTCATGTCGTTGACGATCACGGCGACCCGCCGTCCCTCGCGGTTGGCGAGGACGTGGTTGAGCAGCGTCGTCTTGCCGGCGCCGAGGAAGCCGGAGAGCACGGTGACGGGGAGGCGGGTGTCGAGCATCACCTGCACCGTATCGCAAGATGAGACTCAGTCTTATTATGGGAGCGAGTCCGCGAGCGTTTCGATCGGCACGCCGATGATGCTCAACCGCCGCGTCAGGCCGTTGAGCGCGAAGGAGCGCAGCTCGTCGGTCGTCGCGCCCAGGACGGACGCGTCCGTGCCCTCGGGCGTCTGCAGCGAGTCGGCGACGGCGGGGAGGAGGTCGCGCAGCGTCGCGCGGACGACGTCGCCCATCGCGGGGTCGTCGGCAACCGCCTGGCGCAGGAACCACGTGCCGTAACCGATGTGGCGGTGCTCGTCGTGGTGGATCTTCGCGTAGCCCTCGCGGAAGCCCGGGAGCAGGCCCTCGCGCTCGAGCAGGCGCGTCGAGAACTCGAAGGTCGTCAGGCCGAGCGTTCCCTCGAGCACCTGGTGGTACATCGTCACGAAGGCGACCTTCGCCTCGCGGTCAGCTGGGTCGGCCACCAAGCGGTCGTGCGCGGCGACGAGCTTGTCGTCGAAGATCGTGCGAAACGCGGGGGAGATCTGCTCCCGCGCGCGCTCGACGTGGGCGGCGATCGCCGTCGGCTCGCCGACGACCTCGTCCTGAAAGCGCGCGTAGAACTGCATATGGCGCGCTTCGTCGACCTGCTGGGTCGCGAGGAACGTCGCTTCCTCCTCGCTGCCGTGCGCGCCGACCAGCCCGGAGAACTTCGTGGTGATGCGCTCCTCGGCGACCATCAGCGAGCCGAGCACGAAGTCGTACAGCCCGCGGTCCTCCATCGCCGCCCAGTGCTCGACGTCACGCGTGAGGTCGATCGTGAACGGGTTCCACTGCTCGGCCTCCCAGTGGCGGTAGAGCGTCTGCGGGTCGTGGAGGTTGATCGCGGCCATCTCAGCAGCAGGCTCGCGCCGGACGCACCCACAGGCGCGGTCGGCGCAGCGCGAACGTGCGGGCGGGGGGACGGGCCGTGGCGGGACGGCCGCAGCAGCGCGCCGCGACGCGCGCGGTCGCCGCACGGCGAGCCTCGGCGACGAGCAGGTCTTGAATCGTCATGACGCCTCCTTCCGGGCGCGGATGATCGCCGACGCCGCGTGCTCGTGCACGCGGTGGGTCTCGCGGATCTCGATCTCGCCGAGTCCCGCGCTCGCGAGCGCAGCGTTGTACTCCTCGCGTCCGAGCGCGCCGGCGATGCAGCCGGTCCACTCGCTCATGTCGGCACGGGTCGCGTCGTCCATGTCGCTGTCGGCGATCACGTCGGAAACAGCCAAACGCCCGCCCGGACGCAGGACGCGCGCCACCTCGCGTAGCACCTGCTGCTTGTCGGCAGCCAGGTTGATCACGCAGTTGGAGATGACCACGTCGACGCTGTCGTCGGGGAGCGGGATCTCTTCGATGTAGCCCTTGAGGAACTCGACGTTGTCGGCACCGGCAGCGGCCGCGTTGGCGCGCGCGAGCGCGAGCATCTCGTCGGTCATGTCCAGGCCGTAGGCACGCCCGCTCGGCCCGACGCGCTGCGCCGAGATGAGGACGTCGGCGCCTGCACCCGAGCCGAGGTCAAGGACGGTCTCGCCTGGCGCGAGATCGGCGACCGCGGTCGGGACGCCGCAGCCGAGCGACGCGCTCACCGCAGCGTCGGGCGCACCGCTGACGTCGGCATCGGCGTAGAGGTCGCCGCCGAAGACAGCAGGCCCGGCGTCGCAGCAGCCGCCCTCAGTGGACTCGCAGCCACAGCCACAACCGGCCGTGGCGTCGCGGTCGGCCATCCGCAGGGCGGCGTCGGTGTAGCGCGTGCGGACGTGCTCGCGCAGCTCGGTGTCGGTCAGCTCAGCCATGTCGAGATCTCCTTCAGGGACTCGGGGAGGACGTAGTAGTAGGCCCACAGGCCGCGGCGCTCGGAATCGACGATCCCGGCCTCGCGCAGCTTCTTGAGGTGATGGCTGAGCGTCGGCTGCGAGACGTCGAACAGCGGCACGAGCTCGCAGACGCAGACCTTGCCGGCGTGCTTGCGCAGCACGTCGACGAGCTGCAGGCGGATTGGGTCGCCGAGCGCCTTTGCGACCGCGGCGATACGGGCGGCCTGCTCGCGCTCGACATCGGGGTAGACGACGGGCTCGCAGCAGCGCTCGCCCTTCGGTCGTTTGGTCTTCGGGGCAAGCTCCAGATCGACAGCCATCGATATATGAATACCGATTGAATAGAGACTTGTCAATAGATACGATCGCGCACCGTGACCCAAGTCCTCTTCGTCTGCGTCCACAACGCGGGGCGCTCGCAGATGAGCCAAGCGCTCTTCAACCGCGCCGCCAACGGCGCCCACGAGGCGCGCTCGGCCGGCAGCGAGCCGGCTGACCGCGTCCACCCCGAGGTTGCCGAGGCGATGGACGAGCTCGACCTCGACATCCGCGCAGAAACGCCGAAGCTGCTCACGCGTGAGCTGGCGGAGTGGGCCGACGTCGTCGTCACGATGGGCTGCGGCGACGCCTGTCCCTACATCCCAGGCAAGCGCTACCTCGACTGGGAGCTCGACGACCCCAAGGGGCAGGCGCTCGACGCGGTCCGTGCCACGCGCGACGAGATCGCAGGCCGCATCGACGAGCTGCTTGCGGAGCTGTCGTGACCGCACCGCTGCCGCGCCGTCTGCTCGCCGAGTTCCTCGGCTCGGCGTTCCTCGCCGCGCTCGTCATCGGGTCGGGCATCGCGGCCGCGAACCTCTCCGACGACCGCGGCCTGCAGCTGCTCGAGAACGCCGCGGCGACCGCGGCGGGGCTGTTCGCGATCATCCTGATGTTCGGTGCGGTGAGCGGCGCGCACTTCAACCCGGTGGTCTCGCTCGTCGACGCCCACCTCGGCGGCATCTCCTGGCGCGACGCGGCCGCCTACGTGCCGACGCAGGTCGCCGGCTGCGTTACCGGCGCGGTCGCCGCCAACGCGATGTTCGAGCTTGCCGCCGTCAGCATCAGCGAGACGCACCGCGCCAGCGGCGCACATCTCTTCGCCGAGGCGATCGCGACCGTCGGCCTGCTGCTCGTGATCTTCAGCCTCGTTCGCACCGCACGCCACGCCGCCGCACCCGCGGCCGTCGGCGCCTACATCGGCGCCGCCTATTGGTTCACCAGCTCGACGAGCTTCGCGAACCCCGCGATCAGCGTCGGCCGGATGTTCAGCGACACGTTCGCCGGCATCGCACCTGCCTCGGTGCCGAGCTTCGTGCTCGCGCAGCTCGTGGGCGCGGCTGCAGCCGCGCTACTCATCCGGACGCTGTATCCCGACGAGTAGCGCCGGATCGCGTACAAGTCCCAGGATGGATTACGTCCGGATCTACAGCGACGAGCACGGCGAGACGCACTTCGAGGACCTGTCGCCGGAGATGGCCACGGAGCGCTACGCCGGCGCGGCGTGGCTGATCTCCGCGCCGCTGGACGTCCGTGAGCTGCGGTTCCGCCGCGTCACCGAGGAGTTCCCCGACGAGCCGCACACCGCACCGCGGCGCCAGCTCATCGTCGGCCTCAGCGGCGAGTCTGAGGTCACGGTGTCAGACGGCGAGACGCGGCGGTTCGGGCCGGGCAGCGTGGTGCTGGTGGAGGACACCAGCGGCAAGGGCCACCGCACGCGCAGAATCGGCGACACGGTCCGCGAGACGCTGTTCATCACCCTGCCGGAGTAGCCGCGCGGTCAGCCGACCTTGTAGGTGCCCAGGGCGCGCGCGACGATGCGGCCGTCGGCACCGAGCACGTCGGCCTCGCAGCACGTCAGCGAGCGCCCGCGGCGCACGACCTGGCCGCGCGCCTCGAGGTCCTCTGCGCGCGCAGCGTCGAGGAAGTTCACGGTCAGCGAGACGGTGACGCCGCGCAGGTCGGCGGGCACGTCGTCGGTGGCCCACGCCGACGCCATCACGGCCATGTCCGCAAGCGTCGAGATCGCGCCGCCGTGCACGACGTCGCCGACCGTCGCGTGCTCGGGACGCCAGGGCAGGCGCAGGCGCGCCCCGTCGTCGCCGACGTCGATCAGCTCGATGCCGAGCTGCGCGGCAAAGGGGGAGTTGGGGACGAACTGGCGCATTACCTCTGGTCCGGTCATGGCGGCGAGGCTAGCCGCCGTGCCGCGCGGCGTCGCTTACGTGCGAGGTAATGGCGCGGATCCACGGCTAGGCTGCACGAATGGGAGGAATCCCGACCTCCGTTTCGGATCTCGTCGGCAACACGCCGGTGGTGGAGCTGACGCGGCTCGCCCCGGAGCGCGCCCAGATCTTCGGCAAGCTCGAGGCCTACAACCCCGGAGGATCGGTCAAGGACCGCATCGGCGTCGCGATGATCGAGGCCGCCGAGCAGGAGGGGCGCATCGAGCCGGGCCGCTCGACGATCGTCGAGGCAACAAGCGGCAACACCGGCATCGCGCTGGCGTTCGTCTGCGCCGCAAAGGGCTACGAGCTCGTGCTGACGCTGCCGCAGGGCATGAGCCGCGAGCGCGAGGCGCTGCTGAGGCTCTACGGCGCGCGCGTCGACGTCGTCGAGTCGCTCGGTGGCATGAACGAGGCCGTCGCGGCGGCGCGCGCGATGGCCCAGAGCGACGACGTCTTCCTGCCGGAGCAGTTCTCCAACCCGGCAAACCCGCTGGCCCACGAGCAGACGACGGGGCCTGAGATCTGGCGCCAGCTCGACGAGGACGTCGACGTGCTCGTCGCGGGCGTCGGCACCGGCGGCACGATCACCGGCTGCGCGCGCTTCCTCAAGGCACGCAACCCCAAGCTGCACGTCGTCGCCGTCGAGCCCGCACGCTCGGCCGTCCTGTCGGGCGGCGCGCCCGGCCCACACCACATCCAGGGCATCGGCGCGGGCTTCGTGCCGCCCGTGCTCGAGCGCGACCTGATCGACGAGATCATCACGGTCTCCGACGACGACGCTGTCGCCGCCGCCCAGGCGTGCGCGCGAACCGAAGGCGTGCTCGGCGGCGTGTCCTGCGGCGCCGCACTGCACGCCGCGCAGGCGGTCGCGCGGCAGCGCGGTGGGCGGATCATCACGATCCTGCCCGACAGCGGCGAGCGCTACGTCAGCGCACCCTTCTTCGCGCCGTAGTCCAGCGCCTCCCGGCGCCCGAGGCACCAGTCGAGCATCTCCGGCCACGGCCCGTGCCCGGACTCGAGGTTGAGGTGACCCTGGCCGGGCAGCACGTCGACGACCAGCTCGAGCGGACGCCCCCAGTGCTCGGGCGCGCCACGCCCGGGGCAGTACGGATCGTCGTCCGAGCACACCAGGCGCGTGTGCCGAGCGACCTCGCGCACGGCCTCGGCGTCGGCGTTGGTCGGGTAGAAGCGCGCCAGCTCCGGGACCTTCGCGCCCGGACACGGCGGCGCGACCAGCACGACGCGGTCGACGCGGTACTTCGGCAGGATCCGCGCAGCCTCGCGCAACCACGCCACGCACCCGAGCGAGTGGCAGACGACGACGCGCTCGCCGGGCTCCGCGGCAAGCGCACGCAGATGCATGTGCACCGCCGACCCCCAGCGGTCCGGACAGGGCGTGTCGCACTCCGGCAGGTCGGGGTAGAGGACCTCCGCGCCGGCGCGCGTGAGCTCCTCAGCAAGCCACGTCTGCCAGTGCCCCGCGTCGTTGCCTTGCCAGCCGTGGAGGATGAGAACGCGAGGCAGCGACATGCGGCCTGTACCGTATCGAGGACGATGTTCGGCCTCGGCACCCTGTCCCGTGTGCTGCGCGAGATCCGTCGCGACGTTCGGGCCGCCCACGAGCGCGATCCCGCTGCACGCGGTGTTCCCGCCACGGAGATCCTTGCGTCGTGGCCCGGAGTGCAGGCGCTGCTTGCCCATCGCGTCGCGCATGCCCTGCACGAGCACGGCGTGCCGGTGGCTCCGCGCATGCTCGCGTACGTCTCGCGGACGGCGACGGGCATCGAGATCCACCCCGCGGCGCGGATCGGCGAGGGCCTGTTCATCGACCATGGGATGGGCGTCGTGATCGGTGAGACCGCCCAGATCGGCGACGACGTCACCCTCTACCAGGGCGTCACGCTCGGCGGCACCGGCTTTGCGACCGGCAAGCGCCACCCGACGATCGAGGACAACGTCACCGTCGGCTCGGGCGCCAAGCTGCTCGGCCCGATCACGATCGGCCACGGCTCGAAGGTCGGCGCGAACACCGTCGTCGTCACCGACGTGCCGCCGCACGCCACCGTCGTCGGCAACCCCGGCCACGTCGTGCGCGTCGAGGGCCGCAAGCCCGAAGGCCCCGACGCCGACTGGGTCCACCTGCCCGATCCCGTCGCCGACGCGATCCGCGGCCTCTCCCAGCGCATCGGTGCGCTGGAGCGCGCGCTTGCCGAGCTCGGCGGCCCGGCCGTCAGCGACAGCGAGGCCGCCGACGTGCGCAAGCTGCGCAGCGTCGGTCCCTCACCGGCTGGCGGCTGAGCGCCACGCGACGAGCATCAGCGCCGCGGCTGCGGCCGCCTGCACGCACAGCACCATCGCGGCGAAGCCCGTCAGCGAGAACGAGCCTGCCAGCAGCACCACGACCTCGGCGACGGCGACGACCGCCAGCGCCCAGAGGAAGCGCACGTGTCCCAGCGCAAAGAGGTACTGCGCGCAGAGGTAGGTGATGGCCAGCAGCGTCATCGCCGGCCCCAGCAGCGTCAGCGCGTCGGCGCCGTCGACGGTGTCCGGCCCGAACGTGACACGCAGGACGGTCGCGGGGACGACGGCGAAGATCAGCATCGCCGGCGTGGCGATCACGGCCATCACCCCGAGCGCACGCAGCAGCGCTGGGCGCGCGTCCTCGCCCGCGGCGGCAAGCGTCGTCGCGTGCGGCAGCAGCTGCAGTCCGATGCCGATCGCGACCCAGACCACCGCCTTCGCGGCGACCGCCGCGACCGCGTAGGACCCGGCAGGGTCGTGCCCGAGCTGGTGGCGGGCGATGATCACGTCGATGTTCTGCAGCACGGCGATCAGCGCGAGCCCGACGATCGGGACCCAGCCGTCGCCGATCAGCGAGCGCAGCGTCGGCACGCGTGGCAGGCGCGTCGGCGCCCCGAGCCGCCGGTCGATCGCGACGAGCAGCCAGATCGAGGTGATCAGGAAGCACAGCGGGGTCGCCAGATAGGCGCCGGTGACGCCCGCCGCGACCGCGAGCACGACGCCGACCGCCAGCCGCGCGCCGGCTTCGGCGAAGAGGCTCATGGCCACGGGCTTGAACGCGTGCAGGCCCTGCAGGACGCCGCGCTGCAGCGACAGCAACATCCAGAGCCCGCCGGTCGGCAGCAGCGCCGCCGCGCCCCACGGGTGGTCGTCGACGCCGATCAGCGCCGCCAGCGGCTCGCGCACCGCGACGCCGACCGCGCTGGCGGCAAGCGTCAGCACCAGCAGCGTCCGCACCCAGCCGTCGAGCGTCGTGCGCAACGCCGCATGGTCTCCGAGGTTGCGCCGCGCGACCTCGCGCGCCGCCGCGGCCTGCAGCGCCTGGCCACCGACCATCAGGATCAGGAACGCCGAGATCAGCGCCGCCAGCGCGCCGTAGTCGGTCTTCCCGAGCACGCGCGTGACGATCACCGTGAAGATCAGCTGGATGGCGTTGTTGGCCAGCGTCGCGGCCGCGAGACCCGCGGCCTTGCCGGTGTCCGACCCCAGCACGCGCTCGCGCAGGCCCGGCCGTCCCGCCGACGCGGCTTCGAGCAGCGTGTCGAGCGTGTCGTGTGTCAGCAGCTCGGTGCTGCCGTAGAACGCCCGCACGGGCAGGCGCTCGCGCGCCGCCTCGACGTCGTCGGCCATTGCCACGACCGGCGTTTCAAGCCACCACCACAGCGGCGTCAGGAAGCAACGCCCGTCGATGTCCTCCACGACGACGTCGGCCTGCGTGTCCCGCGAGGCCCGCGCTGCGGCCAGCCGCGAGCGCGCGGCGACGACCGTCACGCCGTGCCCCTCGGCGCGCCAGATCGCGACCTCGCGCTCCAACCGCGGCGCGCTCGCGTCTTCGGTGAGCAGCAGGATCTCGATCGGTCGAGGCTATCCGTAGAATGCCCGCGCAGTGCACTCCCCGCGTCGCATCATCGCGCTGCTCGGAGCAGCCCTGATGCTCGCCGGAGCACCAAGCGCTGCCCTCGCGCAGGAGGATCCCTCCGGCGTCCCGCCGCTGTCGCCGACCGCGCCCGCGACCGAGACGACCCCCGCGCCGCCCCCGCCGCCATCGACGGACACGACGACGAGCACCACGAGCCCGTCGAGCAGCAACCTGCCCAACACCGGCAGCGATCCGCGCGTGCTGGCACTGCTGGGCATGGCGCTGCTGATGAGCGGCATCGGCCTGCGCCTGCGCGCGCCCGATGGTCGTTTCTGAAGATCCTGAGCGCACCGAGGCGCTCGGCGCCGAGCTGGCGGCGACGCTGAAGCCTGGCGACGTCGTCCTGGTCCACGGTGATCTCGGGGCGGGGAAGACGACGTTCGTGCGTGGCGCGCTGCGTGCGCTCGGCGTCACGCGCGCGGTGACGAGCCCGACGTTCACGATCGGGCGCCGCTACGAGGACGGCGACGTGCCGATCAGCCACCTCGACCTGCATCGCCTGGCAAGCCTGGATGACGAGGACCCCGCGCTGCTCGAGGACTACGTCGACGAGCAGCACATCGCGTTCGTCGAGTGGCCTGAGGTGGCGGACTTCGGCACGCGTGTGGCCGCACGCGTGACGCTCGCGCACGCCGGCGGCGATCGCCGGACAGTCGAGATCGAGCGCCCTTGATCGTCCTGGCGTTCGACACCGCGACGCCGGAGACCGTCGTCGGCCTGCAGGTCGGCGAGGAGCTGCGCGGCGCGCGCCACACGCCGGCTGAGGGCGAACGGCCAGGTCACGCCGTGCAGCTGCTGCCGCTGGCGCATGCGCTCCTTGCCGAGGCCGGCCTGCGGCTCGCCGACGTGCAGCGCATCGGCGTCGGCGTCGGTCCCGGCACCTTCACCGGCCTGCGCATCGGCGTCGCCACGGCGCGGGCATTGGCGCAGGGGACGGGGGCGCAGCTTGCCGCGATCCCGACGCTGACAGCCCTGGCGCAGCAGGACGGGCAGGTGCTGGCGGTGCTCGATGCGCGCCGCGGCGAGGCGTTCGTCGCAGCGCACCGCGACGGCCGACCGCTCGCCGATCCCGCCGCCGTCAAGCCGGAGGCACTGGCAGACGTCGTGCAGGGCGGCGATCCGTGGCTGGCAGTGGGGGACGGGGCAGTAAAATTCCGCGCTGAGCTGCACGCTGCCGGCGTCGTGATCCCCCCGGACGACTCTTCGCTGCACCGGCTGGACCCGCGCGCGCTCTGCCGGCTCGCCGCCGAGGCGCCGCCGGCCGACCGCGACGCGCTCCTGCCGGAGTACGTGAGGGCGCCCGACGCGAAGCCGCGAAGTTGACGCCATGGCCACCGTCGCCCTCGACATCCGCCGCCTCACCTACGCCGACCTCCCGCAGGTCATCGCGATCGAGCGCCGCGCGTTTCCGACGCCGTGGTCGCTGGCGATGTTCGTGCTCGAGGTCTCCAAGCCCAGCGGTGTCTGCCTTGCCGCCTGGCGCGAGGATCGCATCGTCGGCTACTGCATCTGCAGCCGCTACGACGTCGTCTGGCACGTGATGAACATCGCCGTCGAACCGGCGCGCCGCCGCGAGCACATCGCCACGGCGCTGCTGGACGAGGTCCTCGCGCGCATCGGCGAGGACGCGCGCTACACGCTCGAGGTCCGCGTCTCCAACATGCCCGCGATCAAGCTCTACGAGGGCTACGGCTTCCTCTCCGCCGGCGTCCGCCGCCGCTACTACCAGGACAACGGTGAAGACGCCCTGATCATGTGGCGTACCCCCGGCACCCAGCAGGGCAGCCTCGACGACGTGCCCAACTCGGGCCCCGTCACCCCGAGCCCGTCGTGATCCTCGCGCTGGAGACCTCCTGCGACGACAGCTGCGCGGCCGTCGTCACGCGCGACGGTGAGATCCGCGCAAACGTCATCTCCTCCCAGGAGATCCACGACCGCTACGGCGGCGTCGTCCCCGAGGTCGCCTCGCGCCACCACCTCGAGCTGCTCAACCTCGTCGTCGACGACGCGCTCGCGCGCGCCGGCGCAAGCTACGACGACCTCGACGGCATCGCCGTCACGCAAGGCCCGGGGCTCGTCGGCGCGCTGCTGATCGGCGTCAGCACCGCCAAGGGCATCGCCGCGGCACGCGAGCTGCCGCTCTATGCCGTCGACCACCTGCAGGGCCACGTGGCCGCGAACTTCCTCCAGCCCGACCCGCTCGAGCCGCCGTTCGTCTGCCTGATCGCATCTGGCGGGCACACGTTCATCGCCCACGTCACCGAGCACGACGGCTTCGAGGTGCTCGGCCGCACGCTCGACGACGCGGCGGGGGAGGCCTTCGACAAGGGCGCGCGCCTGCTCGGCCTGCCGTTTCCGGGCGGCCCGCACCTCGAGCGCCTGGCCCGCGACGGCGATCCGGGGGCGTTCGACTTCCCGCAGGCCAAGGGCGTGCGTGGCCTGGACTGCTCCTTCAGCGGTCTGAAGACCGCGCTGCTGTACGCCGTGCGCGACCTCGGCGACGAGGCCGAGGCCCGCAAGCCCGACCTCGCGGCGTCCTTTCAGCACGCGATCGTCGAGACGCTCGCCACGCGCGTGTCGCGCGCGCTCGAGCAGACGGGCCTGGATCGCCTGGCGATCGGCGGCGGCGTCGCTGCCAACGGCCCGCTGCGCGAGCGGCTCGCGTCGCTGGCGGGCACCGTCAAGGTCCCGCCGCGCGAGCTGTGCACCGACAACGCCGCGATGATCGCCAGCGCGGCACGCTTCACCACCGCGCTCGATCCGGCTGCCGCGCTGGCCCTCGACGCCTACGCGACCGGGGAGCGCGACCTGTGAGGTTCGTGCTCTACGGGCAGCCCGGTTGCCACCTCTGCGACGACGCGCGCGCGGTGCTCCAGCGGTTTTCTGTCGCTTTCGACGAAATCGACATAAATTCCGACGACGACCTGTTCAAGCGCTATTTGGAGCGCATTCCCGTGGTGACGCTTGACGGTGAGGAGCTCTACGAGTTCTTCGTCGACGAAGCCGATCTTCAGGAAAGGTTGCGTAGGCCCCACGGGGGTCAATGCCCCCAAACGCTCGACCCTGCGGATCGGACCGACGGCTAGAGTGCGCGATCGCGCATGACGCAGACAGACCTCAACGACGCGGCGATCCCCGAGAAGCTCTCGGTTGGCGTCGCCGCGCGCCTGGCGCGCTACCTGCAGGTCCTCACGCAGGCCAAGCGCGAGGGCAAGGAAACGGTCTCCTCGCAGGAGCTGTCGTCCTGGACGAAGGTCAACTCCACGCAGATCCGCCGCGACCTCTCGGGCTTCGGCAAGTTCGGCAAGCGCGGCGTCGGCTACAACGTCGACGCGCTGCTCAGCCAGATCCGCAAGATCCTGCGGACCGCCGGGCAGCACAACATCGCGCTGTTCGGCGCCGGCCACCTCGGCCGCGCGATCGCCTCCTCGGACGTGTTCGCCGACCACGGCTTCCGTGTCGTCGCGATCTTCGACGCCGACCCCAAGAAGGTCGGGATGAGCGTCGGCACCCACCAGGTGCGCCCGGTCGACGACCTCAGCCGCATCGTCGAGGACGAGGACATCGTCGTCGGCGTGCTGGCAGTGCCCAGTGCCGCCGCGCAGATCCTCGCGGACGACCTCGTCGAGGCCGGCGTGAAGATCATCTTCAACTACTCCGAGGCGCTGCTGCAGGTGCCGCCGGAGGTCACGGTCCACACGTCCAGCCCGGCTGTCGACCTGCTCTACGCGCTCTACTTCTATCTGACGTGACGTTCGACCCTGACGCCGTCGAGACCGCGTTTGCGGACTCCACCGATCGCACCGTCGGGATCGAGGAGGAGTTCCAGACGCTCGACCCGGGGTCGCTCGAGCTGGCGCCGCGCTACGAGGAGCTGGCGGCCTCGGCCGTGGAGCCGCTCGCGACGTCGATCGCCGGCGAGCTGATCTCCAGCGAGATCGAGATCCGCTCGATGCGCGGGGAGGACATCCACGCCGCGATCGCCGCCCAGCGCGACTATCGCCGCCAGCTGTTCGCGCACGCGCGCCGCCACGAGACCGCCCTCGGGGCGACCGGCACGCACCCGTTCAGCGACTACCGCGACCAGCGCAACATCGACACCGAGCACTACCGCCGCGTCGTCGACGGGCTGCAGTACGTCGCGCGGCGCAACAACACGTTCTCGCTGCACGTCCACGTCGGCGTGCGCGGCATCGACCGCGCGATCCGCGTCTGCGACCGCCTGCGCCCGGTGCTGCCGACGCTGCTGGCGCTCAGCGCCAACTCGCCGTTCCTCGACGCGCGCGACGCTGGCCTGCACACCGCGCGCACGCAGGCGTTCACGAAGACGTTCCCGCGCTGCGGGATTCCCGATGCCTACGGCGGCTGGGCGGGGTATCGCGACTACGTCGACTTCCTCTACCGCACGGCCTCGATCGTCGAGTACACGCAGGTCTGGTGGAGCATCCGCCCGCACTTCTCCTTCGGCACGGTCGAGGTGCGCATCTGTGACGCGCAGGGCACCGCTGCGGAGTCCGAGGCCCTGAGCGAGATGATCGTCGCAACCGTCGCGCAGGCCGCGCGCGACGTCGACGAGGGCGTGCCGTGGATCGACCACCCGCGCCGGCTGGTCGAGGAGAACTTCTGGCGCGCGATCCGCCATGGCATGGACGGCGAGCTGATCGATCTCGACACCTCGGCGACGCTGCCTGCGCGCGCCGCGGTGGACCGCCTGCTGGAGTGGACGGCCCCCGTCCGCGCGGAGATCGCCATCAATCCGGCGTTCCCCGAGCGCAACGGCGCGCAGCGCCAACGCGCCGCGCTCGCTGCAGGGCATACCCTCCACGAGGTTTTCGCGGCGTCCGTCGCGGAGACACAGGCCACATACGCACCCGAGGTGCCAGCCACATGAGCGACCAGCCGCCCTTCGACCCCAACAACCCGCCCTCCGAAGAGGAGCTGGCGGCGGCCTACGAGGCGCAGCTCAAGCAGCTACGTGTCGAGGACGTCGTGCTGCAGACGATCGTCTCGCTGCTGAACCTCGGCGGTCGCAAGGCCGGCCTGGCTCCGGGCACCGAGGACGAGCGCGATCCCGACCAGGTGAAGATGGCCGTCGACGGCGCCCGCTCCCTGCTGCCGCTCGTCGAGGACCGCCTCGGACCCGACGGCGCGGCGCTGCGCGAGGCGATCAGCCAGCTGCAGCTGGCCTACGTCCAACTCAGCGGCGGACAGCCGCCGGCGGGCGGTGAGCCGTCTGCAGACGAACCGCAGGGTCAGCAGGGCACCCCAGGGACAGGGCCCGCACAAGGCAGCGGGCGCCTCTGGGTGCCCGGCCAGTAGGCCATTTCGCCGCCGTTCCGGGTAGGATCGGCGCCGCTTAGGGCCGGACGCCTGCGTCCGGCCTTCGCCGTGCCGGACCACATGTCCCGGGGGCCGGCACGTCCAGATGACTTTCTGCGGAGGCTTCCTTGACTGACTTCCTCATCGACCACGGTGTTGTTGTCGCGCTCGTCTGCGCGGCTGTCGCTGTGGCGTATGGACTCTTGACGACGCAGTCGCTGCTCGCGCTGTCACCCGGCAACGCGGAGATGCAGCGCATCTCTGCTGCCGTTCAGGAAGGCGCAAAGGCCTACCTGACGCGCCAGTACCAGGTGATTGCCGGCGTCGGCGTCGTGCTCACGATCGCTCTGATCTTCATCCAGGACGGCTACGTCGCCGCCGGCTTCGTAGTCGGTGGTGTGCTCTCCGGTGCCGCCGGGTTCATCGGCATGAACGTGTCGGTGCGCTCCAACGCGCGTGTCGCTGAAGCGGCGCGCGGCGGGGTCGGCCCGGCGCTGCAGGTCGCGTTCCGCGGCGGCGCCATCACCGGCATGCTCGTCGTCGGCCTGGCGCTGCTCGGCGTCGCCGGCTACTACGGCCTGCTGACCTGGGCGTTCGATCGCACCCCGAAGGAGGCCGTCGACGCGCTCATCGGCCTTGGCTTCGGTGGCTCGCTGATCTCCGTCTTCGCCCGTCTGGGTGGCGGCATCTTCACGAAGGCCGCTGACGTCGGCGCCGACCTCGTCGGCAAGGTCGAGGCCGGCATCCCCGAGGACGACCCGCGCAACCCGGCCGTGATCGCCGACAACGTCGGCGACAACGTCGGCGACTGCGCCGGCATGGCCGCTGACCTGTTCGAGACCTACGCGGTTACCGCGGTCGCCGTCATGCTGCTCGGCGTCCTGACGTTCGGCGCGGCCGACGCAACGGCAGTCGCGCTGTACCCGCTGGTGCTGGGTGGTGCGGCGATCCTCGCCTCGGTCGTCGGCACGTTCTTCGTGCGCACCACCGAGGGCGGCGGCGTCGAGCGCGCGCTCTACCAGGGCCTGATCGCCTCGGGCCTGATCGCCGCGCTGCTGTTCCTGCCGATCACCAACTGGATGGTCGACGGGCTCGACCTCGGCAGCGCCGGTGGCGCGATCGAGGCGCCGTCCTGGTCTGACCTGTACCTCTGCGCGCTGATCGGGATCGCCGTGACGGCGTTGCTGTTCGTGATCACCGACTACTACACGTCGACGCGCTTCCCCCCGGTCAAGTCGACGGCGAAGGCGTCGGAGACCGGCCACGCGACGAACATCATCCAGGGCCTCGCGCAGGGCCTGCAGGCCACGGCGCTGCCGGCAATCGTGATCGTGCTCGGCATCCTCGGCTCGTGGAAGCTCGCGGGCGGCGGCACGGAGGGCATCTACGGCATCGGCATCGCCGTCATGGGCCAGCTCTCGCTGACCGGCCTCATCGTCGCGCTCGACGCGTTCGGGCCGATCACCGACAACGCCGGCGGCATCGCCGAGATGGCGGACCTGCCCGAAGAGGTCCGCAACGTCACCGACCCGCTCGACGCGGTCGGCAACACGACGAAGGCCGTCACCAAGGGCTACGCGATCGGCTCGGCCGTGCTCGCGGCCGTCGTGCTGTTCGCCGCGTTCCGTCTGGAGCTCGCGGAAGAGGGTCTCAGCGGCGCAGAGCTCGTGTTCGACGTCGGCGATCCGGCCGTGCTCATGGGCCTGATGCTCGGCGGCATGATGGTCTGCCTGTTCGCGGCGCTGTCGATGGAGGCCGTCGGCCGCGCCGGCGGCGCCGTCGTCGAGGAGGTCCGCCGCCAGTTCCGCGAGAAGCCCGGGATCATGGACGGCACCGAGCAGCCCGACTACGGCGCCTGCGTCGACCTCGTCACGAAGGCTGCCCAGCGCGAGATGATCATCCCGTCGCTGATCCCGATCGTGATGACGACGATCGTCGGCCTCATCGACGTGGCAGGCCCTCGGCGGCCTGCTGATCGGCGTCATCGTCGTCGGCTTCTTCTTCGCCGTCCTGATGACCGCCGGCGGCGGTGCGTGGGACAACGCCAAGAAGCTGATCGAGGACGGCGCGTTCGGCGGCAAGGGCACGCTGGCCCACGCGGCGTCGGTCACCGGCGACACCGTCGGCGACCCCTTCAAGGACACCGCCGGCCCGGCGATCAACCCGATGATCAAGGTCGCGAACATCGTCGCGATCCTGATCATCCCGATCATCACCTGATCGCCGACGGACAGTTCTGAGAGGTGCCGGGGAGGGCGGTCGAAAGACCGCCCTTCTCGTGTTAGCCTGCTTCGTGAGAGCGAGGGCAGGGGGCCCGGGATGCGCAGGTTGGGGAACGTCGTCACGCTGCTGGCGATCATCGGCTGCGGCGCGGTGGCACAGCAGGCGTCAGCAGCGACGATCAACGTGGCGTGCGGTGACGTCACCGGGCTGCGCAACGCGATCACGGATGCCAACGCGACCGCCGGCGCCGACACGATCGAGATCGCCGACGCATCGCCGTGCACGTTCTCGCTGACGAACCCCGTCGACCCCGCCGCCGGCGGGATCGGCCTGCCGATCGTCACCGCGCCGCTGACGGTCAACGGCCACGGCGCGACGATCGAACGCAGCGGCGCCGCCGTCGCGCCCTTCCGCATCTTGGCGGTCACCAACACGCAGCTCGTGCTCAACGAGCTGTCCATCGGCGGCGGCCGCCTGACCGGTAGCGGCCAGGGCGGTGGGGCCGTCTTGTCGTTCATCGGCGATCTGCGCCTCAACGACGTGACGCTCACGTTCAACGCCGCCAACGGCCCCGGCGGCGCGATCCACGCGATCGGTGGACAGGCTCACCTCAACCGTGCGCTGCTCGCCCTCAACACCGGGTCCACCGGCGGCGGGATGCACGCGACCAGCGCGACCGGCACGGTTCGCGCGACGACGTTCCTGAGCAACTCCGCGACCAGCGGTGCCGGGATGCAGCAGGCCGGTGGCACGTGGACCTACGAGAACGTCACCTTCGCAAACAACCGCGCTAGCAACGCCATCGGCGGCCTTGCCGTCCTCAACAGCGGCACCGACAGCGGTGTCGCCGACGTCGCCTCGTCGACGTTCGCCGACAACGGCGGCAGCGGGACCCAGCCGGGCACTGCGCTGTTCACGCTCGCGAGCGGAGGTGGCACCGCGACGATCAACGTCACGGACACGATCGTCACCGACAACGACTCGACCGCCCCGGCGACCTCGCCGCCGTGCAACACGGTCTTCGGAGGCGCGATCGTCGACGGCGGCGGCAACATCGAGTGGCCGCACAACACGTGCGGTTTCGGGACGAACGCCGACCCGAAGATGTCCTCGATCGGCCAGCACAGCGGCGTCTGGCTGTACCGCCCGCTGCCCGGCAGCCCCGCGATCGACCTCGGCGGGGCGAGCTGCCCGACGACCGACGCGCGCGGCGAGCCGCGCCCGGAGGGCGAGGCCTGCGACGCGGGCGCGTACGAGACCAACCCGCCGCAGACGACGACGGACGGGCCCGCGCAGCCCACGAACGCGCCGTCGATCACGCTCACCTCCGACGAAGCGAACTCGACGTTCGAGTGCCGCGTCGTCGGCGAGGGTGACTTCAGCGCCTGCACGTCGCCCTACCAGCCGACGCTCGGCACCGGCACGCACACCGTCGAGGTGCGCGCGATCGACGCCGACGGCTACGTCGACGCCACGCCTGCGTCGGTGACGTTCACGGTCGACGCGACGCCGCCCGACACGACGATCACCGGCGGGCCGACGGGCACGGTGCACAGCACGAACCCGACGACGACGCAGACCTGGACGTTCACGTCCGAGGCCGGCGCGACGTTCGAGTGCCGACTGGACAACGCCGCGTTCGCAGCCGTGCACGTCCCCGAAGACGATCGGCGGCATCGGCCCGGGCACGCACACGTTCGCGGTCCGCGCGATCGACGGCGCCGGCAACGTCGACCCGACGCCGGCGACACGCACGTTCACGTTCCGGCGCTGCAACCTGCTCTACGTCGGGCTGGACCTGCTCGGCAAACCGATCACCGTCTGTCTCTAGCTCCGACTCCAAGGTCGGGGTTGTCGGTGAACACGCCGTCAACCCCGGCCGCGAGGCAGCGCCGCAGCTCGCCGGCCATGTCCGCGTCCTCGGCGCGGAAGACCCACGTGTGGACGGCGAGACCCGCAGCGTGCGCGTCCGCGACGAGCCGCTCGTCGACGACTGAGAAGTGCGGCCCGATCGCCGCCGCGTAGGCCGCGATCTCGGCAACGTCGAACGGCTGGCCGGGGATCAGCAGCTGCACCAGCGGCCACGGCACACCGCGAGCGTGGAAGTCGCGCAGGTTGCCGTCCTCGAAGGATTGGATGAAGACGTCCTGCTCGTCGTCCAGCGCCGCGAGCAGTGGGGGAGTGAGGTCGAGACCGATCGCCGAGAAGTGCGATGGATGCTTCGTCTCGGGATAGACGCCGATCGTGCGGCCGAGCTCGCGCGACATGCGCTTGCGTAGCGCCAGCACCTCGTCGAACGTCGGGATCTCGAACTGTCCGTCGTAGCTGGTGTTCTGCGGCCGCAGCTCGGGAAGGCGCTCCTTCGCGCGCAGCGTCTTCAGCTCGGCGAGCGTGAAGTCCTCGACGATCCAGTCGCCGTCGCGACGGCGTGAAGCGAACTCGGGGTGGTCGGCAACATCGGTCGTGCCGCCGATCTGCGGCTCGTGGCGCGCGACCAGCACGCCGTCCTTCGTCGACACGAGGTCGGGCTCGATGTAGTCGGCGCCCATGCGCGCCGCGAGCTCGTAGGAAGCCAGCGTGTGCTCCGGGCGGTACGCGGACGCGCCACGGTGGGCGATGACGAGGGGTTCAGCGATCGTGCAGCTCGGCCGCGAGCACCTGGCGCTGCGTCGGGCGCGCGGCCTGGTAGCGGGCGCGGCCCTCGTCCGTCAGGCACGTGAAGATCCCGCGCCGGTCCTCGGTGCAGATCGAGCGGTAGACGAGGCCCTCGGACTCCAGGCGGCCGACGAGGCGCGAGAGCGCGCTCTGGCTGAGGTTGACTGCCTCGGAGAGCTCCTGCATGCGCCGCTGGTCCTTCTCGGCGACGGCGAGGTGCTCGAGCACCTCGTACTCCGTGGCGGAGATCCCGTGCTCGGCCTGCAGCGCGCGCTCCAGGGCGTTGAGCACGCGCGAATAGCCACAGCGCATGTCTCGCCATACCTCAGTGATCTCGCGCGTGGTGCTCATCAGCCCTTACACGGTATCAAGATTCCGCAAATGTTGACATTAGAAACAATTGCATCCGAAATACATGCACGTGCATCTAGAGTCTCGACGCATGGCTTCTTCCCCAACTTCTTCCGACGTCGCCGAGGGACGATGGGATGCGCGCCTCTGGGGCGCGCTGATCATCCTCTGCGGCGTCCTGTTCCTCGACGGGCTCGACGTCTCGATGGTGGGCGTCGCGCTGCCCTCGATCGAGTCGGACCTCGGGCTCTCCACCTCACAGCTGCAGTGGATCGTCTCGGGCTACGTGCTCGGCTACGGCGGCCTGCTGTTGCTCGGCGGACGCGCCGCTGACCTGCTCGGCCGTCGCCGCGTATTGATCTACGCGCTCGGCGTCTTTGCCGTCGCCTCGCTGCTCGGTGCGTTCGTCTCCGACGGCACGCTGCTCGTCGCGACGCGCATCATCAAGGGCGTCGCCGCTGCGTTCACCGCGCCGGCCGGGCTCTCATTGATCACGACGACGTTCCCTGAAGGGCCTGCGCGCAACAAGGCGCTGGCGATCTACACCGGCGTCGGCGCGTCCGGCTTCTCGATGGGCTTGATCCTCGGTGGCCTGCTGACCACCATCGGCTGGCGCTGGACGTTCGTGGTGCCCGGCCCGATCGCGCTCGCGCTGCTGTTCCTGGTCCCGCGCTTCATCGACGCCGACAAGCCGTCCGTGCAGCGCCGCCACTACGACATCGCCGGCGCCGTCGCGATCACGGGCGCGATGCTGCTGCTCGTCCGCACGGTCGTCGAGGCACCCAACAGCGGCTGGGGTTCACCGACGATCGTCGCGTCGTTTGCGATCGTCGCCGCGCTGGTTGCCGCGTTCCTGCAGATCGAGACGCGCTCCAAGCAGCCGCTCGTGCGCCTGGGACTGCTGCGCAGCGGGTCGATCGTCCGCGCCAACCTGGGTGCGATGACGGTCTTCGGCGCGTACATCGGGTTCCAGTTCGTCGCGACGCTCTACATGCAGTCGCTGCTGGGCTGGACCGCGCTCGAGACAGCGCTGGCGTTCCTGCCCGCGGGTCTGCTCGTCGCGTTCGGCGCGCCGCGGATCGGGCCGCTCGTGGACCGCGTCGGGACGCAGACGCTTCTGCTCGGCGGCGCGATCGCGTTCGTCGTCGGCTACGCGCTCTTCCTGCGGATCGACGCGTCGCCTTCCTACGCGCTCGTGATCCTGCCGACGATCCTGCTGCTCGGCATCGGCTTCGCGTTGTCGTTCCCGTCGTTCAACATGCAGGCCACCGACGGTGTCGCCGATCACGAGCAGGGTCTGGCGTCGGGCCTCGTGCAGGCGTCCTTCCAGCTCGGCGGCGCGATCGGCGTCTCCGTCGTGACCGCGGTGATCGCAAGCCAGGGGCAGGGTGACGCCGCGATCCTCGATGGCATCCGTCCCGCGATCGGTGTCGTCACGGGCGTCGCGCTGCTCGGCATGCTCGTCGCTCTGAGCGGGCTCGTCGGCATTCGCCGCGAGGCCGTACCCGCGCTCGCCAGGGACTGAGATACCGCTTGGACAAGGCGCCGCATTAGACTGCGGCGCCTTGGCCGAGCGCCGACTCCACGGCCTCCAGCGCGTGCTGGGGGTGAATGCCCTCTCCGCCACCGCGTACGGCAACGTCGGGTCATCGATCTACTACGCGCTCGGCCTCGTCGCGAGCTTCGCCCTCGGGCTGACGCCGGTGGTCTTCGTGATCACCGGCTTCATCTTCTACTTGACGGCCTCCACCTACGCCGAGGCCACGGCGATGTACCCGGAGGCGGGCGGCTCGAGCTCCTTCGCGCGCCACGCGTTCAACGAGTTCTGGTCCTTCGTCGCCGCGTGGGGCCAGATGCTCAACTACATCATCACGATCGCCATCTCGGCGTTCTTCGTGCCCCACTACCTCGGCAGCATCATCGGCGTCGAGGCCCTGCGCCATGCGCCCGGCGACATCTTCTTCGGGATCGGCGTCGTGATCCTGCTGAGCCTCGTGAACGTGATCGGCGTGAAGGAGTCGGCCGGCGTGAACGTGGCGCTCGCGGTGATCGACTTCGCGACGCAGCTGCTGCTCGTGATGGTCGGGCTGTTTCTCGTCTTCGACCCCGGGACGCTCGTCGACAACATCGACTTCGGTGTCGCGCCGTCGTGGAAGGACTTCTTTCTGGCGATCCCGATCGGCATGATCGCCTACACCGGCATCGAGACGATCTCGAACATGGCCGAGGAGGCCAAGGACGAGACGAAGACGATCCCCGCGGCGATCAACCGCGTCGTGATCGCCGTCTTTGCGATCTACGCGCTGCTGCCGATGGTCGCGCTCAGCGCGCTGCCGGTGACGCAGAACGCCGACGGCGAGTACGTCACCAAGCTCGGGCTCTCCGAGGAGGAGGGCGGCTTCGCGGGCGACCCGGTGCTCGGCGTCGTGAAGGAGATGGACCTCGGTTTCCTGCAGGCGCCGGGGGAGATCTACGTTGGCCTGCTCGCCGCGACGATCCTCTTCATCGCGACGAACGCCGGCATCATCGGCGTCTCGCGCCTGGTCTACTCGATGGGCCTGCACCGCCAGGTGCCCGACCGGCTGCGCCAGCTGCACCCGAAGTTCGGCACGCCGTGGGTCGGGATCCTCCTGTTCGGTGCGGTCGCGTGCCTGGCGATGATCCCGGGCAAGGCCGACTTCCTCGGCAATATCTACGCGTTCGGGGCGATGCTGTCGTTCACGATCGCGCACGCCGCCGTGGTGCGACTGCGCTTGACCCAGCCCGACAAGGAACGCCCCTTCCGCGGGCCGGGCATCATCACGGTCGCCGGGCGCAAGCTGCCGCTGTTTGCCGTGCTCGGCGGCCTTGGCACGGGGCTTGCGTTCCTGGTCGTCACGCTGCTGCACCTCGACGTCGCCGCTGCCGGCATCGGCTGGCTGCTGCTCGGCTGCATCGTCTACCCGGTCTACCGCCGCCGCCACGGGCTGGACCTCACGACGACGACGAAGGTCGCGATCCCGCAACCGGTCGTCGACCACGAGGCCGAGTACGAGTCGGTGCTCGTCGCGTTGGAGGCGAAGTCGTTCTCCCCGGGCGCGATCGCCACAGCCGCGCGCGTCGCGGCGCGCCGGCGCCGCGGCATCCACGTGCTCGTCACGATCACGGTGCCCGCGTCGTCGCCGCTGAACGCCGACCTGCCCGAGCAGGAGCTCGCGGCGCAGGCCGTGATCGAGCAGGCCAAGCTCGTCGGCGGCCGGCGGGTCACCGGGCGCTGGATCAAGGTCCGCGCCGGCGGCGCCGGGCGCCAGATCATCAACGCCGCCCAGCAGATGCGCGCCCAGGCGATCGTGATGCCGCTGCCCGCGCGTGGGAGCGGTGGGTCGGTGTTCGGCAAGACGATCGAGACCGTGCTCGCGGAGCGGCCGACCCGCGTGATCCTCCAGACCGACCCGGAGACCGCGGCCAAGCGGCGTCCGGCGTAGCCTTCCCGAGCCCTTGTCCGAGCCTCCCGACAAACTGCACGGCGCAGCGACCAAGACGCTCTCCAGCGCGATGGTCGTGATCGGGATCGTGATGGTGATCTCGACGATCGCACGCGGCGGCGGGCCACTGGCCGTGGGTGTCCTGCTCGGACTGCTGTTCGTCGCCGCCGGCGCCGGCCGGCTCTACGTGGCGCGTCGTGGCTGACGAGCGCGAGCTGCCGACGCTGAGCGAGGGCCTCGAGCGCGGGCTCGGCTCACCGGTCCTCTTCGCGATCGTCTGGGTGTCGCTGGCCAGCGCCGTCTACTTCTCGCTCGGCGTGGTGGTGGACCACGCGCTCGGGCTGACACCGGTCGTCTTCCTCGCCGCGACCGTGTTCTTCGGGCTCGCCGCGATGACGTACGTCGAGGGCGCCTCGCTGCACCAGGATCGCGGCGGCGCGACGGTCTTCGCGCGGTACGCGTTCAACGAGCTCGTCAGCTTCATCGCCGGCTGGGCGATCCTGCTCGACTACCTGATCCTGATCGCGGTCTGCGCGGTCTGCGCGACGCACTACGCCGCGACGTTCTGGTCGCCGCTGGACGAAGGCGGCGTCGAGATCGTGATGTCGCTGGGAATCATCGCGCTCGTCGCGATCCGCACGACCCGCGGCTTCAGCCGCCGGCGCGCGGAGCGTCTCGCGATGCTCGTGGTGGTGGACATCGTCCTGCAGCTCGCGCTCGTCGTCGCGGGTCTGCTGACGTTCTTCACCTGGGACGGCCTCGTCGACCCGATCGACCTCGGTACCGCACCGCAATGGGACGACGCGATCTTCGCGCTCGGCGTCGCGACCGTCGTGCTGACGGGACTGGAGTCGGCATCGGGGCTCGCCGGCGAGGTCGGTGTGCGCGGAGCCGGGCTGCGGCGGCTGATTACCAGCGCGACGGCGAGCGTCGCGGTCGTCTACGTCGGCATCGCGATCGTCGCGGTCACCGCGTTGCCGGGCAACGAGCAGGTCTCCGCGCAACATCTCGAGGACCCGATCATCGGCATCGTCGAGTCGCTCAGCCAGAGCACGCTCGCGGACATCCTCAAGTACTCGCTGGCCGCGGCGGCGACGCTGACGCTTGTCGGCGCGGCCAACTCGGCGATGCTCGGGCTGTCGCGACTGGCCTACGCGCTGTCGCTGAACCGCCAGATCCCGTCGCGCCTGGGCCGGCTGCACAAGCGCTGGGGGACACCGTGGGTGTTCATCGCGCTCGGCGCGCTGTTTGCCGCGGCGCTGGCGATCCCCGAGGACCTCGACGCGCTGACGGGCATCTACGCCTTCGGGGCACTGCTGGCGCTGACGCTCGCGCACCTCTCTGTCGTCGTGCTGCGCTACCGCGAGCCGACGCGTAAGCGGCCCTACCGGATGCCGGTGAACCTGCGGGTCGGCGCGGGCGACCTGCCGCTGCCGGCCGTGATCGGTTGCCTGCTGGCGGCGGCTGCGTGGCTGAGCGTCGTCGTCTACCACGACGGCGCGCGCTACGTCGGCGCCGGGTGGATGGTCGGCGGCATCGCGCTCTACCTGATCTACCGTGGCGCGACGGACAAGCCGTTGCTCGAGCGCGTTACCGTCCCTGCCGCGGCGCTGCGCGGGGACAAGCCGCTGGAGGCCGAGTTCGGCTCGATCCTCGTGCCGATCTTCGGGACGCCGCTGGACGACGACATCGTCCAGACCGCGGGCCGCCTGGCCGGTGACATGCAGGACGAGTACGACACCGCAGACGGCGCGACGATCGAGGCGTTGTGGGTCTTCGAGATCCCGATGTCCCTGCCGATCGACGCGCGCCTGCCCGACGCGCAGCGCGAGCGGGCGCGGGCCGCGCTGCGGCGGGCGAAGGCGATCGGGGAGGAGTACGAGGGCGTCGAGGTCCAGACCGCGACCGTGCGCGCGCGCCGCGCCGGGCGCGCGATCGTCGAGCAGGCGCGGCGCCTTGGCGTCGAGGCGATCGTGCTCGCGGCCGAGGCACCGTCGCGCATCCGCGGCGGCGCGCTGCTCGGCGGCCGCGGCGGGCCACTGGACGACTTCGTCGGCGACGTCACGAAGTACGTCGTCACAAACGCGCCGTGCCAGGTGATCCTGACCGCGCCCCCCGCCGAGGAGCAGGCCGCGGACGGCGAAACCGCTCGCTAAGGTGCTGGCGGTGTTCGTGTTGATCGTGGGCGCTGGGCGGGTTGGCTCGGCCGTGGCGCGCAGCTGCTTGGCTGCCGGCCACGACGTGTCGGTCCTCGACGAGGACCCGCTGTCGCACGAGCGGCTTGACGCGGGCCTGCAGTCCACCTGGGAGGAGTCGGGTGGGCGCTTTACCGTCGGGCACGGCATCGAGGTCGAGGCGCTCGAGGAAGCCGGGATCGCCCAGGCGGACATCTTCATCGCCTCCACCGACGGCGACAACACCAACCTGACGATCGCCCAGATCGCCAAGCGCCGCTACGAGATCGAGCATGTGATCGCGCGAGTGATGGATCCGGCGCGCGCCACGTGGTACGCCGAGCAGGGCCTGAAGACGATCTGCCCGACGAAGGTCGCGATCGAGATGTTCGAGAACGCGCTGCCCCAGGTGGGGGCCAGCTGATGTACGTGATCATCGCCGGGGGCGGCAAGGTCGGCTGGAACCTCGCCCGCGAGCTGCTCGCCAAGGGCAACGAGGTGACGCTCGTCGAGGGCGACCGCGGCCGCTACCTGACGATCGAGCAGGAGCTCGAGCACCAGGTGCAGTACGGCGACGCCACCGAGCTTTGGGTGCTCGAGCGCGCCGGCATCCAGCGTGCCGATCTCGTCGTCGCCGTCACCGGCGATGACGAGGACAACATGCTGATCTGCCAGGTCGCGAAGGAGAAGTACCTCTGCGAGCGGATCATCGCGCGCGTCAACAACCCGCGAAACCGCCAGTGGTTCGAGCTGCTCGACGTCGCGCCGGTGGTCAGCGCGACCGACCTGATCCTGCGCCTGATCGAGCACGAGGTGCCGTCCTACGGGCTCGTACATCTGCTCGACCTGCGTGACGAGCAGCTCTCGATCATCGAGGTCGAGGTCGTCGAGGACGCGCCCGCCGCCAACCAGCGCGTCGCGGACGTCACGCTGCCCGAGGGTGCCTTGATCATCAGCATTCTGCGCGGCGGAAACGGCTTCGTGCCGAAGGCCGACACCGTGATCAAGGTAGGCGACGAGGTCCTGCTGGTGCTTGATCCGGGCCTCGAGGAATTGATCACTGCACAGTTCGCGCCCAACGGCCGCGTGGAGTAGATTTTCCCGCACGTTGCGGCGGTACTCTGTAGGGGAGGGATCGCTGGACGATTAGGCCACTTGACGGGTCCGACGACGGGGTTCAAGGTTTTGCGCCAGGCGCACATGACGAGCGGTCGCACATCCATCGCCGCAGGTGCGGTCGCCGCTGCCGGCGCGACCGTTGCTGTCTTCGCGGGCGCGAACATGATCGGCCACACACTCGGCTACGACCTCTGGCCGATGTTCGACGGCAATGGTGCACGCGTCATCGAGGTTCCGGCGGCGTCGCCGAACGGTCCCGGCGTCAACCCGTTGCTGCCGACTGCCAGCAGCCCGCTGACGCGGACGGCGCAGGGCAGCTCGACGGCAACCGGCACGGTCGCCTTCGGTCCCGGCGCCGTGCCCCTGCCGGCCGCTTCGGTCCAGGTGCCGCTCCTGCCCGGCGCGCGCGTGAGTGGCTCGGCGTCACCGGCGGACCGCCCACAGCGCCGCGGCTCGCGTGGCAGCAGCGGCAACAACGGCAGCGGCTCGACCACCACGCGGCCGTCGACACCGCAGCCGTCCGCGCCGAGCACGCCGGTGCAGAGCGCGCCAAGCGCCCCGGCCGCCACGGGCAATGTCAACGTCAGCGGCCGCCCGTCCGGCTCGTCGGCCGACACTTCAGGCAGCGGCTCCTCGTCGTCGGGCAACTCCACGACGAAGAGCAACGGCTCGTCGACGAAGACGACCACCGCCAAGCCCGCCGCACCGGCTGCGACGCCACCGTCGCCCGGCCAGGCCAAGAAGCCAGATCCCGCGCCCGCACCTGCGGCGCCGAGCAACACCGGCCGCGACACGGGCGACGCCGCAGCCCCCGCCGCAGCAGGCCCGCCGACCGGCACGCCCGGCAGCAGCGAGGCTCCGCCCGCGCCCGGTCAGGGCAAGGGCGGCAACTAACGCCGTCGCGGGCGATTTCGCCCGCCCCAGCTGTCGGTCTGCGAGTGGCAGTTCGGGCAGAGGATCGCGAGGTTCTCCAGCCGGTTGTCCCGCCCGTCGCCGTTGATGTGATGCAGCTCGAGCGCCAGCGGCGCGCCACGCCAGTCTGCGAGCCCCGCACTCGGCGCAGCGCGCGGCAAGATGTCCGCAGCGAGCAGCCGTCCCTTGATGTTGAAGTCCGGTTTCGTCGCATCACCCTCACCGCAGAGCTCCGCGATCGGCAGCGCCGCGGCGCGCGGGATAATCGCCTCGTCGTTCGACCGCCATGCGTGCCAGGACTGCGAGAGAAGCCGAACTGCTCAATGCAGTCGCGGACGCTATGCCCAGGTCGTAGAACTCCTGGACCGCCTCCAGTCGTAGCGGCGACGTGCGCGCTCGTCAGCCGGCCGGCCGAGCCGACGCGCGTGATATGTGACCGTTTGCCGGCTGAGCCCGAGCGCTTGCGCGACGTCGGCACCGAGCGGCCTTCGCGAGCAGCTCGGCCACAGCCGCGCGCTGCGCACGTGCGAGACCGCTCCGCTCGCGTCCACCGTCGCGACGACACCACGCGTCCGCGACGGCCTCTCGCGACGCAGACGGTGGTAGCGGAACAGTGTTCTTCGCACAGCCGAGGCGGTCTGCGATCTCGGCATCCGAAAGCTTGTCCTGGAGGAGGGCCGTGATCGCGTCGCGTGCTCAGGCACGAACATATGTTCGCATCGCGGGCGGACGAGGAATCCTCGCCAGCGCGTACCTATACTCGGCCTCCGGTCGCTTCCTCGGCGGCCGATGCACTGCGGAATGGTGTAATCGGCAGCACGGCTCGCTCTGGACGAGTTAGTCTAGGTTCGAATCCTAGTTCCGCAGCTTTGAACGGCCCCGGCGGGGCCGTTGCTCGTTCTACGCCGCGGCCTGCTCGGCCCAGTCGCGGTAGAGGCGCCAGTAGGCGCCCTCGGCGGCCAGCAGCTCCTCGTGCGACCCTTGCTCGACCACGCGCCCCTGGTCGAGCACGACGATCCGCCCGGCCTGGCGGATCGTGGAGAGGCGGTGGGCGATGACGATCGCGGTGCGCCCGGCGAGCAGACGGCGCAGGCCCTCCTCGATGCGCGTCTCGGTGTGCAGGTCGACGTTGGAGGTCGCCTCGTCGAGCACGAGGATCCGTGGGTCGGCGACGAGCGCACGCGCGAACGCGACGAGCTGGCGCTGGCCTGAAGAGAGCTGCACGCCGCGCTCGCCGACCTCGGTGTCGAGGCCGTCCTCGAGCCGCGCGATGAAGTCCCATGCGCCGACCGCGCGCGCGGCGGCTTCGACCTCCGCCGGCGTGGCGTCGGCGCGGCCGAAGCCGATGTTCTCGCCGATCGTCCCGCTGAAGAGGAACGCCTCCTGCGGCACGATCCCCATCTGCGAGCGCAGCGAGTCGGCCCGCACCTCGCGCAGGTCGACGCCGTCGACGGCGACATGGCCCTCGGTCGGGTCGTAGAAGCGCGCGACGAGCTTGGCGAAGGTCGACTTGCCCGCGCCAGTCGCGCCGACGAGCGCCAGCGTCTGGCCGGGCGGCACGCGGATGTCGACGTCGCGCAACGCGTAGACGCAGTCGTCGCCCTCGCGGTAGGTGAACGACACGCCCTCGAACGCGATCTCGCCGCGCAGTGGCGTCGGCAGGTCGACCGCACCGGGCGCGTCGGTCAGCGCGGGCGCCTCGTCGAGCAGCTCGAAGATCTTGTCCAGCGCCGCCATGCCCGACTGGTAGGTCGTGTAGACCTGCGAGAGCTGGCTGATCGGGTCGAAGAAGCCGTTCAGCGCCGCGATGAAGCCGGCCAGCACGCCGATCGTGACCTCGCCGTTGATCGCCTGGTGGCCGCCGTAGACGAGGATCGCGACCGTCGCCAGCGCGTTGACGAACTCGACCGCCGGGAAGTACGACGCGTTGAGCTTGACGGTCGTCCAGTTCGCGCTGCGGTTGTCCTCGTTGAGCGCGGCGAAGCGCCCGCGGTGCTTGCCCTCCTGCGCGAACGCGCGCACGACGCGGATGCCCGACAGCGACTCCTGCAGGTACGCCGTGATCGACCCGATCGTGACGCGCGTGCGCGCGTAGGCGTCGGCGCTTGCGATCCGGAACACCAGCGACCCGATCGCCATCACCGGGAAGATCAGGAACGTCAGCAACGCAAGCTCGACGTCGAACGTGATCAGGATGACGATCGAGCCGAGCAGCGTCAGCGTTGCCGTGAACAGCGTCGTGATGCTGTCGGTGACCAGCGCGTTGAGCGCCTCGACGTCGTTGGTCAGCCGCGAGATCAGCACGCCCGCGGGCTTGCGCTCGTAGAAGCCGACGGGCTGCTCCTGCAGGTGGGCGAAGATCTGGCGGCGCAGGTCCTGCAGCGCGCGTTGCCCGATCCAGCCGGTGAGGTAGGTCTGCAGGAGCGAGCCGACCCACACCAGCAGCGCGCTGATGATGAACGCGATGACGACCCAGTCCAGCGTCGAGCGGTCGCCCGCGAGGATGCCGTCGTCGATCGCCTTCTGCGCAAGCGGCGCCGGCGCCAGCGCGGCAGCCGTCGAGATGAGCATCGCCACGACCATCGCGGCGAGCCGCCAGCGGTACGGCTTGAGCAGCACCAGCAGCCCGCGCAGCTTGCGCCCGCGCCCGGAGGTCTGGCGCAGGCGCCGCCGCAGCTCGGCAAGACGCGGGTTGGTGGCCATCAGAAGCCGGCCACCTCGGGCTCGAGCGGCTTGCGCGTCAGGAAGACCTGGTCGGGCAGGCCCTTCTCGACGATCTCGCGGTACAGCGGCGAGACGTCCAGCAGCTCCTCGTGCGTGCCGTGCGCCGCGACCGCGCCGTCCTCGAGCACGACGATCTCGTCCGCCAGCGCAATCGTCGACAGGCGGTGGGCGATCACGATCGTCGTGCGCCCGGCCATCACCTCGCGCAGCGCGGTCTTGATCGCCTGCTCGGTGGTCGCGTCGACCGCCGACGTCGCGTCGTCGAGCACCAGCACGCGCGGGTCGGCGAGAAACGCGCGGGCGATCGCGATCCGCTGGCGCTGCCCGCCCGACAGCGTCAGCCCGCGCTCGCCGACGCGCGTGTCGTAGCCGTCCTTCAAGCGCGCGATGAACCCGTGCGCCTGTGCGCGGCGCGCGGCGAGCTCGATCTGCTCGTGCGTCGCGTCGGGCCGTGCGTAGGCGATGTTCTCGGCGACCGTCGCGCTAAACAGGAACGGCGCGTCGTCGACCACCGCGATCTCGCGCCGCAGCGCGAACGGGTCGACGTCGCGCACGTCGACGCCGTCCACCAGCACCGCGCCGAAGTCAACGTCGTACAGCCGTCCGATCAGCTGGATCAGCGTCGTCTTGCCCGACCCGGTGCCGCCGACGATCGCGATCGTGCGGCCACCCGGAATGTCCAGCGAGACGTCGTGCAGCGCGGGCGTCGAGACGTCGCGGAACGTCACGCGACCCGGGCCAGGCGGCAACTCGGAAAGCGCGCCGGGCGGCGCGACGATCGCCGGCTCGCGGTCGAGGATCTGGAAGATGCGCGTCCCCGACGCGGTCGCGCGCTGCGCCATGCCCAGCGCCATCCCGAGCGTGCGCATCGGGCTCAGCAGCATCAGCAGGTACGTGTAGAACGCGAGGAACTGGCCGATCGTCAGCGAGCCGTCGATGACCTGACGCCCGCCGAAGAAGAGGATCGCCGCGAGCCCGAGCTGCGGCAGGAAGCCGATGAACGGGTTGTAGAACGCCTGCAGGCGTGTCGACACCATCGCCTGCTCGAAGACGCGCCCGACGGCATGGTCAAAGCGTGCGCGCTGACGGCCCTCGGCGGCGAACGACTTGACGACGCGCACGCCCGAGACGTTCTCCTCGACCTCCGCGGTCAGCTCGGCGATGCGCTGCTGGACCTCGATGATCGCCGGCCGTGCATGTCGCCCGTAGGAGGTCGCGACCGCGATCACGAACGGCACCGGCGCCAGCGAGATCAACGCCAGCTGCGGGTCGATCGCGATCATCGCGACGCTCGCGAGCACGATCGTCAGCGCCGACTGGACGATGAAGATCAGGCCGTAGCCGAGGAAGAAGCGCACGGCCTGCAGGTCGACCGTGGCGCGCGACATCAGCTGCCCGGTCTGCTGGCCGTCGAAGAACGCCAGCTCCTGGGCGAGCAGGTGGCCGTACATCCGGTCGCGCAGGTCGTACTCGACGCCGAGCGACACGCGCCCCGCGACAATCCGCCGCGCGAGCGTCAGCAACAGCCGCAGCACGCCCGCGATGAGGACGACGATGCCGAGCGTCATGAGCTCGTCCTTGTCGCCGGAACGCACCTGGTCGACCGCCCGGCCCGTGAGGTAGGGGATCAGGACGGTCATGCCCATCGCCGCGATCGCGAGCACGAACGACCACACCACACCTCTGCGGTAGGGACGAAGGAAGCCGAGCAATCGCCGGAAGGTTCCGGGCATCAGACGAGTGTAGGAGCGACAATCACGGCTACGTGCGCGGACTCTGCGACAGCTGCAGCCACCAGAAGCTGATCCACAACACGCGTGGCTCGACGTTCTCGATGTGCCTGAAGTCGCGCGACGACGAGCGCTTTCCCAAGTACCCTCGGTTGCCGGTCCTGCGATGCGCTGGGTACGAGTCATCGGCCTCTTCCTCGCCGCCGCCTTCGTCCTGACGGCGACGGCGCAGCCTGCCGGCGAGCGCTGGGTGGCCCTGAAGCGCGCGACGATCGCGCGCACCGAGGTCGCCGCGGTGCGCATCGGCGGCGCGATCTTCGTCGTCGGCGGGTACGCGCCGCCGAGCGGCGCGACCACGGCGATCACCGAGCGCTACGACATCGCGCGCAACCGCTGGCGGCGCGTCGCCCCTATGCCCGTTGCGCTCAACCACGCGGCCGCGACGACGTATCGCGGGCGGATGTACGTCGTCGGCGGCTACGACGGCGACAACCAGGCGACCACGGTGCTGCTGCGCTACGACCCGCGCACGAACCGCTGGCGCCGGCTGCGCGACATGCCGACCGCACGCGCCGCGCTCGTGGCCGGGACGATCGGCGGACGCATCTACGCGGCTGGCGGAGCGAACGCGAGCGGCGCGCTCGCGACGCTGGAGATCTACGACATCGCGCGCAACCGCTGGCGGCGCGGACCGTCGATGCGGACCGCTCGCGAGCACCTCGCCGGGGCGGTCGCCGGCAGTGCGTTCTACGTGATCGCCGGGCGCGCGGCGGGACGTGGGAACCTCGCGGTCACGGAGCGCTTCGTGCCGCGGCGCAACCGCTGGGAGTCGCGCGCGCCGGCGCGCAAGGAACGCGGCGGGATCGCGGCCACGACGATCCACGGCGACGTTGTGCTCGTCGGCGGGGAGGAGGCCGCCGGGACGATCGGGCCGGTCGAGCGTTACGACCCGGCGCGCAACCGCTGGTCGGCCCTGCCGCCGATGCGCACGCCGCGCCACGGGCTCGGCGCGGTCACCGCCGGCAACCGCGTCTATGCCGTCGAGGGCGGGCCGACGCCGGGCCTGTTCTACTCCGACGCGATCGAGGCGCTGACGCTCAGCCGGTGAGCTCGTCCAGCACCAGGAACGCGCGCGTGTCCGCGTTGCCCTGGGTGAGGCTGAACTTGAACAGCGACTTCACCGTCAGCTGGTCGACGAGGCGGATGCCCTTCGAGCGGCGGACGTTGTCAACGGTCGGCGTGCGCGACGGGATCGTTTGGTTGAGCGGGACGCTCAGCTCGCGGGCGACGTCTGCGGGGCGGAAGTACAACGCCTGCTCGGGATCCTTGCCCTTTGCCGGCGGCAGGAAGACGGCGACCTGGCTGACGTCCTTGATGTAGCGGAACGAGTAGAGCGCCAGCTCGAGCGCCTGGCGGCGCAGCAGCAGGTGGCGGTCGAACGACGCCTTGCCAGACGCGATTGCGCAGCGGTCACCGAGGCCGCAGAGACGGTAGAGGACGCCCTGGCCGTCGTAGAGCTGGATCTTGCCGCCGCGCTGTGGCGACTGGCGCATCGCGACCGTCAGCGGCAGGCCGGCGATCTCCAGCGGTCCGCCGGTGACGGCGACGAGCTGGCGGCCGTTGTCGAGCTTGTACCGCGCGGCGACGTGGTCGGCGATCTGCGTCGGACCGGGGATGCTGCCCTGGTAGGGCGCCCACGAGGACCATGTCGGCCCCGAGATCTGGATCGTGCGCGAGCCCGGGTCGTTGTCCTGGTCGAGCGCAGCGACGAGCAGCAGCAGCAAGCCCGCGACGGCGACGGCGATCAGCGCGCCGAGCACGAACTGGAAACGCGCGGCCTGCGGGGGCTCCTCGGGGACGGCGCCGTCGGCGCTCGCAGCGGCGGCCGCGGCGCTCAACACCGGGCCCTTCGGCGCCGCAAGCGGGCTCTCGGAGTGGATGACCAGCGGCTCGGCGGTCGCCGGCGGCAGCAGGTCGTCGGGATTGAATCGCGGGAACGTGCCGGCCGGGTCGCGCGGACGGCGGCGTGGATCGGGACGGTTCCAGCCCGGCAGCAGACGCTTGCTCTCCGAGCGTGCGCTCGTGACCTCGCCGGGCACCTGCGGCTGGTCGGCAGGCGGGGGCTCCGGGGTGGTCGCCTCAGGCTCCTCGCGGATGTCGTCTTCGTCCGTCACAGCTTCGGCCAGATCGTCTCGTCGGTCACGTCGATCTCCGGCGCCTTGAGGTTCGCCGCGTCGAGCAGCTCGAGGACCTCATCACCGTAGAGCTCCTTGCGCTCTACCAGCAGGTCGGCGATCTTCGCGATCGCCTCGCGGTTCACGCGCGCCGTCTGCCGGGCGGTGACGTAGGCCTGGCCCATGATGATCGCGGCCATGCGCTTCTTGACGGGGTCGCGGAGGATCGATCCGATCGCATCGCTGTCGAACATGCCGCCGCCCTGGGCGCGGTTCATCAGCGTCATTCCGATTCGCTCGAAGCGCTTGACGTACTTCTCCTCGGCCTCCTCGCGCGCCTCGTCGCTCTCGAAATCGAGGTGCGACAGGTCGACCGGCTCGGGCCCCATGCCGCACATGCCCACCATGTATGCGGCGGTCGTGGTCGTCATGTGGAGGTCGCCGCCGACGCCGACCGAGTTCTCGCCGTAGAACTCGTGCTCGGCGGCGAGCGCGCCGATGCCCCAGACCATGTCGCCGGCCTCCTCGTGGCGCCAGGACGAAAACTTCTCCTCCTTCTTGCGCGCCGAGTGATGGCCCAGCGAGCCGGCGCGCATGCGAATCGACAGGCGCGTGGACTCGGTGCCGTCCATGTAGAGGTGGGAGTTCACGGCGTGACCGGCCTCGTGGATCGCGGTCGCGCGCGACTCCTCCGGGATGTACTCGATGTCGATCGGCGATGCCCGACTCGATCGTCGTCATCGCGTCGATCAGATCACGCCACTCGAAGACCGGCCGGCCGTCGGAGTGCGCGGTCGTCAGCGCCATCGAGCAGACCTGCTCGATCATCGCCGGGGAGTACCCGGGGGTGATGCGGGCAAGCTCGTCGCGCTTGCGCTCGGTGTCGAGCGCGGGCTCGTGGGAGACCTTGCCGAGATACAGGTCGAAGATGTCCTTTCGGTCTTCCTGGGTCGGCGTGCGGAAGTAGATGTGGCGGCCCATGCGGCCCGGGCGCAGCAGCGCAGGATCGAGCTCGTTGATGTTCACGTTGGTCGCGCCGATGAAATAGACCTGCTCGGCGCGTGGCTTGGGAGTGGGCAGCCGCAGCCGTGCTGCGCCGAGTTTCTGCGGGACGACGTAGAGCGCGTCGAGGAACGTGTTGAACTTCTTCGTCGCCCACTTGCGCAGCGCCGGCGGGCTGTCCATGCCGTCCATCTGCACGAGCAGTTGGTTGAGCGCCATCCCACCGCCCATCCCGGGGAACATGAACTTGCGGATCCCCTCGGGCCACTGGTAGCGCGCCTTCGGCGCCTCGATGCGCGACTGGAACAGCATCTCGCGCCAGGCGCGCGTCTCGAGCACGAGGTCGCCGGACGGGTTGCGCGCGCCCATCGGGCCGAAGAACTGGAACTGCTCGATCGGCTGGATGCCGGCCGGCGGGGCGCTCATGCCGCCGAACATGCCGCCCAGGCCGCTGCGCCGACGGCCGACGGCGTCGATCTCGTCGATGAAGATCATGCACTGGCCGCCCCACTTGCGCGCGAGGCGCCGCGCGCGCCAGATCAGCGCGGTCACGACCATCACGTCGACGCCGATGAACGTCTGCGCGAAGCCCGAGCCGGGCATCGTCATGATCGGCGAGTTGAAGCTCGTGGCGATCGCCTTCGAGAGCATTGTCTTGCCGGTGCCCGGCGCGCCGATCAGCAGCAGGCCGCGCTCGGGCTTGCCGCCCGCCTTCCTGAACTCGTCACCGGCGGACCACAGCGTGATGACGCGCTCGACCTCGGCCTTGGGCTCCTTCTGCCCGCGGACGTCGTCGAGCTTGACGCCCCAGTCCGCGTCGCCGGGCTCGTAGGCCTTCATCTGCAGCAGGCCCATGATCAGCAGCGGCCCGATGAAGATGAAGATCGTGAACAGGAAGTACATCGGGAACAGCAGGAACATCTGGAGGAAGTTCATCGCGTAGATCCCGCGAGATTCCTCGGGCACGGTGTCCCTGAAGGCCGTGAACGAATCGAACAGGCCGGTGTTCACGCCGAGGAAGAACTGCGTGAACCACATCAGGAACAGCAGCACCGACAGCACGAACAGCGCCAGCCAGAAGAGGCGCTTGAAGCGCGTGATCCAGTACCAGCGACGCCGCCGGAAGAGGATGTCCTCGTGCTTCATCTCCGGCGTCGCGCCGTAGAGCGACGGTCGCGCGATGAACCTCGCGCAGGCGATGTCGATGATCCCGCGGAAGGCCGCGATCGCGATCAGCGTGACGAGCAGGCAGAGCCACAAGGGCCAGTCGTTGATGCGCTGCAGCGCGACGATCAGGCCCGGGCTCGTGATGAGCATCGCGACCGTCGCGAAGGTCCCCATCCGTTTCCATGCGGCCGAGAGCGCGCGCTGCTGCTCGGGGTCCGGGGGACCGAACTGCTCAACGCTCTCCTGTGCCATCGGCACTGGAGGGTACGTGAAGTAGCGTGCAGCGGCGATGCTCAAGCTGTCCACCGCTGCGGCCTTGTTTTTCGCCCTCTTGGCGCCCCCGTCGGCATCGGCGCTGAAGCTCGAACCGTGCAAGGGACAGCGTGGGTTCTCCTGCGGCGTGCTGAACGTGCCGTTGGACCACGCGAACCCCGCGGCGGCGAAGGTCCACCTGCGTTTTGCGGTGCAGCGCGGCTCCAAGCCGCTGCTGATCGCGTTGAGCGGCGGGCCCGGGCAGCCGGGCGTTGCCTACGCGTCGAGCTTCGCCTATTCGCTGGGACCGACGCGGTCGAAGTACCGCCTCGCGGTGCTCGACCAGCGCGGCACCGGCAAGTCCGGCGCGCTGTATTGCCCGAAGCTGCAGCGCCTCGGCTCGCTGTCGGAGTTTCGTCCCGAGGCGCTGGCGGAGTGCGCGGAGCGGATCGGGCCGCGGCGGGCGTTCTACTCCACGGTCGACAGCGTCGAGGACATCGAGGCGCTGCGCGTCGCGCTCGGCGTCCCGAAGATCGCGCTGATGGGCATCTCCTACGGGACGTTCGTCGCGCAGCAGTACGCGCGGCTGCATCCCGACACGACGCGGGCGCTGATCCTCGACTCGGTCGTCGGGGCTGACGGGCCTGATCCGTTCTACATCGACTCCTACGCCGCGACGCCGCGGATCCTCGCCGAGCAGTGCGCGCGACGACGCTGTCGTGGCGTCACGCAGGACGCGGTCGCCGACGTCGCGACGCTGCTGACGCGGCTGCCGCTGCGCGGGCGCGTGTTCGACGCGCGTGGACGCGCGCGGGTCACGCGCTACGCGCGCGGGGACGAGATCGTCAACCTGATCCTCAGCGCCGATCTCAATCCCTTCCAGCACGCGATGCTGCCCGGCGCGATCGCCGCGGCCCTGCGCGGCGACCCGGCGGCGCTGCTGCGGCTGCGGGCGATCGGCAACGGCGGGCCGACGAAGCTCGCCGACCTCAGCTTCGCGCTGAACGTGACGACGGCGTGCGAGGACACCGCGTTGCCCTACGCGCTGACGACGGACTTCCCGGCGCGTGACGAGGCGATCACCGCCGCACTGGAGGCGATTCCGCCGGACGCCTACCGGCCGTTCAGCGCGGAGACGGTGCTGCGCACGTCGGCCGCCCAGGACTGCTCGCGCTGGCCGCAGGACGTCGTCAACGTGCCGTCGGCCGACCCGCTGCCGGACGTGCCCGCGCTGATCTACGCCGGGCGCTTGGACATCCGCACGCCGATGGAGAACGCCAAGGCGCTGGCGGATGAGCTGCCACAGGCGACGCTCGTGCGTGTCGCGGGGACCGGGCACGACGTGCTCGACCAGGACATCACCGGCTGCGCGGCGACCGTGCTGTCGCGCTGGACGCGCGGCCGGCGCGTCGGGACGCCGTGCGCGGGCAAGAGCAACCAGGTCGCGGTGTTGCCGCGGCCGCCGCGTTCGCTGTCTTCGTTCCGCGGCGCGCCCGGCGTCGGCGGCGTCCGCGGACGCGCGCTGTTCGCCGTGATGGATACGGCGGCGGATGCGCTGACGACGTTGCTCGCGCACTACTACGCCGGGCTGCCGGAGCGTGGCGGTGGGCTGCGCGGAGGGAGCTTCAGCGGGGGAGAGACCGCGCTGCGGCTGCGCCGCTACGCGTTCGTGCCGGGCCTGCGGGTCAGCGGACGGCTGCGGCTGACGCGGACCGGCGTGCCCGTGGGGCGCCTGCGTGTGGATGGTCCGCGTGGGACCTCGGGCAGCCTGCGGCTTCTGTCGAACCGCGGTGCCGAGGGGCGGCTCGGTGGGCGACGCGTCTCGTACCGGCCTGGCCGGCGCGCGAGCGCGGCACGGCTGCGCGCGCAGCCGCCGTTGACCGCCGCGCTGGCACGCAGCCGGGTTAGTCTGCTGCGTCGTGCCCGAGCTGCTGATCGTCTCCACCACGGCATCACTCGACACCCGTGACCTCGTGCGGGCGCTGGAGCGCCGCGGCGTACGCGTCGCGTCGGCTCCGGGTCTGCTGACCACCGCGGCGGACGGGACGCTCGTGCGTGACTTCGCCCGCGCGCGTGGCGCGGTGGCGGTCGTGGTCGCTCCCGGCGGACCGGATCTGCTCAACCACGCGCTGCTGACCGTCGAGGCCGCGCGAGCTGTCGGAACGCCCGTCGCGGGAGTCGTCGTCGCCGGCCCCGGCGGGCAGGAGCAGCGCGCCGCGCTGCGCGAGCACGTCGAGGTCTACGACCTGCCCGACCCGGCGACCCCGAGCGCGACCGTCGAGTCGTGGCCGGTGGCCGACTGGATCGTCGCGGAGCCGGTCGCCGCCGGCGGCGGGATCGCGCTGGCGCCCTACTCCGCCTGGGAGCTCGAATCGGTCCCCGACCCGCGTAGCGCGGGGCGGCACATCACCGACCCGACGCTGCTGCGGATCGTCGAGGCCGAGGGTCCCGTGCTCGCGACGCGCGCGTACCGCCTGTACGTGCGCGCGTCGGGTGGCAAGGCGCTGACGACGATCGCGCGCGCGCCGCTGTCTGGCAGCGCGTATCGGCTGCGCCAGCAGGGGCTGCTCGAGATCTCGACGCCCGAGGAGAATCCGGGGCAGGACGACGAGGTGCTGCGGGTCGTCGGATCGCCGCCGGTGCGGATTCGCGAACTCGGCCCGCGCGCGCTGGACGAAGTGCCGCTGTCGGAGATCGCGGCGGTGATGGGGAAGCTACGAGCGAGCGGCACGAGCGAGGCGGACCTCGCTCGTGCGGTGCTCGATACCTATGGCCTCGTGCGGATGACCGCGAAGGCCGAGAGCTATCTCGCGCTAGCGCGCGAGTTTCGGACCGGCTAGCCGCAGCTGCTGGCGCCGATCTTCTTGGCGGCGTCCTCGGACGGCTTGTCGAGCGTCTGCGCCTGCTGCAGGAGCTGAGCGCCCTTCTGGGCGTCCTTGGCCTCGGCGGCGGTGGCGATCTGGTCGACGAGCTCGACGAGGTCCTTCTGCGCCTTGATGAACGCGTCGTAGTCAGCCTTCACGTCGTCGGCCGGCTTGAGGGCCTCGAGCTCATCCTGGCGCTTCGCGCCGATGTCGGAGATCGAACGGAAGTACGGCGCCGCCTCGTTGGCGTTCGCGATGTTCGTCGGCTGCTTGACCTTCTCAGCCTCCTTGTCGTACTTCGCGCAGATCGTGTTCGCCTGCTTCGAGAGATCGGCCTTGGACAGCGAACCGCCGCCACCGTCGTCGTCATCGCCTCCGCACGCTGCGAGCCCGAGCGCAAGCGCGCAGGCCAAAGCCCCCACCACGTTCTTGGTCATATAGCCGGACCCTAGTGGCCGTCCCGGATCTGTGCGACGGGGGTCCTACCCCTAGGATTTCGAGCGCGTGGGAGTTCCGTGGCTCGGACTTCGACCCCCGCAGACCACGCGACCTTGCGCTGATGGTGCTCGTCGCCGTCGGCTTCACGGTCGGCGTACTGGCATTCCTTGGGTCCGAGACCGTCGTGTAAGGATTGGCGGGTGCTTCTCACCGTGCTGATCGTCGTGGTGCTGCTCACCGTCTTCGCGCTCGGCGTGCCGCCGTTGGTGCGCGTCGCGGCGGAACGGCGCCGGCGGTTCCTGGACAAGCTCTAGTCGCATGCTGCTCCGTGTGCTCGTCGTGTCGATGACTGCTGCCACGGCAGCGTCGGCCCACGCCGCGACCGTGCCCTACCGGGTGCCCGACGCGAAGGGCATCGTGCACGCATCGAAGACCACGCGTGCGGAGTTCCGGCTGCTGCCGGGCTTCACGCGCGCGACGACCGTGAACGGCAACGTCAGCTCGTACGACTTCGAGCAGCTCGTGCCGGTCGGGGACGGAACGGTCTGCAGGGTCACGTTGCACGGCTTCGGGCGCCTGCGGGCGAGCGTCCCGAAGGTCGAGAAGCGCACCGCCTCAGGACGCGTGGGCGATTTGCGCTGGGTTGTCGGTCGCAACGGGGCGACGCCGATCGCCATCGCCCATCGTCCGCCCCAGCCGCGGCCGGCGGGTCGTCTTCGAGCTGCGGCTCAGTACGACCTGGCCGCCGTGTCAAGCCGCGGTGGACAACGCCGCCGCCGGGCTCGGCCCCGCAATTCGCTCGATGCGGCTCGTCGCACGCAGATAGGCTCGCCGCGACCACGCCAAGCGAACCGGGGGACCCCTTGCCGTCGATCGTTGTTCACCATGACATTGATGACGCAGAGCGTTGGCTCTCGTCGCCGAAGCGCGAGGAGTTCTTCGCAACGCTCGGCATCACGAACATCCGCACGTACGTCAACCCGCAGAACTCGACGCAGGTCGCGTTGACGCTCGACGTCCCGGACCTCGACGCGTTCTTGGGAGCGCTGCAGAGCCCCGAGGCCGCCGAGGCGATGAAGCACGACGGCGTGCACCCCGACTCGATCGTCCTGCTCGTCGAGGCGTAGCCGCGCGACTCAGCTCATGCTGCGCCGACGAGTGCGGTGGTCCGCCTAGCGCTTGAGCTCCTCTAGGCAGCGCTCGTACGGCAGGTACTCGTCCTCGCCACCGAAGATCCCCGCGGCGACGTAGAACCCAGCAAACGTGACCACCGCGACCGCGAGGGCACGGCTCCACCAGGCGCTACGTCGCAGCCACGCGACGAGCGCGACCCACAGGGCGATCGGACCGACGACCCCTCCCACCATCTGAACGACGCCGCGGCCGATCGTCCCTTCGATGCAGTCGCTGTCCCAGTACACGACTCCGTCGAGCTCGTCGACGCCAGAGCTGAAGATGAGGAGCCCCCAGCCAGACGCAGCGAGCGCTGCGCACCCCAGCACGACCGCAACAGCTATTCGGTGGGATGCGTACACGTCGGGTGTAGAACGCGAAAGGCCGCCAGGATGGCGGCCCTCCTCGAGTAGCTGGGGGGAGACTCGAACTCCCGACCTCACGATTATGAGTCGTGCGCTCTAACCAGCTGAGCTACCCAGCCCTGAGGCCGTCAGAGTGTAGGCGACCGTGGCGCCTGCCTTGCTCATCGCCGTACCCAATGTCTCCGAGGGTCGCGACCCGAGACTGCTCGCCGCGCTGCGCTACACCTACCAGCGCGAGGGGGTCCGGGTGCTGGACGTGCACAGCGACCCTGACCACGACCGCAGCGTCTTCACGCTCGCCGGCGAACCCGATGCGATCGGGCCCGCGCTGGCGGCGGGAGCGCAGGCCGCGGTCGACGCCGGGATCGACGTCTTCGCCAACACTGGGATCCATCCGCATGTCGGTGCGATCGACGTCGCGCCGGTCGTCTACCGCACCGACGACGAGCGCGGCGGCGCGTGTGCGGCGAGGCGCTCGTCGCCGCCGACCTGATCGGGCAGCTCGACGTCCCGGTGCTGCTCTACGGCGTGCTCGCGCAGGGGCGCACGCGGGCGGAGCTGCGCAAGGGCGGACCGGCGGCGCTGGCCAAGCGCCTGAAGAGCAACAAGCTCCAGCCGGACTTCGGCCCACCGACGGCACACAGCACGGCGGGCGTCACCCTCGTGGCCGCCCGCCCGCCGCTCGTCGCGTTCAACGTCGAGCTCGCGCCGCCGGCCACCGAAGAGGACGCCCAGCGCATCGCACAAGCCCTCCGCGAGAGCGGAGCTGCCGAGCGTCAAGGCGATCGGCCTGAGCTCCCGAGCACCGCGCCGACGTCGCGCAGGTCTCGCATCAACGTCGAGGACCACATCGCACCGCCGCTCGCGGCCGTCATCGAGGCGGTCCGCACGACACGCGCCGATCGCCGAGGCCGAGGTCGTCGGCTTCGCGCCGCAGAAGCCTTCGAGAACTACCCCAACGACCTCCCGACGCGCAACCGGCGGACGCTCGAAGACGCGCTGGCTACGTAGCCCGCACTAACATCGGAGGCGTCATGGCTCAGACCAAGCGCAAGCGTTCGACCAAGCACCGCGGCAATGCCGCGGGGATGATCGAGTCGCGCGGGCGCACGGGCCGCAAGCCGACCGCCTCCGAGCGCCAGGGCGACGGCAAGTCCAAGACCCGCGAGCAGCGCCTGGATCGCATGAACCGCCCGCCGACCTGGCGCAGCGCGATCAACCGCGCGGCGTTCGCGGCCGTGTTCTTCGCCGTGGCACTGATCCTGCTCTTCAAGAACCCCGTCGGCGGCACCATCGCGATGACCGGCGTCGTGTTCCTGATGTACATCCCGCTCGGTTACTACACCGACCTGTGCATGTACAACCGCCGCCAGCGCGGGAAGGCCAAGCGCTGATGGAGGTCCGCATGCTCACGGTCGGACAGGTGCAGGAGAACTGCTTCATCGCGCTGGCCCGACGACGCGAAGACGGCAATCGTCGTGGACCCGGGCGAGGAGGCCGAGCGCATCCTCCAGGTCGATCGAGGACGAGGGCCTGACGTCGAGGCGATCCTGCTCACGCACACGCACTTCGACCACGTCGGCGCCGTCGCGCCCGTCGCGAAGGCGACCGGCGCGCCCGTCTACTGCCCCAAGCTCGAGACGATGGTCCTCGCCGACATCATGAGCTTCGTTCCCTGGCCCGGCTTCGGCCCGTACGAGTCATGCGACGCCGAGGAGACCGTCGAAGGTGGCGAGCACCTCGAGCTCGCCGGCCTCGAGATCGACGTGATCTTCACGCCCGGCCACAGCCCCGGCCACGTCACCTACGCCACCGAGGACGCGCTCTTCAGCGGCGACGTCCTCTTCCAGAGCTCGATCGGCCGCACCGACCTGCCCGGCGGCGACTACGCAGACGCTGATGCGCTCGATCGCGCTGCTGCTCGACAGCTATCCCGACGCGACCCAGGTCTTCCCGGGGCACATGGGCACGACGACGCTCGGCGCCGAGCGCACGACGAACCCGTTCCTCGCCGCCCTGCAGGCGTGAGCACCCGTCCGCAGGCCCCCCGTGGCACGTTCGACGTGCTGCCCGAGCAGGCGTCCGAGCGCATGGCCGTCGAGAACGTCACGCGGCGGATCCTCGAAGGCGCCGGCTACCGCCGCATCGAGACGCCGACGTTCGAGCACACCGAGCTGTTCGCGCGCGGGGTCGGCGAGTCGACCGACATCGTCCAGAAGGAGATGTACACCTTCGAGGACGGCGGCGACCGCTCGCTGCGCTGCGCCCGGAGGGGACGGCGCCGGTCGGCCGCGCCTACCTCGAGCACGGGATGCACAAGCTCCCGCAGCCGGTGAAGCTCTGGTACCTCGAGCCCTTCTTCCGCAAGGAGCGCCCGCAGGCCGGCCGCTATCCGCCAGTTCTGGCAGATCGGCGCCGAGATCGATCGGCGCGGACGACCCCGCCGTCAGACGCCGAGCTGATCGTGCTGCTGCACACGCATCCTGGCGAGCTGGGCGTGCGCGACGTGACGCTGCGCCTCGGCTCGCTCGGCACGCCCGGAGACCCGCGCCGCCTACCGCGAGAAGCTCGACGCGTACCTGCGTGCGCACGAGGACCGCTTCAGCGACGAGGTCCGCGACGCGCATCGACCTCAACCCGCTGCGCGCGTTCGACGCCGACCACCCGGGCACCCAGGAGGTCATGGCGAGCGCCCCGCTGCTGCTCGACTACCTCGACGACGACGACGCCGCGCACTTCGACGCGGTGCAGGCGCTGCTGGACGCCGCCGGCGTCGCCGTACGAGCATCGATCCGACGCTCGTGCGCGGCCTGGACTACTACACGCGCACGGTCTTCGAGTTCACCTCCGACGCGCTCGGCGCGCAGTCCGGCGTCGGCGGCGGCGGTCGCTACGACGGGCTTGATCGAGCAGCTCGGCGGGCCACCGACGCCCGGCTTCGGCTGGGCGGCGGGCGTCGAGCGGATCCTGCTCGCGCGCCGAGCCCGCGCCGCGCGCCGCGGCCGTCTGCGACCTGTACGTCGCCGTCGCACGACGGCCGCTCGACGCGCGCCTTCGACGCTTGCCGCGACACGCCCGTCGCGCCGGGCTCAACGCGCAGCTCGAGCTGGCAGGCCGCTGCTGAAGGGCCAGCTCAAGCAGGCCGACGCGCGTCGGCGCGACGCACGTCGCGATCGTCGGCGAGCGACGGGCATCGAGCTGAAGGACATGGAGAGCGGCGAGCAGGAGGCGGTCGGTCCGACGCGGCCGCCGCCGTCGCTCGCGTGCTCAAGGGACGGCACCCGCGGATGAAGCAGCCGCCCGCGCGCCAACCTCTACCGCGACGCCTGGTGCGGCGAGCTCACGCGTCGAGCGCCGGGCACGAGCGCCCGCGTCTCCGGCTGGGTGCACCGCCGCCGCGACCACGGCGGGCTGATCTTCATCGACCTGCGCGACCGCTCGGGCATCGTCCAGCTCGTCTTCCATCCCGGACGCCAGCGGCGAGCGCGTTCGCCGCGGCCGAGCGCCTGCGCTCCGAGCACGTCGTGTCAGCGTCCGCGGCGACGTCGTCGCGCCGCGAAGCACGGCAACGTCAACCCGAACCTCCCGACCGGCGAGATCGAGCTCGCCGTCACCGAGATGACGCCGCTGGCGGAGTCCGAGACGCCGCCGTTCCCGGTCGACGAGGACAGTCCCGGTCGACGAGATGCTGCGCCTGAAGCACCGCGCGCTGGACCTGCGACGCGAGTCGATGCAGCAGGTCGATGGCGCTGCGCCACCGGATCGTCAAGACGATGCGCGACGTCCTCGACGAGCGCGACTTCCTCGAGATCGAGACGCCGATCCTGACGCGCTCGACGCCCGAGGGCGCGCGCGACTTCCTCGTCCCCGTCGCGGATGCAGCCAGGGCTCCTGGTACGCGCTGCCGCAGTCGCCGCAGCTGTTCAAGCAGCTGCTGATGATCGGCGGCTACGAGCGCTACTTCCAGATCGCGCGCTGCTTCCGCGACGAGGACCTGCGCGGCTTCCGCCAGCCCGAGTTCACGCAGCTGGACATCGAGATGTCGTTCGTCGAGGAGGAGGACGTCATCGAGGTCATGGAGGCCGTCATGAGCGCGGTCTTCGCCGCCGGCCGGGCTTCGCGGTCGGCGCCGGCGCCGTGGCCGCGGCATGACCTACGCCGAGGCGATGCTGCGCTACGGCACCGACAAGCCCGACACGCGCTTCGGCCTGGAGATCTCCGACGTCTCGGAGCTGCTGCGCGGCTCGGAGTTCAAGGTCTTCGAGTCGCGTGCTCGCCGGCGGCGGCGTCGTCCGCGCGTTCAACGCCGGCGCGCGCGAGATGTCGCGCTCGGAGCTCGACGGGCTCAACGAGGTCGTCCAGCGCCACGGCGCGAAGGCCGCGGCTCCGATCGTCGTCGGGCGGCGAGGCCGGCTGGCACGTCGGCAACCTCGCGAAGTTCTTCTCGCCCGAGCAGATCGACGCGGTCAACGCCGAGCTCGGCGCGTCCGACGGCGACCTGCTGCTGTTCGTCGCCGACAAGGAGACGTCGCCGCCGGCCGCGCTCGGCGCGCTGCGCCTCGAGATCGGCCGAGCGCTTCGAGCCTCATCCCCGACAGGTCCACGCACGACGTCGCTGTGGATCGTCGACCCCCCGATGTTCGAGCCGACCGACGGCAGCGGCTTCACGTCGCTCCACCACCCGTTCACCGCGCCGGCCGGCGACGTTCGACCGACCCGGCGCGATGCGCTCGCGCGCGCTACGACCTCGTGCTCGACGGCGTCGAGATCGGCGGCGGCTCGATCCGTATCCACACCGACGAGATCCAGCAGCAGGTCTTCGAGGTGCTCGGGCTTCGCCGAGGAGGAGGCGCAGGCACGCTTCGGCTTCCTGCTGGACGCGCTGCGCTACGGCGCGCCGCCGCACGGCGGCATCGCGATGGGGATCGACCGCATCGTCGCGATCCTCGCGGGCCGAGACTCGATCCGCGACGTGATCGCGTTCCCCAAGACCGCATCCGGCGGCGATCCGCTCACGGGTGCGCCGGCGCCCGTCGACGAGCGCCAGCTGCGCGAGCTGGGGGTCAAGTCGTTGGTCCCGCCAAGCTGACGCTCAAGCTCTGGGCTGGCCTGCCGATGCAGCCCTCGTGTCTCAGATCGGCCTGCCCTTCCGCATCGGGCTCGGCGCAGCGCTCGTGCTCGTCGTCGCCTACCTCACGGTCCTCAAGCCGTCCGACGACCCGTCGCCCGCGCCGCAGGCGCCCGGCGTCGAGGGTCTGACGAGCGCCGTCGGCAAGGCGACCAACGCCGCCGCCACGGCCGAGGCGTCCAACGCCCAGCACGAGGCCGCCGCCGGCCAGACCACGACGACCGCGGCCCCAGCGACCCCGGCTACCCCGGCGGCGAAGCGCGCCGCCAAGCCCGTCGCGTCCGTCGCCGCCGACGCGGCGCTGAAGACGCTCGCCAGCGGCGACCGCAGCGAGAAGATCCTGCGCCAGATCGCCAGCGGCCGCACCGCCGTCGTGCTGTTCTCGACGCCGGGCTCCAGCGACGACGTCGCCGTCCGACGCGCGCTGCGCAAGCTCGATCGCCACCGCGGCAAGATCCGCGTCCACCACGTCGCGCTCGGCGACGTCGCGAAGTACGACGCGATCACGCGCGGCGTGCAGGTGACCCAGGCGCCGACGCTGCTGGTGATCGGCAGCACCCTCAAGGCGCGCCGCATCGTCGGCTACTCCACCCGCACCGAGATCAACCAGCTCGTCAACGACGTCAGCGGCCTGCGCTCGCGCCTGCGCCCGTCCAGCTACCCCGAACTCGCACAGCGCGCGTGCGGCACGATGAACTGGAACATCGACGGCGACATCGGGTCGCTGGCGAACCGCTTCAGCCGCGGCGGCCGCGTCCTCGCCGTCCGCGACGACATGCGCAGCGTCCTCGCGCGCGTGCGCGAGGCGACGGTGCCGGTGCGCTTCAAGGGGTTCCACGCCGCGTGGGTCGGCGGCCTGCGGACGGTCGAGCAGCTGCTCACGCAGTACGAGAAGACCGCCGACCACGACGCATACGACGCCGCGAGCAAGCAGGTCAGCGACCTCGAGCGGCGCATCCAGCGCCTGGCCGACGGCGTCGGACTCGAATGCCGCGCCTGATTTAGCACGAAGCTCTAAACATCGCGCGGCGGTGCTGCGTCAATCCCGCAACGTGGGGCGGCAAATAGCGGTCTAGGCTCAAGTCCATGACCGCCCTCCAGCGCCGGGTGAACCTCGCCGCCGTCGTGATTCCCTTCGCCGCGTTCCTCGTCGCCGCCGTCCTGTTGTGGGACAGCTTCATCGGCTGGACGGACATCGCGATCCTCGTCGCGCTCTACCTGCCGGCCGGATTCGGCATCACGATCGGCTATCACCGGATGCTGACGCACCAGGCGTTCCAGACGTCCAAGCCGGTGCGCTACCTCTTCGCGATCCTCGGCAGCACCGCCGTCCAGGGCCCGGTCATCGAGTGGGTCGCCGACCACCGCAAGCACCACGCCCACACCGACGAGGAGGGCGACCCGCACTCCCCGCACACCCACGCTGGCGAGGGCTGGCGCGGCGCCTTCGAGGGCCTCTGGCACGCGCACGTCGGCTGGCTGTGGAAGACGCAGGGGCAGGCGAGCAAGCGCAAGTACGCGCCGACCTATGGAGGACAAGGGCATGCGCTGGATCAACCGCAAGTTCCTGTGGTTCGTGCTCTCGCCGCTGGCAATCGCCTTCGGCCTCGGCTACGGGCTCACGGGCGAGCTGAAGGGCGGGCTGACCGCGCTGCTGTGGGGCGGCTTCGTGCGGATCTTCTTCCTGCACCACGTGACGTGGTCGATCAACTCGATCTGCCACTTCTTCGGCAAGCGCCGCTTCGCCACCGACGACCACTCCACCAACGTCTTCTGGCTGGCGCTGCCGTCGCTGGGCGAGTCCTGGCACCACAACCACCACGCGTTCCCGCGCTCGGCGCGGCAGGGCCTCGGCCGCTTCGAGGTCGATCCGTCCGCGTGGATCATCACCGGGATGGAGAAGCTCGGCCTCGTCTGGAACGTCGTGCGGATCACGCCCGAGCGCCAGGCACAGCGCCTCGCCGAGGCAGCAGCCGCCGCCGCGGCCGAGCCGCCGCAGGCCAAAGCCGCATAGCTGCTGCGGGGCGCTAGCGTTGCGCCCATGTGGAGCGACGAGGTCGACGAGATCCTCGCGGGCGACCTGTGCGCGGGCCTCGCGTACCTGACGCCGGCGCAGGGCGTGATGATCGCGCCGATGGCCCCGCTGGGCCTGTGCGATCGCGAGCGCGGCACGGTCACGCTGACGAGCTCGCTGGCGCTGTGGAAGAAGCTCGCGCGGATGCGGCGCGACCCCGGTGTCGCGGTCGCCTACCACGCGCGTGAGCACGGCTCCAGCTCGCGCCCCGGCTACGTGCTCGTGCAGGGACGCGCGTCGATCGACCTGACGCCCGATCGCGCGTGGCTGGAGTCGATCACGCCCCAGTGGGATCGCTTCCTCGTTCCGAGGAAGGGCGGCCTCACCGGCCGGCTGCTGGACACCTACTACTGGCAGCGCGTGGCGATCGAGATCGCCGTCGAGCGCGTGGTCGTCGACACGCCGCCGGCCGACCCGGCGCCGCCGCAGGACCCGCCGAAGAACGGGACCGCGCCGCGCGTTGCCGTTGACAAGGTCGCCAAGGACGCGCAGCGGCTGCCGCACACGCTGCTGGGCTGGCGCGGGGCGGACGGGCTGCCCGAGGTCGTGCCCGTCAGCGTCGAGTCGCACGACGACAGCGGGCTGCGGCTGCGCGCGCCCGCGGGTTCGATTCCCGCGGGTGGCCGGCGCGCGGGCTTGACGTCGCACAAGTTCTGGCCACAGATGGTCGGCCAGGACCAGCACCTGCACAGCGGCTGGCTGACGGTCGAGGGCGACGACGTGCACTACGCGCCGCACACGCGTGCCGGCTACAAGATGCCGCCGTCGAAGCTGCTCTACCACGTCGGCTGCGCTTCGCTGGCGACGCGGATGCGCGGCGCGCGCAAGGCCGGAATCGCCTAGCCCGCCTACACTCAGCCTGTGGCGGACGAGCGCTTCGCCGAGCACCTGACGCACCCGGCCGGCCGCGGGCACGAGCCCGCGGGCGCGCATCGTGGCGCCGCCGGCGGCGCGGCATGCGGCGACCTCATCCGCATTGACGTCCTCGTTCAGGGTGACCGCGTCGTCGACGCCGGCTTCGACGCCTCGGGCTGCGGTGCGGCCACTGCCGCGGGCAGTGCCGTAGTGGCGCTGGTCGACGGCATGCCGGTGGTGGACGCCGCACGCGTCGGCACCGCCGCCGTGTCCGCAGAGCTTGGCGGCCTGTCGGCCGGCAAGCTGCACGCAGCCGAGCTGGCCGCCGACGCGCTGCACCGCGCGCTCGGCGCCGCCGTCGCCGCCGATGCCACCAGCCGCGTGGTCAAGGGCCGCACGCTCGTCGCGATGTCCGGCGGCGTCGACTCCGCCGTCGCCGCCCTGCTGTGCGCGCGCGAGGGCGACGCGGTCGCCGTGACGCTCGAGCTCTGGCGCGACCCCGACAACGACGCCGAGCGCTCGTGCTGCAGCGCCGACGCGGTCCGCGCGGCGCGGATGGTCGCGCACGACCTCGGCCTGCCGCACTTCACGCTCGACCTGCGCGACGCGTTTCGCGCCGGCGTCGTGGACCCATGGCTTGCCGAGCACGCGCAAGGCCTGACCCCGAACCCGTGCGTGCGCTGCAACGGCCACGTACGCATCGACGCGATGCTCGACCTGGCTACGCGCCTGGGCGCACAGCAGCTTGCCACCGGCCACTACGCGCGCATCACCGCGGACGGCCTGCTGCGCCACGCCGCCGACCCCGCGAAGGACCAGGCCTACATGCTCGCGCGGCTCAGCCGCGACGCGCTCGCGCGGCTGCGCTTCCCGCTCGGCGAGCTGACCAAGCCCGAGGTTCGTGTGCTCGCCGAGGACGCCGGGATCTCCGTCGCGCACAAGCCCGACTCGCAGGATCTCTGCTTCCTCGCCGGCACCGGGAAGTCCGCGTTCCTCGCCAAGCACGGCCGCCTGCACCAGCGGCCCGGCGACGTCGTCGACACCAGCGGCGCGGTCGTCGGCCGGCACGACGGCGTCCACGGCTTCACCGTCGGTCAGCGCCGCGGCCTGCCGGGCGGCAGCGCCGAGCCGCGCTACGTGCTGCGAATCGACAAGGACGCCGACCGCGTCGTCGTCGGCAGCCGCGAGCAGCTCGCGACCTCGTCAGTCAAGGTTCGTGATGTCGTGCTGCATGCCGACGCGGCACGGGTGGATCGTGTGCGGCTGCGCTATCGCGCCGCGACGGTGCCGGGGCGCCTGGAGGGCGACGCCGTCGTCCTCGGCGAGCCCTTCGCCGGCGCGGCACCAGGGCAGCAGGCCTGTCTGCTGGACGGCGATGTGATCGTCGGATACGCGACAATCGCCGCGTGACCTCCGACGAGATCCGCGAGCAGTTCCTGTCGTACTTCGAACAGCGCGACCACAAGCGCCTGCCGTCAGGCTCGCTCGTGCCCGCGAGCTTCGATCCGTCGGTGCTGCTCACGACCGCCGGCATGCATCCGCTCAAGCCCTACTTCATGGGGCTGGAGAAGCCGCCGCACCATCGGCTGACGACCTGCCAGAAGTGCTTCCGCACACCGGACATCGACCAGGTCGGCCTGACCACACGCCACCTGACGTTCTTCGAGATGCTCGGCAACTTCTCGCTCGGCGACTACTTCAAGCAGGGCGCCGCGGAGATGGCTTGGGAGCTCTCGCTCGAGGGCTTCGGCTTCAAGGCCGAGGACATCTGGATCACCGTCTTCGAGGGCGACGACAAGCTTGGGCTCGGGCCCGACGAGGAGGCGATCGGCGTCTGGGAGAGCATCGGCATCCCGAGCGAGCGCATCGTCCTGCTGCCCAAGTCGGAGAACTTCTGGGAGGCGGGCCCGACCGGTCCCTGCGGCCCGTGCTCGGAGCTCTACATCGACCGCGGTCCCGACTGGGGCACCGACGAGGATCGGCCCGGTGGCGAGAACGAGCGCTACCTGGAGTACTGGAACCTCGTGTTCATGCAGTACGACCAGGGCGCCGACGGGACGCTGACGCCACTCCCCAACCAGAACATCGACACCGGCCTCGGGCTCAACCGCATGGCGCTCATCCAGCAGGGCGTCGACACGATCTTCGACACCGACCAGTTCACGCCGCTGATCGCGCTCGGGCGCGAGCTTGCGACCGCCGAGCCCGACGACCGCGCGCTGCGCATCCTCGCCGACCACACGCGCGGCATGACGTTCCTGATCGCCGACGGCGTGGTCCCGTCCAACGAGGATCGCGGCTACGTGCTGCGCCGCCTGATGCGCCGCGCGATCCTGCAGGGCCATCGCATCGGCATGGAGCAGGGCTTCCTGCCGAAGTACGTCGACGTCGTCACCGAGACGATGGGCGCCGCCTACCCGGAGATCGAGCGCGAGCGCGCCGCGATCCTGAAGTGGGCGACGGCGGAGGAGGAGGGCTTCGGCCGCACGCTCGAGCAGGGCGTCAAGCTGCTGGACCAGCGATCGCGGCCGGCACGCTCGATGCCGCAGTCGCGTCTTCCAGCTGCACGACACGTTCGGCTTCCCGGTCGAGATGACCGAGGAGATCGCCGCCGAGCGCGGGGTGCAGCTCGACCGCGAGCTTCGACGCGCTGATGGACGCGCAGCGCGCACGCTCCAGCGCGAGCGCAAGTCGGGCCACGTCGACAAGGCTGGCGAGGTCGTGCGCGCGCTCGGCGACGCCGCGACGTTCACGGGTTACGAGCACCTGACCGAGGAGACGACGGTCACCGGCGTCGTCGAGCGCGACGGGCGCACCTACGTCAAGCTCGCGGAGTCGCCGTTCTACGCGGCCGGCGGCGGGCAGATCTCCGACGTCGGCGCGATCGCGTGCGCCGACGGCGACTGCGAGGCGCGCGTCGTCGACGCGGTCCGCTCCGGCGACGACCAGGCGGTCGTCGTCGAGGTCGTGCGTGGCGAGCTGCATCCCGGCGAGCGCGTGCACGCGCAGGTCGACCGCGCCACCCGCCACGCGACCGCCTGCAACCACACGGCGACGCACCTGTTGCACGCGGCGCTGCGCCAGGCGCTCGGCGACCACGTGCGCCAGGCCGGCTCCTACGTCGGCCCCGACAAGCTGCGCTTCGACTTCAGCCACACGACGCGGATGTCAGACGACGAGCGCCAGGCGGTCGAGGACCAGGTGAACGCGTGGATCCTGCGCAACGACCCGGTGCACGCGATCTCGACGTCGCTTGACGAGGCGCGCGCGCTCGGCGCGATGGCGCTGTTCGGCGAGAAGTACGGCGACGTCGTGCGGATGGTCGAGGTCGGCGCGGGCGAGTACTCGCGCGAGCTGTGCGGCGGTACGCACGTGCGCTCGACCGCCGAGATCGGTCTCTTCAAGATCACATCCGAGGGCTCCAGCGCGGCGAACGTGCGCCGTATCGAGGCGATCACCGGACCCGAGGCGGTGCGTGCCGCGCGAGCGGCCGACCAGGCGCTGGAGGCGGCGGCCGGCGTGCTGCGCACGACGCCCGACGCGGTTCCCGAGGCAGTCGTCGCGCTGCAGGCGAAGGTCAAGCAGGCAGCCAAGGCGCCGGCGAGCAACGGCGTCGACCCGGCGACGCTCGCAGCGCGTGCAACGGAGGTCGACGGCGCGAAGGTCGTCACCGAGAGCCTCGAGGGTGTCGACGCCAAGGTCCTTCCGGGGCTGGCCGACCGCGTGAAGGGCGCGCTCGGTGGCGACGGCGTGGTCGTGCTCGGCTCGGTCGTCGACGGCAAGGTCGCGCTCGTCGCCGCGGTCGACCCACCGCTGATCGCCCGGGGCGTGCGAGCGGGGGCCGTGGTGAAGGCTGCCGCGACGGTGGCCGGTGGCGGTGGCGGCGGCAAGGACACGATGGCCCAGGCCGGCGGCCGCGACCCGGAGAAGCTCGGAGATGCGCTGGCGGCGGCCCGCGCAGAGATCGAGGCTGCGCTTTCACAGTGAGCCGCGTGCTCGCCCTTGATCATGGTGCCGCGCGTTGCGGCGTGGCGGTGAGCGACCCGACAGGGACGCTGGCCACGCCCTTGACCGTGGTCGAGCGCCCCGACACGCGGCGTGGGATGGCGCGTATCGTCGGCCTCGTGCGTGAGCACGGCGTGGGACGGGTCGTCGTCGGGCTGCCCGTCGGTCTCTCAGGGGAGGACACCGACCAGACGCGCGCAGCGCGCGACTTCGCGAGCGCACTTGCTGCGAAGCTGCGCGGCGTGCCGGTCGACCTCTATGACGAGCGGTTCACCACGGCGATCGCCGCGCGCCAGGCCGTCGGCCCCGGCGACGTCGGTGAGGACGCGCGCGCAGCGGCCGTGCTGCTGGACGATTGGCTCGCCCGCCACGGTCACGAGGTGGCGCGATGACGCCGCTGTTCGGCGGCGGTGGCGGCGACCGCGAGCGCGGCCCGCGCAGCGAGGAGGAGCGCGAGCGCGCGCGCATCGAGCGTGAGCGTCGCCGCGCCGCGCGTTCCGGCCGGCCGCTGCCCGACGAGCCGCTGCCGCACGGCGCCGAGCCGCCGCTGCCGCCGGCCGTCGAGCCCCAGTCGCACGGCGACGAGCCGCCCGGCGCCGAGCCGCTGCCGCCCGCCGCGGAGCCGCCGCCGCTGCCTGCCGACGAGCCGCCGCCGCCCGCCGAGCCACCGCCGCCGGCCGACGATCCGCCGCCGGCAGAGGGCGGCGGCTGGTTCGACGCGCCCGCGCCCCCACCCGTCACCGTCCACCGCGGCGAGGAGCCGCTCGGCACCAAGCGCGTCGCCGCCTCCCAGGTCGCGTCAGCCGCCGGCGCCGACGCCCCGCCGCGCTTCGGCGCGCCTCCCCGCGGGAAGCCCCGCTCGCGCCGCGGCGCGCGCCGCATCGGACCGCTCGCGGTTCTGCTGGTCGGCGTGCTCGTCATCTGGTTCGTCCTCAACCTGTTCCAGCCGTTCAAGGGCGACGGAACAGGCAGCGTCCGCGTCACGATCCCGCAGGGGTCGGGCACGGGGGAGATCGGCGACGTGCTCGCGGAGAAGGACGTCGTCAGCTCGAGCTTCTTCTTCTCGCTGCGCGCGCGCCTCAGCGGCGATCGCGGCCGTCTGCGCGCCGGCACCTACACGCTCAAGAAGAACATGTCCTACAGCGCCGCGCTGAGCGCGCTGACGACCGCGCCGACCCGTGCCGAGACGGTCTCGCTCACCGTGCCCGAGGGACGCAGCATCATCGAGACGATCCCGCTCGTGCGCCAGGCCGGCCTGCGCGGCGGCTACGCGAAGGCCACGCGCTCACGCCGGCTGCTGCGCAGCGTCAACGCGCCGCGGCGCGTGAAGACGCTCGAGGGCTACCTCTTCCCGGCGACCTACGAGCTGAAGGCCGGCGCGCCGGTCGAGCGGCTCGTCGACAAGCAGCTGCAGACGTTCAAGCGCAACATCGCCGGCGTCGACCTCAGCTACGCCAAAGACAAGAACCTCACGACCTACGACGTGCTGACCATCGCGTCGATGGTCGAGCGCGAGGCCGGCGTCGCGAAGGACCGCGCCCTGATCGCGGCGGTCATCTACAACCGCCTCAAGGAGGGCATGCACCTCGGCATCGACGCGACGACCCGCTACGAGTTCAACAACTGGACCCAGCCGCTCAGCAACGCCCAGCTGCGCCGCGACAGCCCGTACAACACGCGCACGCGCCTGGGCCTGCCGCCGACGCCGATCGGCAGCCCCGGACTCGCCTCGATCAAGGCCGCCGCGCGGCCGGCGAAGGTCCCGTACCTGTACTACGTCGTCAAGCCGTGCGGCGACGGCGAGCACGCGTTCAGCTCGACGAACGAGAAGTTCCAGGCCGACGTGCGCCGCTACAACGCCGCCCGCGAGGAACGCGGCGGCCGCGACCCGTCGAACTGTTGAAACGCCTCGGCGTCCTCGGCTGGCCCGTCGCGCACAGCCGCTCGCCGGCGATGCACAACGCGGCGCTGCGCGAGCTCGGGCTCAGCGACTGGATCTACCAGCGCCTGCCGGTGCCGCCGGAGCTGTTCGAGGAGACCGTCCGCGGCCTGCCTGCCGCCGGCTTCGTCGGCGCCAACGTGACGATCCCGCACAAGCAGGCCGCGCTCGCGATGGCCGACATCGCGACCGACACCGCGCTTGCGATCGGCGCAGCCAACACGCTCAGCTTCCGCGGCGGCCTGATCCACGCCGACAACACCGACGCCCCCGGCCTGCTGGCTGCGCTGGACAGCGATCTGCAGGGCAAGACCGCGCTCGTCCTCGGTGCCGGCGGCAGCGCGCGGGCGGTCGTCCATGCGCTCGCAAACGCCGGCGCGGACGTGTCGGTGTGGAACCGCACGCCCGAGCGCGCGCACGAGCTCGGAGTCACGGTCGTCGAGCCGCCGCTGCCGTCCGCAGACCTGCTCGTCAATTGCACGTCCGTGGGTCTGGACGCCTCTGGACAGACGTTCAAGGTCCTACCTCTGACAGCCGATGCGCTGGGTGCATACGCGACTGTGGCGGACCTCGTCTACCACGCCGACGGTGACACCGAGCTCCTCGCTTCAGCACGGGAGAAGGGGGCCCGGACCGTCGACGGGCTGGAGATCTTGGTTGGTCAGGGCGCGCTGAGCTTCGAAGCATGGACCGGGCAGCCTGCGCCGCTCGACGTCATGCGAAAGGCGGCTCGTGGAGCACCACCCCGACCAGATGAACCCCGACAGCCCCCATCTCCGACCGGTCCCAGCGGCTCATGAGGAGCCGCACGAGCCCTGGGACGGCGTCACCCACCCGCGCACTCGCGGCGCGGGCGCACGCTTCCTAAGCGACGTCATCGTCGACCTCGGTCTCGCTCCGCGCCAAGCCGTCGAGCAGGCCACCGAGACCGCCCGCAACTCGGGCAAGACGCCCGAGCAGGTGCTGCTCGAGAGCGGTGCGATCGACGGCGTCGCACTTGCCCGCGCGATCGCCGAGCGCCACGGCCTCGACCACCTCGACCTCGCCGTCTTCACCCCCGACCCGGCCGCCACCGGCCTGATGACCTCCGTCGCCGCACGCCGCTACGAGGCCGTGCCGGTGCGCTTCCTCGGCGAGCGCGGCCTGTTGGTCGCGATGGCCGACCCCGCCAACGTCCTCGCGATCGACGACATCGCGCTGATGACCGGCTACGAGGTGCGCGTCGCCGTCGCCTCACGCGAGGACGTCCAGGCGCTGATCAGCCGCCAGACGCGCCTCGACGATGTCGTCGCCTCGACCGCGCTGGACGAGGAGGAGAACGAGGGCGCCGAGCTCGTCGACCTGCGCGAGTCCGCCGACGACGCGCCGGTCATCAAGCTCGTCAACCAGATCGTCGCCCAGGCGATCGAGCAGGGCGCCTCCGACATCCATCTCGAGCCCGACGGTCAGCAGCTGCGCGTGCGCTTCCGCATCGACGGCGTGCTGCAGGAGACGACCAGCGTCCCGCGCCGCATGGTCGCCGGCGTCATCAGCCGCATCAAGATCATGTCCGAGCTGGACATCGCCGAGAAGCGCCTGCCACAGGACGGCCGCGTCGGCCTTGCGATCGACAACCGCCACGTCGACCTGCGCGTCGTGACGCTGCCGAGCGTCCACGGCGAGGGCGCGGTGATCCGGATCCTCGACAAGAGCTCCATCGTCATGGAGCTCGACAAGCTCGGCATGCTCGACATCGAGCGCGAGCGCTTTCGCCGCGCGTTTCACCAGGCCTACGGCGCGGTGCTCGTGACCGGGCCGACCGGCTCGGGCAAGTCGACATCCCTGTACGCGGCGCTGACCGAGGTCAACACGCCGGACAAGAACATCATCACGATCGAGGACCCGGTCGAGTACCAGCTCGACGGCATCACGCAGATCCAGGTCAACCCAAAGGCCGGGCTGACGTTCGCCAACGGCCTGCGCTCGATGATGCGCGCCGACCCCGACGTGATCATGGTCGGCGAGATCCGCGACCGCGACGCCGCGGCGATCGCGATCGAGTCCGCGCTGACCGGCCACCTCGTCCTCTCGACGCTGCACACCAACGACGCGCCGACCGCGATCACGCGCCTGATCGAGATGGGCATCGAGCCGTTTCTCGTCGCCTCAGCCGTGGACTGCGTGGTCGCGCAGCGGCTCTGCCGCACGCTGTGCCAGCACTGCAAGCAGCGCACGATCCTCACCGCCGAGGTGCTGCGCCAGAACGGCTGGCCGGCGCGCACGGACATCGAGGCGTACGCCCCCGTCGGCTGCGCGCGCTGTGGCCACAGCGGCTACAAGGGCCGCATCGGCCTCTACGAGGTGATGACCGTCACCGACGAGATCCGCAAGCTCGCAATCCAGCGCGTGTCGGCCGACGTGATCGCCGAGGTCGCTGTGCGCGACGGCATGCGCCGCCTGCGCGAGGACGGCCTCGAGAAGGTGCGCCTCGGGCGCACCTCGATCGCCGAGGTCGCACGCGTCACCGGCATCGGTTCCGCTGAGTACTAGCCGTTCTTCTTCAAGCCCCCTCCAACCACTGCCGATACGAAAGCCACGATGCGGTTCGACTTCGCTGACCTGCTGCTCGACGTTCTCGACAGGCGGGCATCTGACCTTCACATCACCGCCGGTGCCGCACCCATGGTGCGCGTGCGCGGGCGGCTGACCCCACTGGACGAGTACCCCGTCCTCGACGGGACGGACACGCGCGAGATCATCTACTCGATCCTCAACAACGATCAGCGCCAGCGCCTGGAGACCAACTGGCAGATCGACTTCGCCTACGCGATCCCGGGCCGCGCTCGCTTCCGTGTCAACGCGTACAAGCAGCGCAGCGCGCTGGCCGCGGCCTTCCGCCTCGTCCCGGCGCAGATCACGCCGATCGACGACCTCGGCCTGCCGACCGTCGTCCACGACTTCTGCACCAAGCCACGCGGGATCGTGCTCGTCACGGGCCCGACCGGCTCGGGCAAGTCGACCTCGCTGGCGGCAATGGTCGACGAGATCAACGAGACGCGTGAGGAGCACATCCTCACGATCGAGGACCCGATCGAGTTCCTGCACGGCCACAAGAAGTGCATGGTCAACCAGCGCGAGCTGGGCATGGACGCAACCTCGTTCTCCGACGCGCTGAAGGCCGCGCTGCGCGAAGACCCCGACGTGATCCTCGTCGGCGAGATGCGCGACCTCGAGACGATCTCGACGGCGCTGACCGCCGCCGAGACCGGCCACCTCGTCTTCGCGACGCTGCATACGCAGTCGGCGCCCTCGACGATCGACCGCGTCATCGACGTCTTCCCGCCGCACCAGCAGCAGCAGATCCGCGTGCAGCTGTCGATCGCCCTGCAGGGCGTGATGACGCAGACGCTGATCCCGACCGCCGACGGCTCGTCGCGCGTCGTCGCGTGCGAGACGCTCGTGCCGACCGCCGCGGTGCGCAACCTGATCCGCGAGGGCAAGACCCACCAGATCGTGTCCGCGATGCAGACCGGCGGTGGCGTCGGCATGCAGACGATGGACGCGGCGCTGGCCGGGCTCGTTCGCGCCGGCAAGATCAGCCAGCGCGTCGCCGAGAAGCGGTCGTCCACCCCCGACGAGCTGCGCCGCCTCCTCGGCGCGAGCGCGCTGGCAGCCTGATGAGCACCTTCGTCTTCAAGGCCATGGACGTCGCCGGCGCAAAGGCGTCCGGCGAGCTGGAGGCCGAGAGCAAGCAGGCGGTCGCCGATCAGCTCAAGGGCCGCGGCCTGATCGTCCTCGACATCTCCGACAAGCACTCCTCGCGCGAGCTCAACGTCGAGTTCTTCCGGCGCGTCAAGCCGGGCGAGCTGACCGTGATGACGCGCCAGCTGTCGACGATGGTCAACAGCGGCATGACGATCCTGCGCGCGCTGTACGTGCTGGAGGCGCAGACCGAGAACGACCTGCTCAAGGAGACGATCGTCGCCGTCCGCAAGGACGTCGAGGCCGGCCTGCCGCTGTCAGACGCCTTCGAGCGCCACCCGAAGATCTTCGACCCGCTGTACGTCGCGATGACGCGCGCGGGGGAGACCGGCGGCGTGCTCGACGCGGCGCTGCTGCGCGTCGCCGACCAGCTCGAGAAGGCCGACTCGCTGCGTCGCCAGGTGAAGTCCGCGATGACCTACCCGGCCGTCGTGATCAGCTTCGCGTTCCTCGTGCTGATCGCGCTCGTCGCGTTCCTCATCCCGGTTTTCATCGGTGTCTTCGAGCAGTTTTCCGGCGACCTGCCGGCGATCACCAAGGTCACCGTCGCGATGTCCGACGCGCTGACGGGCTACTGGTACATCATGATCGTCGCGACCGTTGCGGCGGTCTACGCGTTTCGCAAGTGGAAGCGCTCCAAGCGCGGCCGCGCGCAATGGGACGCGTTCCGGTTGCGGATCCCGTTCAAGATCGGCGACATCGTCCAGAAGATCGCGCTCGCGCGCTGGTCGCGGACGCTGAGCGCGCTGATCAGCGCCGGCGTGCCGCTGCTGCAGGCGATCGAGATCACTGGCAAGACCGCGGGCAACCACGTCGTCGAGACCGCTATGGCCGACGTGCTCTCGTCGGTCAAGCGCGGCGGCACGATCTCCGAACCGCTGAAGCACGCCCCCGTCTTCCCCGGGATGGTCACGCACATGATCGCCGTGGGTGAGGAGACCGGCGCGCTCGACACGATGCTGTCGAAGATCGCCGACTTCTACGAGGACCAGGTCGAGGCTGCCGTCAAGCAGCTGACGTCGATCCTGGAGCCGGTGATGATCGTCCTCGTCGGCGGCATCGTCGGGTTCATCGTGATCTCGATGTACCTGCCGCTGTTCAAGGTCTACGACTCGATCAAGTAGCCGAGCGCTTGCGCGCGAGGCGCTCCAGGCGCCGCAGCGACTCGGCGTTGCGCAGCTTCAGCGTGAGGTCGATCACCGGGTTGTGGAGCCGCCCGACGAGCCCCGACTTCGGCGTCTCGCGCATCGTCACCGTGGTCCCACCGCCGTCGGCACGCAGCGTCAGCTCGACCTCGGCCACGACCCACGGGCGTATGCGCACGCGCAGCAGCAGCCGGCGGGGTGGCTGCGCCTCGAGCACGGTGGTCGTGTCCTTCGGCCCGATCCACGGCAGGCCCTGCGTGTGGTGAAACGTCGACCCAGGCGTCGGCCAGTTGCCGTCGACGCCGTGGATCTGGCTCGATCCCACCACCCAGTCGCCATAGCTGTTGGGGTCGGCGAGGACGGCAAAGACCTCGTCCGGCTCCTGGTCGAAGTGGCGGCTGTTGAAGGACATGTCGATCGGATCCTGGCCCGTACCCGGCGATCAGCGCTCGAAGCGGCGCAGGCGCAGGGCGTTGCCGACGACGGACACGCTGGAGAACGCCATCGCCGCGCTCGCGATCACCGGGTTGAGCAGACCCATCGCGGCGAGTGGGATGGCAGCGACGTTGTAGCCGAACGCCCACGCGAGGTTCTGCTTGATCGTGCGCAGCGTCGCGCGCGAGAGGCGAATCGCGGCGGCAGCGCCACCGAGATCTCCGCTGACCAGCGTCAGGTCCGAAGCCTCGATCGCGACGTCGGTGCCGGTGCCGATCGCCAGGCCGAGATCGGCCTGCGCCAGCGCAGGGGCGTCGTTGACCCCGTCGCCGACCATCGCGACGACCCGGCCCTCGGCCTGCAGCCGGCGCACGACGTCGGCCTTTTCGGACGGAAGGACCTCGGCGATGACCTCGTCGATGCCGACCTCGGCGGCGACCGCGTGCGCGGTCGTCGCGTTGTCGCCGGTCAGCAGCACCGGGTGGAGCCCGAGCGCGCGCAGCGACGCGACGGCGGCGGCGGATGTCGGCTTGACGGCGTCGGCGACGACGATCGTGGCGCGAACCTCGCCGTCGATCGCGACGTGGATGCCGGCCGCGGCGCCGCGGCCGACCGTGACGTGATGCCCTTCGACGACGCCCTCGACACCGATCCCCTCGTGGTTGCGGAATTCAGCGACGGCCGGCAGCGGCCCGGCGACGGCGGCGGCGATCGCGCGCCCGATCGGATGCTCGGAGGCGTGCTCGACGGCCGCGGCAAGCCGCAGCGCCTCAGCGTCGTCCGGCGTGACGGAGACGACGCTCATCTTGCCCGTCGTGACGGTGCCGGTCTTGTCGAGCACGATCGTGTCGACGCGGCGGGTGGACTCGAGGATCTCCGGTCCCTTGATCAGCAGCCCGAGCTGCGCGCCGCGCCCGGTGCCGACCATCAGCGCGGTGGGCGTCGCAAGGCCGAGCGCGCAGGGGCAGGCGATGATCAGCACCGCCACCGCGGCTGTGAACGCGAACGTCGTGCCGTCGCCGGTCCCGATCCAGAAGCCGAGCGTCGCGACGGCCAGCACGATCACCACCGGGACGAAGATGCCCGAGATGCGGTCGGCCAGCCGCTGGACAGGGGCCTTGCCGGTCTGCGCGTCCTCCACCAGCCGCGCGATCTGGGCGAGGGCGGTGTCGCCGCCGATCTTCGTCGCGCGGACGACGAGCCGCCCGCCGGCGTTGACGGTCGCGCCCGCGACCTCCTCGCCAGGGCGGACCTCGACCGGCACGGACTCGCCGGTGAGCAGGCTCATGTCGACGGCGGAGATGCCGTCCTCGACGACGCCGTCGGTCGCGACCTTCTCGCCTGGGCGCACGACGAAGCGGTCGCCGACGGCCAGTTGCTCGATCGCCACGCGCTGCTCGTTGCCGTCGGCGTCCAGCACGGCGACGTCTTTCGCGCCGAGCTCCAGCAGCGCATGCAGCGCGGCACCGGCGCGGCGCTTGGCGCGCGCCTCGAAGTAGCGGCCCGTCAGCAGGAGGGTGACGACGACCGCCGCCGTCTCCAGGTAGATGTGGTTGGCGCCCTCGCCGGCCTCGGGGACGACGTCGAACGCCATCCGCATGTCGTTCATGCCGGCGTCGCCGATGAACAGCGCGTAGAGCGACCACAGCCAGGCGGCGAGCGTGCCGAGGCTGATCAGCGTGTCCATCGTCGCGGCGCCGTGCTTGAGGTTTGCCCAGGCGGCGCTGTGAAACGGCCACGCCGCCCACAACACCACCGGCGTCGCGAGCTGCAGCGACAGCCACTGCCAGTTGTCGAACTGCAGCGCCGGGATCATCGACAGCAGCAGCGTCGGCAGCGACAGCGCGATCGACACGTACAGACGGCGGCGCAGCGACGCCGTCTCGTCGACGGGCTCGTCGGCCGCCGTCTCGTCGGCAGTCGGTAGGGCCGCGCTGTAGCCGACCGACTCGACGGCCGCGAGCAGCTCTTCCGGCGCGACACTCTCCGCGTCGTACGTGACCTGCGCCTTCTCGGTCGCGAAGTTCACCGTCGCGGTGACGCCGTCGAGCTTGTTGAGCTTGCGCTCGATGCGATTGGCGCAGGAGGCGCACGTCATGCCCGTGATCGGGAGATCGAGCGTGCTCATCGCGCGACCTCCTCGGTGAACGCGGCGGTGTGGACGCGCCCGTCGATCTGGAACTGCAGGAACAGGCGGTACTCGCCGGCGGTCGGGAACTCCGCTGCGAACGACAGGCTGTCCTCGTCGGGGTGGACGTGCAGGAATGCGAGGTCGCCCTTGCGCAGCGCGACGAGGTGGCCCTTCGCGCCGAGGTAGTCCTCGACGGCGACCGGGCGGCCGTTGCGTGTGATGGTGAAGTCCAGACCGTGACGCCGCACGCTGAAGCCATCGACCTCGGCCGTGTCCGCGGGCGCGGGCAGCGACTGCGAGCGGACGCTGCCGTCGACGGTGAGGTCGTCGGCGAGGGTATGGGCCTTGCCGTTGACCGAGAAGTCGGCAAAGACGCGGTATGTGCCGGGCGCGTCCAACGTCAGCGGCACCGACCAGGTTCCGTCCTTCGCGTGGGTCGGGTGGATGTGCTGGAAGCCCGTGAGATCACGGCGCACGACGATCACGTGCATGCGCTTGGTGTGCTCGACGTCGAAGTCCTGGACGGGGTGGCCGTCGCGGTCGACGATCTTGAAGGAGAGTGCGAAGCGCTCGCCGCGCGTCGCGGTGTCGCGCGTCAGCGCGAGTGTCAGGCCACCCTCGCTGACCGCCAGGCCGCGAACGGGCTGCGGCTTGCCGTGCTCGGCGGTCTCTGCGCCGTGCGTCTCGGCAGGCTCGCTGCCGTGCGTCTCGGCCTCGCCGCCGTGCGCCTTGGGCTTGGCCGGGTCGTAGACGGGGCCGACGGCGTCGCCGGCCAGCGCCGCCGCCGTGAAGACGACGGCGAGCACGGCGGCAAAACCGGCGAGCTTCGCCAGGACGCTCATGCCGCCACGGCCCCGTGATGACGATGGTGGCGGTACTCGTCCGCGCGCAGCAGCATCGCGACAAGCATCGCCGCGAGCATCGCGCCAGCCATCTCCGCGTTCGCGCGGCGGCTGTGGCCGCGCCAGGCCATCCACGCGACCATCGGGATGACCATCGTCGCGGCCATCACCAGCAGCATGCCGTCGTCTGCCAGCTCGGACCAACCGCTGCCGAAGGCGTTCAGCGCCCACTCGGCGGGGAGGTAGAGGACACCCATGCCGGCGAACATCACGACGACCATCTCGACGTAGTGGCGGACGAAGCGCTTCGTCTCGGTGTTCATGCCGCCACCGCGTCGTAGCCGGCTTCGTCGATCGCGGCGATGACGGCGTTCTCGTCGACGCCGGCGCCGCGGACGCGCACACGCTTGGTGTCGAGGTCGACGTCGACGCCGTCGACACCGGCGACGCGCGTCACCTCGGAGGTGACCGCGGTCCGGCAGTGGTCGCAGCTCATGCCCGCGACGTGGTACGTGGTCTCGCTCATGACGGCGAGCATACACCCTAGGGGGGTATGGCTGTCAACCCCTAGGGGGTATCTGCTGCGACCTCCGTCTCGAGCACGTCGAACGACCAGATCTCAGACGCCGTGCCCACGGGACCGGACTCGCGATGCTGCGCGTGGCCGGCGGCGAAGTCGGGGCTGCGGACCCAGGCCTGGAAGTCCTCCTCCGAGCGCCACTGGGTGATCACGAGGCAGAGCTCGCGGTCGTCGTTGGGGCGCAGCAGCTGGAAGGCCTCGAATCCCTCGTTGCTCGACACGCGGCCGGCGCGCGCCGCGAAGCGCTGCTCGAACTCCGCGAAGCGCTCGCGCGGAACGGTGATGGCGTTGATCTTGACGATGCTCACCGCTACAGCCTGACGTGTTCGAACGTGATCTGGCCGGCGGCGATCGTCGCGACCCCCATCGTGTGGCCTGGGGCGCGGCGCCGCTCGGTCGGCGAGCCCGGATTGAAGATCTGCACGCCGTCGCGCTGCTCGTGCAGCGGCATGTGGGTATGGCCGAAGATCATCGCGTCGCAGCCCGCGAACGGCGCGGTGGGGATATGGGTCATCCCGATGCGCACGCCGCCGAGCTCGAGTTCGAGGCGCTCGGGCAGCTGCGCGCGGACGGCCGGTGTGTCGACGTTGCCGTGCACAGCGTGCAGCGGCGGGCCGAGCCCGCGCAGCAGCTCGAGCACCGACACGTCGAAGAAGTCGCCGCCGTGGAAAATCGCGTCGGCGGTGCGGCAGTGCTCCAAGCACGCGTTGGGGATCGCGCGCTTGCCGCGCGGCATGTGCGTGTCGCTGATGATCGCCAGGCGCACGTCAGAGGGTCACGTCGCGCGGGTTGCCGCGCGCGATGACCTCGCCCAGGTCGGCGACCAACGTCGGCGTGCGGCCACGCTGCTCCACGCGCGGGGCGGTCAGCACACGCGTCTTGCCCGAGCGCGTCAGCGCACCGCCGCCGGCGGCGAGCAGATTGCGCAGCCAGTCGGACTGCTCGCCGTAGAGCACCGGGATCACGACGCGGTCGCCGCGGACGCTGCCGAACGTCGGCGTCAGGTACGTCCGGCCGGAGCGGCGACCGCGGTGCACGATCACGACCCACGGCGCCAGCCGCCAGGCCCAGTTGCGCTGGATCGGGTTGGTGACGTGGACGTTGAAGCGCGCCAGCCGCCGGCGAAAGCCCATGCGCGCAGCCTAACTGCGCCCGCGCTGCGGCTATGAAGCCGCGCGCGCCTTCGTCCACTCGGCCTTGTGGATGCGCTTGGCCGCCTGGTAGTCGGCAAGCGCTTGGGCCGAATCGACGTCGCCGAGCGTCGGATGCCAGGGCACGAGCTCCTCGGCCACGGTGACGCCGAAGCGCTTGGCCAGCACCGCGCCGAGCGCCTTGATCTTCATCTCGCCGAAGCCGGGCAGCGCGGCGAGGTTGGCGCGCAGCTCGCCGCCATCGGCGGCGTCGGTCCAAACGCGCGCCGCGTCGCCGTCGTACTCGTCGCGAATGTGGACGGCGAGGGCGTGGACGCGCTCTGCCATCGAGCCGGGGAAGCGGTGCACGGCAGGTTTCAGGCGAAACACCGCCTCGAGGTCTGCGTCCGCGAGCGTGGCCGCGTCGAACGCACCGAGGCGCTCGCGGATCACCTGCGGTCCCGCGAACGCCTTCTGCACCGTCACCTGCTGGTCGAGGACGAAGCCGACGAGCAGCGCGAGCGGGTCGGTCGCGATGAATGCGTTCGCGTCGTCGTCGTCGGTGAAGTAGAGGCGATCGGGCACGGACGAATCGTACGATGCGCTTCGATGTGGGTGTTCGGCTATGGCTCGCTGGCGGCGCTTCCGGGTGCGCAGGCGGCAGTGCTCGAGGGCCACGAGCGCAGCTGGAGCGTCGCGATGGACAACACGGTCGAGCTGCCCGGCTACAAGGTCTACGAGCGCACCGACGGGACGCGGCCCGACGTGTGCGTCGCGTTCCTCGACGTGCAGCCGGCCGCAGGCGCGCGCGTCAACGGTGTGCGCATCGAGGTCGACGCCGAGGCGTTGGCCGACCTCGACCGGCGCGAGCGCAGCTACGAGCGTTTCGAGATCGAGCGCGGCGGCTTCGTGTACCGCGGTCGCGCCGAGCGCCGTGCCCTGGCGGCACGCGCCAGCGCGGAGGGGCGGCTGGTCGTCCAGCGCGAGTACTACGAGCTCGTCCGCGCCGCGCTCGGCGAGGTGGAGGAGCCGGGCTGCCCGATCGTCGACCTCGTGCTCAAACCTACACCTCCGTAGTATTCGCTGGCGGATGACCTATCCGCACCTGCTCGCGCCGCTTGACCTCGGCTTCACGACGCTGCGCAACCGCGTCGTGATGGGCTCGATGCACACCGGTCTCGAGGACCGGCGCGGCGACGTCCCCAAGCTCGCGGCGTACTTCGCCGAGCGTGCTCGCGGCGAGGTCGGGCTGATCGTCACCGGCGGCTACGCGCCCAACCGCCAGGGCTGGCTGCTGCCGTTCGCGTCGCGGCTGGCCGACCGCGACGCCGCGCAGCGCCATCGCACGGTCACGGATGCGGTCCACGACGAGGGCGGCAAGATCGCCCTGCAGATCCTCCACGCCGGGCGCTACGGCTATCACCCGGCAAATGTCAGCGCCTCCGCGGTGAAGTCGCCGATCACGCCGTTCAAGCCGCGTGCGCTGGATGCGAAGGGGGTCGAGCATACGATCGCCGACTTCGCGCGCTGCGCGGCGCTCGCGCGTGAGGCCGGCTACGACGGCGTCGAGCTGATGGGGTCGGAGGGCTACCTCATCAACCAGTTCCTCGCGGCGCGAACGAACCGCCGCACGGACGAGTGGGGCGGCAGCGCGGACAAGCGCATGCGCTTCGCTATCGAGGTCGTCGCACGGGTGCGCGAGGCGGTGGGGGAGGACTTCATCATCGTCTACCGCTTGTCGCTGCTGGACCTCGTGCCCGACGGGCAGACGTGGGACGAGGTCGTCGAGCTCGCGCAGGCGATCGAGGGTGCCGGCGCGACGATCCTCAACACCGGCATCGGCTGGCACGAGGCACGGGTTCCGACGATCGTCAGCTCCGTGCCGCGCGGCGCGTTCACGTGGACGACACGCAAGCTGCGCCCGCACGTCTCGCTGCCGCTGGTGACCTCGAACCGGATCAACATGCCGCAGCTGGCCGAGCGGCTGATCGCCGACGGCACCGCGGACCTCGTGTCGATGGCGCGGCCGCTGCTGGCCGATCCCGAGTGGGTCGCGAAGGCAGCGCGCGGTCGCGCAGACGAGATCAACACCTGTATCGCGTGCAACCAGGCGTGCCTGGACCACGTCTTCGTGCGCAAGCACGCGACGTGCCTCGTCAATCCGCGCGCGGCGCGCGAGACCGAGCTGGTGATCGAGCCGGCGACCCAGCGCCGTCGCTTCGCGGTGGTCGGCGCGGGTCCCGCGGGCCTGGCGGCGGCGACCACACTTGCGCAGCGCGGGCACGACGTCGAGCTGTTCGAGGCATCCGCGGAGATCGGTGGGCAGTTCAACCTCGCCAAGCGCATCCCCGGCAAGGAGGAGTTCGCCGAGACGCTGCGCTACTTCGCGCGCCAGCTCGAGCTCCAGGGCGTGGCTGTGCACCTCGCGACGCTGGCGACACCCGCTGCGCTCAGCGACTTCGACGGCGTCGTGCTCGCGACCGGCGTCGTACCGCGTGTGCCGGACATCGACGGCATCGATCACCCGAGTGTCAAGACGTACGCGGAGGTCATCGGTGGCGCCGAGGTCGGCCGCCGCGTTGCGGTCATCGGCGCCGGCGGAATCGGCGTCGACGTCGCGGAGTTCCTCACACACGCCGACGCGGACTGGGCCGAGGAGTGGGGCGTCGCCGACCCCGCCGAGCACCGCGGCGGGGTGACCACGCCGCGGCCGGCACCGCCCGCCCGCCGCGTCACCCTGCTGCAGCGAAAGCGCGGCAGGATCGGCGCGGGCCTGGGCAAGACCTCCGGCTGGGTGCACCGCGCCGCATTGGCGGCCAAGCGCGTCGAGCAGCTCTCCGGCGTGACCTACGAACGCATCGACGATGCCGGCCTGCACATCACCGTCGAGGGCGAGCCGCGCACGCTGTGCGTCGACACGATCGTCCTCTGCGCCGGCCAGGAGTCGCGTCGCGAGCTCGACGGCGGGCACCTCATCGGTGGCGCGAAGCTCGCGACCGAGCTGGACGCCAAGCGCGCGATCGACGAAGGAACGCGCCTAGCCGCTCGGTTGTAGCGCGATCGGCGCAGCGATCGCGGCGTCCGGGATGCCGAACGCGGCGACGAGGTCCTCCGCCTGCGGCGCAAGCTCGTCGCAGAGCCTGCGCCCAGCCTTCTGCACGGCCTTCGAGCGCGTCGAGGAGAGGCGGCCGTGCTCCTGGAACCAGCCGCGGTCGAGGACGATCAGCCATAGCGCATAGAGGTGACACAGACGGCTCAGCGTGTGCTGGGCGTGCTCGTCGGGGCACGCCTCGACGGTCTTCGTGAAGCAGTCCAAAACGTGGTGCTCGATGTGCGCGCGTCCCGCGGCGACGACGTGGTCCTGGCAGGCCATGAAGACGTCGAACGGGTCGCCGCCGTCGTCGATGCCGCCCTTCAGCCGCCGCGCCAGCGACGAGATGATGTGCTCGGCGCGCCACTGCAGCAGCGCAAGCTCGACGTCGTGGTCCAGCTCGCTCTCGTCGCGGCCGGGGATGAGGTCGTCGGCGAGGCGCGCGATCAGCTCGCGCACCGCGGTGCGCTCGCCGACGGTCTCCAGCACCTGCGCCGCGACGAAGCGCGCCGTGCCGAACGCGTCGAGGTTGCCGAACTCGTGCTGGTAGTTCGTCAGCAAGCTCTTGCCGACGAGCTGCAGCAAAACGATGTTGTCGCCCTCGAACGTCGTGAAGACGTCGGTGTCCGCCTTCAGAGCCGCGAAGCGGTTCTCCGCCATGTAGCCGGCGCCGCCGCAGAGCTCGCGGCAGACCTGGATGACGTCGCGCGCGTGCCACGAGGCAAGTGCCTTCAGCCCGGCGGCGTCGGACTCGAGCACGCGTCGGTCGTCCTCGCCCGAGGCAAACGACTCGTGCAGGTCGGTCACGAGCTTTGCCTGCGCGAAGTGCAGCGCGAACGACCCGGCGATCCGCGGCATCAGCCGCAGCCTGTGGGTCGTGTAGGACATCAGCGTGACCTCGGCGCCGTCGGGTGGCCCGAACTGGCGCCGGCGGTTGGCGTAGCGCGTCGCGATCACGAGCGCGTTCTTCGCCGCGCTGTTGGACGCGCCGGCGATGCAGACGCGTCCCTGGATCAGCGTCCCGAGCATCGTGAAGAAGCGCTTACCGGGGTTCTCGATCTTCGAGTGGTACTCGCCCTCGGGCGAGACCTGCGCGTAGCGGTCCAGCAGGTTCTCGCGCGGCACGCGCACGCCGTCGAACCAGATGCGCCCGTTGTCGACCCCGTTCAAGCCGAGCTTCGACCCGCAGTCCTCGAAGCGGATGCCGTCCAGCGGGCGCCCCTTCTTGTCGCGGATCGGGACGAGCAGGCAGTGCACGCCGTGCGTCGTCCCGCCCACGACCAGCTGCGCGAACACCGCCGCCAGCCGCCCGTGCTTGCCGGCGTTGCCGATGTAGTCCTTGCGCGCGTCGTCGTCGGGCGTGTCGATCAGGAACTCCTGCGTGACCGGGTCGTACGTCGCGGTCGTGCGCAGCGACTGCACGTTGGAGCCATGGCCCGTCTCGGTCATGGCAAAGCACCCGGGCAGGTCGAGCGTGAGCATGTCGCGCAGGTAGGTGTCGTGGTGGTGCTTGGTGCCGAGGTGCAGGATCGCGCCGCCGAAGAGCCCGAACTGCACGCCGGCCTTGACCATCAGCGACAGGTCGCCGTGCGCCAGCGTCTCGAGTGCGACCAAAGAGCCGCCGATGTCGTCGCCACCCCCGTACTCCGACGGGAACCCGAGGCTCGTGCCGCCCTCCGCGGCAAGCAGCTTGGCCTGCTCGAGCACGCGCTCGCGGTACTCGTCGCGCGCGATCTCGACGACGGGCGCGAGCTCGGGGCGCGTCAGGAACGCACGGACGCGCTCGCGCACGGCGGCGTGCTCGCCGTCGAGGACGGCCTGCAGGGCGGCGGGGGGCATGACCGCATGCTCTCCCCGGCGCAACGTGCGGTCAAGCCAGCGATGCCACGACGGCAACGAGCTCGCGGAAGACCGCCGCCTCGTCGCGCAGCACGAGGTCCGTGCGAAACGCCGTCGGCGGCATGCCGTTGGCCTGCAGCTTCGTCAGCGTGGCGCCCGGCCTCAGCAGCTCCCGCAGCGACGGCTCGGACACGGCGCCGACCGTCTGCGTCGACACCTGCTGCAGCGGCGCGGAGGTGACCGGCGCGTTCGTGACCGCGTAGAGGTCCAGCTGGACGGGGCGCGTGCCGAGCTGCGCCAGGCGCATGGGGTAGACCGGCGTGCGCGTGCGGAAGCGCAGCCGCAGTGGCTTCAGCGCGCCGTCCTGGCGCTTGGCGAGCCGCAGCGCGACGAACCACCAGCCGCGCCGCGCGTAGGACTCGAGGATCGGCGTCGCAGTACGCGGGAGCACGTAGCCGTTGCGGCGCAGCCAGCGATCAAGCGAGCGGCCGCTGCCGCCGTGCAAACGCGTCACGGAGTAGCCGCCGACCGTCGAGCGCTTGATGGTCGTCGGTGCGCGCGTGCCGGCGCCTTCGCCGCCACCGCTGTCGCCGCCGACCGGCCGCGCTGTGGCGCGCTCGAGCCAGCCGAACGGGTCGCCGCTCATCGCCGTCACCCGTGGCTCGCGCGGCACCGGTAGCACGACCGCCGGGCGCGCGCCGGCGGCGCGCAGGTCGTAGCTGACGACCAGGTCCTCGCGGCCGTCGCGAAACACGACGAGCGCACGCTCGACGTCGATGCGCGCCTGCGGCGCGATGCCGCACGCGCACGCGTCAGCCGGCGAGGGCAGCCCTACGACGAGGGCTGCGCTGAGGCCAGCGAGGGCGACACGGGCGCGCATGCCCCTAGCGTCGGTGATACCGCAGCCCAGGGCAAGTCCCGACCTGGTGTCACGCGTGGTCGCAGCAGCTCGCGTCCCAGCAGCGCGAGGAGCGGCAGCGCCCACGCTGCGTAGAGCGCGAAGTAGCGCGGCGCGTCCGCAGCCGAATCGGCGTAGAGGCCGTCGAACTCCGGCCAGAACGTGACGCCCAGCAGCAGCGTCACGACGATCGCGAGCACCGGCACGCCCGCGTGGCGGCGCGTCTCCCACGCCGTCAGCGAGACGAGGAACGGCAGGTGGTAGTACTCGTTGTTCCAGTTGTCCAGGACGCAGCGCAGGAGCAGCAGCAGCGTCAGCAGCAGCAGCGCGTCGTCGGGACGGCGGTCGCGCCGGCGCCAGAGCGCATAGCCCAGCGGCAATGCCAGCGCCACGATCAGGGGATGCGAGATCGTCGCGACCCAGCCCGGGCTGAACCAGCGCTCGCCGCGGTCGGGGACCTCGCCGAGGTCGGTCAGCGGCCACCAGATGTTCCACGGGGTCGTCGACGCCGCGTTGCTCGCCTGGCCCGAGACGTTGCTTGCGACGTGCCCGAAGCTGCCGGTATTCGCGAGCAACAGCGGCAGCGTCAGCGCGGCCGCCACGCCGCCCGCGATCATCGCGACCATCACGGGCCGGCGCGGCCCGGCCAGCAGCACCGGCAGCACGGCCAGCACCGCCCATTGCTTCGTCGCGACCGCGAGGCCCAGCAGCAGCGCGCCCGCCAGGTCGCGCCCGTGCAGCACCGCGAGCACGGCGCCGACGCACAGCGCCGCCGCCAGCAGCTCTTCCGGATGGCCCCAGTTCAGCGCCCGGAACGTCAACGGGTTCAGCACGACGATCGTCCCGGCGACCCATGCGGCGAGCCGCCCGGCACCGCGCGAAAGCAACGCCCGCCCGATCACGACGCCGACCAGCGCAAGCGCGGCCAGGCACGGCAGCACGCCGAGCCAGTACGCGCCATCGCGCGTCGTGTCGGAGGCCAGTGCGGCGAACGGTGCCCGCAACAGCACCGAGAAGCTGCCCATCAGCGGCTGGTTGGCGACGAACGCGCTCCAGTCGCCGTGCGAGAGCGCGTCGATCGCCGCCCGCGCATCGGTGTCGTAGTCCAGGCCGGGGGACATCGACGCGCGCGCACGCAGCGTGAGACCGGCAATGACGAGCAGGGCGAGGGGCAGCCAGACGCGGCGCATCTCCAGGACTCATCGGTGCCCGCGCGCGCGGGCTTGAGGCCGTCAGCCGGCGCTGTCGATGCGCACGACGCGGTCGGGCCCGACCTGCAGCGTCAGATCACCGGCCAGCAGTGCGAGCAGCTCGGCGCCGACCAGCTCGCGCCGCCAGCCCTGCAGCGTGCGCACGTCCGGCTCGGGCAGACCGTCGCGGACCGCCGTGACGATCTTCTGCAGGTCCGCCCGTGCGGCCAGCAGCTCGTACGCCAAGTCGGCCTCGATCGCGCGCGTGCGCACGACCGACTCGCAGAGCGCGATCAACGGCGCGTCCTCCGGGGTCGTCTGCGGCGCGCGCTGCCCGTTTGCGGGAATGCCCGGCTGCTCGCGCCCGCGCGACACGGCCTCGAGGATCGACTTGCCCCGTCGTCGCAGCACGCCCTCGTTGAGCCCGCGGATCTGCGCGAGCCGGTCGAGGTCCTTCGGGCGGCGCTTGGCGATCTCGACAAGCGCCGCGTCCTGCAGGATCGTCGACGCGGGCCGGTCGGCCTCGCGGGCGGTCTGCTCGCGCCACGCGACGAGCTCGCGCGCGACCGCGCGCACGCTCGGCTCCAGCCCGCGGATGCGCGGCAGCCGCTCCAGCAGCGCGTCGGGGTCGCGGTCGTCGTTGATGTCCTCGAGGTAGCGGCACTCCTCGCGCGCCCACCCCAGCCGGCCGGACACGTCGAGCCGGCGCTGCAGCTCGGTGGTGGCCTGCAGCAGATGCAGGACGTCTTCGCGCGCATAGCGCAGCTGCTCTTCGGAGAGCGGACGACGATCCCAGCGCGTGAAGCTCGCCGACTTGCTCAGGCGCAGGCCGAGCAGGTCGCCCAGCAGGCCCTCGTAGCCGAGCTGTGCGCGCATGCCCGCAAAGCCGGCGGCGACCTGCGTGTCGAAGATGTTCGTCAGGTGCGTCTCCCAGACGCGGCGCAGCAACGCGACGTCCTGGCGGCCGGCGTGGAAGACGATCTCGACGGCGGGGTCGGCGAGGATCTCGGCGAGCGGGGCGTGATCGAAGCCGTCGCCCTCGAGCGGGTCGAGCACCCAGACGTCGGCCTCGTCGGTGCCGTTGTCGACGGCGACCTGCACGAGGCACAGCAGCGGCCGATAGCGGCCCTCGCCGACGAACTCGGTGTCGATTCCGAGGCGTCCATTCTCGCGGGCGCGGGCGGCGATCTCGCTCGTGTCAGGAATGGTGCGGCAGCCTACTCGTCCAGCCGCATCGGATCGCGCGGGAGGCGCTCGGGGTCGAAGCGCTCCAGCAGCGTCTGCAGCGACGGCTGCTCGCCGGGCCCCGCAAGCTCCAGCGAGCGCGCGAGCAGCGCGCGGGCGTCCACGCTGGGGTGGTCGCCGTGACGCTTGGCGAGTCGCTTGCCGTCGGCGCCGAGCACCAGCGGCACATGTGCATACGCCGGCACCGGCAGTCCGAGCGTTCGCGCGAGCCATGCCTGGCGCGGCGTCGAGTCGAGCAGGTCGGCGCCGCGCACGACCTCCTCGACGCCCTGCTGGGCGTCATCCACGACGACCGCGAGGTTGTAGGCATGGTCGCCGTCGTTGCGCTTGATGACGAAGTCGTCGACGACGCTTGTCACGCTGCCGGCGAGGCGGTCGCTGATCGTGACCTGTGCTGCGTCGGCGCGAACGCGCAGCGCCGGCGGCCGGCCGCTTGCGGCGCGCTCGGCGCGCTGCGCGGCGGTCAGCTCGCGACACGTGCCCGGGTAGGCGTCTGGCGGACCGTGTGGCGCAGACGCCGCCTCGCGGATCTCCGCCCGCGTGCACCAGCACCCGTACACGCGATCTCCGAGCTGCGCGATCGCCGCGTCGTAGGCGTCGCCGCGGGTCGACTGGCGCAGCACGTCGCCGTCCCAGTCCAGCCCGAGCGCACGCAGGTCGCCGAGCTGCTCCTCGACGAACTGCTCGCGCGAGCGGCCGCGGTCGAGGTCGTCGATGCGCATCACAAAGCGCGACCCGGCCTTGCGCGCGAACAGCCAGGCGACGAGCGCCGTGCGCAGGTTGCCGAGGTGCAGGCTGCCCGTCGGGCTCGGCGCGTAGCGGCCGTCCACTACGCGGTGACCGGGTCCCGCGCGACGCTGCGCCGCCGCCGCACCGCGCGGCGCGCGCGCTCTTGCAGCGGCTCCTCGACGAGGTGCCAGCTGGCGGCTGCCACGAGCAGCGTCGGGACGATCACCGCCGCGAACGCGCCGGCAGGGTTCAGCGGCAGCAGGTCGTGCGCGCGCAGGAACAGCAGCAGCGGCACGTGCCACAGGTAGATGCCGTAGGAGACGCGCCCGAGCCAAGCCAGCGGCGCGGTAGCGAGCAGGCGTGGCGGGCGCGCCGCGATCACCGCGAGGATCAGCGCGAACCCGGCCGCGGCGGGGACGTCGCGCCAGATCCGCAGCTCGATGTCGTGCGAGCCGCGCGTGGCGGCGTCGGCTGCCCAGACCCCGTCGCCGATCACGAGCAACGCGCCGCCCAGCAGCAGCAGCGGCGCGAAGCGCACGCGCTGCGCGACGGCCGCGAGCATCCCGAGCGCGAAGTACGGCGCCATCGCGGGGAGGATCTTCGTCAGCGTCAGCTGGACGTTGGTGTCGTCGGCGAGCATGCGGTTGTAGAGCACGCCGGCGACGCCGAACGCCAGCGGGACGAGCACGACGCCGAGCTTGCGGTTCCAGCGCAGTGCCAGCCATCCCAGTAGCGGCAGCGCGGCGTAGAACGTCACCTCGACCGCGAGCGTCCACATCGGCGCGTTCAGCGTCAGCAGCGTCGCGTCGGTGAAGTTCTGCCCGAAGACTGCGAACAGCCAGAGGTCGTCCGCCGCGGGCAGGCGCACGCCGGGCACCGCGTCGTGCTGCCACAGCAGCAGCGCCGAGCCGGCGACCGCCAGCCAGTACGCCGGCACGATCCGCGCCGCACGGCGCAGCGCGTAACCGCCCAGCTTGGGCGCGCGACCCTGCGCCCACGGGCGGTAGAGGAGGAAGCCCGACAGGACGAAGAACAGCACGAGGCCGAGCCGCAGCTCGTGCAGGATGAGGTCGCTGGTGGACTCGCGGTGCCCGGCGCTGACCTTTGGCAGCGTGTAGAGCCACGCGTGATAGAGCACCACCGTCAGCGCGGCGATCGCGCGCACGCTGTCGATGGCGGCGACGTGGGGAGCGCCGCCGACGTTGCGCAGCTGCTTGGTCACGAGGCCGGCTTGACCTCGAGGACGCCGATCGTCCTGCCGCTGTAGCGCAGCTTCAGCAGGAACCTGCCGGAGTTCTCGGCGACGACGTCGAAGATCGCAGGCACACCGGGGCTCACGGTGGCATCGATACCCAGATCCGGGAACTCGACGACGTCGTCGGCGTCGATGCTCGCCCGCACGTGGATGATGTCGCCGACGTTCGCGACGAACGGCTTCTTGCGCGGGGCGCGGAACGTCAGCTCGCGCGTGTCACCAGGGCGCGGTGGCGGCGTCTTGTTGTTCGCCGCCGCGGCAACCGCGGCCGCGCCGTGCCCGGTGCGCAGGTCGCGTGGCGCGACGACGCTCGAGATCGCGACGATCAACAGCAGCGTCGCAGTGAACAGCAGGAGGGCACGGACGAACATCGGTTCGCCCTGATTGTGACAAGGGTCAGTTCGGAGCGATGTTGCGGTACGTGCCCGTGTCGGGCCCGCCGCCGAGGGCGATGCTCGCCGCAGCGTTCTCGATCACCGTGTTGTCGCCGGTGACGGCGGTGTAGTTGCTCAGCAGGCCGATCAGCGCGCCGGTGAGGTCGGAGGTCAGCGCGGGGAACTGCAGCGTCTGCGTGTCGCGCGTCGTCCACGCCGACCACGCACCGCAGCCGATGCTCAGCGCCGCGATCGTGCAGGTGCGCGTGCGGCGCTCGCTGGTGACGACGTTCACGGTCCCGCCGTTCTGGAACAGCGTCAGGAGCTGGCTGTTGGTGAGCGTCCCGAGCTGGGCGGTCAGCAGCTGGCAGCCCGTCGGGTTGGAGGCGTTGTCGGGGTAGCGCACCTGCTCCTGCGTGTTGCCGAGGATGCCGAGCACGCCGCCGACCAGGCCGGCGACCGCGCCGAGCGCGTTGGCGACGGTGCTCAGCAGCGGGCCGACGAGCGGCAGCGAGCAGAGGTCGGGAATCAGGGCCGTGGCCGCGCTGGCGAGCAGGCTTGGCGTGTTCGCGGCGGGGTAGATGCCGACCTCGCCGCCCGCGCCGTCGGCCCAGACCGAGCCGGTGACGTGGCCGCTCGTGCCCTCGATGCGCGCAACCTCGCGCAGCACGGCGTTCTCGCGATCGTCCTCGCTGCACGCGCCACCGTCGCCGGTGCACTCCTGCTTGTTGAGGCCGTAGACGACACCCGTGAACGCGCCTTGGATCACGACGCCGCCACGCTCGACGATGAGGATCTTCTCGGTGCGCGTCCCGGTGACCTTGCAGTACTGCTCGCCGTTGCCGACGGTGCCGATGTAGACGACCTGCGCGGTCGCGGCGTCGGTGTCGGTGAAGCACTCGGGCGCGCTGCCCGGGCCGGCTGCCGCGTTGCGGACGTCGCCGCTGCCGCTGACGTTCGCGAGGTAGATGCCGCCGCCGTTCTGCGCCTCGGCCTTCCAGGCGGCGACGGCGTCAGCGGGCGCCATGTTCCACGTCGCGAGCGTCGTGAACCGGTCGGTACCGAGCAGCGTGTTCAGCGGGTCCAGCCCGGTTGCGTTCGTCACGCCCGTCGAGCCCGCGAGCGTGCCGCTGAGGCACACAGACGCGGGGTTGTCGAGCGTGCTGAGCAGTCCGCAACGCGCACCGATCTTCGTGGTCGCGTCGGCAATCAGCGGGTTCGTGCCGAGCAGGCGGTTCAGCTGGGTCGAGGTGAGCGTCCCGACCGTGCCGGTGACCTCCGTCGACAGCGAGCCGGTGCCAAGAGCGTAGTCCTTCGGCGGCGTGAAGACGACCTCGGACTGCTTGACCTTCGTCGCGACCGCGCGCGTGGTGACGGACGGCGTGGCGGGGTTGGTCACGCGCACGCGCGCCTGGCCGCGGACCCACATCGAGATCTGCGTCGGCGTGGGGGTGACGGCCGCTGGCACGCCGGTGGTCAACAGCGACTCGTTCCAGCGGCGCTGGAACGAGTCGGGGCAGACGTTGACCTTCCACGATGTGCTGCGCCCGTTGCTCGTGGCGTACTCGGGCGAGCTGCCCGAGAACCGCGTCTGCACCTCGGTCGTGACGCGATAGGCCAGCGACGAGGTGTTGCCGGTCGGGGCGGTCGTGAGATCGCCGGTGATCGTCTCGCACGCGCCGCTCGTCGGCCACGACGCGGACGTCGCGTCTGCGGCGAGGACGTTGGCGGTTGCGGTGACGACGCCCTCGGCAAGCGTCTGCGCGGCGTCGGTCGAGCGCTGCTGGCGGCTCTGGCTGGTCTGCGTGTCGACGATTGCCAACAGCGCGAAGGCGAAACCGAGCGCGACGACGAGCAGGACGATGGCCGGAACCATCACCCAGCCGTCTTCGTTGCGTGCGTTCATGACTTGCTCCCGTTGCGGAAAGAGACGGCGTCGCGGACGACGCTGAGGGCCGCGGCGGCCGAGCCCTCGCTCGTGCCGATCGCGAGGCGGATGCCGACGGCGCGCACCGCGCTGCCGCTGGGCAGGCAGGCGCTGCCGGTGCAGGCGTCCGAGGTGAAGTCGAAGAGCTTGTTCGTGTCGCGCAGCGCGCCGTCGACTACGACGCTCTGGTGCCAGCCGTTGACGCTGCCGGCGGTGCACGTGCCCGGGGCGGAGTACGCGTCTTGCGCGCGCACGCCGACGATCAGCGAGCCCGAGCTGGCGCAGTAGCGGATCCAGCCGGCGACGGTGCCCGGCGTCGGGTTCGTCGCCGAGGTGACGTACGCGGCGGCCGTGAGGTCTGAGCGCGAGGGTGTCCACTGCGCGGGGATCGGCGTCGTCTGCCCCGTGGGCGTGCGCCCCTGGCGCAGGAAAGCGACCATGTCGCGCATCGCCTCGCGCGCGGCGTCCTGGGCGGCCGCCGTGTTGTCGGCGGTCTTCGTCTGCTTCAGGAACGTGTCCGACGCGCCGAGGATCGCGAACAGCACGATCGTCGTGACCATCATCGTCACCAGCAGCTCGACGAGCGTGAAGCCGTGCTCGTCGCTGGTCTGGCGGCTCACGACGCCGGTCTCCGCACGATCGCCGTCTGGGTGATCGACTGGGCGCGGCGGTCGGTGTCGGTCCAGCCGACGGTCACCGTCATGCGCGTCGCGCTGGCGATGCCGTCACGTGCGCCGGCAAGCGCTGCCTCGACCTGGCTTGCGCTGCAGGTCTCTGCGTCCAGGGCGAGCACGCCGCCGAGCAGCTGCGGCAGCAGCGCGTTGTTCGCGAGCAGGTCGCCCGCGATGCCGTCGAGCAGCGTCGACGTTCCGAGCAGGTCGCAGACGCCGTCGCCGAGCTCCTGGTTGAGTGCCGCGACGCAGGCCGTCAGCCCGGTGAGCCCGAGGATCTGGAGGTTGACGGTGACGCCGCCGGTCTCAGGCGGGTCGGCGGCGGTTGGTGGCGTCAACCCGAGCCGGCAGTCGCCGTTGACCGTCTCGTTGCCGCCGCCAGGGTCGGTGGGGGAGCGCTCGCAGTCGAACGGGCCCTTGATCTCCACCTGCTGGTAGACGTCGGAGGACGTGCACGCGCGATAGGAGACGGTGTACGTCGTGTTCTTGCGCACGAGCGTCCACGTCTGCGCGGCGCTCAGCGGGACACCGGCCGTCGGCGTCGCCGGAGCGATCGTGCTGCTCGCCGAGTCGCCGTCGGGATCGAGGGCGGCGCGCAGGCGGTCGGCGGGGCCCTTGTTGGCGGCGGCCGCGTCGATGTCGGTCATGTCGTTGCGCGTCGTCGTGTAGCGCCCGCCCTGCGCGCGCTCGACGAGCTCCTGCGCGAGCGAGTTCGCGACGTCGCGCTGTTTGCTCGACGAGGTGCTGCCCGTCGCGCGATCCACCAGCGCGAGCGTCGCGAGGACGCCCGTGATGAGGATCGTCGCGGCGACGAGAGCCTCAACGACGGTGAATCCAGCCTCCCCGCTGGCGTGATCTCGGCGCATCCGTGCCACGGGGGGGCTATCGGCAGTGGGAGGGCTTCGCCGTAGTACCTGTAGCCTCCGCGACCGCTTGAGCGAGCAGTCCACACCCCAGCCCCAACCGTGCCTGGCGTGCCGTGAGACCGGCAAGGTCATCTCCGGCCTGGGCGGTACGCCCAAGCCGGTCACGTGCCCGTGGTGCGAGGGAACCGGGCGCATCGAGCCTGAGCACAACGCCCAAGAGGCGGGCGCGCGCCTGCGTGGGGACGCGCCCGCCGGCGACTCTCCGGCTAGCGACGAAGCCGACGGCTAAGGCTCCGGGGCGGTTCGCCCCGACATCCGGTGCATGCGGACGCACCGGGATGGCGAAGCAGGGTTCACGCTGGTTGAGCTGCTCGTTGTGGTGCTGATCATTGGCGTGCTGGCGGCAATCGCGCTCCCTGTGTTCCTTGGGCAGCGCGACAAGGCGCGTGACGCGCCGGTGAAGTCAGACCTGCGCAACGCGGTCACGCACGTCGAGGCGTGCATCATCGACGCCGAGCAGGCGTCGGATTGCGTGGCGTCGACGATCGACGAGCTCGCGCCGGGCATCACGTTCGTCGCGCCCGTCAGCGACGCGCGTGAGTACAAGCTGCGTCTCGCGTCCGACAGCGGCGGCGTCTGGTGACCCCGTCTGGGGTGTTGGCCCTACGACACACGTCCAGGGCACTCAGGTCCAGACCCCACCCCAGCCGATAGGCCCCCCGAGTCACGCCACGAGGTGCTAACGGCAAACCGTCCGCGAGGGCGGGACGCAAAGCCACGGGCCTCCGTTTCGGCGGAGGGAGTCGGGCTGCCACAAGGGTGTGAATTGGACCCGAGCGGCGTTGGGCGATCCGCGGTCAGTGACTCGCCAGGTCACAGTCCAACACATCCCTAGGAGGATGGAATGCTGCAGCGCATGTTCGCGCGCCTTCGTGGTGCGAACGACGACGAGAAGGGTTTCACCCTGATCGAGCTTCTTGTCGTCATCCTGATCATCGGCATCCTTGCCGCGATCGCTCTCCCGACGTTCCTCGGCCAGCAGGACAAGGCCAAGGACTCCTCGGCGAAGTCTGATGCACGCAACATGGTCTCGATGGTCGAGTCCTGCTACGCGACGAACACCTCGTACGCGCAGTGCCAGACGGAGGCGCAGCTCGGCGCGCCGACCGGTCTCGACATCGGCGGCGCCGCCGGTCAGGTCTCGGTCGTCGCGACCGCCGACACGTACACGATCGTTGGCCACTCGAAGAGCGGCAACAACTTCACGATCGCGCGCCTTGCGACGGGTCAGAAGAACTACACCTGCACCACGACCGGTGACGGTGGCTGCCCCTCGAACGGCAACTGGAAGTCCCCCGGCGACTCAGCGTAGTTCGCCGCGGGGAATCCCCCGTTCCAAGCAGTAGCGCGAGGCGGGCCTCCGGGCCCGCCTCGTTGCGTTCTGGTCCCCGCTAGCTTCCCGCCTGGTTCATGACCCTTGCAATCGTCTTCGCCGTCCTTTTCGGCCTCGCCATCGGCTCGTTTCTCAACGTCGTCGCGTGGCGGCTGCCGCGTGGTGAGTCGCTGAACCACCCGCCGTCGGCATGCCTGAAGTGCGGGACGAGGATCAAGCCCTACGACAACGTCCCGGTGCTCGGCTGGCTGTCGCTGCGCGGGCGCTGTCGCGCGTGTGCTGAGCCGATCAGCCCGCGCTACCCGATCGTGGAGGCGACCACCGGCATCCTGTGGGGCGCGGTTGTCGCCGCGAACTGGGACGACGAGGCGGACATCGCGCTCGGGCTCGTCCTCACGACGCTGCTCGTGGTCGTGACGCTGATCGACCTCGACCACCGCCTGATCCCCAACAAGCTCACGTATCCCGCCGCTCCGCTGGCGATCGCCATCGGCCTGGCGCTGGACATCGACGACGTCCCCGAGCAGCTGATCGCCGGCGCCGCCGCGCTGGCGTTCTTTGTGATCGCCAAGCTCGCCTACCCACGGGGGATGGGGCTAGGGGACGTCAAGCTCGCCGGCGTCATGGGTTTGTACCTCGGCCGAGCCGTAGCGCCCGCGGTCTTCATCGCGCTGATCGCCGGCGTCATCGTCGGCGGCGTGATCATGGCGCGCCTCGGCGTCGCGGCCGGCCGCAAGCAAGCCGTGCCGTTCGGACCGTTCCTCGCGTTCGGCGGCATCGTCGCCGTGCTCTGCGGCGACGCGCTCGTCGACGCCTACCTCGACACGTTCTAGCGGACGATCCGCACCTTGCAACGCAAGCCGCGGACTTTGCGCCAGCGTGCATCGGCCGTGAGGACGACGTCGGCGACGCGGTCCGCTGTCGCGAGAATCAGGGCGTCCGCCATGCGCAGCGCCGGGTGGGCGGCACGGAGCTCGGCCGCGCGCTCGGCGACGGCCATGTCGACCTCGATGCGGTCGGTGAGTACAACGTCGATGAAGTCCAGGACGAGGCGCTCGTCGTGGTGGCCGAGCTTGGCGCCCGTGAGGACCTCGGCGGCGGTGACAACGGAAGCGACCAGCTCGTCGTCGGCCGCCAACGCCGCGCGGACCACCGGCTCGGCCGCGGCGTAGAGCGCGTCACCAGTGTCGATCGCCCCGATGATGACGCTCGAGTCGAGCAGCGTCAGTCCCATTCGTCACGCAGCGCTTCGACGTCCGCCCGCAGTTTGCCACCGGTGTTGAGCGAGCCGCTGAGGCGGTCGAAGATCTCGAGGCGGGTTTCCTCGCGGGCCAGCACGACCCGACCGGCACCCGCGGACTCAACGCGCAGCACGTCGCCCTCGGCGAGCCCCGCCGCAGCGAACGCCTCGCGCGGAATCGTGACTTGGTGCTTGGAGGAGATCCGCGTCGTGCCCGGCACGCGCGTCTGCTTCTTCTTTACTTCAGCGGCCATCGGTAAAGAAGCGTAGCGAACCGTCCAGACCGCCTGGCCACTCTGCTCAAGGGTGGACGGCAACTGGACGACAAGGGTCATGAGGCGCCGACGTCACTCCCGAACGCGCACTCGCCCTTCACACATGGCCAAGCGTCCTTCTCTTCTCACGGGGCTCGAAATCGAGCCATCCGCCATCCACATCGCGAGCGTCGCTCCGGGTGCACACGTCAGTGTCACCAGCGCGGCGCTCGCCCCATTGGAGCCCGGCGTCGTTCGCGACGGCGAGGTCCAGGACGCCGACGCGCTGTCGGCGGTCCTGCGGCGCACGTTCGACGAGCACCGTCTCGACAAGCGCGTGCGCGTCGGCATCGCCAACCAGAAGATCGTCGTGCGCGTCCTCGAGATGCCGCCGATCTCAGACGCCAAGGAGCTCGCCTCCGCGGTGCGCTTTGCGGCGCAGGACGAGCTGCCGATGCCGATCGAGCAGGCCGTCATCGACCATCAGGTGCTCGACATCGTCGACACGCCGAACGGGCCGCGCCAGCGCATCCTGCTCGTCGCCGCCCGCCGCGACATGATCGAGCGCGTTCTCGCCGCCATTCGCGGCGCGGGACTGAAGCCCGTGGGCATCGACCTCTCGGCGTTCGGCATGGTCCGCGCGCTGCACCGCCAGACGAACCCCGCCGAGACCGTCGTCTACCTCGCGATCGGTGGGATGACGAACCTCGCGGTCGCTCGCGGCGCCACCTGCCACTTCACGCGTGTGATCGGCGAGGGTCTCGAGGATCTTGCCGTCGAGCTCTCCGAGCGCCGCGGCATGACTCTCGACGGTGCCCGCGCCTGGCTGACGAATGTCGGCCTCGACCTCCCGGTCGAAGAGCACGAGCGCTACGCCGACGAGGGCGAGGTCATCGAGGACGCGCGCGCGGTGCTGCAGGACGGCGTCCGCCGCATTGCCACCGAGGTGCGCAACAGCGTCGACTTCCACCACGCTCAGGGATCCGACGAAGCCGTCGCGCGTTGCATCATCACCGGCCCTGCCGCGTCGATCCGCGGCTTCGCCGACGCACTGCGCGCCGAGCTCGACCTGCCCGTCGAGATCGGCGTCGTCCAGGCCCCGCCCGGCCTCGACGGCGGCAGCCTCAGCATCGCCGCCGGCCTCGCGATCGAGGTGGCGGCATGAGGGCTGTCAACCTCATCCCGGCCGACGAGCGCGCAGGCGCCGGCGGCGCGGCAGGCCGCTCCGGCGGCGCCGTCTACATCGCGCTCGGCGCGCTCGCCGCCGCCGTCCTGATGGTGGCGATGCTAACGCTCACGACACGCTCGGTGGACAGCAAGAAGTCAGAGCTCGCCCGCGTCGAGGCGCAGGCTGCGGCCAGCGAGGCCAAGGCTGCATCGCTGAAGTCGTACGCCGACTTCGCCGCGATGCGCAAGGCCCGCACCGACACCGTCCGCTCGATCGCCGACAGCCGCTTCGACTGGTCCTTCGTGCTGCACGAGCTCGCGCGCATCATCCCCGAGAACGTCTGGCTGACGGGTGTCACCGGCACCGTCGCACCCGGCGTGCCCGTGAAGACCAAGAGCGCGACCGTGCAGATCCGCAGCGCCCGCGGCACCCCCGCGCTGGAGCTCGTCGGCTGCACGACCGACAACGACTCCGTCGCGAAGATGATGACGACGCTGCGTCAGATCGAGGGCGTGCGCCGTGTCTCGCTGCAAGCCGCGCAGAAGGACGACGCGGCGAGTGGCGGCAGCGCCGGAAACGCCAACGACTGCCGCCAGGGCGACGCCCGCTACCCGCAGTTCTCGCTGGCCGTCTTCTTCGACGCCAGGCCGGCCGCGGCCGCGCCTGCAGCGCCGACCACCTCGACCCCTGCCACTCCATGACCACACGTGATCGCACCGTCCTGATGGTCCTCGGCGTCGTCGCGCTGGTGGCCGGGTTCTACTTCCTCGCGCTGAAGCCCAAGCGCGCCGACATCAAAGCCCTCGACGCCAAGGTCACCGCCGCGCAGCTGCGCGTCGACACGGCCAGCACGGCCGTCGCCGCGGGCGAGAAGGCGAAGAAGTCCTACAGCGCCGACTACGCGGCGGTCGCCAAGCTCGGCAAGGCCGTCCCGACCGACGACGACACCGCGTCGCTCGTCTTCCAGCTCGAGCGCGCCGCTGACCGCGCCCGCGTGGACTTCCGCTCGATCGAGCTGGCGTCCAATGGCGGCATCGCGGCCCCCGCGCCCGCAGCCAGCCCAACCGGCGCGCAGGTCGCCGCGGTTGCCAAGGAAGAGGGCAAGAGCGCTCCGGCGACGCCTGCACCGGCGACGCAGACCGCGGCCGCTGAGCTGCCACCTGGCGCGACGGTCGGCCCCGCGGGCTTCCCGACGATGCCGTTCGACTTCCGCTTCAACGGCCGCTTCTTCCGCCTCGAGACGTTCCTCGAGGAGCTCGACCGCATGGTCAGCGTCAACAAGAAGGGGAGCTTGTCGGTGCGTGGGCGGTTGCTCACGGTGGATGGCTTCTCGCTCTCTGGCGGCCCGGCGATGAGTGCGTCGATTCACGCGACCTCCTATTTGCTGCCCGCCGACCAGGGCCTGACCAACGGAGCGACGCCGTCGTCCCCGGCGGCCGTCGGCAACACGACGACGACAAGCGGCTCGGCACCCACGCCGGTCGCGACCGCGGGGGTGGGTCGATGAACGTCCTGCGCAACATCGCCAGCGACCTGATCGAGAAGAAGCTGTGGCCGGTCGCCGTGGCGCTCGTGATCGCGCTGGCCGCCGTGCCGATCGCGCTGCGCGGCGGTGACGACGAGGTGCCGGCAGCGGCTGCGCCCACCGGCATCGCTCAGCAGCCGGCGCCCGTCAGCCTCGACGACACCGCCAGCACGACGCGCAAGGCGCGCGCTGGTGGCGTACGCGATCCGTTCCGCATCCTTCCGGCCCACAAGAAGAAGCCGGAGCCCAAGGCCGCCAAGAGCGCCACGACGGTCACGCCGAAGGCCACCGGTGGCGCGACCCCGAACGTCGCGCCGGCGCCGACCACGACGCTGCCATCGGCGACGCCACCGACCGGCCCCGGTGTCACCTTCTACACCTACCGCGTGTCGCTGCACTTCGGCCGCGCCGGCAAGCTCAAGCGCCACGGCGACGTCAAGCGGCTCACCGCGCTGCCGTCGAGCACGTTCCCGTTCTTCACCTTCATGGGTGTGCTCGAGGACGAGAAGACCGCGGTCTTCGCGATCGCAGCCGACGTCTCGGCCAGCGGTGACGGCAAGTGCGTCCCGCGCAAGAGCAGCTGTCAGGTGCTCCAGCTGAAGCCGGGCGACAGCGCCAAGCTCGTCTACCACCCGACCGACGGGCGCGACCCGGTCACGTACCGGCTGAACATGGGCAGCGTCAAGCGCGTCGCGCAGCCGTCGAAGACGGCGGCCGTCAAGGCCAACGCCGCGGTCAACCGCAAGGGTGCCGCCGCGCTGAAGGCGATGCGCGAGGCGCGCCTGCTGCCACAGCTGAAGCGCTACGTCTACTCCACCACCACAGGCCTCCTGCGCCGCGCGACGGGGAAGCGCGCGGCGAAGGCCGCCGCCGCCCGCGTGCCCAAGCGCGTGTCCGTCGAGACGCCGTGGGGCTGGATCGCCAAGCTCAACGGCGGCGTCTTCTTCACGGCGGAGAAGTCGGGCAACCGCAGCTGAACGTAGACTTGAGGGTCGAATGGCCCTCAAGATGACCACCGCCGGGGAGTCGCACGGCCCCGGCCTGACGTGCATCGTCGAGGGCCTGCCCGCCGGCCTCGAGCTCGACCGCGACCTCGTCAACGCCGACATGGCGCGCCGCCAGCTCGGCCACGGGCGCGGCGGGCGGATGAAGATCGAGCGCGACACGGCCGAGGCAACCGGCGGCGTGCGTCACGGGCGCACGCTCGGCGCGCCGGTCGCGCTGTGGGTCGTCAACCGCGACTTCCAGAACTGGGAGGAGCGGATGAACCCGTGGCCCGTCGACGCCGACGTGCCCGAGGTCCATCTGCCGCGTCCCGGCCACGCCGACCTCGTCGGCACGTGGAAGTACAAGCAGTCCGACGTGCGCAACATCCTCGAGCGCGCGAGCGCTCGCGAGACCGCGGCGCGCGTCGCCGGTGGGGCGCTGTGCAAGGCGTTCCTGCGCGCGCTCGGCGTGGAGGTGCGCTCGCACGTCGTGCAGGTCGGCAGCGTCGTCGCGCCGCCGCGCAACGAGCCGCTGACGCTCGCCGACTTCGAGGGCGTCGACGACGACCCCGTGCGCTGCCTCGACGGCGAGGCGTCGCGCGCGATGGTCAGCCACATCAACGCCCAGCGCAAGGCCAACGAGTCGATCGGCGGCGTCTTCGAGGTGCTGGCCTTCGACATCGTTCCTGGCCTCGGCAGCCACGTCTCCTGGGAGGAGCGTCTCGACGGGCGCATCGCGGGCGCGATCTGCTCGATCCAGGCCGTGAAGGGCGCGACGATCGGCGATGCGTTCGACGTCGCCGGGCGCCCGGGGTCCCAAGCGCACGACGAGATCTTCTACGGCGACGGCGAGGGCTACTTCCGCGAGACCAACCGCTCGGGCGGCCTCGAGGGCGGGATGACCACCGGCGACCCCGTGATCGCGCGGGGAGCGATGAAGCCGCTGCCGACGCTGACGCAGCCACTGCGCTCGGTGGACATCGAGACGCATGAGCCTGCGCAGGCGTTGCGCGAGCGCACCGACTCCTGCACCGTGCCCGCCGCGGGTGTCGTCGCGGAGGCGATGCTGGCGTTCGTGCTGGCCGACGCCTACCGCCAGAAGTTCGGTGGCGATCACATCGACGACGTGCGTGCCTCGGTCGACGCGTACACCGAGCGCATCGGCTGGGACCGCGCCCGCGCGCGATGATCGTCTTCGTCGGCTTCATGGGCGCGGGCAAGACGACCGCTGCCCGCGAGGTCGCCAACGCGCTTGGGCGCGAGCACCGCGACGCCGACCGCCTGCTCGAGCAGCAGTTCGGCGCGGCGATCGAGGAGGTCTTCGAGCGCGACGGCGAGGCCGCGTTCCGCGCCGCCGAGCGCGAGCTCGTCCTCAACGAGCTGGCCAACGGTGGCGACGCCGTCCTGTCGCTCGGCGGCGGCGCGGTGGTCGACCCCGCTGTGCAGCAGGCGCTCGCCGAGCACACGGTCGTGCTGTGTCAGATCGACCTCGAGCTCGCGTGGCAGCGCGCGCACGGCCGCGGCCGCCCGCTGGCCCGCGACCGCGCGGTCTTCGAGGCGCGCTACGCCGAGCGCGAGTCGATCTACGAGCGCCTCGCCGACGCCGTGCTCAGCGCAACCGCGTCACACGCCTCCATGCGCGCCGCGGCGCCGCACCTCGACACGCTTGCGCAGGGCACGCGGCTGCTGTGGGCGACCAGTGCGTCAGGCGACTACCCGGTGCTCGTGCGCGCGGGCCTGCTGGACGCGCTGCCCGAGCCGTGGCCCGCGAGTGGGCGGCGGATCGTCGTCAGCGACGAAACCGTCGCCCCGCTGTACGCCGGCAAGCTCAGCGACGTCGCCGGCCTCGTCGAGATCCCGCCGGGCGAGCAGGCCAAGACGCTTGCGACCGCCGAAGCCGTGTGGCGCGCGCTCGTCGCGCAGGAGGTGACGCGTGCCGACCACGTCGTCGCGCTCGGCGGTGGTGTCGTCGGCGACCTCGCCGGCTTCGTTGCGGCGACCTACCAGCGCGGCATCCGTGTCGTGCAGGTCCCGACGACGCTCGTCGCGCAGGTCGACAGCGCCTATGGCGGCAAGACCGGCGTCGACCTGCCGGAGGCAAAGAACTACGTCGGCGCCTACCACCAGCCCGCCGCGGTGCTCGTCGACCCGGCGGTGCTGCAGACGCTGCCGCCCGAGGAGTTCGCGGCCGGGTATGCCGAGGTCGTCAAGACCGCGCTGATCGCCGGTGGTTCGCTGTGGGATGCCGTTGCCGCCGGCGCCACGGTCGACGAAGACGTCATCTTCGCGTGCGCGCAGACGAAGCTCGCCGTCGTGGCAGCCGACGAGCGCGACGGTGGTCGGCGCCAGGTGCTCAACCTCGGGCACACCGTCGGCCACGCGATCGAGACCGTCACCGGCTACGCGCGCCTGCGCCATGGCGAGGCGGTCGGCCTCGGGCTGCTCGCGGCACTACGCCTGTCCGGCCAAGACTCGCTGCGCGCCCAGGTCGGCGAGCTGCTGAGCGCAGCCGGGCTGCCGACCACGATCGGCGGCCTCGACGCCGCAGAGGTCGCGGCGGCGACGCGCCGCGACAAGAAGCGCACGGGGGAGGAGGTGCCGTTCGTGCTCGTCGACGCCCCCGGCGCCGTCGAGCCCGGTCGCCACGTCGGTGCGGCCGCGCTGCTGGCGGCGATCGCGGAGCTCGCGGCGTGACGCTGCGGCCGGCGACGGCCGCCGACGTCCCGCGGCTGCAGGAGATCCGCGCCGAGGAGTCGGTCGCGCGCTGGTGGGCGCCGGGCGAGCTGTGGGAGGACGACGACCTGCCGTACGTGATCGAGGCCGACGGCGAGATCGCCGGCTACCTGCAGCTCTGGGAGGAGAACGACCCAGACTTCCGCCACGCCGGAATCGACCTCTTCCTGGCAACCGCGTTCCAGGGCCGTGGCCGCGGCGTCGCCGCGATCCGTGAAGCGATCGCGATCGCCGTCGAGCGCGGCCACCATCGCATCACGATCGACCCGCAGGTCGACAACGAGCGCGCGATCGCGGCGTATCGCAAGGTCGGCTTCCAGGAGGTCGGCGTGATGCGCCGCTACTGCCGCGACGCGATCAGCCGAGAGTGGGCCGACGGCCTGCTGATGGAGTACCTGGCAGACTCGGCGGCGTGAGCGTGCGCAACCGCATCGAGGTCCTGCACGGCGTCAATCTCGACCAGCTCGGGCGCCGCGATCCCGAGCATTACGGCGGTCTCACGTTCGACGTCCTGCAGTTCAAGATCGACGGCTTCGGCGCCGAGCTGGACCTCGCGCTGCGCTTCTTTCAGACCAACCACGAGGGCGAGCTGGTCGAGCACCTGCACGCGCTCGAGGGGATCGCCGACGGGATCCTCATCAACCCGGGGGCGTGGACGCATTACTCCTATGCGCTGCGTGACGCACTTGAGCTGACGGGCCTGCCGGCGGTGGAGGTGCACCTTTCCGACGTGCAGGCGCGCGAGGAGTTCCGCCGCCATTCAGTGATCTCAGACCTCTGCGTCGCGACGGTCTCGGGGCAGGGCCCGGATGGTTATCGTGAGGCCCTTGTCCGTCTCAAGCGTGAGCTCCAGGACTAGCCGCGTCGTTGACGAGCTCGGCGAGCTCGACGCCCTCCTGGTCTCAGACCTCACCAACATCCGCTGGCTGACCGGCTTCACCGGCTCGAGCGCCGCGGCCGTCGTGCGCGCCGACGGCGAGCACCGCTTCATCACCGACTTTCGCTACCTCACGCAGGCCGCCGACGAGGTCGACGAGGCGTTCGGCCGCGAGATCACGCAGAACCTGCTGGCGCAGGTGGCCAAGGGCCTCGACGCCAAGCGGCTCGGGTTCGACGACCGCAAGCTCTCCGTCCATGAGCACGGCCTGCTGGCCAAGCACGTGGGGGAGGACGTCGAGCTCGTGCCGTCGGGCGGGCTGATCGAGCGCCTGCGCGCGCGCAAGGACGACGACGAGCTGGAGGCGATTCGCCGCGCGGCGAAACTCGCCGACGAGGCGCTCGAGGAGGTGCTGGAGCGCGGCGTCGTCGGGCGCACCGAGCGCGAGGTCGCGCTGGACCTCGAGTTCACGATGCGCAAGCGCGGCGCGCAGGGTGCCTCGTTCCCGCCGATCGTCGCGGCCGGCGAGCACGGCGCGCTGCCGCACGCCCACCCGCGCGATGTGGCGATTCCCGCGGACACGCTGCTGGTGATCGACTGGGGCGCGCAGCTGGACGGCTATGCGTCGGACTGCACGCGCACGTTCGCGACCGGCGAGCTCGACCCACGCGACGCCGAGATCTACGAGCTCGTGCTGACCGCGCAGAAGATGGCGCTGGCCGCCGTCGCGCCCGGGCCGACCGGCAAGGAGGTCGACGCCGTCGCCCGCGACATCATCGAGGCAGGCGGCCACGCCGAGCACTTCGGCCACGGCCTCGGCCACGGCGTCGGACTCGAGGTGCACGAGGGTCCGCGCCTCAACCAGCAGAGCGACGAAGCGCTGGTCGAGGGCATGGTCGTCACCGTCGAGCCCGGGGTCTACGTCCCCGGCGCGGTCGGCGTGCGGATCGAGGACCTCGTCTTCGTGACGGCCGAGGGTCACGAGGTCGCCAACACGCTGCCGAAGGACCTGCGCATCGTCTCCTAGAGACGTTCAATAGCTCGTTCTCGTAATCTCATGCGTGAGCGTCTACGATCGACCGCATGGATGCGGTCTCCGGCTTGCTCGACGGACCACGCGCTCGCGGGGCGTTCCTGCTGCGCCCGACGCTTGCCCCGCCGTGGTCGATGTTGATCTGCGACGAGGCGCCGCTGACGCTGATGGCGTTCGTGCGCGGCAGCGGCTGGATCGTGCCCGAGGGCGGCGAAGCCGTCGAGCTGCGGCCGGGCGATGTTGCGATCGCCCGCGGCGAGACGCCCTACGTCGTCGCTGACGACCCGGCGACCGCGCCGCAGGTGCACATCCTCCCGGGCAACCGCTGCGAGACCCCGGCGGGCCAGGAGGTCAAGCTGATGCGCGAGCTGGGCACGCGCACATGGGGCAACGACCCGGACGGCGAGACCGTCATGGTGGTCGGTACCTACGACCTCGCCGGCGAGATCCCGGGGCGGCTGCTGCGCGTGCTGCCCGAGCTGCTCGTGCTGCGCGCCGAGGACTGGGACACGCCGCTGATCCAGCTGCTCGCCGACGAAGTCGTCAAGGACGACCTCGGCCAGGACGCCGTGCTCGACCGCTTGCTCGATCTGCTCGTGATCGCGGTGCTGCGCGCCTGGTTCTCGCGTGAGGACGCGCAGGCGCCCGCGTGGTACCGCGCGCAGGGCGACCCGATCGTCGGGCAGACGCTGCGCCTGATCTACGACAACCCCGCCCACCCGTGGACGGTGGAGAAGCTCGCGCACGAGGTCGGCCTCTCGCGCGCAGCGCTTGCGCGGCGCTTCACCGAGCTGGTCGGTGAGCCGCCGATGGCATTTCTGACCGGCTGGCGGATCGCGCTCGCGGCCGATCTGATCCAGGAGCCGGGCGCGACGATCGGCTCGGTCGCAGAGCAGGTCGGCTATGGCAGCTCGTTTGCGCTGAGCACGGCGTTCAAGCGCGTCCGCGGCATCAGCCCGCAGCAACACAAAAAGCGCGCGGCGGCCGCATAGGCGGGGGTAGGCTCGCGGCGGATGCCGCTCGACTGCACCTACCGCGTCCAGATCCCGCACCGATCGGGGCAGCTCGCAAGGGTCGCGACGTCGATCGCGGCCGACGAGGGCCTGATCGGCGACGTCGTGACCGTCAGCGTCGGCACCGACGTGTCGATCCGTGAGATCACCGTCGAGGTGCGCGACCTCGACCACGCCTGGGAGGTCGCGGTTCACCTCAACGAGCTCGAGGGCGTGAACGTCCTCTGGCACCACGATCGCGCGTTCATGCGCCACGAGGGCGGCAAGCTCGAGATCACGGCGACCGGTCGCGTCGCGTCGGTGCAGGACATGCGCGACGTCTACACCCCGGGTGTCGCGCGCATCTGCAGCGCGATCGCCGAGACGCCAGCGCTTGCCGCGCGCTACACGATGATCGGCCACACGGTCGCGATCTGCACCAACGGCACGCGCGTGCTCGGTCTCGGCAACATCGGGCCGCGTGCGTCGATGCCGGTGATGGAGGGCAAGGCCGTCTTTTACCGCCAGTGCGCGGGGATCTCGGGGATGCCGATCCTGATCGACACCGAGGACACCGACGAGTTCATCGAGACGGTCGTGCGGATCGCGCCGACGTTCGGCGGGATTCACCTCGAGGACATCTCGGCGCCGGCGTGCTTCGAGATCGAGCGGCGATTGATCGACGCCCTGCCCCAGCCGGTGATGCACGACGACGTCCACGGGACCGCGGTGGTCGCGCTCGGCGCCGCCCTCGCGGCGTGCGAACGCGTCGGGCGGCCGTTCGCAGAGCTGACGGTCGGCCAGCTCGGCCTCGGCGCGGCGGGCTATGGGATCGCGGCACTGATGAAGGACGCGGGCGCCGCGCGCGTGATCGCGTCGGACCCGGGGGAGGCCAGCCACGCGCGCGCCCTGGAGAAGGGCATCGAGGTCGCCGACTTCGACAGCGTGCTCGCGCAGGCCGACGTGCTCGTCGCGACGACCGGCCGGCCGGGGCTGATCAAGGCGGAGTCGATCCGCCAGGGCCAGATCGTCTTCGCGATCACCAACCCCTATCCGGAGATCGAGCCGTCGGTCGCGCTCGCCGCCGGAGCTGCGTTCGCCGCGGACGGCGCGACCGTCAACAACGTGCTCGGCTACCCCGGGATCTTCAAGGGCGCGCTGCTGGCCGGTGCCAGCGCGATCACCGTTGGGATGAAGCTCGCGGCGGCGCGCGCGCTGGCGGGGCTCGTGCACGAGGCAGAGCTCGTGCCCGACCCGCTCGACCGCAACGTGCACGACACCGTCGCGGCCGCGGTGCAGAAGGCGGCGAGCGACGACGGCGTCGCGCGACCCGAGATGGCAGCGGCAGGTCTGCGCTGAAGCTTGTCGTCATCACCGGTCCGCCGGGCGCGGGCAAGAGCAGCGTCGCCGAGGCGGTGCACGACGCGCTCGGCGATGCCGGCGCCGCGAACGCGCTGATCGAGCTCGACGAGCTCGCACGCGCCTATCCCGAGCCGTCGTGGGAGCAGGTGATGGCGCGCCTGGCCTGGCTTGCCGGCTCGTATCGCGACTACCCGCTGCTGTTCGTGACAGCGACGCTCGAGGACGACGAGGACCGCGAGGACGTGCTCGCGGCGGTCGCGGCAGATGAGCACGTGATCGTGCGTCTCGAGGCGCATCCCGACACGCTCCGCGCGCGCATCGTCGCCCGCGACCCGCCGGGCTGGTCGGGCCTACCCGATCAGCTGCGCGCGTCGCGCGAGCTGGCGGCTTCGATGCCGTCGCTTGCCGGCGTCGACGTTGTGCTGAGCACCGAGGGCCGCGAAGCCGAGGACGTGGCGGGCGAGCTGCGCTCGCTCATCGCGTGATCGTCGCGAGCAGCTCGTCGCGCGGCGGGCCCGGCGGTTGGCGTGGCGGGAGGGTCGCGAAGATCCGCTCGATGCGGTCGTGGACGTCGCCGTCGTCGTCGAACGCCGAGATGCGATCGAGCAGGCCGACGCGGCGGATCGTGCGGCGCAGCACCGCATCGTCGTGCGGCGCGGCGGCGAGCGCCGCTGCGAACGCAAACAGCGGGTAGCAACCGTCGCGCCGCGCGATCTGCTGGGGCTCCTGCGTCCAGTGGCGCACGCGCGCGTCGTCGGTCGCGCAGACCAGCCGATGGCGCTCCCGCGCCTCCGGCGCGGCGGCCGCACGATAATGCCCCGCAATATCGGCGCCCGCGTCGGCGGCCGCGGCAAGCGCACGGGCGTGGATGAGCGCGAAGGCGAGCCCGAGCGAGAAGGCCGGATCGGTGTGGCAGAACCCATCGCCGACAGCGACGAGCCCGTCCACCCCGGGGTCGCCCGTACGGTCGACGTTCATCATCACGCCAATCGGCATCACGCCCGTGATCGGGGTGCCGTGAGTGGGTGCGGCGATCTGGGCGAGTGGGTTCATCGCACTCGCCGCCGCCATCCAGGTCGCTTCGTCGCGCAGGATGCGCAGCTCGCGATCTCGCTCGGGAACCAGCAGGATCAGCGCGTACGTGCGGTTGTCCCCACGGAAGACGTTGAAGCCCATGTAACCGAGGTCGCCGCGCGGGTTGAGCAGCGGCCAGTCGAGATGCTCGACCCCGTCCACGAGCCGGAAGTAGCGGCAGTAGTACAGCGCGCCGGCGTGCGTCGGCTCGCCGGCCGCTCGCGACCACCCGGGCGGCGTGCGGTAGCGGCCGAGGGCGTCGACGACGACGTCGCCGGTGACCGCCTCGCCGCCGGCCAGAACCCCGGTGGCGCGTCCGCGCTCGGTGAGCAAACCGTCGACGCTGGTGCCGACGCGTAGCTCGACGCCGTCCTGAGCCGCGGCCGCACGGCGCAGCGCCCACTCGATGATCGGCCGGCGCACCCACAGGTAGACGAGGTCCTCGTCGCCGGGCTCGCGCGGGCCGTGGAGCTTGTCGGCGACGTCCTGCGGTTCGGCGCCCGCGTCCATCAGCAGGCTCAGCACGTCGGGCGCGAGCGCCTGCAGCTCGAGGCGCCCGCGCGGGAGGAACGCGTGCGGTTGCTGGAAGTGCGGGATGCCGCGGCGCGGGACGTCGAACGCGCGGTCGGGCGCGTCGTCCGCCGCAACGACATCGCGCTCGAGCACGACCGCCGAGTGCCCGGCGCGCGCGACCGCCAGCGCGGCCGCAAGGCCCGCGACGCCCCCACCGGCGATGACGAACCGCATGTGCGCAAACGTACTCCTGCGCCCGGTACCTTGCAGTATCCATAGCCGTACCTCTAAGGTACGGAGGAGTGAGCGACTCGCTGGTCTCCCGTCACCCCGAGGTCGGACCACTGCTCTCCGAGCGTGCACAGCGCGCCAAGCTCGTCGAGGCGATGGTTCAAGTCGTCGCCGAGAAGGGCTACGAGGAGGCGACGGTCGCTGACATCGTGCGCGCGGCACGCGTCTCCCGAGGCACGTTCTACGAGCTGTTCGAGTCCAAGCACGCGTGCTTTGCGGCCGCGTTCCGGTTCGGCACCGAGGTGCTCGAGGAGCGCGTCGCGGCCGCGGTCAGCGGCGTGGAGGACTGGCGCGAGCAGCTGCGCGTGGGCATCCGCGCGTATCTGCAGACGCTGGACGAGGAGCCGCGCTTCGCGCGGGTCTACCTGCTCGAGTCGGGCGTGCTCGGCGCCGAGCACGAGGCGGCGGGGCGCCTGTTCGCCTCGCGCTACGCACGCAGCTTCGCGCGTTCGGGCCGGCCGGTGCCGCCCGAAGGCGCGCTGTTCGCGCTCTCGGCGGGAGTCGGGGCGCTGGCCTGCACGCAGCTGCGCGCGGGCCGCAAGGCAATCGAGATCGAGGACGTGGCGGTCGGTTGCGCGCTGCGTCTTGTCCCAGAGGAGGAACCATGGACCTGACCTTCAACGAGGTGGAGACCGCGTTTCGCGACGAGCTGCGCGCGTGGTTTGCCGACAACAGACCAGGCCCCGCGCCTGAGGGCGAGGACGCCCACTACGCCTATCGCCGCGACTGGCAGCGCAAGCTCGCCGACGGCGGCTGGGCGGCGGTGCACTGGCCCGTCGAGTACGGCGGGCGCGGCGCGACGCTGACGCAGTCGGCGATCTTCTTCGAGGAGCTTGGACGCGCGCGGATGCCGCTGCCGGCCAACGTCCTCGGCCTGCTGCTGGCGGGCCCCACGATCATGATCTGGGGCGACGACGCGCAGAAGGAGCGCTACCTCACGCCGATCCTCACCGGCGAGGAGATCTGGTGCCAGGGCTTCTCCGAGCCCGAGGCCGGCTCCGACCTCGCGTCGCTGAAGACGCGTGCGGTGAAGGACGGCGACGAGTGGGTCGTCACGGGGCAGAAGGTCTGGACGTCCGGCGCGCAGTACTCGAAGTGGTGCATGCTCGTCGCGCGCACCGATTTCGATGCGCCGAAGCACAAGGGCCTCACGTACTTCCTGATGGACATGGAGGCGCCCGGCGTGACGATCGCGCCGCTCGTGCAGATCACCGGGGAGGCGGAGTTCAACGAGCTCTTCCTCGACGAGGTCCGCATCCCGGACGCGAACGTCCTCGGGGGTGTCGGCAACGGCTGGAAGGTCGCGCTCACGACGCTGATGAACGAGCGTGCCGGCCTCGGCTTCTTCCTCGGCGTGCGGCTGCGCCAGATTCTCGACGAGGTCTTCACCGAGGCCGCGGGCCGCGGGCTGCTGGACGACCCGGTCGTCGCGGACAAGCTCGGCGAGCTGCACCTGCGCGCCGAGGTGATCCGCCTGACGGCATACCGCGGCCTGACCGCGACCGAGAAGTACGGCCAGCCGGGCCCCGAGGGCTCGCTGACGAAGTGGATGTGGTCAGACGCCAACCAGCAGCTGACGCAGCTGGCGGCGGACCTGCTCGGGCCCGAGGCGCTGGAGAAGAGCTCGCCGTGGGCGTACGAGCTGCTGCGTGCGCGCGGCAACTCGATCGAGGGCGGCACCACAGAGATCCTCAAGAACATCGTGGCCGAGCGCGTGCTCGGCCTCCCGAAGGCGAGGTAGCGACATGGACTTCGATCTGACCGACGACCAGAAGGAGATCAAGGCCACGGCGAAGTCGCTGCTGGCCGCGCGCTCGCCGTGGGAGGCGGTGCGCAAGGCGACGTCCGACGGCTACGACCCGGCGTTGACCGCCGAGCTGTCGCAGCTCGGCTGGCCGGGCATCGCGGTGGACGAATCGTTCGGCGGCCAGGGGCTTGGCATCGTCGAGCTCGGCGTGCTGCTCGAGGAGCTCGGCTACGCGTGTGCTGCCACGCCGTTTCTGCCGACCGCCGCGGCAGCCGCCGCGATCCAGCGCTTCGGCAGCGACGAGCAGCGCTCGCGCTGGCTGCCGGGCCTGGCGTCCGGCGAGACCACCGCGGGCGTCGGCACGGCTGAGCTCTGCGCCGATGCTGCCGGTGCCGCGGTGCTCGTGCTGCTCGGTGACGACGGCGCCACGCTGCTCGCCGCGGATGAAGCGGAGGTGACGCCGATCGAGTCGATCGACCCGACGCGCACCTACGCGCGGGTCTCCGGTGGCGGCGAGGCGCTCGGCGACGGCGCGGCCGATCTGCTGCGCGTCGCCGTTGCCGCTGAGGTCGTCGGGCTGTCGCAGCGTGCGCTGGACATGACGCTCGAGTACGTCAAGGACCGCAAGCAGTTCGACCTGCCGGTCGGCGCGTTCCAGGCGGTCTCGCACCGTTGCGCGCAGATGCTGTTCGACACGGAGACCGCCCGCTCGACCACGCTCTACGCGGCGTGGGCGGCGGACGCGGACCCGTCGTTGCTGCCCGAGGCCGCGGCGCTGGCGGCCGCGGCGGCGGCAGACGGCGGCCGCGCGGTTGCGGCCTCCGCGATCCAGGCGCACGGCGGCATCGGCTTCACGTGGGAGGCCGACGTCCACTGGCTCTACAAGCGCGCGCAGCTGGACACCGCGCTGCTCGGCGGCGCGCGGCGCCACCGCGCGACGCTTGCGCGGATCGCGGCCGAGAAGCTGGCGGTCGCCTCAGCGACGTAGGAGCGGGATGCGCTCGCCGGCTGCGCTGCACTCGATGAGGGTGGCGAGCCGGCGGGCCTGCGTGTCGTCGCGCTTGGCGGAGACGACCCAGTGGGTTGCGGTGCGCCGGTAGTACGGCGCCTGCGCGGAGAACCACTCCCACGCGGCGGCGTTCGCGCGCAGCTGCGCTTCCTGCTCGGCCGTGAACGCCGCCGGCTTGTCCTGCTCGAAGGACGCGCGGCCGGTGTTGTCCTCGCTGCGCGCCGCGAACGCGGCCTCGCCTGCTTCGGTCATCTTGCCGGCGCCGCGCAGGGCCGCGACCTTCTCGACGTTGACCTTGGACCAGTGCGACTTCGCCTTGCGCGGTGAGAAGCGCTGCATCCGTGCCTCGTCGTCGACGCGGCGCGAGACGCTGTCGATCCAGCCGAAGCAGAGCGCCTCGTCCACCGCCTGCGACCACGTCATCGTGACCTTGCCCGAGGCCTTCTTGTAGAGCCCGACCCAGACCTCGGTGTCGGTCGCGTGATGCTGCTCGAGCCAAGCGCGCCACTCGTCGGGGCCGGCGAAGAAGATCGGATTTGTCACGCGCAGCCACGGTAGCGGGCTAAGATCCGGTGCAATGGGAGGGATGTCGCGGCGCGCGCTGTTGGCGCACGCTGCTCTGGGAGCCGCCGCAGGGACGATGGCAGGGCGCGCGACGCCGGCGTTGGCGCGCGGGCCGGGGCGCTTTCCCGGCGACGTCACGATCGCGCGGCGCCAGTTCGAGAACTGGGCCGGGACGATCCGCGCGCGCGGGCTCTGGACATGCGTGCCACGCACGCCTGAGGAGCTCGTCCGCGTCGTCAACTGGGCGCACCGAGCCGGCTGGACCGTGCGCCCGCGTGGGGCGATGCACGGCTGGTCGCCGTTTGCGATCACCGCGGCGACGACGCGCACCGACCCGGTCGTGCTCGTGGACATGCGCGGGCTGGACGGGATGCGACTCGTCGGGCCCGGCAGGGTCGAGGCGGGCGCGGGCACGTCGCTGCTGGAGCTGCTGACGTTCCTTCAGGCGCACGGCCTCGGGCTGACGAGCTTTCCGGCCAGCGGCGAGCCGACAGTCGGCGGGATGGTTGCGATCGGCGCGCACGGCGCCGCACTGCCGGCGGCTGGGGAGACGCCCGCGCCGGCTCACGCCTACGGCTCGCTGAGCAACCTCGTGCGCGCGTTCACCGCGGTCGTCTGGGATCCGCGTGCCCGCGAGTACCGCCTACGCCGCTTCACGCGCGCGCACGCCGACGCGCCGGCGTTCTTGACGTCGCTCGGGCGCGCGCTGCTGGTCGACGTGACGCTGCGCGCCGAGCGCGAGCGCGCCGTCCGCTGCGTCAGCCGGGTCGACATCCCTGCCGCCGAGCTCTTCGCCGCGCCGGGCAGCGGCGGCCGGACGTTCGCGAGCCTCGTCGAGCAGGCGGGCCGTGTCGAGACGATCTGGTTCCCGTTCACCGAGAGCCCATGGCTGAAGGTCTGGAGCCTTGCCGCGGACAAGCCTGCGTCGGCGCGCGCGGTCAGCGAGCCCTACAACTACGCCTTCTCCGACACCATCCCGGAGCCGGTCGCCGAGCTGGCAGGCGCGCTCGCCGGCAACTCGGGTGCGTTCACGCCGTCGTTCGGCCGCCTGCAGTACGAGGTCGTGCGGGCGGGGTTGACGGCCACCGAGTCGGCCGACGTCTGGGGCGCCTCGAAGGACGTCGGTCTGTACATCCGCGCCTCGACGTTGCGCGTCGACGAGCTCGGCTACGCCGTGCTCGCCCGGCGCGCCGACATCCAGCGCGTGCTGCACCTCGTCGCGACGCGCTGGCGCGACCAGGTCGCCGCGTATGCAGCCAGAGGCGAGTACCCGATCAACAGCCCGCTCGAGCTGCGCTGCTGCAGCGTCGACCGTCCGATCCGGCGCGGGGAGCGGCTGCCGGCGCTGGCGGCGACGTCGCCCGTTGCCGGACACCGCGAGTGGGACACAGCGATCTGGGTGAACGTCCTGACGCTGCCCGGCACGCCCGGCTGGCCCGCTTTCTGCCATGAGTTCGAGCGCTGGATGCTCGCGACCTTCGACGGCGCGTGGGCGCTGGCACGCCCCGAGTGGTCGAAGGGCTGGGCCTATACGGACGCGGGCGCCTTCCGCGATCGCGGCGTGTACCGCCGCGAGTTCCGTGCGCGCACCAAGGCACTGCGCTGGGCGGGACAGCGGCTGCGGGCGCACGACCCGCACGGCGTGCTGACCAATCCGGCACTCGACGGTCTGCTCGACGCCTAGGCGCACGCGCGGTAGCGGCGCACGACGGTGACGCTGCGCTTGCCGGCGCGGACGACGATCCGCAGCCGGAACGCCTTGCGCGTCGGGCGCTTGACGCGGACCACGCGCAGGTTGCGCCCGCGCGCGCGACGCAGCACGCGACTGCCGTGCAGCACGGTGGCGCGCGTGCTGCCGCGCAGCCGCGGCAGGCGCAGCCGCAGCGACTTCGCGCACGAGCGTGGCGGCGGCGGGCAGGCCAGGCGCAGGTCCAGCGGGCCGTCGCTTTGCACGTCCAGCGCCGGTGCGCACGAGAGCCGCGCGCGCTTCGTGTCGACGGTCGCGCGCGCGACGTTGGTGGCGCGCACGACGAGGCGGTCGGCCTTGTCTGTCTCCGGCGCGGGTCCCCAGCTGCGGGCGCGCTTGACGTAGGCCTGCGGGCCGCGTGCGCCGCCCTCGAGCGACCGCCGTTGCGCTGGCGACGCGCGCGCAGCGGCGGATCGCCGACGCCGAAGGCCTGCGAGCGCGCGTCGATCGTCCCGTTGCGCTCGCCGTTGCGCGCCTTGAGGTCGGAGAGCCAGTAGGCGTGGTCGGCGACCGCGTGCGCGCGCTCGGAGTTGTCGTCCTCGTCGACGACGTAGGTGATGTGCGGCGGGTTGCGGTCGGCGCGGTGCTCGCCGAGGAACGCGGCAGCGGGGCCATACTCGTCGTTGGTCGCCAGCGAGAGATGGTCGGCGACGGGGAACAGCCAGGCCTCGAAGCGCAGGCCGAGATCGCTGAGCTGTGCGGTCGTCTCCTCGGTCTCGAGGATGTTCACGAGCTCGTCGGCAAGCGCCGCCCACGCCATCACCGGCGTGTTGCGCAGCGACGCCATCCGGCCGGCGGCGAGGCCGCGCGGGCCGACCGTCGACATGCCCGCGCGCGAACAGGTCGGGCCAGCGCGAGAGGTACTGCCAGGTGCCCTCGCCGCCCATCGAGTAGCCGGAGACCGCCGCCCAGTCCGGGTCGAGGTCGTAGTGGCGGGCGACGTCGGCCCAGACCTCGAAGCTGTCGCCCTCGGCGACGTCGTGGTAGAAGCCGTCGGGTCCGCGGCCGGTCGGCGTCACCACGATCGAGCCGGCGCCGCGCTCGCCGAGCTGCGACTGGTTCCTCGAGTCGAGGTACTGGTTGTAGTTGCCGCCGAGCGAGTGCAGCAGCAGCGTCATGCCGTAGCCGCGTGCGGGCTTGGGCTTGCGCGGGACGTAGATCGCGTACGGCTGCAGCTGGCCGACGAGCGCGCCGGTGCAGCGCACCGGCTCGTCGCCCGCAGCCTCGATGCCGCCGCAGAGCCTGCTGTTGTCGACGCCCTGCCCGTGGACCTGGCGGCTGGCGAAGATGCGGCTCAGCGGGCCGCTCTTGGGGACGCGCGAGTCGTCGCCGGCCTTCGCCGCGAGCTTGGCGAAGTCGACCTCGTGGAAGTACTTGGAGATGTCGCCGCTTGCGAGCGCATCGGCCTGCGCACGCTCGCGCCACCAGCGTGCCTGCAGGATCCCGCCGGCGGCGGCGTCGGCGATCGTCACGCCGAGCCCGAACATCGAGACGTCGGGCATCGGCTCGTCGTAGCGAAACGCGACGTTGAAGAGGCCCGAGCCGCTCGCGCTCATCCCGCCGGGCGCGCTGGCCGAGGAGAGCAGGCCTGGACGCAGGTAGCCGCCGTTGGCCCAGAGGCCGGTTGCGGCGGCGAGGCGCACGGTGCCCGTCCCAGGGTTCCAGGCAGCGTGCGGGATGCGCACGTCGATCTGGCGGCGCGTGAGGTCGACGCTCGCGGTTGGCGCTGGGCTGCGCGCCGCGCCGGATGCGTCGAGCAGCTCGGCGGTCGTGCCATGGACGGTGAGGAACAGCTCGGCGGGCGAGCGCACCCCGGCGCCGTGCGGCCACGCGACCGGCGCCTCGGAGGAGCCGATCGCGACGGTGAACGCGGCGCGCTCGGGGTCCTTCATCGAGTTGAGCGTCACCCGCAGCGCAGTGGCGTCGCGCAGCGGCTTGATGCGCAGCTCGACAAGGTCGGCGGCGTTGTCGGCGTAGACGGGGTCGCGCGGGTAGGTCAGCGTGCCGGCCTTGCCGGAGAAGAGGTAGTCCACCGGCGACCAGCGAGTCGTTCAGGTCGCGGACGCCGGCGGCGCCGTGGTCGTCGTAGAGGTAGTCCTGGTAGAGGAACTCGCCGTCGCGGTAAGCCGCGCCGCTGGAGACGAGGATCGGCGGCGCCGCCCACGGCGCGACGTTCTGCAGCTGCGGCGCCTCGGGCGGCGGGTCGTAGAGCGCGTCGGGCCCAGGCCGGTGGCCCGAGGTGACGCGCGGCAGCGCGGCGTGCGCGCTGCTTGCCCACATCAGCGCGACGAGGACCACGACGAAGACCCGGACTCCCACGGCGCGAGCCTAGTCGCGCCAGGAGATGCGGTGCGCGGGCAGCGGCTCGGCCTTGCCCTTCAGCGCCAGCGCTTCCGGCTCGGCGAGCTGCTCGTCGAGGTGGACGGCCAGGCGCGCCGAGATCAGCGCCTCGCCGCCGGCGGCGTGGCCCTGCAGCCGCGCGGCGGTGTTGACGACGTCGCCGATCGCGGTGAAGTCATGGACGGCCTGGTCGCCGATGTTGCCGATGAAAACCTCGCCGAAGTCCAGCCCGATGCCCATCTCGACGAACGGCCCGTCGTCGCTGCCGTAGCCGACGCGCGTCAGGAGGGCGCGGGCGTGCTCGAGCATCGTCGCGGCGACCTGCGCGCGCATCTCCCCGTCGATCGCGTGGACGTGCGGGAACATGAGCGGCGGAACGTAGAGCGCCATCACCTCGTCGCCGATCAGCTTGTCGATCAGCGCCTCCGGGAAGAGTGTCTTCTCCGCGCACGCGTAGAAGCGCCGCAGCAGGACGCTGGTCTGCGCGGGATCGGCGTGCTCGGACAGCGCGGTGAAGCCGCGCAGGTCGGCAAACAGCACGCCCGCCTCGAGCGTCATGCCGCCAGGCGGCGCGAGCTCGACGCAGATCGCGCAGATGTTGGGGTTCTTGCGCGACGGGCGGTAGCCGAGCGGTGCGACGACGCGCTTGCCGAAACCGCTGAACGGCGCGCCGCAGTAGCCGCAGCGCGGCGAGCTGGGCAGCGCGCGCAGGAATCGCTTCATCGTGCGGTTGCTCGGCTGCGTTCCGAATTCCCAGTACGCGCCCCAGTCCTCGGGCGAAAGCGGCTCGCCCGGGTTCTTGCGCGCGACCTTGACGAGTCCGCGCAACGCGCGGCGCTGGAAATACGTCTGGCGCTCCGGGCGGCGCTCAGCCATGGCGCAAGCGTAGTGACGCTTTGGCACCAGGTGTCGCTACGGTGTCGCGATGCCTCGCAACGGCCAGCCGATGGGGGTCGGCGTGGTGGGACTCGGCTACGTGGGCCTGCCGCTGGCGGTCGCGTTCGCCGACGCCGGCGCACGCGTGGTCGGCGTCGACGTCGACCGTCGCCGTGTCGACGCGCTGGCTGACGGGCGCTCGCACATCGAGGACGTTCCGGACGACGACGTCGCCGCGGCGCTCGCGCGCTTCGAGCCGACCACCGACTTCGCGCGGTTGAGCGACGTCGACGCGATCGTGATCTGCGTCCCGACACCGCTGACGATCAACCGCGAGCCCGACCTGCGACCGCTGCGCCGCGCCGCCGGCGCGATCGAGAAGGTGCTGCAGCGCGATCAGCTCGTCGTGCTCGAGTCGACGACGTTCCCCGGCACCACGACCGGGCACCTGCGACCGCTTCTGGAGCGCTCGGGGCTCGTTGCCGGCGTCGACTTCCACCTGGCGTTCTCGCCCGAGCGCGTCGATCCCGGCCGCACCGACTGGACGCTGCGCACGACGCCCAAGCTCGTCGGCGGGTTCACATCCGACTGCGCCGACCACGCCGAGGAGCTCTACGGCCTCGTCTGCGACGACGTCGTGCGGCTGTCGTCGCCCGACCATGCCGAGCTCGCGAAGCTGCTCGAGAACATCTTCCGCTCGGTGAACATCGCGCTCGTCAACGAGCTGGCGATCGTCGCCGAGCGCATGGGCCTGGACATCTGGGAGGTCGTCGACGCGGCAGCGACAAAGCCGTTCGGCTTCATGCGCTTCGACCCGGGGCCGGGCATGGGCGGGCACTGCCTGCCTGTCGATCCGTTCTACCTCGCCTGGCGTGCGCGCGAGTTCGGCCTCAGCACCGAGTTCATCGAGCTCGCCGGCAAGGTCAACCGCCAGATGCCGGGGTTCTGCGTCGAGCGCGTGGTGCGTGCGCTCAACGACGCCGGTCTGCCCGTGCGCGGCAGCCGCATCGCGCTGCTCGGGGTCAGCTACAAGGCGGGCGTCGGTGACATCCGCGAGTCCCCGGCGCTGGAGATCATCGAGATGCTGCGCGAGCGCGGCGGCGACGTCGTCTACCACGACCCGCACGTCCCGTCGCTCGCAGCGCCGCGGCTGTCCAGCCTGCCGCTCGACGACGTGCTCGCCGGCGCCGACGTCGCAGTGATCGTGACCGCGCATCCAAGCGTCGACCACGCCCACGTCGAGCGCGCCGCGCCGCGGCTGGTCGACCTGCGCGGCGTGACCCGGGCACCCCTGCAGCGCGGGCGCGACCTTAGACTGCCTGCACAGTGATCAGCACGAATCAGCTCAAGAACGGCAACCACATCGAGGTTGACGGGACCGTCTACAAGGTCGTCGAGTTCCAGCACGTCAAGCCCGGCAAGGGGCCGGCGTTCGTGCGGACGAAGCTCAAGCGCTCGCGCGACGGCAACGTGATCGACAAGACGTTTCGCGCCGGCGAGAAGTTCCGCTCCGTGCGGACGGAGGCGCGCAAGATGACGTTCCTCTACTCCGATGGGACGGACGCGCACTTCATGGACGCCGAGACGTTCGAGCAGTCCGCGATCCCCGAGGCGGCGATCGCCGACAAGCTGCGCTGGACGAAGGCCAACGAGACCGTCGACCTGCTCTACATCGACGGGGAGCCCGCGGAGATCCAGCTGTCGTCGTCCGTGGAGCTCGAGGTCACGCAGACCGAGCCGGGCGTGCGTGGCGACACCGCGTCGGGCGGCGGCAACAAGCCGGCGACGCTCGAGACCGGCGCGACGATCCAGGTGCCGCTGTTCGTCAACATCGGCGACCGCGTGAAGGTCCAGACGGAGAGCGGCGAGTACATGTCACGCGCGTGAGCGCGCGCGTGGTCATCGTCGGCGCGGGTCAGCTCAGCGTCCGCGCCGATCCGCCTGCGCCCGCCGTGCTCGCCGCCGAAGCCGCGCGTGCCGCCGCAGCGGACGCCGCCGCCGACGTGCTGTCGCGCGTGCAAGCTGTGGCGGTCGTCGATCCGTTCTCGTGGCCCGTCGTCGACCCCGGCGCGCTGATCTGCGCGGAGCTGGGGATCGCCGCGACGACGCTGAAGTCGGCAATCGGTGGGACCGGGCCGCTGGTGCTGCTCGGCGCGCTTGCGGCGCGGATCGCGGCCGGAGAGCTCTCGTGCGCCCTGCTCGTCGGCAGCGAGGTCTTCTCCGGCTTCAAGCGCCAGATGGCCGGCGAGGACCTCGGCTGGCCGTCGAACCCCGAGGGCACGCCGGTCCCGGAGACGCTGGGGGAGACCGACGGCGCCTCGCACCCGCTCGAGACCGCCGCGGGAATGATCGCGCCGCTCATGTACTACCCGCTGTTCGAGCACGCCCTGCGCGGCGCGCACGGGCGCACCGTCGAGCAGCAGGCGCAGCGCAGCGGCGCGCTGTGGGCGCGCTTCGCAGACGTCGCGCGCGAGAACCCGCATGCGTGGACGCCCGATCCGCCTGCCGACCCCGGCGCGGTCAGTGAAGGCAACCGCATGGCGGCGCATCCGTATCCGAAGTTCGAGACCGCCAACATCCAGGTCGACCAGGCGGCGGCGCTGATCGTGATGTCCGAGGCGGCGGCCGACGAGGCTGGGGTCCCGGCCGAGCGCCGCGTGACCGTGCAGGCGACGGCGACCGCCCACGACCACTGGTTCACCGCGCAGCGCGCCGAGCTGCACCGCTCGCCGGCACTGCGGGCGTGCGCCGAGGCCGTCGGGCTGGACAGCGACAGCGTCGGGCATCTCGACCTGTACTCGTGCTTTCCGTCGGCCGTGCAGATCGCGGGGGACGAACTCGGCATTGACCCGCTCACCGATGCGCGCCCGCCGACGGTCACCGGCGGTCTGACGTTTGCCGGCGGCCCCGCCAACAACTACGTCATGCACTCGCTCGCGGCGATGACCGCGCGGCTGCGCGAGGACCCCGGCGCGACCGGCCTGTGCACCGCGGTCGGCTGGTACATGACCAAGCACGGCGTCGCCCTGCTCGCCGGTCCCGAAGCGCCCACGCGCGACGCGGTCCTGAACGCACACCCGCAGGCCGCGGTCGACGCGCAGCCGGCGCGCGAAGCAGCCGACGGGCCCGTCACCGCCGTCGTCGAGGGCTACACCGCGCTCTACGACCGAGACGGCAGCCCCACGATGGGAATCGTCTCTGGGATCACCGCCGACGGCCGGCGCACGTTCGGGCAGACGCCGGCCGGTGCGCAGCTCGTCGCGGGCGATCCGCTGGGCGCAAGCGCGGACTTCGACGGCAAGGGCGTCGTAACGCTCTAGCGGTGGCTGGACAGTCAGGTGACGATGAGCGACCTGAACGTCACCGAACGCCTTCGCGCGGCGGACCCGGCCCAAACGCTGCCGCACGACGACCCCGCACTGCGCGCCGCGCTCGACGAGCTCGGCGCCGCGATCGTCGCCGACGCGCCCGCACCACGCCGCCGCCGCCGGCGCCCCAGCCGCGCGGCGCTCGCAGCGGCCGCGACGCTGCTCGCGGTCGCGGGTACCGCCGCCGCGACGGGCGTCGTCCCGGTCCACACCGGCATCTTCGGCAGCGCCGGGAAGACCGAGAACGACACGAGCGAGTTCCTCGACCTGCGCTCGCCGAACCTGCGCACCGTCGCGCTGCGCTACGGCCGCGACTACCCGCTGCCGCGCGGCGGCTCCTACGCACCCGCGGTCCGCGCGCTGCAGAAGACCGGCGGGCTGATGCAGACGACCGGCGTGCGTCGCTTCATGGCCGGCGCCGCCGCGTGCCAGTGGCAGGCCGAATGGCTCGCCGCCCACCATGCGAGCGACAGCGCGCGCGCCCGCGCGGCCGAGGACGTGCTTCACGCCGTGCCGACGTGGAACGTCGTCAAAGCCACCGACGGCGGCGGCGTCGCGGCCCTTCACAGGCGGATCGCTGCCGCTGCCGCCCAGGGCAACCCCGGGCCGATCGCCCGCGACCTGCGCCTCAACTGCGGCGCGCTGCTGCCGTGACCGCGGCGACCCGATTCGATGCACTCTTCAGCGGGCACCGCGACGAGCTGCTGCGCTACCTCTTGCGGCGCTGCGACCAGCCCGCCGATGCCGCCGACGTCCTCGCCGAGCTGTTCGTCGTCGTCTGGCGGCGCCTTGAGGACGTCCCGCAAGACGCCCGCCCGTGGCTCTACGGCATCGCGCGCAAGACCCTGGCCAACCACCGCCGCGGCCGCCGCCGGCGCGACGAGCTCACCACGCGCCTGGCCGCAGCGATCGAGACCGTCGCCGCGCAGTCGCCCGAGCCGCTCGACCCCGACCTGCGCGACGCGCTGCTGACGCTCGAGGAGACCGACCGCGAGATCCTCGCGCTGACGGCGTGGGAGGGACTCACGCCAACGGACATCAGCAGCGTGCTCGGCATCACGCCGGGCAACGTCCGCGTCCGCCTGCACCGCGCGCGCGGCCGTGTCGCCGCGCAGCTGCAGGCCGCCTCACGCTACGGTGGCGCCCTTGTCCCGGAGGTCGGACCAACGCCGCGCAGCAGTCTTCGCGCTCTACCAGCACGACGTCACCGGTCGTGAGCTCGACGACCTCTTCGATCGCGACGCATCCACCTTCACGCGCGCGCTCGCCTACGCCGCCGACGACTACTCCGACGACCTCGACGGCCTGATCGAGCGGCACGCAACGGGCTGGTCCGTCGACCGCATCGCGCCGCTGGAGAAGGCGATCATGCGCGTCGCGCTCGTCGAGATGCTGCACCCCGACGCCGCGCCCGGCGACACGCCGATCCCGCCCGAGGGCGCGATCGACGAGGCCGTCGAGACGGCCAAGACCTACTGCGGCGCAGACACGCCGAAATTCGTCAACGGGATCCTCGCCGCCGTCTTGCGCGAGAATGCCGCCCGTGAGTGACGAACTCGATCAACTGGTGGGGCGCCTCGAGCGTGCGGCCGAGCAGCTGCGCACCGGCGACCTGTCGTCCGACGCGGCCGCGAGCCTCGTCGAAGAGGCCGCAGGCATCGCCGCGCAGGCATCGGCGGAGCCTCGCGCAGCGCCGCGAGCGACGTGCCGCCGCCGGGCAAGACACGCTGCTGCCGGTGCCGGAGGCCGCTTCCATCGCTCGTCCCTGCAGGGCAACGCAGGCGGCCGGAGGCTCCCCTGACGGCAGTCCTGACCGCGCTGCAGGAGCAGGTCGAGCAGTACCTGCAGGCGCTGACGTTCTCCGACGACGCCGTCACGCACGGCCTCGACGAGGCGATGCGCTACAGCCTGCTCGCGGGCGGCAAGCGCATCCGCCCGGTGCTGGCGCTGGCGACCTACTCCTCGATCGGTGAAGACCCCGAGGAGGTCCTCCCGCTCGCTGCTGCAATCGAGCTGATCCACACCTACTCGCTGATCCACGACGACCTGCCGGCGATGGACGACGACGACCTGCGCCGCGGCCGTCCGACGCTGCACGTCGCCCATGGCGAGGACGTCGCGATCCTCGCCGGCGACGCGCTCTACGCGGAGGCCTTCCGCCACGTGCTCGAGCACCAGCAGGGCGAGCCGGCGCACGTGCTAGCTGCCCTCGGCGAACTCGCGGCCGCCACGGGCGTCAACGGCATGGTCGGTGGTCAGTGGCTGGACGTCGCCGAGCGCGCGCCCGCAGGCCCCGACGGCCTCAGGACGCTGCATGCGCTGAAGACGGGCCGGCTGATCGGCGCGTCCGTCGAGTGCGTCCTCAGACTGAGCGGCGCAATGGAAGCTGCGACAATGAGCTATCGCCGCTTTGCGGCCGAGCTGGGCGTCCTCTTCCAGATCGTCGACGACATCCTCGACGTGACCGGCACCGACGACGACCTGGGGAAGCCCCAAGGCAGCGACGAGCGCCACGGCAAGCGCACGTACGTCTCCGAGCACGGACTCGACGGGGCGCGTAGGCTCGCCGAGACGTCGTACCGCGCGGCACGCGAAGCGCTAGCGCGGGCGGTGACCACCCGGCACCGGTCTGGGTACAGAGCTCGAGCAGATCACCGACTTCATCTACACCCGCACCTCGTGACCCGCATCCTCGACCGCATCGACCGCCCCCAGGACCTCCACGGCCTCTCCGAGGAGGAGCTGACGCAGGTCGCCCAGGAGGTGCGCGAGCACATCATCGACACAGTCGGGGAGATCGGCGGGCACTTCGGCGCGAACCTCGGCACCTGCGAGCTCGCGGTCGCGCTGCACTCGCTGCTGGACTCGCCCACCGACAAGGTCCTCTGGGACGTCGGCCACCAGGCCTACCCGCACAAGATCCTCACCGGCCGCCGCGACCAGCTGCCGACGATCCGCCAGTACGAGGGCCTCGCCCCGTTCTGCGCGACGTTCGAGTCCGAGCACGACATCATGGGCGCCGGCCACGCCTCGACGTCGATCGGCTACGCCGTCGGCCTCAAGGAGGCCATGCGCCTGCGCGGCGACATCGACGCCGGCAAGGTCGTCGCCGTCATCGGCGACGGCGCGATGACCGGCGGCGTCGCATTCGAGGCGATCCACCAGGCCGGCGGCCAGCACACGCCGATCGTCGTCGTCCTCAACGACAACGGCATGTCGATCGCGCCGAACGTCTCGTCGCTGTCGCGCTACTTCAACCGCGTGCGCCTGAACCCGAAGCTGTGGCATACGCGCGAGGGCGTCGAGAAGGGCCTGACGAACCTGCCGCGCGGCATCGGCGCCGCCTTCGAGCGCTTCGGCCCGCAGTTCAAGGAGTCGATCAAGGCGTTCTGGGCGCCGGGGCTGTGGTGGGAGGAGCTCGACTGGGCGTACGTCGGCGTCATCGACGGCCACGACGTCCACGCCCTGCGCGGCGCGCTGAAGCAGGCGTTCAAGGCGCAGCGGCCCGTCGTCGTCCACATCGCCACCGTCAAGGGCAAGGGCTTTGCGCCCGCCGAGGACGGGGGCCTCGAGGGCATGGAGACGTGGCACGCCGCCAAGCCCAAGTCGATTGCCGACCGCGCCCCGGTCAAGGTCGTCAAGAAGCACGCCGACGAGGCTCCCGCCCAGTACACGAAGGTCTTCGGCGACGCGATGGTCGAGGAGGTGCGCCGCGACCGCCGCGTCGTCGGCATCACCGCCGCGATGAACTCCGGCACCGGCCTGAACATCCTGCAGAAGGCCGAGCCCGAGCACTACTTCGACGTCGGCATCGCCGAGCAGCAGGCGATCCTCTTCGCCTCCGGCCTTGCGCTCGAGGGCGCAAAGCCGGTCGCGGCGATCTACTCGACGTTCCTGCAGCGCGCCTTCGACCAGATCGTCCACGACGTCTGCCTGCAGAAGCTCAACGTCGTCTTCGCGATGGACCGCGCCGGCCTCGTCGGCGACGACGGCCCGACGCACCACGGCGCGTTCGACATCGCCTACCTGCGCTGCCTGCCGCACATCACCTGCATGGCGCCGCGCGACGAGCCGATGCTGCAGCGCATGCTGCGCACGGCGCTGCTGATCGACGACGGGCCGAGCGCGATCCGCTACCCGCGCGGTGAGGGCGTCGGCGAGGATCTGCTGGCGCCCGGCGCGATCACGCCGATCGAGGTTGGGCGGGGCGAGACGCTGCGCATCGGCGACGCCGGGCGCGTCGCGCTGCTGGGCTACGGCACCGGCGTCGCGAAGGCGCTGGAGGCTGCCGACCTGCTCGAGGCCGAGCACGGCATCAAGGCAACCGTTGCCGACGCGCGCTTCGCCAAGCCGATCGACGTCGCGCTCGCGGCGCAGCTGGCGCGCGACCACGAGCTGCTCGTGACGGTCGAAGAGGGTGTGCTGCAGGGCGGCTTCGGCTCAGCCGTGTGGGAGGCGCTCAACGAGGGCCAGCACCGCTATCGCCGCATCCTGCGCGTCGGTCTGCCCGACCGCTACGTCACGCACGGCAAGCCCGCGCTGCTGCATTCCGAGGTCGGCTTCACCGGCCCGGCGATCGCCTCGCGCGTCGTGGATGCGCTGGCCGGCGCTGACGCGCCGACCTCGCCGCTCACCGCTTAGGACGCGCAGCAAGCAGGACGCCGTAGAGGATCAGGCTGCGGCTGTCGCGCGAGCTGAACGGATGGCCGAGGGCCACGCCGACGCCCATCGTCGTGAAGGACCTGCTGAGGAGGATCGCGCGGTGCCCCGGGCTCTTCAGCCACGCACGCACGACGCGCGCCGGCGTGTTGTAGCCGCGAACGAGGTTCTCGCCGACCTTGCGAAACGGGTAGCCCTGCGCCTGCAGCTCGGTGCTGGCGTCGCGGCCGTCGGGCGCGTGGTGGGCGAAGTAGTTGCGCGCGACGAGGTCGTTGGCACGTGCTTGCGCGGCGTTCGCGACCCGCGTTCCTCCGCGCCAGCGGCGCAGGCCGCGGCGAGCGCGTTGGCGATTGACGAGGCAGGCGATCGTCGTGCGGACCTCGGGCAGCGCTGCCTCGGCTTCAGCAGTCGTGCTGGGCAAGCGCTTGTTGGCGCCCTTGCAGCGCGTGGCGGCGGGAGCGGAGGGGGTGATGGCGACGGCCGCCGCGACACCGACGGCGGCGAGCGCGGCCGTCGTGCGGCGAGCGAGCATTCGCGCCTTCCTACCCTCGGGCGCCCAAATGAAACGACCCGCCGGAGCGGGCCGTCTCGAGGGGAGGAGAGGTACTGCTATGAGGTACTGCAATGGGTCCTGCTATGTGGATCGATGAGAGAAGTTTGGGTGCTACCCGCGCATGCTGTAGCGCGTGGTGAGGTTGCCGGCGGCCTGCAGCAGAGCGATCGCGCTGAGTGCCGTGAAGGCGACCATGTCGCCGGAGAGGCCGAGGACGACGGCGCCGCCGAGCAGGCCGAGCGTCGCGCCCCAGTCGAAGGCGTGGATGTCGGCGAGGGGGGCGGTGACCTGCCCGCGCTCGTTGGGGATCCCGCGGAGCGTGGCCCCGGTCACGATCGCACCGACGGAGACGGCGACGACGGTCCCGGCCGCCGTGAAACCCAGCGCGAACGGCGCGACGAGGGTCGCGAGCGCGGTCATGAGCCTGAGGGCGACATGAACGGGGAAGGGGACGAGCCGGATGGCAGTCATCGCGACAACCACTATGGGAGCGAAACGGACGTTCGACTGTGAGGCTGCTCACACTGGGCGAACGCATGTTCGTCGGCGGGGCGCGCTAGATTCGGCGGCCTTGATGGCGTCAAAGGTCCGCCTCGACGCGCTCCTCGCCGAGCGCGGCCTCTTCGAGTCGCGCTCGCGCGCGGCTGCGTCGGTGATGGCCGGTGAGGTGCGGCTCGCCGACGGGCGGCGCGCCGAGAAGCCCGGGATGCTCGTCGCCGACGACGTCGAGCTCGCCGTCGACGAGGCGCCCGCGTTCGTGTCGCGGGGCGGCGTGAAGCTTGCGAATGCGCTCGAGGCGCTCGGGCTTGATGTCGCCGGTCGGCGGGCGCTTGATGTCGGTGCGTCGACGGGCGGCTTCACGGACTGCCTGCTGCAGCGAGGGGCGGCGCACGTCGTCGCGCTCGACGTGGCGTACGGCGAGCTGCACTGGAAGCTGCGCACGGACGAGCGGGTGACGGTGGTCGAGCGCGCGAACGCGCGCGGGCTGCGGCGCGAGGACCTGCCCTACGCGCCCGACCTGATCGTCGCCGACGTGTCGTTCATCTCGCTGACCAAGGTCCTGCAGGCGGTGCTCGCGACCGCCGCCGAGCGCTTCGATGCGCTGGCGATGATCAAGCCGCAGTTCGAGGTCGGCCGCGCGAAGGTCGGCAAGGGCGGGGTCGTGCGCAGTGCGGAGGACCGGCGCGACGCGTTGGTTGCGGTGGCGGCCTCGGTCGACGCGGCCGTGCTCGGCTTTGCCTCCAGCGAGCTGCCCGGACCGAAGGGCAACCGCGAGACATTCGTCTGGCTGGCCGAGGCGGGCCGCGGGGGCCTCGACGCGGCGGGCGTGGCGGCGGCGGCCGCGGAGGTCGAGCCGGCATGACCCGGGCCCGCACCGTGACCGTGCTGACGCACGGCCGCCCACACCAGGTCGCCGAGGCCTTGCGTGAGCTGCAGGCCGCTGCGCAGCGCAGCGGCGTGACGCTGCGCCTCGACGTCGACGAGAGCGCCAAGCATGTGCTCGGCGACGACGCGCTGCTGCGCAACGCGCCGCTGTCTGACGACGTCGAGCTGTGCATCGTCCTCGGGGGCGACGGCACGATCCTGCGTGCGTTGCGGCGCTACGCCGGGACGAGCGTGCCGGTGTTCGCGGTCAACTACGGCGAGGTCGGTTTCCTCGCGACCGTCGACCCAGGCGAGCTCGGCGAGATGTTCGACCGCGCACTGGGCGGAGACTTCGAGACGCTGACGCTGCCTGCCCTGGCGCTGGAGCTCGGCGACGAGCAGTTCGCGGCGATCAACGACCTCTCGCTGCACCGCAAGGTCGGCGAGCGCGTGGCCAACCTCGCCTACGGCGTGGGGGCGGACGAGGTCGGGTCGGTGCGCTGCGACGGGCTCGTCGTCGCCACCCCGGCCGGCTCGACGGGCTACAACCTCGCCAACGGCGGGCCCGTCATGGCCTGGGGCGTGGAGGGCTACGCGGTCTCGTTCATCGCCCCGCACTCGCTCGGCGCGCGCGCGCTCGTGGTCGCGCCGGACGACGAGCTGACGGTCGCCAACCGCGGACGCCACGCCGTCGACCTCAGCGTCGACGGGCGGCCGGTCGGCGAGCTTGGTCCCGACGAGTCCGTCACCGTGCGCTTCGTGCGCGAGGCCGCGGACCTCGCGCAGATCCCCGGCTCGTCGTTCTACCGGCGCCTGCGCGAGAAGTTCGGCCGGCTGGCCTACTAGAACACACGTTCCCGTCCGGCGCGGCCGCTACAACACGGGTCGTGCTCAGCGAGCTGCGCGTCGAGAACCTGGTCCTGATCGAGCGGGCCGAGCTGCGACTCGGGCCCGGCCTGAACGTGCTCACGGGCGAGACGGGTGCGGGCAAGACCGTGCTCGCAAGCGCGCTGGACCTGCTTTTGGGAGGCCGCGCGCGCTCGGGTCTCGTGCGCCCGGGCGCTGCGGAGGCCTATGTCGAGGGTGTCTTCGAGCTGGATGACGGGCTGCGCGAGCGGCTTGGCGAGGCGATCGCGCCCGACGCGGAGGAGCTCGTGCTGGCGCGGCGCGTGTCGTCCGAGGGGCGCTCGCGGGCGGCGATCAACGGACGTTCGTGCGCGGTGTCGGATCTGCGCGACGTGGCAGCCGAGCTGATCACGTTCTACGGGCAGCACGAGCACCGCAAGCTGACGCTGGCAGGGGCGCAGCTGGAGCTGCTCGACGCCGCGTGTGGTTCGGAGCAGCTGGCGCGCCGCGACGCGTGTGCGGCGGCGCATGCCGAGGTGCGGGCCGTGGAGTCGCGCTTGGAGGAGCTGCGCGAGCTGGCGGGCGCGCGCGAGCGCGAGCTGGACCTGCTGCAGTTCGAGATCGCCGAGATCGAGGACGTCGACCCTTCGGAGGCTGAGCGCGCCGAGCTTGCCGGCGCGCGTGAGCGCCTGCGCCACGTCGAGGCGCTGCGGGGCGCGTCGCTCAGCGGATCTGAGGCGCTGGCCCCCGACGACGGCGACGGCGGCACGCTGGCGCTGCTGGCGGCGGCACAGACCGGGCTCGATGCGGTCGAGGGTGTCGACGGCGAGCTCGACGCGCTCGTCGTGCGGATGCGGGCGCTGGCGATCGAGGCCGCCGACCTCGCGGTCGAGCTGCGGCGCTACGGCGAAGGGCTCGACGGCGAGCCCGGGACACTGGACGTGGTCGAGGAGCGCTTGTCGGCGATCGAGCGGCTGGAGCGCAAGCACGGCGGCAGCGTTGCGGCGGTGCTCGAGCATGCGGCCGCGTGCCGGGCGCGGCGGGATGAGCTGCAGCGCGCGGAGATCGCGCTCGAGGAGTCGCATGCCGCGCTTGCCGAGGCGCTCGCGCGAGCGGTCGGCGCTCGCTGACGAGCTGCGTGCGGCACGTGCTGCGGCAAGCGAGCCGCTGGCGGCGGCCGTGCGCGAGCGGCTTGCCGAGCTTGCGATGGAGGGCGCCGAGTTCGAGATCGCGCTGACGTCCCGCGACCCGGGTCCGACGGGCGCCGACAGCGTCGAGTTCCGCATCGCCGCGAACCCGGGCGTCGCGGCGGCGCCGCTGCGCGAGATCGCGTCGGGCGGCGAGCTGTCGCGCGTGATGCTCGCGCTGGCCGGCGCGGCGGCCGCCCCGGGCACGGTCGCTGACGCCGAGGCGGCAACGCTCGTGTTCGACGAGATCGACGCCGGCATCGGCGGCGTCACCGCGCGCGCGGTCGGTGAGCAGCTGCGCACGCTGGCCGACGGTCGGCAGCTGCTGTGCATCACGCACCTGCCGCAGATCGCGTCGCTCGCCACACGCCACTTCTCGATCCGCAAGGACACCTCGATCGAGCCCGCGCGCACCGAGGTCGTCTCGCTGTCGAGCAAGGACGTCGTCGCCGAGCTCGTGCGCATGCTCGGTGCCGGCGAGGACGACGTTGCCGCGCGGCGCCATGCAAAGGAGCTGCTCAGGGCCGCGTAGCGCAGCCACTCCGTGTCAGACTCGCGCGGCGCATGTCCGTCGCGGTCACAGGCCCCGCCCGTCTCGGGCGCCGCACGAAGCTGCTTGTCAAGAAGCTGCGGCCTGGCGACGTCGCGATCATCGACCATCGCGACGTGGACCGCGTCTCGGCCGAGGACCTCGTCGCCGCCGGCGTCGTCGCGGTCCTCAACTGCAAGCCGTCGTCGACGCAGGTCTACCCGAACATGGGCCCGCTGCTGCTCGTGCAGGCAGGGATCGTGCTCGTCGACATGGACGGCGACGCGCTCTTTCACATCGTCGAAGAGGGCGACCCGCTCGAGGTCCGCGACGGCGAGATCTGGCGCAAGGGCACGCGCCTGGCGGCGGGCGTGCTGCGCGATCCGCAGGCTGTGCGCGCAGAGAACGAGCAGGCGCGCGCGGACATCGGCGACGCGCTCGAGGCGTTCGCCAAGAACACGCTTTCGCACATGCTCGAGGAGCGCGAGCTGCTCTCGGGCAAGATCGAGCTGCCGCGGTTTGACACCGACTTCCGCGACCGGCCGGTCGTCGTGGTCGTGCGCGGCGTCGACCACCAGTCCGACCTGCAGGCGCTCAAGCCCTACATCCGCGACGTGCGCCCGGTGCTCGTCGGCGTCGACGGCGGCGCCAACGCGATCCTCGAGGCGGGCTTCAAGCCGAGCATGATCGTCGGCGACATGGACTCCGCGCAGGAGCGGACGCTGCGCTGCGGCGCCGAGCTCGTCGTCCACGCCTACCCCGACGGGCGCGCGCCCGGGCGCGAGCATCTCGAGCAGCTCGGGCTCGAGCACAAGGTCGTCCCGGCGCCCGGCACGTCGCAGGACGTGGCGATGCTGATCGCCGCCGAGAAGGGCGCCGAGCTGATCGTCAGCGTCGGCTCGCAGTCCAACCTCGTCGAGTTCCTCGACAAGGCGCGCAAGGGCATGTCCTCGACCTTCCTTACGCGGCTGCGGCTGGGGGAGATCCTCGTGGACGCGAAGGGCGTCAGCCGCCTGTACCGTCCCCAGCCCGGGCTCGCGCCTGTCGCGCTCGTCGCGCTGGCCGGGCTCGTCACGCTCGCCGCGACGATCGCGCTGACGCCGGGGCTGCGCGAGGTCGCCGACCTGTTGTGGCTCAAGCTGCAGCTGCTGCTCGGCGGCGAGGTCTGACCCATGTTCGACTTCCGCTACCACGCCATCTCCCTTGTCGCGGTCTTCATCGCGCTCGCGCTCGGGCTGCTGCTTGGTGTGGCGATCGGCGACAGCGGGCTGGTGTCCAACGCCGAGCAGAACATCCGCGAGGACCTGCGCGGCGACGTGCGCCGCGCCAACCACCAAGCCGACGACGCACGCGAGTCGCGCGACCGCCTGGCCGAGGAGCTGCGCGCGTCGCTGCCGCTGATGACCGACGACCGCCTCACGGGCAGCATCGGCATGGTCTTCCTCGGCGAGAGCTCGCAGGACATCGCCGACCATGTGCGCGACGCGCTCCAGGGCAGCGGTGCCGAGCGCGCGAACGTCGCGACGCTGCGCGAGCCCGTCGATCTCGCCGCGCTCGCCGACGGACGCGCGCGACACGCGCTATGCAGAGATCGAGCCGGACGACCCTGACCTCGACCTCGTCGAGGAGCTCGGCTTCCGCCTCGGCATCCAGTACGTGCTCGGCGGGCGCCTGCTCGAGCGCGAGAGCGAGAACCTCTTCTCCAGCCTCGCCGGCGGCCTCGACGTCGTTCAGGGCGTCGTCGTCGTCCGCGACCAGCCCGGCGACCTCGACAAGCAAGAGAACGACGTCGCGCGACCGCTTCGAGATCGGCTTCGTTCGCGGGCTGCGCGAGAGCCGCGTGCGCGTCATCGGCGTCGAGCAGTCCTCCACGCGCCCGTCACAGGTCTTCTGGTTCCAGCAGCGCGGCATCTCGACGGTCGACGACCTCGAGCGCACGGTCGGCAAGGCCGCGCTCGTCTACGCGCTCGCCGGCGCGCGCGGCGACTTCGGCCGCAAGTCCACCGCCGACGCGCTGCTCCCCCAGCCGTAGCCAGGGGCGCCGCTCCGAGGTTAGCTGCCGGCGGCGGTGTCGAAGTCCAGCGCGCAGCTGTTGATGCAGAAGCGCTGGCCGCCCTTGTCGCGCGGGCCGTCGTCGAAGACGTGGCCGAGGTGGCCGCCGCACTTCGCGCACACGACCTCGGTGCGGACCATGCCGTGCGTGTTGTCCTCGCGCAGCTCCACGGCGTCGGCGATGGCCGGCTCGGTGAAGCTCGGCCAGCCGCTGCCGGACTCGAACTTCGTGTCGGACGCGAACAGCTCCGCGCCGCAGCCACCGCAGCGATACATGCCGTCCTCGTGGTTGTGGACGTACTTGCCGGTGAACGGCGGCTCGGTCGCCGCCTTGCGCAGCACGGCATAGGCGTCAGGCGCGAGCTCCTCGCGCCACTGGGCGTCCGTCTTGTCGATCTTGTTGCTCACGTCTAGACAGTCTTGCAGCGGGGGGTCGCTGTTACACGCGCCCGATGCACCGGCAAGTGGGTCGTCCGCGGATGGCGCTACCTTGCCGCAGTGCACCTGCTGCCCCTCGTCCTCAGCGCCGCCGCCGCCATGGCGTTGGCGCCGGGACTTCGGGCCGGGCTGCTCTCCGGGGGCCACACCGTGGAGAACTACCGCGGGGAGCGGATCGCCTGCCCGCTGGGCATCGTCGTCCTTGCCGGGGCCGCCGTCGCGTTCGGCGCGATCGGCTTTCTCGCCCAAATGGACGTGATCGATCCGCAGACCGCATTGGCGCCGATGTTCGTGTTCGGCGTCGCCGCCCTTGGCCTGATCGACGACGCGTACTCCGGGTCGTCGCGCGGCTGGCGCGGCCACGGCGGCGCGCTGAAAGCAGGCCAGTTCCCGACCGGCGCGCTGAAGGCCGTCGGCACGCTCGCGCTCGCCGCGTGGGTGCTGCAGACCGGCGACGACGTGCGCTACCTGCTGGCAATCGTCGTCGTCGTGCTCGCCGTCAACCTGTTCAACATCGTCGACCTGCGGCCCGGCCGCGCGGTGAAGCTGTTCGTGGCGATGGCGGGCGTGCTCGTCGCGATCGAGGGGTCGCAGCTCCTGGAGGGGATCGGGTTCTTCGCCGGCGCGATCCTCGTCGCCGGGCTCTACGACCTGCGCGAGCGCGGGATGCTCGGCGACACTGGGGCCAACCTCATCGGCGCGGTGGCCGGGCTCGCGCTGGTGCAGACGATCCACACCAACACCGGCCTGGCGATCGCCGCGGCCGTCCTGGCGGCAATCACCGTCTACGGAGAATTTCGCTCACTTTCCGCGTTCGTCGACCGGACGCCGGGCCTCAGACATCTAGACTCGCTGGGAAGGATTCGATGACGTCCAAGACCAAGTACATCTTCGTCACCGGGGGCGTCGTCTCGTCGCTCGGCAAGGGCATCGCCGCCGCGTCGATCGGCCGATTGCTCGTCTCGCGCGGCCTCTCCGTAGGCCTGCAGAAGTTCGATCCGTACATCAACGTCGACCCCGGGACGATGTCGCCGTACCAGCACGGCGAGGTCTTCGTCACCGAGGACGGCGCCGAGACCGACCTCGACCTCGGCCACTACGAGCGCTTCACGGACTCCAACACGACGCGCGCGTCCAACGTCACCGCCGGCGGCATCTACAACACCGTCATCCGCCGCGAGCGCCGCGGCGACTACCTCGGCGGGACCGTCCAGGTCGTCCCGCACATCACCGACGAGATCAAGAGCCGCATCAAGCTGATCGGCGAGACGTCGGACGTCGACGTCGTCATCACGGAGATCGGCGGCACGGTCGGCGACATCGAGTCGCTGCCGTTCCTCGAGGCGATCCGCCAGTTCCCCGTCGAGGCCGGCCGGCGCAACTGCATGTTCGTCCACCTCACGCTCGTGCCGTACATCGGCCACGCCGGGGAGCTGAAGACCAAGCCGACGCAGCACTCGGTCAACGAGCTGCGGCGCATCGGCATCGCGCCCGACATGGTCCTCTGCCGCGCCGAGGACGAGCTGTCGATGGACATCCGCAAGAAGATCGCGCTGTTCGCCTCGCTGCCGGTGGACGCGGTCGTCTCCGCCAAGGACGTCGGCAACATCTACGAGGTCCCCTCCTGGTACCACGAGCAAGGGGTCGACAACTTCATCCTCGAGACGCTGGGCCTCGAGGCGCCGCCGGCCGACCTCACGTCGTGGAACGAGATGCTCGCCCGCGCGGCCGCCGCGACCACGCCGGTGAAGATCGCGTTGGTCGGCAAGTACATCCAGCTCGAGGACGCCTACAAGTCCGTCTCCGAGGCGCTGCGCCACTCCGGTGAACTGCATGGCGGCAAGGTCCAGATCGAGTGGATCGACTCCGAGGTCCTCGACTCCGACGAGACCGCGCTGGAGCGGCTCGCCGGCGCCGACGGCATCCTCATCCCCGGCGGCTTCGGCGGGCGCGGGATCGAGGGCAAGATCCGCGCGGCGAAGGTCGCGCGCGAGCAGAAGATCCCGTACCTCGGCATCTGCCTTGGAATGCAGATCGCCGTCTGCGAGTACGCGCGCCACGTCGCGGGCATGCCCGGCGCCAACTCGACGGAGTTCGACATCGAGACCGAGTGGCCGGTGATCGACCTGCTGCCCGAGCAGAAGGAGGTCTCCGACCTCGGCGGCACGATGCGCCTCGGCGCGGACCCGGTGAAGGTCCACGACGGGACGCGCGCGCGTGAGGTCTACGGCGAAGCGGTCATCTACGAGCGCCACCGCCACCGCTACGAGGTCTCGATCTCGCTGCGCAAGAAGATCGAGGCTGCCGGTCTCGTCGTCGGCGGCACGTCGCCTGACGAGCGCCTCGTCGAGATGATCGAGCTGCCGGTCGACGAGCACCCGTTCTTCCTCGCGTCGCAGTTCCACCCCGAGTTCAAGTCGCGGCCCGAGCGCCCGGCGCCGATGTTCCGCGAATTCGTCGCCGCAGCGCTGGCGAAGGCAACCGGCGGGGCGGAGGCCACCGACGTGCCCGAGGCCGACGAGGTGCGCGCGTCGCGCCAGGCGTGAGGCGCGCCTCGGAGCTCGAGCGGCGCTCGCTCAACGACACGTTCGCGGCGCTGTGCGCGATCCGCTCTCCGTGGGGCGAGGAACGCGCGATCGCCGACGACCTCACGCGCCGGCTGCAGGCGCTCGGCCTCGAGGTCGAGGAGGACGACAGCGCGCCGCTCACCGGCGCGGGCGCCGGCAACCTGCTGGCGCGGATCCCGGGGCGCGGCGAGCGCACCGTGCTCTTGTGCGCACACATGGACACCGTCCCGCACGAGGGCGACGTCGAGCCGCTGCTGGACGACGGGCACTGGGTGTCGGCCGGCGACACGATCCTCGGCGCCGACAACAAGGCCGCCGTCGCGGTCTTCCTCGAGGTCGCGCGGCGTGCGGTGGTCGAGCCGCCGCCTGTGGGCATCGAGCTGCTGTTCACCGTCTCCGAGGAGAACGCGCTCTCGGGCTCGCGCGCGTTCGACACTTCGCGGCTGCGCGCCGACCTCGGCTACGTGCTGGACCAGGCGTCGCCGATCGGCGAGATCGTCATGGGCTCGCCGACCTCCTACCAGCTGGAAGCGACCTTCCACGGCCAGTCTGCCCACGCGGGCGTGCGCCCGGAGGACGGTCGCAGCGCGATCGTCGCCGCCGCCCGCGCGATCGCCGTGCTCCCGCAGGGCCGCGTCGACGACGTCTCCAGCGCCAACGTCGGCTGGGTGCGCGGCGGGGGCGATGGGACCAACGTCGTCGCCGGGCATGCCGCGTTCGGAGCGGAGGTGCGCTCCCACGACCCGGCGCGCGCGGAGGAGCTCGTCGCGCAGATGGTCGACGCGATCCACGACGCCGCCAACGAGCCGATCTGCGCCTGCGACGTCGACCTCGACGTGGCACGCGTCTTCCCCGGCTACAAGCACGCCGGCAGCCAGCTGTCGGTCGTCGCGGCGGAAAACGCGCTGCGCGCATGCGGCTATGAGCCGCGGCGCATCCTCACCGGTGGGGCGTCGGACGCGAACATCCTCGAGAGCGCGGGCCTGCCGGTGACGAACCTCGCCAACGGAACCGAGCGCAACCACCGCAGCGACGAGCGCGTGAGCGTCGTCGCGCTGGAGGGCATGCTCGACGTCGTGCTGGCACTGGTCGAGGAGCTCGGATGAGGCTCGTCCTGCGTCGCGGCACCGTCACCGCCGCCTCGCCGGCGGACGGGCCGGAGCAGCAGCTGGAGGTGGACGGCCGCGCGGCGGTGGCGGACGTCGATCTCGTCGGCGCCTGCGAGGTCGGCGACGACGTCGTGGTCAACGAGCAGGCCGTGCGGCTGAGCCTCGGCAGCGGCGGATTCGACATCGTCCACGTCAACCTCACCCGTGGCCTTGGCGGGAGCGGCGTCGATGGGGCGCACGTGATGAAGCTCAACTACACGCCGCTGCAGCACGCTGTGCTGCCCGAGGACGGCGAGGCCGCAGACGTCCCCGTCGGCGTCTTCTCGCTGCACGGCCAGCTCGCGCCGATGTGCTGGGCAATCGGGCAGGCGCGGTCGGGCACGCGTGTGGGCTACGTGCAGACGGCAGGGGGCGCGCTTCCCGGCGGGCACTCGCGCATCGTGCGCGAGCTGCGTGAGCGCGGGCTGCTGCACCTGCACGTCACGTCCGGTCCGTGCTACGGCGCCGTCGAGGCGATCACGACGATCGGCGGCATCGCGCGCGCGGCGCAGGACGCCGACGTCGTGCTCTGCGGCCCCGGTCCCGGGATCCTCGGCAGCGCCTCGCGCCTGGGCCACGGCGGGATGGTCGCGCTGGACTCCGCGCACGCGGCGCTCGCGCTCGGCTGCGACGTCGTGCTCTGCGCGCGGATGTCCGAGAGCGACCCGCGCGAGCGCCATCAGGGTGTGAGCCACCACACGCAGACCGTGCTCGACCTGCTGCTGGGACCGGTCACCTGCATCACCGAGCCGGCGGACGCCAGCGACTACCTCGCGTCGGGCCTGCCGGCGCGCAACATGGGACGCGAGGACCCCGCGTTCTTCGGTGCGGCCATCGCCGCGGGAAGGGCGCTGGCGTGAACGACCGCCGTTCGAGAAGGCTCTCGTCGGCGCACCGTTTTCGAGGGCGTGGTCGTGCGCGTGGACGTGAACGAGTATCGATTCGATGACGGCGAGGTCGTCGAGCGCGAGATCGTCCATCGCCCCGGCGCAGTCGCCGTTGTGGCGCACGACGGGGAGTTCGTGTACCTCGTCCGCCAGCCGCGGCCGGCGATCGGCGATCCGGACAGCCTCGAGCTCCCGGCCGGTCTGCTCGACAAGGACGGCGAGCCTCCCGCGGAGACCGCGCGACGGGAGCTGATCGAGGAGATCGGGAAGGCCCCCGGAAAGCTCGAGCACCTGCTGACCTACTACTCGAGCGTCGGCTCCAGCGACGAGCAGGTCCACCTGTATCTCGCGACGGATCTGAGCGACGAGCATGCCGACTCAGGGGAGAACGAGCGGATCGAGGTCGTGCGCTGGCCGCTTGCCGACCTGGACGGTGCGATCGCTGCAACACAAGACGCGAAGACGTTGCTGGGTTTGCGCTTCCTGCGCTGACAGCCTGATTGCAACCGCAGGGGCAGGCGGTCCGAGGAAGAACGCTTCTGCATGGCGACCGTCCCCGCTGCCGCGACCGCGCGTGCGTTCGAGCATCACGTGCTCGACTTCCTCGCGTACCTGGAGTTCGAGCGCGGGCTGTCGCGCAACACGCTCGAGGCCTATCGCTCCGATCTGCTGCAGCTCGGCGCGTACTTCGCGCGCAACGGCGTCGACGTGGAGGCGGCGACCCACGCCGACCTCACGGGCTTTCTGAACGAGCTTGCGCAGGGCAGCGAGGAGCGTCCGCCCGTTGCCCCCGCGACGCTGCAGCGCAAGGCCGCCTGCATGCGCAGCTTCTACCGCAACCTGCGCCGCGACGAGGTCATCCAGCACGACCCCACCGCCGACCTGCGCGCACCGCGCAAGCAGCAGAAGCTGCCGCAGGTGCTGACGCGCGACGAGGTCACGCGCCTGCTGTCGGCGCCGCGCGGCACGACCCCGGGCGCGCTGCGCGACCGCGCGCTGCTGGAGCTGATGTACGCCTGCGGCCTGCGCGCCAGCGAGGCGATCGGCCTGCAGCTGATGGACATCGACCTGCGCGCCGGCGTGCTGCGCGCCAGCGGCAAGGGCAGCAAGGAGCGCATCGTCCCGATCGGGCGCGAGGCGATCAGTGCCGTGCGCGTCTACCTCGACCGCGCGCGGCCCAAGCTCGTCGGGATCCGCGACGAGCCGCACCTGTTCGTCAACCAGCGTGGTGGCGGCCTGACGCGCCAGGGCCTCTACAAGATCGTCCAGCGTCACGCCAAGGCTGCCGGCCTGGACGACCGCATGAGCCCGCACACGCTGCGCCACACGTTCGCCACGCACCTGCTGGCCGGCGGCTGCGACCTGCGTGCGCTGCAGGAGATGCTCGGTCACGCCGACGTCGCGACGACGCAGATCTACACGCACTTGTCGGCCGAGCGCCTGCGCGATGTCTATTTCGAGGCTCACCCCCGGGCGACCTCGTAGCATCCGCGGCCTGCGCCGCTTCGCCCTCATCGTCTTCGCCGGGCTGGTCCTCGCTGGATGCGGCAACGAGCGCCAGGAGCCGCCTGACGTCACGACCCCCGGGCCGCCGATCGGCACGATCCCGAAGACCGTCGCCGGCATCAGATTGCTCGTGCCGAACGGCTGGCTGATCAACGAGCCGGGCGAGGGCACGCAGGTGATGACGATCTCGACGGGCGAGGCGACGATCGCGATCTACCGCTACCCGCGCAACGAGCAGATCCCGAAGACGCGCAAGCAGCTGACCCAGGCGCTCGACCTGCTGATCGGTGCGGCGAAGGCGCGCGACAGCACGTTCTCGCTGATCAAGCGCGCGCGCTTGCGCGTCGACGGCCACCCGGCGGTGCAGGTGCGCGGGACCGAGACGATCGTCGGCCGGCCGCGCGTCGTGCGCTCCACGCACGTCTACATCCCCAAGGCCGAGATCGTGATCGACGCATTCGCGCCGGCCAAGGACTTCAAGCGTGTCGACGAGCAGGTCTTCCGTCCGCTGCTGCGCTCGGTGCGGATCGCGAAGTGAGGCGGGCCGTCGTGGTGGTGATGGACGCTGTCGGCGCGGGTCCCTTGCCGGACTCCGCTGACTACGGCGATCCCGGCGCGGACACACTCGTGCACCTCGCCGAGATGGTCGGCGGCCTGGACCTGCCGGTGCTCCAGCGCCTGGGCCTGGGCAACCTGCGCCCGATCGCGGGGGTTGCGCCGACCGATCGTCCCGAGGCACTCCACGGCCGCCTGCACCCGGTCGGGCCGGGCAAGGACTCGACCACCGGCCACTGGGAGCTGATGGGCGTCGTCCCACCCGAGCCGCTGCCCACCTATCCAGGGGGGTTCCCCGACGACCTCGTCGCGCGGCTGCGCGAGGTCACCGGCCACGAGTACCTCTGCAACCGCCCCTACAGCGGGACCGAGGTGATCGAGGACTTCGGTGCCGAGCACCTGCGCACCGGCGCGCTGATCCTCTACACGTCGCAGGACTCGGTGCTGCAAATCGCCGCGCACTCAGACGTGCTCTCCGAAGACGAGCTGCGCGCGGTCTGCGCGAAGGCGCGCGAGATCACCGTCGTCGGGCGCGTGATCGCGCGGCCGTTCACCGGCGTGCCGGGAGCGTTCGAGCGCACCACGGGCCGCAAGGACTTCTCGATCGAGCCGCCGGCGCGCTCCTATCTCGTCGCGCTGCAGGAGGCCGGCGTGGCGGTGCACGCGGTGGGCAAGCCCGCCGACCTGTTCGCCGGGGTCGGGATCGACGAACGCCACCCAGGCGCGACGAACGCGCTCGCGATCGACAGCACGACCCGCCTGCTTGCCGAGCTGCGACCACGGCCTTGTCTTCACGAACCTGATCGAGACCGACCAGGTCTATGGCCACCGCAAGGACACCGCCGGCTTCCACGATGCGCTAAAGCGCATCGACGGCGCCGTCGGCGGCTGGCTCGAGCGCCTGCGCGCCGACGACCTGCTGATCCTCACGGCCGACCATGGCGTCGACCCGGCGTCCTCGCACACCGATCACACGCGCGAGCACGCGCCGCTGCTGGCGGTGTTCCCCGGCCACGGCGGGCGCCGCCACGACGGGCCGCTTGCCGACGTCGGCGCCAGCGTGCTGCGCTGGCTGACCGACCGCACCGACGAGACGCTGCCGGGGGAGTCGTTTGCCTGAGCTGCCAGAGGTCGAGACGATCCGCCGCGGCCTCGCGCCGCTGGTCGAGGGTCGCGTGATCGAGCGCCTGGAGATCCACGACCCGCGCTGGTGTGAGCCGCTCATGGTCCGCGAGGTCACCGACGCCGTCCAAGGGCGCGAGGTTCGAGCCCTGCGTCGCCGCGGCAAGTACCTGACCTTCGAGCTGGAGGACGACGTCCTGCTCGTCACCCATCTGCGGATGACGGGCAACTACCTCTACGACGCGCCCGCCGACCAGCCCTACCGCCGCGTGACGTTTGCGCTCGCAGACGGCCACCAGATCGGCTTCTTCGATCCTCGGCGCTTCGGCACCGGCGCGCTGGCGTTCGGCGACGACGGACTGGACAAGCTCGGCGTCGAGCCGCTCGATCCGCCGCTGACCGGCGCGGCGCTGCACGCTGCCTCGCGCGGTCGGCGCGCCCCGATCAAGGCGTTCCTGCTGGACCAGCGCCAGATCGCCGGCGTGGGGAACATCTACGCCGACGAGGCGCTGTTTCGCGCGCAGATCCATCCGCTGCGCGAGGCCGGCAACCTTACGCGCGCCCAGTGGGAGGCGCTTGCCGAGGGTGTCGTCGCGGCGCTGCAGGCGGGGCTTGCGGCGGGTGGCGCGACGATCGACGACTTCCGCCACCCCGACGGCGCGTCGGGCTACTTCCAGACGGAGTTCCTCGTGCACCTGCGCAAGGGCGAGGCGTGCGTGCGCTGCGGCAACGAGGTCGTGAAGTTCGTGGCGGCCGGCCGCGGGACCTACGCCTGCGAGCGCTGTCAGCCCAAGCCGCGGTCTGCGCGTCGTACGCTGATCCCGTGAAGATTGCCGACGAAAGCGCCTTGCGCGCGTTGGTCCCGGAGCCGCCGCAGCGCGCCTGGGACAAGGAGGAAGACCACCTCGACGAGACGTGCGTGGCCTTCCTGGCCGCGTCGCCGTTTGCCGTACTCGCGACGTCCGCTGCCGACGGCCGCTGCGACGCATCGCCGCGCGGTGGCCCGCCCGGCTTCGCGACCGCGCTCGACCCGCGGCGCGTCGTGCTCCCGGATTACACGGGCAACCGCCGCCAGGACTCCAACCGCAACATCCTCGCCAACCCGCACGTCGGGCTCGTCTTCTTCGTGCCGGGCACGCGCGAGACCCTCCGCATCAACGGCCGCGCGACGCTCAACACCGACGCCGAGCTGCTGGCGTCGCTGGACAGCGGTGGCAAGCCGCCGCAGATGGCGATCGACGTCGCCGTCGAGGTCGCATTCGTGCACTGCGGCAAGTACGCGGTGCGCTCGGAGATCTGGGACCCGTCGACGTGGCCCGAGCGCGTGTCGCTGGCCGCCTGCCGCGCCAAGAGCGACGAGCAGGGCGGGGTCGAGGGCACCGAGCAGCGCTGGGCGGCGTCCTACGAGGACCCCGCGCAGGTCTGGTAACCGCGCGGATCAGGCGGCGAGCAGGTCCTTCAGCTTCCCCGAGCGGTCGGCCGCGACCGTCTCCTGGAAGCCGCCGACGACCTCGTCGCCGACGATCACCTGCGGGAAGCTGAACATGCCGGTGCGCTGCACCAGCTCGGCCCTGCCGTCCGCGTCCTTTGCCAGATTGATCTCGGTGTACGGCAGCCCGCGCGCGCTGAGCAGCTGCTTGACGCGGATGCAGAACGAGCAGGGCTCTGTGGTGTAGACCGTGATTTCCGGCATTACTTCACTAAATATAGCGGCGGGTATGTGGCCGGCACTCTGAAGGCCGAGGCCGTCGTGCTGCGCTCGATCCGCTACGGCGAGGCCGATCGGATCATCCACGCCTATACCCCGAACAAGGGACGGGTGGGCGCGATCGCGAAGGGTGTCAGACGCGCGCGCTCGAAGTTCGGCGGGCGCCTGGAGCCCTTCAGCCACGTCGCGCTGCTGCTCCACGAGGGCCGCGGCGACCTGTTCACGGTCACGGGCGCCGACACCGTCGCCTCCCACGCCGGGCTGCGCACCGATGCGAGCACGCTCGACGCCGCCGCGCGTGCGTGCGACGCCGTCCTGCGGCTGTTCGACACGCCGGAGGGCAACCCGCCGGTCTTCCACCTGCTCTGCAATCAGCTGGCACTGCTCGAGGCGCGCGCCGGGGGTGGCGGCGAGCCGCTGGGCCTGTGGGCAAACCAGCTCGCGTTTCGTCTCAAGCTCCTGCTCGTGGCCGGGTTCGCGCCGGCGCTCGGCTCATGCGCGGCGTGCGGGTCGCCCGAGCACCTCGTCGCCTACAGCGGCGCCCACGGCGGTGTCGTCTGCGGTGCGTGTGAGGCCGGCGCGTTCGCGCTCAGCCACGAGGCGCACGAGTTCATGACGCTGGCGATGGGCAACCCGCTGGCCGCCGCGCCGGCCGCATCCGAGCGCGCGCTGCGCCAGGCGGAACGCGCGATCTCAGAGACCGTCGAGCATCACGGCCACGTGCGGTGGCGCGCGGCCGCGCTCAGCTGACGCGCTTGGCGCCGGACGCGATCAGCGCCCCGGCAAGCGTCCCCAGCAGCAGGCCGTGAAGCTCGGCGCGCGGGAGGTCCGTGCGCTCGACCCAGTTGAGGATCGCCCCGTCGAGGAACCACAGCCAGGCGTGGACGGCAGTCTGGGTCGCGGGACGCTCACCGTCAGGTCCGATGCCCTCGAGGATCCGCTCGGCGGTCGCGGCGCGCACCTCGTGCACGATCTCGCGGACCTCGCCGGAGCCGGCGCTCTCCATCAGCTTCGCGTAGGCCTGCGGGCGCTCCTCGATCCAGCCGAGGAACGCGTCGAGGGCGTCTGACAGCTGCTCGGCGGCCGGCTTTGCGGGGTCCGGCTCGGTGCGTGCGCGCAGCTCCGCCGCGCCATCCGCAAGGGCGGCCTCGAAAAGGTGCCGCTTGCTGGGGAAGTAGTGGTACAGCAGGCCCTTCGAGATCCCCGCGGCCGCCGCCACCTGGGACATCGACAGCTCGTCGTAGCCGTGCGTCGCGAACAACGCGGTGGCGTGCTCGAGCAGCAGCGCGCGGCGTTCGTCGTTCTGCAGCCGGCGATAGGCGGGGGGCATCGACTGGGAGCCTACCTTCTTGACCGTTGGTCGACAACGCGTTACGGTCTGTTGACCAGCGGTCAAGAAAGGATGGAGCGATGACGACGACGACAACGCGACTGGCAGAGCTCGAGCGCGAGACGCAGACGCTCGCGGAGCGCCTCCGGCGCCTGGAGGCGCAGATCGGCGAGGAGGCTGCTGTTGCCGCGCCGCGCGCCGCCGCAGCCGCGCCACGCGCCGCAGCCGCGCCGCGGCCCGCTGTCGTCGCGCCGCGGCCCGCTGTCGTCGCGCCGCGGCCCGCTGTCGTCGCACCGCGGCCCGCTGTCGTCGCGCCGCGGCCCGCTGTCGTCGCGCCGCGGCCCGCAGCCTCGCCGCACGCCGCGCGCGCCGCACCAGCCGACCGGCATCGCGACCTCGAGGACCTGCTCGGCGGGCGCGTGCTGGCGTGGGTCGGCGGGCTCTCGGTGTTGACCGGCATCGTCTTCCTGCTCGCAATCGCCGTGTCGCACGGCTGGATCGGCGAGGGCGTGCGCACGCTGCTTGCCGGCCTCGGGTCGCTCGCGCTGCTCGGCGGCGGCATCTGGCTGCAGGAGCGGCGCGGGCGCACCGACGCCGCGCGCGCGGCGACCGCCGGCGGCATCGCCGCGATGTTCGCGACCGTCGCGGTCGGCGGACCGGGCTATGGCGTGATCCCCGTCGCGGTGGCGTGCCTGCTGGCGCTGCTCACCGGCGCGACCGCCACCACCGTGGCCGTCCGCTGGCGCGCCCAGGGCGTCGGCGCGCTGGGCATCGCCGGCGCGATGCTGACGCCGGTGCTCGCGGGCGCCCCGAGCGGCGGCGCGACGCTAGTGCTGCTGTGGCTCGCCGCCGCCGCAGGCGCCGGCGTGCTCGTCTGGCAGCGCTGGACCTGGCTTGCGTCCGCGGTGTTCGTCCTCGGGCTCGCGCAGTGGGGCGTGTGGCTGTTCGACAGCGACCCGACGCCCGCAGGCATCCTGCTCGTGCTCGTGGCCTTCGGCGTCGTGAGCGCCGGCGCCGCCGTCGGCTTCGAGCTGCGCGACCCGTCGGCGCGGATGCGCCCGGCCTCGGCCTGGCTGCTCAGCGCCAACGCCGCGGTCCTCGCCGTGCTGGGCTGGTTCGCGCTCGACGACACGGGCAGCGGGTACGGCTGGCTCACCGCCCTCGCGCTCGCGCACCTCGCGATCGGCCTGGCGTCGAGCTCGACGCGGATCAGCCGTGACATCCGCCTGCTTTCACTCGCGCTGGGCGTCGTGCTCGCCGACGTCGTCGTCGGCTCGCTGCTCGACGGCCTCGTCCTGACCGGGGCTTGGGCGCTCGCCGCGATCGGCTTCGCGCTGCTCGCGCATCACCTGCTCTGCGGCCGTGCCAGCCGCGCCGGTCATGACGAGACGGTGCTCGGCGTCGCGCTCGCCACCCACGTCGGCCTGCTCACGGCGCAGGCGCTGATGCAGGCGCCGCCCGAGCTGCTCACCGACGGCAACAGCGCCGACGGCGCGGGCACGATCGCGATCGCCGCGGCAACGCTGGTCGCGTTCGCGACGGCACGCCTCGCGCGGGCCGTCGACGAGAGCTGGCGCCTGGCGCTCGACGGACTCGCGCTCGTCGGCGCCGCGTACCTCAGCGCGCTGACGCTCGACGGGGAGTGGCTCGTGGCGGCGCTGAGCGCAGAGGCTGCCGCGCTCGCCGGCATCGCCGCGCGCACGCGCGATCTCGCCCCGGCATACGCCGGTGCCGCGCTGCTCGGGACCGCGCTGCTGCACGCGCTGGCGTTCGAGGCTCCGGTGGCGGCGCTCGTCGACGGCCTCGAGGATCTCGGCGCTGCCGCCGTCGCGCTCGGCAGCGTGATCGCCGCCGCGGCGTACGGGGCACGCCGGGCCTCAGGCGAAGCCCGGGACCAGCTCGTCGCCGGCGCGAGCGTGGTCGCGCTCTATCTGGCGTCCGTCACCGTCGTCACGCGGTTCGGTGCCGGCGAGGACGGCCAGCTCGCGCTCAGCGCGCTGTGGGCACTCGTCGGCGTGGCCGCGCTGCTGGCCGGGCTGAACCGCGACCAGCAAGCGCTACGGGCCGGCGCGCTCGCCTTGTTGCTGACCACGATCGCGAAGGTCTTCCTGTTCGATCTCGCGACGTTGACGTCGCTGTATCGCGTCGGATCGTTCGTCGTGCTCGGCCTGCTGCTGCTCGCCGCAGCCTTCGTCTGGCAGCGGCTGCGCCCGCGCGAGCACGCTGGATAGGCTCCAGCCGATGACGTGGGTCTACGACTTCGCGCAGGGCTCGCGCGAGATGCGCGATCTGCTCGGAGGCAAGGGCGCCAACGTCGCCGAGATGACGCGCATCCTCGGTCCCGAGCGCGTACCCGCCGGGTTCACGATCACGACCGAGGCGTGCGTCGCCTACATGGGGCGCAAGGCGTTTCCGGACGGGCTGAAGGACGAGGTGGCACAGGCAGTCGGGCGCCTCGAGGAGCTTGCGGGCAAGCGCCTCGGCGACCCGCAGGCCCCGTTGCTCGTGTCGGTCCGCTCGGGCGCGCGCGAGTCGATGCCCGGCATGCTGGACACAGTCCTCAACCTCGGCCTCAACGACGCGAGCGTCGAGGGGCTGGCAGCGACGACCGGCAACGAGCGCTTTGCGTGGGACTCCTACCGGCGCTTCGTGCAGATGTACGGCAACGTCGTCGTCGGCATCGAGGGCGAGCGCTTCGAGGACGCGATCGCGGCACTCAAGGCCAAGCGCGAGGTCAGCGAGGACACCGACCTCACGAGCGACGACCTGCGCGAGCTGACCGCGGAGTTCAAGACGTACTACGACTTTCCCGAAGACCCCAAGCAGCAGCTGCAGGGCGCGATCCGCGCGGTCTTCGACTCCTGGACCGGCGAGCGCGCCGTCACCTACCGGCGCCTGCACCGCATCCCCGACGACTGGGGCACCGCGGTCAACGTCCAGCAGATGGTCTTCGGCAACAAGGGCGACACGTCGGGGTCGGGCGTCGCGTTCAGCCGCGACGAGATCACGGGCGCTCCCAAGCCGTCCGGCGACTTCCTGCCCAACGCCCAAGGCGAGGACGTCGTCTCCGGCGCGCGCACGCCGCGCGACATCGCCGATCTCGCGGAGTGGCAGCCGGAGGTCCACGCGCAGCTGATCGACATCCTGCGCACGCTGGAGCGCCACTACGGCGACATGCAGGACACCGAGTTCACCGTCGAGGACGGGCGTCTGTACATGCTGCAGACGCGCAGCGCCAAGCGCCCCGCGCAGGCCGCGGTGCGTTTCGCGGTCGACGCGGTGAGCGAGGGGCTGCTGACCAAGCAGCAGGCGCTGCTGACGATCGACGCCGGCGCGCTCGAGGCATTGCTCTACCCGATGTTCGACGCCCAGGCGACGTTCGACGTCGCCGCGACCGGGATCGCCGCGTCCCCGGGCGCGGCGCGCGGGACGATCGTCTTCACCGCCGCCGAGGCCGTCGCTGCGCGGGCGCGCGGGGAGGACGTGCTGCTCGTGCGCACGTTCACCGACGCCGGCGACGTCGCCGGGTTTGCGGCCGCGCGCGGCATCATCACCAGCACCGGCGGCAAGGCCTCGCACGCCGCGCTCGTCGCCCGCGGCATGGGGCGCCCGGCGGTGACCGGCGCCGCGTCGCTGGAGATCGACGTTCGCAACCGCCGCGTCACGCTGCCGGGCGGCACGGTGCTCGACCAGGGCGCGACGCTGACGATCAACGGCACAACCGGCGAGATCACCACCGACGAGGTGACGCTCGTCGTCCCGGACGTGTCGGGCGAGCTCGAGACCGTGCTTGCATGGGCCGACGAGTTCCGTGCGCTCGGCATCCGTGCCAACGCCGACACCGCCGAGGACGCCGCCCGCGCCGTCGAGCTCGGGGCGCAGGGAATCGGGCTCTGCCGCTCGGAGCACATGTTCCTCGGCGAGCGCCAGCCGCTGATGGCTGCGGTCATCCTCGCGGCGGACGACGAGGCGCGCAGCGAGGCGATCGAAGCGCTGCGCCCGCTGCAGGAGTCCGACTACGAGCGCATCCTGCTGGCGATGGACGGGCGGCCCGTCTGCGTGCGCCTGCTGGACCCGCCGCTGAACGAGTTCCTGCCGGAGCCCGACGAGCTGCCGGAGGGCTCGGACGAGCGCAAGCGCGTCGAGGCCCTGCAGGAGGAGAACCCGATGCTCGGCACGCGTGGCGTGCGTCTCGGGATCCTGCAGCCCGAGCTCTACGAGATGCAGGTGCGCGCACTGTTTCGCGCCGCCAAGCGCGTGCCGAACGCCGACATCGAGGTGATGATCCCGCTCGTGGACTACGAGCAGGAGCTGGCGTTCATGGCGAAGCTGATCGCGAAGGTCGCCGAGCAGGAGGGCGCGCCGCCGCACAAGGTCGGCACGATGATCGAGCTGCCACGCGCCTGCTTTCTTGCCGACCACATCGCTGAGCACGCCGACTTCTTCTCGTTCGGCACGAACGACCTCACGCAGACCGGACTGGGCTTCAGCCGCGACGACATCGAGGCGCGCATCCTCGAGCGCTACATAGAGGTGAAGATCCTCGACCGCTCGCCGTTCGAGACGATCGACACCCCCGGCGTCGGGCAGATGGTGCGCATGGGTGCGTGGCTCGGCCGCTCGACGAAGGTCGACCTCAAGCTCGGCGTCTGCGGCGAGCACGGCGGCGACCCGGACTCGATCGCGTTCTTCCACGCGTCAGGGATCGACTACGTGTCCTGCTCGCCGCCGCGGGTCCCCGTCGCGCGCGTGGCGGCCGCCCAGGCGGCGCTGCGCGAGCCACGGCCGTGAGCGCCGACCCGCACGCCGATCCCGGTCCGGTCGCGCGGGCCTTCGCCCAGCGCCGCGCGGCGTGGGAGCAGGAGGCGCTGTCGCCGGCGGCCGCGCGGTCCTACCCTGCGGTGCGTGTGCGCGAGGAGCCCGACTGCGGGCTGCGCACGCCGCTGCAGCGCGACCGCGATCGCATCGTGCACTCCAAGGCGTTCCGGCGGCTGAAGCACAAGACGCAGGTCTTCGTCGCCCCCGAGGGCGACCACTTCCGCACGCGCCTGACGCACACGATCGAGGTCACGCAGATCGCGCGGACCGTCGCGCGGGCGCTGCGGCTCAACGAGGACCTGACCGAGGCGGTCGGCCTTGGTCACGATCTCGGCCACTCGCCGTTCGGGCACATCGGCGAGCAGTACCTCGACGTGGCGATGCGCGAGCGGTACGGCCGCGAGTTTCGCCACTACGAGCATTCGCTGCGAATCGTCGAGGTGCTCGAGAACCTCAACCTCACCGCCGACGTGCGCGACGGCATTCTCTGCCACTCCGGGCGCGCACCGATGCCACGCACGTTCGAAGGCAAGATCGTGCGGATCGTCGACCGCGTCGCGTACATCAACCACGACATCGACGACGCGATCCGCGCCGGGGTGCTCGACGAGCACGACCTGCCGCCCGCGCCGATCGCGGTGCTCGGGACGACGGGCTCCGCGCGCATCGACCGGCTCGTCCACGACCTCGTCGAGGCGTCCGAGACTGCGGGCGACATCGTCCAGGGCTCCGAGGCCGGCACCGCGATGGATGAGCTGCGGACGTTCATGTTCGACCACGTCTACCTCGGCGACGTGGCGCGGCGCGAGCACGCGAAGATCGAGCGCGTGATCCGCACGCTGGTCGATCACTACGCGGTCCACGGCGTCCCCGACGGCGGCGGCGCGCCGGGCGCCGACCTGCCCCAGCGGATCACCGACTTCGTGGCCGGGATGACCGACCGCTACTGCATTCGTGCCTTCGAAGCGCTCGCGGTGCCCGACGAGTTCGTAGCGTAGGAGCCCGATGCCGCGCTACACCGACGACAGCAAGGAGAAGGTCCGCAACGCGGTCGACTTCTTCGACCTCGTCGGGCGCTACACCGACCTGCGTCGTGCGGGACCGGGGCAGATGACCGGGCTGTGCCCGTTCCACGAGGAGCGCACGCCGTCGTTCCGCGTGCACGAGGAGTACTTCAAGTGCTTCGGCTGCGGCGAGGCCGGCGACGTCTTCAAGTTCGTCCAGCTCAAGGAAGGGCTGGACTTCGTCGCTTCGATGGAGTGGCTCGCCGACCGCTACGGCGTCGAGCTCGAGGTCGCCGACGAGGACCCGGCGGCCGCCGCGCGGCGCGAGGCGCGCCAGCGGCTGATCACGGTGCTGGAGCGCACGGCGGTGTTCTACGCGCGCATGCTGTGGGAGGCGCCCGAGGCGGACCGCGCACGGCGCTACCTGGTGGACGAGCGTGGCCTCGACGAGGCGCTGCTGCGCGAGTTTCGCGTCGGCTACGCGCCGTCGGCGTGGGACAAGGTGCTGCTTGCGTCGCGGCGGGCGGGCTACAGCGAGGCCGAGCTGTACGACGCCGGGCTGGTTCAGCGCAACGCGAAGACCGGCAACGTCTACGACCGCTTCCGTGGGCGGATCATGTTCCCGCTCTGCGACCGCCGCGGGAAGGTGCTCGGGTTCGGGGCGCGCAAGCTCGGCGAGGGGGAGGGGCCGAAGTACCTCAACTCGCCGGAGAACATCGTCTTCCACAAGGGCCAGAACGTCTACGCGGCCGACATCGCGCGCGTGCATGCGGCCCGCGCGCAGGAGGTGATCCTCTGCGAGGGATACACCGACGTGATCGCGCTGCACCAGGTCGGCATCCGCAACGCCGTCGGGCTGATGGGAACGGCGCTGACGCCCGAGCAGGTGCTGGAGCTGCAGCGCCTCGCTCCCGTGGTGCTGCTAGCGCTGGATGCCGACGGCGCCGGGCAGGAGGCAATGCTCAAGGCTGCGCAGGTGGCGGCCTCCCGCAACGTCTCGCTCCGCGTCATCCCGCTACCGGACGGCAACGACCCCGCCGACGTCGTCGCGCGTGACGGCGCGTCGGCGATGCGTGACCTGACCGAGCGCTCGGTGCCGTTCGTCCAGTTCCGCGTCGGCAGAGTGCTCGCGTCCGCCGACCTCTCTCGCATCGAGGGCAAGGACCGGGCGGTGCAGGAGCTGCGGCCAGTCTTCTCGGACGTGCCGGCCGGCCCGTTTCGCCAGGAGCTGTTGCGGCTCGCCTCCAACGACCTGAACATGCCTCAGGACTTGCTCGAGCAGATGCTCGGTGCCCCGCGCGCCGCCGCTCCGTCGAGCACCGCTGCGCCACCGGCGCCGCCGCCGCGGGCGGCCGACGACCCGCTCCTGCAGTCGGAGCGCGCGTTCCTCGCTGCCTGCTTCGCGGCGCCCGAGGCCGGCCGCGAGCTGCTTGCCGGCCTCGACCTCGATGAGGTCCTCAGCGTCGAGCTGCACCGCCGCGCGGCTGCGCACCTGCGCGAGGGCGGCCGGCCCGACGAGGAGCTCCAGCCGCTGATCGCCGAGCTCGTGATCCGCGCCGGCGCCCAGACGACGACCCGCGCCACGCTCGACGCCGAGCTGAAGAAGCTGCGCCTCGCCACGCTCGAGCGGCAGCTGCAGCGCAGCGAATCCGCCGACAAGGTCCACCTGGCGCGGCGCCGCGCCGAGCTCAAGCGCGAGGTCGACGAAGCAATCGCGCGGGCGCTGGGCGGAGAGTGATCCAGGTCGGATCCGTCCAGCATGCGAACTAGTGTTCGCATGCGATGGTGGAGCAGATTGCAGAGCTGGTCGCGAGCGGTGGGACCCTGGACGACGTCGCGGTCGTGCTCGGCCTCGATCGGTTCGGTGCTCGCCAGTACCTCGACGAACACGGCCTGGAGACGCGGCGGATGCGTGTCTTGCGCTCCAACCGCGAGGCTCGTCAGCGCGGCGCGGACGAAGTATCGCGTGTCTGTACCCGACACGGGAGCCGTCCGTTCAGACCCGACGCTCGCGGCACGTACCGCTGTTCGGCGTGCAACGCCGAGCGCGTTGCGGCGCGGCGCCGGCGCGTGAAGGAGATCTTGATCGCTGAAGCTGGCGGTAGCTGCGAGCTCTGCGGATACGACCGCTGTGCGCGAGCCCTGGAGTTCCACCACCGCGACCGCGAGGAGAAGGCGTTCGGCATCGCCTACCGCGGCGTGTCCCGCTCGCTCGAACGCGCGCGTGCCGAAGCCGCAAAGTGCGTTCTGCTCTGCTCCAACTGTCACGCCGAGGTCGAGGCCGGAGTCGCTAGTATTCCCTCGTCAGCCGAGGTCGCGCTGCACAACAGTCCGGGGTAGCTCAATCGGCGGAGCAGCGCCCTGTTAAGGCGATGGTTGTGGGTTCGAGTCCCACCCCCGGAGTAGTGATCGACGGCGCCCGATTCAGGGCGCCGTCGGCGTTTGCCGATGGGTCTGCAATGTTGCGGATTGGCCTGGCCGTTCTAGCGGCCCTTGCGCTTGCGCCCGCTTCGGCGCAGGCGGCGATCACGCTCGGGGGGCCGAATCCGGCGTCGCCGGTGCCCGAGAGCGTCGGGGACGTCTCGCTCGTGGTGACGCGGGACTGCCTGCTGCAGCTCGGCACTGCGAACGTGCCGGTCTCGCTGGCGTTCGACACCGCCGTGGCTGCCGACGCGTCGACGCCGACGACCTCCGTCGCGCTGGCGTGCACGCTGCTCGGCAGCGCGACGGCCACGATCACCGTCGCGATCGCCGACGACAGCGCCTACGAGGGCGACGAGACCTTCAGCGTCAAGCTCGGCACGCCGAGCGCCGACACGCTCGCCACCAGCGAGCAGGCGATCACGATCACCGACAACGACACCGCGCCGACGATCTCCGTCGGCGCCGCGCACGTCGCCGAGGGCACCGGGACCGGCACGACGAACCTCGATCTGCCGATCACGCTCTCGAAGGCCTCGGGCAAGGCGACGAGCGTCAGCTACACGCTCACAGCGGGCACCGCGACCGCCGACACATACTTCACCGCGGCCGGCGGGACGGTCACCGTCGGCCCGAACCTCACCAGCGGCGTGCTGCGTGTGCCGGTGAAGAAGGACAACCTCGACGAGGCCGACGAGACCCTCACCGCGACGATCGCGTCACCGACGAACGCGACGCTCGGCACGGCGACCGCGACGGGCACGATCGACAACGACGACGTGCCGGTGGTGACCGTCGGCTCGGCTGCCGGGGCCGAGGGCACCGGGCTCGGCGCGACGACGTTCGCGTTCCCGCTGACGCTGTCGAATCCCAGCTCGCGCGACGTCACCGTGACCTACCAGACCGCGCCGATCACGAGCGCGAGCGTCCCGGCTCCACGCCGTGCCGCCGCCGACGACTACACGGCCGTCGCGCCGAGGACGGTCACGTTCGCCGCGGGCGAGTTGTCGAAGACCGTCAACGTCAGCGTCACCCGCGACGCAGTGTTCGAGCAGGACGAGGTCTTCGCGCTCGTCGCGGGCAGCGGCGTCGGGCTCGGCGCGATCACCAACGACGACACCGTCGTCGTGACCCCACCGCCGCCGCCGAGCGGTCCGATCGGCGAGCCGAAGGCGAAGATCGGCGCAGTGACCTTCAAGCGCCCGCGGACGATCCGGGTCCCCGTGACCTGCCCGACGACGGTCAGCTCGTGTCGCACCACGGTCAGCGTCTTCGCGAAGAAGATTCGCCTCGGGCGCAAGGTCGTGACGCTCGCCGCAGGGCAGTCGTCTGCCGTGACGCTGAGCGTGAGCGCGGCGAACGCAAAGCGGCTGAAGCGAGCCAAGCGCACGAAGGTCCGCGCCTACGCGGTCGTCATCGACGCCGCCGGCAACTCGGGCTCGTCCTCGCGCGCCGCGACGTTGCGCTACTGAGCCGCGAATTCCTCGACCAGAGCGGCCGCGCGATCTGCTGGATCGCGCGCCGCCGCCCACGTCGCGAGGTCAGCCACGCGGCGGCGCAGCCGCGCGTCGTCCAGCGCGCGCCCGACCGCGAGCCGAATAGCGCGTGGTGTCGCGCTACGGCGCGGCAGCCGCACGCCGACGCCGGCCCAGTCCAGCCGCGCCGCGTTCTCGTTCATGTCGCCCGCCGCGGGCACCGCGACGACCGCGCAACCGCTCGTCAGCGCCCGCATCACCGTTCCATGCCCGGCGTGGCAGACGAGCACGTCGCACGCCGGCATCGTGCGCGCGTAGCTGACCCACTCGACGACCCGCGCGTTTGCCGGCGCCGGCAGCGGCACGGATGGCGGACGGCGGTTCCACGTACCCAGCACGCGCACCGGGAGGTCGGCGAGGCCCTCGAGCGTTGCGCGCAGCAAGCGCTGCTCGCGGTCCTGCGAGGTCGACGGTGCGACGAGCACGAGCGGCGCGTCGCCGGGTGGCAGCTCGACGTCGTGGTAGGGCGGCTCCCACTGCAGCGGCCCGACGACGTGCGTGTTCGGCGCGCTCCACGCGGGGCGCGGGTACTCGAGCTGCGGGAACGTCGCGACGAGCGCCAGGTCGCGCGAGATCCCGCCGTGCACGTGCTCGAGTGCCGCCAACCCGAGACGCTCGCGCGTCGTGTTGAGCTCACCCTGTCCCTGCACCAGCCCGCGCGCCACAACTCCATTGAGTGCACCCCAGAGGCCGCGCCCGAGCGGCGTGCGCGGCAGCCGCGCCCCGATCGAGTAGGGCGGAAACCCCGGCGCCGGGCGAGGGTCGAGGTGGGGGATGAGCGTCGCGGTGCGAATCCCGGCGCGCTCGGCCGCCAGGGCGGGCGCGAGCGTGAGGATGTCCGCCACGACGACGTCCGGCCGCAGCTCCTGCACCAGCGGCGCCGTGTCCTCGGCGGCGCGCACGACCGCCTCGTAGGGCTTGAGGTAGCGCCCGAGCGTGGGGAAGACGTCGTACTCGGGCGCGGCCTCGAAGCGCATGCCCTCGCCCGCGACGTCGTCGGCCCAGCGCTTCCACGTCTGCAACGTGACGTCGTGGCCGCGCGCGCGAAGCGCGCGGCCGAGCGCGATGATCGGGAACGTGTGGCCGGGGTCGCCGAAGGCGCCCAGCAACACCCTCAGGCTGCTGCCTCCGCCACCAACCGCAGCTGGTTGATGCGCTCGTCGCGCGTGAACGCCATCGGCGTGACCGCAAGCGTGCCGACCCCGGCCTCACGGAACGCCGCGATGCGCTCGCGGACGTGGCCGACCGGGCCGCAGAGGCAGGTCGCGTCGATCAGCTCGTTGGGGATCGCCGCCATCGCCTCCTCCTTCTTGCCCTCGAGGTAGAGGTCCTGGATCGTCTTCGCCGCTTCCTCGAATCCGTAGCGGACGACGAGGTCGTTGTAGAAGTTCTTCTCGCGCGAGCCCATGCCGCCGATGTACAGCGCGAGGATCGGGCGCATGAGGTTGCGGCCAAGCTCGAGGTCATCGCCGACGTAGGTGCTGACGCCCGGCGCCATCTCGACGTCGTCGATCGTCTTGCCATTGCCGGCGCGATCGACGCCGGCCTGGATCTCGTCGCGCATCACGCTCGCGTGCTCGGGCGAGAACATCGTCGGGATCACGCCGTCGGCGATCTCGCCGGCGAGCTGCGTGTTCTTCGGACCGATCGCGGCGATGAAGATCGGGATGCGCTCCTGCACCGGCGCGATCGTCAGCTTCAGCGCCTTGCCGGCGCCGTCGGGCAGCGGCAGCTCGAGCGTGTCGGACTTGTACTCCACGCGCTCGCGCGCCAATGCCTTGCGCAGCACCGCGACGTAGTCGCGCGTGCGGCCGAGCTGCTTTGCGAAGCGCACGCCGTGCCAGCCCTCGGAGACCTGCGGACCCGAGGTGCCGATGCCGAGGATCATGCGGCCCTCGGAGAGCTGGTCGAGCGTGGCTGCGGTCATCGCCGTCATCGCGGCGCTGCGGCCGGGGATCTGGAAGATCGCCGAGCCGATGCGGATCGTCGAGGTCTGTGCCGCCAGCCAGGCGAGGATCGTCGCCGCGTCAGAGCCATAGGCCTCCGCGGTCCAGACCGAGTCGTAGCCGAGCCGTTCGGCCTCCTGCACGACCGAGAGCTGATCCTGGGAGGTGAGGCCGAGGCCCCAATAGCCGACGTGGACTCCGAGCTTCATCGTGCAACGACCCTTTCAGTGGGAGGAAATGCCTTGGGCATCGCGAGCAGCTGAGGTACGGTTGCGCCACGGCAGCCGGCATCCGCTCGGTTGTTGAAATCATTTCATGTCTCGTCGCAGAACACCGATCGATGACCTCCGGCTGGCAATTGACTGCCTCCCGGTCCACACGCGCGAGGCGATGCTCACGGGCGTTCGCTCCAACGAGATCATCGTCGGCGCCTACAGCGATCGCCACGGCGGCGTCTGCCCGATGCTCGCCGCGCACCGCAACGGCGGGCGCACGGACTACATCTCCTTCGCGAAGGCATGGGACCGCTTCGCCAACGTCAAGCGTGCCCGCAAGGCGACGCGCCGCGAGCTGCTCGTGCTGGAGACGCACCTCGAGGCGAGCCTCGAGGCCGAGGTCGGCTACGAGGATCTCGGCGCGGCGATCAGCGAGCACCAGAGCGCCGCACGCGCTCGCCGCGAGCGCGAGGCCGCGGACACCGGCGGCTGGGGCTTCCTTCGCACGCGCCGCGAGCATCGCGACGCCGAGCGCGCCAAGGCGCGCATCGAAGAGCTCGTCTGACCGTGCGGTAGCGTCGGTCCATGACCGACCTCTCACGGCTGGACGCAACCGCGCAGGCACAGCTTGTCCGCAGCGGCGAAGCCTCGCCCGCCGAGCTTGTCGACGCGGCGATCGCGCGGATCGAGGCGCTCAACCCCGAGCTGAACGCCGTCATCCACCCGCTCTTCGAGAAGGCGCGCGCGACCGAGCCGGCCGACGGTCCGTTCCGCGGCGTGCCGATGCTGGTGAAGGACCTCTCCTGCTACACGGAGGGCGATCCGCTGCACGAGGGCATGGCGTTCCTCAAGCAGGCCGGCTACACAGCGGACCACGACATGGAGCTGACCAAGCGCTTTCGCCGCGCGGGCTTCGTGATCTGCGGGCGCACGAACACGCCTGAGCTGGGGATCCTGCCGACGACCGAGCCGGCGGCCCACGGGCCGACGCGCAACCCGTGGGATCGCGAGCGCTCGCCGGGTGGGTCCAGCGGTGGCTCGGCAGCGGCGGTGGCCGCGGGGATGGTCGCGGTCGCCCACGCCAACGACGGCGGCGGGTCGATCCGCATCCCGGCCTCGCAATGCGGCCTCGTCGGGCTGAAGCCCACCCGTGCGCGCGTCCCGCTCGGGCCGGACTTCGGGGACATCATGGGCGGCATCGTCGCCGAGCTCGCCGTCACGCGGTCGGTGCGCGACACCGCCGCCGTGCTCGACGCGGTGCATGGCCCGCAGGCCGGCGACCCCTACGGGGTGGCGCCGCCCGCGCGCGCGTACGCCGAGGAGGTCGGCGCCGACCCCGGTCGGCTGCGCATCGGGCTGATGACGTCGCCGCCCGGCGGGCAGTTCCCGGCGCACGAGGAGTCCGTTGCCGGCGCGCGCGCCGCGGCCCAGCTGCTGGAAGGCCTCGGGCACCACGTCGAGGAGGCCTATCCCTCGGCGCTGGACGACCCCGAGTACGTCCCGCAGTTCCTCGTCCGCTGGACTGCGGGCGTCGCGTGGAACATCGACCACTGGGCCAAGAAGGTCGGGCGCGAGGTGGGGCCTGATGATGTCGAGGCGTGCACCTGGGCGCTCGCGGAGATGGGGCGCACGCACACCGCTGCCTCGTATCTCGCCGCGGTCGAGTTCTCGCAGGCGTCGGCGCGCAAGGTCGCGGCGTGGTGGGACGAAGACGGCTACGACCTGTTGCTGACGCCGACGACCGGCGAGCCCGCGACGCGCCTTGGCGAGTTCGATGCGCCGCCCGACAACCCGGCCGCGCCAATTCTGCGGGCGATACCGCTGGCGACGTTTACGGCGGGCTTCAACGCCACGGGTCAGCCGGCGATCTCGCTGCCGTTGCACGAGACCGCTGACGGCCTGCCCGTCGGCGTGCAGCTTGTCGCTGCCTTTGGGCGCGAGGACCTGCTGCTGCGCGTCGCCGCGCAGCTCGAAGAGGCGGCGCCGTGGGCCGACCGCGTGCCTACTTTGGCGTCCCAGGCAGCGTAGGCCCGGAGCCGGGGGAGATGTAGCGGATCTCCGGGATGACGCAGCCCGGCGAGGTCTTCAGCAGGTAGCGCACGGACTCGGCGATGTCCTGCGGCGTGATCATCGACTCCGGGGCGACGGCGCCCTTGATGAAGTCGGTCATCGGCGTGTCGACGAACGCCGGGCAGAGCGCGGTGTTCTTGATGCCCTGGTCGCCGATCTCCTTGTTCATCGACTGCGTCCAGCCGACGACGGCGTGCTTCGTGGCGCTGTAGACGCTGAGCCACGCCTCGCCGTCGATGCCCGAGATCGACGAGGTGTTGACGACAAGCGCGTTGCGGTGCTCGGCGCCGGCTTTCTGCAGCAGCGGCAACGCCGCGCGGTAGAAGAGGAAGATCGAGCGAATGTTCGTGTTGAGCTGGATGTCGACGAACTTCGTCGACAGCTCGCCGACCGGCTGCCCCATCCCGACGCCGGCGTTGTTGACGAGCACGTCGAGGCGCCCGTACTTCTCCTCGTGCTGGGCGACGACGTTGTTGATGGTCTCCTCGTCGCCGAGGTTGCCGGCGATGTGCTGGAGGTCGTAGCCCTTCGCGCGCAAGCCCTCGGCCGCGGCCTCGAGCTTCTCCGGTCGCCGGGATGCGATCGTCAGACCGTAGCCCTCCTCGCCGAGCATCTCGGCGATCGCCAAGCCGATCCCGCTGGACGCCCCCGTCACGATTGCCGCTCGCTCTGCCATTGACCCGCTCCCAGTTCGAGGTGTGTCGGCGCGTATCCAATCACGGACACTTAGGATCAGCAGCCCGATGCGCCGCTTCTTGCCCCTGCTTGCCGTCCTTGCCGGCGTCGTGATCGCCGGATGTGGCGGCGACGACGACTCCGACCGTCCGCCGCCGCAGCCTGAACCGACCGCGCGTGTCGAGGACTTCCCGCGCCCAGCAGCGGGCGCGAACCTCCAGGAACTGGTCGATCGCTTCCCGCAGGGCGCGAACCTTGGCATCACGGTCTCGGTCTTCGATCCGGGCAAGCCCAACCGCGTCGCGTTCGTGCTGCTCGACGACGCGCGCACGCAGCTCGGAGGCGCCGCGGTCGCGCTGTACACGGCGAAGGTCGACGGGACCGAGGTCCGCGGGCCGTATGTCGCGCGCTCGGAGACGCTGCACGTCAAGCCGCAGTTCGAGTCGCGCAACACGGCGCAAGACCCAGAGTCGGCGAAGAGCGTCTACATCGCCAACGTGCCGTTCAACAAGCGCGGCAAGCGCGTCCTGCTCGGGATCGCGCGGTTGGACGGGCGGATGATCTCGACGTCGCCGGCAGGGCTGCAGATCGGGACGAAGGGTGCACAGCCGCCGCAGGTCGGGCAGAAGGCCCCGCGGGTGCACACGCCGACGCTGACCGACGTCGGCGGCGACGCGGAGAAGATCTCGACGCGCGTCCCGCCCGCGAAGGACCTGCTGAAGGACGACCTCTACGACGTGCTCGGCAAGAAGCCGGTCGTGCTCGTGATGGCGACGCCGCAGCTCTGCCAGTTCGCCGTCTGCGGGCCGGTAGTCGACGTGGCCGAGCAGGTGAAGGCCGAGGTCGGCGACGACGTGTCGATCATCCACCAGGAGATCTACAAGGACAACACGGTCTCCAAGGGCTTCACGTCGCAGGTGAAGGCGTTCCGCCTGGCGACGGAGCCGTGGGCGTTCGTGATCGACAGGTCCGGCCGCGTTTCGACGCGTCTCGAGGGCGCGTTCTCGGTCGGCGAGCTCGAGCGCGCCGTCGCGAAGGTCCGCCAGTAGATTGAGCGGCTCGCGGCGTCGCGGGCCGGTAGCTCAATGGTTAGAGCAGCGGACTCATAATCCGTCAGATCCAGGTTCGAGTCCTGGCCGGCCCATCTGAGCGAGATGGCGTTCGCGGGACTTGCGACGTAGTGTTCCGGATCGTGATCGGGATCCAGGTGGGGGGCCGCGTGCGCGCGGGAATGTGCGCGGTGCTGCTGGGAGGGCTGCTGTGCGCCATCGCGGCGACACGCGCGGACGCCTACATCTACTGGAACGACAACAACGGCGGGCAGGCCCGGATCTCGCGCGCGAGCCTCGACGGCACCGACGTCATCGCGGGCTTCGTCTCCAACGTCGGCAATTCGCGCGGCATCGCCGTCGGCGCCGACCACGTCTACTGGGCCAACTTCAGCGCGGGAGCAATCGGCCGCGCGAACATCGACGGCTCGAACCCCAACGCGACGTTCATCACGGGCCTGGGCGCAGTGGAGGGTGTGACCGTCGACGCCGGCCACATCTACTGGACGACCGGCGGCGCGATCGGGCGAGCGAACATCGACGGCTCGAGCCCCAACCCGACGTTCATCACCGGTGCCAGCCAGCCGCGTCGGGTGGCGGTGAACGGCACGCACATCTACTGGTCCAACGGTCTCAGCAGCGCGAACTCGATCGGGCGCGCGAACATCGACGGCAGCGGCGTCAACCAGAGCTTCATCACGGGTATCGACAGGCCCGCGGGCATCGCGCTCGACGCGAGCTTTGTTTATTGGACGAACGACACCAGCTTCGACATCGGGCGGGCGAATCTCGACGGCACGGCCGTCAACCTGGAGTTCGGCACCACGAACGGGGCCTTCGCGCCGGGCCTGGCGGCGAGCGCGACGCACCTGTTCTGGCCCAACTTCGCAGCAGGTGACATCGGCCGCGCGAACATCGACGGCAGCGGGATCGAGACGGCGTTCATCAACGGCGGCGCCACCGTCGCTCCGAGCTCGGTGGCCGTCGACGCGCGCCAGAACACGGCGCCCGTGGTGACGATGAACGCGCCGATCTTCTTCGGCTTCTGGAACATCCAGGCGCGGGTGAACCCCGGGGGCGCACCGACGACGCTCAAGTACGAGTACGGGACGACGACGGCGTTCGGGAATGTGATCCCGTCGAACGGTGGGACGATCGACGGCGGCTCGGGCGCCCAGACGGCCAACGTGCAGTCGCAGTCGCTCTTCGACCTCGCGCCCGGCACGACCTATTACGCTCGTGCCTGCGCGAACAACGAGGTCACCGGGCCGGGGGTCGCCAACCAGGTCTGCTCCGCGGTCGTCTCGTTCACGACCGCCGGCACGAGCGCGCCGTCGGCGAACACCGGCGCGGCAAGCGCGGTCACGAACACGTCGGCGCAGCTCAACGGCGCGGTCACCGCCCACGGCCTTGGCAGCTGCCTACGTCTTCGAGTACGGCACGTCGCTGGCGTTCGGCAACGTCACGCTGCCGCCCGGCAACGCCGGGTCCGGCACGGCGGGCCAGCCGGTCAGCGCGCCGCTGTCCGGCCTGCAGCCGAACACGACGTACTTCTACCGGCTGGTCGCCGCGAACTCGGCGGGCACCACCAACGGCCCGGTGATGGCGTTCACGACTACGGGGACGGCGACGGCGCCGACCGCGACGACCGCGGCTCCGACAGACCTCACTGCGACGCGTGCGTGGATCGGCGGGACGGTCCAACCGCGAGGCCTGCCGACGGCGTTCACGGTCGAGTACGGCACGACGACGAGCTTTGGCCAGATCACCCCGGTCGACAGCGCCGGGGAATTCGGTGGGACCGTGCAGGTTCGCGCGCGTGCGTTCGACCTCACGCCCGGCACGACGTACCTCTACCGCGTCGTCGCCACGAACTCAGCCGGCACCAGCACCGGCCAGGTGATGAGCTTCACGACGCCGACGGCGCCGCCGAAGTCGCTCTACTTCGGCAACGGCGGCTCGTGGATCTCGCGCGTGGCCGTCGACGGCACCGGCACGGCCGGTCTGTTCATCACCGGGACGAACGGCGCCAACGGGATCGTGGCCACCGCCACGCACATCTATTGGACCAGCGAGTTCACGGACTCGATCGGGCGCGCGAACCTCGACGGAACGGACGTCAACCCGAGCTTCATCACGGGCGCGGACACCGCGCGCGGGTTGGCCGTCGACGCCATGCACATCTACTGGACCAATCGCGGCAACGGCCAGCCGGGCACCGACTCCATCGGCCGCGCGAACATCGACGGCTCGGGCGCGAACCCGAACTTCATCCCGGGCGGCAGCGGTATCGCGTCGGTGGCGGTCGACGCGGGCCACGTCTACTGGACGAACTTCACCGCGAGCGCGATCGGCCGCGCGAACCTCGACGGCTCGAGCGTAAACCAGGCCTTCATCACCGACCTCGCCAGCCCCAACGGTCTGGCGGTCAACGCCGACCACATCTACTGGACGCACTACAACGCGAGCGCGATCGGCCGCGCGAACATCGACGGCAGCGCGAAGGACACGAACTTCATCGCCACCGCCGAGCGCCCGTTCGCCATCGCCATCGACGCGACGTACATCTTCTGGACCACGCATGGTGCGTTGACCCCGAACACCGGCTCGATCGCGCGCGCGCACCTCGACGGCACCGCCATCGACCACGGCCTCTTCGCGCCGCTCTCGAGCCCCGGCGGGATCGCGATCGGCGCGTAGCGCGATGCACAAGCAACAAAGACCAGTTTGACGCCGCGCCAGGCGTCCGTACAATGTCCGGACAGTGTCTGGCGCGACGAAGACCCGGCGCATCGAGGTGCGCATCAGCGACGAGGAGCGGCGGCTCGAGGAGGCTGCTGCTGCTGCGGTCGGCTTGAGCCTGAGTGAGTTCGTTCGCCAGGCGGCGCGGGGACGTGCGCAGGAGGTCCTGCGCGAGCGCGGTGAGATCACGGTCGACGACGAGACCGCGCGGGCGTTCCTGGCGGCGCTCGACGACGAGGCGCCGCCGCCGGAGATGCGCGAGCTGTTCGCGCGCGAGGCGCCCTGGCTGACGTGAAGCTGAGTGCGCCGGAACCGCTCGATCCGGCTCGCCATGTGCTCGACGAGTTCACGTGCGGCGTCGATCGGCTCGACACTTGGCTGCGGGCGTACGCGGGCCAGGGGCAGAAGCGGGATGCCGCGCGGACGTTCGTCGTCACTGACACGCGGGGCCGCGTGCGCGGCTACTACACGCTCGTGGCCGCGCAACTGGCCCATGGCCACGCGACGCCTGCTGTTCGCCGCGGGATGTCCAAGCACTTCCCGATTCCCGTGGTGCTGCTCGCGCGCCTGGCGATCGATCGCTCACAACAGGGCAAGGGTCTTGGTGTCGCCCTGCTCGCCGACGCGATGCGTCGCGCGGTCGGGGCCGCCGAGCAGGTCGGCATTCGCGCCGTCCTCGTGGACGCCATCGACGAGAGCGCGGCCGCGTTCTACCGACGCTTCGGATTCGCTGCGCTCACGCCGGACGGTTTGACGCTGATGGCGACGGTGGCTCAGCTGCGCGCGGCCAGCGGCGGCTAGCTTCAGTCACACGGCAGCCGCGCGACGCCGCCGAAGCGGGCGGGGTTGAGCGGGATCGGCTGCGCGATGCCGCGGGCGCAGGCGGCGTCGTGTGCGTGCACGCCCTCGCTCCACGACGGGCCCGAGGCACGGAAGCTGCTTGCCGGGAAGCCCTCGAGCGCGAGCGCCGCGAGCACGCAGCACCCAACGATTGCGATTCCGCGCTCCAGCCTCGGCAGGACGGCGGCGAAGCCGGCGATCGCGAAGACGCTCGCGATCGCGACGTAGCGCATCTGCGGCTGGCCGGTGGTCACCGACGCCGCCAGGTACACGAGCAGGCCCGTGCCCCACACGACGAGGGCGAGGCGCCGGCCCGCGGCGTCCGCCGACCGCCAGGCCCACGCAAGTGCGCCCGCGACGGCCAGCGCGACGAGATAGCGCCCGGCAACCGGCCCATGGGCCGCACCGAGCACGTCGCGAGCCAGCGACTTCACGATCGCCTCGTCGAACCCGGAGTCGCGATCGGGGCCACCATCGCTCGACGAGGCGAACACGGCGGCGAGACCTTGGATCAGCGCGCCTGTCGCGACCGCGAGCACGGCAGGTCGCCGCCAGGCGGTCCGCCCGTGCATCGCGAACGCGGCCGGCGTGACCAGCACCGTCAGCGGCGACGACAGCGTTGCGAGCAGTGCGACGACCGTCCCCGTTCGCCTGGCGTCGAGCATCGCCCAGAACGCGCCATAGAGCAGGTACCAGTGGAGGTTGGCGAGGTTCGCGAGGCTCTCGCCGCGCAACGGTGGCGCCAGTGCGATCGCGAGCGCCGCGATCGTCGCTGCCGGCCGCGAGTCGAGCACGCGCGCGGCAGACGTGTACACAAACGCCGCGAGCAGGCCTGCGATCGCAGCGCTGGCCAGCAGCCGCGTAGAGCCGCGTACGAGCTCAACGGCAGCTCCGCGCCAACGGCGGCAACGAGCCGTGGCACGAGGTGCAGGTAGCCCGCGTAGCGCTGACCGATCGCGCCGAGCCCGTCGACCTCGGCGTCGCGCAGGAAGATCGCGCCGTCCTCGGCCCAGACGCCGTCGAATGGATCCGTGACGACGAGCAGGCGCAGCAGCGTCAGCGCCGCCACCAGGCCCGCGCACACCGCCGGCGCGACGAGCCGCCGGCTCATCGCGTCAGCTGCCGAGGCGGTTCGCGTCGCGATCGCGCAGCGTTTCCAGGATGGGACCGAACATGCGTCCCTTGATCGTCGCCTGCGTCCCCGGGTCCTTGCTGGCTAGCGCTCGGGCGCGCTCCACGGCGCTGGCGAGCAACTCGTCCTCGCCGGCGGTCGCGTCGACGATGCCCGCGGCGCGGGCGTCCTCGCCGCCGTAGCGGCGCGCTGTGAGCATCGCCTCGACCGCGGTCGCGGGGGTCAGCTTGCAGCGGATCAGCGCATCCATGCCGGGGGTGAACGGGATGTTGATGTCGGCCTCGGGCAGGCAGAAGTACCCGCGGTCGGCGCGCATCGCGCGGAAGTCGTGCGCGAGCGCGAGCATCGCGCCCGCCGCGAACGTGTGGCCTTGCAGCGCCGCGACCGTCGGGCCCGGGAACGCGAGGGTCTGCGCGAACAGGTCGTGGACCTGCGCGACATACTCGTCGACGCGATCGGCGTTCTGGCCGAGCCAGTCGAGGTCGAGGCCGTTGGAGAAGAACTTCCCCGTGGCCGTCGTGACGAGCGCGCGCGGCGCGTCAGCCGCGGCGACCTCGTCGAGCAGCGCCGCGACCGCGGTCATCCAGTCGGGGTGAAAGCGGTTCTCGTCGTCGCCGATGTCGAGGACGAAGACTTCGCCGTCGCGGCTCAATGAAGGGGCAGGCACGGCGCAGAATCTAGTGGGCCGAAGGCGTCGGCTCCCGTCGCGGCCGCTAGCATGCCGCCGGATGCCGAGCACACCCGCGACTACGGGCACGCCGACAGCCGAGGAGATTCGCGCGCGCGTCGCGTCGGTGCCGATCTGGTACCACACGTTCGAGTTCCCGCACGGGATCAAGACCGAGGGCTGGTTCGACCACACGAAGCTGGTCAAGAAGCTCCCGATTCCCGAGGATCTGACCGGCAAGCGCTGCCTGGACCTGGCGTCGTCTGACGGCTACTTCGCCTACGAGATGGCGCGCCGCGGCGGCGACGTCGTCAGCGTCGATCTCGAGGACACGACCCAGCACGACCAGCAGGGCGACCTCGCCGAGAACGCCGCCGGCAGCGGTGCGCGCGAGCGCTTCGAGATCGCCGGCTGGGCACTCGGCCTGAACGTCGAGCGCGTCGACCTCAACCTCTACGACGTCTCGCCGGAGACGGTCGGCGGTGAGTTCGACTTCGTCTTCATCGGCAACATCCTGCTGCACCTGTCCGACCCCGGCGCGGCGCTGAAGGCTGCCCGCACGGTGACGCGCGGCAAGCTGCTGTCCTTCGAGACGATCAACCTCACGTTGTCGCTGATGCGCCCGCGCACGCCGGCCGCGGTGCTCGGCCACCTCGACGAGGTGCGCTGGTGGACGACGAACACGCGTGGGCACAAGCGCCTCGCGCAGGCGGCCAACTTCACCGTCGAGGACTCCGGCTTCCCGCTGTTCCAGCCGTTCGGCGAGGGCTTTCGCAAGGCGACGCCGCGCTTCCGGCGCCACCACACGACGCCCTGGGGCGTTCACCTTGCGTACATGCTGTGGACGCGCCCCGTCGGGGTGCCGTCGCAGTGGATCGTCGTTAGCTAGGGCTTCGCCAGGACACGTGCGAGCCGCAGGCGCGGGCCGCGCGCCGCGCGGGCGAGCGCTGACGCCTGCCCGCGGCCGTAGAGCACGACGTGCGAGCGCTTGTGGTGGCGCTCGTAGCGAAACGGCGAGCGTGCGGCCGCGTGTGCGAGCAGCTCGGAGATCGGCAGATCGCGGTGCAGCGGGTTCTCCGCCTCCTCGGGCAGCGACTCGAGCAGGTTGACGACGACCAGCTGCGCGGCCGCCTCCATCCGCCCGACGAACGCGAACGGGTCGTCGACGTGCTCGATGACGTCGAACGCGAACGCGGCGTCGAACTCGTCGGGAATCGTGTCGCGCTCGATGTCGAACACGGTGGCGTCAGACCCGCGCTGCTCCAGGCGCCAGCGCAGGAAGCGCGTGGACGGGTTGTCGAAGTCCGCGAACGAGATGTCGTAGCCGCGCTCGAGCAGGCGCAGCCCGTCGGCGCCGATGCCGCAGCCGTAGTCGAGGATCCGCCCGCCCGCGGGGACGTGGCGCTGCAGCAACTCCAGGTAGGGGAGCTTGGTCCCCGACATCGCGAAGACCGTGAGGTCGTAGAGGTAGGCCTGCGACGTGCGATACAGCGTCGCCTCGTCCCCGATCTCGTCGAACTCCTCCTCGACCGCGTGGTCCCAGCGCTCGAGGCGGCTGTGGTCGTAGTCGTCGCCCAGGTAGGCCTTCAGCTCGGCGAGGTCGTCGATCGCGTAGCTCACGGCTTGGTCGCCGACGCGAACAGGTTCGCGAGCCCGAGCCCGCGCAGCCCAGGGGTGCGCGCGAGCCGGCGATAGACGCGCGCGCCTTCGCCGTCGGGCAGGTGCTCGGTGTGGATCCACTCGCCGCGCCAGGCCTCGACCGGGTCGAAGCCCGCGCGCTTCAGCGAACGGCGCAGGCCGCCGAGCGTCTGCTCGTTGACGTGCATCTCGCGCTCGATGTCCAAGCGCGGGTCGGCGGGCCACGCGCGCCAGCGCGGGGGCCACAGGAGGCGCATCGCGCGGTAGGTGACGTCGTAGACCAGGCGGTTGGGCAGCGTGTGGATCACGAGGCGCCCGCCGGGCTTGAGCAGCCGGTGCGCCTCGCGCAGCGAGTGATCGAGCTCCTCGGGGGTGAGGTGCTCGACGACGTCCAGCAGCGCAGCCGCGTCGGCGACACCGTCGTCCACGGGGATGCGGCGCGCGTCAGCCTGCACGAGCTGCGCGGTCTGCCCGTAGCCGTCAAGCGTCTGCTGCGCCATCGCCAGCGCGTCGGCCGAATACTCGACGCCGATCGCCGTCGTGCCGCGCTGTGCTGCAAGCGTGACGAGCTCCCCGCGGCCGCAGCCGATGTCGACCAGCGTCATGCCCGGCCCGAGCTTCAGATGGTCGGCGGCGAACTGGTAAATCCCGGAGATCGGCTTGCTGCCGTCCGGGGTCCAGTGGTCGAAGTCGCCACACCACGTCTGGTAGTAGTCGGTCGTGTAGGCGGTCGCCGGGACCGCGGGCGGCGGGAGTGGTTCGGACACCGGCGCGGCACGATACCGTTCCGGCCGCTGATGCCCGCCGTCTCCGTTGTGACGCCAACGCTCGGCCGCGATGCGCTGGCGCGTCTGCTCGGGGGCCTGGAGGCGCAGGACGACCAGTGCTTCGAGCTGATCGTCGCCTGTGAGGAAGCCCACGGCGAGCGTGTCGAGCAAATCGTCGGCACGCGCCCGTTCCCCGCGCGCGTCGTACGCGTGCCCGGGGAAGGCGCCGGCGCGAGCCACAAGCGCAACGCCGGCATCCGTGCCGCCACCGCGCCGCTGATCGTCTTCCTCGACGACGACGTCGTGCCGCGGCCCGACGTGATCCGCCGCCACCGCACCTGGCACGAGGCCCATCCGCAGCCCGAGATGGGCCTGCTCGGGCTCGTCGTCTGGTCGCCGGAGATCAAGGTCACCGGCTTCATGCGCTGGGTCGAGCGCGGCGTGCAGTTCGAGTACGAGGGCATCCTCGGCGACGAGGCCGGCTGGAACCGGCTGTACACCGCCAACGCCTCGATCAAGCGCGACATCATGCTCTCGGTCGGTGCCTTCGACGAGGAGCGCCTGCCCTACGGCTACGAGGACCTCGACCTCGCCAAGCGCATGCACGAGCAGCACGGCTTCCGCCTGATGTTCGATCGCGAGTCGGTCGTCGAGCACCTGCACGAGATGACGCTCGAGGGCTGGCGCGGCAAGATGACCTGGCTGGCGCAGTCCGAGCGCGCCTTCACCGCCAAGCACCCCGAGATGGCGCCGCACTTCCACGAGTTCTTCGCCTACGCCGCCCAGCGCCCGCCGGCCAACGGGCGCGGCCGCCACCTGATGCGCTTCTTCCACACGCCAGAGGGCTGGCTCGGCGAGCGCGTCTGGGCCAGCGCGGACATCTGGTATCGCCAGCAGCTCGCGCCGCACTTCCTGCGCGAGTGGGACGCGGCGAGCACGTGAGCCGCCCCGCCGTGCTCGTGGTCGTCGTGTCCTACAACACGGCGGCGCTGCTGGACGACTGCCTGACGGCGCTGAAGCCCGACGCCGATGCCGGCCGGGTCGCGGTCTGCGTCGTCGACAACGCTTCGACCGACGACTCCGTCGCCGTCGTGCGCGAGCGCCATCCGTGGGCTGAGGTGATCGCCTCTCGGGACAACCTCGGCTTCGGCGCGGCCGTCAACGCGGCGGTGCGCGAGCACGGCATCCACGACTGGGTCGCGCCCGCGAACGCCGACACGGCCGTCGAGCCCGAGGCGATCGCGGCGCTGCTCCAGGCCGGTGCCGGCGACCCCGGCGCCGGCATCCTCGCGCCGCGGCTGATCCTGCCCGACGGCTCGACGCAGCACTCCGTGCACTCGTTCCCCACGGTCGGTTTCACGCTGAGCTTCCAGCTGCGCCGCGGCGACCGTCGGCCGGAGTGGGGGGAGCAGGCGTGCCTGCCGGGACGCTGGGACCCGGAGCGCGCGCGCCGCGTGCCGTGGGCGGTCGGCGCGTTCCTGCTCGTGCGCGGGGAGACCTGGGAACAGATCGGCGGCTTCGACGAGCAGCTCTGGATGTACGCGGAGGACGTCGACCTCTGCTGGCGCGCGACGCAGGCCGGCTGGGGCGTGCGCTACGTCCCCGGCGCGCGCATCCATCACAACGAGTCGGCCGCGACCAACGCCGCGTGGGGCGACGACGGCAAGGCGGACCGCTGGAACAGCGCGACCTACGCCTGGATGTACCGTCGCCTCGGCGGCACACGCACGCGGACGGTCGCGGCGACGAACGTCGTCGGCCACACGCTGCGCGCGGCGCTGGCGGCGCGGCGCGGCGACCGCGAGGAGGCGGCACTGCACCGGCACTGGGCGCGCCGCTATGCGGTCGGCCTACGCCGCCGCTAGCAGAGCTTCAGCTGTGCGCCCGTCACCGTGCCGGCGTTGTAACGCCGCGGATCTTCGACGGCCCATGCGGCACCATGCGAGTAGAGCTCGCCGTCGTGGCCGCGGCGACGAGCCCGTACCAGTGCTCGGGTGGTCGGCGTTCTCCCAGTCGATGCTCGTGTAGGCGCGAAACCGAAGATCGGGCAGTTCGAGCGCGCCATGTCGGCGTCGCGGTCATGATGTCGTTGCGGTTCTGCTCGTTGGGGACCTTCACCTCGAGGCGCCGATCTCGTTGAGCTGCACCATCATGTCCGGCGCGCCCGTACGTGCGCATCGCCGCGACGACCTGTGGCACGACCGGTACGTCATGTACGGGTTCGACGGCATCGCCGGATCGCCGCTCCACGGGTAGGCATGCAGCGCGAGGCCGTAGAGCGTGTTGCGCAGCGTGGATGCGGGTGAACGCGTTGCGGATGAACGTGACCGCGAGCCACGCCCGGCGAGCTCGGCACCCGACCAGCCCGCCCATCCAGAAGCGCGTCGTCGGTAGCAGCGGCTTGATGATGTCGAGGGCCTCGCCGTAGAGCTTGGCCCATGCCTCACCGGTGTAGTCGGTGCGGAAGTTCCACGTCGCGGGTCGACGCCCCAGTACCACGCCGTGTTCGGCTCGTTGTGCAGCTCGACGTCCTGCACCGGCACGGCCGGCAGCCAGCCCTGTTCTCAGACCACAGCGTGCCGCCTGGCCCGTAACGGGCCATGAAGACGAACAAGAACTTCGCGATCGCCATCGAGGAGTTGGCCGGCTGGCGGTAGGGGAAGGTCGGGTCGGCCGTTGCCCACGCCGGCGGGTCGAGCAGGATCGGCCGCCAGCGGATCCCGTAAAGCGCAAGCCGCGCGACCATGCGGTCGGTCGCGGCGAAGTCGTATTTGTCCGGGCCCGCCGGCCTGGATCTGCTTCCAGTGATCCCGAAGCGGACCCACTTCGCGTTGAGCTTCCTGATCGCGGCGACGCGCTTGGCAACAGTGCGTCGCCCATGTCCCCCCAGCTCAGCGCGACGTCGTTGACGCCCCACGCGTCAGGGCTGGTCTTCCAGCCGTTGTTCGACCCAGGTCGCGGGTGCTGCGGGCGCGGCTGGCGATCCCGCTGCGCACAGCCCGCTGCACACCACGAGCGCGATCGCAATGCATCGCACCCGTGCCCCCACGCCCTTGCACACGGGTCATGCGCGGGAAGCTACTGCGGTCAGTTTTCTGGAGTGTCGAAATCGTCACGTAGGGTGCGGTCTTATGTCGACGCGTGAGGCGCGGTTCAACACGATCTCCGGGGAGCCGGTCGCGCGGATCTACACGCCGGCCGACGTGGGTGATCCAGCGAGCATCGGCGACGCAGGTGAGTTCCCGTTCACGCGCGGCGTGTACGAATCGATGTACCGCGGGCGCCTGTGGACGACACGCCTGGTGTCCGGCTGGGGCACCGGCGACGAGTCCAACGCGCGCTTTCGCTACCTGCTGGATAACGGCCAGACCGCGCTGTCGGCGGTGTTCGACATGCCCACGCTGATGGGCTACGACTCTGACCATGTGCGCTCGCGCGGCGAGGTCGGGCGCGGCGGGACCGCGGTCGACAGCGTCGCCGACATGGAGCGGCTGTTTGCCGGCATTCCGCTCGACGAGGTCTCGACGAACCTCGTCAACACCGGCCCGGCCGCCGTCATCCTCGCCTTCTACGTCGTCGCCGCCGAGCGTCAGGGCATCGCTGCCGAGCGGCTCGCGGGCACGATCCAGACCGATGTGCTGAAGGAGTACATCGCCCAGAAGGAGTGGTGCTTTCCGATCGACCCGGCGATGCGCGTGCTGACCGATATGGTCGAGTTCTGCACGCAGCGGATGCCGCGCTGGCACCCGGTCTCGGTGTCGGGGTACCACATCCGCGAAGCGGGGGCGACCGCCCAGCAGGAGCTGGCGTTCACGCTGAAGAACGGCTTCACCTACGTCGAGGAGGGCATCCGCCGCGGCCTCGACGTCGACGCGTTCGCACCGCGGCTGTCGTTCTTCTTCAACGCCCACCTCGACTTCTTCGAGGAGATCGCGAAGTACCGCGCGGCGCGGCGGATCTGGGCGCGCGAGCTGCGCGACACCTACGGCGCGAAGGACCCGAAGTCGATGTTGATGCGCTTCCACACGCAGACCGCGGGCGTCTCGCTGACGGCGCAGCAGCCGCTCAACAACATCGTCCGCACGGCGATCGAGGCGCTGGCCGCAGTGCTCGGCGGCACGCAGTCGCTGCACACCAACTCCTACGACGAGGCGCTCTCGCTGCCGACAGAGGACGCCGTGCGCGTGGCGGTCCGCACGCAGCAGATCATCGCCCACGAGTCCGGCGTCACGAACACGGTCGACCCGCTCGGCGGCTCGTACTTCGTCGAGGCACTGACCGATCGCATGGAAGCGGCGGCCTACGAGTACTTCGCGAAGATCGACGACCTCGGCGGCATGGTCGAGGCGATCAAGGTCAACTACCCGCAGCAGGAGATCGCCGAGTCGGCGTTTCAGTACCGCCAAGCGGTGGACGCGGGCGAGCGCGTCGTCGTCGGCGTCAACGCCTTCCAGACCGACGACGAGCTGGCGCTGGAACTGCACCGCCACGACGACGCGCTCGAGCGCAAGCAGGTCGAGCGGCTGCAGGCGATGCGCGCCGGCCGCGACAGCGACGCGGCTGAGGCGGCGCTGGCGCGCCTGCGTACGGCCGCGGGCAGCGACGTCAACCTGATGGACCCGCTGCTGGAATGCGCCCGCGTCGACTGCACCGAGGGCGAGATCATCGCCGCACTGCAGGACGTCTTCGGGACCTACACCGAGACGCCGGTCTTCTGAACGCTGACGACGGCCTGCAGGGCGCGCGCGATCGCGGCGTGTCCCTCGTCGCCGGGGTAGAAGCCGTTCGTGTGCAGCGCGTCGGCGACGGCGTCCTGGGTCTCGACGCAGACGACGCCGGGACCGAACTCGTCGGCGACCGCGCGGATGCTGACGTTCAGTGCCGCGATGTCGCCGGCGGCCGGCTGGTGTGCCCAGCCGGTGTAGGGACTCCAGTCGGCGGCCTCGTAGGCAAGCGGGACGAGCACGAGCGGCGACTGCTCAACCTGCCAATAGTCGAACGCGGTCGTGCCCTCGGCGACCGTGCAGCGGATCTCGTGGGCGCCCGCAGCGAGCGCCTCGAGCCGCAGCACCGCGCCGCAGCGGCGGTCGGCTGCGGTGATCCCGCGGGTGTCCAGTCGCGCCGTCTCGCGGCCATCGACTGAGACGACGTGCAGCGCGCCGCCGCCCGGCTCGGCGACGAAGCCGAGCGCGATCGTGCCGCCCGGGAACTCGTCAGGCACCGCGATCGTCAGCGCAGCGTCGGCACCCGCGCTGACGGTCACGCCCGTGCCCGAGCAGTCGGCGTGCTCGCCGGCCGCGCGCGCGGTCCAGTCGCCCGTGTACGTCACGCTCGCGTGCGACTCCTCGAAGACGCTTGCGGCGCGGTGGCGGCTGATCGTCATGCGCAGGGCGCTCGCGAACGGGGTGAGGCCGGCCGGACCGAGCAGGGCAAGGTCGTTGGTGCCGTAGTACGTGAGCCCGGTGAGCGTCTCGGGCAAGCGGGCGTTGATGTCGTCCGGGCGGCGCAGTGCCTGCAGGACGTGTGCGTAGCCGCCGTCGCCCGGTGACGAGCCCGTCTGCGGCCAGCACAGCAGCGCGCCGGCGACCGAGCGGTTGACCTCGGTCGCGTCCATCAGCTCGGCGAGCAGCGTCGTGAAGCGGTTGGGGAACGCCGTCACACCGCCGCCGAACGGGAGCGAGTGACCGGTGATCTCGAGCGTGTTCGGGCGTGGCTCGGGATCGGGGATACCCTTCTCCTGGCGCTTGCGCGTCCACTCGGGCGGCTCGAGCTCCGGTGGCCCGAAGTAGTTGAGGATCCGCGCTGGCACCCCGCCATACGTGCAGTAGGGCGGGATCGCCTTGTCGACGACCGCGTTGGCCGCGACGATCGACTTCGTCCCGATGCTGTTGAGGATCGTGCACTTCGTCAACGTCGTGACGTCGTTGGCGATGACCACCGCGCGGTAGTCGTAGGGCTGGGCGAAGATGTCGGTGCTGATGTCGCGCAGCTGGTGGTTGCCGTCGACGATGATCGACGCCTGGCCGAACATCGCGCGATCGCCGACCTTGATCGACGTGCTGCACTGGATCACCGAGTAGTAGCTGAAGACGCAGCGCGCCCCGATCTCGACGCGGCCGCCGTGCGCGATCTCGACGCGGAAGCCCTTGCGGAACTCGGTGCCGGAGCCGACGATGAACGTCCCGCCAGCAGGTGCGTAGAAACTGAAGCCGGGCCCGAGGTAGGCCGACCCGAGGAAGCGGATGTCCGCCTGCGGGTTCTTGAAGATGGTCCAGCGCTTGCGCAACGCGCTCGCGTACCGTGGGCCCCAGTTGTAGACGGCCTGCAGCATCAGACGCGTGTGCAGGCGCTGGAGGAACGCGCGGGCCGCTGTCACCGTCGGCACGTTACACAAGGGGTGGCGGCACCGGGGGCACCGACCCGGCTCTAGCATGTCGCCACGTGGAGGGCTCGCGCGCACCCCTGACCAAGCTCGTGGCCCGGGGGGCAGTCATCAACGGCTTGGCGCAGCTGGTCGCAGGCGCACTCTTCGCGCTGCGCAACATCATCGGCGCGTCGCTGATGGCTCCCGAGACGCTCGCCGTCTGGACGATCGCGGGCGTCATCCTCATCACGGCGATGTCGCTGCGCGGCGTTGGCGTGGTGGAGCGCTTCGTCGCCGACCGCGACCGGCCCGCGAAGGAGGCGTTCGACGACGCCTTCTCGGTGGGGCTGATGTTCAGCGCCATCGTCGCGGCAATCGTCGCGCTGCTCGCGCCGCTGTTCGCCGTGATCTACGACGACGGGCGGATGCTCCTGCCGATCCTCGCGGTCGCGGGCCTGGTGGTCATGGACGGCCTGAAGTTCCCCGTCTGGTGGCACTACCGGGAGCTGCGCTTCGGGACCCAGCGCTTGGTCGCCGTCGCCGATGCGGCCGGCGCCGTGCTCTTCGCGATCCCGCTGCTGGCGCTCGGCTGGGACTACTGGGCGCTGATCGCCGGCGCTGCCCTCGCATCGGTGTGCACGATGGGGCTCGCCTGGGCGATCAGCCCGCATCCGCGCCTCAAGCGCCTGAACCGCGAGGTCGTCCATCGTTACGCCAGCTTCAGCGGACCGGTGTTGAGCTTTGCGATCGTCGCGATCGCCGGCGGCCACCTCGGCTATCTCGCGGTCCGCCATTCGAGCGGCCTCGAGGCGCTTGGGTGGCTCGCCGTTGCCGGCTTCCCGTTCCTCATCGCCGAGCGTGGCATCGCCGTGCTCAACCAGTCGGTCTACCCAGCACTGGTGCGGCGCGGACAGGAGTCGCGCGAGCGCGCGACCGAGCTCATGCAGCGGATGGTGTGGGCGGTGCTTGCGCCGGTCATGTTCGGCATCGCGGCCGTCGCACCGTGGGTGGTGCCGGCAGGGCTCGGCGACGACTACTACACGGCTGGCTGGCTGATGACGGTCGTCGCGCTGTGCACCCTCATCCGCGAGTTCGGATTCCCGTTCTCGGTCGTGATCATGAGCACGGGCAACACACGCGCGCTCGGCCGCTTCGCCTTGCTCTACCTGGTCGCGGCGCTCGTCTTCGTCATCCCTGCGACGTTGATCTGGGGGATGGTCGGCTACGCTGCTTCGCTGCCGCTGGTCGAGTGCATGTTCGCCTCGGAACGCGTACGGGTCCTACGCAAGCTGCTCCCGGGGGCCAACCTCTTCCGCAACTTCGGTGGCGACATCCTCGCGGCTGCGCTGCCCGGGCTCGGCGCGCTGGTCGGGATGCTGCTGACCGACGGCTGGTCGTGGGGCTGGCGCTTGCTGTTTGCCGGGCTGCTGGCGTTCGAGGGCGTGCTCGTCGTGGTCTGGCGCTACCTGCCGCTTGCCAAGCAGCTGCTCGGCGCGATCCGCCACGGCTCGCCCGTGCCGACCGCCAGCACGCCGCTGGTGCCAGTCGCCGCGCCCGCCGCGGCGCCGCTGTAATCTGCCGCGCGTGACGAGCGGGAGCACGGAGGCAACGAAGCAGGACCTGGCGGCAGCTGTCGCGGGCCGCTTCTGGTACCACTCGATCGAGCTGCAGCCGGGCCTGATCACGCCCGGATGGATGGACACGCGGCGCGTGTCGCAGGAGATCGGCCTGCCCGACTCGCTTGCCGGGAAGCGCTGCCTGGACGTCGGCACCTTCGATGGCTTCTGGGCGTTCGAGATGGAGCGCCGCGGTGCCGCCGAGGTGCACGCGATCGACATCCTTGAGCCGAGCGGATGGGACTGGCCTGCGTCCGCCCCGCGCGAGGCGATCGAGGGCCTCGGTGCGCAGAAGGACCGTGGCGAGGGCTTCGACATCGCGCACCGCGCGCTCGGCTCGTCGGTCACGCGCCACGAGCGCAGCGTCTACGACCTCGACCCGGTCGTCGACGGCGAGTTCGACTTCGTCTACTTCGGCAGCCTGCTGCTGCACCTGCGCGACCCTGTCTCGGCGCTCGGCGCCGTCCGCAGCGTGTGCCGCGGCCAGCTGGTCGTGCTCGACGCGATCGATCCGCTGCTGAGCCTGCTGTTCCGCAAGCGGCCGATCGCCGGCCTCGACGGCCTCGACCGCCCGTGGTGGTGGAAGCCGAACGTCCAAGCGCTCGTGCGCATGGTGCACTCCGCAGGCTTCGAGGTCACGGGGCCGCCCAAGCGCGTGCGGATGCACGCCGGTGCGGGTCAGCGCAAGCCGCGGCCGAGCCTCGCGCTGCTGCGCTCGCACGAGGCACGCGTGGAGTTCACGATCGCCTGGAACGGCGACCCGCACTGCGCAGTGCACGCCAAGCCGCGTTAGCGGTCTGGAACTTCGAAGCACGCGCGGCAGCGTGCCTCGTAGGACTCGGCGCCGCCGACGTTGATCAGCGGCCCGTCGCGCCAGGGCGCAGGCTCGCCGTCGATGAGCAGCTGGGAGCGTGAGGCGTCGGCGCCGCAGACGACGCAGACGGCGTGCAGCTTCGTGACGGCCTCGGCCTCACAGGCAAGGGCCGGGATCGGGCCGAACGGGCGGCCGAGTGCGTCGAGGTCCAGGCCCGCGCAGATCACGCGCGCGCCGTCGTCGACGAGCTGGCGCACGACGTCGGGCAGCGCGTCGTCGAAGAACTGCGCCTCCTCGATCCCGATCACGTCAGGCCGGTGCTGCGCGGCGACGCGCAGGACGTCCTCGGCGCGCTCGACGGCGACGCACGGCCAACGCCGGCCGGCATGCGAGGCGATCGCGGTGACGTCGTAGCGGCTGTCCAGCTGCGGCTTGACCGCGATCACGCGCTGGCGCGCGATGTCAGCACGCGTCAGGCGCCGGATGAGCTCCTCGGATTTGCCGCTGAACATGCAGCCGCAGATGACCTCGAGGCGGGGCGTGCTGGCGGGTGCGTGTGCGGCGCGTGGAGCTTGGCGGCGGGGGCGCTGCTCTGCCATGGGCGGGAGACGGTAGCGGGCACGGCGGCGGCTACGCTGCGCGCGATGCGCGGCCAGCCGGTCACTCCGTTGGAGCTGTTGAGCGCGTTCAAGCGCCGCAACGTCGGCAGCTGGAACCGCCCGCGCCTCGTTGCGGCGCTGCTGCTGCTGGCGCTGATCCCGGTGGCGCTGGAGCTGCCGTCGCTGGCGTCGCTGGCGATCGTCGCGGCGCTGGTGTGCGCGCTGGTCGCCTACGAAGCGACGGTCTATGCCGAGGCCCGCGCGCGCATCCGTCACGCGGCCCCTTGACTTCGAGCGCGCTCGAAGTTCTACCGTGGAGGAATGGCGACGACCACCATCGAGCCGCTCAGCATCTCCCAGGCGGCCACCGCAACCGGACTGACGACGCACACGCTGCGCTACTACGAGCGGGCGGGGCTGATGCTCGACCCCGTCGAGCGCGCCGAGTCCACCCACCGGCGCTACACCGACCGCGACGTGACCTGGGTGCAGCTGCTGACGAAGCTGCGGGCGACCGGGATGCCGATCCGCATGATCCGCGAGTACGCGGCGCTCGTGCGCGACGGCGAGGGCAACGAGCAGGAGCGCCTCGCGCTGCTGGTGGCCCACCGCGAGAGCGTGCTCGCGCAGCTCGACGAGATCCGCAGCAACCTCGCCGCCATCGACCACAAGATCGAGATCTACACGGAAAGGTGCTGCTCCTGATGCAGAAGATCGCACTCGGCAGTCAAGGCCTCGAGGTGTCCCGCCAGGGCCTCGGCTGCATGGGCATGTCCGACTTCTACGCCGGCCGCGACGACGACGAGTCGATCGCGACGATCCAGCGCGCGGTCGAGCTCGGCGTGACGTTCTTCGACACCGCCGACATGTACGGGCCGCATACCAACGAGGTGCTCGTCGGCAAGGCGCTGGCAGGCGTCCGCGACGACGTCGTGATCGCCACGAAGTTCGGCATCATGCGCGATCCCGACAATCCGCAGTCACGCGGGATCAGCGGACGGCCCGAGTACGTCAAGCAGGCGTGTGAGGCGTCGCTGCAGCGCCTCGGCGTCGACGTGATCGACCTCTACTACCAGCACCGCGTCGACCCGCAGACGCCGATCGAGGAGACGGTGGGCGCGATGGGCGAGCTCGTCGCCGAAGGCAAGGTGCGCTACCTCGGCCTGTCGGAGGCGGCGCCCGAGACGATCCGCCGCGCGCACGCCGTGCACCCGATCAGCGCGCTGCAGACCGAGTACTCGATCTGGTCGCGCGAGCCTGAGGACGCGATCCTGCCGACGATCCGCGAGCTGGGCATCGGCTTCGTGCCGTACAGCCCGCTCGGCCGCGGCTTCCTCACCGGGACGATGCGCAGCATCGAGGATCTCGACGAGTCGGACTTCCGCCGCTACCAGCCGCGCTTTGCGGGCGACAACCTCGCCGCGAACATCGCGATCGTCGAGCTGATCGACGAGATCGCGGCTGCGCACGACGCGACGGCCGCGCAGGTCGCGCTGGCGTGGGTGCACGCGGCCGGCGAGGACGTCGCGCCGATCCCCGGCACGAAGCGCCGCGGCTTACCTCGAGGACAACGTCGGCGCGCTCGGCGTGACGCTCAGCGACGACGAGCTCGAGCGCCTGCGTGGCGCCGGTGACGCCGCGGGCGACCGCTACGCCGACATGTCGTCGGTCAACCGCTGAGCGCGGCGCGCAGGTGCGCGTACCAGACGGGCGCGGTCTGCTCGATCGTGTGGCGCTCGCGCACCCGCGCCGCTAGGGCACTGCCGATCGCCGTCCGCTCGTCGTCGCTGTCCAGCAGCGCGGCGATGCGGTCGGCCATCGCGTCGACGTCGAGGTAGGGGACGACGAGCCGCTCCTCGAGGAACTCCGTCATCCCGCCGGCGTCGAAGCTGACGACGGGGACGCCGAGCGCGGCGGCCTCCAGCGCGGCAAGCGGGAACGGGTCCTCGCGGCTTGTCAGCGCGAGCACGTCGAACGCGGCCATCAGCGGCTGTGGGTCGTCGCGCGCACCGGCGATCAGCACGCGGTCGGTGAGGCCCGCGCGCGCCACGTCGTGGCGCATCTGCGCGACGTCGGGCTCGCCGATCACGGCCTTGCCGACCCACACGAAGCGCGCCTCGGGATGGCGCTCCAGCACGCGCCGCGCGACCTGGACGAAGAGGTCCGGGCCCTTGCGCCACGTCAGCGTGCCGACGGCGCCGACGATGCGGGTCTCGGGCGCCAGGCCAAGCGTGCGCCGCTCGGCGGCGACGGCTTCGGGGGCCGGAGCGTCGGCGATTGCGATCGCCTCGTGCGCAACCGCGATCCGCTCAGCGTCGATGCCGAGCACCTCGACGAGGTCGTCCTTCACCGGCGTCGAGCCGGCGATCACGCGCGTCGCGCGCTGACGCAGCTGCTCACAGGCCCAGGGCTCGCGCTCGCGCAGGCCGTGCAGCGCGAACGCCATCTCGTGCGCATGCAGCACGACGGGCGTCGGCGGCGCGATCAGGCCGAGCGCGCGGATCGCGGCGACGGTGCTGAGGTAGAGCACGTCGGGCGTGCCGATGCTGCGTCGCAGCTGCGTCGTCAGCACGTTCCGCGCGCCGGCGCGGACGACCGCCGCGCGGCCACGGCGTGGCGGCGGGCTGAGCGGGTCGCCGAACGTCGCCAGCAGCAGCAGCGAGCGCAATGCCGACTGTCCGTGCGGGTCGTCGGCAACGGTGGTGGTCGGCGCCAGCGCGGCGAACTCGTCGCTGAGGTCCCCACCCGCGAGCAGCAGCACGTGCGGCTCGATGTCGGCGTGGTCGCGCAGCCAGCGCAGGAACTCCAGCAGCACCCGCGGAGCACCCGTGCGCGAGGCGTCGTGCGACACGAACAGGACACGGGCGCCCAAGGCGGTCAGTATGTCAGTGCAATGCGACGCTCGGAGCTGGAGGAGCGGATCGGCGCGCTCGACCCGAGCCTGTTCTCGAACATCGAGATCCAGGCCGTTGCCGACGACCGCCGCAGCCTTCTCGCCCTCCACGCCGCAGTCGCCGATCGGCGTCGCGCGTTCGCGTACCTCGAGGTCGGCTCGTTTCGCGGTGGATCGCTGCAGGTGGTGATACGCGACCCGCGTTGCATGTCCGTGATCTCAATCGACGCGCGGGTCGAGGTCGCGCGCGACGACGCGCGCGGCACCTGCGACCTACGACGGCAACACGACGGCCGCGATGGTGGCGGCGCTCGGGACGATTCCCGGCGCGCAGATGGACAAGCTCGTGACGATCGACGCGTCTGTCGAGGCACTCGACCGCTTCGCACTTCGCCCACGCGCCGGACCTGTGCTTCGTCGACGGCGAGCACTCGCGGGCCGGCGTGCTGCGCGACGCGCGCTTCTGCGCCGAAGCGCTCGGCGGCCACGGCGTGCTCGCGTTCCACGACCGCCAGATCGTTGCAGAGGGCATCGCCGACTTCCTGCACGAGGCGTGGGCGGACATCTCGCACGTGATCGCGTTCAACGGTCAGGTGCTCGCGGTCGAGCTCGGTGGCGAGGGCATCCTCCGTGCGCCGGCGATCGAGCGGGCGCTGGCGTCGCGCTGGCACAGCTGCACGTGGCGCGTTCTGAGTCGTGCGCGCTCGCCCCGTCCCGTGCTGGCCGCGTGCCGGACCGTCCCGCGGGTCGACGTCGCGGTTGCCGGCGCGCGTCGCGCGCTGGGCCTGTCGTAGCGCGGGGCGCTTGGTCACCAGCCCTGACGACGCAGGAACAGCTCCAGCGTCAGCAGCGTCCACAGCGCGTGGCCGTGGTTGCCGGCGCCGCTGCGGTGCTCGGCGAGCAGCGCGTCGAGCGTGCTGCCGTCGACGTGCGCGCGCACGCGCGCCGACGGGCCGAGCGTCGCGTCGGTGTACGCGGCCAGGTCGCTGCGAAACCAGCGGTCCAGCGGCACGCCGAAGCCGCGCTTGGGGCGGTCGAGGATCTCGCGCGGCAGCAGGTCGGCGACGGCGTGCTTGAGCACGCGCTTGAGCGACAAGCCACGGACCTTCAGGCTCGGCGCGAGCTGCGCGGCGAACTCGACGAGCGCGGTGTCCAGAAACGGCGAGCGGACCTCGAGCGCATGGGCCATGCTCGTGCGGTCCATCTTCACGAGCAGGTCGTCGAGCAGGTAGGTGTCGAGGTTCAGCGCGAGCAGGCGGTCCAGCGGCGCGGCCCCGGCTGTCGCGCGCCAGCGCTGCGCGTACTCCTCGCGCGCCCAGTCGTCGGGGTCGGTCAGCAGCCGACGGCGCCAGCGCTCGGGCACGTAGGAGATCCACTCCAGGTACGCCGACGGCATGCCCGCCTCGGCAGCTGCGGCAAAGCGCGCGACGCGGCCTCGGGCTAGCCGGCGACCGCCCGCGCGCAGCGGGCGCGGGACGCGCAGGTAGCGATCGGTCGCAAGCCCGGCGGCGAAGCGTTCGTAGCCGCCGAAGATCTCGTCGCCGCCGTCGCCCGCCAGCGCCACCGTCACGTGCTCGCGCGCGACTTGGTTGAGCAGGAACGTCGGGACGGCGCTGGAGTCGCCGAACGGCTGGTCGTGGTGGTGCACGAGTTGCTCGACGAGCTCGATCGCGTCGGGCTGCACGACGCGATCGTGGTGCTCGGTGGCGAACTGCTGGGCGACCGTGCGCGCGTACGGGCGCTCGTCGAAGCCGTCACGGTCGTCGAAGCCGATCGTGAACGTCTTCACCGGCTCGCCCATCACGCCGGCCATCAGCGCGACGATCGCGCTCGAGTCGATCCCGCCGCTGAGAAACGCACCGAGCGGCACGTCGGCCACGAGCCGCCGGCGGATGGCGGCGAGCAGCAGCTCGCGGACCTCGTGCGCGGCCTCGTCCATGCCGAGGTCGAGGTGATCCTCGGGCACGGCGAGCTGCCAGTAGCGCTCGATCTTTGGCTCGCCGCCGGGCTCGATCGTCAGCACGTGGGCAGGGGGCACGCTGCGCACGCCGGCGAAGAACGTCTCCGGCGTCGGCACGTAGCCGAACGTCAGATAGGCGTCGAGCGCGCGCTCGTTCGGCGCTGCGGGGACCGCGGGGTGCGCGAGAACGCCCTTGATCTCGCTGGCAAAGACCAAGACCCCGGGGCCCGACCAGTAGTACAGCGGCTTCTTGCCGAGGCGATCGCGCGCGAGGATCAGCCGCTCGCGGTCGCGATCCCATGCCGCCAGGCCGAACATGCCGTCGAGCCTGCGCGCGAGCGCAACCGCGTCGTGGTCCTCGGCAAGGTGGGCGATGACCTCGGTGTCGCCCGTGCTGGAGAAGCTGTGCCCGGCATGTTCGAGCTCCTCGCGCAGCGCCGCGAAGTTGTAGATCTCGCCGTTGAGGACGGCCCCGATCGCGCCGCGCTCGTCGGTGATCGGCGGGTCGCCGGTGACGAGGTCGATGATCGACAGGCGGTTCTGGGCGACGACGCCGCGGCCGCCGTCGAAGGCGCCCTCCGCGTCCGGCCCGCGGTGGCGCTGGCACGCCAGCTGCGCGGACGCATGCTCCAGCCGGCGCGGCTCGACCCCTGCGTAGACCGCTCCGCTGATGCCGCACATCCCGCCAGACCGTACAGTCGTGCGCGGTGGCGGAGGTCTGCGTGACGATCGTGCTGCACAACTCTGAGCAGCATCTGGCGGCGTGCCTCGGCGCGCTGCGCGACGAGGACGTCGTGCTCGTGGACAACGCGTCCCCTGACGACAGCGTCGCGATCGCGCAGCAGGCGCTGCCGGGTGCGGCGCTGATCCGCTCGGCCCGCAACCTCGGCTTCGCCGGCGGCTGCAACCTCGCATGGCCGCAGGTCGGCGCGCGCTACTGGCTGCTGCTGAACCCCGACGTCGTGCTCGACGACGGCGCCGTGCCCGCGCTGGTCGGCCTGGATGGACGCGCACCCCGACGTCGGCATCGCGAGCCCGTGGCTGGACGGCGTCTCCCCGGGCCGCGCCTTTCCCTCCGCGTGGGTCGCGCTGGCCGAGCTGCTGCGCCTGGAGCGCCTGGCGCGGCGCGCACCGCGACCGGGCTGGGTGCCGGGGACGGCGATGATCGTGCGCAGCGACGCGGTGCGCGACGTCGGCCCGTTGGACGAGGCGTTCTTCCTCTATGGCGAGGACATCGAGTGGTGCTGGCGGATGCAGCGCGGCGGCTGGCGCGTGGCGGTCAGCGACGCGGGTGGCGGCACGCATCATGCGAGCGCCAGCAGCCGCCGCACGTGGGACGACGCCACCGTGCACGGACGGATCGCCGCCGGGATCCTGCAAGCGTGCGCGCGCATTCGCAGCCGTGCGCACGCGCGCGCGTTCGGGCTGGTGACCGCGTTGGCGATGTCGATCGAAGCACGCCACCCCCGCCGGACGGCGCCGCAGCAGCGCAACGCCGCGATGCTGGCCCGCGCCTATCGCACCGCCACGAGGCAGCTGTGAGCGTCGACGCGACCATCGTCATCAGCACCTTCAACCGCGCGAGCGCCTTGCCGCCGACGCTGGCGGCGCTCGGCACGCAGACGGTTGCGCCCGATCGCTACGAGGTGATCGTCGTCGACGACGGCTCCGAGGACGACACGCAGGCGGTGCTCGCGGCAACGCAGACGCTGTACGCGCTGCGCGTCCTGCGCCACGACGTCAACCGCGGCGTCTCGGCCGGGCGCAACACCGGGATGCGCGAGGCGCGCGGGGAGATCCTGATCTTCATCAGCGACGACGTCGTCGTGTCGGAGAACTTCGTCGCTGAGCACATCGACACGCACGCCCGCTTCCCCGACGCCTGGGTGGTCGGCGGTTTCAAGCAGCTGGACGAACTGGCGGAGACGCCGTTCGGGCGCTATCTGGAGGAGCGGGAAGCGGACTTCGAGCGGCAGAGGACGGGACGCGCGCTGGACGACGAGGTGTCCGAGCTGGTGCTGCCGACGGCGCGCAACCTCTCGCTGCCGCGGGCAGACCTCGAGCGCGTCGGCTACTTCGACGAGCAGTTCCGCGTCGCGTGCGAGGACCAGGACCTTGCGGTGCGCGCCGTCGCCGCCGGCATCCGCTTCCTCTACAACGACGCGATCCACTGCATCCACAACGACCATCACGTCGAGCTGGGGCGCTATTGCCGCCAGCAGGAGCGCGGCGCGGCCGACACCGTGCGCTTCGTGCGCAAGCACCCCGAGCCGCATGCGCGCTCGACGATCGCGCGCCGCAACCGCCCGATCAGCCGCGGCGACGGGCCGGCGCTCGTCGTCGTCGAAGCTCGCCAAGCGCGCGCTCAGCACGCGCCCGGCGCAGGCGCTGATCGATCGCGTCGTCGCCGCGGGGGAGGCGCTGCGGCTGCCCGACCGCGTGCTGTTCCGCCTCTACTCGCTGGCGATCGGCCTGGCGATCTTTCGCGGCTGGCGGACGGGCGAGCGCCAGTGACGGCGGTGAGCGTGATCGTGCCGACCCATCGTCGCCCCGCGGCGCTGCAGGCGACGCTTGTGGCGTTGCGCGCGCTCGAGCACGACGACCACGAGCTGATCGTCGTCGAGGACACGGACGGCCGCGGCGCGGCGGCGACGCGCAACGAGGGCGCGCGCAAGGCGCGCGGGGAGTTCCTGCTGTTCGTCGACGACGACATCCTCGTGCGCCCGGACCACCTCGCACGCCACCTCGCGGTCCATGCGCGCCACCCGCGCGCGCTCGTCAACGGCGAGTGGGAGTTCACGCCCGAGGCGATCGCGACGCTGCGCGCCACGCCGTTCGGCCGCTACCGCCTCGCGCTGGAGCAGGAGTTCCGGCGCACGACGCCGGGGTCCGTGCTGGCGGACGGCTGCATCGCGCTCGAGGCGATCCCTTCGCAGGACCTCTCGCTGCGCCGCGAGCTGTTCGAGGAGCTCGGCGGCTTCGACGAGACCTTCCCGGCGGCGGGCGCGGAGGACCGCGAGTTCTCGTATCGCGCGCTCGCCGCCGGCTGCACGCTGCTGCGCGACCCGTCGATCCGCCTGCTGCACAACGACGACCGCGTGAGCCTGGCCGACTTCTGCCGGCGCGAGGAGCGCAACGCGGCGACGTTCGTCGTGCTCGCGCGTCGCTATCCCGACGATGCGATCGCGCGCTCCTATCTCGACGCCGCCACCGGCGCCAAGGCACGCGTCAAGGCGCTGGCAAGCCGCGGCCCGGCGTTGCGCGCGCTGATGGCGTCCGCGAGACTGCTGGAGCGCGCCCGCGCGCCCAAGCGGGTTCTCGCGCGCTGCTACTCGATGCTTGCCGGACTGCACATCTTCCGCGGCGTGCGCAGCGCGCTCAGACAGCCGTGACCGAGCTGACGCTCAACGTGCGCGAGCCGTCGGACGTTCGCCTGCGCCTGCGCGACGTGCGCGGCTACGGGCCGATCCTGCGCGCGCTGGCTACGCGCGACCTGAAGGCGCGCTACAAGCAGTCCTTCCTCGGGCCGGCGTGGGTCGTCTTCCAGCCGCTGGCGCTGCTCGGCGCGTTCGCGGTCGGCTTTCGCAGCGTCGCCGACATCGAGACCGCGGGCGTGCCGTATGTCGTCTTCGCGCTCGTCGGCCTGACGGTCTGGACGTACTTCCAGGCGACGATGATGGTCGCGGTCGGCTCGATCGTGAACAACTACGCGCTCGTGCGCTGGACGGCATGTCCGCGCCTGGCGTTGCCGCTGGCGACGTTGATCTCGAGCTCGCCGAGCTTTGCGATCACCGTGGTCGCGACGATCGTCGTCGCGGCGGCGACCGGCGACCTGTCCGCGGGCGTACTGCTCGCGCCGCTGCTTGCGCTCTGGCTCGCCGTGCTGACCGGCGCCGTGGCGGTGCTCGTCGCCGGGCTGAGCGTGCGCGCACGCGACGTGATCAGCGTGATGCCGTTCCTGCTGCAGGTGCTGCTGTTCCTCGCGCCGGTCGCCTACGGGACGGCGCAGCTGTCGGACACGCTGCAGACGCTGATCGCGTTCAACCCGCTCACCGGGCTGATCGACGCCTGGCGCTGGGCCGTGCTCGGCATCGACCCGGACATGACCGCGGTCTTCGTGTCGCTCGGGCTGACGGCGCTGCTGGCGTTGCTGTCCTGGAGGGTGTTCGCCGCGATCGAGGCACTGATTGCCGATGAGATCTGACGCGCCGGCCGTGGCGGCGCACGGCCTCACGAAGACCTACCGGCTCGGCGAGCTGCTGCGCCTCGAGCGCACGCTGCGGCGCCTCGTCGGCCGCGCCGGCGCGCACGAGCAGTTCGATGCGCTGAAGGGGATCACCTTCGAGGCCTACGCGGGGGAGTGCTTCGGCATCGTCGGCGCCAACGGCTCGGGCAAGTCGACCGTGCTGCAGATCCTCGCCGGCATCACGCAGCCGAGCGCAGGGCGCATGGAGGTGCGTGGCTCGGTGCTGCCGCTGCTGGCCGTCGGCGCGGGCTTTCACCCCGAGCTGACCGGTCGCGAGAACTCGATGTTGTTCGGCACGATCCTCGGCCTCGACCGCGCGCTGATCAACACGCGTCTGGACGACATCGCGGCGTTCGCCGAGCTGGAGCGCCATTTCGACACGCCGCTGAAGCGCTACTCCAGCGGCATGCAGTCGCGGCTGTGCTTTGCGATCGCGATGCTGTTCCCGGCGTCGATCTACTGCTTCGACGAGGTCCTTGCCGTCGTCGACGGCGAGTTTCGCGACCGCTGCCTGCAGGAGATCCGCACGCTCGCCGGGCGCGGCAGCACGGTCTTCTTCATCAGCCACGACCTCGAGCAGGTGACCGCGATCTGCGACCGCGTCATGTGGCTGGACGCCGGCGTGGTGCGCGAGATCGGCGCGCCCGGGGATGTCGCCGGGCGTTACGCGCGCACGATCTCGCCGTAGAGCGCCTCGTAGTCGTCGGCCATCTGCGCGGCGGTGAAGCCGGCGACCCGCTCGCGCGCAGCGGCGCCGAGCTGTGGCCAGCGCTCGCGCAGCGCGAGCAGCTCGCGCAGCCCGTCTGCCAGGTCGCCGCGCGCGAGCACGCCGGTGACGCCGGTCTCGATCACCTCGGGAGCGATCCCGACGGGGGTGCTCAGCACCGGGCGTGCCATCGCCATCGCCTCGACGATCACCATCCCGAACGACTCGGCGAGCGCCGGGTGGACGAACGCGTCGAGCGCCGCGAGCACCTCCGGCACGTCGCCGCGCGGGCCGGCGAACGTCACGCGGCCGTCGATGCCCAGCTCGCGTGCGAGCGCCTGCAGCGGCGCGCCATCGCCGGTCCCGACCACCAGCAGGCGCACGTCGGGCACGGTCGCCAACGCGCGCAGCAGCTCGGCCTGGCCCTTGAGGGGAAAGAGCCGCCCGATCGTGCCCAGGAGCGGGCCGTCACCCTCGGGGACGGTGGCCGGGGTGACGGCGGCGGGATCGAGCCGCCGCAGGTCGAAGCCGTGGTGGATCACACGGATCTTCGCGGGCGGGACGCCGGCCAGCGCGGTCAGCGTCTCGGCGACCTGCTGCGACGGCGCGAGCACGCGCGCGCAGAGTCGCTCGCAGGCGCGGTCGACTGCGCGCAGGCGGCGGCCGTGGAACGGCAGCTCGTGCGAGTGGTGTGCGGTGAAGATCGCGGGCGTGCGGGCGAGCCGTGCGGCCGCGAGCCCGACGAGCGAGCCGTCGACGAGATGTGTCTGCACGACCTGCGCGCGGCGCGCGCGCAACAGCCGCGCGAGGCGCAGCGTCGCGGCGGGGTAGCCGGCGCGTGAGCGCGCGCCGAGCGCGAACGTCTCGACGCCGAGCGCACGCATGTCCTCCTGCAGTGCACCGGCCGGTCCGACGCACCCGACGGCCAGGCGCGCGTGGTCGCGGGAGTCGCCTTCGATCAGCGTGCGGAAGTACGGATGCGGCCCAGAGTCCGAGATGACATGCACAATCGACCCGATGGCCACGCCGGCTCAGCCTACTGTCAGCGCCGTGATCCCCGTGCACGACGGGGAGGAGCACCTCGCCGACGCGATCCGCAGCGTGCGTGCGCAGACGCATCACGTGCTGCAGTGCATCGTCGTCGACGACGGCTCCAGCGACCGCAGCGCGGCGGTCGCCGAGGAGCTGGGGGCAACCGTCGCGCGTCAGCCGCAGGCGGGTGTGTCGGCGGCGCGCAACCACGGTGCGCGGATCGCGCGCGGTGAGCTGGTCGCGTTCCTCGACCACGACGACGAGTGGCTGCCCGACAAGCTCGCGCACCAGCTGGCGCTGTTCGACGATCCCGCCGTCGCGCTCGCGATGTGCGCGTTGGACGTGGGCGGCGAGCACAAGCGCCTCGGCTCGTCAGAGCGTCTCGTGGAGGGGATGCTGCTCTTCGACGGCACGCCGACGGTGTCGTGCAGCTCGACCGGCGTGGTGCGCCGCGACGCGTTCCTGGCGATGGGCGGTTTCGACGAGCAGCTCAGCACGTCGGCCGACTGGGACCTGCTGTTGCGGATGGCGCTTGCGGGCGCCGTCGGCTACGTCGACGAGGTGCTCGCGCGCTATCGCGTCCACGACGAGAACATGAGCCGCGACGTCGCGTTGATGGAGCGCGACATGCGCCACGCCTTCGACAAGGCATTCGCGCACCCAGAGCTGCCTGGGAGTCTCGCGGCGCGCGAGTCCGAGGCCTACGGCCGGCTGCATCGCATGCTCGCCGGCTCCTACCGCGACCGCGGTCAGCTCGGGCGCGCCGTGGTGTCGCTGTCCAGGAGCTGGCGGTACAGGCTCAGGTAGCGCGCGGCGCCGCTGTCGACGTGGAAGCGGTCGCGTGCCGCCGCGCGCGACCGTGCCCACGCCGCCGGGTCGCCCGCGAGCTCCCGCGCGCGTCGCGCCGGCTCCTCCAGCGCCGCTGGGTCGCTGACGACGACGCCAACCTCGGCGTCGCTCAAAAGCGCGTCGACATCGCCGACACCGGGGCTGGCCGCGACCACCATCCCGGCGGCGAGGTACTCGGCGATGCGCGTCGGTGCGCGGGCGAGGTTGGAGAAGTGGTGGCTGGCGTCGTAGCTGCCGACGATGAAGGAGATCCCGACGTCGCCGGGTCGCAGCTCGTCGGCGACCGCCTCGGGCGCGACCGTGCGCACCTGCGCCGGGTGGCCGGCGAGCTGTGCGCGTGCGAGCTCGGCCTCACGCGTCAGCACCAGCAGCGGCATCTCCAGCGCCTGCGCGAAGCGCACCGCGAGGTCGAAGCGGTAGACCGTGCTCAGCGACCCGCACCACACTGCTGCCGGGCCACCCGGGCGTGGCAGTTGTTGTGCGAAGCGATCGACGTCCGCGCATGTCGGGATCACGGCGACGGGGCAGTCCGCTCCGAGCTCACGGATCGCGGGCACGGACGCGTTCGTCAGCGTCACGACGGCGTCGGCCGCGGCGAAGAAGCGCCGCTCGCAGCGCTTGGCCAGCCGGTACAGCCAGCCGTCGGCGGGCCAGAGCCCGCCCTCCACGCGCTCCTCGACCCAGAAGCCGCGGATGTCGAAGACGAAGCGCGCGCGGCGAGGCGCGCGCGCCGCCAGCGCGATCAGCGCCGGCACGTAGCTGCGCACGTGCACGACGTCGGCGTCGACGCGGCGCAGCGCCAGCGCGCCGCGCAGCACGTCCCACGCCGTGCTCAGCAGCGGCGGGCGCTTGTGGTAGCTCAGCGGCCGCCATGCGATGCCCGCGTCCTGCAGCAGACGGGCGGTTTCGGCGCGGCTCGCGTGGTCCTTCTCGAAGGAGATCAGCGTGATGTCGCAGTCGCGCGCGAGCCGCGTGAGGTAGGCGATGACCTGCGAGCGGCCCAGCGGCTCGCCGGCGCCGTCGTAGGACACGTAGGCGATCCGTGGTCGCATCAGCGCAGCGCCGAGCGAAACGCGGCCACGATGCGCTCGGCGTTGGCCTGCAGGGTGTAGCGGCGGTGTGCATCTTCGGCGGCGCGCGTGCCGATGCGCTCGCGCAGCTCGGCGTCCTCGACAAGACGCTCGACGACCGCGACCCACTCGGCGTCGTCGCGTGCGAAGAAGCCGTTCACGCCGTCCTCGATGACCACGGTGTTGGCGCCGAGCGGCGTCGCGACGGGCGGGATTCCGAGCGCCATGTACTGCACGAGCTTCAAGTAGAACTTGTGCGGCGTCCACTCCGTCAGCGGCAGCGGCAGCAGGCCGACGTCGAGCTGGCGCAGGTCCTCGACCTCGGTCACAGGGTTCCAGGGCTGCGCCACGACGCCAGGGAGGCCGACCCGCTCGGCACCGATCACGCGCAGCGTCGTGTCCTCGCGCCGGCTGAGCGTCGCGAGCGGTCCCGCGATCACGTCGAGGTTGCTGACGGTCGTCGTGCTGCCCGTCCAGCCGACGCAGACCGGCCCATCGCCGGCGCGCGGCTTGCGTCCGTCGAAACGCGTGGCGTCGACGACGCTGGGGATGTCCCAGACGTTGTCGTTGTGGCGGCGTGCGAAGGCGACGTTGCTCGGCGAGTTGGCGATCACCGCCGCGCTGAGCTTGCACAGCCGGCCGACCTTGCCGAAGAACTTCAGCCGCGACAGCAGCCCGTTCGTCGGGCTGCGGTAGGGGATGTAGAGCGGGTCGTCGAGGTGGTACAGCAGCGGCAGCCCGCGACGGTGGACCCAGCGCTCCAGGATCTCTGGGCCGATCAGCGCGGCCTCGCGGTTGACGAGGACGGCGTCGGCCCCGTCGAGACGCCGCAGCCGCCGCGCGAGGCCGGCGAAGGAGCGCGCCATCTCGACCGCCTTCTCGCGCTGATGTCCCGGCTGATAGACGATCTCGTGCAGGCGATCGGTCTCGAAGACCTCGTAGCGCAGGTGGATCCCGGCGTCTGCGAGCAGCGGCTCCCACAGCTCGAAGCTCGAGCGCGGGCCCGGCGTCGTCCCGTACGGATACGGCGTGAGGACCAGGACTTCGATCACGCGAGCGTACGCGACCCGCTAGAACCATCATGTGGCCACCGATCTGCACCCCGCGCTGCGCGCGGTCTCCGACGCCGTGCTGGCCGTCGCGGCGCAGCGCTCGGTGGAGGACGTGCTGCAGGAGCTCGTCGAGCGCGCCCGCGAGCTGGCGGGGGCGCACTACGCCGCGCTTGGCATTCCCGACGGCCAAGGAGGCTTCAAGCGCTTCCTCGTGGCGGGGATGACGGACGCGGAGATCGCCGCGCTCGGCCCGCTGCCGCGTCAGCACGGCATGCTCGGGGCCACGCTCGACCGGCCCGAGCCGTTTCGCACCGAGGACATCCAGGCCGACCCGCGCTTTCGCGGCTGGTGGCCGCCGGGCCACCCGGACATGCACTCGTTCCTCGGTGTCCCGATCGTCACGCCGGACGGCGTGATCGGCGCCTTCTACCTGACGCAGAAGATCGACGGTGAGGTCTTCGACGACGCTGACCAGCAGCTGATCGAGCTGCTCGCCGCGCATGCGGCGATCGCGATCACGAACGCCAAGCTGCTCGAGCAGAGCCGTGAGCTGTCGCGCGTCTCTGAGCGCAATCGCCTGGCCCTGGAGCTGCACGACGTCGTCTCGCAGAAGCTCTTCAGCCTCGTGCTGACGGCCGAGGCTGCCGGGACGTTGCTGGACCGCGATGTCGAAGCTGCGGGCGCGCAGGTGCGGCGCCTGCAGCAGCTCGCGCGTGAGGCGCTCGACGAGCTGCGCTCGCTGATCTTCGAGCTGCGCCCGCCTGACCTCGAGCGCGACGGGCTCGCCGGCACGCTGCGCAAGCACGTCGCCGCGCTGGCCGGGGGCACGCCGATCGTGCTCGACGCGGACCCTGCCGCCAGCGCCGACGATGCCGACGCTGACGCCGAGGTCCTGCGGATCGCCCAGGAGGCGTTGCACAACGCGCTGCGCCACGCGGGCGCCTCGCAAGTGCGCGTGCAGCTGGCGCAGCAGGACGGCTGCCTGCAGCTCGAGGTCGTCGACGACGGCGCCGGCTTCGATCCCGACGACCCGGAGCTGCGTGCGCGCCGCCTCGGGCTGACGTCGATGCAGGAGCGCGCCGAGCGGCTCGGCGGGCGCCTGGCGATCGTGTCGGTTCTTGGCGAGGGAACGACGGTGCGCCTGGAGGTGGACGGTGGCTGACATCAGGGTCCTGCTCGTGGACGACCACGCGGTCGTGCGCGAGGGGCTGCGCACGTTCCTGTCGCTGCAGGACGGCATCGAGGTCGTCGCCGAGGCCGGCGACGGCGAGGCGGGCGTGCGCGCTGCCGAGCAGCACACGCCTGACGTCGTGCTGATGGACCTCGTGATGCCGCGCTTGGACGGTGTCGGCGCGATGCGCGAGCTGCGCCGCCGCCTGCCCGCGACGCGCGTGATCGTGCTGACGAGCTTCCTCGACGACGACCGCCTGCTCCCGGCGATCCAGGCGGGCGCAGCCGGCTACCTGCTCAAGGACGCCGAGCCGCAGGAGATCGCGCGCGCGATCCGCACGGCGCACGCGGGGGAGACGCTGCTCGATCCCGCCGTGGCCGCGCGCCTCGTGGACGCGATCGCCCAGCCCGCCGGCCAGGCGGCGCCCGAGCGCCTGACCGCCCGCGAGCGCGAGGTCCTGACCTTGATCGCGCGCGGCTACGCCAACAAGCGCATCGCACTCGAGCTCGGCGTCGCCGAGAAGACGGTGAAGACCCACGTCGGCCACGTGCTCGCCAAGCTCGGCGTCACCGACCGCACCCAGGCCGCGGTCTACGCCGTCCGCGCCGGCCTCACGGACTGACCCTCCAATTCCGCCGACGCTGGCTGATTGTCATCGTGTCGACCCGCGAGGGTCCGGTTGGCCGCTTCGCGAGGAACAGCGCCTTGAGATAGACAGGACGCCGCTGGTTACGACAAGCCAGGGTACGCACGGCTAGGCAAGCACCGGTTCACGCGCGCAGCGCGCCCCACAGCAGCACGAGCGCCGAAACGATCACTCCGGCCGAAGCCGGGCCACGGAGCTGGTCACGCGTGCCGTCGAACGGGTCGACGCCCGCGGCGACGGTGACCAGAGCAGTCGTCGCGAGTCCGAGCAACGCCGCCAGGACCAGCAGCCAAGCGGGCGTACGCATCTAAAGGTGAGCCAGCGCGAGCGCGCGTGCGAGGCCGGCGTTGACCTGGGCCATCAGCCACTCGGGCAAGGCCCCGATGCGCTCTTCGAGGGCGCCGCGGTCGATGGTTGCGATCTGTGTGACGTTGAGGACCGAGTCCGCGTCGAGCTGGGCGACGTCGGCGGGTATCGCGACGTTGCCTGGCAGTGCGGCCAGCTGCCTGTTACTGGTGACGATCGCCACGGTGACCGTGCGGAGATTGGAGCGGTTGTAGTGGTCGGCGCTGACGATTAGGACCGGCCGGCGCAGCGCGGGTGCCGAGCCTCGAGGCAGGCCGAGATCGGCCCACCACAGCTCACCTCGCTGCATCAGCGCTGATCGTCGGCGGCCAGCGCGGCGGCCGCCGCGTCCGTGAACGCATGGTCGGCTCGAAGGCCGGCAACCGCCCGGTTGATCGTCTCGGTCGTACCGTCGTCATCCAGTGCGTCGAGCGCCTTCTCCGCGGCGCGTGCGAAGAACTCGCTGCGAGAGAGGCCCAGCCGCTTGGCAGCCTGGTCAACGCGGTGGAAGGTGTCGTCGGGCACGGAGATCGCGGTCTTCACACCGGCCAGTATAACCGGGTCATACCCGCCTCGGCTAGGTGACTGACCAACCTTTACGCGTGTCCGCGGGTCACTCGGTCCGTGCGGATCGTGTGGGTTGCGCACAGCGCGCAGATATCGGGGGCCGGCCTGACGTTCGCGGAGTCGATCGGCGTCCTCGCGGGCGCGGGGCACGAGGTGCACGCCGTGCTGCCCGGCGACGGGCCACTGCGCGAACGCCTCAGCGGCGCCGCCCACGTCGAGCTTTGCCACCACAACCCGTGGGCCGGCGCGCGCCACGGCCAGCGCGCGCTCGCGCAGCAGCTGGGCTACAACGTCGCCGTCAGCGTGCCGCGTATCGCGGCGCTGATGCGCGACGTGCACGCTGACGTCGCGATCAGCGACACGATCACGACGATGGTCGGGGCGCTTGCCGCGCGCGCCCGCGGCGTGCCGCACGCGTGGTCGATCCGCGAGTTCGCGACCCCGGAGCACGGCATCGAGTTCATGCTCGGCGCCGCGCCCACCTTGCGCGCCATGCGCGCGCTCGCGCCGGCGTCGCTTGTCGGCTCGGAGGCGCTGCGCCGCTACTTCGCCGAGCGCCTGCCGGGGATGGACCTGCACATCGTCAGCCCCACAGTCGACGTCGGCCCGCCGCGGCGCACGCGCGCCGACGACGCGACGCCGCTGCGCCTCGCGGTCGTCGGCTTCAAGTCCCCCGGCAAGCGCCAGCTCGACGCGATCCGCGCACTGGCGCTCGTTCGCGCAGCCGGGATCGACGCCGAGCTCGAGCTCGTCGGCGGCGGCGACCCCGAGTACGTCGCGCAGCTCGAGAACGAGGTGCGCGAGCTGGAGCTGGGCGACCGCGTGCGCCTCGCCGCCGCGACAGCGGACCCGTTCGCCGCGATCTGCGACGCCGACGTCGTGATCAGCTGCTCGGCGCGCGAAGGTCTCGGGCGCGTGCTCGTCGAGGCGATGAAAGCCGCCCGTCCCGTGATCGGCGCGCGCAGCGGCGCGACGCCCGAGCTGGTGCGCAACGACGACAACGGCTTCCTCTACACGCTCGGCGACGTCGCCGGCCTGGCAGCGCGCATCCACGCGCTTGCCGCAGACCGCGAGGAAGCCGCGGAGATGGGACGCCGCGGGCAGGCGTGGGCCAACGCGACGTTCAACGCCGAGCGCCACCTCGCCGACCTCGAGCGCGCGCTCACCGCCGTCCGCGCCGCGCGAGGTCCTAGGACCAATTCCGCATAGGGACCGGGCGCACTCGGCGGCACCCTGTCCGCCATGCACACGGCCATCGTCACCGGCGCGTCCCGCGGCCTCGGGCTTGCGCTGACAACCGCCCTCTCCCAGCGCGGATGGCGCGTGATCGTCGATGCCCGCGACGGCGAGGCCCTCGCTGCGGCCGTTGCGGACCTCGACGGCGTCGTCGCCCTCCCCGGCGACGTGCGCGACCCCGAGCACCGCGACGCGCTCGCGCGCGCCGCCGGCGAGCGTGTCGACGCGCTCGTCAACAACGCCGGCGTGCTCGGCCCGAGCCCCCAGCCGGCGCTGTCGCAGTACCCGCTCGCCGACCTCGAGCGCGTCTTCGCCGTCAACGTCTACGCCCCGCTGGCGCTGATGCAACGCGTGCTGCCGCTGATGCCCGACGGCGCCACGGTCCTCAACCTCACCTCCGACGCGGCCGTCGAGCCGTACCCGGGCTGGGGTGGCTACGGCTCCGCGAAGGCTGCGCTCGACCAGCTCACCGCGGTGCTCGCGGCAGAGGACGAGGCGCTGCGCATCTACGCCGTCGACCCCGGCGACATGCGCACGCGCATGCACCAGGAGGCGTTCCCGGGCGAGGACATCTCCGACCGGCCACTGCCCGACGCCGCCGTCCCCGGCCTGCTCGCTCTGATCGAAGGCGGGCTGCCGTCGGGCCGCTACCGCGCGGCTGACCTGGCGGTGCGCGCATGACCCCCGCGCTTGCGTTCCGCCTGCCCGAGGCGCAGAGCGCGCGCGAGCCCGCCGAGGCGCGCGGGCTGCGCCGCGACGACGTACGCCTGCTCGTGGCCAGCCGTGAGGATGGGCAGCTCAGCCACGCGCGCTTCGGCGACCTGCCCGACCTGCTTGCCCCCGGCGACGTGCTCGTCGTCAACACGTCGGCGACGCTGCCCGCGGCCGTGTCCGCCCAGCGCGACGACGGGACCATGGTCGAGGTCCACTTCGCCACCGCCGCGCCGCAGCACGACGAGCGCAGCTGGTGGGTCGTGGAGCTGCGCACTTCCGGCGGCGCGCATCCCATGCGCGGGCACAGCGGCGCGCGCCTGACGCTTGCCGGCGGCGCCGCGCTGGAGCTCGTCGCGCCGTACGCGCCCGGCCCGCGCCTGTGGCTCGCGCGTCTGGGCGGTGCTGAGCCGGTCGTCTCCTACCTGCGCCGCAACGGGCACCCGATCCGCTACAGCTATGTGCCCTCGCCGCACCCGCTGGAGGCCTACCAGACCGCGTTCGCCCTGCATCCCGGCAGCGCCGAGATGCCGAGCGCCGCGCGGCCGTTCACCCCCGAGCTCGTGACCCGCCTGGTTGCCGCCGGCATCCAGTTCGCGCCGATCACGCTGCACACCGGCGTCTCCTCGCCCGAGCGCGGCGAGCCGCCGTTTCCCGAGCGCTACGAGGTCCCCGAGCACACGGCGCGGATCGTCAACGCCGCCGAGCGCGTGATCGCCGTCGGCACGACCGTCGTGCGCGCGCTGGAGACCGCCGCCGACGACGACGGCGTCGTGCGCGCGAGCGCGGGGTGGACGCGCGTCGTCGTCTCCCCCGAGACGGGAGTGCGGGCGGTCGACGGGTTGATCAGCGGCTGGCACGAGCCGCAGGCCAGCCACTTGCTGATGCTGGAGGCGATCGCCGGCTCCGACCTGCTTGCGCGCTCCTACGCCGCGGCGCTGGATGCCGGCTACCTCTGGCACGAGTTCGGCGATAGCCACTTGATCCTGCCGTAAAGGGCCTGAGAACATGGGCCATGCCGTCAGACCAGAATCCGGGGCTTGAAGGGGCGACGCTCTGCGAGGCGTTCCAGCTCACGGCTGAGGCGTTCGCCGACGAGATCGCCCTGCGCACGCCTGGAGACGCGCAGACCTACACGTGGTCGGAGTACGCCGAGCGCGTGCGACGCGTCGCGGGCGGCCTCGCCGCGCTCGGCATCGGCCCGGGGGACACCGTCGGCATGATGCTGGTCAACCGTCCCGAGTTCTCGATCATCGACGCGGCTGCGTTGCACCTCGGCGCGACGCCTTTCAGCGTCTACAACTCCTCGGCGCCCGAGCAGATCGAGTACCTCTTCTCCAACGCCGACAACCGCGTCGTCATCACCGAGGCGCGCTTTGCCGACACGATCCGCGCGGTGAAGGCGCCGCAGGTCGAGCACGTGATCCTCGTCGAGGACGAACTGCCGGACGCCGAGCATCCCGACTTCGATGCCGCCTGGCGCGCGGTCGCGCCCGAGGACATCGCGACGCTGATCTACACCTCAGGGACGACCGGGCCGCCGAAGGGCGTGCAGCTCACGCACGCAAACCTGCTGTTCGCGTTGCGCGGCGCGGCCGAGGTGATCGACATGCGTCCGGGCGGCAGCCTCGTCTCCTACCTGCCTTGCGCGCACCTTGCTGACCGCTTCTTCGCGCACTACCTGCAGATCGCCTCCGGCTCGACGGTGACGTGCATCGACGACCCGCAGGCGCTCTTCGCGCACCTTCCCGACGCCCGCCCGACCGGCCTGCTGGCGGTGCCCCGCATCTGGGAGAAGCTCAAGGCCGGTCTCGAGGCCAAGGGCGTCACCGACCCGGCCGCGCTGCCCGAGCAGGCGCGCGCCGACGTCCGCGCCCAGCTCGGGTTCGACGATGCCGACTGGCTCGCCTCCGGCGCCGCCCCGATTCCCGTCAGCGTGCTCGAGTACTTCATGGCGCTCGGGCTGCCGATCATCGAGGGCTGGGCGATGTCCGAGACCGCGTGCATCGGCACGATCAACACGCCGAGCACCGTCCGCGTCGGCACCGTCGGGCGCGCCGCGCCGGGCGTCGAGCTGCACATCGCCGACGACGGCGAGCTGCTGCTGCGCGGGCCGAACGTGATGCTCGGCTACCGCAAGGACCCCGAGAAGACCGCCGAGGCGATCGACAATGACGGCTGGCTGCATACCGGCGACGTGGCCGAGATCGACGAGGACGGCTTCGTCAAGATCGTCGATCGCAAGAAGGAGCTGATCATCAACGCGGCCGGCAAGAACATGTCGCCGGCCAACATCGAGCAGGCGCTGAAGGCGTCCAGCCCGCTGATCGGCCAAGCCTGCGCGATCGGCGACCGCCGGCCCTACAACGTCGCGCTGCTGGTGCTCGACCCCGACGCCGCGGCCGGTCGCGACCCCGAAGACCCGAAACTGCAGGAAGCGATCGCCGCGGCCGTCGAGGAGGCCAATTCGCACCTCTCGCGCGTCGAGCAGATCAAGCACTTCACGATCCTCGCGAACGACTGGCTGCCCGACAGCGACGAGCTGACACCGACGATGAAGCTCAAGCGGCGCGTGATCCACGAGAAGTACGCCACGCAGATCGAGTCGCTCTATGCGGACCCAAAGGCTTCGGCTGCGTAGGATTCGCGGCCATGCCTGAAATCTCGAAGGCCCTCTACCGCGCGGGTGAGGGCGAGCCGGTCGTCCTGCTGCACGGCTTCACCGCCACGTGGCACTGCTGGCGCCCGGTGCTCCCGGAGCTCGTGGCGCGCTACGAGGTGATCGCACCGACGCTTGCCGGCCACGACGGCGGCCCCGAGTTCACCGCCGACTTCAACCTCGAGTCCGTCACCGACTCGCTGGAGCAGCACCTCGACGAGATCGGCGTCGACACCGCCCACGTCGTCGGCAACTCGATGGGTGGCACGCTCGCGATCCAGCTCGCCAAGCGCGGCCGCGCGCGCAGCGTCGTCGCGCTCTCCCCGGGCGCGGGCTGGCAGCCGGGTGGCCCGGAGTCGAGGCGCGTCGGGCGCTTCTTCCGCCGTCAGCTGGCGATCACGCGCGCGTCGCGCACCAGCGTCGGTCGAATCATGGCGCGCCCACGCGCGCGTCAGCTCGCGCTGCGCGACGCGATGCGCCGCGGCCAGCTCGTGGATCCCGCCGACGCCGTTGCGCTCGCGCTGTCGTCGCTGCAGTGCAGCGTGTCCGAGCCCGTCATCGCGCAGCTGCTGGCCAACGAGATCGAGTTCGGCGGCTTCGAGACGATCGAGGCGCCGGTGCTGCTGGCCTGGGCCGAGTACGACCGCATCCTGCCCAAGGAGACCTGCTCGTGGCGGCTGCGTCAAGAGATCCCCGGCGCCGAGTACCGCGTGCTGCCAGGCGTCGGCCACGTGCCGATGTGGGACGACCACCACCTCGTCACGAACACGATCGTCGACTGGGTCTCACGGCACACGCGGGGCGTGGGCGACGAACACGGCGACGTCGGCGTGGTTGAGCACGTAGCTTGAGACGCTGCCCATCAGGGCAGCGATCCGGCCCACGCCGCGGGCGCCGAGGATGATCGCGTCGTAGGTGCTCTGGCGCGACTGCGCGATGATCTCCGGGCCGGGCTTGCCGTGGCGGATCACCGTCGTCACCGGCAGGTCGTCGGGCATCCGCTCGATCGTCTCTCGCAGCAGCCGCTGGGCGTTCTCGTCCGCCTCTGACTGCAGCTGGACGGGGTTCGGCATGCCGGCGACCGGCCAGCGGCGTGCCTCGGCCGCGAAGTCCGGGATCACCGTCATCAGCGTCACGGCCGCGTGGTCGCGTTGCGCCGCGGTGACCGCCGCCCGCAGCGCGAGCTCGGCCGTCTCCGATCCGTCGATCGCGACCAGCAGGCGGTGCAGGTGCAGCTCCTCGAGCGGAATCGTCACAAGACGGTGGATAGCACGGCGCGTGCACGGGGTAAGGTCGCGCCATGCGCTTCGATGATCCGAAGGATCCCGCGTTTGAGCCCGTGTCCGAGGCCGGCGGTGGGGAGAGCGAAGGCTTCGAGCTCGCCGAGGAAGAGCTGATCGAGCACGCCAGCCACGGCGACTCCGCGGGTACCGCTCGCATCGGCCGGCATGCCTCGGACGTCGACGAAGAGCTCGACGACGACGACGTCTACGGCGACGCCGACGAAGAAGGCGACGAGGATCTGTAGGCGCTAGCCCTGGCGCGCCGGCTCGACCTCGAGCGCCGGGACCGTGAGCGCGTGGTGCTCGGCCCACTCTGGGCCATCGAGCCAGCGGATCAGCCACGCGCCGCAGACCACGGCGACGAGCGCGAACGCAAACGCCGCGCCAGGTGCGGCGATCGCGAGGAAGATCGCCGCCGCCGACAGCAGGAGCTGCGTCGCCGCCAGCAGCGCGACGACCGCGTGCGCGGAGCCGAGGTGGATCCGCAGCCGGTGCGTGAGGTGGTCGCGCCCGCCTGACATCACCGCGCGCCCGCCGCGGCGGCGCGAGTAGACGACCAGGCACGTGTCCAGCAGCACCAGGCCGACGAGCAGCGCACCGGTCGCGACGCCGTTGACGCTTGCGGCCCATTGGGTGGCCGCAGCGGGCGCGACGCAGGCCAGCAGCGCACCGAGCGGCATGCTGCCGCCGTCGCCCATGAAGATCCGCGCGGGGCGCGCGAGGTTGTGACGCAGGAAGCCGACGCAGGCGCCGGCGATCGCAAAGCACAGCGCCGCGAGCGTCGCGTCGGGACTCCACGCGGCAAGCACGCCGATGCCCAGCGCCGCGACCGCCGCGAACGAGCCGGCGGCGCCGTCCATGTTGTCCATCAGGTTCACGGCGTTGACGATCGCGATCACCCAGACGCACGTCAGCGCGAGGTCGAGCACGCCGCTGCCGAGGACCTCCCAGCCGTGCCCGGCCGCCCATAGCGCCGCGCCTGCCGCGGCTTCGACACCGAGCCGCAGGAAGGGGGAGAGGTTGAGGCGGTCGTCGAGCGTCCCCAGCAGCCACAGCCCCGCCGCGCACAGCACGAGCACGCCATAGCTCCCGGCGCCGTCGCCGAACGCAAGCGCCGCGACCGCGAAGCCCGCAAGGATCGCCGCGCCGCCGAGGTAGGGCGTCGGCGCGCGGTGGCCCTTGTAGCCGATCGGCAGATCGACGAAGCCCGTCGCCAGAGCGAGCCGCGCCACCAGCGGCGTCAGCACCCATGTGATCGCCGCCGCGACCGCGAACGCCAGCGTCAGCCGCAGCTCAAGCGGCATGCGCCGAGACGTCGCGCCCGCGGTAGGCGCGCTCGTGGTCGATGACGTCGTCGATCGCCGCGTCGATGCCGCGCTCGGCCTGCCAGCCGGTCAGCCCGCGTAGCGCGGACGTGTCGGGCGTGCGCGCGCCGAGTTCCTCGAAGCCCTCCGCGTAGGCCTCGTCGTAGGGCACCTGCACGATGTCGCTGGCCGATTCGCAGCGCGCGATCACGCGCTGGGCGAGGTCGGCGATCGCGATCGGCGTGCTGCTGCCGATGTTGTAGGTGTTGCCGACCGCGGCGTCGGACGCGGCAAGCGCCGTGATCGCGCGGACGGTGTCGGCGACGTGCGTGAAGCAGCGAGTCTGCGTCCCGTCGCCGTAGACGGTGAGGCTCTCGCCGCCCAGCGCCTGGCGGGCGAAGCGCGGCAGGACCATCCCGTAGCGGCCGGTCTGGCGCGGGCCGACGGTGTTGAACAGCCGCACGACGATCGTCTCCGTGCCGTGCTGGTCGTGGTAGGCCTGGGCGACGGCTTCGCCGAAGCACTTGGCGATCGCGTAGGACCAGCGCGACTTCGCGGGCGAGCCGATCACGAGGTCGGCGTCCTCGCGCAGCCCGTCCTCGCTGCGCTTGCCGTAGACCTCGGAGGTCGACGTGAACAGCACGCGGCGGTGGCGGCGTGCGGCCGCGGCCATCACGACGTCGGTGCCGCGCACGTGATCGAGCAGCGTCTCCAGCGGGCTGTCGACGACGAGCTGGACGCCGACCGTCGACGCCAGGTGCAGGCAGACGTCGGCCTCGCGCATGCAGTCGTCGACGAGGTCGGGCGCGGTGACCGATCCCTCGACGAAGCTGACGCGCGGGTCGTCGCGCACGTGCGCGATGTTGTCGGTGCTGCCCGTGCTGAGGTCGTCGAGGACCGTGACCTCGTGGCCGGCGGCCAGGAGCGCGTCGGTGAGATGCGAGCCGATGAAGCCGGCGCCGCCGGTGACGAGGTATCTCATCGCGGCCACCGCGATGTCCTCTGAGGCAAACGCGTCGATCGTCGCGCGCAGGCCCTCCGCCAACCCGATGCGCGGCGCGTAGCCGAGGTCTGCCTGCGCCTGGGCGATGTCGGCGAGCGAGTGGCGCACCTCGCCGGGACGTGGCGCAGCGTGGACGGCGGGCGCGGTCGCACCCATCTGCGTGCGCAGCTCGCCGGCCAGCTCGTTGAGCGTGACGCTGCGCCCGCAGGCGATGTTGTAGACGTTGCCCGGCGCGGCGGCGGAGGCGAGCGCGGCGACGTTTGCGTCGACGACGTTCGCGACGTAGGTGAAGTCGCGCGACTGCTCGCCGTCGCCGAAGATCACCGGCGGCTCACCGGCGCGGTAGGCGGCGATGAAGCGCGGCACGACCGCGGCGTACTCGGAGTGCGGGTCCTGGCGCGGCCCGAAGACGTTGAAGTAGCGCAGCGCGACGGTCTCGACGCCGTAGAGGTCGTGCCAGGCGCGGCAGTAGGACTCGGCAGCGAGCTTGGAGACCGCGTAGGGCGACAGCGGCAACGTCGGCATCGTCTCGCGCTTGGGCAGGTCCGGCACCGAGCCGTAGACCGAGGACGACGACGCGACGACGACGCGGCGCACGCCCGCCTCGCGCGCGGCGACCAGCACGTTGAGCGTGCCGGTCGCGTTCGCGGCATGGCTGGCGACCGGGTCGGCGATCGAGCGCGGCACCGACGGCAGCGCCGCCTGGTGCAGCACGATCTCGCAGCCGTCCGCGGCGCGGCGCACGTCGTCCAGCGAGGCGACGTCGGCCTGGACGAAGCGCACGTCGTCGGCGACGGCGTCGAGGTTGGACCGCCGACCGGTGCTGAGGTCGTCGAGCACGACCACGTCCCAGCCGTCTTGGAGCATCCGCCGGACCAGATGTGATCCCACGAATCCAGCCCCACCCGTGATCAACGCGCGTCGCATCGTGCCTCGCCCACATAGTCCCCCGTCACGCCGCACTCCATCGCGGCGAAGTACTGGATTCAGGATCATAGCCGCCCTGACTGAGCCGGTCAATCCAGTGTCAAACGTCGACCCTGTCGCGCGGCGCGGCCGGCGCGGGCGGCGCGGTGCTCTCGGCCGCCTTGCGGGCCTTGCGTGCGGCACGCCGGCTGCGCTTCGGTGGGTTGTAGCCGTACCCGTACCCGTATCCGTGGGCGCGCGGGCTGCTGCCGGTGGCCACGACGCCGAGCACCGTTCCGCCGGCGGACTGGATCACCGACTGCAGGCGTCGCAGTGCCGCGCGCGTCGTGCGGTCGATCCGCGCCACGATGATCGACGCCGGAGCCCGCCTGCAGCAGCGGCAAGCGCATCGCTGACCGCCAGCGCGGCGGCGGTGTCGACGACGACGATGTCGGCGCGCACCTCCAGCTCGGCGAGGATCCGCCGCAGCGCCGGTGCGCTGAGGATCTCGGCGGGGTTCGGCGGTGGGGTGCCGGCGGGCAGCAGGCGCAGCGAGCCGTGCTCGCTGCCCGCTGTCTCGGAACCCGGCGCGGTCACGAGCACCTCGTAGAGCTCGCGCTCACCGACGATCACCGCGCCCAGACCGTCGGCGACCTGCACGCCGAGCCGCGGGCCGATGCTGGCGTGGCGCAGGTCGGCGTCGACGAGGATCACGTGCTTGCCGGCACGAAACAGCGCGTAGGCAAGGCGCACCGCGACGGTTGTCTTGCCGTCCTCTTGGCCGGGGCTTGCAACCACGATGCTCGACACCTTGCGGTCGACGTTGAAGTACGTCAGCGCCCCGCGCAGCATCTGGAAGGCCTCTTCGTCAGGCCCGCTGCCGCCATCAGAGGCAAACGCCGTCGCCGGCACCGTGCTCAGCAGCGGCAGGCCGGTCAGCTCCTCGAGCTCGTCGGGGTTGCGAAGCCGTCTGTCGGCGTTCTCGGCGAGCGCGACCGCGCCGATGCTCAGCAGCAGCGCGATCACGAGGCCGAGCTCGATCGCGCGGCGCGTGTTGCGCCCCGTCGCCGTCCCCGAGGCGACCGCGCGCTCGATGATCGCGGCATCGCGGCGCTGCGCCGCGCGCAGGCTGCGCAGGCGCTCGACCTGCGCGCGCAGCTGGTTGCGGGCGATCGTGTCGCGACGGGTGAGGTTCGCCAGCTCGCGCTTGGCGCTGGCGATCCCGAAGTTGATCTGGCCGATGAACGTCGCCGTGCGGTTGGCGGAGATCGCGATGCTGAAGGCGTTCGCGATGTTTGCGGCGCGTTGCGCGTTCTCGTCCGTCGCGCTGATCGACATGAAGCCGGTGTCGGTGTCAGGCTCGACGTCGATGCTGCCCAGCAGCGGTGCGCCGGGCTCGCGCGGACGCATCAGCTTTCCTGCGGCGTCGGCGATCCGCCGCGTCTGCACCAACCGCGCGACCGACAGCGTGCTCTGGCTGCCGACCGACGTCTGCGGAAACAGCGACGAGTCGAGACTGACGGCCTCGACGCGGACCAGGGCACTCGAGCGGTAGGAGCGCTCCTTGCGCGTCTCGAGCGCGTAGGAGGCCGCGGGCACCAACACCAGCAGCGCGAGGATCAGGAACTTCCATCGCCAGATGCTGCGCAGGTACGCGCGGACGTCCTGCTGTTGGGTGTGCTGAGGCGTCATGCCGGCCGTCCCTGGGGCCTCATCACGAGCTCGACAGGGCGAGGCAACGTACCAGCTGGCACGGGGGCCCGAACCGATCCACGCAGCGCCGACAGCATCGCGACGCCGAGGATGACGATGTGGGTGCGATAGCGAAAGCCCGTACCGGCGTTGCCCGCGCTCAGCGCGTACGCCATCAGCAAGAACAGCATCGGGTAGAGGATCGGCCCGGTGAGCGCGAGGACCTCGCCGCGGCGTCGCATCGCCGCCCGCAGCAGCACGAAGAGCCCGCCGAGCGCAATGAGCGTGCCGAGCGCGCCGAGCTGCTGGCTGGGGTTTGCCAGCTGCCATGGATACGGTCGCGTAAGGACGTCGACAGCGCGCCGCGGGAGGTTCTGGACCACCGCGCCGCGGTTGGAGTAGTCGATCGACTCGAGCGCGAGGTTGTTGTTGTTCGCGCCGCTCGCCGAGCGCGTGTCGGTGACGAAGTCCTGGGACTCTTGCAGCAGGCGCAGGTTGCGCTCCGATGAGACGTCGACCACGGTCGGCAACGCCAGCACACCGGCGATCACGATCGCGTACACCAGCGGCATCGCTCGTAGCGGCCGGTCCAGGCGGCGCAGAGACGCGTGCAGCAGCACGAGCACGGCGCCGCTGACCAGAAACCAGCCGGCGTACGAGCGCGTCTCGACCGCGATCAGGCCGCCAGCGGCGGCGAACGGCAGCCCGCGCAGGTCGAGGTTGCGCCAGAGCTTCGTCCCGCCGAACACGACGAGGCCGCTGGCAAGCACCATCAACGGCTCCTTGTGCAACGAGCTGTTGAAGAAGATGCTGCCTGGCTCGAGCGCGAGCACCCACGCCGCGACCCGCGCGGCGCGCGGGCCGGCGAGGTCGTGCACCGCGGCAATCAGCAGCAGCACGCCGAGCAGCGCGATGCCGACCTGCATCACGCGCAGGGCGCCGACGCTGAAGCCGCCCCACTTCAGCTCCAGCGCGAAGACGACGGTCTGCAACTGGAACTGGTCGTGGGGCAGGAAGCCGTGGCCGATAGGCGTGTCGGCGAGGATGCGCGCGTAGTAGAGGAACGTCTCCTCGTCGCCGCCGCGCAGCGTCTCGTTCAACCCGGTCGCGGCGACGCCGGCGATCGCGAGCAGGCGGATGATGAGCCCAACCGCCAGCGGACGCCCGATCGTGAATTTCGGGCCGCGAGCGCTGCAGACGGCGCAGGACGAAGTACAGGCCGAAGCCGACGAGCAGCACGGCGAGTACGACGGTCTGCGCCTCGACGAACGTGCTGTTGGAGGAGGATTCGGGCATGCGGGCGGGCCGCAGCGGATGCTAGACCGCGAGACGGCGCCGTTCGCCGCTGGCGGGACGCCGTGAAGTGCCCTAAGATCGCCGGTACACCGCAATTCGGTTAGGGATGTGATGGATCACAACACGGGGAACTACGCGAAGTCCGCTTCGCTGGCGCCGTTGGCGCGTGCGGAGGAGCTGGTCGTCGAGGAAATCGGCGACGAGCGGCTCGTGTACGACCTCAGGGTCAACCGCGCCCACTCGCTTTCCGGCACTGCGACCCAGGTCTGGCAGCGTTGTGATGGCAAGACGACCATCGCGACGATCGCTGCCCAGCTCGAGCTGGACGCCGACACGGTCGCGCGTGCGCTCGACGAGCTCGAGTCCTGCGACCTGCTTGACACCGGCGGCGGCCTCGGCACGACGCGCCGCGAGCTCGGCGTCAGGATCGCCAAGGTCGGCGGGGCGGTGGCCGCCGCGCCGCTGATCCTCTCGCTGACCGCACCGCCGGCGCTTGCGCTGCTGACCCCGACCGTCGAGTTCTGCACCAACGGCGGCGCCTCGCACGGCTGCGGCATCGACTGCAACGCGCGCTCGTGCTGCTGCTGCTGCCAGTCGATCCCGGCCGCCAACGTGCCGTCGCTCTGCGACAGCGGCATGGCCACCATGTGCTGTTTGCCGATCGCCCAGTGCGGGCCGATCTTCAAGGGCAACTGCACCGGCGGCGGCAGCTGCCCCTAGCCTGCTGCGCGCCTACGCGCGCGGCGAAACATCACGGCGCGTAGCGCCCACACGGGCGTGCGCAGGATGTGCAGCGCGTAGGCGAGCGCGAGACGGATGGCGCCGCGATGCGCCCATGGGTACTGCCAGCGGACCCATGCGCGCGTCGGAAGGACCGAGCGCCGCAGGATCGACGCACGCGCGCGCCATGTCGGCGCGGACGCCAGCGCATCGAGGTGAAACGTCCCGCGCGGGCGATCGAAGCGCCGCTCGATCTCCCACGCAGCTTCCGCGGACGCCGGCAACCCGAGCTCGCCGGCCAGGGCCGTGCCGCTCATCGTGAGCCGTAGCCCGGCGGCGAACACCGCGCCGGCATCGAGCTGCGCCGCTAGCCGTGCCGCGTCGCGCCACACCGGGAGCGCCCAGCGGCGCGCTGCGCGCTCGAGATCCTCCATCGGCTTGCCGTCCCGGCCGCCGTGCTGCGCGGCGTGTAGCGCGACATGGACTGCAAGCCCGGCCGCGTCGAGGGTCGGTGTGCGCGCGCCGGCGACCTCGATCCACGCGCGGCGTGCGACGAGCGCCGTCCAGGCGACCTCAGCCGGCGCGCTCGCGCCCGGAAGCCGCCAATGCAGGTCGATCATCAAGCCGGCGTCCTCGCCGATCGCGGCGCGCGCCCAGGCGTCGGCGTCCGCGCTGCCGCCGACGTCGTCGATGCCCAGCCCGTCGCTCGTGCTGCGGTACCCGAGGCCGGTCAGGGCGTCTCGCGCGGCGTCGACGCGGTCCGGCGCCACGAGCAGGTCGACGTCCGAGTAGGGCCGGTGCTCAGGCGCATAGAGCGCGTGCGCCAGCGCGGGGCCCTTCAGCAGGATCGCGTCGATGCCGGCAGCGGCGAACACCGCGAGCGCCTCAGTAGCGGCGGCGTCGAGGCGGCCCAGCGCCGCGCGGTCGCGCGAACGCGCCGCGAACTCGCGCAGCGTCGCCTCAGCCGGCGGTCTGCTCGGCTCCGGCGTCATGCCACGCCTCGTCGGGCCACTCGGCCCGCGGATGGCGGTCGTGGCCGTCGTGCAGGCTCAGGCGGATCAGCGGCTCGATGCCGAAGATGCCTTCGACGGCGACGCTTGCGATCCGGCCTTCCGGGCTGACCATGACCGCGCCCGGCGTGCCGTCCACGCGGTAGGCCGTCATGACCTCCGCGTCCTCTTGAAGCAGGACGTTGCGCAGGCCGTGCTTGTCCTTGGCGATCTGGTTCTCGAGCGAGCTGCCCGTGCTGATCACGCCGATCGTCAGCCGCTCGGCCAGTGTCGCCTGCCAGTGGCCGACGTCTGGCAGCAGCGCCGCGCACGGCCCGCAGCCCGGGCTGACGAAGACGAGCGCCAGCGGCAGCCCCGGCTCGAGCAACGACGCGAGCGTGCGCTTTGTGCCGCCGAGCTCGGGCAGCGCGAACTCCGGCGCTGTTGCACCGACCGGGAGGCCGGCAGGGAAGATCGCGACGGTCTCCTTCGCCTCGGCGAGTTCCTTGCGGAGGTCACGGCGGTCACGCCAGAGCAGCGCCGCGACGGCGCCGAGCGCGGCCGCCAGGACACCGAGGCCCGTAGCCACCAGCTCGGTCCCGTCTCGATCGGCGTAGGAAGGCCCGCCGCCGTGAATGACGACGGCGATCGCAAGCGCGGCCAGAACCGCATTGCGCACGAGCGTGCCGCGCCCGGCGGGCTCGGAGTGCAGCTGGCCGAAGCAGTGGCAGTCGGGCGCCTCGCCGCGCGCCATCGAGCGGGCGATGCCGCCGATGAACGCAAGCAGCAGGAGGAGCGCGGCGACTGCGCCCCAGCGAGCGACGGCGGGAATCGCGAGCGCGAGCGCAGCGGCAAGCTCGGCCAGCGGCAGCGCCCTTGCGCCGGGCGTGGCGAGGGCCTGCGGGACGCCGAACCCCTCGAGCGCGGCGCGCGAGCCGGCGGGATCACGCAGCTTGCCGACCCCGGCTGCGGCGAACACGATCGCCAGCAGCAGCTGCGCGCCGAGGATCGCAGAGTCCATCTGCTCATGCTACGCGACGCTCCAGTTTCCTGAGAACATCTGCATGGTGGCGGAATCGGGACAGGATGTGACCTACAGGGCCGATTCGTCGGAGGTCACCGGCTTCGAGTCGTTCGGCGTGAAGATGTACCTCGCCGGCAACCGCCCTGAGATCAACGAGCGTCTGCCGTCGCTGCTGCCACCGGGAGCGATCCCCTCGCCGGTGCTCGACGCCGACCATCGCATGGCGATCATCGGCAACGACCACGGCACGTACGAGGTCAACGTCGACGGTGCGGCGCTGGCGCGCTCGATCCCGATCGACCTCGCGCTCGAGGTGCTGGAGAGCATCATGCACGCGCGGATCGCACAGAGCGCCGTCACGCGCATCTTCATCCACGCCGGCGTCGTCGCCCACCGCGGGCGCGCGATCCTGCTGCCCGGCTCGAGCTTCGCGGGAAAGACGACGCTCGTCGCGGCGCTCGTGCGTGCCGGTGCGACGTACTACTCCGACGAGTTCGCCCCCTTGGACGAGAACGGGCTGGTCGACCCTTACGCCAAGCCGCTGTCGGTGCGCGACGGGGAGCTGCTGCAGCGCAACCACGCCGTCGAGACGTTCGGCGGGCGCGCCGGCCACGAGCCGCTGCGCGTCGGGCTCGTCGTCAAGACGATGCACCGGCCGGGCGCGATCTGGGCGCCGCGCGAGCTCGGAACCGGCGCCGGCGCGCTGGCGCTGCTCGCGCAGGCGATCCCGGCTCAGGAGCGTCCTGCCGAGGTGACGCGCGCGATCGCGCGGGCAATCGACGGTGCGCGCGTCATCGAAAGCGACCGCGGCGACGCGGACGAGGTCGCACCGCTGATCCTCGCCGAGCTCGAGGCGCGGGCGGCCTGAGCGTGGACCCGGTCGCGCAGCTGGGACAGCTGCTGCGAGACGTGGACTACTCGGGACCGCGCCATGTGGCCCTGATCAAGCAGGGCCTGCCACCCGCGGCGGTGCTCAACAGCCTGGGACGCGACGCCGACGCGCGGCTGATCACGCTCGCGGCGCTGTTCGACCGCGAGGAGACGATCGCGACCGACGACGCGGCCGCGGCACTGCAGCCGCTGACCGTCGACGAGCTGGTCGGCTGTGGTCTGCTCGAGCGCGATGGCGGCGACGTCCGCGCGACGACGCGCCTGCTGATGTTCGACGACGCCATCGTCGCCGGTGACCCGCTGCGGGCCGCCGAGAGCCCGGACTACGTCGTCGCGCTGTCGTCGGCGAGCGTGCGGATGGCGAGCCTCGTCGTCCGCCGCTCGGTCGCGAGCGCGCTCGACCTCGGCACCGGCTCCGGCATCCAGGCGCTGCTGGCAGCCCGCCACGCCGACCGCGTGGTGGCCGTCGACGTGAACCGGCGCGCGCTGGACATGGCCGCGTGGAGCGCGCGCCTGAACGGCGTCGAGAACGTCGACTGGCGCGAAGGCGACTGGCTGGAGCCGGTCCGCGGGGAGGTCTTCGACCTCGTGATCGCCAACCCCGCGGTGATCGTCTCGCCCGACGCCGAGTTGCTGTGGCGCGACAGCCCGCTTGGGGGAGAGGAGCTCTCGCGGCGACTCGTCGCCGGCTGCGCTCAGCATCTGGGCGAAGGTGGGTACGCGACGATCTGCTGCCACTGGACCCACACCGAGGACCGCTGGTCCGAGACGCCGGCCGAGTGGGCCAGCGGGCTTGGGTGCGATGCGGTCCTGCTGCACTTCGACAGCCACGACCCGCTGAGCTACGCGCTGCATCACGTGGGTGATGGCACGGCCGCGGCCGGCTCCGTCGAACGCTGGGTGACGCACTACGCCGCGGCCGGCGTCGAGCGGATCGCAACTGGCGCCGTCGTGCTGCGGCGCACGGGTGAGGCCGCGAACTGGGTGCGTACCTTCCAGCTCGACAAGCGATACGGCCCAAGCGGCGGTGTTCAGCTCGAGCAGGTGTTCGCGATCGGCGACGCGCTGGCCGCCCGTCCCGGAGCCGACGGCTTGGCATGGCTGATGTCCGGTGCATGGCGCCCGCTATCCGGCGATTCGCTCGACCAGGTTCTCGTGCATCGCGACGGCAGCTTTGCCTCCGTCGGCGGCAGCCTGCGGCGCGAGCCAGGCATGGGCCTTGCCGCGTGGCTGGACCCGCGTGTCGTGCCGGCCGTGCTCGGGTGCGACGGTCGGCGCACGCTCGCGCAGGTGCTCGGGGCGGTGGAGTCCCCGGACGTGCGCGGTGCGTGCCTCAGCACGATCCGCGAGCTGATCGCGCGTGGCCTGCTCGTTCGCGAGGAGGCGTAGCGGTGGACGCCGTCGGACGGCTCGGCGAGCTGCTGCTGGAGCTGGGCTTCGGCGGCGAGCGACATGTCGCGCTCGCGTCGTTCCCGGGCGGCTGGCCTTCCGGCGCACTGCTCGACGCGGTCGGTCGTCCCGAGGACGCGCGACTGTCGACGCTGCTTGCGCTGTTTTGCGGTGGCGAGGCGCTCGCGCTGGCGCAGGCGATCGAGGCGTTGCCGCCCGACTCGGTCGACGAGCTCGCCGACGCGGGGCTGCTCGCGATCGAGGACGATCGGGTGCGCGCGTCGTTGCTGCTCGCCGCCGCCGACGACGCGGTCGTCGCCGGCGACCTGGACACGGAGTGGGGGCGGGCGGACTTCGTCGCGGGAGTCTCGCCGGCCGCGCTCATCTCCGCCCACGCCACCGTTCGGCGACCGGTTGCTGCCGCGCTGGACCTCGGCACCGGCTCGGGAATCCTCGCGCTGCTCGCAGCGCGCCACGCGGAGCAGGTGGTCGCGATCGACCTGAACCGTCATGCGCTCGACCTCGCGCGAAGGGGTGGACGGCTGTCGGGCGTCGCAAACGTCGAGTGGGTGGAGGGGGATTGGGAGGCGCCGGTGCGCGGGCGCCGCTTCGGGCTCGTGGTCTGCAACCCGCCGCTTGCGATCTCGCCCGACGTCGCGATGCTCGCGCGCGACAGCGAGCTCGGCGGTGAGGCGATCGGCCGGCGCATGGTCGCCGAGAGCGCCGGGCTGCTCGAGGAGGGCGGCTTCGCCACGGTGCTGTGCGCGTGGACACACGAAAGCGACGCGTGGCAGGAGCGACCGCGCGCATGGGTACGCGAGCTCGGTTGCGACGCCGTCCTCGTCCATCTCGGCAGCGACGAGCCTTTGGCGCACGCGATGATGCACCTCGGGGGACCCCGTGCGGCGCTGGCCGCGAGCGTCGAGCGCTGGATGGCGTACTACGCCGCCGAAGGGATCGAGCGGATCGCGCTTGGGGTGGTCGTCTTGCGCCGCCGCAGCAGCGGGGCCAACTGGGTACGTGCCGTCGCCGCCGACCAGCACCCGAGCGGACCTGGAGGAGCGCAGCTCGAGCGGATGTTCGCGGGCGGCGACTTCCTCGCCGCACCGGGTTCGCGCGCGGCGTTGCTCGCCTCGCGCTGGACGGCGGTCGACGGGCTGCGGCTCGAACAGCCTGCGCGCTTCGGCGCGGACGGTTATGCGTTCGGCGACGTGATCCTGCGTCAGTCTGGCCTGAACGTCTCGGCGCGCATCGACGCGGGGGTCGCGCCGCTCGTCGTCGGCTGCGACGGCACAGCGACGATCGGTGAGCTGATCGCACGCGTCGGGGCGGCCGCATCGCCGTCCGTATGCCTCGACGCGATCAGCGAGCTGGTCGCGCTCGGCTTCCTCGTCCAGGCCTGAGCGCGCGCAGCCCGCGCCACGCCGGGCGCACGACCGTGATCGCAAGCCACTGCAAGGGCGGTACCAACGCACGCGTCAGCGCGGGCGCGTCGCGCAAGCGCTCGCGCACGGCGCGGGCGCTGTCGAGCAGCGTCGCGCGCGTGCCCGCCTGCCCGGGGGAGTCGCCACGCCAGCGGTAGACGAGCGCCGGCTCGTCGCCGAACGCCACACGTCCGCGCCGGGCGAGGCTGACGGCAAGCGCCCAATCCTCGCCCTGCGAGCGATCGGCGTAGCCGCCGGCGGCGCGCACGTCCGCCGTGCGCATGATCGTGGCGCCCTGCGTCGGCAGCAGCGACCAGACCGCGTTGGCCAGCGCAAACGCCCGTGGCCGTGTCGCCAGCCGCCGCGCCAGCGCACGTGGCGAGCGATGGCGCCGGCCGCTGTCGCCGTCCACGAGGCCGAGGCCGAAGGCCACGATGTCGCCCGCCAGGCCGGCGGCCAGCGCCGCGACCGCGCCCGGCAGCAGCACGTCGTCGACGTCGAGGAAGACGACGAGCGGCGCACTCACCGCCGCGAGCCCGAGGTTGCGCGCCGCGCCCGTGCTGAGCCGCTGCGCGCTGCGCACGACGGTCGCCTCGAGCGGCGGCAGTGCGACGTCCGAAGCGTTGTCGACCACAACGACCTGCGTCACCACCGCGCCCTGCTCGGCGACGCTGGCGAGCGCCTCGGGCAGGAAGCGCACGTAGTCGTCCCACACCGGGATCACGACGGCGACGCTCATCGCGCCGCCAGCAGCCGCCGATAGAGCGTGTCGACGTCGTCGACGAGGCGCTCGATCGCGAATGTCCCGCGGACATGCTCGCGCCCTGCGTTGCCCATGGCATGCGCGCGCTCAGGATCGTCCAGCAGCGCCGCCACGGCGGCTGCGAGCGCGGGCGGATCGTCTGCGAGCAGCCCGGTCTCACCGTCGCGAACCGCCGACGCGACGCCGCCGACGTTGGTGCTGACGACGGGCACCGCGGCCGCCTGCGCCTCGATCAGGCTGACCGGCGTGCCCTCGTTGTCCGACGTGAGCACGACGACGTCGCTGGCCACGCAGACGTCGGCCACGTCGCGGCGAAAGCCCGCCCACACGAGCCGCTCGCCGAGGGCGCGGGCGGCGGAGGAGGCCGCCAGCTCGTCGCGCAGCTCGCCGTCGCCGACGACGACGAAGCGCGCATGCGGGCGCTCGGCGAGCAGCGCCGCCAGCTCGAGGAAGCGGTCGACGCGCTTGATCGGCACGAGCCGCGCGACGAGCGTCACGAGCTCCACGTCGGCAGCGATCCCGAGCTCGTCGCGCACGGCCGCCCGGCGCTGAGCGCGGCCGGCATCGCTGAGAAACGGCGCGAGGTCGAGTCCGAGCGGCACGACGACGATCCTCTCGCGCGGCGCGACGCCGAGCGCCACGAGGTCGTCGCGGACCTCAGGGGAGACCGCGACGAGCACGTCGCTGCGGCGCGCCAAGAATCGCTCGATACGGCGGAAGATCCGCGCGCTGCGGTCAGAGAAGTAGCCGGTCAGCGAGTGACCGTGAAACGTGTGCACGACGACGGGGCGACCGCGGCGGCGCGGGAACGCGAGCAGCACGGCGACGCGGCCGAGCGTGCCGGCCTTGGCGGCGTGGGTGTGGACGAGGTGCGGGCGCTCGGCACGCAGGATTCGCACGAGCTGAGCGAGCGCGCGGGCGTCGCCACCGCCTGGGTCGCGGCGCATCGCCGGCAGGTGGATGGGGTGGACGTCCATCTGCGCCGCGAGGTGGTCCATCGAGCCCTCGTCCGCCGCCTCGCTGCCGCGCACGAGCTGCGTCGCGTAGCCGCGCGGCTGCAGGAGCGCCGTCAAAGCGATCGCCTGGATCGCCGGGCCCCCTATATTCAGCCGCGCGATGACCCGCACGACACGGATCGGGTCGCTGGGGGTGGGCGCCATGGCGGGTAGTTCACCACCGTACGCGGCGGCCGGCGTGCTGGCGGCCGGCGTCGTGCTCGCGACCGACATGGGCGGGTACTTCCCGCACAGCTGGTATCCGGTCGCGATCCTCGCGCTCGCGGCGCTCGTCGTGGTTGCCGCGGCGGACCGGCGCGCGTTCGCTGGACTGCCGCGCGTCGTGGTAGTCGCGATCGGCGCCTTCACCGCCTACACCGCGTGGACGTACCTCAGCATCACCTGGGCCGACGACCAGGGCACGGCGTGGGATGCGGCCAACCAGACGCTGATGTACCTGCTCGCCTTCCTGCTGGGGACCAGTCAGCCCGTCAGTGGCGAGGGGGCGGCGCTCGCCGCCGGCGCGTGGGCGCTGGCGATGACGGGGATCGCCGTCGTCGTCCTGCTGAAGCTGCCCGACGTGCTCGGCGGCGTGCCCGGCCGTTTTCGCAGCGGCCTGGAGCAGCCGTTTGGCTACAGCAACGCCAACGCTGCCGCCTGGTGCATCGCGATCTGGCCGGCGCTGCTGCTCAGCGCCGCGCGTGAGATGCCGTGGTGGCTGCGCGGCGTGTTCGCCGCGGCGGTCGTCGTGCTCGCCGACACCGCGCTGCTCAGCGACAGCGATGCGGCGGTGCTGGCGATCGCGCTCGTGCTCGTCGTGCTGCTGCTGGCCGTTCCCGGTCGCGCGCGGATGCTGCTGATGCTCGTGCCGATCGCGGCGGCGGTGGGGGCGACGGCGCCGCACCTGCTCGATCTCGCGCACGCCGCTGAAGACGGGCCGGCGGGCGTCGCGGACCTCGGCGGCGCGGCGGCACCGGCGCTGCTTGCGGCGCTGGCGGCGGGCGCGGTCGTCGCGTTGCTGGCACTCGGCGAGCGCCGGCGTCCGCTCGACGCAAGTGCCGACGTGCGCCGGGTGGTGGGCGTGGTAGCCGTCGGGCTCGCGGTCGGCGCTGCGGCGGTCGGCGTCGTCGCTGTCGGCAGCCCGGCCGACGAGGCGCGCGACACCTGGCAGGAGTTCAAGGACACGGGGACCGCCGCGGAGGCCGGCAAGCGCGACCCCGCGAGCCTTGGCAGTGCGCGCTACGACTACTACCGCGTCGCGCTCGACCTCTTCGAGGAGCATCCCGTCGCCGGCATCGGCGCGGGCAACTTCGGCCAGGACTACCTCGCGCGCGGCCGCGTCGGCGAGAGCCCGTCCTCGCCGCACAGCACCGAGCTGCGCGCGCTTGTTCAGGGCGGGCTCGTCGGCGCGGCGTTGCTGGCGGTCGCGCTGGCGGCGGCGCTGGCTGCGGCGCTGGCGAACGCGCGGCGCCCTGGCCCTGGCGGCGCCGCCGCGGCGGGCAGCGCGCTGGCGTTCATCTACTGGCTGGCGCACGGATCGGTCGACTGGCTCTGGGAGTTCCCGGCGCTCGCCGCCCCGGCGTTCGCGCTGCTGGGGCTTGCCGCTGCGGTCGACCGGCCCGCCGCAGCGCTCAACTCGCAAGCCGTCGGCGGCGCGCCGCCGACGCGCCGCGTCGGCCTGCTCGCGGCGCCGCTCGCCTTCGCCGCGGCCGCCGCGCTCATCTTCCCCTGGCTCGCCGTGCGCGAGATGCGCGCCGCGGAGCGCGCGATGCCTCGCGACTCAGCGGCCGCGCTGCGCCATCTCGACCGCGCCGCCGACCTCAACCCGCTGAGTGCGCAGCCCGACCTGATGGCCGGCACCTTCGCCCTGCAGGCCGGCAGGATCGACCGCGCGCGGACCGCTTTCCAGCGCGCACTCGAGCGCGATCCACGCAGCCAGTACGCGACGCTGCTGCTGGGTGCGATCGCGTCGCGCGAGGGGCGCCGCGCCGATGCGCTGGTGCTGCTGCGCCGTGCCCTGCGGCTCGCGCCGGGCGATCCGCCGGCCCTCACGGCGCTCGAACAGGCCAGGAACGGGCGCGTCGACCTCGACGCGCTCCGCCGCCAGATCTTCGATTTTTCGGCGCAACGGGTGGAATAGGCGTGGACAGCGACCGATTGCCGCTGTAGCCTGACTGTCGGGATGCTACGGGGAATGGTGATTGGCGCCGGATGCGCGCTCGCCGTCACGACCGCTGCAATTGCGATCGCTGAGGATTCGCCGCCGAGCGGCGAGGTCACCGCTGCCCAGAGGCAGTACGTCTTCACGCCACCGCCACCGCCACCGCCGCCGCCGCCCCCGCCGATCGACGTGCCGCCGGCGCCACCGCCGCCGGTCGTGCCGCCGCCACCTGCGGTGGTGCAGCAGGTCGCCGTGGAGGACATCTCCAGGCTGCCGGCCAACAAGAGGTGCCTGAGCCGCCGCAACTTCGGCATCCGCTTGCGCTCGCCGAGCAGGGAGACCCTCGTCGAGGGCCGCGTCTTCGTCAACGGCAAGCAGGTGCGCGTCGTGCGCGGCCGCCGTCTGCGCTCGAAGGTGAACCTCATCGGCCTCCCGAAGGGCCGCTACAACGTCAGGATCACGGTCAAGACGAAGTCCGGCAAGCGGTTCAGCGGCACGCGCCGCTACCGCACGTGCACCGTGAAGCTCAAGGGCGGAATCCCGCGGGTGTAGCCGCGGCGGCCCGAAGTGGCCCGCCGCGGATCGGAAGGAGTAGCGGCTAGGGGCGTCGAAAGACCCCTCGCCGATGAAGAGGTCTGCTTCGACGATCCAAGCCCCGCCTCACGAGGTCCAGGGGCACCAGTCGCTCTCCGACTACATCCAGGCGCGCTTCGACGACTTCTCGCGTTCACAGAAGGACGTGGCGCAGTACATCGTCGATCACCTGGATGAGGTCGCCTTCCAGACGGCTGAGGAGCTCGCGCGGCGCGCGAACACCTCCAGCTCGACGGTCGTGCGCTTCAGCCAGGCGCTCGGGTTCGAGGGCTTTCCAGAGCTGCAGCAGTCGGCGCGCGAGGAATATCGCCGCGCCAATGCGGTCGCGACAGGCACGACGCCAACCGCGGAACCGCTGTTCAGCCTCGACCAGAACGAGTTCGAGACGGCGATCGCCTCGGACTACGTCAACGTCGAGGAGACCGCGCGCAAGGTCTCGCGCTCCGACGTCGAGGCCGCCGTTGAGGCGATCGCCGGCGCCGAGAAGGTCTTGATCTGCGGCACGGACCAGATGGCGTTCTTTGCGTCCTACCTGCGTCACCTGCTGATGCTGCTGGACCTGCGTGCCGAGATCGTCGCCAGCCCGTCGCAGGAGGCGCTCAGCCGCCTCAGCCGGATCGACGACCAGACGCTCGTGATCGGGCTGTCGGCCGGTCGCCCGCACCCGCTCGTGGTCCGTGCGATGAAGCTCGCGCGCCATCGCAAGGCGCGCACGATCGCGGTGACCGACGCGACGCTGTCCGAGGTCGCCAAGCTCGCGCACGGTCCGCCTCTACTACTCGTCGAACTCGCCGGCCTACGTGCGCTCGCACACGGCGCTGCTGAGCGTGATCCAGGCGCTCGCCTACGGCGTGTACGCGCGCGATGCGGAGCAGTACGCGGACCGCATCAAAGCCTTTCGCCTGAAGTAGTTCCTACACTTACGAACGTGCGCGACGAAGCGACGTTCCGGAACAAGGCGGGTCTCGCCGAAATGCTCAAGGGCGGCGTCATCATGGACGTCGTCGACGCTGAGCAGGCGAAGATCGCCGAGGACGCCGGCGCGGTCGCCGTGATGGCGCTCGAGCGCGTCCCCGCCGACATCCGCCGCGACGGCGGTGTGGCGCGGATGAGCGACCCGCAGATGATCAAGGGGATCCAGGCTGCGGTCACGATCCCGGTGATGGCAAAGGCACGCATCGGCCACTTCGTCGAGGCGCAGGTGCTCGAGGCGCTGGAGGTCGACTACATCGACGAGTCCGAGGTGCTGACGCCCGCTGACGAGGCGCATCACATCGACAAGTGGGCCTTCAAGGTCCCGTTCGTCTGCGGCGCGACGAGCCTCGGAGAGGCGCTACGGCGCATCGGTGAGGGCGCAGCGATGATTCGCTCCAAGGGCGAGGCCGGCACCGGCGACATCGTCGAGGCCGTCAGGCACATGCGCTCGATCAACGGCGCGATCCGCCGCCTTGGCACGCTTGATGACGCGGAGCTTGCGACCGCAGCAAAGGAGCACCAGGCGCCGCTGGACATCATCCGCAGCGTTGCTGAGGCGGGCAAGCTGCCCGTGCCGCTGTTCAGCGCAGGGGGCATCGCAACGCCCTCTGACGCGGCGCTGATGATGCAACTGGGCGCCGAGGCCGTCTTCGTCGGCTCGGGAATCTTCAAGTCCTCTGACCCTGAGCGGCGCGCCGCGGCGGTCGTCGAGGCTGCCACGCACTACAAGGATCCCGAGCGCATCGCCGCCGCCTCCGAGGGCCTTGGCGACGCGATGTTCTCCCTCGAATCACGCAAGCTGCCCGACGAGCAGCTGCTCGCCGGCCGCGGTTGGTGAACACGAACGACGCGGCGGGGTTCGAGCCCGCGCCGCTCGTCGGCGTGCTTGCGCTTCAGGGCGGCTTTGCAGCCCACGCGGCGATGCTCAGCGAGCTCGGTGCGCAGGTGCGCGAGGTGCGTGTGCCGGCCGACCTGGACGGTCTCGAGGGGCTCATCCTGCCCGGAGGTGAGTCGACGACGATGACGCTCGGCGTCGCGCGTGAGGGTCTCGCCGATCCGCTACGCGAGTTCGCGTCGGCGGGGCGCCCGCTGCTGGGCACGTGCGCCGGGCTGATCATGCTCGACCGCGACCACCTCGGCATCCTCGATGCGGTCGCGCAGCGCAACGCGTTCGGGCCGCAGGTGCACTCCTTCGAAGCTGACGTGGAGATCGACGGGCTCGGCGGCGGGCCGCTGCGCGCGGTGTTCATCCGCGCGCCGTGGATCGCTGAGCACGGCGCGGGCGTCGAGATCCTGGCAAGCGTCGACGGTCATCCTGTCGCGGCACGCCAGGGCGACGTGACGGTCGTCTCGTTTCATCCCGAGCTGACGGGGGACACGCGCCTGCACGCCGCCTTCCTTCAGGCGGTCGTGGCGCGGCGCGCGTCCTGAGCCTCGACGCTTACGCGTCGAGGCGGTGACCACGAAGACGGCGCGTCTTGCGCTCGACGAGCGCGAGACCGCCACCGGCGATCGCCAGACCGAGCAGCAGCAGGATGCCGATGCTGGTGCCACCGCCGGGAACTCCGCCGGTCGCGACGCGCAGCAGCTCGCCGAGGCGGACGGTTGCGTCCGGACGGCAGGTCAGCGCACGCGGGTCGGGCGCCGGCGCGTTCTCGCCGTCCTCGGCGGTCTTCTTCGTGCCGTAGTGGCCGCGCGTGCCGACGAGGAGGTTGGCGAACGAGGCCTTGCCTTCGTCGGACTGGACGTTGTCGACCGTCGGAACCTCGCGGTTCTTGAAGAACGGAATCGTCGACGGCTTCGTCGCCGTGAACTCGATGCCGACGATCGGGAAGGGGATCAGCTCGGGGCCGGACGAGGCCACGCGCACCTGGCGCAGACCTTCGATGAGGCCGTCGATGAAGGCGTCGCGCGCGCTGTCCTGCTCGCCCTCGAGCTTGACCGGACGGTGGGTGAAGATGATCGCGCGAAGCTGGCCGCTGACGGTGCCCTCGCTGATCTTCGAGAGGACCGGCAGGGCGCGGACCGCAAGCGGCTCGCCGTCCGGGAGCGCGAAGGCGACTGCCTCGCCGAAGGCCTTGAGCTTCTTGTTGTCGCTCTCGGCGCCTTCCCACTCGGTGCCCTTGGTGAGCGCCGCGATCTCCTTGGGATCGAGCGGCTCGTCGATGTCTGCCTTAAAGGCGACATCGGGCGCGACCTCTTCGGCGTCCTCGACGACGTTGGTGCGCAGCGGGCTGAGACCGATGTACGCGACGCGGCCACACGACAGACCGGCGGCACCGCTTGCGGCGCCGTTCGCGGCGCCGGTGCCCTGCTCGGCGGTGGTACGCGCCGGGGTCTCTTCCTGCTCCTCGTTCTCGCTCTCGTTCTCTTCCTCGACCGGCTCAGTCGTCGTGGGGGTGGTGACGGCTTCCTCGATGGTCGGCGTGGTCGCACCAACGGTCACCGTGATACCCACGGTGTTCGTCGGAGTCGTCGTCGTTGGGGACGTCGTTGTCCCGTACTGATCGGCAGCAGCGTCCCGTCCTGAGTCCGCTGCAAGCGCCAACGCTGGGATCGCTCCCAGTACCAGCGCTACCACCCCGATCAAAACCTGCCGAGCCACCGGCTTCATGCGCAGCCCCTATCTATCCCTAATCCCACACCACTCGCGTACGAGGTGCCCCCCTGTCGGAGCAGCACGACTGCGACGGAACGATAGCCGATCATTCGGCGGGTTTGTGGCAGCAACCTGCCTTGCAGCGGGAGACTTGTCCGCTACAAGACCGCTGTATGGGGGCTCAACGTGTGAAAAGGGCGATAGCGACGGCGCTTGGGGAGGACGGGGAGGGTGCTGGCCCGCCTCCACCGAGGACGCCGCTAATGGCCAAGATGATCACGATCGCAAGTGCGATCGCAGTCGCAGGAAGAACGTACCGGAAAAGAGGGCCATGGTCACCTAGGTGCGGATGGGGCAGATGGATGTGCCGCCGCGTTCGCGGGAACCCGCCCGGGCGGTGCGCCGGCAGGCCCGCAGGAGGCCCTGCTTGCTCGGTCTCGAGCGGCTGCGGCTCGGCCGCGATCTCCGAGACTGCGGTGAAGACCGCGGTGGGCGGGTCGGCCAGCGCGAGCGGTTCAGCTGGCGGGAGCGGCTCGGCCGGCGGGAGTGGCTCGGCTGGGGGGAGTGGCTCCGCCTCGGCGGCCGGCGGCTCGTCGACGACGGTCGGCGCAGCCTCGGCGGCGGGCGGCTCGGCTGCGGCGAGCGGCTCGTTGGCGTGCAGCGCCTCCGGCTCGGCCTCAAACAGCGCCGGCTCGTCCAGCTCCGGCGCGGTGCCGTTGAGCAACCCCTCGAGCGCTTCGGACCCGGGCGCGACGAGCGGGGCCGCCCCCGCTAGCGCGACGAGCAGCTCGCGATGCACGTCCGCGGGCAGCGGCCGGTCCGGCGGGCTGCGGTACGCGCGCTCGGCGCGGCGGAACGCCGCTTCGATCTGGCGGCAGGCGTGGCAGTGGTCAAGGTGGTCGGCGAGGCGATCCAGTTCCTCTGGCCCGAGCAGGTCGTCGGCGCGTGATGCGAGCAGCATCGGCACCTCGGCGCAGGTCTCGTCCTGGCGGCCGCGCCGGCGGCCGCGCAGCACCCCACCCTCCGGGACCTTCGCGAGCGCGGCCGCAGCGTGGCGCGTCGCGCCGAGCAGCAGCGGCTCGGGGTTGAGGCCGTCGGGGTCGTCAGCCGCGCCGACCGCAGCGCGGAAGCGGGCGAAGGCCTCGGCCGCTGCGACGGGCGCGTCGTCGCGTGCGCAAACCGCCTGGCAATAGGCCAGGACGGCTGCCCCGCGACGGTCAATCAAGGCCGTGAGGGCATTCGGGTCGCCGTCGCGGACGCCCGCGGGCGTGACGGCAGCCTGTGAAGCACCCGGCATGCTGCCAGCAACTGTAGTGACGCCAGCGGCCACGGCGTCACGCCGCGGGCGCCGGGCGTTGCTCAGCTACCGCGCCGCCCGAACACGACCGGCAGCGTTCGCACGAGCAGCTTGAAGTCGTTCCACAGCGACCACTCGGCGACGTAGAGGTAGTCGAGCTTGACCATCTCGTCGAACGGGATCGCGTTGCGGCCCATGACCTGCCACGGGCCGGTGAGCCCGGGGGTGAGGTCCAGGCGCGCGCGATGCCAGCCGAGGATGTGATCGCTCTCAGCGGGCACCAGCGGGCGCGGCCCGACGAGGCTCATCTCGCCGCGCAGCACGTTCCAGCAGCTGCGGGAGCTCGTCGATGCTCGTGCGCCGCAGGATCCGCCCGGCCCGAGTGACGCGCGGGTCGTCGGCGATCTTGAACATCTTGCCGTCCATCTCGTTGAGATGGGCGAGCTCCTCCTTCATCTCGTCGGCGCCCTCGACCATCGTGCGGAACTTGAACATCGGGAACGCGTGGTTGCCGCGCCCGATCCGCTGCTGCACGAACAGCACCGGTCCCGTGGAGGTCAGCTTCACCGCGATCGCGCGCCGCCGCCATCAGCGGCGCCGCCAGGATCAGCAGCACCGTCGCACCGACGAGGTCCACGCCACGCTTGAGCAGGTGCGTCGACTGCGTGCGCGTGTAGGCCGCGCAGGCCTAGCAGCGTCATGCCCTCGATCTGGTCGATCTCGACGCCGTGCCCGATCACCTCGAAGAGGCGCGGGACGACCGAGATCTTGAGGTGCAGCCGCTTCGACACGCGGATCATGTCCAGCAGCGTCTCGTGCGCCAGCGAGGAGAACGCGATGACCACGCGATCGACGTCGTGCTCGCGGCAGACCTTCTCGAAGTCCTGCACGCCGCCGAGCCGCTCGATGTCGGCGTTGCCCGGACGGTCGTCGCTCGGCACGTCGACGTAGCCGATGATCGCCGCGCCGTACTCGGGGTGGCCGGCGATCTTCTGCGACACGAGCGACGTCACGAAGCCCGAGCCGACGATCAGCACGCGCTCGTCGTCGGTGAAGCGGCGGACGAGCCCGCGCGCGCCGTAGCGTATGGCCGGCGTCAGCACGAACGCCATCGCCCAGAACGACGACCACGTCCGCGCGCGCGATCTCGGCGACGCCGAGCGCGGGCGCAAAGAGGAACGCCAGCGCAGCGCCGAAGGAAATCGACTGAGCGATCGTCGGCAGCTCGTTGAGCGTCGACTTGTGGATCAAGTTCGCGTCGCGGTCGTAGAGCCGCAGGATCTTGTTGAGGACGATCCACGCCGGCACCGCGACGAGCACGAGCAGGTCGTCGGTCGTGACGGCGGCACCGCTTACGACACGCAGGACCAGATACGCCGTCAGCAGCGAGAGCGCGTCGGCGCCCGCCAGCGCACGCCGGCGGATGGTGTCGCGTCGTGACACCGACGAACGAGGTGCATACACGACGCTTGGCGAGCGTGGCGCCTCGGGCACCAGTCGCGGCGTTTCGTCGACAGCACGAATCGGACGCCGTCCAAGCGCCGATCCAGCAGCAGCCAGCTCTTCTTCCGTCCCCCGCGCTCCGGCGGGCATTACCTCACCCACGTCCTGGGCCCCCCAAGCAATCGCCTGAGCCCCCATAGTAGGGACAAGCGGCACGGGCGTTCAACTCTTGGGGGTTGGATTGCTGTAACTACTGAGACACTCCGCCGACGCCGAGCACCTTCGTGCGGTTGCCGATCCGGTCCGTCGCGCGCACGAAGATCCCGTAGTAGCCGTGGACCGCGCGGGGCAAGCGGAGCGACCAGCGAGTCGTGCCGCGGGCCTTGAGCAGCTTGTACTTGGCGCAGTTCGCACGTGACGCCTTGCGGGTGTAGCGACGCTTGGAGACCAACGCCTTGCAGAAGAACGGCCGCGTCCCGTAGACGAAACCGACCTCGACCATGCCGACGCCGTTGCGGTCACTCGCCGTGCCGCGGATCACGCGCAGGCCGCGCGGCGCGAGACGCCGCATGCGCACCCGCGGGGGCTTGCGGTCGCGGCTGAGCAGAACCTCGATCGGATCGGCGTCGAACTGCATGCCTGGGCCGCCTGCCCGGACGAAGAGGCGGCGGCCGGCGCCGCGCGGCACCTTGATCGACGCGCCGCAGTTGAACGCCGGCTTGGAGTCGTAGCGGCAGAGGTAGTTCTTCGCGAGCGGGTCGTCGGCCTTGACGCGGACCGTGCCCCAGCGATCGGTGCGCGGCCGCGACACGAGTTCGCCGGCTGGCGCGTCGGTGCGGCGGATGAAGACGTCCTCGGCGCCGTTGACGTCGCCGTCGACGAGGTTGGTGACCGTCGAGCTGAACGCGAGCACGTTGCCGTCGTTGGACAGCGCGGGGCGCTGCAGCAGCTGCGGCACCTGCTCGGGAAGGCGCGGAGCGCCCGACGCGGTCACGTTCGCGACGCTCGTGGTCCCCTGCGGCGATGTCGCGCAGGAAGATGTCCTCGCGCGGCCCGTCGCCGGGTGCGAGGTTGGTCGCGAACGACTCGAACGCCAGCAGCCGCCCGTTGGACGTGATCCGCGGCGCGAACGAGTCGTTGTTGCCCTGCACGTTGATCGAGCTGGCGCTGACCAGCCGTCGTGGTCCCGTCGTCGCGGTCGCGCACGAAGACGTCGGTGTGACGGTTGGTGTCGCCGCGCGTGAGGTTCGTGGCGTCGGAGTCGAAGACGACGAAGCGGCCGGTGGCGCTGACGTCGGAGATCTGCGTGAACGGCGACTTGACCGAGGCGTTCTGCTGGCGCCCGCCGGTGCTGACGCTGACGCGCTCGGTGCCTCGCGCTTCAGATCGCGCACGAACACGTCCATCGTCCCGTTGCGTGTCGCGCTCGACCATGTCCGACGCGCCGGAGGTGAACGAGACGTAGCGGCCGTTGCCGCTGATCGCGGGCAGCATCGAGCGGCCGTTGGCCAGCCGCCTGGCGCTGTTCGCGCTCACGCAGTGTGATCGCGCCGGTGCGCAGGTCGCTGACACGAAGACGTCTGGCTGGCCGTTGGTGTCGCCCGTGATGAGGTTCGACGCTGCCGACACGAAGACGACGAAGCGTGCCGTCGGCGGAGATGTCGGCGTCGTACGACGGCCCGTTCGCCGGCGGTGCCGCCCGAGACCGACGCTGACGACGCGGATCGGGTCGAGGCCCTGGCGCACGAAGACGTCGCTGACGCCGTTGGTGTCGCCGGCGCTGAGGTTCGAGGCGAACGAGGCGAAGGCGACGCGCTGGCCGTTGGCCGAGATCGCCGGGCGCCGACGACGGGCGCGTCGGCCCCGGTGACCGATCCGGGCGGCTGGGAGATCAGTCGCCGCTCGTTTGTCGCGAGGTCGATGGCGACGACGTCCTGCGATCGGGCCGTTGAAGTCCGGCGCGCGACGTTCGTCGCGGTCGTGTCGAACGCGAGCACGCGGCCTGTCGAGGACACCACCGGGTTGCGGCTCGCGCCGTCGGGCGAGAGGCCGTGGTGCTGACGGCCGCGCGGAAGGTTCGTGAGGGCAGGCTCGTCGCGAAGGCTGCGGCCGGGACGGCCAGCAGCGAGGCGGTGAGCAGCGCCGCAAGCCTGCCGGCGCGGGCGAAACGGGAGAGTCGAGGCATGGAGGCTATGGCGTGCGCCCGGTCTCACCGGACGGCGCGGCGCCGGACGGATTCGAGCCGGATGACGAAGGGGTCGAGGTGCTCGGCGGTGCCGACCCGGCGGGCCGCAGCGTCGGCGTGCTGCTGCCTGAGCCCGAACCCGACCCTGAGCCAGATCCCGACCCCGACGACGTCGTGGGCCGCGGTGTGCTTGCAACAGGCGTGCGAACGACGGGCGCGGCAGTGGTGGCGCCGGCCGGCTGCGCGGCTGCCGCCCGGCGACGCGCGGCTGCACGGCGGCGAGCGACGGCGCGCCGGCGAGAGCGCGCGCGGGCAGCCGCGCGGCGCTCGCTCGCCCGACGGTCGGCACGACGCTGCGCCGCGGACTCGTCGGAGGAATCGGACGCGACGCCCGCCGGCGGCGTCACCGAGCCGGCGGCGCCACTTCGGCGGCGCGGTGGTCAGGCCCGTCCTTGGAGAAGACGCCGGCGACCGCGAGGCCGCCGCCGAGTACTGCGACAGCGACATAGGCCAGCGCGACGCGCGGGATCGCAAAGCGGCGCGAGCGGAAGCCGCGCGTCTTGCGGACGTCGAGCTTCGCAGCGTCCACCTTCTCCGCGTTGGCGGGCGTCCAGGTCTCGGGCGCCGGTGGCGGCGGCGTATCGGCCGCGGCCGTCGTGACGGTGAGCGCGGCTGGCGCCCAGTGCGTGGAGTCCGTCGGCGGTTGAACCGCGGCAGTCTCGTCGGGGACCTCTGCGGCGGGTTCGGCGGCGACGGGCTCCGCCGGGGCAACGGGTTCGCCGTCGGCCTCGGTCGCGACCGGCTCGGCTGCGGCCGCCGCGACAGGCTCGGTGGCCGCTGCCCCCGCAACACCCCAGGGGTTCGGCCGCCGCCGCTCCTTCGGGGTGCCCTGGTACTCGGCGTCGAAGAGCTTGTCCGCGCGCGCGAAGCGCGATGCGAGCGCCGCGCACTCGCGGCAGCTGGCGAGATGACGGTCGAGCGTCGGCGCGGCCTCGACGGTGAGGCGCCCGGCCTGGCGTGCGGCGAGCAGCGAGATCGTGTCCGCGCACGACCCACCGCGGCCGCGGCCGAGCATCCCACGCCGTGCCGGCGTCGGCATCCGCTCCACGGCGGCTTGGCGCGCCGCGTCGCGAACGGCGCGCTGCTCCTCGCCCGCAGGGGCGTCGGCGGCGGCTTTCGCGGCGCGCTCGAGCGCGACGTTCACCGCGGCTGCGGCGTCCTCGCGCGAGACCAAGGTCGTGACGAGGGCACGGACGGCCGCCTCGTACGTCGGCGCTTGCTCAGGACTGGAAACGGGTGCGGAGCTGCTCATCGGCCGGAGAGACGACTGGACCATAGCTAGAGGTCCCGACGACTGCGCCGCGCTGCGTCGATCAATCCCGCAAGCTCCGTGGTCTGGTGCTCCAGGCCGAGCTCACCGACGACGAATGCCCGGCCTGCGGCACCCGCCTGCGCACGCTCGGCAAGCGGCGTGCGCAACGTCGCGCGCAGCGCTTGCGCAAGCGCAGCGGCGTCGCCCGGGGCGACGAGTCGGCCCCACGGCTCGCGCACGACCTCGGGCAGTCCGGCGACGTCGCTGGCGACGACGCAGACCTCCATCGCCAGCGCCTCCTTGGCGACGACGGGCATCGACTCGGCGTCGCCGTCGGCGGCGATCACCGACGGCACCGCCAGGACGGCCGCCTGCTCGATCGCGGCCCGAACGGCGTCCGGGGGCAGGGCGCCACGCAGCACGACGTGCTCCTCGAGCCCGTGCGCCTCGATCCGCGCGCGCAGGACGTCGCGCAGCGGTCCTTCGCCGATGATCTCGACGCCGGCGAACGCGGGCTCGTCGCGCAGCAGCGCGGCCGCGTCGATCAGCGTGGCGAAGCCCTTCTTCTCGACGAGCCGGCCGATCGCCACGACCGGGCCGCGCTCAGGCAGCGGCCCAACTCGCCTGAAGCGGCTCGCCGTCGACGCCCATGACGATCTTCTCCAGCCGCGCCTGCGCGCCGCCGACGCGCCGCAGCTCGCGCAGCGTGAAGTCGCTGCCCGTCGTCGCGAACGCCGCGCGCGTGAGCTTCTCGGCGAGGTTGCGCGGCGTGCTGAAGATGTCGTAGCCGTGCGCCGTAACGCTGTAGGGGATGCCGAGCAGGCGGCTCAGGCGCAGCGCGCTGAGCGCCGCGCCTGCTGCGAAGTGGGCGTGCAGGTGGTCGTCGCCGCGTCGCGCGCAGCGTCGCGCGACCGCGGCGAGCTCGCGCAGGGGCGGGACCGGCTCCTCGCGACGCCAGCGCCGACGTGCGCGGACGTCTGCAACACACGCGCGCGGATGACGGGAGACGAGCCAAGCGAAATCGGACGGCCGCCGCGTACTCCCGACGACGTAGTCGACGTCGTCCTGGACATCGGCGGGCACCTCGGCAGGGGCGCCCGCCTCGATGCGGACGTCGAAGCCAAGGCGCCGCAGCGCGGCGACCTCGTTGACGACGAACGTCTGCGAGAGCTCGGGATAGGTGTCGACGAGCATGCAGACGCGGCCGCGCGTCATTTCAAGGTGCCGTCAATGTCCAGCTGGCCCTTGGCGAGCTGGATCAGCTCGGCGGGCGTAATGCCGAGCGCGGGCGCGATGCGGTCGGCGGCCGGCCGCGCGAACTGCACGGCGAGCCCGGTGTTGCGGTAGCGCCGCGCGGAGATGTCGAACCCCGTGTCGCCGTCGGCGAACGCGCTGAAGAAGTCGAGCGACGGCGCGCGCAGGATGTAGGCGTCGTCGAGCACGCCGATTCTGCCGCCGATGAAGTCCAGCGTCGGCGAGCCGCCGAACGTCTGCCCCGGAGGTGCCGTCAGGCGCAGGCCGCCGCCGAGCGAGATCGCGCCTGCGAACGACACGAGGTCGAGGCGCTGCCCGGTGATCGGGATCACGAAGGGGTTGAAGCGCGAGCCGTCGCCCTTGGCGCCGTCGACCGCCACGATCGAGGCGCCGGCGCGGCCGAAGGCGGCACGGGTCTCCTCCGAGAACGCGACGCGGATCTGGCCGCCCGTGAACGTGACCTTCTGGGTGATGTCGCGGCCGACGAGGCTGCCGAACGTGTCGTGCGTGTCGAACGCACGCACCTGCAGCGCCCGGTTCGCTGCGCCGATGAACGCGGGGGAGAAGCGGATCTGCAGGCCCTCGAAGCGCCCCGGCTGCGTGTGGTAACGCTGGGTCGTCAGCGCGCCGATACGGAAGCGTGACTTGCCGATGATCGCGCTCAGCGTCCCGTCGGCGTACCTGCCGCTGCCCGAGTTGCGCGCGAGCGAGATCCGCAGGTCGCGCAGGTGCATCTTCAGGCGCCCGCGGCGCAGCTTCAGCGTGCCCTTGAGCTTCAGCGTGCCGCCGCCGTCGTCAGCGAGGCGGTCGAACGACCACGACCCGCCGGCCACGCGCGAGCGTGCACCCGTGACGCGGACGTTGCCGCCGTCGAGGCGCCCGCGGGCGACCGCCGAGATCTTCACGCTGACCGTTCCGGCTGTCGGCGAGATCGTCCGCGCATCGGCGCCCACGGGCAGCGCGACAGCGGTGACCACCGCAGCAAGACCAACCGTCAGAAACCCCCGGAGCTGGCGCATCGGAGGGCAGGGTAGAGGACCTATCGCCGACCACGCGCCGCCGGAGCGTACGGGCGGTGACGCACAGCGCTCGTTCGCGCGATCCGGTGCTACATTGACCGCCCCGTGCTCACCCAGAGTTCGGGAAGGTCGCGTCGGGGGGGCTCCGCAAGCGGCTGCCGCACCCGCCCCGCCGAACACACATGACTGATCACGCGCGTTACGGATCTCTTCGGGACTACCTGCGGGTGCTGCGCACCCAGAGCTGGGTGATCCTGCTCGTCGTGCTCGTTGCCGCCGGTGGCGCGCTCGGCTGGTCGCTGCGGCAGGACAACAAGTACGAGGCCAAGGCGACGATGACCTTCCAGGACATCAGCCAGGACCTCGGGCTGATCGGGCAGTCCGTGCCGTCGCGCGACTCGCCGCTGGCGCTGGCCGCCCAGAGCGCGCTGACGATCAAGCGCTCCGACGTCGTCGAGCGTGTGCGCGCGTCGCTGAACACGACGCTGTCGACGTCCGACCTGCGCGACGCGCTGACCGCCGAGGTCGACCCGACGTCGAACCTCGTCAACCTCACCTCCGAGGCCGAGGACCCGCAGCTCGCTGCCGACATCGCCAACGCCTTCGCGCGTGAGGCCCAGTCGGTCTTCAACGCGTCGGCACGCTCGCGCTTCACGCGCGCGGCGCGCGCGCTACGTCGCCGCTACCGCAGCATCCGCCGCTCGCTGCAGCCCAGCGAGCGCATCTTCTACCAGGGCCAGATCTCGCGTCTGGAGTCGCTCGGCTCGATCGTCAACGCCGCGTCGATCGCCGAGCTCGCGCGTCCCAACGAGGACGCCGTCTCGCCCAAGCCGATCCGCAACCTGATCCTCGGCATCGTGCTCGGGCTCTGCCTGGGCATCGTGCTGGCGTTCGTCCGCGACGCGCTGGACCGCCGACTGCGGACCGCCGCCGACGTCCGCCGTGAGCTCGACCTCCCGGTCATCGGGTACGTCGCGCGCAAGCGTCTTCTCGCGCCGGATGGTCGACCCGAAGACCGGCCAACGCAGCATCGCCGACATGGACCTCGAGGCGTTCCGCATCATGCGCCGCAACCTCGAGTTCCTCGACGTCGACCGGCCCGCGAAGGTCGTCGCCGTCAGCAGCCCGCTGCCGCAGGAGGGCAAGACCACCGTCGCCGCCTCGCTGGCGATCGCCGCTGCCACCGGCGGCAAGCGCGTGCTGCTGCTGGAGTGCGACCTGCGCCATCCGACGCTCCCCGGGCGCATCGGTGCCCAGGAGAAGCCCGGCCTTGCCGACTACCTCGTCGGCGACTCCGAGCCCAGCGACGTCCTGCAGATCATCGAGTTCAGCGACCCGCACCACAGCGACAACGGCCACGGCCCGCGCGGCCCGCAGCTGGCGTACGTCAGCGCCGGCAGCCCGACGCCCGAGCCCGCCGAGCTGCTTGCCTCGCAGCGCTTCGAGCAGCTGCTGTCCGACGTGCGCGAGGTCTACGACCTCGTGATCGTCGACACGCCGCCGATGCTGCCCGTCGTCGACACGCTCGAGATCTTCCCGCAGGTCGATGCGCTGATCCTCTGCATTCGCGTGCGCCAGACCACGCGCGACCAGGCCCTCGGCGCGCGTCAGGCAATCGCGCGATTCCCCGAGCGCCCCGTCGGCATCGTCGTCACCGGCACGAGCGCAAGCGACGAGAGCGCCTACGGCGCCTACGGCACCACCTATGCCTACAAGCCCCGCGTCAGCATCGACGCCTGAAGCTCCGGCGATCCCGGAGATCGCCTGGTACCACACGCTCGAGCTTCCCGGCGGGGCCTTGACCCCGGGGCTCGTTGACTGTCGCGGCGTTCGTGACCGCATCGCGGTCCCTGAGCGCCTCGACGGCATGCGCGTACTGGAGATCGGCACCTGGGACGGGTTCTGGGCCTTCGAGCTCGAGCGCCGCGGCGCCGACGTCACCACCGTCGACATCCCGGACGTCGACCAGCTCGACTGGCCGCCGCGCACGCGCCTCCCGGCGCACGACGCCGCTCGGCGCGAGCGGATGTCGGTCGTCCGGCTGGGCGAGGGCTTCCGCGCTGCGCGCGACCTGCTCGGCTCGCAGGTCAAAGACGTGCGGTTGTCGGTCTATGACCTCTCGCCCGAGACGGTCGGGACGTACGACATGGTGTTCGTCGGCTCGATCCTCGTGCACCTGCGCGACCCGGTCCGCGCGCTCGCGGCGATCCGCACCGTCGCCGACGGGCCGGTGATCCTCAACGAGTCCTTCGACTACGTGCCGACGGTGCTGTCGCCGCGCTCGCCGCGGACGCGCTTCGTCGGCGGTGGCGACTACGTGCTGTGGTGGCACTCCAACCTCGCGGGCGTGCGGCAGATGGCGACGAGCGCCGGCCTCAAGCCGGTGCAGGAGAGCGGCATCTTCTTCATCCCATGGGGTGAGGGCCAGAAGCGCCTCGGCGTGCGCGACGCGGTCAAGCACCTGTTCTCGCCCTCCGGCCGTGAGCAGCTCGTGACCTACGTGCGCGGCATTCCGCACATCTCTTGGCGCTGCGAGGTCCAGCGCTGACCGAGCCGGCGATCTCGGTCGTCGTGTCGGCTCGGGACGCGGCGTCGACGATCGAGCGTGCCGTCGCCGCGATGGTGGCCCAGGAGGATGCGCCGCCGCACGAGGTCGTCGTCGTCGACAACGCCTCCAACGACGAGACCGGTGCGCTGGCCGCCGCGCAGGGTGCGCGCGTCGTGCGTCTTGACGACCGTCGCGGTGGCCCCGGGCAGGCGCGCAACGCCGGCGTCGCGGCGGCACAGGCGCCGCTGATCGCGTTCACCGACGCCGACTGCTACCCGACGCCCGGGTGGCTCGCGGCGATCGTCGCGGGCTTCGAGGACGCCGACATCGTTGCCGGCCCCGTGCATCCCGATCCGGACTCGGAGACGCGGACGCACTGGGATCGCACGGTGAAGTTCGACGCGGCGAGCCCGCTGTACCCGACGGCGAACCTCGCGGTGCGCCGCGAGCTGTTCGAGCATGCCGGCGGCTTCGCCGACTGGGTGCTGCATGCCGACGGGTCGGCGCCGAGCCATCCCTACGGCGAGGACACGGTGATGGCGTGGACGCTGATCCGCGCCGGCGCGCGCGCGACGTTCGTCGCCGATGGGCTGATCTACCACGCGGTGTTCGACGAGCCCGCGGGGCGCTGGATCAAGCGCCACCTCGAGCTGCGCCATCTGCCCGAGCTGGTGCGTCAGATCCCCGAGCTGCGGGGGGCGATGCTCGAGCAGGGCGTATTCGCGTCGAAGCGCACGATGGGGGCGTCGCTGGCGCTCGGCGGTCTGGCGACCGCGCTGGTCGACCCGCCGTGCGTTGCCGCTGGCTCGCTGCAGCGCCGTTTGCCTACCTGACCGCCCGTCGCGCGAAGGCGCTCGGCCTTCCCGCCGCGCGCGTCTGGGGCGCCGCCGACGTCGCATCGTCGGGCGCGCTCGTCGCGGCAGCGTCCGAGCCCGCGCGTTGGTGCTCTAGGGCCCGGGCGGTGCCGGGCAGGCCGTGCCGACACCGGTGCGGTTGAGCTTCAGCGCCCCGTAGGCCGGCTTCGGGGTCATCGCCGAGGTCAACTCGTTGAGGTCCACGACGCCAGTCTCTTCCTCGTTGTTGTCGTTCGCGAAGGTCTCGCGATCGAGCAGCGAGTGGATGACCAGGGCCTGAACGTCGGTCATTGGGTCGATCGTGTCGACGATTGCCATGATCAGACGGCACTGACGGTCGACGCCCATGTCGACGTACTGATCGTTGCCGAAGGCGTCGCGGTTGACCGGGTGGCCGCTGGTCGAGCCCGTTTCGGTTGCCCAGATCTTCCGCGGTTGGTGGCCGGGAGGGGGCGTTTCGTTCGCGTCGCGGACGGCGCGGACGTCGTCGAGCGCCGTCGTGACGCGATTGAGCGCGCCGCATGACGGCTCATGGTCCTCGTCGTCGAACATGCAATGCGCGTCGGCGTACGGGTGCAGCCCGAGCCCGTCGATGCCGCGCATCCAGAACTCCAGCGTGGGATAGATCGGGGTGAGGAAGTCCACGATGCTGAGCCGCTCGCTGTTCGGTTGATTCGGGTTGGTCTTGGAGACCAGCCCGCCCGTGATCACTGGCACGCTCGTGCCGAGCGAGTCGTTGGCCTGGTGGACGGCGTTGGCGGCGTAGCGGAAGACGTCCGCGTATTTCGTCGGGTTGGGGCCGCTCCAGTCCGTCCAGAAGTAGTTGGCGTTCGGCTCGTTCCAGACCTCGATCGCTGCCGGCCGCAGGTCCACGCCGGGGCTGAAGTAGCGGAAGCGCTGCATGACGGCGCCGACGAACGTGCCCCATGCCGGCAGGTAAGCGTTGCCTGGTGGCACGTGGGCGCCGCCGTGGCTTCCGAGCCCGCAAGTGAGGTCGCCCTGGGCCCATTCCGGCGCGTCCATGATGTTCAGGATCGGCCGCATGCCAGCGTCCACCGCCGCCTCGACGACCGCTGGAATGTTGCCCCAGTTGATCGAGCCTGCGCTGCAGAACTGACCTCCCGGCTGGACTTCCTTCCACGAGATCCCGATGCGCTGGACGTTCGCGCCTGCCGCCACGGCCAGCGCGCGCACATTGGTCTGGTTCGCGCCGGTGTCCTCCTTGTACGACGCGTCGTTGAAGCCGAAGAACTGCGGCTGTGCCTGAGCGCTGGAGGCCAGGCCGACGGCGATTGCGATCGCCGCCACCGCAATGCGGATCTTCACGGGTTCTCCTTGGGGTGGTTAGACGAGGTTTTCGCAGTCCGCGGCGATCACGTCGAGCGGATCGACGCCGCCGACGCGGGTGACTGTGTCACTGCCCGCACCGCAGGCGACCGTGTCCTTCGCACCGTCGGGCGCGAGCGTGATGGTGTCGTCGCCGGTCCAGCCGCTGACGGTATCGGCGCCCTTCTTCGGGTCGATCTGATCGGCCCCGTCGCCGCCGTAGAGGTTCTGGGCGGCGTCGCTGCCAATCAGGATCGAGTTGCCCGAGCCGTCGAAGACGTCGGTCAACTTCGGGCTGAGGTTGTCGTTCTCGCCGGGGTCGCCGTCGTTGCCGACGCCGTCGAGCGTCAGCGACTGCGCAGTCGTCCGCGCGACGTAATCGGCGCGGCCGCTCAGGACAGTGTCGGCGCCCGGCCCAGCGAGGCTGTCCTCTGTCACCGCGTTCGTGCGCGCAGTGCCGCCACCGGTCACGTCGTCGCCGGGACCTCCGTCCCAGCGGACGATTTGCGGATACTGGTAGCGGCGGCCACCGTCGTCGACCTTGGCGCGGTCATTGCCGTCGCCGAGAGTTGCTCCGACGATCGTCCAGTAGCCGCGGCTGTTGCAGAGCACGAGCGGCGAGGGTGATAGGCAGAGGATGCCGGGGAGGACGGCGCCGAACTCCCCGGGATCGTTGATTGGTCCCACAGGCCCGCTGATCAGCGCACCCGAGTCGCCGAAGACGTCGACCTGAACAAGCGCACCGGTCAGGTACGGGAGCGCCAGCCCCGTGTTGAAACGGATCGTGACGTTGTTGCGCTCACCGGCGCCGGCGGTGTAGCTGTAGCCGGCAATCGGCGTCGGCAAGCAGCAGTTATACGAGACGAACGACGCGGTCAGCGTCGACGCGCTCGCGCTGCTCGCATGCGCGAACAACCCAGCCGTGATTCCGAGCATCGCCGCGCTCACGCGACGAGCCCCCCGCCCGTTGCCCCCGAACATAGTGCGACAATATAGAGCAGCGACCTAGCGTCGCAAGTGCTTTTATCGCGCGGCTTTCTCGATGTGGTCGCACATCGCATCGAGAAAGTCGACGTAGCGAAAGCGGGCGGCGGTGGCGGCGCCGCCCTCACGTAGGCGGTCGCGCAGCGCCGGGTCGGCCGCAAGCCGGCGCACGGCGTTGGCGATCGCGTCGGCGTCGGCGGGCGGCACGACGAGTGCGTTGACGCCGTCGTCGAGGTACTCGCGCGTGCCGCCGACACCGCTGGCGACGACCGGGCGGCCGACCGCCATCGCCTCGAGCGGCACGAGGCCCCACGGCTCGTCCCACACCGACGGGAACAGCACGGCATCGCACGCGGCGTACAGCGCGGGGACCTTGTCGAAGTCGCCTCCGCCGAGGAACGTGATGCGGTCGCCCACGCCGAGATCCGCGACGATCGCCTCGAGCTTGGCGCGATAGCGCGGGTCGCCACCGCCCTTCACCTGCAGCCGCATCTCGGGCAACGCCGCCATCGCCGCGACGACGTGCTCGATGCCCTTGTCGGGATGCAGGCGCCCGCTGTAGAGCAGCTCGCCGCGCCACTCGTGTGGCGCCACGGGGAAAAAGCGCGCGTCGTCGGGACCGGGCGCCAGCAGTTGCGTGCGCTCCATCGGCACGCCGGCCGCCAGCGCCTTGCGGCGGGTGCGCTCGGAGATGATGATCCACGACTCGACGTCGGTCGGCTCGAAGCGGCCCGGGAAGTCGTGACGTGCGCGAGCCACCCGCCAACGGCCCGTAGCGCTTCAGGCGCCGCTGCCAGGCGTCGGCCTTGAGGTAGTAGTCGGTCCAGTCGTCGAACACGAACGCCATCTGCGGGATCCCCGCGAGGTGGACCTGGTGGGCGATGCCGATCGGCGCGCCGCCCATCGGCCCGAGCACGACGACCTCAGGCGCGAACTCCGCGAGGTGCCGTGCGACGGTTGCGGCGTTGCGCTGCTCGCGTGCGACGACCTCCGCACGCGGCAGGTCGAAGACGTCCAACAGCCCGTCGACCTGTAGCTCGAGCTCGCGATGGGTGTCGGTGTCCTCGGGCTCGCCGTTGTCGGCTTCGCGCCAGTCGCCGCACAAAACGCGCACGACGTGACCGCGGCCGCGCAGGTGCGCAACGATGTCCCGCCAGTTCATCTCGTAGCCGCCGATGCTGTGGGGCGGGTACAGCGTGCCGAGCGTCAGGATCCGCAGAGGACGCATCCTAGGCACGGGCGGCATATCCTTGCCACGTGACCGGAGTGGGGACTTGAGCGCCGACGGGGTGCTGGGGTCGCATATGCGATGAGAGTGCTGCTCGTCACCCAGGAGTACCCGCCGGAGACCGGCTGGGGTGGGATCGGCACGTACGCGGGCCTGCATGCGCCCGCGCTTGCGCGTGCCGGGCTCGAGGTCCACGTGCTCTCGGTCGTCCCCGACCAGGAGGAGTCACGACGTCGTCCGCGACGGCGTCCACATCCATCGTCGCCCGCAGGGACGGCTGCTGCGCGGGCCCGGCCGCGTGTTCCCGCAGACGTGGAAGCGCGTCGAGCTTGCCGCGTCCGTCGCGCGCCACACGCGCAGCCTGCCTGAGGTCGACGTCGTCGAGAGCCCCGAGTGGATGGCCGAGAGCCTGATGCTGCGCGGATGCCCGCTGGTCGTGCGCCTGCACTCGTCGGCCGCGCAGGTGTTCCCGTTCGTCGGGCGCTCGGGCCCGGATGCGCGCCTGGCGATCGCGGTCGAGTCGCGCGGCATGCGGCGCGCTGCCGCGCTCGTGGGCTCAGACGTGCAGATCCCGACGGTGTCGTTCAACGGCGGGGACCGCACGTCGTCGAGATCCCCTATCCAATCGGCGTGCGCGAGCCGCGGCGGGCTGGCGAGACGGGCCGCCGCGGATTGTCTTCGCCGGCCGCTTCGAGCTGCGGAAGGGTCCGGACCGCCTGATCGAAGCGCTGCCCCTCGTTCGCGAGGCGTACCCCGACGTGCGGCTCGAGCTCATCGGCCGTGACACGACCGACGCCACCGACCGGCGTCAGCGTGATCGAGTCGCTGCATGCGCGGGCGCGCGAGCTTGGCGTCGACGACGCCGTGCACGTGATCGACGCTTGGGGCCGCGACGCCGTTGAACAGGCGCTCGAGGGAGCGGCGCTGTGCGCAGTGCCGTCGCGCTGGGAGAGCTTCGGCTATGTGGCCGCCGAGGCACTCGCCGGCGCCACGCCGACCGTCGTCTCCGGCTGGGCGTCGCTTGCCGGGATCGTCGGCACCGAGGATCAGACGTGCGCGAGCCGACGACCCTGCGGGTGGGCGCGGGCGATCAACGCCGTGCTGGCGACGCCGCGTCGGCGCGTGGTGCGGCGCTTGTCGGGCGCGAGCGCCTGATCCGCGAAGCCTCGCCGGACGTCGTCGCAGCCCGCACGATCGACGTCTACCGCGACGTCGTCTGAGCCGGCGCGGGGTCGCCCGCGATCGCGCGGTCGAGCGCCGCGGCGACAGGCGCGAGGACGCGCGGCCACGCGAACGCACGTGCGTGCTCGATCGCATCGGCTCGCAGCTGCGCCCGCAGCGCCTCGTCGCGCGCGAGGCGGACGAACGCAGCCGCCATCGCGTCGATGTCGCCTGGCGCGGTCAGCAGGCCACTACGGCCGTCGGTGATCGCGTCGCGCATGCCGTCGATGTCTGGCGCGACCGACGGCACACCGCGCGCTGCGGCTTCGAGGAAGACGATCCCGAAGCCTTCGCCGACGCGCCCGCTGGCCTCGGCACGGCTGGCCAGCGCAAACGCCAGCGCGCTGTCCAGCAGCGCGTCGCGCTTGGCATCGGGGACGGCGCGGTGCAGCGAGCCCCAGCCCTCGGCGAGCGCGGTGTCGATCGCCGCGCGCGCGGCGGGGTAGGGCTCACCGGTCCCGATCAGCGCCCAGCGCAGCTCGGGCACCTCGGCTCGCGCCGCGCGCACCGCGGCGGCGACGTCCTCGAGGCCCTTGTGTGCCGCGTCGAGGCGGCTGACGGTCGCGATCGTCGGCGGCCCAGGTGGCGGTGGCGGCGGGTCGGCGTCGAAGGGCTCGATGCCCGGTGGTGCGAGCAGCAGTCGGCCCTCAGGCGCCCCCGCAGCGCGCAACACGTCGGCGCTGGCGCGGCTGATGACGACGCTCAGCGCCGCGCCGCGCGTCGCCCGGCGTGTCCACGCGTCGTCGGCGCCGAGCTCGCGGCCGTAGCCGATGAACACTGCAGGAATCCCGAGCAAACGCTGCGCGAGCAGACCTGCCGGCGCAGCGGCCTGGACCCCGATGACGACGGCGTCAGGACGGACCCGTCGGGCCGCGGCGAGACCGGCCGTGTTGATCGTCACGCGCTGCGCGACCCAGCCGGCTCGACCGGGCAGGCTCGGCTGGCGCACGCGGCGGACGGCGTGGCCGGCGTGCTCGTCAGGCCCAGGCGTCGTCGTGACGACATCCCACTGCGCGTCGGGGAACCAGCGCAGCCAGCCGTCGAGGAAGCGCTGGATGCCACCGGAGGCCGGTGGGGCGTCCGGGGTGACCAGCAGCAGGCGACGCATCAGCGCGCTCTCGCGATGGCGGCCGAACGCCGGTGTCGCACCTGCCCAGGCCGCCGTCCTTCCGGTAGGACCGCGGCGGCGATCAGCAGCGTCACGCCGCTGACGGCGGGCATCTGCCAGTCCCAGTCGACGAACGAGTGGATGACCCAGACGCAACATGCAGCGCCAGCGGCTGCCGCCTCCGAGCGCGTGACCGCACCGCCCTTGTGGCGCGTGCGCACGATCGCCACCCCGAACGAGCCGACGAGCCCGACCAGCAGCAGCGCGCCGACGAGCCCGAGCTCCGACAGCACCTCGAGGTCGAGCGAGTGCGCGTCGCGGACGTCCTCGTCGACGCGGCGGTTGCGGTACCAGAGGACCTCGAAGCTGCCTGCGCCGCTGCCGAACAGCGGGTTGTCCTCGAAGCCGTCGATCGCGACGCGGTAGAGCTCCGAGCGTGTGCCGCTTGCCGATGTCAGGCGCTCCGTGCCGCTGGCGACGTAGCTCGACGGCGCCATGAACTCGTCCCACTGGCGCTCGACCCAGTTCTCCGCGCGGTCGATGCCACGCGCGCTGCGACCCTCGACGGTCGTCGAGCTCGTCGCGTAGACGATGCACGCCAGCAGCACGGCCACGCCGGCGACCGCGAGCGTCACCGGTCGTCGTGCGCGCTCGACCAAGTCGTTGACCATCACGGAGCGCCGCCCGGCCGCGAGCATCGCGATCAGCACGCCGGCACCGCCGCGCGAGCACGGCGAGCTGGCCCGCGAACTGCGCGCCCTCGGACCTTGGCCGTCGCCGGCTGTCGGACTGTCGACGAGCGCGCCGTACGATCTGCAGGCGCAGGATCGCCAGGCCGCCGCGATGCCGACGATCGTGCCGGTGATCAGCAGCGCGCCGCGATGCGCGCCAAGCAGGACGAGCACGGCCACGCCGACGATCAACGCCAGCCACGAGCGCGCGAGAGCGTCAGCTGCATCGTCGTGACGAGCAGCACGCGAGCGCCGCGGCGATCCCGCGGACCACGGCAGCGAGCGCGGGTTGGAGGCAAGCCCGAGCGACAGCAGCGCGCCCATCGCGGCCATCGCGCCGACCGCGTTCCAGTAGGTCAGCGGATACGACAGCCGATAGTCCGCCAGCACGCTCTCGTCGCTGGGCACGATGTCCGGGAACAGGCGCGACATGAGCGCCGCGCAGCCGATCACCGCGCACACGGTGAGCGCACCCCACAGCAGCATCGCGAGTAGCGCCCCGACGCCGCGGCGTAGAGCGCAAGCCCGAACAGCCCGAGGTAGAACAGCGTGCGCTGGAAGTCCTCGAAGCCCGAGTCCGGCGCAAGTGACCACGTCGACGACACAGCGGTCCACAGCGCCAGCCCGGTCAGAGAGACGAGCGCGACGATCGCCGTGTGCTGAGGGTAAAACGCGGCGGCCTGATGGCCAGCAGCACGCCGAGCACGAGGAAGCAAAACGCGGCAGCCGGGAGGGAGTCGGCCGGGAAGTAGCCACCCGAGTCGAAGCCGAGCTTGATCAGCGCCAGACAGGCACCGACACCGGCGATCAACGACGGCCAGCCATGGCCGACAGCAGCAACGCGATCCTCTGCGAATTTGCGCAGGCTCTCGCGCGCTTGGCCTTGTAGCGAGCCGTCGGGGCCGCCCTGCGAGTCCTGCGCGCGGCCGGTTCGCTCATCGGCTCGCACCGTACCGAGGAGCGACTACGCTTGCGGCGACCGTGCCGCAGCTCGAACAGCACTGGCCGCGCCTGCTCGCGGCGCTCGCCTGTGTCCTCGTCGCGCTGTGGCTGTCGACCCAGGGCGACGACCAGCGCCAGGTCCGCAACGCCGGCGATGCGCTCGCAGCCGGCAAGCCCGCCGAGGCGCTGCAGATCGCGCGCAAGGTCGACGATCGGCCCGCCGCGCTCCGCGCGCGCCGCATCGAGGGCGACGCGCTGACGCAGCTCAACCGCCCGCGTGAGGCGGTCACGGCGTACACCGACGCCGCGGAGATGTCGCCGAACGACTGGACGCTGCGACGCTCCTTGGCGGTCGCGCTGGCGCAGAGCGGGCGGCTGTCGTCCGGCCGTCGCCAGCTTGCGCGCGCTGAGGTCCTCAACCCGCGCATCGTCATCGCCGGCCAGCTGCCGACGCCGTAGCTCAGGAACCGATCAGCTCTTCGGCGTGGCGACGCATCGCCGCGCGGTACTTGCGCCGGTCCCATGCCATCGCGTGCTCGCGGATCACCGCGGTCTCCCAGTCCGCGGGATCGAACGCACGCACCGCCGCCTCGACCGCGTCAGCGGTCTGTGCATGGAAGAACGTGCCCGACACGCCTTCGCGCACGGTCTCCAGCGCGCCACCCCCGGCGAACGCGAGTACCGGCCTGCCGCATGCGGCGACCTCGACCGGGATCAGGCCGAAGTCGTCGACGCTCGGGAAGATCGTCGCCTGGCAGCGCGACATCGCCGCGACGACGTCGGCGTCGCCGAGATGGCCGAGAAACTCGACGTTCGGGCCTGCCATCGCGCGCAGGTCGGCCATCGCCGGCCCGTCGCCGGCGATCTTCAGCTTCAGCTCGGGCATGCGCTTGAACGCCTCGACGACCACCGACGGCTTCTTGTACGCCTCGACGAGGCGTCCGCAGAACAGGAAGTAGTCGTCCGGTGGCTCGTCGGCGGGGCGAAACAGCTCGACGTTGACAGGCGGCGGGACGACCTCGCACGGCACGTCGTAGAACCGCCGGATCTGCTCGGCGGTGAACTCGGACTCGGTCAGGTAGCGCGTGACCTTGCGCGCGGCGCGGCGGTCGACGCGGCGCATGTACGCCGCGAAGGCGGGATAGAGCGCGTTGCTGAGCTTGCCACCGCGCAGCTCGTCGGCGTAGGCGCCCGTCTGCGACCAGGCGAAGCGCATTGGGCTGTAGCAGTAGCAGAGCTGGGGCGCGTCGTTCTCGGTCCGCAGGCCGTGCGCGTACGCGTAGCTGGAGGTGATCAGCAGGTCGGCGCGCGGCAGCCGCCGCGCGCGCACGTACAGCGGGTACAGCGGCGCGGCCGCGCGGTAGTGGCGCAGCACGCGTGGCGTCGCCGGGAGCAGGCTGTGGAAGCGATCGCCGACGCCCATGCGATCGGCGACGTCCTGGCGGCCGAGGATCGCGTAGAAGGGTGCCTCGGGAAACTCGTAGGTCGCCTCGGCGATGATCCGCTCCGCGCCGCCGTAGGCCTCCGCGAAGTCGTGTGCGAAGACGACGTCCGTCACCCGACGCCTCGGTCAGTCGCCGTCGCGCTCGGCGAGGATCGAGACGTGGGGGATGCCGAGATGCCAGGTGATGACGTGCTCGCGACCCTGGGGGGTCGCCAGTGACCGCAGCTGCTGGCGCTTGCCCGGCATCGGGTGCCCCGAGCCGAGCGGGATGAAGAACGGCCGCGTCCGGCGCTTGATCGTCAGGCCGGCGCTGCGCGCCATGTGCTCGACGGTTGCGAGGTTGGGCTGCCACCAGCGCACCTCGCCGGTGCCCTCGAGGCGTGCGCGCGGCTGGCGCGGGCTCAACAGCGTCGGCAGCAGCTCGATCGCCTCGTTGAGGACGAGCGGGCCCTTCGCCACCGAGCGGATCGCCGCGAGCGCGCCGACGGGGTCGCGCAGGTGCAGCAGGATCGAGCCGACGACGACGAGGTCGAACGTGCCGACCTTCTCTGGGCTGAGGTCGTAGACGTTGAGCTTCACCGGCTCGACGGTCGAGTCCATCGCCGCGTGCAGGAGGTTGAAGCCCTCGCCGAGCTGTGTGCTCTCGACGACCTGGCGGCGCTCGGCGGCGTCCGCGCCGTCGCGCATGTGCGGCGGCCAGTCCCAGCGGTCGGGATCGTCGAGGTCGACGGTCACGACGTTGGCGCCGCGGCGTTCGAGGTCGAACGCCCAGAAGCCGTCCCACGTGCCGACGTCGAGGACGCGTTGGCCGCTGAGATCGGTGGGAATCAGGACCTTGTCGCGCACCGGGCGGCAGTCGACCCAGCCCGGCGTCGTGGTCCCGTCCGGGAGCTCGATCGTGTGGTACCAGTCCATGCGCGCGATCTCCTCGCGCAGCTCGGCCCCCTGAGGAGTCGTCGTCACCGGCGGCACTGTAGCGGCCTACTCCGCTTCGCCGCGGCGATGGCGTTCGAGCGCCGCCGTGCTCTCCAGGCCGGTGCGGTGCATCGCGACGTAGCGACGCTCACGCTCGCGCTGCCAGCCCTCGCGCAGCAGGCGGCTGCGCACGGCCGGGCCGGCGAGATGCGCGAGCGCGACGGCGCGCGTGTACGTGCCCCCGCGGCGCTGCAGCAGCCAGGCGTACGTCGCGCGCTGCGTGCGCAGCGCACGCTCGTCCTCGTCCCAGCGGCTACCGGTTGCTGCGCTGACGGCGTGGTGCACGCGCGCGCTGGGGACGTAGCGCGTGCGCCAGCCCGCGCGGCGCAGGCGCCAGCAGAGATCGAGGTCCTCGGCGTAGAGCCACTGCTCGGGGTCGAAGCCGCCCACCGCGCGCCAGGCCGTCGCGCGCACGACCAGCAGCGCGCCGTGCGCCCAGTCGACGTCGCGTTCGGTGGTGAAGTCGACCTGCCCTTCGAGCGCCAGGCGTCGGCCAAGCGCTCGTGCCAGACCCGTGGACAGCAGCACGCCGAGGCCGACGGTGGGGAAGGGGTGGAGGCTGTGCTGCGGGCGGCCGCCGGGGCCGATCAGCTGGGGTGCGAGCGCGCCGGCCGTCGCGTTGCGCGCCGCGGCGTCGAGCAGCGCGGCGATCGCGTCGGGCTCGAAGCGCAGGTCGGCATTCGCGACCGCGAGCAGCTCGGCGTCGGCGTCCGCCAGCGCGAGGTTCGCGGCGGCGCCGTAGCCGAGGTTGCGCTCGGCACGGATCAGCCGCACCCATGGGAAGCGCTCGGCAACGAGATCCGCCGAGCCGTCGCTCGAGGCGTTGTCGACGACGGTCACGGCTACGCGGCCGGCTGCGTAGTCCGCGTGCAGCGAGTCCAGGCAATCGGCGAGGAGTGCGCGCGTGTTCCAGGACACGACGGAGATGGCGATGGGGACCGGCAAGGCGCGGATACTCGCATCGCTTGAAGCCGGTCGCCCATACGTCCAGCCGATGCACCTTCTGCTGGGAGTTCGCCGTCGGACGCGCCGACACCCGTGAGCATGCTTGCTCCCCGTGTATCTGGCCGACTGCGCGGCATCGCGGTTGCCCTTGCGATCTGCGGTGCCACCGCAGCGTTCGCGCAATCCGCCTCCGCGGCGCCCGCGGTCAAGACATCCAACGGATGGAAGACAACGGTCGCGGCGTGGGGCGTCAACGACGGAATGCTCGGCTGGAACCTGGACGACGCCGCGCTCGCTCCCCGCGTCGCGGCGATCAAGAAGCTGAACGCACGCTGGGTGCGCTTCGGGATCAACTGGGCGCGAATCCAGGAGGGAGGGCCGGGCACCTACCGCTGGACTGAGGTCGACCGCATGGTTGCGCGGCTTGCGTTCAACGGCATTCGCTGGCGTCCGACGCTGATGGACCCGCCCGCCTGGCTGAAGGCCTACCCCGACGTCGACATGCGCCAGCCGGCGACGTCGTCAGCGCGTGTCGGCGAGTTCCTCGACGCATTTCTTGACCGCTACGGCCCCAACGGCACGCTGTGGGCGGAGAACACCTGGGTCCCGAAGGTCCCGGTGCTCGACGTCGAGCTCCACAACGAGCCGAACACGGCGTACTTCTGGGGCTTCGACCCGGCGATCTGGAGCATCCGCACGGACTTCACCGGCGAGGGCTGGGCCAAGCTCTACGGTCCGGCCGCCGACACCGTCAAGGCCCAGCACTCGAGCGTGCGCCTGTGGATGGGCGGGCTCGTCCACGTGCCGAGCTCTCCGGGCGTGTCGGGGGCGACGTTCATCCGCAACGCGTTCACCGCCCACCCGAAGCTGCGCAACACGCTCAGCGGCGTCGCGCTGCACGTCTACGCGTTCAACAGCGACGCCGCGAAGCTCGTCGACCCGCGCATCGTCTACACGCCGGTCGCGCAGGGCGTCGCCGCGATGCGCACCTACGGCCGCTCGACGATGAAGGTCCAGATCAACGAGTTCGGTTCCTCACAGCTACGCGTCCCCAACGTCCAGAACCGCGCGGACATCCTCACGACCGTCGCCGATCTCGCACGCTCTGACTGCCCGATCGACGGCTTCTCGCCGTACACGAGCATCGACTACGAGGATGACCCCAACAACCTCGAGCGCTGGTACGGCCTCGTCTCGAAGGCCAGCGGCGAGCTCTACGGCGACGGTGCCGCGTACACGGCGCGGGTCGCTGCCTACAACGCCGGAACGGTCAAGGGCACAGCGCTGGACGTTTGCTAGGGGCCGCGGCCGACGCCGGCGAGCGCCGGCTCGCGCGTGTCCGTCGGTTGCCAGCGCGCTCGCGGCGGCGGGGCAGGGGCGCGGCGGCGCTCCTCCCGCGGCACGGCGATCAGCGCGATGGCCAGGGCCAGGGCGAGCATCGCCTTCGGCGCATAGAACGCGTCGTCGAACATGTTCGCGACCGCGTAGCAAACCAGCAGCGAGAAGGCGAGCGGGTTCTTTCGTCGCCAGGCGGCGATCAGCAACGTCAGCGCGTAGGCGATGAAGACGGCGGCGCCGATCGCTCCCGTTTCGACGAGGCGGTCGAGGTAGACGTTGTGGGCGTAAACCGGCCCGCTGTTTGCTCGCACCTCGCCGTACAGCCCGGGGCCGATGCCGAGCAACGGCTCCTTCTCCCAGATCTTGATCGCCTCGCCCCAAAGGTAGATGCGGTCCTGGCCGGACTTGCTCCCCGGCGTCCCGGCGAAGTACTCGAAGACCGTGCCGGTGTTGCCCGGCGTCGGGAGGAACATCACCGCGAGTGCAAACGGCAACGCGAGCGCAAACAATCGGCTGCGGCCCTGCAACAGCACGAGCACCAGCACGCCGACGACCGCGCCGATGTACGACTGGCGCGACACCGTGAGGACGAGCGCGACGGCGATGATGCCGATCGCCAGCATCGTCAGGTTGCGCACCCGCGGCGTGGCCTTCTCCGACGGGTTGAACCACAGCCAGGCGGCGGCGATCAACGCCATCGCCATGTACTGGCCGGCAAGCCCCGGGGTCATGAACGGGAAGATCGCGCGCAGGACGTCGACGCCGTCGGCATGCCAGTTCAGCCCGCCGGTCTGGCTGCCCCAGAAGATCGGCATCATGTCGCGCAGCCAGCTTGTGACGCGCGCCTCGCCGACCGCGAACTGGGCGAGCGACTGGGCCGTCAGCGCAACCGCCGCGACGGCGGCGCCCCACACGAACGCGTTGACAAGCTCGCGCTGGCGCAGTCGCTGGCTCGCGACGGCGGTCCCCAGCCCGGCGCCGAACACGATGAACAGGATCACGTAGACGACGCGCGACATCCCGCGCAGCCAGTCGACCGAGGCGACCGCGGAGATCACCGTGACGATCACCAGCAGCAGCGCGAAGCCCGCGTAGAGGTGCGGCATGCGAAACGTCTTCGAGCCCAGGCAGCGGAGGAGCAGCGAGATACCGATGAGGAAGCCCAGCGGCACCGTCAGCGACAGGTAGAAGTCGCCGAACTTCAGCGGCTGGACCATGAACGGCAGCGTGAAGATCAGCGCGAGCGCCGACTTCTCCGGCTCGGCGAGGATGTAGAGCGCCGCCGCCGCCCCGAGCACCATGCCGATGCCGAAAATGCCCCAGCCGACCGCGCACACGGTGCCGACCAGCACGGCGAAGACCGCGGCGGCCAGAACGACACCCATGCCCTCGGGCAGCCGCGGGAGCCATCGGAGTCGCGCCGCGATCGTCGACATTCGGGATAAGGATGGCACGCACGCAGGAGGGGAGCTGCACTGCCGCCCGACCTGCGAGCATTCGTAGACCGGCGGGATGATCAGTCAGGTCCTCAACAGAGTGCTGCGCGATTGCTCGCGCGTCGTGCGCGAGCAGTTCTTCGTGATCGTGCTGCTCGTGGCGATCACGGGCGGCACCGCCTTCGTCATCTCCAAGGCGCAGAAGTCCAAGTACGAGTCGACGGCATCGATCAACTTCCGTGAGGAAACGCGCGACCTCGGCCTGCTTGGCCAGTGGATCCAGCCGACGATCATCCCGTTCCAGCTTGCCGTCCAGAACGCGCTGACGATCAAGCGCGACACGGTCGTGCTCGGCGCGCTGCGCCGTCTCGCCGGCTCCGGTCTGACCGCCAAGGACCTCCGCGACGCGGACATCTCGCCGCTCGTCGACCCAGCCTCGAACCTCGTCCAGCTCGTCGTGCGCGACGCCGAGCCCGAGCGCGCCGCGCAGATCGCCAACGCGTTCGCCGCCCAGGCGACAGCCGAGAGCAACGCGGCGAGCCGCCGCCGTTTCAACGCCGCCGCGACCGACCTGCGGCGCCAGATCCGCAGCCTGCGCCCAGAGCAGGGGACCGAGCGCTTCGTCTACACGATCCAGCTGACGCGTCTGCAGACGCTCGCGGAGTTCAACGTCAGCGCGGAGCTGACGGCGCGCGCCGCACCCGCGAGCTCGCCGGTGTACCCGCGGACGATCCGCAACACCATCCTCGGCTTGATCGCCGGGCTCGTGCTTGGCCTGCTCGCCGGGTTCGTGCGCGATGCCCTCGACCGGCGTCCACGCTCGATGTCCGACGTCACAGCGGCCCTCCACCTCCCGCTGCTCGGCTCGGTGCGCGGCGCCGTGTTGGGGCGCGCGCTGAGCGGTCGCGCCAAGCGCTGGGGACCCGAGGATTTCGAGGCTGCGCGGCTGATGCGGCTCAACCTCGAGCTGATCGACGTCGACACTCCACCGCGCGTGGTCGCGGTGACGAGCGCGATGCCCGAAGAAGGCAAGTCGACGACGGCGGCCTCGCTGGCCATGGCCGCGGCGAGCGCCGAGCGCCACACGCTGCTGCTGGAATGCGACCTGCGCCGCCCGTCGCTGGCGCGACGCCTCGACGTCCAGCCCACGCCGGGGCTCACCGACGTGCTGCAGGGCGACGCTACGCTCGCCGACGCGGTGCAGACGACGGAGTCCGGGCTCGCGGTCCTCACCGCGGGGTCGGAGTCGGCAGACCCCGGCCGGCTGCTGGCCTCCGAGCAGTTCGCGTCGGTGTTGGAAACGCTGCGCGACGACTACGACCTCGTCGTCCTCGACACGGCGCCGCTGCTGCCGGTCGTGGACACGCTCGAGCTGGTGCCGCTCGTCGACGGCGTGGTCCTTTGCATCCGTGTCGATCGGACGACGCGCGAGCACGCGAGCGCTGCGCGTGAAGCGCTCGCGCGCTTCCCGTCACGTCCCATGGGCGTGGTTGTCACCGGTATAAGCACGCACGACGAGCAGGTGTACGGCAGCTACGCCGGGCGGTACGCCTACGCGCCACGAGCTGGCGCTGCTACTTGAACGCGTGGTGCACGACGTGGGGCACCTTGAAGCGGGTGTCGCCCTCGCCGACGACCATCGTGAAGCGGCCCTTGCGCTCGACGCGGTCAAAGCCGGCGTCGAGCATCAGCTGGCGCCAGGTCTTCATCGACGGCATCCAGTAAACGACGGCCTTCATGCGGTCGGCGCGGTAGCGCGTCGCGGTGAAGGGGAGGAGGTCTGAGAGGCGGTCGTGCTCCTCGGCCGAGATGAACATCCCGCCGGGCTTGACGAGGTTGGCGATCCGCTCGATCGCGAGGAACTGGTCGCGCAGGTGGATCAGCACCGAGCCGCAGAAGACGAGGTCGAACTGGCCAAGCTCCTCGGGCGTGGCGTGGTAGATCGACTGCACGACACGCTCGACCTTCGAGCCCAGCACCTCGTGGGCCGCAGCGAAGCCCTGGCCACGCGGGCCGGCAGCGTTGTACTCCGTCGGACGATGGCGCGGCGGCCAGTCGAGGTCACGCTCGTCGTCGAGGTCGATCGCGACGACCTCGGCGCCACGGCGCTCCATCTCGAACGCCCAGAAGCCGTCCCAGGTGCCGACGTCGAGCACGCGCTTACCCGCGAGCGAGTCGGGCAGCCCGTACTGGTTGACGTATGGCCGCAGGTCGAACCAGCCGGGCGTCGTGTACTCCGGCGTCAGCTCGAGCGTGTGGTAGTAGCGCAGGCTGCGCGCGCGTTCGAGGGCGTCCATCTGGCGCGGCACGCTACCGGCGAACGCCGGTGAGCACGTGCTGGAAGGTCAGGAACGTCCGCCCGGGCACGCGCGTGAGCACGCGTGAGGTCAGCGCCGCGCCCTCGGGGCGCAGGCGCAGCATGCGATCGACGTGCGCGACGTCGCAGCCGGCCTGGTCGAGCAGGTCGTAGGCGTCGCGCAGCGTGAACCAGCGCAGGTGCGTGCGGTCGAAGATGCCCAGCGAGCGCTTGGGCCAGGTGCCCTTGACGCCGAGTTGCCAGAACGTCTCCCAGTAGCGCACGTTCGGCAGCGAGACGACGAGCGTGTCGCCTGCTGACAACAGCGCGGCAGCGTCGCGGACGACGCGCCAGGGGTCGACGAGGTGCTCGAGGATGTCGCCGGCGACGACGCAGTCGAAGTGCCCGAGCGCGGCGAGATCGACGGCCTCGACATCGCTGACAAGCACCTCGTCGAGTTGCTCTCGAGCGCGCAGCGCGTACTCCCCGTCGCGTTCGACGCCGACCACCTCGCACCCTTGACGGGCCTTCAGCGCCGCGCCGAGCGCGCCCGACGCGCAGCCGAGATCGAGCACGCGAGCGGCGCTGGAGGGGACCCGCGCCTGGATCTCCGGGCGTGGGTTCTCATAGGCGGCTGCTAGCACGTCCATCGCGGCGCTGATGCTAGCCTGGCTCGCCGCTGATGCCCGACCGGTCGCGCGCTCGCCGCGCCCCCATCGCAGGGGCCTTCCTCCTCCTCATCGTCGCAGCAGCGGTGGGTTTCGCGATCGCGTTTCAGGAGACGACAGCAGCGACAACCGCGACCGGCGTCTCGCGTCCCGGCACGCAGCTACGCGGCTTTCACTACACCGCCTGGTTCGACGATGACAACAGCACGATCGAGCGCCGCCTGGACGACGTGCGCGCCGCGGGCGGCAACATCATCCGCGTGCCGTTCGCGTGGCCGGTGTACGAGCCCCGGCCGCGGCAGATCGACAACCGCGCGCTGGACCACTTCGAGTTCCTGTCGACGCTGCTCGCAAGCGCGGGATCGGCGTGATCTGGATGCTCGGCGGCACGCCCTGCGAGTACGCGGAGATCCCCGGCGAGCTGCAGTCGCGCTGCGTCACTGCACTGCGCCGCAACGCCAGGCGCGCCGTGCGCGTCCCCGAGTACATCACCTGGCCGCCTCTGGAAGAGGGACCGTGGCGCAACGGCCTGCGGCTCGTGATGGAGAAGGTCGGCGACCGCCTCGCGGCCGCAGAGGTCTGGAACGAGCCCAACCTCGAGGCGTTCTTCCGCACCGACGGCAACCGCGTCGATGCCTACCTCGAGCTGCTGCGCTGGACCTACGACGAGCTCAAGCAGCGCGAGCCCGACATGCCGGTGCTCGCCGGTGCGATCGCGAACACCGACGTCGGCTTCCTCGCCCAGCTCTACGCGAAGGGCTTGAAGGGCAACAACGACGGCATCTCGGTGCATCCCTACAGCTACCGGCCGGCCGAGGGGAACATCGCGACGCGGCCCGCAGCGATCACGTTCGACAACGACCGCGCGCGCAGCTTCCGCACCGGCCTGGTTCGCATGCGCCGCGTGATGGAGGCCTACGGCGAGGGCAGCCACCCGATCTGGATCACCGAGTTCGGCTCGCGCGCCTGCGGCGGCCGCCGCATCCTCTGCGCCGGCTCTGAGCGCCTGCAGGCCGACTGGGCGACCGAGTCCTTCATCACCGCCGCGCGGATGCCGTACGTCGCGGCGATCACGATGCACGAGCTGATCGACAGCGACAACCTGCGCTTCGGTGCGCTGACGAAGGACGGCGAGCGCCGCCCGGTGTTCGACGCGATCAAGCGCGCGACCGAGCACCTCAAGCGCGGCCGTGTCGGCGCCGCCGCTGCTGATGCCTGGCTGCCGGCCGGCGCCGTTCGGTCCGTGCCCGGGGCGCCCCGCCCAGTTCGCGGCGGCGACGCGGCGGGCGCTTCCGCAGCGCGCCCATTCCTACGGCGTGCGTCTCGCCTGCGGTCCCGCGCAGCCCGGCACCGTCGACCGCTCGGGGCGCCGCGTCGAGGCGACCCCGGGCCTCGAGTACACCGCCGGCTGCCAGCAGCCCTGGCGTCCGGGCGGCCCGACCGAGGACGACGGCCAGCAGCTGCAGACCGCGACCACGGGCCCCGCGAAAGGCGCGCGCCGCGCGACGCTTGCGTTCGTCGCGCCCGGCAGCAAGCTGATGCAGGAGCAGGACGGCGACCTGCCCGGCGCGGCACGTGTCGTCGGGATCGAAGCCGTGCAGGCACTGCTGCGCGCCAACACCACCGACGCCGACGTCGTCCTGCGCACGAACGCGCTGGCCGAGCGCGCGCGTGGCATCGATCGCATCCTTGGCTGCACGCGCGGGCGCGGCATCACGCGCGAGCGATCCGCGTGGCGGCGAGCCCCGAGCTCACGTTGCGACACGAGCGCGACCGCGTACCTCACCGCGCGAGGGGAGGCCGACCGCATCGCGGTGCCCCGCAACGAGGACGTGCGCGAGGTCGTCTGGGAGGTCGGCTGCCCGGGTCCCTGCGATCCCGAGGGCGGACCGTTCGCCGCGCGCGTCACGCTGAAGCGCGCGACGATCTTCGTGCAGGAGACCGACGCCCCGGAGGTCGACGTCGACTTCGGCGACGGCACCGCCAAGGTGACGGTGGCCGACCTGATGGGTATCGACCGCATCGAGGTGCGTGCCGGCGGCGAACGCCTCTCCGTCCACGACACGCGGACCTGCCGACCCACCGACGGCCGCGTCATCAGCACGCGCATCCCGTGCCCGCGCGACGCCGACCGCCGCGTCACGCTCGACGTGCGCGTGCCCCCGGCGCGCGCGCTGCAAATCGTCGCGCGAGACGCGCTCGGCAACGTCACGCGGCGCAGCGTCCAGGTCCCGCAGTAGCGCAGTTTTCTGGCCGTTCGATCGGCAGGTTTCTAGCCTTGAAATGCGACCGGCTGTCGTGTTCCCTCGTTCGCGGGGATGGACGATAACCGGAGGGCCTCAGGGAACGAGCGATTCATCGCGGGCGACGCGCTACGGGCGCTCGCCGCGCTCGGCGTGGTTGTCTACCACGTCGTCTATCCCGCGGCAGCGGCGGTCAATCCGGCAGGCGGACCCGTCATGGAGGACGCCTACGGATCGGTTCTCGGGCCGGTCTTCGCGAACCTCGACACCTTCCTCTACCTGTTCTTCGCGCTCTCCGGCTATCTCATCGCCGGCCCGTTCGTCCGCGCGCTGATCGAGGGCGAGCCGCTCCCGACCGCGGGCCGCTACGCCCGCAACCGACTGCTGCGGATCGTGCCGGCGTTCTGGGTTGTCGCGGTGCTGACGTACATGCGCCATGGCGTCGACGGCTCCAGCCCCGGCGAGGTGCTTGCGGTCTTCGGGTTCGCCCAGAACTACGTGCCGAGCCCGGCAGCGAACCTCTTCGGCCAAGCGTGGACGCTCGACGTCGAGATGGCGTTTTACGTGCTCGTCCCGCTGGTCGGCCTGCTGCTGGCGTTTGCCTGCCGCCGCCTGCCGCTGCAACGTCGCGGCCGCGCGCTGCTGCTGTTGTCGTTCACGGCGTTCGTGGCGATGTTCACGCTCTCGCTGCGCGCATCAGGCCCGGGGTCGCTCGACTACCAGCGGCTCGTACCGGTCGCGCTGTTCTTCTTCTGCCCAGGCATCGCGCTCGCGGCGATCGAGCCCTTCGCGAAGCCGTGGCTGCGCGCACGCCCGGTGTTCGGTCGACGGCTGGCGCTTGCGGCCGGCGCCTGCGCGCTGCTGGCGTTCCTTGCCGCGATGACGCTCGACCGCCCGGCGCTGACGATCAACTCGCGCGGCGCGCTTGCCGCCGCCACGGCGACCGGCCTGCTCGTCGCCGCCGCGCTCGTGCGCCAGTGGGCCGACGGTGGCTGCTGGCGCTGGCTTGCGTCGCGGCCGCTGCAGTGGCTCGGCGTGCGCAGCTACGGCATCTACCTCGTGCACTTCCTCGTCGTGCTCGAGGTGACCGCGCTCTTCCGCGACTCCAGGCCGCTGCCGATGATCGACTCGACGATGCCGGTGCTCGTCGAACCCGGCAGCGCGTGGGCGGCCGTCGCCCTGCGCGCTGCCGTTCGTGCTCGCGCTGACGATCGCCTTGGCGGCGCTCAGCTGGCGCTTCGTCGAGCAGCCGGCGATGACCTGGAAGCGCCGCACCCGGCGCCCGGTCCCTGCGGTGCAGCCGGCACCCGAGCCCGCCTGACGTCAGGCGGCAGCGAAACGCACAACGCCGTCCTGCTCGGCCTCGACGACGCTGCCGTCGTTGAGCAGCAGGTCGACGTGCCCGAGGATCTCGGAGATCGTCAGGAACGCCTGCGTCACCGCGACGTTGCCCCACATCTCGTGTGCGAGCTCGTAGGCGTTGCGCGGCTGCTCGGCGATCAGCCGCGCGATCTTGGCGGCGCGGCGCTCGTGCATGCGAAAGCGCTCGTCGATCAGCGCGGCGTGGCCGTCGAACGGGTCACCGTGGCCGGGGAGCACCAGCGCAAGGTCCATCGCGCGTGTCGCGCGCAGTGACTCCATGTAGGTGACGAGCGCCTGCGGGCGCTTGCCGCTGTCAGCCGAGCCATCCAGCGGACGCGACACGAGCGGGTTGGAGGAGATGTGCGCGATCAGGTGGTCACCGGCGACGAGCAGCCTGCGGTCGGCGTCGTGGAAGACCGTGTCGGACGGCGAGTGCCCGGGACGGTGGTGGACCGTCCAGCTGCGGTTGGCGAACTCGACGACGTCGCCGGGTGCGACCGTGCGCGTCACGGTGACGGCCGCGCCCCAGGCACGAAAGCCCGCCGTGACGGAGCGCAGCACCGTGGCGACGTCGTCCGGGACGCCGTGGCGGTACAGCAGCTGCTGGCCGAAGCGGTCGTCGTCCTCCATCTGCCCGCCGTACGCGGCGAGCCACGGGGCAAGCGCATCGAGCGAGATCACCTCGGCGCCCGAGCGGTCGGCGAGGATCTGCGCGAGCCCGATGTGGTCGATGTGCTGATGGGTCAGAACGATCCGCTCGAGGTCCTCGACGCGACGACCGTGCTCTGCGAGTGCAGCCTCCAGGACCGTCAGCGACGTGCCGCTGTTGGGTCCGGTGTCGACGAGCGTGAGCGGGTCGTCCTCGACGAGGTAGCAGTTGACGCGGCCGACGGCGAACGGCGTCGGGACCGGAAGTTGCTTGACGCCCTCGTCAGGAGCGGATGACACCCAGCACCTCGTCGCGCTTGGCCTCCATGTCAGCGACGGAGACCAGCGACTCCAGGCACAGGCGCAGCAGCGGCTCGGTGTTCGACGGGCGCACGTTGAAGTGCCACTCGTCGAAGTCGACGGACACGCCGTCCAGGTGCGACACGCGCGCGCCTGGGAGCGCGCCGAAGCGCGCTTCGATCTCCGTCATCTTCGCGGCGGCGTCGTCCACGGTCGAGTTGATCTCGCCGCTGATGAAGTACTTGGCGCGGTAGCCGCCGACGAGGTCGGACAGGCGCTTGCCCTCGACCGACAGCTTCTCGAGGATCAACAGCGCCGGGATCGTGCCGCTGTCGGCGCAGTAGAAGTCACGGAAGTAGTAGTGGCCCGAGACCTCGCCGCCGAAGAGCGAGCCTTCGCGCTGCATGCGCGTCTTGAAGAACGCGTGGCCGACGCGGTTGGGCTCGGCCTTGCCGCCCGCCGCAACGACCGTGTCGGCGACCGCGCGCGACGCGCGCACGTCGTACAGCACCGTCTGGCCCGGGTTGCGCGCAAGCAGGTGCTCGCCGAGGATCGCGGTCAGGAAGTCCCCGTCGACGAACTCGCCGGCGTCGTCGATGAAGAAGCAGCGGTCGGCGTCGCCGTCCCAGGCGATGCCGAGGTCGGCGCCGGTCTCGCGGACCTTGTCGATGATGAACTGGCGGTTCTCCGGCAGCAGCGGGTTGGGCTCGTGGTCGGGGAACTCGCCGTCGGGCGTCCAGTACGTCTCGATCAGGTCGAGCCCGAGGCGGTCAAGCACCGGGCCGACCATCGGGCCGGCCATGCCGTTGCCGCCGTCGACGACGACCTTCAGCGGCTTCACCGCCGAGCGGTCGATGAAGGTCAGCGCGGCGTCGTGGAACTCGGCGTAGAGGTCGACCGTCTCGACCGTGCCGCCGCCCGGCGCGGGTCCGAGGTCACCGCTGAGGACGATGTCGCGGATCTCGCCGATGCCGCTGTCGCCCGACAGCGCGATCGCGCCCTGCTTGACGAGCTTGGCCCCGGTGTAGGCCTTGGGGTTGTGCGAGGCCGTGCACATCAGCCCGCCGTCCAGCCCACGCGAGCCGACGAGGTAATAGAGCATCTCCGTGCCGACCTGGCCGGCGTCGACCACCGAGCCGCCTTCGGACACGATCCCGTCGCGGTAGCGGCCCGCCAACTCGGGTGCCGTCAGGCGCATGTCGCGGCCCAGCCCGACGCGGATCTCGGAGGGCTGCTTGCCCGCGAGCTCGGCGATCACGCGTGCGAACGCGCGGCCGATCGCCTCGGCGGTGTCGCCGTCGATGTCGTCGCCGTAGATGCCACGAATGTCGTAGGCCTTGAAGATGTCGAGCGCTGCCGGCACGGGGCGGGACGATACTGTCGCGCCGCGGATGCGCGTCCTGACCGTCGGCAACATGTACCCGCCCCACAGCCGCGGCGGATACGAGCGTATGTGGCAGGCCAGCGTGCAGGCCCTGCGCGAGCGTGGGCACGACGTCCGCGTGCTGACGACGACGCACCGCGAGCCCGGCGTGCCGGTCGCGGACGAGCCGGGTGTCGCCCGCACGCTCGACTGGTACTGGGAGGCCGACGCGTTCCGCCCGCTGGGCGCGCTGGAGACGTGGCGCCTGGAAGCGCACAACGCACGCGCCTTCGACGCTGCCGGCGACGTCGACCTCGTCATGTGGTGGTCGATGGGCGGGATGTCGCTGTCGTTGCTCGCGCGTGCAGCGCGGCGGCGGCCGCGGCCCGCGTCGCTGGCCGTCGTGCACGACGGCTGGCCGGTCTACGGGCCGAGGTTCGACCGCCGCACGGCGCGCTACGGCCAGAAGCTGCCGCGCCCGCTGCGCTACGACCCCGCGCACGTCGACCACTGGTCGTTCAACTCTGCGCACTCGCGCGACCTGCTCGGCCGCGCCGGGATCCGGCTGGACCCTGCGCGCTGCTCGATCGAGCACCCCGGCGTCGACCTCGCGCATTTCGCGCCTGCCGAGCCACGGCGCTGGAAGTGGCGCCTCGCGGTCGTCGGGCGCATCGAGCCGCGCAAGGGGACCGCGACGGCAATCCGTGCGCTTGCGCGGCTGCCCGAGCCGGCGAGCCTGACGATTGCGGGGCCGGTGGAGCCGCGCCACGCGATCGAGCTGCAGGCGCTGGCCGGCGAGCTCGGGGTCAGCGACCAGATCCGCTGGCTCGGGGCCGTCGACGACGTCGCCGCGGTTTACGCGAAGGCCGACGCCGTGCTGTTCTGCGTCGACTGGGCGGAGCCGTTCGGGCTCGTGCCAATCGAGGCGATGGCGGTTGGGCGGCCACTGGTCGCCACCGCGACGGGGGGCGCCGCGGAGTTCCTCGCCGACGAGCAGAACGCGCTGCTCGTGGAGCCGGGCGACGACGCCGCCACGGCGGCCGCGGTGATGCGCCTGGCGCAGGACCCGGATCTGCGCGAGCGCTTGCGCGCCGGCGGCACGCAGACGGCGCAGCGCTTCACGCTGGAGCGATTCTGCGAGGCGCTCAGCGAGCGCGCGGAGGCCGTTGCGGCGCCCGGCAAGCGGACGCAGGGCTATCTTCCGCGGCGATGGCGCAGCCGCTGATCAGGCGCTTCGTCGCCGATCTGCAGGCGACGGTGGCCTTGCCCGACCCCGTCTACGACTTCGGGTCGATGCAGGTCGAGGCCGAGCAGGAGGGCGACCTGCGTCCGCTCTTCCCGGGCCTGACCGGGGTCGACATGCGCGCCCGGGCCAGGCGTCGACGCGGTGATGGATCTGCGCAAGCTCGAGCTGCCCGACGCCAGCGTCGGCACCGCGCTGTGCCTCGACACGCTGGAGCACTGCGAGGACCCGCCGCAGGCCTGTCGCGAGCTGACCCGCGTCGTCGCTGACGGCGGCGTCTGCGTGCTGGCGAGCGTGATGCTCTTCGGCATCCACGCCTACCCGAGCGACTACTTCCGCTTCACGCCCGAGGCGTTCCGCTCGATGCTCAGCGGCTTCGACGACGTCTGGGCGTTCGGCGTTGGCGACCCGGGCATTCCCTCGCAGGTGCTGGCGGTCGCCGCGAAGGGGCAGAACGCTCGACCTCTCGCTCGAGCGCTTCCCGTCGCTGCTGGAGGCACAGCGCCACTACGAGGCCGGCAACGGCCGCGTGCGCATCGGGCCTGTTCAACTATCGCGTGCGCGAGTTGCTCGGCCCGCTGGCGCGGCAGCTGCCACGGCTGGCGCGCGAACGCATCCGCCGCTGATGCAGAAGACCGACCCGCGGACCAAGAAGATCGCGATCGCGATCGGGGCGTTGGTGACGGCGCTGATCGTTGGTGGCGTCGTGCTGTTCATCGTCCGCGACCAGCAGCTGAAGGAGGTGCCAGACCACTTCCCGCGCGCCGAGCCGCGGCTGAGCAGCGAGCGGATCGCATGGCCCGAGCGCTTCGGCGTGAACGCGAACCTCGTCCTGGAGAACGGCGACGGCCCGTTTCGCCGCCGCCAGCTCGCGCGCGATCGCCGCGAGCGGGCTGAGCTGGGTGCGCAGCTGCGATCAACGGTCAACTACCGTCGAGCGCCGCGCCGCGGCGTGCTTCGACTTCAGCTATCCCGACCAGATCGCCGGGGAGCCCGCTACAGCCAGGTTCGAGCTCGTCGCCGACCTCTCGTTCACCCCGAAGTGGGCGTCGACGTTGAGCGGCTCCGACCGCGCCCCGGCAGAAGAATCCCGAGGTCACCGACCGCCTCGCGACCGCGATGGTCAAGCGCTACGGGCCAGGCGGGACGTTCTGGCGCAAGCATCCGCAGCTGACGCCGCGGCCGGTGCGCGTCTGGGAGATCTGGAACGAACAGAACGCGCGTCACTTCTTCGCGCCACGCGACGGCAAGACGTTTCGCCCACCACGCGGTCGTCGTCGCACGCGCGATCCGCGCCGTCGACCCCAGGCGCGGATCATCTTCGGCGGCCTCGCGGGTCACCTCAAGGACAGCTGGCAGGTGAAGTCAGCGCCCGGATTCCTCGCCGACGCGATCGCCGCCCAGCCATCGCTGCGACGGCTGCTCGACGGTGTCGCGTACCACTCCTACATGCATCCGGTGAAGGAGATGACGTGCGCGATGCGCGCGGAGCTCGACCGCCTCGGCCTCGCGCAGCTGGCCGCTGATCTTCAACGAGTTCGGCGGATCGACTGGCCGAGGCGAACGCGTGCGTCTGACCGAGCCGCAACGCGTCACGCGCATGGCCACGCACATGCGGCGATTGTCAACCAGCGAACATGTCGGCGCCCAGCGAACATCGTGCTCGTGGCGCCATACACGTGGTGGTCGCCGCGCAAGGACCCCGGCAATCCTGAGCAGTGGTTCGGATCGCCGACGACGCCGGGCGCCTGCTCCCGCCCGGTCGCGACGTATGTGAAGGCGGCCGTCGCCGCAAGCGACTAGGGTTCCCGCCGATTTGCGCGCAGATCAGACGCCAGTCCTCATTCTCTGCGGCGGCCGGGGGACCCGCCTGCAGGAGAAGACCGTCGACATCCCCAAGCCACTCGTGGAGATCGGTGGACGCCCGATCGTCTGGCACGTCGTGCAGCTGTACGCCGTCCAGGGGTTCAAGCGCTTCGTCCTGCTCTGCGGGTACAAGGGCGACCTCATGGAGGAGTGGGCCGCTGCGCAGCCGTGGCCCGACGGCGTCACCGTCGAGTGCCTCGACACCGGCCTCGACACGCAGACCGGCGGCCGCATCCACCGCGCCGCTGATGTCGTCGCAGGCCGGCCGTTCGCCGCGACCTACGCCGACGGCGTCGCCGACGTCGACCTCCACGCGCTGCTGGACTTCCACCGCGCCCATGGCGCGCTGGCCTCGATGACCGTCGTGCGGCCGGAGTTGCAGTTCGGCGTCACGCGTCATCGACGGCGAGAACGTCGTCAGCGGCTTCCACGAGAAGCCGCGCTCGGACCACTGGATCAACGGCGGGTTCTTCATCTTCGAGGCGGGTGCGCTGGACTACTTGTCCGGCGACACGACGATCCTCGAGCGTGAGCCGTTGGAAGGGCTGGCCGCTGACGGTCAGCTGCGTGCGTTCCGCCACACCGGGTTCTGGGACTGCATGGACACGTACAAGGACGCGATCACGTTGAACGACCTGTGGGCGGGGGGCAATCCGCCATGGAGGCTGTGGGAATGAAGTCCGCATTCGTGACGGGCGCCTACGGGATGCTCGGCTCTTGGATCGTCAAGGCACTGCTGGAGCGCGACGTGAAGGTCGTCGTGCTCAAGCGTGACGCCGTCGCGACGACGTCGCTCGCGCTGGAGGGCACCGAGGAGCGTTGCGCGATCGTGCGCGGCGACCTCACCGACCCCGGGCTCGTCGAGCGCGCGATCGGCGAGTATGAGTGCGACAGCGTCTTCCACCTCGCTGCGCAGACGATCGTCGGCACGGCCAACCGCTCGCCGGTCTCGACGTTCGAGTCGAACATCAAGGGCACCTGGATCCTGATGGAGGCGTGCCGCCTGCAGGGCGTCGAGCGCTGCGTCGTCGCCGCCTCGGACAAGGCCTACGGCCCGCACGACACGCTGCCCTACAAGGAGGACTTCGCGCTGCAGCCGAAGTTCCCCTACGACGTGTCGAAGGCCGCGACCGACCTGATCGCGCGCTCCTACTTCCACACCTACGGCGTCCCGACGGCGGTCACGCGCTTCGCGAACATCTACGGCGGTGGCGATCTGAACCCGTCGCGCCTGGTGCCCGAGCTGGTTGCCGCGGTGCTCGCCGGCCGCTCGCCGGTGATCCGCTCCGACGGCTCGCCCGAGCGTGACTTCCTCTACGCCTCGGACGCTGCCGCGGCCTATCTGGCGATCGCCGATGCGCTCGGCTCGGAGGACGGCGGCGCGCGTGGCGAGGCGTTCAACGCCGGCGGCGACGCGCCGCACAGCGTGCGCGAGATCGTCGACCTGCTGATCGAGGTCACCGGGGCGGACGTCGAGGCCGACTACCAGGGCAAGGGCACGCCGCACGCCGAGATCGACCGCCAGTACGTCGACTCGACGAAGCTGCGCTCGCTCACGGGCTGGGCGCCGCAGTACGACCTGCGCGCCGGACTGCAGGCCACGGTCGACTGGTACCGCCAGTACCCGCAGGCACTCGGCGCGACCTAGCCGCGCACGGCGCTTGGCGCCGGCAGCGCGGCGGTCAGGCAGGCCGGCTCACCGACGGGGTGCCCCGGCAGCCCGGCCCGGCGCAGGTGCGGGAGGTCGCGCACGAAGCGCGCGTTGCCGCGAATCCACTCCGCGACGATTCCGAACGCGCCGCGCGGCGTGCGCGCGAAGCGCTTGGCGGCCGTCAGGAATCCAAGCAGCTCGAAGGCAAGCAGCCAGCGCGCGCTGCGCCGCAGGAAGATCGCGTCGAACGCGTTCGCATAGATGCGGTGACGTTCCTGAGCCAGGGGATATGCCTTGCGCTGCTCGTCGTGGTAGGCGCGGGCCTCCGGAGCGAAACCGAGCTGCACGCCGTGGCGGCGCCACAGCAACGACGTAAAGCGGTCGTCGTAGTAGCGGCGCTGCTCATCCCAGGGGCAGGCCAGGACGATCGCCCGCGGGCAGCACAGCAACGCGCTAATGAGCCACTCGCGCGGCTCACCCGGCTGGGCGGGGCGCGAGAAGCCGTTCGGGCGCATCACCTGCGGCTCGGAGAACAGCACGCCGTCAAACGTGAACGTGCCAGCAACCACGGTCGGGGCGGTGGCCTGCTCGACCTGCGCGGCAAGCAGCGCGATTGCCTCCGGCTCGACGTAGACATCGTCGTCGACGTAGGCAAGCAGCTCGCCGGTCGCGGCGTGCGCGCCGAGGTTCCGCGCCGCGCACGGTCCGTCCAGTGTGTGTGGCACGTAGCGCGCCCACTCGTAGCGCGCCACTACGTCCGCGGTCGCTGCGGCGTTCTCGCCGCTGCTGGAGTCGCAGATGACGGCGTCGAAGGTGCGGTGTTCGCGCGCCGCCTCGAGCGCTTCCAGGCACGTCGCCAGCATCGCCGGCCTGTTGCGGGTAGGGACGGCGACCGTCAGCTCAGCCACGCGAGTCATGATGACACCAGCGCTTCGCGGTACACGTCGAGCACCGCAGCAGCGTGCCGCTCGACGCGCCAGCGGTCGACCCCGGCCCGTGCCGCGTCGGCGAGCGCGCGGCGACGCTCGGGGTCGCCGGCAAGCTCGAGCACCGCCTGCGCGAGCGCGTCGGCGTTGCGCGGCTCCACCAGCAGACCGGTATGCCCGTGGTCGATCGACTCGGTGGGCCCGCCGACCGCCGACGCGATCACCGCTGTTCCCGCTGCCATCGCCTCGATCACCGAGCGGCCCCACGGCTCGTGCCACGACGGGACGAGCACGACGTCCAGCGCCGCCATCAGGGCAGGGACGTCATCGCGCTCGCCGGTGAAGATCACGGCGTCGCTCCCGAGCGCTGCCGCGGCACGCTGCAGCTCGTCGGCGTAGCCGGCGTTGTCATGGGTCGTCGCGGCGGTCTGCCACTTCGCACTGCCGACGAGCACGAGGCGCGCGTCGGCGCGTGTCTCACGCACCCGGGCGAGCGCGGCGATCGCGTCGGCCTGGCCCTTGTGCGGCGAGAGCATCGCGACGACGCCGAGCGCGATGTCGTCGGGCGCAAGCCCGAGCTCGGCGCGGACGGCCTCGCGCGGCGGCAGCTGCTCGAAGCGCGAGAGGTCGACTGGGGACGGGATCACATGGACCGCGGGCCGGAAGCCTGGATAGACGAAGTGCTCGGCGCTGTACTGCGAGTTCGCGATCACCGCTCGCGCTCGCCTGCTGACGACGCGCTTGGCGACCGCCCACGTCATCGTCGGCTTCGCGGCATCGCGGATGTGGACGACGAGAGGCTTTCGCACCATCGCCGCCATCAGCCCGGCACGCACGAGGTTGCCGTGGACGAGGTCGACGTCGGCCGAGCCGCGGCCGACAGCACGCGCGCCGGCGCCGAGCGCGCGCAGCGCGGCGAGCGTGTGCACCGGATGCAGCCGCGACCCCCCGTCGATGCGCGGGACCGCGACGTGGCGCATACTGCGCTCGCGCACGTGCCCGGCGAGCGGTCCCTCGGGGCACGCGACGACCGGCTCGACCTCACCTGCCAGCGCATCGATCAGCTCGAGCAGCGAGAACTCCGCGCCGCTCATCTCTGGCGTGTGGCTGACGTAGAGGACGCGCATCGTCGCGGCCTACGGCGCGCCCGGCGCGACAGTTTCGTAGACCTGCCGCACGATCGTCGTCGAGTTCGCCCACGTGAACGGCTGGGCACGGCGCAGCGCCTGCGCACCGAGCGTTTTCCGCAGGTCGGCGTCTGCCGCCAGCCGCGTGAGCGCCGCGCCGATCGACGCCGCATCTCGTGAGACCGGGATGCCCGCCTCGCCGTCGACTAGCAGCTCCTCGACGCCGTTGACGCGTGTCGCGATCAGCGGGAGGCCACTCGCGGCGGCCTCCAGCGCGACGAGCGGAAACGCCTCGTAGAGGGTCGGAAACACGTGCACGTCCGCCGCGGCGAAGAAGCGCTCGGCGTCGGCGCGCACCCCGAAGAAGCGCACGCGGTCGGCGACGCCGAGCTCGCCGGCGAGCTGGCGCATGCGTTCGTTGTCGCCACGGCCGACAACCCACAGCCGCAGGTTGTCGGCGCCCTGCGCGACGGCCTCGCTGAGGCCCTCGATCGCGATTGGCAAGCCCTTGCGCCCCCAGTCGCTGCCGACGAACACGGCCACCACGGTGTCGTCGCCGACGCCCTCCGCGGCACGGATCTCGGCGCGCGCGGCTGGCTGCGGCCGGAAGCGGTCGAAGTCGACGCCGTTGGGCGTGACGTAGGACGGGATCGTCGGGTAGTGCTCCTCCAGCTCGCGTTTGACCCCTTCGGAGACCGGCGTAAAGGCGCGCAGGCGTGCCGGCCGGTAGCACCAGCGCTCGGCGGCGAGCGCGAGGCGCCGGTGGATCTTGCGATTGAGACGCCGCACCCGGGATCCGACCATCGGGTCGCCGCCAGCCTTCACGAATGCGGCGTGGCAGAAGTGCACGGAGGCGAGGTCAGCGCGATTGGGCACGATCGCGCCGAGCGTGTGCACGAGGTCGCCCGGCGCGCGCCGCAGCGCCAGCCCCCCGAGCATCCAGAACGACACGAACTTCAAAGGGAACGGGCGGCGCGGGACGCGCACGCGGCGCCAGCGCACGAGCGGACCGAGGTCCGGTCCAAGCGTCGACGACACGATCGTGAATTGCCACGGCGCCCGACTCGCGCCGTACGAGCTCGGCGAACACGCGCTCCATCCCGCCGCGGTCGTGCACGTCGTGCGCGACCAGCGTGACCCGCAACGGCTTGCGGCCGCTTGACGCCACGGGCTATCCCGTGGGTTTCGTCGCGACGGCGTGGAGCCGGTAGGCGAACAACCCCGGAAAGGCACGCTCGAACGGCACGTACAGCGGGTGCGGCTTCCACGTCGTCGGGACCGCCAGTCCACCGTGGCGCTTGCACAGGCGCCGCAGGCCAGGGATGTCGCCGATGATCGTCCCGCCGTGACCGCCGACGCGGACGGGGTCGAAGCCGTCAGCCTGCAGCATCGCCGCGAAGTTGCGCTTGGCGAAGAAGCGGATGTGTGGGTCGCGCCACGGCTCCTTCGTCGAGCGCAGGTCACCGACGGGATTCCAGCGACCGAGCACCGCCATGTCCGCGCGCCGTCGCCAGTAGGCGATGTTGGGCACCGTCGCGATCAGCTTGCCGCCTGGCTTGAGCACGCGCCACATCTCGCGTGCCGCGTCGAGCGGGGCGAAGAGGTGCTCCATGACCTCCACGCAGACGACGACGTCGAACGTGTTGTCGGGGAACGGGAGCTCGCTCGCGTCCTCGATCAGCTGGACGTTGAGCCCGGCCTGAGTCGCATTCGCGATGCCGGCCTCTGAGATGTCGACGCCGGTGTAGTCGGTCGCGTGCTCGGTCAGCCACACGCCGTTGGGCCAGCCGTCGCCGCAGCCGGCGTCGAGGAGCTTGGCCGAGGGGCTGATCTCTGCCTCGAAGAGCCGCCGCAGCGGCTCGATGACGTCGTTGCGGGGGCGATCCGCGCGCTCCTGCCAGTACGTCTCGTAGTAGGTCCTAACGGACATCCGTCGCGCCGCCGCTCCGTCCGGGGATCTGAGGCTCCATGCGCGCGGATGCTAGTGAAGTGCCCTTCGAACTGACGCACGCGGCCGGGGCGGTCCGTCGGCTACGTTGCGCCGGTGCTGGTCTCGGACATCAGCGTCGTCATTCCCACGCGGGGACGGCCGCAGCTGCTGCAGCGAACGGTCGACTCGCTCGCAGCCGTCGACGCGGCGGCGGACCTCGAGGTCATCGTCATCGACGACGGAAGTGAGCCGTCGCTGACGCTCGACGCTGGCGCGTTTCCCGGGGCGCTGCATCTCGTCCGCCAGCGTCCGTCCGGCTTGAACGCTGCTCGGACCCGCGGCGTCGAGATGTCCGAGCGGCCGCTCGTGGCGTTCCTCGACGACGACGTGCGCGTCGAGCGCGGCTGGGCCGAGGGCGTGCGCGACGCGTTCGCCGACGGCGCGCTCGCGGTGATGGCCGGACGGCTGATCGCCGACCCTGAAGCGCCGCTTCCCGACTGGATCCACCCACACAAGCTGATGTACCTGTCGGTCCTCGATCTGGGGGACGAACCGGCCGAGCTGCCGACGTGGGCCACCCCGGTCGGTGCGAACCTCACGATCCGGCGCGACTGGCTCGAGCGCGTGGGTGGATTCCGTGAAGGCCTCGACCGGGAAGGGGCGTCATTGCTCTCGGGCGGCGACACCGAGGTGATCCGCAGGATCGCGGCGGCGGGTGGTCAGATTCGTTACTGGCCGGCTGCGACGGCCCACCACCACATCGCCGCCGAGCGGCTCACGCGCGCCTGGTTTCGCCGACGCGCCGAGGCGCAAGGGCAGACCGATGTGCTCGCGACGTATCGTCGCCGTCCGCCCGTGCGGGTGCTTGCCCGCGAGGCGCTGCGCCCGTTGCGCGCGGGAGGCATCGCGGCCAAGCGCGTGGCAGCTCGCGAAAGTCTCGTTGACGCCGAGCTGTGGCTGTGGTCGTGTCGCGGACGCTGGCGGTCGCTACGGACACTGCCGCGCTGACGCTAGATGACGAACGTGCGGTTGCTGATCGCGCCGCGCAGGGTGGACGCCGTCTCGAGCACGTCGTACGCGGCCTGGACCGCGCCGCCGCGCAGCAGCGGCGCGGCCAGCAGCAGCGCTGCCGGGTGGCGCCGCGCGAGCAGCACCCCGGCCGCGGCCAGCAGCGGCTTGGCATGCGAGCGCTTCCACAGCACGCCGTGGTCGAGCACGAGCGGGCGGATCTGCGGGTGGTCGCGCAGCAGGCGCATCGCCGGCTCGAACTTCGCGGCGCCGCACAGGTACTCGAGCGGTGTCGGCACGGTGACCGCGTGCTCGACGCGTGCGCCGGGCACCCACGCAAACGGCGCCCCCGCCTCCTGCGCGCGCCAAGCGAGGTCGGCGTCCTCGCCGCCCCAGGGCCAGTCGCGCGCGAAACCGCCGACCTGTTCGAGCACGGCGCGCGGGTAGGCGATGTTGCAGCACTGGTAGTAGGGGCCGAGCTGGCGGACGACCTGCGTGCGCGCCCGCGGGTGCTCGAGCAGGTGCGCCTCGCGAGCCAGCGGCTCGGTCGCGCCCTGCAGGACGGCATCGGGCTGGCGCTCGTGCGCGGCGACGAGCTGGGCGAGCCAGTCGGGCGCGGGTTCGCAGTCGTCGTCGGTGAACGCAACGAGCGGCGCGCTCGTCGCGCGCCAGCCGTCGTCGCGTGCGACCGACGGTCCCAGCGGCGGCTCACCGTTGTCCTCGACGACGCGCAGCTCGAAGTCGCGGTGCGTCTGCGCGTCGAGCGCCCGCAACAGGTTCGCCAGCCGCTCGGGGCGGTTGCGGGTGCAGACGACGACGGCGACGGAAGCCATTGGCCGCGTAGTCTGCCTTGCCGGCGTGATCCGCCACGATGTAGTGTTGCGGCATGCGTTTCGCGGGGGGACTGCTAACGACGCTTGCGCTTGCGCTTGCCGCGCCGGGGAGCGCGGCGGCCGGCTATCTCCAGTCGGAAGGGCCATTCCCGGACTACTCCGACGTCGTCGTCACGTACGTGCCGTATCTCAGCCTGCCAGGGCTCGGCGGCATCTACGACATCCCGGCTGAGAACAACGACGTGCTCGTCAGCCACTCGTCGCGCTACACCGCCACGATCTCCGAGCGTGGCGGGCTGATGCTCCCGCAGCCGCTCGCGCTGCCTGCTGTGCTGCGCAACTGCACGCTTTGGCTCAACACCGCGACGTGCCGCACGAGCGGGTCGTACCGCCTCGTGGTCGGCGCGGTCACACGGGCCGGCAACGACCGCGTGACCGTGACCGCGTCCGCGGGCTACCACCGGGTGTTCGTGGACGGCGGCGAGGGGAACGATCGACTCACCGGCTCCTCCGGGCCCGAGCAGTTCGCGCCCGGGAGCGGGGACGACGTCGTGAACGCCGGTGGCGGGGACGATGAGATCCGCGACGCGCCGACCTGGGAGCCGCCGACCGCGTCGGCGGGCGCCGACGTCTTCAACCTCGGTGACGGCGACGACACGGTCCATGCACGCGATGGCATTCGTGACCAGATCCAGTGCGGCGCGGGCAACGACACGGCCCACGCAGACGCGATCGACGTGGTCGCGGCGGACTGCGAGACCGTTCACCTCTAGGCTCGCGGGCGTGGCCCAGCCCACGCCCGACATCTCCGTCTGCGTCCCCTCGCACGATCGCCCGCTGCGGCTGCGTTGGCTGCTCAACGCGCTGGAGGAGCAGACGCTCCACCGCAGCCGCTGGGAGGTCGTGGTCGCCCATGACTCCAGCGGGCCAGAGACCGAGGACTTGCTGCAACGCCATCCGCTGGCGCCAGGCGGCGTCCTGCGCCACCTGACGTTCGCACCGGGTCAGGCCCGGCGCAGAAGCGCAACGCCGCCTGGCGCTCGGCGCGGGCGCCGCTGGTCGTCTTCACCGACGACGACTGCCGCCCGCCTGCCGACTGGCTCGAGCGCGTGCTCGATGCGGCGGGCGCCAACCCCGGCGCGATCGTCCAGGGCGCCACCGCGGTCGACCCGGACGAGGAGGTCGTGCGCCTGCACAGCCCGCACGCGCGCTTCCAGCGCGTCGACCCACCGGTGCTGTGGGCGCAGACCTGCAACATCGTCTACCCGCGCGCCGTGCTCGAGGCCTGCGATGGCTTCGACGAGACGCTGCCAGTGGCGGCGGGGGAGGACACCGACCTCGCGTTGCGCGCTCGCGCCCGCGGCACGCCATACGTCGGCGCGCCCGACGTGCTCACCTACCACGCCGTCGAGCCTGCCTCGCTCGTCGTGCGCGCACGCGAGGTCTGGCGCTGGCAGCACATCCCCTACATCGCCAAGCGCCATCCCGAGATCCGCAAGCCGATGCCGCTGCGCGTGTTTTGGAAGCGCACGCACGCGCGCCTGCCGCTGCTGCTGGCCGGCGCGCTGCTCGTCGCGCGGCGCAAGCCACTCCTCGGGCTGCTGCTGGCGCTGCCGTGGATCCATGAGTCGCTGCCGTCCTACGGGCGCTCGCCGCGCGGGATCGCGCGCGCGGTCTCCGAGCTGCCCGGGCATGCGCTGATCGACATCGTCGAGTTCGCGGCGCTGGCGCGCGGCAGCGTCCGCCACCGCTCGCTGCTGCTGTAGATGCACGTCGCTCTGCTCAACCCTGTCTACTGGCCCGAGGTCAGGCGTGGCTCCGAGCGCTTCACGCGCGAGCTCGCCGACGGGCTGCTCGCGCGTGGCCATCGCGTCACGCTGATCACCTCGGCGGCGAAGCCGTCGGAAAGCGTCGAGGACGGGCTCGAGGTGATCCGCGTCTGGCGTCCACCCGTCGAGCAGCGCCTGCAGCGCAGGCTGTTCGAGCCGCACCTCGCACACGTCCCGCTGACCTATCGCGCGCTGCGCAAGCTCAAGCCCGACGTCGTGCACGCGCTGTACCCGACCGACGCGCTCGCGGGCCTGCGCTACGGCAAGCCGCTGGTGTTCTCCTACATGGGCATCCCGCACCGCGTTTCGCTTGCCAACCGGCGCGGGCGCAAGGAGCTCGTCAGCCGTGTCTGCCGCGAGGCTGACGCGGTCGTCGCGCTGAGCGAGGCGGCACGGGCGGGCTTCGATCGCTGGCTGGGCGTGGATGCGCGCGTGATCGCGCCCGCGGTCGACCTGCAGACGTTCCGCGTGAAGGCGCCGCACGAGCGCGCGCCCGAGCCGCTGGTGCTCTGCGCTGCCGACCACACGCAGCCGCGCAAGCGCGTCGAGCTGCTGGCGCAGGCAGCCGCGCAGATCGGCGTCCCACTCGCCGTCAGCCGCATCCCTGGCGCCGCCGCGCCGCCCGGCACGATCGAGCTGGATCTCGACGACCGCGAGCAGCTCGCCGCCGCCAACCGCCGCGCCTGGGTGCACGCGCTGCCGTCGATCGGCGAGGCGTTCGGGCTCGTGCTGGCCGAGGCGCTGGCCAGCGGCACGCCGGTCGTCGGCGGCCAGCCCGAGGTCGTCGGCAACCGCGAGACCGGCCGCGTGTTCGACGGCGACGACCCCGCCGAGCTCGCGCAGGCACTGCGCGAGACGCTCGCGCTCGCCGAGCACCCGGCAACGATCGTCCCCTGTCGCGTGCGCGCGCAGCGCTGGTCGGTCGACGCCTGCGCCGCCGCCTACGAGGAGGTCTACCTTGAACATTCCTGACGCACGGACTCGTGCTCGACGTCGGCGGCTGGGCCAAGCCGCTTGGCCGCGCCGACTGGGTGATCGACCTGCTGCCCTACGAGACGCGAGGCCTCTACGGCGAGGCGACCGGCGAGCGCTTCAGCGCCGCGACCTGGGTGCAGCACGACATCTGCGCGCGCGACCCGTGGCCGTTTGCCGACGACCAGTTCGACTACGCCGTCTGCAGCCACACGCTCGAGGACGTCCGCGACCCGGTCGGCGTCGCGCGCGAGCTGAGCCGCGTCGCGAAGGCCGGCTATGTCGAGGTCCCGGCACCGGTCGAGGAGCTCACGTGGGGCATCCAGGGCGAGTGGGTGGGCTGGAGCCACCACCATTGGATCACCGAGCTGCACGACGGCGAGCTGGTCTTCACGGCCAAGCCGCACCTGCTCTGTGCGGAGGGACGTCATCTCCCGCCGGGCGCCGCCGAAGGCAAGCCGCGCGTCATCACGCACGAGTGGAGCGGCACGCTGCGGGCACGCGAGCAGATCTTCGTCGGCGCCGACGAGTTCGACCCCTGGCTGCACGGCCTGCTCGACGCCCACGGCGGCGCCGCCAAGCCGCGTCGCGGCCTGTTTCGCCGCTAAGTTCTACGCCATGGCAGGTCATTCCAAATGGGCGTCGATCAAGCACCAGAAGGCGATCAAGGACTCGCGCCGCGGCAAGGCGTTCACGAAGCTGTCTCGGGCAATCCAGACGGCGGCGAAGGAGCACGGCGGCGATCTCGACGGCAACCCCGCGCTGCAGCTGGCAGTCCAGAAGGCGAAGGACGCCTCGATGCCCAAGGACAACATCGAGCGCGCGATCGCCAAGGGCACCGGCGCCGGGGCAGACGCCGACAGCTTCGAGGAGGTGCTCTACGAGGGCTACGGCCCCGGCGGCGTCGCGCTGCTGATCGAGGCGTTGACCGACAACCGCAACCGCACCGGCTCTGAGGTCCGCCACACGCTCTCCAAGCACGGCGGCAGCCTCGGCGAGCCGGGGTCGGTTGCCTACCTCTTCGACAAGAAGGGCGTCGTCGTGGTCTCCGCCGAGCAGTACTCCGAGGACGACCTGATGCCCGCGATCGAGGCCGGCGCCGAGGACATCGAGCTCGACGACGACGTCTACGAGATCCTCAGCGACCCGTCGGACTTCCAGGCCGTCCGCGCCGCGCTCGACGAGGCCGGGGTCGAGCTGCAGTCCGCCGACGTCACGCAGCGCCCGAAGACACGCGTGGATCTGGACGAAGACACGCTCGGCAAGCTGATGAAGCTCGTCGACGCGCTCGACGACAACGACGACGTCGGTGAGGTGCACGCCAACTTCGAGGCCGACGCCGATGTGCTGGAGCGCGTCGCCGGATAGCATCGCACTGTCAACTACCGACCGGGGGGTCAGTAATGCGCAAATGCGCAGCAGTGCTGGTGTTGGTCTGTTTGGGAGTGCTCACAGCGTCGGCACAGGCGTATACGCCGCGCGTACTGCCCGACTCGCTGGGAATGAACGCCCAGTTCATGTCTTCGCCGCCGGGGCCGTCGCAGCCGAGCATCATCGGCGACGCCGCGAAGCTCGACGGGCACCTCGACCTGCTCGCCGACAACGGCGTGAAGGTGTTGCGCATCGGCGCGCCGTGGATGTACATGGAGCCGAACCCGCCGCTGTTCGTCCACACGTACACCTGGAACTACCAGGCGCCGTACCACAGCATGGATTACGCGATCACGGCGCTCGCAGACCACGGCATCCGCGCCGCGCCGATCCTGCTCGCGGCGCCGCCGTGGGCAAAGGCCTTCCTCCAGGACGTGCACGTGCCGCCGGGCGGCAACACCGAGTGGGGGTTGTGGGCCGGTCAGTTCGCCGCGCGCTACGGCAACGAGAACAGCGCCTTCTGGACGGCGTGGAAGGCCGCGAACCCGGGGAAGACCGCACCCGTCGTCCAGACCTACGAGATCTGGAACGAGCCGAACCTCCCAGGTCGCTTCAAGCCGTCCGGCATTCAGATCGGGTGCACCGCGAACACGGCGCCCGCCTCCCAGCCCGGCCCGGTGAGGTACGGACAGCTCTTCCAGGCCGCATATACGCGGATCAAAAGCGCCGACCCGGACGGGATCGTCATGGTCGGCGGGCTCGAGAGCCGAACGATGCACGACAACGAGTACCTCCCTCACCGCAGCTACGAGGGCGAGTGCACCGTCTATGAGTTTCTCGCAGGGGCCAAGGCGAACATGGGGAGCGTTGCGCCGGATGCGATCGGCTTGCACATCTACAACGTCAACCCGGCCGCGATCCCCGGAGAGCCCACGCCCACGGCAACCCAGCGCATCAACCGGGCGGCCGACGTGCGGGCCAACATCGACCTGCTGCCATGGGCCCAGTCGCTACCGATCTACCTCAACGAGACCGGCTGGGGTGAGGACTACACCGCGATCGGCCAACCCGGCCACGACGTTTGGCGCGGCGACGCGCTCGCCGAGATGAGCGACGTCTTGCTGCGCTCCAACTGCGGCATCCGCCAGATCGTCCCGCACACCTGGATCACCGAAGACAGCGTGCCGCCGCCCAACACGCAGGACAGCGGCGAGGACTGGTACGGCCTCGCGGATCTGGACCCGCTGAGCGGCATGAAGCCCGCGGCCGTCGGCTACACCAACCAGGTCAAGACCCTCCAGGGGACGGGCGCAGCGGCCGCCGACCCGGATCCTGAGAACCTCTGCACGTGGCGTGCCCCGGCAGACATCGACGGCGACGGCTACCTCGATGGCAACGGTCCGACGTTCGATCAGTACCCCGGAGACCCGAACGCCCATTAGGGTCCGGCCGGTGGCGTAAAGCACGCAACAGGTTCCTCCCGGAGGTTCTCCGGGAGGAACCGCGCTTCCGCCTCCTCTTCACCGGGCAGCTGCTGTCGGTCCTCGGCGACCGCATCACGCTGGTGGTGCTGCCGTTCGCCGTGCTCGCATCGGGCGGCAGCACGCAGGACGTCGGCTGGGTCGTCGCCGCGCAGACGCTGCCGTTCCTGGTGCTGGCGCTGTTCGGTGGCGTCATCGCCGACCGCGGCAACCGCCGCGGCGTGATGATCGCCTCCGACGTCGTGCGCATGGGCGCGCAGGCGGTCGCGGCGGTGCTCGTGATCGCCGACACCGCCGAGATCTGGCAGCTCGCGGCCTGCGCCGCCGCCTACGGCGCAGCCGACGCGTTCTTCGCTCCCGCGATGACCGGGCTGATCCCGCAGACGCTCAGCCGCGTCGACCAGCTGCAGGCCGCCAACGCGCTGCGCAGCATGACCTACTCGATCGGCTCGGTTGCCGGCCCGGCCGTCGCCGGTGTGTTGATCGCCGTCTCGGGGCCGGGCCTTGGCCTTGCCGTCGACGCCGCCACCTTCGCCGTCAGCATCGTCGTGCTCGCGCGCCTGCGACCGCGCGAGGCGGCGCTGGTCACCTCCTCCGGCGACGCCCCGCCGGCAAGCGGGCTGCTCGCCGAGCTGCGCGGCGGCTGGCAGGCAGTGCGCTCACGCGACTGGGTGCTGTGGTCGCTGGGCGCGATGTGCGTCTACCACGTGGTCGTGCTGCCGTCGGTCTACGTGCTCGGGCCGGTACTGGCCGGCGACGAGCTGGGCGGGCCCGAGGCGTGGGCGGCGATCTCCGTCGCGTTCGGCGTCGGGACGATCATCGGCGACGTGATCCTGCTGCGCTGGCGCCCGCGCTACGCGATGCGCGTGGCCGCGATCGCGCTGGTGTTCGCCTCCTGCCAGGCGGTGATCATCGGCTCCGGCCTGCCGCTGGGGGTGATCTGCCTGCTCGAGGTCGGCGCAGCCGTCGGCGTGACGATGATGTTCGCGCTGTGGGAGACGTCGCTTGCCGAGCACATCCCCGGCGCCGAGCTGTCGCGCGTCTCCAGCTACGACTACATGGTCAACGTCGGCCTCATCCCGGTCGGCGTCGCGCTGGCGGCGCCGTTCTCCGACGCCGTCGGGATCCACACCGCGCTGGCGCTGATGAGCGCGGTCGGCGCGGCCACGGCGCTCGGGCTGCTCACGATCCGTTCGGTGCGGATGCTCGAGCGCGGTACAGCCTGACCTCGCCGACACCCTTCAGCCGCCGCGCACCGGCGTGCGACCAGCGCACGTCCTCGCAGTCGCCGAGCTGCTCGCGCGCCAGCTCGTCGAGCAGGACGCTCCCCGGCCGCGCCATCGCCGTCACGCGGCTGGCGCGGTTCACCGGCGCGCCGTACCAGTCGCCCGCGCGGCTAACGGCCGGGCCGTAGGCGATGCCGATGCGCAGCTGCTCGTCCTCCAGCTCGAGCATCGCGTCGAGCAACGCACGCACGTCCGCTGAGACGAACATGACGGCATCGCCGATCGTCTTGACGAAGCGCACCGGCGAGGACGCGACGTCACGCGCGCGGTCGGCCAGGCGGCTTGCGACCTCCTCCAGCGCTTCGGGTTCGATGCGCTCGCCCATCCGCGTGAAGCCGACAAGGTCGGCGAACGCCACCGCCACGTCGCGCGCACCCGGGAGCCGGCCGGCCGCGCGCTCCTCGGCGTTGACGACACCGGTCTCCAGGCCGTGACGCAGTTGGATCAGCAGCAGCTCGTGCACCATCGGCCCGAGCCGCGGCGTCAGCAGCTCGACGAGCGCGCCGTAGCGCTGCGCGAGCTCGAGCTCGGTCGCGCCGGGCGTCAGGACGGCGTCCAGCGCGGCCGTGCGCATCACCTCGGCGGCTTGCGCGAGCCCGTGCGCCAGCACGCGCGTCACCGCGAGCACCTGCTCCATCGGCAGGCCGAGCTCGAGGAACTCGTTGATCATCCGCGCGGTGTCGATGTCGGCGGCGACGTGGCTGCGCGCGGCCGCGTCCTCCACGGCCGGGATGCCGACCGCCCGCGCGAAAGCCGCGAGCAGCTCGGCGCTGACACCGGCGCGCTCAGCCGCCTCGGCCGGCGTCAGCCGCGTGCCGTCGTCACCGATCGCTCGCCCGGCCGGCAGGTAGATCGGCGAGGCCGCCTCGTCGATCTGCTGCTGGGAGAACCCGTCGTCCAGCAGCCACCGAACCAGCTCCTCGCGCTCCGCATCCACGCGGAGCAGGCTACGCGAGCAGTCCAGCCTGGCGCTGGGCGTGCAAGTGACCGATCAGCGTCTCGGTCACGCGCGGGTCGAACTGCGTGCCGGCGCAGCGCGCGAGCTCGACGATCGCGTCGGTGTGGGGGCGCGCGGCGCGATACGGGCGGTCGGACGTGATCGCGTGGTAGCTGTCGCAGGCGAGGATGATGCGGCTGCCGATCGGGATCTGCTCGCCGACGAGGCCGTCGGGGTAGCCGCTGCCGTCGAAGCTCTCGTGCTCGTGGCGGACGATCCGCGCGATGCTCTCCATCCCCGGGATCGCGCGCAGGATGCGCTCGCCGATCACCGGGTGCTCGCGCATCAGCACCCACTCGTCGTCGTCGAGCTTGTCGGGCTTGTTGAGGATGTGGTCGGGAATCGCGACCTTGCCGATGTCGTGCAGCAGCGCGGCCTGGCAGATGCGCTGGACGTCGCGATCCTCGATGCCGAGCGAGACGGCGACGGCCAGCGACATGTCGACGACCGACTCGGAGTGCTCGCCGGTGTAGCGGTCGCGCTCGGTCAGCGTCGTGGCAAGCGCGTCGACGACGTCGATGTGCGCCGCGGCGGGTGCGGCGCTGTCGTCGTGGGCGGCGACGCAGACGCGTCCGCCGCCGGCCGCGCGCGCGAGGTCGAGGCCCGCACCGCCCGCCGCCAGGAGGGTCTCGACGCCGCCGCCGCGGGCATGCTGGGCCACGCCCGCGGAGACGGTGACCTCGCCGGCGTCGGGGACAAGGGTGGAGGCGACGTGCTCGACGACCCGCTGGGCGCAGGCGATCGCGCCGTCCAGGGAGGTGTCGCAGAGCAGCACCGCCAGCTCGTCGGCGCCGGTGCGCCCGAGCACGTCGCTGGTGCGAGTCGCGTCGCGCAGGGCGTCGGCGACGATGCCGAGGACGGCGTCGCCGGCGGCGGCGCCACGTGAGGCGTTCAGCGCGCGAAAGCCGTCGACGTCGAACAGCGCGAGGCTGATCGGCGCTCCGGAGCGGCGGGCGCGCTCGAGCTCGCGCGTGGCGGCGGCACGGAACGCGTCCACCGGCGCCATGCCGGTGCGCGCGTCGCGGGTGGTGAGGAGGGTGCGCTCGGCCTCGAGGGCAGCGATGCGAGCGTGTGCGGTGTCCAGCAGACGCCGCAGCTCGGTGGTTTCATCGCCGCTGCGTCCGAACATGCGTGTGGTGTATCGGTGCGGGGCCTAAGTTCTTGAGGCCGAAGCGGACGGATGTCGGAAGGTGTCCGGCCTCGCCAACAGAATCCCGGACGAATGATCGTCCTCGGCATCGACCCCGGCCTCGCGTCGACGGGCTACGGCGTGGTCGCCCGCCGCGGCGGGCGGCTCGTGGCGCTCGACGGCGGCGTGATCGCGACGCCGGCCGGCATGGCGGCAGAGCTGCGGCTCGCGTCGATCCACCGCGACGTCTGCGCGCTGCTGGACGAGCACACGCCGGACGCGGTCGCACTCGAGGACCTCTACTTCGGCCAGAACGTGCGCAGCGCGTTTTCAGTCGGCCAGGCGCGCGGGGTCGTCATGCTCGCGGCGGGCCAGCGCGGCATCTCCTGCGACGGCTACACGCCCCAGCAGGTCAAGGGCGCCGTGTGCGGCAGCGGACGCGCGCCGAAGGAGCAGGTCGCGCGGATGGTGCAGGCGCTGCTGGCGCTGACCGACCTGCCGACGCCCGACCACGCCGCCGACGCGCTGGCGGTCGCGATCTGCCACGCCCAGCACGCACCGCTGCGGGCGGCGGTCGCATGATCGCGCTGGTCGCCGGCGACGTCGCGGTGCGCCGGCCGGACCATGTCGTGGTCGAGACCGCCTCCGGTGTCGGCTACCGCCTCGCGGTCTCCGCCGAGACGCTCAAGCACGTTCCGAAGCGCGGCGAGCAGGTGTCGCTGCACAGCCACCTGATCGTGCGCGACGACGCGCTGCAGCTCTACGGCTTCGCCACCGAGGAGGAGCGCGACCTCTTCCTGCTGCTGATCGGCGTGCAGTCGGTCGGCCCGAAGGTCGCGCTCGCCGTGCTCTCCGGCGGCTCGCCGCGCGAGCTGATCGGCGCGCTCGCCGCGGGCGACGCTGCGCGCTTTCAGGCCGTGCCCGGCATCGGCAAGCGCACGGCCGAGCGGATCATCGTCGAGCTGCGCGAGAAGGTCGGCGTGCCCGGCGACGTCGTGCCCGACGACGCCGAGATCACCGCCGCCCGCGCCGACGACCCACGCCGGCTCGCGCGCGACGGCCTCGTCGAGCTCGGCTACGCCACCGCCGAGGCCGACGAGCTGCTGCGCGGCGTCGAGGGCGACACGGCCGAGGCGCTGATCGCCAATGCGCTGAGGGCGGCGCGATGACCGACCGCATCCAGACGCCTGACCTCGCCGACGTCGTCGAGGACGAGCTCGAGCGCTCGCTGCGCCCGCGCCGGCTGGACGAGTTCGTCGGCCAGCCCGGGTTGAAGGAGCAGCTGCGCGTCGCGGTCGAAGCCGCCGGTGCGCGCGGCGAGGCGCTCGACCACGTCCTGCTCGCCGGCCCGCCGGGCCTCGGCAAGACATCCCTGGCGCAGATCATCGCCGCCGAGCTCGACGTGCCGTTCATCGCGACCGCCGCGCCGGCGTTGGAGCGCAAGGCCGACGTCGCCGCGATCCTGACCGCGCTCGAGCCACGCTCGGTGCTGTTCGTCGACGAGATCCATCGCCTTTCGCGGGCGCTGGAGGAGACGTTCTACCCCGCGATGGAGGACCGCCAGCTGCCGATCACCGTCGGCCAGGGCGCCGGCGCACGGGTCGTGACGCTCGACCTGCCGACGTTCACGCTGATCGGCGCGACGACGCGCGCCGGGCGTCTGACGACGCCGCTGCGCGACCGCTTCGGCATCCAGCACCGCCTCGAGTCCTACGGCCAGGACGACCTCGCCGCGATCGTCACCCGCTCCGCGCGCATCCTCGAGGTGGAGCTGGCGCCCGGTGGGGGCGAGGCGATCGCCCGCCGCTCACGCGGCACGCCGCGTGTCGCCAACCGCCTGCTCAAGCGCGTGCGCGACTACGCGCAGGTGCGCGCCGACGGCGTCGTCTCCGAGGAGATCGCCGCCGCCGCGCTCGACCTGCTGCAGGTCGATCACCTCGGCCTCGACCGCTTGGACCGCGAGCTGCTCAGCGCCGTCTGCTTGAAGTTCGACGGCGGCCCCGTCGGCCTCTCGACGCTTGCGGTGACCGTGGGGGAGGAGCAGGACACGCTCGAGGACGTGTACGAGCCCTACCTGCTGCAGCAGGGCCTGCTCAAGCGCACGCCGCGCGGCCGCGTCGCGACGCTCGGCGCCTACCGTCACCTCGGGCTGGAGCCGCCGGACGATCCGACGGCCCTGTTTTGAGCCTCAGTCGCCGGTGTCGTACTTGAACGAGATCGCCAGGCGCACGCGGTAGCTCGTGATCGAACCGTTCTCGATCGTCACGTCCTGACGGACGACCTCGCCGACGCGCAGGTCGCGCACCGACCCGGCCGCAGTCTCGACTGCATTCTTCGCGGCCTCGGCGAAGGAGTTGGGGCTCGTCCCGATGACCTCGGTGACGCGGTAGACGCTCATCGTTCCTCCTGATGTGGGGTACAGGTCTGGCCGACTCTCTCACCCGCGCCGCCCGACCGGGGACTTTCCTCTCGTTAGCTCGTCTTGAGACGTGGGCGCGTACCCTGTCGGACTCATCCTCGATGGCTCACCTCTTCATCTGTCCCAACTGCGGCAACCGGACCGCCGCGACCGAACGCACGGCCGGCTTCAGCAAGAGCGCCAAGGGCTGCAAGAAATGCGGCTTCGGCTTCCTCTTCGAGCTGCTCGACGACTACTACCCCGCGCCTGACGCGGCGTTCTTCGCCTGCGACCAGAAGGGCAACGTGATCGCCTGCGGGCGCGGGTCGTTCGAGCTCACGGGGCTCGACGACGCCCGCGTGATCGGGCGGCCGGTGAGCCAGGTGCTCGGGCTCGCGTTCGACGACAGCAGCGATCCCGTCGCGACCGCGCTGGAGTGGGGCGTGCGCCAGCTGGGCAAGCCTGTGCAGGTCAATGCAGAGGGCGATTTGCCGGCGCGCGCGACAGCAGATGTCTTTCCCGCCTACGATGACGACGGTGGCCTGCTGCTCGTGCTGACGCCCGAGAAGTAGGCTCCCCGATCGCTCCATGACCGACCGCCGCCGCAATCTCGCGATCCTGCTGCTCGTCGGCGCGCTGCTTGCCGGCGCGCTCGCAGCGATCTTCACGCAGTCGACCAAGCTCGGCCTGGACCTCAAGGGCGGCGTCGAGCTGGTCTACGAGGCCAAGCCCGCCGCCAACGAGGCGGTAACGAGCGACGCGATCGACCGCGCGATCGACATCATGCGCAAGCGCGTCGACTCGCTCGGCGTCGCGGAGCCGGAGATCCAGCGCTCGGGTACAGAGCAGATCACCGTCGCGCTGCCGGACGTCGACAACGCGCAGGAAGCTGCCGACCAGGTCGGCACGACGGCGCAGATGTTCTTCTTCGACTGGGAGAAGAACGTCCTCGGGCCAAACGGGCGGCCCGATCCGCTCGACACGAGCGTCACAGGCGGTGGCGCCGCCGGCAACGTCTCCGGAGCCTGTGAACCGCAGTACGACGCGATCCTGCGTGCGGCGAAGGTCCCGGCGAAGAACAACGCCAACCAGTCGATCCCGCGCTCGAAGTTCTACCTCGTCGACGAGAAGACCAAGAAGCTCGTCGCCGGCCCCGAGGCGACCCAGAAGGAGCTCGACGCCGCGACGAGGACCGTCGCCTTCAACAAGCGCGGCGGCAAGGGCAAGACGATCGAGGTCAAGCCCGGGACGATCATCGTCCGCGCCGAGGTCGCCGACGACGCGCCCAAGGCTCAGCAGGATCCGGACTGCTACTTCGTCCTCAACGACAGCTACTCGCTGCGCGGGACGGACATCAAGAACCCTGAGCAGAACTTCGACCAGCGCTCGCAGGCGCCGAACGTCACGTTCGAGTTCACCGACTCCGGACGCGACAAGTGGAAGGAGACGACGAAGGAGATCGCGCAGCGCGGCCAGGAGTCCGTCGGCCTGCTGCCCGGCGACGCCGCCAACCAGCACTTCGCGATCGTCCTCGACAACGAGCTCGTCTCGGTCCCGTACATCGACTTCAGCGACAACCCTGAGGGCATCGACGGCGGCCAGGGCTCGGAGATCTCCGGCGGCTTCACGATCAAGAGCGCGCAGAAGCTCGCCAACGAGCTGAAGTACGGTGCGCTGCCGGTGACGCTGGCGCTCGTGTCGCAGTCGCAGGTGTCCGCGACGCTCGGCCAGGAAGCGCTGGATCAGGGCCTGCTCGCCGCCGCGATCGGGTTCGCGCTGACCGTCCTGTTCCTGCTCGTCTTCTACCGCGTGCTCGGCCTGCTGGCCGTGGGCGCGCTGGTGCTCTACGGCATCTACCTCTTCGCACTGATCCGCTCGATCCCGGTCGTCCTGACGTTGCCGGGCATGGCGGGCCTCGTGCTGACGATCGGCGTCTGCGCCGACGCCAACATCGTCGTCTTCGAGCGAATAAAGGAAGAGATCGGCCTCGGCAGATCCGTGCGCGCGGCGATCGCGCAGGGCTACAAGCGCGGCCTCTCGACGATCATCGACGCCAACGTCGTCACGTTCCTCGTCGCGTTCATCCTCTTCATGCTGTCGACGTCCGGCGTGAAGGGCTTCGCGCTGATGCTCGGCCTGGGCACCCTGGTCACCGTCTTCAGCGCGATCCTCGCGACGCAGGCGTTCCTCGGGGCGACCGGCGGCGCGGGCTTGAAGACCGCCGGCGCGGTCGGAGCGCGTACCCACGGTCGCAAGCGCCAGCTGAACTTTGCCGGCGCGACGAAGTGGCTGTTCAGCCTCTCCGGCCTGATCCTCGCGGCCGGCTCGATCGCGATCGCGACGAAGGGCTTCGAGCTCGGCATCGACTTCAAGTCCGGCACGCGCATCGAGGCCGGCTTCCAGCGCGCCGCCGACGAGGACCAGATCCGCGACGTGCTCGCCAAGCAGGGCCTCGAGTCCGCCGAGGTCCAGCGCGTCTCGGGCTCGGGCCTCGGGCCGAACTCGTTCCAGATCTCGACCGGGCAGCTGCGCCCGGCCCAGGTCAACCGCGTCACCGCGGCCCTCGACGCGGCCTTCCAGATCCGCGGCTCGCCCGACTCCGACTCGATCGGGCCGACGTTCGGCGAGTCGATCGCGCGCAGCGCGCTGATCGCCGTCATCGCATCGCTGCTCGTGATCGCGGTGTACATCGCGCTGCGCTTCGAGATCAAGTACGCGGGCACCACCGCGATCTCGCTGGCGCACGACCTGATGATCACGGGTGGCCTCTACGCCATTACCGGCCGGGAGGTGAACTCGTCGACGGTCGCGGCGTTGCTCACCGTCTTGGGCTTCTCCTTGTACGACACGATCATCGTCTCGGACCGCATCCGAGAGAACACGCCGCGCATGCCGACGGCGACGTTCTCGCAGATCAACAACCGCTCCATGAACGAGGTCATCGTCCGCTCGCTGGCGACGGTGACGTGCGCCTCGCTGCCGATCCTCGCGCTGTACATCTTCGGCGGGGAGACGCTGCAGGACTTCGCGTTCGCGCTGCTCGTCGGCACGATCTCGGGTGCCTACTCGTCGATCTTCATCTCCTCGCCCGTGCTGACGGAGTGGAAGGAGCGCGAGCCCACCTACCGCCGCCGCCGCCGTGCGCAGCTGGAGCGCTTCGGCGAGGTCCCGCCGTTTGCGCCCGAGGGTGCCGTCGTCGAGGTCAAGGACGAGAAGAAGAAGTCCGCCCGTCGCCTGACCGCGCCGGACGATCCCGAGCGCCGCGTCTCGCAGACCGAGTTCCAAGCGATGGTCGAGGACCTCGACGTCGAGGAGAAGAAGCCGGCCGCGCCGGTTGTGGAGGAAGACCCCGCTCGTGACCTCTCGCCTGAGGACCTCGTGATGAAGGACGAGAAGAAGCGCCCGAAGCGCAGCGGCCCACGCAACAAGCGACACGGAAGGCCGCGCTAGATGGCTGCTCTCGCCTGGGTGATGATGGCGCTTGCGCTGTGGCACTTCGCGATCTGGGTGCCCGACAGGTTCTGGGGCGGCATCGCTGGCGCGTTCGTCGGCGCATTGATCGGCGGGCTCGTGTCCGGCTTCGTCCTGCGCGGGTTCACGGTGCCGGGCAACGACGACCTCGAGTTCATCGACGCGCTCGTCGGCCTCCCCGGCGCCGTCGTCGGGATGGGGCTCTTCTATCTCGAAGGCGCGCGCCGCGACCGCATCAGCGGCGAGGGCAGCGTCGGCGCCGTCGGCACCCGCTAGGCCGCGGTCTTCACCGCGAGCTGCCCGCACGCGGCGTCGATGTCGCGCCCGCGCGTCAGGCGGACGGTCGCGCGCAGGCCACGCTCCTCGAGTGTGTCGCGGAACGCGGCGATCGCGTTGCGCGTGGACCCGTCGTACATCCCGGTCGGGTTGTACGGGATCAGGTTGACCTTGTAGATCGTCGGGTCGAGCAGGTTCGCGAGCTGGTGGGCCTGCGCGACGCGGTCGTTGACGCCGCCGAGCATCACGTACTCCACGAACACCTGGCGGCGCTTGCGCTCGTAGAAGCGCGCGCACGCTGCGAGCACGTCGGGCAGCGGATAGCGGTCGTTGACGGGCATGATCTGCGAGCGCAGCGCCTCGTCGGCCGCGTGCACCGACAACGCCAGCCGGATCGGCATGTCGGACTCCGCGAGGCGGTCGATGCCGGGGATCCAGCCGACCGTCGAGATCGCCGTGCGCCGGTGCGTGACGCCGACGTCGGGCAGGCGCCGGCAGGCGTCGAGCACGTTGTCGAGGTTCATCATCGGCTCGCCCATCCCCATGAAGACGACGTGGTCGACGTTGGACATGCGGCGGAAGTGCAGCGCCTGGTCGAGGATCTCCGACGTCGTCAGGTTGCGCCCGAACTTCATCGTCCCCGTCGCGCAGAAGGTGCACGTCAGCGGGCAGCCCGACTGCGAGGACAGACACAGCGAGCGCCGCCCGTCGCGATAGCGCATCAGCACCGCCTCGACCGCGCGGCCGTCGGCGGTCTGAAACAGCGCCTTCACGGTGCCGTCCGAGGCTTTCGCCTCGTGCTGCAGCGCCAGCGAGCTGAACGGCACGCGCGCGTTGAGCTCGTCGCGCAGCGCCGCCGGGACGTTCGTCATCGCCTCGTAGCCGCGTGCGCCACGCGCCGCCCACTCCCACACCTGCTTGGCGCGGAAGGCGGGTTGCTGCAGCTCGTCGAGCGTGCTCTGGAGGAGCGCAAGGTCCACTGCGCCCTAGGGTGACAGCAATGCGGTTGGCCAAGTACCTCGCGCACCAAGGTGTCGCCTCGCGGCGGGCAGCGGAGCAGCTGATCTTCGCCGGCCGCGTCGTCGTCGACGGCGAAACCGTCACCGACCCCGCGCGCGACGTCGACGGCTCCGAGCAGATCGCCGTCGATTCGGAGTTCGTGACGGCGCCCTCGGGCCGCGTCGTGTACGCGCTGCACAAGCCTGCCGGCGTCGTTTCCACGGCAAAGGACACGCACGGCCGCCCGACAGTCGTCGAGCTCGTTCCCGACCACCGCCGGCTGTACCCGGTCGGACGCCTGGACGCCGACAGCACCGGCCTGATCCTGCTGACCGACGACGGCGACCTTGCACATCACCTGACGCATCCCTCGTTCGAGGTGCCCAAGACCTACCGCGTCAGCGTCGACGGTGGACGCCTGAAGGAGCCTGCGCTGCAGCAGCTCAGAGACGGCGTCCAGCTCGACGACGGCCTCACCGCGCCGGCGAAGGTCCGCCAGGTCCGCTCCGGGGTGCTCGAGCTGACGATCCACGAGGGCCGCAAGCGCCAGATCAAGCGCATGCTTGCCGCTGTCGGCCATCCGGTGACGAAGCTGCAGCGCGTCGCCTTCGGCCCGCTGCGCCTCGGGGAGCTGTCCGAAGGGGACGCGCGCAAGCTGACGCCGGCAGAGGTCGAGCGCCTGCGTAACATGCGCGACCGCCCATGAGACTGTTCGCGCTGCGCGGCGCCACCAGCGTCGATCGAAACGACGCCGAAGCGATCCTCGGCGCCACCGAGTGGCTGATGCGCGAGATCATGAAGCGCAACACGCTCGGGCCTGCCGACGTCGTCTCCTGCATCTTCACGACGACCCACGACCTCGACGCCGAGTTTCCCGCGGTCGCCGCGCGCCGCCTCGGCTTCGACCGCGTCCCGCTGCTGTGCGCGCAGGAGATCCCGGTCCCCGGCTCGCTGCCGCGCGTGATCCGGGTCCTGATCCACTACTACGCCGACGAGGCCAGCGAGGCGCGCCACGTGTACCTGGGCGAAGCGCGGGCGCTGCGCGCCGACCTAGACTCTGCGCAGTGAGCATCGAGTTCTCCGAGCGCGTCGGGCGCATCCCGGTCTACCCGGCAGCGTCCGCATACGCGCTGCCCGAGGACGTCGCGCTGCTTGCCTCCAACGAGTCGCCGGACCCGCCGCTGCCGGAGGTCGTGCAGGCCGCCGCGGCGGTGCTGGCGGGCGCCAACCGCTACCCGGACCCGACGAACAGCAAGCTGCGGGCTGCACTCGGCGATCGCACCGGCGTCCCGAGCGAGCGGATCGCGATCGGCAACGGCTCCTGCGACATCCTGCTTGCAGCCGGCGAGGCGCTGCTCGAGCCGGGCGCCGAGCTCGTCTACGCCTGGCCGTCGTTCAGCGTCTACCCGCACCTCGAGGCCGCCTCGGGCGCGCGCGGGCTGCGTGTCGGACTCAACGACGCCCACGAGCACGACCTCGACGCGATGCTCGCGCAGATCACGGCCGCCACGCGCCTGGTGATCGTCTGCAACCCCAACAACCCGACGTCGACCGCGCTGCCGCTGGACCAGGTCGCCGACTTCGTCGCGCAGGTACCGCGCCACGTCTGCGTGATCCTCGACGAGGCCTACTGCGAGTACAACACGCTCGACGACCCGGACGCGTCGCTGGACCTGCTCAACAAGCACTCCAACCTCGTGCTGCTGCGCACCTTCAGCAAGGTCTACGGGCTCTGCGGACTGCGCGTCGGCTACGCACTCGCCGGCGACCGCGCGTTCGTCCAGGCCGTCGACCAGGTGCGCCAGCCGTTCTTCTGCAACGCCGCCGCGCAGGCCGCGGCGATCGAGGCGCTCAAGCACCAGGACGCCGTCGCCACGCGCGTCGAGCGCGCGGTCGTCGCCCGCCTCGACATGGAGGAAGGGCTCAACGACCTCGGCATCGTCCCCGCCGCGTCGCAGGCGAACTTCTGCTGGTTCGATCTGCCCGAGGGCATCGCGGAGGCCGACGTCGTCACCGGCCTCGCCGACAAGGGCATCCTCGTGCGCGCCGGCACCGCGCTCGGCCGTGAGGGCGCGCTGCGCGTCACCTACGGCACGCCGCAGCAGAACGACCGCTTCCTGGCTGCGCTGCGCGAGCTGCTGGACCGGTGACCGGCCGGCTCACGCGCCGCGAGATGGTCGCGGGCGTGGGCCTCGTCACCGTCGGCGCGCTCCTGCCGACCGCACGCGCCGCCACGGGCTCGGGGGTCTGGATCCCGGGCGACCTGCACACGCACACGTGGTACTCGCACGACGTCTACGGCGGGCCGGGCGACGAAAACACCGGCCTCGACGAGGCGTACACGCTCGGCCTCTCGGTGGCCGGCCAATTCGCCGCCGCGCGCGAGCGTGGCCTGCGCTACCTCGCGATCACGGACCACAACGACGTGCGCTCCGTCGCCGACCTGCGCCGCGGCGCGCGCGGCCTGATCGCGATCCCCGCCTACGAAGCGTCGATCAAGGGCCACGCCCAGATGCTCGGGGCGCGCAAGCTCTATCCGGTCGGCGACCAGGCGCCCGACGCGATCCGCGCGATGGCCCGCGCGCTGCGCGCCGACGGCGGCGTCTTCCAGGCCAACCACCCGGCCTATCGCAACACGACGCACTGGACCTACGGCTTTCACGTGCGCCCGGACACCGTCGAGGTCTGGAACCCGACCGTCGCGCGCAGCATCGCGTCCGAGGCGTTCTGGGAGAGCTGGCTGGAGCGCGGCGTCAACGTCGGCGCAACCGGCGGCAGCGACAACCACTGGCTGGTGCTGCAGGCGGTCCAGGGCCCCGGCCAGCCGACGACCTGGGTCTACGTGCGCGAGCGCAGCGCGCGCGGCGTGCTGGACGCGCTGCGTCACGGTCGCACGACGATCGCCCACCAGCCGCCGGTGTGGGGCGGGCGCCCGCTGCTGCTCGACGCGCCCGGCTACGGGATCGTCGGCGACATCGTCCGGCCGGGCACCGAGCTGCGCGTCCACGGCCTGCGCCGCGCCGCGATCGTGCGCGTACGCGCAAACGGCGACCAGCTGCTCGAGGAGCGCGTCGAGGCGGGGGAGGAGCTGCGCTTCAAGGCACCACGCGACAGCGGCTGGGTGCGCGCCTACGCGCTCGACCCGACGAAGCTGCCCGACGTCAACAACGAGGAGATCACGATCCTCGCCCAGCGCGACGGCTATCCGTTGCTGGCGCTGACGTCGCCGATCTACGTACGCCGGTCGCGACGCGCGCCGTGACACACGTCACGGCAAGACGGGGGGCTCGCGCCGCCGGTGCACGGCCCCCGCGCGGGCTACGGTCCAGCGCATGATCGTGCGACTGGGCCCACCCGGCGTCGCGGCGCTGTGCGGCCTGGCCTGGCTGTGCTTGCCGATCCCTGAGATGTTCGAAGACGACGGCCCCAGCGCCTCCGAGCGCGTCGTCGTGCTCGTCGCGGTCGCCGCTTTCGCGGTCTACGTCCTGCGGCTGCTGCTTGCCAAGGACGACGACGAGCCGCCGCCGGCGCTTGACGAAGCGCTGCGCCGCGCGGCGTTCCCTGCCGCGGTCACCGTCGGCATCGCGCTGCTTGGCCGCGACGAGTGGATCCCGGTGATGGCGGTGTTCGTCGCCGTGATCATCACGCCCGCAGTGCGCGGCATCGCGCAGGCCGCCGTGATTGCCGCGGTGACCGCGCTGGCGACCGTGCTGATGTTCGCGATCGGCACGGATCCCGACGAGGTCTTCTACGACGCCTCGATCATGCTCACGATCGGCGCCACCGTCGCCGCCGTCGGCGCGCTCACGCGCACCAACAAGGAGCTGCAGGAGGCGCGCGCCGAGCTCGCGCGCGTCGCCGTCGAGGACGAGCGCCGGCGCTTTGCCCGCGACCTGCACGACCTGCTTGGCCACAGCCTCTCGCTGATCGCGATCAAGGCGCGCCTGGCGCAGCGCATCCAGCACTCCGACGCGGCCCGTGCGACGCAGGAGCTGGTCGACATCGAGCAGGCCGCGCGCACCTCGCTGGCCGAGGTCCGCGAGGCCGTCAGCGGCTACCGCCGCACGACGATCGCGGCCGAGCTCGCCGGCGTCCGCGCGGCACTGGAGTCCGCCGGGGTGAACCTCGAGGCGCGCGTCACGCGCATGCAGCTCGACGCCGAGGACGAGGCCGTGCTCGCCTGGGCGCTGCGCGAGGCAACCACCAACGTCGTGCGCCACGCCGGTGCGCGCAACGTCGTCGTGCGCATCGAGCCGGCCGGCGACGGCGCACGCCTGCAGGTCGACGACGACGGCCGCGGCGCGCCCGGCGCAGCAAGCGGCAACGGGCTGAACGGGCTCGCCGAGCGTGTCGCTGCACGTGCCGGCCGGCTCGAGACGGGCGCCGGCGAGGGCGGCGGCTTCCGGCTCGCCGTGGACCTCCCGGGCACGGTCGCGCGATGATCCGCGTCGTCCTCGCCGAAGACCAGGCGCTCGTGCGCGGCGCGCTGGTGACCCTGCTGGAGATGGAGGAGGACATCAGCGTCGTCGGCCAGGCCGGCCGCGGCGACGAGGCCGTCGCGCTGGTCGAGCAGCACCAGCCCGACGTCGCCGTCGTCGACATCGAGATGCCCGGCTTCAGCGGGCTCGAGCTGACCGCGCGCCTGCGCGGTGGCGCGACGCGCGTCCTGATCGTCACGACCTTCGGCCGCCCCGGCTACCTGCGCCGCGCGATGGAGGCCGGCGCGCACGGCTTCCTGCTGAAGGACGCGCCGCCCGAGATCCTTGCCGACGCGATCCGCCGAGTCGCGGCCGGTGAGCACGTCATCGATCCCGACCTCGCGGCGCGCGCGCTGTCGGAGGGCACGAGCCCGCTCACCGACCGCGAGCGCGAGGTGCTCGCCGCGACGCTGCTGCACGGCACGGTCGCCGACCTCGCCGCTGCCCTGCACCTGTCGCAGGGCACCGTCCGCAACCACCTCTCGGCGGCTATCCAGAAGCTCGGCGTCCGCACCAGGGGCGAAGCTGTGCGGGTGGCAGAGGATCGTGGCTGGCTGTGAACTTCGTGATCACAGGTCCTTCGGGCGTCGGCAAGGGCACGCTCATTCGTCTCCTGCGCGAGCGCTTCCCCGAACTCGAGCTCAGCGTCTCCGCGACGACGCGCGCGCCGCGGCCTGGCGAGCAGGACGGCGTTGACTACTGGTTCCTCGCCGCTGACGAATTCGAGCGGCGCGTGCAGGCCGGCGAGTTCGTCGAGCACGCCGAGTACTCCGGCAATCGCTACGGCACGTTGCGCTCCGAGCTCGAGAAGGACGCGCCGGTGCTGCTGGAGATCGAGGTCCAGGGAGCGCGACAGGTCCGCGAGACGATGCCCGACGCCGTGCAGATCTTCATCCGCCCGCCCTCCGACGACGCCCTGAAGGACCGACTGGTGGGGCGTGGCACCGACACGCATGAGGAGGTGCAAGCGCGCTTGCAGGTGGCCGAGGACGAGCTGGCTGCTGCAGGCGAGTTCGGCCACGTCGTCGTCAACGACCGGCTCGACCAGGCCGTGGAGGAGCTGGAAACGATCGTGCGCCGCTACACTGGGTCGCAATGATCAGCCCTCGCATCGACACGCTCCTCGAGAACGTGGACTCGAATTACGCGTCGGTTCTGGTTGCCGCCAAGCGCGCACGCCAGATCAACTCGTACTACCACAACCTCGGCGAGGGCACCTTCGACGAGTTCCCGCCCCCGATGGTCGAGACGGGCTCGAAGAACTACCTGACGATTGCCCTGGAGGAGATCTCCCAGGGCAAGATCAAGTACCACTACCGCCAGCCGTAGGCGGCCATGGCCCGCATCCTCCTCGGTGTGTCCGGAGGGATCGCGGCCTACAAGGCGCTGGAGTTCGTGCGCCTCGCGACGAAGGCCGGGCACAGTGTCCGCGTCGTCCAGACGCCGGCGTCCGAGCGCTTCGTCGGCACCGCATCGTTCGCGGCGCTCACCGGCGCGCCGGTGCTGACCTCGGAGTTCGAGCGCGATCCCGCACGCGGCGCGTTCCCCGACCAGACACCGCCGGACCACGACCCGGCAAGCCACCTCGAGCTGGTGCGCAATGCCGACGCCTACCTGGTCGCCCCGGCAAGCGCGAACACGCTGGCCAAGCTCGCGCACGGGCTTGCCGACAACCTGCTGACAAGCGCCGCACTGGCGGCGCGATGTCCGCTGGTGCTCGCGCCCGCGATGAACGACGCGATGTTCGAGCACCCCGCGACGCAGGCCAACCTCGCGCTGCTGCGCGAGCGCGGCGCGGTCGTCGTCGACCCCGGCGTCGGGCAGCTCGCGACGAAGGGGGAGTACGGCATCGGCCGGCTGGCGGAGCCGCCCGAGCTGCTGGCCGCTGTTGAAGCCGTCGTGCCGAGCGGCACGCCGCGTCCCTGGGACGGCCTGAAGGTGCTCGTCACCGCCGGCGGCACGCGCGAGCCGATCGACGCGGTGCGCTACGTCGGCAACCGCTCGTCGGGGCGCATGGGCTTCGCGCTCGCCGAAGCGGCAGCGAGCCTCGGCGCGGACGTCACCGTCGTCGCTGCCAACGTCGCGTTGCCGCGTCACCCGCGCGTGCACTACGTCGACGTCGAGACCGCGGCGCAACTGCACGACGCGTGCGTCGCCGCCTTCGCGCACGCCGACGTGCTGCTGATGGCCGCCGCCGTCGCCGACTTCCGTCCGGCCGAGCAGACCGCCGAGAAGATCAAGAAGGCGGGCAAGAGCGAGCTGACCGTGCACATGGAGGCAACCGAGGACGTGCTTGCCGCGCTCTCGGCGCAGCGCCGCCCCGAGCAGACGCTGGTCGGCTTCGCGGCCGAGACCGGAGCGGCGGCAATCGAGTACGGCCGCGGCAAGCTCGAGCGCAAGGGCCTGGATGCCGTCGTCGTCAACGACGTCTCCCAGCCCGGCATCGGCTTCGACACGACCGACAACGAGGTCACGATCCTCACGCGCGACGGCGACGAGCACATCCCCCGCACCGCAAAGCAGGAAATCGCGCAGGCCATCCTCGCCGTCGTGGCGAACCTGCGAACCCGAGCGCGCGAGACGGCATAGTCCTCGCATATGGCGACTGTTGACGACAGAAGCATCGAGTCGGCCGTCAAGTTCGTGCGCGCCCTGAAGGACGCCGTCGCGGGCGCGGTGGAGGTGCGCGAGGAGATCCTCGACGACCTGCTGATCTGCGTCGCCGCCGAGGGCCACGTCCTGATCGAGGACCTGCCCGGCGTCGGCAAGACGACGCTTGCGCGTGCGATCGCGCGCGCGCTGGAGCTGCAGTTCGCGCGCGTGCAGTGCACCGCCGACCTGCTGCCCGCCGACGTCGTCGGCACCAACGTCTACAACCGCCGCGAGGAGCGCTTCGAGTTCCGGCCCGGCCCGATCTTCGCGAACGTCGTGCTCGTCGACGAGATCAACCGCGCCTCGCCCAAGACGCAGTCGGGCCTGCTCGAGTGCATGCAGGAGCGCCGCGTCACCGTGGACGTGCACTCGCACGAGCTCGCGGCGCCGTTCGTCGTGCTCGCGACGCAGAACCCGATCGAGTTCGAGGGCACCTACCCGCTGCCCGAGGCGCAGGTCGACCGCTTCATGGCGCGGATCTCGCTCGGCTACCCCAGCGCGGGCGGCGAGGTCGCGATGCTCGGCTCACAGGAGCGCGGCGAGCGCATCGACGGGGTGACGCCGATCGGCACGGCGGCCGACCTCGTGGCGGTGCAGGACGCCGCGCGGCTCGTGCACACCTCCGAGGCGCTGCGCTCGTACGTCGTCGCGATGATCACCCGCACGCGCGAGGACCCGCGGACCGAGCTCGGGGCCAGCCCGCGCGCGAGTCTGATGCTGCTGCGCGCCGCGAAAGCACGCGCGCTGCTGCTCGGGCGCGACCATGCGCTGCCTGACGACGTGCAGGCGCTCGCCGGTGTCGTGCTCTCGCACCGCATCGTGCTCGCGCCCGACGCGCTCGACGTGGACGGCCGCCAGATCGTCGCCGACGCACTCGCGGCGACCCCGGCGCTCTAGGGGGCGGCGGCGCTTGCGCCCGGCAGCCGTCACCGGCGCGCTCGGCATCCTGATGATCCTCTGCGCTGCCGGCTTCGACGCCGAGCCGCTCTACGTACCCGGCGTCGCGTTCGCGGCGCTCGCTGCGATCGCCGCGGGCTGGGTCTGGATCGGCGCCGAGGGCCTCAAGATCGAGCGCAGCATCGGCGCGCGCAGCGTGCTCGAGGACGACGTCGTCCCGATCGAGATCCGCGTGCGCGCGGGCCTGATCGGCCTGCCGTCCGGTGCCGTCGACGACGACCTGCTGCCCAGCCCCGCGTCGCTGCATGCCGGCAGCCGCGCGACGGTGGTGCACATCAACGCGCGCTTCACGCGGCGCGGCCGGCGCGTGCTCGCGCCGCCGCGGGTGGTGGTGTCCGACCCCTTCGGCCTGGCGACGCGCGAAGTGCTCGCGACCGAGCCCGACGAGGTGCTCGTGCTGCCGCGGATCTTCGCCGTGCAGGCCGCTGCCGGAGGCGGCGACGGCGACCGCCTCGGCCTGCGCCGCGGCCGCCCGTTCGTGGCCGCGGAGATCGAGCTCGACGGCGTGCGCCCGCACCGCGTCGGCGCGCCCGCGTCGCGGATCGTCTGGCCCGCCTACGCGCGCAGCGGCGAGCTGCTCGAGCGCCGCCTGCGTGCCGACACCGACACGCGCCCGCTCGTGGTGCTCGACCCGCGCGGGCCGCAGGCGCCAGAAGACCTCGACGACGCGGTGCGCGCCGCCGCCTCGCTGACCGTGCACCTCGCACGCGCCGGCGGCGTCGCGCTGCTGCTGCCCGGCGATCGGCGACCGGCCGGCCTCGAGCCGTCGCTTGCCGGCTGGGAGCGCCTGCACGTGCGCCTGGCGCTCGTCGAGGCGCACACCGCGCCGTCGCTGGGCTCGCTGCACGCCCGCCGCGGTCCCGTGCTGTACGTGACCGCGCGGCGCGGCGCGCGCGCCCCACGCGCGCTGGCCGCAGCGCCAGGCGGCGGGCGCCTGCTCGTCGTGCCGGGCGCGCTGCCCAACCGCGCGGCGAGCTTCACCGTCGCCGGCTGCACCGGCTACGAGCTCAGCGCGCACCGCCTGCGGTCGGGCGCCGCATGACCGCCGCCGCGGTCATCCGCCTGACGGCGTTCGCGGCGCTGTGCCTGTTTGCCTCGCTGCAGTGGATCCGCCAGGTCGAGCCTGCCGACACCACCGCGGCGGTGCTCTGGACGGTGATCGCGACCGCAGTGGCCGCGCTGATGCTGGCCGCGCGGCGGCGCCCGCTGGCAATCATCCCGATCCTGTTCGCCGCGCTGGTGCTCGTGCTGCTGGCGTGCGGGCTGTCGGCCGATCACCTGCGCCCGCGCGAGTGGGACGCGCTGATGAGCGGCATCGGCCAGGGGCTCGAGGCGCTGCCCGACCTGCGCGTGCCGTACCGCGGCGTCGACGAATGGGTGCGGCTCGTCGTCCTCGCCGGCGGTGGCGTGCTGGCGTTGAGCGCCGCGATGCTCGTGTTCGCCGCGAGGTCCGCGCTTCCCGCCGGCATGCTGCTCGCGGTCCTCTACGGCGTCCCGATCGTCGAGCGCGGCCCCGACAGCCCGTTTCTCAACGGCGCGCTGTTTGCCGTCCTGTTCGGGGCGCTGCTGTGGGGCGACAAGGTGCGCGAGCGCCAGCTGCCGCTGGCCGGCGGGCTGACCGCGAGCGCGGTCGTGATCGGCCTGCTGCTGGCGCCGCGGCTGGACGCGTCCGAGCCCTGGATCGACTACCGCAACCTCGCCGGCGACCTCGCGCAGAAGAACAGCGTGCGCTTCGACTGGCGCCACCGCTACACGCCGCTGAAGTGGCCGCGCCAGGGCGAGGAGGTGCTGCGCGTGAAGGCACCGTCAGCCTCGTACTGGAAGGGCATCACGCTCGAGCGCTTCGACGGCGTCGCCTGGCGCTTCGACCCGCGCTTCGCGGCGACCGCCGAGGAGGACACCGAGATGACGGTGGCCCACCCCGAGTGGCTGCAGCGCGTGACGGTCGTTGCGCGCGGCATCCGCTCGCGCGAGCTCTACGCGCCCGGCGACGTGATCGCCGTCGAGGATCTCGGCCGCCCGACCGAGCCCGCGCCCGGCGGCACGCGCGTGATCCCGGAGGGCTCGCGCCCGCTCGGCCCCGGCGACGGCTACCGCGCCGACGTCTACACGCCCAAGCCGACGCCGTTCGAGCTCAGCACCGCAGGCACCGACTACCCGCGCGACCTGCTGCGCTTTACGCAGATCGAGCTGCCCGAGACCGTCGGCGGGCCGCCGGTGCCCAGCCCGCGGGTCGACCCCGCGACGATCCACGTGCCGTTCTTCGGCAATGACGACGACCCGATCCTGCTGTCGGCGCTGCCGCTGCTCGGCGTCGAGGCAACCGGCCGCGAGACGCTGCTGGCCTCCGACTACGCGCGCGTGCTGCGCCTCGCCGAGTCGCTGAAGGAGGGTGCCGAGACCCCGTACCAACTCGTCCAGCGCGTGATGCGCCGCGTGCGTCAGAACGCGCGCTACACCGAGAGCCCGCCGACGTCGCGCCTGCCGCTCGTCGACTTCCTCTTCCGCACGCGCCTTGGCTATTGCCAGCAGTTCTCCGGCGCGATGACCTTGCTGCTGCGAATGGCCGGGGTTCCGGCGCGCGTCGCCGAGGGCTTTGCGCCCGGCTTCTTCGACCGCGACCGCCAGGAGCACGTCGTCCGCGACTACGACGCCCACTCCTGGGTGGAGGTCTACTTCCCGCAGCTGGGCTGGGTCGCCTTCGACCCGACGCCGTCCAGCGCGCCGCCCGCCTCGCAGGCCGGCGACAGCGCCCCGAGCGCGGCGCTGGGCGACAGCCGCGACCGCGGCGGCCCGCAGCCGGCAAGCGCGCCGACGCCGTCAGCCGCGCCGGAGCAGGACGGGGGCACGAGCGTCTGGTTGTTCGTCGGCGCCGCTTTCCTGCTGACCGCGCTGGGCGGTCTGGCGATGGCGCTGTACGGACGCCGCGGCGGCGGCGACGGCCCGCCTGAGCTGGTGGAGCTGCGCCGGGCGCTGGAGCGCACCGGCCGCGCGCCGTCGCCCGAGACGACGCTGCACGCGATCGAGGCCGGCTTCGCGGGGGACCGCGAGGCGCAGGCCTACGTGCGTGCGCTGCGCCTGTCGCGCTTTGCCGCGCGCCCGGCCCCGCCGACCCCGTCGCAGCGGGCCGCGTTGCGCCGCGCTTTGGCTGCCGGATTGGGCATGCGCGGACGTCTTGGCGCCTGGCTGGCGATGCCGCCGCGCGCCGGCGAGATGCTCCGACGGCGGTCGTACAATCGATAGGCGTGCCTTCCGCCTACGACCTCTTCCGCCGCGGTTCTCGTCTGCTCGAAGACGGCGACTTCCACGCCGCTGCGGTCCCGCTTGCGCAGGCGCGCGAGCTGGAGCCCGAGAGTGCCTCGGTGCGCGAGGCACTGGGCCGCGCCTACTTCGGCTCGCAGCGCTTCGCCGAGGCCGCCGAGGAGTTCTCAGCGGTCGCCGAGAAGGCGCCAACCGACGACTACGCGCTGTTCTGCCTCGGCCGCTCGCTGCAGCAGCTCGGCAAGCACGCGGAGGCGCGGATGGCGCTGGCGCAGGCCTCGCACCTGCGGCCCGACCGCGCGGACTACCGGCTGTATCGCCAGCGCGCCGAAAGATATGCCTGAGGGATGCATCGCCGTTGCTGCCAAGGACGCAGGCCCGAAGGCGTGCGGGTAGCACGTCGAGGGCCGAGGACGCAGGCAGCGGCGGCGAGGCGCCCTCAGGGCTGACACACCGTCAACTCTCGGGTATCGTCGGCGCATGAGCGCCGCGACCGACGGCGAGCTGCACTACCGCGTCTGCATTCTCTGCGAGGCGATGTGCGGCTTGGAGATCTCCCACAACGGAGGGGAGGTGCTTGGCATCCGCGGCGACGAGGCCAACGACTTCTCGAAGGGTCACATCTGCCCGAAGGGCAACGCGCTGCAGGACCTGCACGACGACCCCGAGCGGATCCGCTTCCCGCTCAAGCGCCAGCCTGACGGCTCGTTCGAACGCGTCGACTGGGACGAAGCGCTGGACGACATCGCCGATCGCATCGTCGCGACGCAGCGCGAGCACGGCCGCGACGCCGTCGGCTTCTACATCGGCAACCCCAGCGCACACCACCTCGGCGCCGGGCTGATGCTGTTCCCGCTGGCCGCGACGCTGAAGACGCGCAACCGCTTCTCGGCGACCTCGCAGGACCAGTTGCCGCAGTCGCTGGCGGCGCTGAAGCTCTTCGGCCATCTCGCGATGTTCGGGATCCCCGACATCGACCGCACCGACCTGTTCCTGTGCATCGGCGCCAACCCGCTGGCGTCCAACGGCAGCGTGATGTCGGCGCCGGGCTTTCGCCACCGCGTGCGCGACCTGCAGGCACGCGGCGGGCGCTTCGTGGTCATCGACCCGCGGCGCACCGAGTCGGCAAACGTCGCCGACGAGCACCTCTTCATCCGCCCGGGCACCGACGCCTGGCTGATGCTCGCGATGCTCAACGTGATCTTCGGCGAGGGCCTCGAGACCCCGGCTGCCTACGTGGACGGCGTCGACGAGCTGCGCGCGCTGGCCGCGGACTTCTCGCCTGAGGAGGCCGCGGAGGTCACCGGCATCGCCGCCGAGGACATCCGCCGCCTCGCGCGTGAGCTGGCGACCACGCCGCGCGCGGTCCTCTACGGGCGCGTCGGGATCTGCACGCAGGAGTTCGGCGGGCTTGCGTCGTGGCTGCAGTACGCGCTGAACATCGTCACCGGCAAGCTCGACCACGAGGGCGGCCTGATGTTCACCACGCCGGCGGTCGACGTGCTGCCGATCGCGCAGATGACCGGCTACGG
>CAVSFU010000008.1:0-452543 GCA_963727365.1 Paraconexibacteraceae bacterium | reverse complement strand
CTTCGGCCTGATCTTCACGCTCGCCCGCACCGGCTCTGCGCGCTCCTACGTCGAGGACCACTACAAGAAGGCCGGCGAGCGCAACGGCGTGCGCATCTTCACCTCAACCGACCCGCCCGCGAAGGGTCGCCAAGGACATCCAGAAGCCCACAGGCCCGCCGATCGCCGCGTGACGCCCGAGGGGATCTTCCTGCGCTACCGCAAGGACTCTCATCGGGGTCCTCGCCCAGGGCCGCGGCTCGCGCATCGAGCTGGCCAACGAGAAGCGCGGCTATGTCGGCTTTCTTCCCGTTCGTCGGCGGTCACGGGGCCTCTCTGGACCGGGCGAGAGCTTCCGCGGCGGCGGCCCCGGCGGTAGCGGCAAGTGAGGCGCGCGCTCGCCCGCTCGCGACCACGGTGTTGCTGCTCGCCACACCTCTCGCGAGCGCGCAGCCGTTCCTCGGAGGACTGGCGACCCCGACCGCCGCTAAGCAACGCGCTCGCAGACGCCACCCAGAAGGAGGGCATCTGCTACGGCTGGCAGTAGCCTCCGTCGACGACGGGCTCCGGCGGGCCCAGCGGCACCCTGAGATTGGCTCCAAATTCGCTCCTGGGTGCGACATCGACGCGGCCCAGTGCACGCAAGGGGCCTCGGTCGCGCCTCAGGTCTGATGTCACCTGGACGTGCAGCCTCCTGCGAGAGCGAGGACTCGTCGGACTTCAGCGTGCGCTCTACGGTCCCCCGCGCCTGCGCACTAAGAAAGGACCTCGAGGATCTCGACTTCGACGGCGGCGAGCTCAAGGGCGACAACGGCGACTCCGTGCTGGTGAGCATGGTCGGCGCGCTGCCGCTGATCGTGTCCTCCACCGGCGTCGCGCCGGCGCTGACGGCCGACACGTCGACCCAGCCTGGCCGTGCCGGCCCCCGACAAGCCGACCGGCACGCCGTCGATTCCTCACTCCGGCTGCGCGAGAGCTGGCTGGCGCTCGCGGCCTTCCTGATCGCCGCGATCGGCGGCGGCATCTGGCTGATGTCCGCCGTCTCCGCCGACCGCGCGCGCAAGCGCCTGGTGTAAAAACCCCGCCACCTCATGCCCCGCACCAGACCCCCACAGGCAGGCTTATATGGACGACTTCCTCACCGACATTCGCGAGCGGGTTGCTCTACGGGGCCCTCGGCATCGTGTTGATGGCGCTCGGCTACTGGATGATCGACTTGCTGACGCCGGGCAAGCTCGGCGGAGCCGACGGCTCACGAGCGCCGCCGCCCGGCTGGCCGTCCCGCCTCCGGGCTGATCGGCGTCGGCGCGGTCGTGATGTGTCGATCGCCTCAGCTGACGGCTCGCTCGGCGAGGGACTTGCCGAGACCGCCGGCTACGGCGGCGTCGGCATCCGACGCTTGCCCTCGCGTTCGTCGTCATCTGCGACATGCTCACGCCCGAGAAGCTCGGCGACCCCCCCCCCCCCCCCCCCCCCCCACCGCGGCCGCGCTGCTCGCCGCCCGCGCGATCGTGTCTGCAGCCATCTCCTAGTGACATCCCGCCTGGCCGCACGCCCCGCGCGGGCACTGCTGCTCGGCACCGTCCTGCGGTTGGCCCCGCGGGTTCAACTACGAGCTCGTGATCATCGCTATGTTTACCTACCTGCTCGGCTACTCCGTCGCAGCAGGTGTCGCTCGTGCTCGCGACGTTCGTCTCCAGCATGGGCCTCGGCTCGCTCCTCGCCAAGCCGCTGATGCGTGCGCCGTCGTCGCGTTCGCCGTCGTCGAGGCCGCGATCGCGCTGCTCGGCGGCCCTCCGCGCTGGCGCGCTCTACGCAGCGTTCGCCTGGCTCGACCTTGACGAGCCCGCGACGCGCCGCTGGCCGCCGGCGTCGGCCTGCTCGTCGGCTGCGAGATCCGCTGCTGATGGCGCTGCTGCAGCGCGTCCTGTGCCGTCAGGGAGGCTGGCTAGTCCGCCGACCTACTTGCCGCCGACTACCTCGGCGCGGGCCCCATGGCCGGCGTCGCCACCCGCTGCTGATGCTGCCCGAAGGTGGTCCAGCATCGACACCGCGCTCGCGGCTCGGTGCGCTGGCCTCCTGTGCGGGGATCGTCGCGCCGTGGCTGCTCGGCGCTGAGCTCTAGCAAGGCGGCGCGCCGCGGCCTCTCGGTTGCGCTCGGCGTCGTGCTCGCGTCCGACCCCGCTGCGCTCGCCGGCCGCTTCGAGGTCCCCGCCCGCCAAGCCCTCTACGACGACCCGATCGTCGTGAGGTGCGCACGCCCTACCAGGACATCGTGCTGACGAAGCCACCGCCGGCGGCGACGTGCGGCTCTTCATCAACGGCGACCTGCAGTTCTCTCGCGCGACGAGTACCGCTACCACGAGGCGCTCGTGCATCCGGCGATGGCCGGCAGGCCGGCTGCGCGCCGGTGCTCGGCGGCGGCGACGCGGTAGCGCAGCACCTCGCGCAGCGCCAGCGCGTCGCCGCCGCCGAGCACCAGCACGCGGCGGTGCCTGCCGGCCATCGCCGGGTGCACGAGCGCCTCGTGGTAGCGGTACTCGTCGCGCGAGGAGAACTGCAGGTCGCCGTTGATGAAGAGCCGCACGTCGCCGCCGGCGAGTGACTTCGTCAGCACGATGTCCTGGTAGGGCGTGCGCACCTCCTCGACGATCGGGTCGTCGTAGAGGGCTTGGCGGGCGGAGACCTCGAAGCGCCCGGCGAGCGCGGCGGCGACGCCGAGGATCGCGAGCACGACGCCGAGCGCGACCGAGAGGCCGCGGCGCGCCGCCGTGCTGAGCTCAGCGCCGAGCAGCCACAGCACGACGATCCCCGCACAGAGGTTCAGCGCACCGACCGCGAGCGCGGTGTCGATCTGGCCCAGCAGCGGCAGCATCAGCAGCGGGAAGCTGACGCCGGCGACGACCGCGCCGAGGTAGTCGGCGGCAAGCAGGTCGGCGACCGACTGGCCGGCCTCCTGACGGCGGACGCGCTGCAGCAGCGCCATCAGCAGCGGGATCTCGCAGCCGACGAGCAGGCCGACGCCGGCGGCCAGCAGCAGCATCGCGGGCTCGTAGAGGTCGAGCCAGGCGAACGCTGCGTAGAGCGCCAGCGCGGAGAGGCCGCCGAGCAGCGCGATCGCGGCCTCGACGACGGCGAACGCGACGACGGGCGCACGCATCAGCGGCTTGGCGAGGAGCGAGCCGAGGCCCATGCTCGAGACGAACGTCGCGAGCACGAGCGACACCTGCTGGACGGAGTTGCCGAGCAGGTAGGTGCCCATCGCGATGATCACGAGCTCGTAGATGAACCCGCAGACCGCGACGAGCAGGACGGTGCCGAGCAGCAGTGCCCGCGCGGGGCGTGCGGCCAGGCGGGATGTCACTAGGAGATGGCTGCAGACACGATCGCGCCGGCGGCAAGCAGCGCGGCCGCGGTGACCCAGACGACCGGCGGGTCGCCGTCCTCGCAGACGAGGTCGCCGAGCTTCTCGGGCGTGAGCATGTCGATGACGACGAACGCGAGGCCGAGCATCAGGATGCCGACGCCGCCGTAGCCGGCGGTCTCGGCAAGTCCCTCGCCGAGCGAGCCGTCAGCTGAGGCGATCGACGTCGTCACGACCGCGCCGACGCCGATCAGCCCGGAGGCCGTGACGATTGCCGCCGGGCGGCGGCGCTCCGTGACGATCAGCTCGCCGAGCTTGCCCGGCGTCAGCAAGTCGATCATCCAGTAGCCGAGCGCCATCAACACGATGCCGAGGGCCCCGTAGAGCAACCCGCTGGCGATCTCGGTGAGGAAGTCGTCCATCTAGGCCTCCTGTGGGGGGTCTGGTGCAGTGGGGACAAGCGGTGGCGGGTTGGACCGCCGGCGCTTGCGCGCGCGGTCGGCGGAGACGGCGGACATCAGCCAGATGCCGCCGCCGATCGCGGCGATCAGGAAGGCCGCGAGCGCCAGCCAGCTCTCGCGCAGCCAGTCAGGAATCGACGGCGTGCCGGTCGGCTTGTCGGCGGGCGGCTTGGCCGGCTCGGTCGACGTGTCGGCCGTCAGCGCCGGCGCGACGCCCTTGGAGGACACGATCAGCGGCAGCGCGCCGACCATGCTCACCAGCACGGAGTCGCCGTTGTCGCCCTTGAGCTCGCCGCCGTCGAAGTCGAGATCCTCGAGGTCCTTCTTGGTGGGGCCGCCGGGGACCGTAGAGCGCACGCTGAAGTCCGACGAGTCCTCGCTCTCGCAGGAGCTGCACGTCCAGGTGACGTAGCCCTGCAGCACGACCGAGCCCTTCGTGCACTGGGCCGCGTCGATGTCGCGCCCGGGGCCGAAGTTCGAGCCGATCTCGGTGCCGCTGGGCCCGCCAGAGCCGTCGTCGACGGAGACCTGCCAGCCGTAGCAGATGCCCTGCTCCTCGGTGGCGTCTGCGAGCGCGTTGGCCAGCTCGGCGGCGTCGCCGTCCTCGAGGAACGGCTGCGCGCTCGCGGCGGGTGTGGCGAGCAGCAACACAGTGGTCGCGAGCAGCAGCGCGCGCCTCACTTGCCGCCTCCGCCGGGGCCGCCGCCGCGGAAGCTCTCGCCCGGTCCGGAGAAGCTTCCCCAGTAGCCGCCGACGAACGGGAAGAAAGCCGCGTAGCCGCGCTTCTCGTTGGCCAGCTCGATGCGCGAGCCGCGGCCCTGGGCGAGGACCCCGATGAAGTCCTTGCGGTAGCGCAGGAAGATCCCCTCGGGCGTCACGCGGCGATCGGCGGCCTTGTGCGCCTTCTGGATGTCCTTGGCGACCTTCGCGGGCGGGTCGGTTGAGGTGAAGATGCGCACGCCGTTGCGCTCGCCGGCCTTCTTGTAGTGGTCCTCGACGTAGGAGCGCGCAGAGCCGGTGCGGGCGAGCGTGAAGATCAGGCCGAAGACGCCGACGACGATCAGCGCGATCGCGGCGCCCTTGGGCAGCGTCATGCCAGCGCCCCCGTCGTGTGGACGAGCTCGCCGGTCTGCGGGTAGGCGTGCCAGGTCTCCCAGCGCACCCCGCCGGCGTGCGGCTCGGCGCGCAGCGCGGTGAACGCGTTGCCGGCGAAGACACCGACGAGGCCGTACGGGTCGGCGGCGACACGCGTCGCGATCGCGGCGGCGGTGGCGTCGAGCGGCTCGACCGTCGCGGTGAAGGTGTAGCCGTCGCCGGCAAGCGCGGGCGGCAGGTCGCCGGCGCGGCCGGGGAGACAGGCGACGGTCTCCACGATTTCGCCGGCGCAGATCTGGTGGGAGTGGCCGAGCAGGCCGAGCTCGACGACGACGCCACCGACCTCGACGCGCAGCGTTTCGAGCGTGTCGGCACGTGGCGCATCGAGCGCGAGCACGAGGTCCGCGGCGCGGACGTCGGCGTACGGCGCTGTCAGCTCGACGTGCAGCTCACGCTCCCGCGGCGTCGGCGCGCAGCGCCTCGGTCCGGGCCTCCTGGGCGCGCAGCGACTGGCGGACCTCCTCGACCTCGTTGGAGAGCCGCTCGGCCTGGGCGCGATGGCGGTTGGCGAGGTTCGCAAGCTCCGGGTCGGCACCGGGCAGGCCGGCGCGGGTGTCCAGGCGCTGAGCCTCGTGCTCGGCACGGACCTTCGTGCCGATCAGGTCGCCGAGCTGGGCGCGCAGCGCGTCTTCGGTGGCCTGGGCTTCGCCGAGCTCGCTCATGCCTGTGTCCCGGGGTAGACGTCGAAGGCGTGCTCGGAGACCTCGACGCCGACGTTGATCTCCCAGCCCGAGCCGTCGAAGCGCTCGAAGCTCAGGTGCTTCTCGCCGGCCTCGTAGTCGGCGTACTCGACTTTGCCGGCGCCGCCGGGTCCGCTGCCCTCTTCAAGCGTGTAGTCGGCCGTGCCCTGCTCGCCGAACTCATAGCTCGTGCCGTCGATCTCGATCGACCCGGCGCCGGGCTCGAGGCTCGGGTCGGGGCGGCGCTCCCAGACGATGCACTCCAGGCCCTCGTCGTCCTCGACCGAGAGCCAGCGCTTGTAGTCGCCGTCCACGAGCAGATGCTCCTCCCAGCGCGAGCCGCCCTCGCGGAAGCGGTAGCTGCGCTCGACGATGCTGTCGTGGCCGTCGTAGTTGACGACGTCGCCGACGCGCAGGCCGCGGACGGACGAGCGCACGGCGGGTGCCGGCTCGGCGCCGGGCAGCGACGGCGTGCCACCCCCACCTCCGCCACCGGAGGTCACGGGCTTGCGCTCGCGCCCCCGGATCAACGAGTAGGCGCCAACCCCGATCAGCACGAGCAGGACGATCACGATCACCGTGGTCATGGCCGCGACGCTAGCGCAACTCGCGCTTGACGATGTCGTATGCCGGTCGCGGACTGCCGTCGGGGTTGGTCAGCCCGGCGTCGAATCGGGCGCTGCGCGGCACGCCGGTCCAGTTGTAGAGGTAGATCCGCTTGATGCGCGGCTGGCGGCGCGCCAGGTCGAAGAGGTACTGCGTGGCGCGCGCCTGGCGTTGCAGGTCGTACGGGAAAGCCTTGCCGAACTTCGCCAGGCCGCCGGTCTCGGTGAGCCAGATGTCGCCGTCGACCACGTCGAGCAACTTCGTCAGCCGCTCGGGCTTGAAGCGGTTGGTCGCCGAGTAGTCGTGGATCCCCCATGCCGCCGGCTTGGCGTCGAGCGCGGCGGCGTAGGCGGCAAGCCACTTCTCCGCGCCGGGCTCGTCGAGCACGTCGCCGGCGACGAGGGTGCAATCCGGGCATTCCGCTTTGAGGACGTTGGCGAACCGAGCGGCGCGCTCGGGGTGCTTGTCGGTCGGCTGGCTTTGGTGGTTGGGCTCGTTCCAGGCGGCGTAGAGGCGCACGTGCGGGTAGCGCTCGTGGAACTTGCGGAACGCTTGGCGGTACTCGCTCACGGACGGCAAGTGCTGCTGGCGGCCCTCCTTGCGGCTGTGGTTGAGCGCGACGAACGGCTCCATCCCCGCTTGCTGCGCGCTTGCCAGCCAGGCGTCGGCGAGGTCGCGGTCGAACCCCACGTCGACGGTGTCGTAGGAGGCGATCAGGCGTGCGTGCTTTAGCCCGAGCTTCTGGAAGAGCGGTTGGCTGAAGAAGTCGGGCGCCTGGTCGCCCATCCCGACCACGAGGCGTGGCTGCTGCGGCGGCGACACAGCCTCTTTCTCGCCGCAGCCGAAACACATCAGCGCGCTCAGACCAAGAACGAGCATGGACCTTCGACGCATCGCGCACGATCCGGCCACGTTCGAGACGTTCTACCGGGCGCACGTGGAGGCCATTCAGCGCTTTGTCGTGCGACGGGTCGCCGACCCCTACCTCGCGGCCGATCTCACCGCCGATGTCTTCCTTGCCGCGATCGACGCCGCCAAGGGCTACGACCGCGCGCGCGGCACGCCGGCCGCGTGGCTGTTCGGCGTCGCGCGCAACGTCGTCGCGGCCGAGTACCGCCGTGCTGCCCGCGAGCGCGACGCGAACGCGCGACTGCTCGGGCGCGAGCTGCTCGACGTCGACGACATCGAGCGCATGCAGGCGCGCGTCGACGCTGCCGCCGAGGCGCGTGCGCTGTTCGGCGCGATCGCGCGGCTGCCCGAGGGCGAGCGCGCGGTGCTCGAGCTCGTCGCGCTCGACGAGCTCTCCGTCGCCGAGGCCGCGGCCGCGCTGGGCCTGCGCCCGGTCACCGCGCGTGTGCGGCTGCACCGCGCCCGCGGCACGTTGCGCCGCCAGATCTTCGATGACGCCTCGACCGCCATCTCACATCCACTGGAGGCCTCATGACCCCCAACGCATTCGAAGACCGCTTGCTCGCTGAGCTGCGGCACATCGTTGCGGAGCGGCCCGCGCCTGCGGCTGCCGCTCCCGACAGGAGCGGCTTCGGCCGCGCCCCCCGCTCCCCCCGTCCCCGCCTGCTTGCCGGCGCCACCGCCACTGCCGCTGCCGCTGCGGTAGCGGTGCTGCTGGCGAGCGGTGGCGGTGGCGCGACGCCGGCGTACGCCGTCGAGCGCGAAGGCGACGGCAGCGTGACCGTCGAGATCAGCTCGCTGCGCGACGCCGACGGCCTCGAGCGCAAGCTCCGTGCCGCCGGCATCCCCGCGGTCGTCGACTACACGCCGGAAGGCAAGACGTGCAAGCAGCCGCGTGGCCGCGTGGCAACCGGCAACAGCGGCTCGAGCAGTGGCAGCGCCAGCGACGCCGGCCCCGCGACGTTCACGTTCGGGCCCGGGTTCGTCAAACCGGGCCAGACCGTCGTGATCACCACCAGCCTCGGCGAGCACGTGTCCTCGCTTGGCATGGAGATCATCGAGGGCGCGGTCGCGCCGTGCCAGCTGGTCGACGGCCCACCGATCCGGACCGCGCCGGCTGGTGCCGCCGCGCCGGCCGGCGGCGCTCAGAGCGGCGTCAAGTCGCTGGGCAGCGCCCCGTAAAGCGGGCGACAGCTCCGGGAACAGCGAAGGGCGCCTTTTCGGCGCCCTTCGGCTTTCCTGCTTTGAGTCGGCTGACGCCGTGAGCTACTTGAGCTCGACGCTCGCGCCGGCCTCCTCGAGCTCCTGCTTGAGCTTGTCGGCCTCGTCGCGCTCGATGCCTTCCTTGACGGGCTTGGGAGCCTCGTCGACGAGCGCCTTGGCCTCCTTCAGGCCCAGGCCGGTCGCCGCGCGGACGACCTTGATGACCTGGATCTTCTTGTCGCCGGCACCGGTGAGGACGACGTCGACCGTGGTGGAAGCCTCTTCCTCGGCACCGGCGTCGCCGCCGCCACCGCCGGCGGGGGCAGCCGCCGCGACGGCCGTCGCCGACACGCCGAACTCCTCCTCGAGCGCCTTGATGCGCTCGCTCAGCTCAAGCACCGAGATGGCCTTGAGCTCGTCGATCCATTCCTGCGTGGTAGTAGCCATGGTTGATTAGTCCTCCTGGGGGTCTCGTTGGAATCGGGACCCTCCGCGGGGTCCTCCTGGTCCTGCTCGGTCGTCTGGTCGGCCTCCGGCTCAGCGGCGGCCTCCGGCTCAGCGGCGGCCTCCGGCTCAGCGGCGGCCTCCGGCTCGCGCAGCGGGCTCCTCCGCCGGCGCCGCCGCTTGCGCGGGCGGGTCGCCGGCCGGGATCTCGCCCGACTGCTTCTTCTCCAGCACGCCGCCAAGCGCAACCGCCACGCCGCTGAGCAGCGCGTTCAGGCCGCGCGCCAGGCCGGTGATCGGCGAGGCGACGACACCGACGAGCTGGCCGTACAGCACCTCGCGCGACGGGAGCTTGGAGATCGCCGTGATCTGGGCGGGCTCGAGCACCTCGCCGTTCATCAGGCCGCCCTTGAACGCCAGCAGGTCTGTCGACCGCTGACCATCCGCGAGCGCCTTCGCCGCGACCGCGACGTCACCGCGCACGAACGTCAACGCGGTCGGGCCCTCGAGGAGCTCCTTCAGCGTTGCCGCATCGGCCGCGTCGGCCGCGCGCTCGGTGAGCGTGTTCTTGACGATCCGGAAGGTCGCGTCGGCGTCGCGCAGCTTCGCGCGCAGCTCGGCGGCCTGGGTGACGCTGATCCCGCGGTAGTCGACCGCGAAGACGGCTTCCGATTCTCGGATCTGATCGGCGATCTCTGCGACCGCCGCAGCTTTCTGTTCTCTGTTCAATCCGGCCTCCTGTCGCGGACTTACTGGTGCCGCGGGTCTCTGGTGGCCTCGATGGAGTGACGTCAGGCCGCGGTGGCCGCGCCCTCCTCGAGGATGTCCTTCGTGCGCGAAGAGTCGACCTTGACGCCGGGGCCCATGGTGGACGCCAGCGTGATCGACTTGATGTAGCGGCCCTTGGCCGCCGACGGCTTCGCGCGCATGAGCTCGTCGATCACGGCGCTGTAGTTCTCCAGCAGCGCACGCTCTTCGAAGTCTGTCTTGCCGATGACGAGGTGGACGATCGCGGTGCGGTCGGTGCGGTACTCGACCTTGCCGGACTTCGACTCCTCGACCGCCTTGGCGACGTCCATGGTGACCGTGCCGACCTTCGGGTTGGGCATCTTGCCCTGCGGACCGAGGACGCGGCCGAGGCGACCGACCAGCGGCATCATGTCCGGCGTCGCGATCGCGACGTCGAAGTCGGTGAAGCCCTCCTCGACGCGCTTGGCGAGGTCCTCGGCACCGACGATGTCGGCACCGGCCTCCTCGGCCTCGCGCGCCTTGTCGCCCTGGGCGAAGACGGCGATCGTGACTTCCTTGCCGAGGCCGTGCGGCAGCGCGATCGTGCCGCGCAGCTGCTCGTCGGCGTGACGGACGTTGAGGCCGGTGCGCACGTGCAGCTCCACGGACTCGTTGAACTTCGCGCGCTGCAGCTGCTTGATGAGCGCGACGGCCTCGGCGGGCTCGTACTCGCGCTCGCGATCGACCTTGTCGCGGGCCTCGATGAACTTCTTGCCGTGATGGACGGGCATCAGCCAGACACCTCCACGCCCATCGAGCGGGCGGTGCCGGCGATGATCTTCGCGGCCTGGTCGACGTCGTGCGCGTTGAGGTCGGGCAGCTTCTTCTCGGCGATCTCGCGCAGCTGGGCTTGCGTGATCTTTCCGACCTTCTCCTTGTGCGGCTCCCCGGAGCCCTTGTCGATCCCGATCGCCTGGCGAATCAGCACCGCGGCGGGCGGGGTCTTCGTGATGAACGTGAACGAGCGGTCTTCGTAGACCGTGATCACGACGGGGATGGTCGTGCCGGCATCAGCCTGGGTCTGCGCGTTGAACGCCTTGCAGAACTCCATGATGTTGATGCCGTGCTGACCGAGCGCAGGACCGACCGGCGGCGCGGGGCTTGCCTGCCCGCCCGCAGCCTGCAGCTTGATGGTGGTGAGGACCTTCTTTGCCATTTCCTATCTCCTGCCGCGGCCCTGGCCTGTCCAGGGGGAGCGGTCGTAGCGGATTGCGGTCAGATCTTCTTGACCTGATCGAACGAGACCTCGACGGGCGTCTCGCGACCAAAGATTGATACCAGGACCTTGAGCTTCTGGGCTTCCTGGTTGATCTCGGAGATCTCGCCGGAGAAGTCCGAGAGCGGGCCCGAGACGACCTTGACCGACTCGCCGATCGAGAACTGCGCGCGCGTCGCGACCTTCTGTGCGACCTCGCGGTGCAGCAGGCGGTCGACCTCGGGCTGGGTCAGCGGCACGGGCTCGTTGGACGCGCCGACGAAGCCGGTGACACCCGGCGTGCCCTTCACGAGCTGCCAGGAGTCCTCATTGAGCTCCATGTTGACCAGCACGTAGCCGGGCATGGTGCGCTGCTCCTTGGTGACCTTCTGGTTCTCCTTCATCTCGGAGACCGTCTCGGTCGGAACGACGACCTGGCGCACGAAGCGCTTCTGGCCCAGCGAAACCACGCGGTGCTCGAGGTTCTGCTTGACCTTGTTCTCGTGGCCTGAGTATGTGTTGACGACGTACCAGCGAAACATGGGATCCCTAGAGGATGAAGTTGACGAGCTTGTCCGCGGCCCAGTCGGCGATGCCGAGGTAGGTCCCGGCGATCACGACGAACCCGAGCACGACGGCCGTAGCCTGGGCGACCTGGCGGCGGTCGGGCCACTGCACGCGCTGCAGCTCCGCCCAGGAGCCGCGGATGAACTGCACGAAGCGCGGGCCGGTACCGACGGGCGGCGCGGCGGTGCGCTGCGCTGGCGTAGCCGGCGCGCCGGTCGCGATCGCAACGTCGTCCTCGTCGATGTCGCCATCGTCGTCGAGGTCGCCGCGCGCGGCGAGCGCCTCCGCCTCGAGCTCGGCGTCGCCGGGCTCGGGCTCGCCGAACGCCTCCGCCGCGCTGCCGGTCGGCAGGCCAAGATCCTCAGGCGGCGCCTGAGGGACCTCGCCGTTGCCAGCACCCTCGCGGGCCTCGCGCTTGCGATCGCGTGCTTTCTTGCGGTTGCGAGCCATCGCGAAGCATCCCGGGGTTAGCGGGTCTCCTTGTGCGACGTGTGCGACCGGCACCACTTGCAGTACTTGCGCAGTGAAATGCGGTCGGGGTTGTTGCGCTTGCTCTTGTTCGTCTGGTAGTTGCGGCGCTTGCAGTCCTCGCACGCGAGGGTGACAGCGATCCGAACGTCTCCGCGGGCCATACGGGCTCCCCGTCGAATGAAGGTGGGTCGACCGACCGCCCGGGGCACGAAAAAGACCCGCCCCGGAGCGAGTCAATTAGTGATGGTAGCGCCTTGTGATCAGGCGCGCGCGGAGGTCTCGGGGTCCAGCCGCGTCATCTTCACGGAGGCGTGCAATTCGTTGTCTGCCGAGCCCCGGTAGACGCCCTTGATCGGCGGCACGTCGCCGTAGCGGCGACCGTGCCCGATCTTCACGTGCGTCTCTCCCGAGAGCCGCCGGTTCGTCGGGTCGGCGCCGACCCAGACGGGCTCGCCACGCTCGCCGGCGGCGGGCATCAGCGCCTCCAGCCAGGCGTGCGTATGCACCTCCATCGAGTCGGTCCCGCCCTCCTCCGGAGCCGCCCAGAGGTAGCCCGAGACGTAGCGCGCCGCGATCCCCTGGTTGCGCAGCAGGATCAGCGCAAGGTGGACGAAGTCCTGGCAGACGCCGCCGCCGGCCTCGAGCAGGTCCTCGACGGTGGAGCCGACGTAGGTCGCCTCCTGGTCGTAGGTGAAGTGGTCGGGGATCAGCTCGCACAACAGGCGGACCGTCGCGATCGGCGTCTTGGCGTGCGCAAGCGCCTGCAGCTCTTCGAGCATCTCGCTGGGCGGCTCGTCGCCGGTCGGCAGCAGGTACTCGCCGCCGGCCTCCTGGTAGGCGGCGGACTCGAGGCGGTGCCACGGCGCCTCGCGCAGCTCCGGCCCCTGCGAGGTGACGACGCGCGCGCGCACGTCGATCGTCAGGTGGTCGTGCGGCTTGGGGATGCCGAACTCGATGACCTCCGTGCCGAAGTAGTCGGTGTGGCGCTGCGCGCGCGCCTCGGGGTCGACGAGCAGGTGGAACTCGTCGCAGCGTTGCGTCGAGTTCGTCGCCGGGCGCACGCGCAGCGCGTTGAGGTTGTCGGAGACCGGCGCCTCGTAGCGGTACTCGGTGCGGTACTGGATCTCGAAGTTCACTAAGCCATCACGACGCCCGGATGCTGGCGCCATCGCGCCGGCGAAGTAGCGCTCGGCGATGTCCTGGTCGACGAGGGCGAGCTCGCGCTGCACGGTCTCGCAGCGCATGCTCAGCTCGTTGGCCGTGCACTCCTCGCGTGCGCGGAACTCCAGCTCGGCGCCGAGCCGCCCGAGGCGCAGGATCGGCTCGGAGCTGCGCGGCTGGGCGTCGGCGCGCTGCAGCACCTCGAGCGTCGCGTCGACCGATGCCGCGACGCTGTCGGGATAGGCGCGCTCGTAGAGCAGGAAGCGCACGACGGGGATGGCGTTCGCCGCGGCGGGCACCGCGCGGCGGTAGGCCTGAAAGCCGCCGACGGCCTGCAGCAGCGCAAGCGCCTGGCCGTCGCGCACCGTGAGCTCCTGTTCGGCCGTGCCCGGCGGCAGCGCGACGCGCAGCATCCGCAGCACCATGTCCGCCGACTCGACGCGTCCGCCCGCCTGCAGGAACGCGGCCGCGTCGTCGCGCAGCATCGTGCGCGAGGTCAGCCCCCAGAACAGCGCGCTGCGCTCCTTGACCTGCTGGTAGAGCGAGTACGGGCCCGAGCGCAGGGTGGCCGACAGGTCGGAGTCGGTGAGGCTGAGGTTCGTGGTGTTGATCGCCTCCCACATCTCCGCGGAGATCACGTCGCGCACGGTGCGTGCGCCCTCGCGCGCACGGGCGATGCAGGAGACGATGCTTGCCGGCTCCTCGGCGTCGACGGTGAGCTTCGCGAGCACCTCGTCGCGGCGCGCATGCAGCGGGTCGTCGGTGGAGGCGCCCATCACGACCAGCAGCGAGCTCCACGTCAGCGTGACGCCGGTCGGATCTTCAGGGCGGCCTTGGAGGTCGGCCTGGTAGACGCCCTGCAGCATGCGTGCCGTGTGCTCGGCGCGCACGAGGTTGCGGCCAAGCCAGAAGAGCTCGTGGGCGATGCGCGCTAGCACTGGCTCTGCTGCTGTTGTTGTTGCTGGCCGGTCCACTCGCTGCCGTACTGCAGGTCCGGCAGCGTCGGCGGCAGCGCGGCGGGCATCACCGGCTCAGCGCGGTCGTCGGAACTGTCGTCCTCGAGCACCCACGTGTCCTTCGAGCCGCCGCCGCGCGAGGAGTTGACGATCATCGAGCCCTCGATCATCGCCACGCGCGTGAGGCCGCCGGGCACGATCTTGATCGTCTCCCCGAACACGGCGAACGGCCGCAGGTCGACGTGGCGCGGCGCGATCGTGCCGTCGATCCCGGCCGTCGGGACGGTCGACAGCCGCACGACCTCCTGGGCGATCCAGCGCTCAGGGTCGTTGCGCAGGACGTCGGCGAGCGCCTCGAGCTCGTCGGCGGGCGTCGTCGGCCCGATGAAGACGCCCTTGCCGCCGGACTCCGACGTCGGCTTGACGACGAGCGTGTCCAGGCGCGTCAGGCAGTACTCGAGCTGCTCGGGGTCTGACAGCAGGTAGGTCTTGACGTTGTCGAGGATCGGCTCCTCGGAGAGGTAGAAGCGGATCATCTCCGGCACGTAGTGGTAGATCGCCTTGTCGTCGGCGACCCCGGTGCCGAACGCGTTGGCGATCGCGACGCTCCCGGCGCGGTAGGCGCGCAGGAGTCCGGGGACGCCGAGCATCGAGTCCGGCCGGAACTCGAGCGGGTCGACGAAGTCGTCGTCGAGGCGCCGGTAGACGGCGTGGACGCGCTGCAGCCCCGACGTCGTGCGCATGTAAAGGACGTCGTCACGCACGACGAGGTCGCTTGCCTCGACGAGCTCGACGCCCATCTGGCGCGCGAGGAACGCATGCTCGAAGTACGCCGAGTTCAGCGGCCCAGGCGTCCAGACGATGACGGTCGCCTCGTCGTCGGAGGACGGCGCGACCGCACGCAGCGCCGCGAGCAGCAGCTGCGGGTAGTGGTCGACCGGGCGCACGCGGTAGTGCGCGAACAGCTGTGGGACCAGGCGCGTCATCGCGACCCGGTTCTCCAGCACGTAGGAGATCCCGCTCGGCGTGCGCACGTTGTCCTCGAGCACCTTCCACGTGCCGTCGGCGTCGCGCACCATGTCGCAGCCGGCGACGTGGCAGTAGACGCCGCCGGGCGGGCGGATCCCGTGCACCGCGCGCGCGAAGTGGCTGCGGCTGACGACGAGCTTCCACGGGACGATGCCCTCGCGCACGATCTCGCGCGCGTGGTAGACGTCGTCGACGAACGCGTTGAGCGCACGGATGCGCTGGGCGAGGCCGCGCTTGATCGTCGTCCACTCGTGGCCGGGCATGATCCGCGGGACGAGGTCCAGCGGAAACGGGCGGTCCTTCACCGGGCCGTCCTCGCCGGTCGCGTCGAACGTGATCCCCTGCTGCATGAAGATCGCGTCGCGCCGGCGCCCTGCCGCGGCAAGCTGCTCGGGGCCGAGGCGCGCGAGCTCGGCGACGAGCGCGGCAGCGTGCTCGCGCGGGACGCCGCCCGTCGCGAAGACCTCGTCGAACGTCGACGCCGACGGTCGGTAGATGTTGGGCTCGCGAGCGAGCAGCGGCTCTGCCACGAGGCCATCATCTACCCGCAGACGCCCCGTTTCATCTTCCGGGGGTCGGAAAGCCGTCCGGAGGCGTTGTCCATGTGGTCGATACGGTGCTTGGCATGGGGGCCCGCTCCGCAGCGCTGCGCGTATGGGCGGCGACGGCGCTGGGGTTCGTCGCGATCGGTGCTGTGCTGCCGGTGCTGCCGCGCTACGTCAAGGGCCCGATCGGCGCCGGCGACGTCGCCGTCGGGGTGGTGGTCGGCTGCTTTGCGTTCGCGGCGATCGTCGGGCGCCCGGTCGGCGGGCGGCTGTCGGATCGCGACGGGCGGCGCATCGTCCTGATCGCCGGGCTGGTGATCGCCGGGCTCGCAGCGCTGCTGTACTTCTTGCCGCTCGGCGTGCCCGGGCTCGTGATCGCGCGGCTCGTGCTCGGCATCGGCGACGGCTGGGTCTTCACCGCCGGCGCGACGATGATCGTCGACCTCGCGCCGGCCTCGCGACGCGGGCAGGCGATCGGGCTGTTCGGCCTGGCGATCTGGGGTGGGCTCACCGTCGGGCCGATCTGCGGTGAGCTGCTGCTGGACGCGTTCTCCTACGAGGCCGTCTGGGCGTTCGCGGCGGTGACGCCGCTGCTCGGCGCCGTGCTGGCGACGACGCTGCCCAACGACCGCGCGCCGGTGCGCCTCGAGCCGCCTGGTCAGTTCATCCCGCGGCCGGTGATCGCGCCCGGCATCGCGCTCGCGCTCGCAAACGTCGGCTACGGGACGATGGCCGGGTTCGTCGTGCTGCACCTCGACGACCTCGGCGTCGGCGGCGGCGCGACCGTCTTCACCGCGTTCGCCGCCGCGGTCGTGATCAGCCGCCTGCTCGCAAGCTCGCTGCCCGACCGTCTGGGCGCGCGCACGACCGCGGCGGCCGCGGGGATGGCCGAGACCGTCGGCCTCGTGCTGATCGCGGTCGCGCCTGGGTTCGGTGTCGCGCTTGCGGGCGGGATCGTCATGGGCGCCGGCTTCTCGTTGCTGTTCCCGTCGCTGGCCGTGATCGCCGTGGAGCGCGTCGGCGAAGGGTCGCGCGGCAGCGCGCTCGGCGTCTTCACCGCGTTCTTCGACGCCGGCGTCGGCATCGGCGCGCCGGTTGCGGGCCTCGTCGCCGGGCTCGGCGGCTATGACGACGCGTTCTGGCTCGCTGCTGTCGCCGCGGCCGCGGGCGTGGTCGTCTCGCTGGTCAGCGGTCGATCGCAGCGCGCAGCTGCGCCGGCGCAGGAACCTTCGTTAGCGCCTGCGCGTCGACGCAGACGTGGCGGATCGAGCCCTCGATCAGCCGCGTGCCGTCACGGTCGATCGCGATCTGCGTCGTGATCGAGGACTCCGACGTGAACGCCGGCGTCAAGGTGATCGCGATCTCGTCGTCGAAGCGCGCCGAGCCGCGGAAGCGCAGCGTCGCCTCGGCGACGACGATGTCGACGCCGCTCTCGTCGACGAAGTGCTGGTAGCCGCCGACGCGCTCGCGCCACAGCTCGGTGACCGTGAGGTCGACGTACGTGAGGTAGTTCGCGTTGAAGACGATGCCCTGCGGGTCGCACTCGTTGTAGCGGACACGCAGTCGGTGCGTGAACGGAGTCATGGCTCGAGGACGATAGAAACACCGTCGGGTGAGCGAAGCTCCTCGGCGTGGTCGGCGTGCAGCACGACGGCGTCGAGACCGGGGGCCTCGGCGGGCTCGGCCGCCGCCCCCGCGGAGTGCCAGGTGTTCGCGCCGATGTGGTGGTGGTAGCCGCCGGACGCGAGGAACGCGGCCTGGTGGCCGAAGCGCGTCATCAGCTCCATGCCGACGTCGGCGCTCCAGAAGTCGACCGCGGCTTGGACGTCGGCGACCTTGAGGTGGACGTGGCCGACGACGACGCCGCTGGCGTCGCCCGCCGCCTCCTCGAGCAGCGGCTCGAGCGCGAGCGGCAGCGTGTCCATCGCGACCTTCTCGCCGGGCGCCGGTGGCGGCCACTCGTCGCGCGGGCGGTCGCGATAGAGCTCGATGCCGTGGCCGTCGGGATCGTCGAGGTAGATGGCTTCGGAGACGAGGTGATCCGAGGCTCCCGTCAGCGGGGTGCGCGTCTGCGCGATGCGCTGCAGCGCATCGCCGAGCGCCGCGCGGCCGGGGTAGAGAAACGCGGTGTGAAAGAGCCCGCTTGCGTTGCGCACGACCCGTCCCGGCTGCTCGGCGCGGCGCAGCATCAGCAAGGTCTCGCCGCCCGGTGCCCGCAGCGCCGCTGCATCGCGGTTCGCCTGCACGACCTCGAGTCCCACGATCTCGGCATAGAACGCCGCCGAGCGCTCGACGTCGGAGACGCGCAGCGCGACGCGTGCAGGTCGGATCGGGTCGGTCACCGGCCCTAGGCTAGGGCTCGGCTGAGCGGCAACGTGATCACGAACGTCGCGCCCGGGTGCTCGTCGTCGCTTGCCAGCAGCGCGACCTCGCCGTCGTGCGCCTCGACCGTCAGGCGTGCGATCGGCAGGCCGAGCCCCGATCCGCCGGCGGCGGCGCTCGCGCGATGGAAGCGATCGAAGATCGCGGCGCGCTGTGCCGGCGGCACGCCCGGCCCGCGGTCCGCGACCGTCACACGCAGGTGCGCATCGTCGCGCTCGAGTGCGACGACGATCTCGCCACCGACCGCGCCGTAGCGGATCGCGTTCTCGACGAGGTTCGCGATCGCGCGCCGCAGCAAGCGCTCGTCCCCGTGCACGATCGCCTCGGGTGACTCGCGCAGCTGCAACGACGGTGCGCCGTCGTGGTCGCCGGACGGCAAGACGATCGCCTTCGAGGCACGTGCCGGCGAGCCGGACGGCTCCAAGGGCACACGGATCTTCACGGTCAAGGCGCCGCGCTAGCTGCCGTAGACGCTCTCGCAGCCCGTCGTCTTCTCGCCGCGGTCGACGTAGGCGCGGTCGACGCCGGGGCCGCAGTCGATGCGGTCGATGCCGCCGCCAACGGAGCGGACGATGTCGTCGCCCGCGCCGGCGCGGATGCGGTCGCGGCCCTCGCCGCCCGCGAGCGTGTCGTCGCCGTCTCCGCCGTCGAGGCGGTCGTCGCCCGCCGCACCCTCCAGGCGGTCGTTGCCGGGTCCGCCGATGATCAAGTCGTCGTCGCCGCGCCCGAAGAGGCGGTCGTTGCCCTCACCGCCGTCGAGGGTGTCGTCGCCGGGGCCGCCGTCGAGGTCGTCGTTGCCGGCGCCGCCGCTGATGCGGTCGTTGCCACGCCCGCCGTTGATGGTGTCCATCCCCGCGGTGCCGGCGAGCGTGTCGGACCCGTTCGTACCGCTGATCTGGTTCGCGGACGCGGTGTGGGCAAGCGCGGCGAGGAACGCCGACAGTGGCGCCGAGGGCGCGCGCTGCAGCGCAGGCGGATTGTCGTTGATCGGCACGTGCTCGTCGGCGATGCTCGGGTCGCCGTGACGAACGACCTCGCAGTTCGCCGGCGCCTCCTCGGTCTCGACATAGACGATGTCGCGCCCCGGCCCGCAGTCGAGGTCGTCGCGCGAGTCGCCGCCATAAAGGACGTCATCGCCCGCGCCGCCGTCGAGCACGTCGAAGCCCTGCCCGCCGACGAGGATGTCGTCCCCATCGCTGCCACGGACGACGTCCGGTCCGTTGCCGCCGTAGACGACGTCGTCGCCGGGGCCACCGTCGACGTTGCGGTCGATGCCGCGATTGGCGTGGATCAGGTCGTTGCCCTCGCCACCCTGGATCGCGGGGTCGTTGCCGAAGCCCGCCTCGATGATCTGGTCGTGCCCCGGGCCGCCGTCGATGCGGTCGTCGCCGTCGCCGCCGTCGATCGAGTCGTCGCCTGTCGCGCCCTCGATGCGGTCGTCGCCGTCCTGGCCCAGCAGCGTGTCCTCGCCCGCCCCGCCGCTGAGCTCGTCGTCGGCCGTCCCGCCCGACAGGCGGTCGTCGCCGTTGCCGCCGAGCATGCGGTCGCGCGCGAAGCGCCCGAGCAGGATGTCGTCGCCGTCGCGGCCGATCAGCAGGTCCGCACCGCCGGCACCGTCGAGGCGGTCGTTGCCGGCACCGCCGTCGAGGCGGTCGTCAGACCCTCCGCCGAAGAGCCCGTCGTTGCCGGCGCCGCCGACGAGGCGGTCGCGCCCGCCACCGCCGAACAGCCGGTCGTCCCCACGCAGCCCGAGCACGACGTCGTTGCCGTTGTGCGCCTCGATGCGGTCCGCGCGGTTGGTGCCGACGAGGCGCTCGGAGCGCTCGCCACCCTTGATCACCGGCATGGCGGCCAGCACGACGGCGGCGACCGCGAAGCTGCGCACGTCAGTCGCGCGGGACTGCGATCAGCAGCTCACGCGCAAACGCGGCAAGCCGCTCGGGCGCAAAGTGCTCGGGATCGCGCAGCACCAGTGCGGCGCCGTGTTCGCACAGCGCCACCAGCGCGTGGGCGACAAGCTCGGGGTCCATGTCCTGCGAAGCGCCACCTCGAACCTCGAGGCCCCAACGGCAGAACATCGTCAGGCGCTCCTCCACCGAGCGCCGCCCGGCGGCGACGCGCTCCTGCATCAGGTGCGGGACGCCGACACCCGGCAGCAGGATCAGCCGCCAGCGGCTGGGATGCTCGAGCACCGCGTAGAGGAACGCGAGCACGCCCTCGTAGATCAGCGCGTCAGGATCGCCGCCACGGTCGAAGGCCTCCGGCATCGCCTCGCCGATCTGCGCGTAGGCGCGCCTCTCCTCGCGCTCGAGCAGGTCGAAGAGCAGCGCGCCGCGGTCGGCGAAGATCCCGTAGACGACCGGCTTGGTGACACCGGCGCGACGTGCGACGGACTCCATCGACACGGCCTCCACGCCGGACTCGACCATCAGGTCGAGGGCCGCGTCGAGCAGCTGCTCACGACGCTCTTCGGGTGGAAGACGGCGGGCATAGCGGCGGCGTTGCGGCTTGGTCGGCACGATCGGCGCAACAGCTTGACGCATCGGCGCCCCTGACGACTACTGTGGGGGCGCGTGCTCGAGACCGTCGACAGCGGCCCGAACGTCGTCCTGCGCGACGATCCGGACCGCGGTCGGATCGTGGTGCTCGCCTTCCCCTACGACGCGCAGATCGTCGAGCTCGTCCGCAAGCTGCCCGGCCGGCGCTTCGACTGGAACGCCTACGAGTGGTGGGCGCCGGTCGGCGACTGGTGCGGCGCGCAGGTCGCCGAGATCCTCGCGCGCTACCCCGAGCTGACCGCGTCCGACGACGCGCGCGCATGGCTCAAGGAGATCCGCTCGCGCTGGATCGGCACCGTCGACGCCGGCCCGTACGACGGCAAGGGCTGGTTCGTCTGCCGCACCCGCGGTGGCGTGCTGCCCGAGGCGATCCGCGAGCGCGCAGTCGAGCGCGGTGGCCTCGAGTGGCTGCCGCTCGAGGACGAGATCTCCGACGCCTTGCACGATCTCCAGGGCGCGCGCATGACCGGTGGTGCGGTGCGCTGTGCGATCGCGCTCGCTGCCGGGCGCGAGCCGGCGCGCGCGACGCTGTCCGTCGAGCAGAACGTCCTCGGCGACCGCCTGCGCCTCGACGTCAACTGGGATCCGACGGTGCTCGACGGGTTCCTTGCGCTACCCGAGGTCGACAGCCGCACGCGCACGCTGCCGATCGACCCGTGGCACGCCGAGCGCCTCGACGAGTTCTGCGCGCTGCATGGCGTCGAGGTCTCGCTCGGTGCGCTGCCGCACGTCGAGCGCATGCGCGAGGAGGCCGACGCCGGGCGGGCCGCCGTGCGCCGCTCGAAGGCCACGAGCGCGGCGCCGATCGAGGACGTCTCGCTCGGCGGGACGCTCGAGCCGTTTCAGTGGGCAGGCGTTCGCGAGCTGCTGCAGCTGCGCCGTGCCTTCCTTGCCGACGAGCAGGGGTTGGGCAAGACGATCCAGGCACTCGCGGCGATCGAGATCGACGACGCCTACCCCGCAGTGGTGGTCTGCCCTGCATCGCTGAAGCTCAACTGGGCGCGCGAGGCAGCGCATTGGCTGCCCGAGACGCGCACGGTGCAGATCCTCTCGGGGCGCGGCGGGGCCGTGCCGCGCGCGGACCTCACGATCATCAACTACGAGGTCGTCGCGCCGCACATCGACGGCCTCGCCCGCTCGCGTCCGCGCGCGCTCGTGCTCGACGAGTCGCACTACTGCAAGAACCCGCGCGCCAAGCGCACCCAGGACGTGCGCCGGCTTGCCGAACAAGCTCGCGCCCGACGCGCTGCGCCTCGCGCTCAGCGGCACGCCGGTGCTCAACCACGCCGAGGAGCTCGTCGCGCAGCTGCGGATCCTCGGGCGCCTCGACGAGTTCGGCAGCGGCGAGCGCTTCAGCCGCAGCTTCGAGGGCGCCGCCGAGGAGCGCCTGCACTGGCACCTGCGCCGCAGCTGCTTCGTGCGCCGGCGCAAGGCCGAGGTGCTGCCGCAGCTGCCCGACAAGCGCCGCGCCGTCGTCCCGATCGAGCTGTCCAACCGCCGCGAGTACGAGACCGCCCAGCGCGACGTGATCGCCTGGCTGCGCGAGCAGCCCCTGGACCTGCGCGAGCTGGACGCGCAGATCGCGCGCGTGCTGCGCGCCAAGCGCCTGGCGCAGCTGAGCCTGCTCAAGCGCCTGGCCGCGCGCGGCAAGCTGCGCTCGGCACTCGCCTGGATCCACGACTTCCTGCAGTCCGGCGAGGCGCTCGTCGTCTTCGCCCACCACCGCGAGATCCAGCAGGCGGTGGTCGAGCGCTTCCCCGAGTGCGTGCAGCTGCTCGGCGGCGACAGCGCGATCGCTCGCGACGAAGCCGTGCGCGCGTTCCAGACGCCGGACGGCCCGCAGCTGCTCGTCGCCTCCACGCGCGTTGCCGGCCACGGCCTCACGCTCACGCGCGCGTCCAACGTCTGCTTCCTCGAGCTGGAGTGGACGCCGGCGGCGCACGACCAGGCGGAGGACCGCGTCCACCGCATCGGCCAGCACGACGGCGTCACCGCCTGGTACCTGCTGGCCGCCGACACGATCGACGAGACGATCAGCCAAGTGCTGGCGCGCAAGCGCGGGACGATCGGCGCGATCACCGACGGCGAGCGCGGCGACCGCGGAGCGCTCGTCGAGGCTGTCATCGCCGAACTACGCGGCGAGACGTGGCGCGCCCTGCGCGCCGTGTCATAGCCCTGACGGCTTCATGTTTGAACGCCAGCGTTCGCGGGCGACATACGCCCACCACTGTCTCGAGGAGGGGACCCAAATGAAGCATGCTGTTCGCGCCTGCCTGCTGGCGGGCGTCATCACGATCGCCTTCGCGCCGGGCGCCGGCGCGGCGGAGCACGTCCGCGGCCAGGTAATCGTCAAGTACGCCGAAGGCGCCGACAAGGGCAAGGTCAACCTGCTCGCCGGCGTCACCGACGTCCTGCGCACGGTCCGCGGCAGCGGCGGCGCACAGGTCGTCAACGTCGCCGGCTCGGTCACCGGCGCGATCGCCAAGCTCAACGCGTCCAAGGACGTGCTGTACGCCGAGCCGAACTACATCTACCGCGCGACGGCAACGCCGAACGACCCGATGTTCGGGCAGGAGTACGGCCTGCACAACACCGGCCAGTCCGGCGGCACGGCCGACGCTGACATCGATGCGCCCGAGGGCTGGGACTCCGGCGGCCTCGGCGCGTTCCCGCAGACCGGCGGCGCGAAGGTCGGCATCGTCGACACCGGCATCCAGCAGAGCCACACGGAGTTCGCGGGCGGTCGCGTCAGCGACTGCGGTGGCGTCAACAACTTCGGCACCAGCCTGGTGATCATCATCGTCGGCGCCGATCCGACGATCGTCAGCGGCAAGTGCAACGACGACAACGGCCACGGCACGCATGTGGCCGGCACGGTCGCCGCGAACACGAACAACGGCGTCGGTGTCGCGGGTGTGGCGTCCAGCAGCCCGCTGGCGATCTGCAAGGCGCTCAACAGCTCCGGCTCGGGGACGCTCGAGATGATCGCCAACTGCGTCACGTGGCTGAACCAGCGCGGCGCGAAGGTGATCTCGATGTCGCTCGGCGGCTCGGCGGGCGCAACGACGTTGCGCAACGCGGTCGTCAACGCGACGAACAACGGCTCGCTCGTGATCGCGGCCGCGGGCAACGGCGGCAACTCGGCGCTGAACTACCCGGCCGCCTACCCGGAGGTCGTGTCCGTCGCGGCCACCGATCGCCGGGACGCGAAGGCGTCGTTCTCGACGTTCAACTCCGACGTCGAGGTTGCGGCGCCGGGCGTGGACATCGTCTCGACGTGGAACAACGGCGCCTACAACACGATCTCCGGCACGTCGATGGCGACACCGCACGCTTCGGGCGTGGCGGCCGTGATCGCGACGCAGCGCTCGGGCATCAGCGTCGCCGCGCTAAGGGCCAAGCTCGACAGCTCGACGGACGACCTCGGCACAGCCGGGCGCGACGTCAACTTCGGCTTCGGCCGCGTCAACCTGTTGAAGGCGACGACTGGGCCTTAGCCGCTTCGATCCCGATGCGCCGCGTCAGCGACCACAAGACCGGCAAGCCGTGGTGGACGATCGGCTTGCCGGACGTGATCAAGCCGACGCTGATGCGGCGCGCGGGGTCGGTCCAGCCCATGACGTTGGTGAAGCCGAGGTGGCCGAAGGCCTCCTCGGTGTCGGGCCCGAACAGGCTCAGGACTTCGGCACCGAGCATGAAGCCCAGCCCGGTCCGCAGCGGCGCGCCGAGCGTCCAGTCGATCTCGCGGTAGGAGGTCTCGACAACCGCGCGGCGGATCGTGCGCGGGTCCATGATCCGCACGCCGTCCAGCTCACCGCCGCCGCGCAGCAGCTCGAAGAAGCGCGAGAGCTCGTCGGCGGTGGTGACGACGTTGCCCGCCGGGATCACGCCGGTGAGGAAACGCGGGTCGTTGCTGAGCGCCGTGACGTCGTCGGGGTGGCGACCGAGCGCCCGCGCCAGCGCCGTCGACAGCGGCGGCACCGGTGGCACGCCGGTTGCGTAGCTCAGCCCGACCTGGTCGACGTCCTCGGGCGCGACGCCGTAGTTGCCCCAGCGAAAGCCGAGCGGGTCGAGGATCTCTTCGGCAAGCACCTGACGGATCGACTTGCCCGTGACGCGCTCGATGATCTCGCCGATGATGAAGCCGCCGGAGATCGCGTGGTAGGCGAGCAGCTTGCCGGGGCGCGAGCGCGGCTTGGCATCCACGAGCGCCTGCACGAGCAGGTCGCGGTTGCCGAGGTGCTCGAGGTTCAGCAGCTCCGACGGGATGTTCGGAACGCCCGCCCGGTGTGAGAGCACGTGGGCGATCGTGATCGCGTCCTTGCCGTGCGCGGCGAACTCGGGGATGTACTCGCAGACACGATCGTCGATGTGAAACGCGCCGCGTTCGTCGAGCAGGTGCGTCAGCGTGGCGGTGACCGCCTTCGCCGCGGAGAAGATGACGAACGGCGTCTGCGGCGTCGCGAGCAGCTTGTCGGCGTCGCGCGGGTCCGACGGGCCGTTGCCGCGCGCGTGGCCGATCGCGCGGTCGAGGACGACGTGGCCGTCGCGGCGGATGCAGAGCGCGATCGCCGGGTGCATCCCGGTGCGGTACAGCGCCTTCGTGGCGCCCCAGATGCGCCGCACGCCGTCGGCGGTCATGCCCGCCGCCGCCGGGTCGGCCTCGACGCCGCGGGTGGTGATCGCGTCGAGGTCACTGGGCACGCGGCAGCGCCGCAGCGGGTCGGGCACGAGCGGCAGGCGCGGTGGCGCCAGCGGAATCGTCTTGAGCAGGTCCATCAGGCCGCCGCCGCGACGCGCACGGCCGAGCGCTCGAGCACCTCGGCGATGGCCGTGTAGACGTCGGCGTTGACGATCATGCCGATGTGGCTGGCCTGCAGCGTGACGCGCTCGGCGTCGTCCTCGACGACGCGCTCGAAGTCGACGATGCCGTCGTCCGGGGAGTGGATCGCGACGTGCTCGACGCTCTGGTGCAGCGGCTCGAAGAGCTGGCTGCGAAAGCCCGCGCAGCAGGCGCCGAACCAGCAGTCCGCGCTCCAGAAGCCGGGCACGCCGACGGTGCCCAGGGCAGCGGTCGCGATCGCCGGGATGCCCGCCAGCGGGCTGACGCTGTCGGCGTCCAGCGTCGGCATCCCGAGCGTGATCACGGTGCCGACGACGTCCGGCCGGCGGACGCCGAGGACGCGCGCGAAGTGCCCACCGCGGCTGTGGCCGATCAGCGCCACGCGCATGCCGTCGTGGCGCGCCGAGATCTCCTCGACGAGCGCCTCGAGCCGCCCCAGGCTCGCCTCGCTGCAGTCGACGTTCGGGCGCCGGCCGAAGCGGTAGGAGCGGTAGCCGTTGCGGTGCAGCCAGCGACCCATCGTCTGCAGCGCCGTCTCCGAGGTGAGGAAACCGGGGAGCAGCAGGACCGGGCGCCCGCCGCCGTCCACCATTCCCTCGCCGGCGAGGATTCCCGAGCGCGTCAGCGCCAGCAGCTCAGCGGGCGCGCGGGTTTCCTTGATCAGGCCACGGACGTCGCGCGGCGCACGCAGCGGCATCGTCGCAAGTCCGCGCAGCACGTCGCTCGGCTCGGCCCTGACCCCCATGCACGCAAACGCTACGCGATCTCCAGGCGGTACGAGACACGCGTGACCTTGCCGCGCGGGAGGTGGAAGACGAGATCGTGTCGCCCGCGGCCGCGGTGGACGAGGCGCACGGCGCGCTTTGGCGGGCGGCGCCAGACCAGCCGCCACGTCCCGTGGGCGTTCGTTGCCTCCCAGCCACGGTGGCCCGGCAGCTGTCGCAGCGATGCCCCCATCGCGGTCGGCAGCGCGATGTAGCCGCGCCGCAACCGTCCTGGCCGCAGCCGCGCCGAGAGGTACGCGCCGGCGCTGTCGAAGCGCCACGTGACGCAGGTCTTGCCGCCGCAGCCGCGCACGGCAAGACGGCGAAACGCGCCGCGCCGGAAGCTGCGGCCGGTGGACCGCCGCACGCGCCAGCGCGTCGCGGGCGTGCGCCGTTCGCCCTTTACGAGCGGCGCGAGCCAGCCGCCGATCGGCGGGCGGATCGGCGCCAGCAGGTCGCCGTCGCGTGCGTGCAGCCGCGCCAGGCCGAACCCGCCGCGGGTCATCGGCGTGCCGTAACCCAGCAGCGCCGTCGCGTAGCGCGGGGTCGTGATCGCCAGGCGGCGGATGTCGGGGTCGTGCGCAGCGAGGTTCGGCGGCGGTGCCGTCACCGGGTGGCGCGCCGCGAAGCGCACGGCGATCGCCAGCACGCGCGCCGCCGCCAGCCCGGGGTCGCGGTGGCGGTCGGCAAACGGCCCGCCCATCCCCCACGGCCGCGGCGCGATCAGCCCGTCGCCGGCCAGGCGCGCGTAGCGCTCGAGCGCGCGGTCGAGCATCCACGCCGCCCATGCATGCGAGCGGCGCGCGCAGCGCAGCGACGGCGGGGCGGTTGCCAGCGCGTAGAGACCCGACAGCGCGTGCGCCCAGTAGCGCGAGAGGTGCTCGCGCTCGGAGCCCAGGCCCGAGTCCCAGTTGAGGTAGCCGGCGTGGGTCCAGTTGCCCGCGAGCACGCGGCAGGACCACGTCTTCAAGAAGCGCCGCGTCTTGCGCGGCAGCGGCTTCATCCCGGCGGCGCGGGCGCGGCGCTCGTGGCGGATCAGCGACACCGCGAGCGACCCGTACTCGCTGCTGTCGGTGCGGTTCTTCGCCCCACGCGCGTCCTCCTGGGGCTCGTAGCGCCAGCCCAGGCCGCGGTTGAACTGCGGGGTCAGCGCGCCCGGTAGGCGCGCGCGGCGCGCACGGGCCAGGCGGTTGACCTGGCGCGGGAAGTCGCGGCGCAGGATGTCGCGGCGGCCGACCATCGCCGCTGCGGTCTCGACGTCGGCCCACCAGTTGATCTGCCCGCGGCGCTGCGACGGCCAGCGGTAGAAGCGCGAGCGCGCGATCGCCAGCACCGCCGCGCGGGCACGTCGCGCCAGCGTGCGGTCGAGGTTCGGCACCTGCGCGCGCACCTGCCAGGCACGCGCCAGCGCCAGCACGATCGGCGGGTCGATCGAGAAGTGCTGGACACGCTCGTCGTAGAAGCCGGGCACGTGTGGGACGTGCACGTTGCGCGCCGCGCGGGCGCGCCGGCGGCGCAGCGACCCGGGGCGCAGGATGCGGCGGATCAGCGGCGCGATGCGGCCGTCGCGGCGCACGGCCGCCGGTGCGTTCACCGCCAGCGCCTCGGCGTGAACCTGCAGCATCAGCGCCTGCAGCATCAGCGAGCGGCGGTCGTAGAAGCCGCGCTCGCCGACCCAGAGCTTGTCCATCGCGCGGACCTGCGTGTCGACGAAACGCCACTGCGCCGGCACCGCTTCCTGCGCGTCCGCAGGCGCGCCGGCAGCGAGCGCGCCGGCGACCACGAGCAGAGCTGCCAGCACGCGTCGCACCGCGGCATTGTGTCGCCCCTTGCTACCTTGGGGTCACGGTTGGCGACGCCAGCCTTGAGGTTTTCTTCTCCTTCAGGGGCTTGAGGATCTCCCCCTGACATACAGAAGGAACGTTGTGCCCTCTCCCACTTTCGCCGATCTCGGCGTGTCCGATGCGGTCTGCCGCGCGCTCGCTGAGCGCGCAATCGAGACCGCTTTCCCCGTCCAGCGCATGATCGTCCCCGACGTGCTCGCAGGCCACGACGTGCTCGTGCGCTCGCCCACCGGCTCGGGCAAGACGCTCGCCTTCGGCGTGCCGCTGGTCGAGAACATCGAGGCAACCGACGCGCGTCCGTCAGCGCTGATCCTCGCGCCGACGCGTGAGCTCGCCGCGCAGATCGAGGACGAGCTCTACCCCCTTGCCCATGCCCGCGCGCTGAAGATCGCCGTCGCCTATGGCGGCGTCGGCATCGTCAAGCAGGCGCGCCTGGCCGCGAGGGCTCACATCCTCGTCGCCTGCCCTGGCCGCCTGCTGGACCTCGTCCAGCGTCGCGACGTCAGCCTCGCTGACGTGCGCCTGCTGGTGCTTGACGAGGCCGACCGCATGCTCGACATGGGCTTCAAGCCGACCGTCGACCGGATCGTGCGCATGACCCGTAGCGACCGCCAGACGATCCTCTGCTCGGCGACGCTCGACGGCGAGGTCGACAAGATCGCCAAGGCCTACACGCGCGACGCGCGACGCCATGAGGTTGCCGCCGCCGAGCGCGAGCGCCGCGGCGACATCGACCACCAGTTCCTGCGCGTCGAGCACACGGCAAAGGCCGCGCAGCTCGTCTCGCTGCTGCAGGGCGCCGACTGCGAGCGCACGCTCGTGTTCGTGCGCACCAAGCGTGGCGCCGACCGCCTCGTCAAGCGCCTGAAGGCGCAGGGCGTCGAGTCCGTCGCGATGCACGGCGACAAGTCCCAGGGACAGCGCGAGCGCGCCTTGGCGAGCTTCGAGGACGGCCGCGTCGCCACGCTCGTCGCGACCGACGTCGCCGCGCGCGGCATCGACGTCGAGGGGATCACCCACGTCATCAACTTCGACGCGCCGGGCGCACGCGAGGACTACGTCCACCGCGCCGGGCGCACCGCCCGCGCCGGCGCCAGCGGCACGGCGATCACGTTCGTGCTCGACGACCAGGTCAAGGACGTCGCCAAGTTCGCCACGGAGATCGGGCTGCACGCCGAGCTCGCACGCGGCGGCCTGGCGCACGGCGCGCGGCCGCAGCCGCACCACGGTGGCGCCAAGCCGGCAGCGGCGCGCGGCCACCAGCGCAGCCGCGGGCATCGCAACAGACGCGCTCGCTAGCCTCTCGCGCCATGAGATTGGGGAAGGTGGGGACCGCGCTGGTCGCAGCGCTGCTGATCGCCGGCTGCGGCGGTGACGACGGGGGCTCGAGCTCCGCCGACGACGAGAAGGCCATCGCGGCGGTCGCCACGAAGGCGCTGTCCACGACGGACCCGCAGATCAAGTGCGCCGAGGTCGTGACCGAGAAGTTCGTCACCACGGTCTACGGCTCGCTCGTCAACTGCAAGACCGAAGAAGCCAAGCCGGACGAGTCCAAGCCCTCAACCGGCGCGGCGGTGAAGGACCTCAAGATCGACGGTGACCGCGCGACGGGCGATGTCACAGCGATCGGCGGCGACGCCGCCGGCTCGCACGGCCAGGTCACGTTCGCCAAGGAGGGCGACGACTGGAAGCTGGACGAGCTCAGCGCGGCCATCTTGCTCTCGCGCATGACCGTGCAGGTCGGCGCCAGCCGCGAAGGCCCGTTCGCCGACGCGACCGTGCGCCAGTGCTTCGTCGACGAGATCACGAAGCTCGGCGACGCCGAGTTCCTGCGCGTTGCCTACGACGGCATGGCCGGTCGCGACCCGCACCCGAAGTTCCTCGCGGCACTTGAGAAGTGCGCGACGGGTGTGGAGGAAGGCGGCGTGACGGTGCTGCGCAAGCAGTTCGAGGCCGGGATCACCGAGGCCGCGCGCAAGGACAACACGCCGCAGAAGTCGATCGACTGCGTCAACGGTGAGCTGCGCAAGCTGATCACCGACCAGGAGATCCTCCAGCTGTCCGAGAACCAGGCCGAGCTCGGCAAGCGCGTCGCCACGGCGATGTCGCGCTGCAACGTCTCGCCTTAGTCCCAGCGAATCGTCACGCGTGCGCCGCCGAGCTGGGGCGACGCGTCGATCGTCAGCGTCGCGCCGTGCAGCCGCGCCTGCTGCGCGACGAGCGCCAGTCCCAGCCCCGAGCCGGGTCGGCCGGTGCCCTCGACGCGCGCAAACGGCTCCAGCACGCGCTCGCGGTCGGCGGCCGGGATGCCGGGCCCGTCGTCCTCGACGACGAGCGCGCCGGGCGCAAGCGTGACCTGCACCGTGCCGTCCTCGCGGCCGTGATGCGCGGCGTTGGCGAGGAGGTTGTCGGTGAGCATGCGCAAGCCGGCCGCCCAGCCGCGCAGGACGACCTCGTCGCTGGGCAGGTCGGCGCGAAACGTCGTCTGCGGCCAGCGCGTGCGCGCCGTCGTCACCGACGAGGCGACGAGGTCAGCGAGCTCGACGTCGGCCTGCTCCACGGACGTCGCGTCGCCGCGCGCGAGCGCCTGCAGGCCGTCGAGCAGACCCACGAAGCGGCGCTGCTCGGCGAGCGCGTCGTTGACCATCGCGGTGCGCTTGTCCTCGTCGAGGCCGGGGTGGCGGGCCAGCGTCGACAGGGTTGCCTGCACGCTCGTCAGCGGCGTGCGCAGCTCGTGCCCGGCGTCGGCGGCGAAGCGCCGTGTTGCGTCCAGCGCGCGTGAGCGATCCTCGGCCGAGCGCCGCAGGCGCCCGAGCATCGCGTTGAAGCTCGCCGCCAGCGATTGCAGCTCGCGGGGCCCGCCGACGTCGACCGGCGCGAGGTCCTCCTCGGTGGCGATGCGCGCGGTTGCGGCGCGCAGCCGGCGCAGCGGGCGCAGGACGATGTCGGCCGCAAGCCAGGTGCCGATCGCGGCGGCAAGCAGCGCGGCGCCGAGGAACAGGGCGAGGCGCTCGCGCCGATCCTGCTGACGGCGCTCGAGCGGACGCAGGCTGCGTGTGAGCTCGAGCCGCGCGAGCCCGCTCAGCCCGGGCGCGCGCAGGCGCTCGGCATAGGTGCGCACGTGGTCGACGGTGTGTAGGCCGAGCTGCGGGCGGATCCTCGTGCGCACGCCGGCCTGGAGCACGACACGCGAGCCGATCGTCAACCGCAGCGAGCTACCGCTTGCACGCAGCACGTCCTCCAGCCGCTGGTCGCCGCCCGGCAGCTCCTGCTCGACTGCGGCCACCGCCGTCGCCCGCGAGATCTCGGCGGTGCGGCGCAGGCTCTCGTCGACCTCCTTGCGCTCGGAGCTGTCGGCGTCGCGCGCGACGAGCACACCGGCGACGACGAGCAGGACCGCGAGGACGGCCGTGACCCCGAGCGTCAGGCGGTTGCGCACGACTTCAGACTCGCAGCACGAAGCCGACGCCGCGCACGGTGTGCAGCACGCGCGGCTCGCCGCCCGCCTCGAGCTTGCGGCGCAGGTAGCCGACGAACACGTCGGCGACGTTCGTCCCGGGGTCGAACGTGTAGCCCCAGACCTCCTCGTGCAGCCGCGGGCGCTCCAGCACCTCGCCGGGATGACGCAGGAACAACGCCAGCAGCTCCTGCTCGCGGCGCGTCAGCTCGAGGTCGCGGGTCCCGCGCGTGGCGCGGTGGTTGGCCGCGTCCAGCTCGATGTCACCCGCGCTCAGCACGTCGGCGCCGACGGTCGGGCGGCGACGCAGCAGCGCCTGCAGGCGCGCCGTCACCTCCTCCAGCGCGAACGGCTTGACGACGTAGTCGTCGGCGCCCGCCTGCAGGCCACGCACGCGGTCGTCGACCTCGTCGCGCGCCGAGAGCACGCAGACGGGAACGTCATCGCCGCGGGCACGCAGCTGCGTCAGCACCTCGAGGCCGTCGAGGTCGGGCATCGTGAGGTCGAGCAGCATCACCGACGGCTTGATCCGCTCGGCGGCCTCGAGCGCGGCACGTCCCCCCGATGCCGGAACGACGTCGAACCCTTCGAGCTCGAGGCCGGTTGCCACGCTGCGGCGAATCGCCGCGTCGTCGTCCACGAGCAGGACGACGGGGCGATCAGCCACGAACCACCCGTTCGCAGTCGCGCGCGACCTTGTCCGCTGCGTCGGCGTTGACGCGGTCGCGGCCGGGACCGCAGGTGATCGTGTCGACCTCGCCGTCGACCGCGCCGATGCGGTCGTTGCCGTTGCCGCCGATCATGTAGTCGAGGCCGCGTCCGCCGGTGATCGTGTCGCCGCCTGCGCCGCCGAGCAGCGTGTCGTTGCCGGGGCCGCCGTTGATGCGGTCGTTGCCGGCGTCGCCCGCGACGATGTCGTTGCCTGCGCCGCCGGCGAGCGTGTCGTTGCCGCCGCGACCGCGAATGTCGTCGTTGCCGCCGCGCCCGTTGAGGCGGTCGGCGCGCGCGCTGCCGATCAGCTGGTCGGGGCCGCGCGTCCCACTGGCGCTGCGTGCAAGCGCCACGGGGGTGGCGACGAGCAGCGCGATCAGGGCAGCGGCAAGCAGGCGGCGAGTCATGTGTTCAGGGTGACGCTAACGCGCGCGGGTGTCTTGGGTCTTCTCACGATCCCCTCACGAGCCGTGAGGACTCCGTGAGATCACCCACATTCCGGGCGCCGGTCGGTCATACCTGTCCTGCGACGACGTTCCCGACCGAGGAGGAAACCCATGTTTCGACGCAGGACCGCAGTGATTGCAGCAGCCGCGCTGGCCATCGTGCCGGCAACCGCTCTTGCCGCGACGATCAACGGCACGAGCGCCAACGAGCGCCTGCGCGGCACCAACCTGGCCGACACGATCAACGGCAACGGTGGCAACGACCGCATCTTCGGCCGCGCCGGCGACGACCGCGTTCATGGTGGTCCGGGCAACGACCGCCTGTGGGGCAACAACGGCAACGACACCGTCATCGGCGACACCAACGCCGCCGGCGACGTCACGTCTTTCGACCGCCTGTGGGGTGGCAACGGCAACGACACGCTCAAGGGCGGCGACTCGCGCGACCACCTCTACGGCGGCAACGGCAACGACATCGCCGACGGCGAGAACGGCAATGACCGCATGTCCGGCGGCAGCGGCGACGACGTCCAGAACGGCGGCCCCGGCAACGACGTGATCTACGCCAACCGCGGCGTCGACACCAGCAACGGCGGCGACGGCAACGACACGCTGTGGGCGCTCGCGCGCGTCGACGTCTCCCTGCCCGGCGCCGACACGCTGATCGGCGGCAACGGCGACGACACGTTCCGCACGCGCGACGGCGAGGCCGACGCGATCACCTGCGGCCCCGGCAACGACCGCGCGCTGCTGGACACCGTCGACATCATCTCCGACGCGACCGCCGAGGCCCCGAACGGGTCCTGCGAGACCGTCGATCGCAAGGTGCCCAAGAACAAGGGCGAGAAGAACGGCGACTAACCCCCAGGGAGACACCCCACCCTCGGTCGGCGGCCGGGCGCCCGGATGGCGTCCGGCCGCCGGTCGTTCTAGGGCGCTAGCGCCGGCGCGCGCTGGCGCGCATCGTCGCGTCGAGCTCGGGCTCGGTCAGCGCCCGCGCGGCAAGCGGCGTCGGCGCGTCGCGCTGCGCCGCGAGGCCGTCGAGCACGATGCCGAGCATGCGCTCCCAAAGGTCGGGGCGCACCTCGCGCGAAGCATCGGCAAGCAGGCCGATCGTCGCGTTGAGCATCGGCACGTCCAGCGGGGCGAGGTCGTCGCGCAGCGCCCCGGCCGCCTGCGCGCGCGCCACGAGCTTGCCGACCCGCGGCTTCACGCGCGCGCGCATGCGCGCGATCCGCTCGTCGAAGTCGTCGCTGGCGAGGATCACCTGCTTCAGCGCCGTGTCCTCGGCGAACACCCGCGCGTTGGCGCGGAAGAACTGGCAGAAGCCTTCCCACGGATCGTCGACCTTCAGCGCCTCGTCGACGAGCTGGAGGATCACCTCGATGCGCTCCTCGAACAACTCGGCGACGAGCGCCTCCTTCGAGGGGAAGCGGCGGTAAGCGGTGCCGACGCCGACGCCGGCGTGACGGGCGATCTCGTCGAGCCCGACGGAGAGGCCCTTGGCGGCGAACAGCTCACGCGCGCTGTCCAGCAGCTTGCGGCGGTTGCGCTCGGCGTCCGCGCGCAGCGGCTTGGTCTCTGTGGACATCGTCACACACCTTAACAAAAGCGGAGGACAACTCTCCAGTTGTGTGCTACGGTGCCGCTCAAGAAGTTGAGACCAGTCCTCCACTTAGGAACTCGACCCATGACCGACACGCTCAAGAACCCCTCCGACCGCCGCTGGCTGATCCTCGCGCTGATCGGCATCGCGCAGCTCATGGTCGTCCTCGACGTGACGATCGTGAACATCGCGCTGCCCTCTGCGCAGGCCGACCTCGGCTTCTCCGACGGCTCACGCCAGTGGGTCGTCACCGCTTATGCACTCGCCTTCGGCAGCCTGCTGCTGCTCGGCGGACGACTCGGCGACATCTTCGGTCGCAAGCGCACCTTCATCGTCGGCATGGCCGGCTTCGCCGGCGCCTCGGCGCTCGGCGGCGCCGCCCAGAGCATCGACATGCTGATCGCCGCGCGTGCCCTGCAGGGCGTGTTCGGCGCGCTGCTTGCGCCCGCTGCTCTCGGCCTGCTGACGACGACGTTCACCGACCCTGACGAGCGCGGCAAGGCGTTCGGCATCTTCGGCGCCATCGCCGGCTCGGGCTCGGCCATCGGCCTGCTGCTCGGCGGCGTGCTCACCGAGTACCTCAACTGGCGCTGGTCGCTCTACGTCAACCTGCTGTTCGCCATCCCCGCCGCGATCGCCGCGGTCGTGCTGCTCGACGACACGCGTCACGCCGCCGGCAAGCGCGTCGACATCCCCGGCACGCTGACCGCGTCCGCCGGTCTGTTTGCGCTCGTCTACGGCTTCAGCCACGCCGAGAGCGCGAGCTGGAGCGACCCCGTCACGATCGGGATGCTCGCCGGAAGCGTCGTCCTGCTGGCCACGTTCGCGCGGCTGCAGACCCGCGTCGCCAACCCGCTGCTGCCGTTGCGCGTCGTCCTGGACCGTGACCGCGGTGGCTCCTACCTCGCGGTCGGCATCGCCGGCGCGGGCATCTTCGGCGCCTTCCTGTTCCTCACGTACTACCTGCAGCAGACGCTCGGCTTCTCGCCCGTCGAGACCGGCCTGGCGTTCCTGCCGATGACCGCGACGATCATGGTCACCGCGGTGCTGACGACGGCGCGGATCCTCCCCCGCACCGGTGCCAAGCCGCTGGTGAGCAGCGGCATGGTCCTCGCCGCCGTCGCGATGGCGCTGCTGACGGGGATCGGCGTCGACTCGAGCTACGCGGCGCACGTGCTGCCGTCGCTGCTGCTGCTCGGCGCCGGGTTCGGCCTGATCATGGCCCCGTCGATGGCCGGCGCGACCCACGGCGTGCGCGCCGAGGACGCCGGCGTCGCCTCGGCGATGGTCAACACCGGCCAGCAGATCGGCGGCTCGGTCGGCACCGCGCTGCTGAGCACGCTCGCGACGAGCGCGATGACGAGCTTCGCGGCGACCAACGGCCCGGGCGCGGAGGCGGCGATCCACGGCTACACGACCGCGTTCTGGTGGTCGGCGGGGATCTTCGCGGCCGGCGCGGTCGTGACCGGGCTGCTGCTGCGAAGCGGCGTCCGCGAGATCGACCCCGCCGGCGAGCCGGTCCTCGCGCACTAACCGGGTGGGGGTCGAGATCTCGCAATCCAGCACTCTCAACCGAAGGTTGAAGGTGCTGGATTGCAAGATCTGACCCCCATGTACGCTCGGCCGATGAACGTCACCCACACCGACTTCGTCATGGTCCTCACGCAGGACTTCGACCGCGCCGTCGAGTTCTACGGCACAACCCTCGGCCTCGAGCGGGCCAAGCAGTGGGGCGAGATGCCCGGGATGGAGTTCGAGACCGGCAACCTCACGCTGGCGATCGTGCAACCTGACGCGTTCGGGATGGAGTTCACCAAGGGCGCGCCGATCGCCCTGCGCGTCGACGACGTCGCGGCCGCCCGCGAGGAGCTCGAGGCGGCCGGCGTGACCTTCCTCATGGACTCGATCGACTCCGGCGTCTGCCACATGGCCACGTTCGCCGACCCCGACGGCAACCCGCTGATGCTCCACCATCGCTACGCGCCCGAAGCGCGCTAACATGAAACGGATTCACGTCAGCCGCAGCCGTCGCGGCTGACCAACTCCCCTCGATCACAAGGACCAGACCATCAATGGCTGCTACCGAAGCATTGGTCTTCGACGCGATCCGCACGCCCCGCGGCAAGGGCAAGAGCAACGGCTCGCTGCACACCACCAAGCCGGTCGACCTCGTCGTCGGCTTGATGCACGAGACCCTCGTCCGCAACGACAAGCTCGATCCAAACGGCGTTGACGACGTCGTCCTGGGTTGTGTCTCCCCGATCGGCGACCAGGGTGGCGACATCGCCAAGACCGCCGCCATCAAGGCCGGTCTTCCGGACACCGTCGCCGGCGTCCAGCTCAACCGCTTCTGTGCCTCGGGCCTCGAGGCCGTCAACGTCGCCGCGCAGAAGGTCGCCTCCGGCTGGGAGGACCTCGTCTTCGCCGGCGGCGTCGAGTCGATGTCGCGCGTGCCGATGGGCTCCGACGGTGGCGCCTGGGCGATGGACCCCGAGACCAACTACGACACGGGCTTCGTGCCGCAGGGCATCGGCGCCGACCTGATCGCGACCGTCGAGGGCTGGGACCGCGAGGACGTCGACGCGTTCGCCGCCCGCTCGCAGGAGCGCGCCGCCGCCGCGCAGGCCGCCGGCTACTTCGACAGCTCCGTCATCCCGGTCAAGGACCTCAACGACAACGTCGTCCTCGAGAAGGACGAGTTCATCCGCCCCGGCACCACGGTCGAGTCGCTCGCCGGCTTGAAGCCGTCGTTCGCCGCGATGGGCGAGATGGGCGGCTTCGACGCCGTCGCGCTGCAGAAGTACCACTGGATCGAGAAGATCAACCACGTCCACCACGCCGGCAACAGCTCGGGCATCGTGGACGGCGCCGCGCTCGTCGCGATCGGCAACGAGAAGGTCGCCGAGCGCTATGGCCTCAAGCCGAAGGCGCGCATCGTCGCCACGGCGCTCTCGGGAGCAGACCCGACGATCATGCTGACCGGCCCCGCCCCGGCGTCGCGCAAGGCGCTGGAGAAGGCCGGCCTGACGGTCGACGACCTCGACCTGATCGAGATCAACGAGGCCTTCGCAGCCGTGGCGCTGCGCCTGGTGCGTGACCTCGACGCCGACATGGACAAGGTCAACGTCAACGGCGGCGCGATCGCCATGGGCCACCCGCTCGGCGCGACCGGCGCGATGATCCTCGGCACGATCATCGACGAGCTGCACCGCACGGGCGGCAAGTACGGCCTCTGCACGCTCTGCGTCGGCGGCGGCATGGGCATCGCGACGATCGTGGAGGCCCTCTAGTCATGGCTGACTTCACCAACACGATCCGCTGGGAGGACGCCGGCGACGGCGTCGTCAACCTCGTGCTCGACGACCCGAACCAGTCGGCGAACACGATGAACGCCGACTACGGGCAGTCGATCCGCGCTGCCGTCGAGCGCCTGGAGGCCGAGAAGGACTCGATTTCCGGCGTCGTCATCACGAGCGCGAAGAAGACCTTCTTCGCCGGCGGCGACCTCAACGACCTCAAGAAGGTCAACCGCGAGAACGCCGCCGAGTTCGGCCAGTTCGTCGAGGAGGGCAAGGCCCTGCTGCGTCGTCTGGAGACGCTCGGCAAGCCCGTCGTCGCGGCGATCAACGGCGCCGCCCTCGGTGGCGGCCTGGAGATCTGCCTGGCGACGCACCACCGCGTGATCGTCGACAACCCCAAGGCGGTCGTCGGCTTCCCCGAGGTCCAGCTCGGGCTGCTGCCCGGCGCCGGTGGCGTCGTGCGCTCCGTGCGCATGATCGGCATCGTGCAGGCGCTGATGGGCGTGCTGCTGCAGGGCCAGCGCCTGAAGCCTGCGAAGGCCAAGGAGCTCGGCCTCGTCGACGAGGTCGTCGGCTCGGTCGAGGAGCTCGTCCCCGCCGCGAAGAAGTGGATCGCCGAGAACCCCGAGGCCCAGCAGCCCTGGGACGCGGACAAGAAGTACAAGATCCCGGGCGGCACGCCGTCGACGCCGGCGCTGGCGATGAACCTGCCGGCGTTCCCCGCGAACCTGCGCAAGCAGCTCAAGGGCGCCACCTATCCCGCGCCGAAGGCGATCATGGCGGTCGCCGTCGAGGGCGCGCAGGTCGACTTCGACAACGCGCTGAAGATCGAGGGGCGCTACTTCCTCGACCTCGCCAGCGGCCAGATCGCCAAGAACATGATCCAGGCGTTCTTCTTCGACCTGCAGGCGGTCAACGGCGACCGCGGCCGGCCCGAGGGGATCGAGCCCTACCAGGCCAAGAAGGCCGTCGTCCTGGGCGCCGGCATGATGGGTGCCGCGATCGCCTACGTCTGCGCGAAGGCCGGCATCGACGTCGTCCTGAAGGACGTCGACCTCGCCGCAGCCGAGCGTGGCAAGGGCTACTCCGAGAAGCTCGTCGCCAAGGGCGTCGAGAAGGGGCGGGTCACGCAGGAGAAGGGCGACGCCCTGCTTGCGCGCATCCACCCGAGCGACAAGGCCGAGGAAGCCGCCGGCGCGGACATCGTCATCGAGGCGGTCTTCGAGTCACCCGAGATCAAGGAGCAGGTGTGGAAGGAGATCGAGCCGCACGTCGCCCCTGACGCGATCCTCGGCTCCAACACCTCGACGCTGCCGATCACCGGCCTGGCCGAGTACGTCTCGCGCCCCGACGACTTCATCGGGCTGCACTTCTTCTCCCCCGTGGACAAGATGCCGCTGCTGGAGATCATCAAGGGCGAGAAGACCGGCGACGAGGCGCTCTACAAGTCCTTGGACTTCGCCAAGCAGATCGGCAAGACCCCGATCGTCGTCAACGACTCGCGTGGCTTCTTCACCTCGCGCGTGATCGGGACGTTCATCAACGAGGGCATCGGCATGCTCGCCGAGGGCATCCCGCCGACGACGATCGAGCAGGCCTCCTCGCAGGCCGGCTACCCGGCGCCGGTGCTGCAGCTGTCCGACGAGCTCAACCTCAAGCTCATGAAGAAGATCCGCGTCGCGGCCGAGCAGGCCGGCGAAACGGGTGGGTCGGGCTGGGACGGGCACAAGTCCGTCGCGGTCATCGACAGCATGCTCGAGGCGGACCGTCCCGGGCGGCTCGAGGGCAAGGGCTTCTACGAGTACGCCGACGGCAAGCGCACCGGCCTGTGGAGCGGCTTGAAGGAGCAGTTCCCGCCGGTTGAGGACCCGTCGCAGATCGCGCTGAAGGACCTCGAGGAGCGGATGCTCTTCGTCGAGGCGCTCGAGACCGTGAAGTGCTTGGACGAGGGCGTGCTCGAGACGGTCTCCGACGCCAACATCGGCTCGATCTTCGGGATCGGCTTCCCGGGCTGGAGCGGTGGCGTCCTGCAGTACATCAACGGCTACGAAGGTGGCGTCGCCGGCTTCGTCGCCCGCGCGCGCGAGCTCGCCGAGAAGTACGGCGAGCGCTTCGAGCCGCCCGCCTCGCTGGTCGAGAAGGCCGAGCGCGGCGAGACGTACGCCGACGCGTCGGTCGCCGTCCCGGCGTAAGCACGCTGTCCACGGCCGGCCGCCCTGGAGCGGCCGGCCGTCGGCACTGATACGGTCGTCGGCGCTATGAATTCGTTGTCCAAGCGCCTTTGCGCACTGCCCCTGGCCGCAATTGCGCTGGCCGCGACCCCGATGGCGGCGCAGGCCGCGATGGGCGGCGCCAACGCGCTGACCACCTCGCTGCGTCCTGACCTTCGCACCGCGACGGTGCAGTCGACCAACCTCGTCGACGACACCACGACGGTGCGCGTCTGCTTCAGCAAGGCGATCGCGTCGCTGCCGCAGGCGACGTTCTTCAAGGCGGGCAACTACCAGGACGACGACGGCGCCGACCCGATCACCGCGACGTCGGCCACACGCAGCACGAGCAACTGCGCGGACGCCGTCTTCCCGAACAGCGACTCTGAGCAGTTCACCTACATCTCGGCGCTCGGCTCGCTGGGCACGGCGCCCGACTCCGGGATCTCCGCCGTCGCGACGAACGGCTTCGGCAACATCCAGGACTCGACCGCGCTGATCGGCTCGAAGACCAACAACGGCACGCGCGGCTTCACGACCGCTCCCGACCTCGTCGGCATCACGATCAACAACGCCAACGCGACGATCGACTACACCTACGACCAGCGCGTCGCCGCGGTCGCCACCACGCCGGCGGCGTTCTCCTACAACCTCGCCAACGGCACCGAGATCGACAGCATCGACGGGACGATCGTCCCGCGCCTGCTCTCGGCTGACGAGAAGACCGTGCGCGTGAGCTTCCCGCCCGGGCCGCAGATCCAGGACGCGGTTCGCGCGTTCTCGAACTTCGGTGCCGTGACGCCGAAGAACGGCGTCCTTGGCGGCGACCTGCGCTCGGCGGCACGCCCGGGCAGCGGCGGGTTCACCGACCGGCCGGACCTCGTCGCCGTCACGCTCGCGCCGGACGGCTCGTTCGTCGACTACCAGTTCGACCAGGTGATCACCGTCCTCGGCGCCGCCGGGAACTTCCTCATCACGTTCTCCAACGGCGCCGCGGTGAACCCCGGCGCAGCGCCGACGGTCGTCGGTGGCCTGAACGTCGGCAACACGGTGCGTGTTCCGATCACGTTCGGCGCAGGTGGCGGCACGACGTTCAACGAGCTGCTCGTCTCCGGATCGACGCTGGCAGGCGCTGTCACCGGCGCAGGCGGCCCGAGCACCGCGGGCGGCCTTCCGACAGGCGGCAACGCAGGCGCGTTCGCGTCCGGCTTCACCGTCGGCCCCGAGGCGCTGTCGGTGACGTTCGACAACGCGACCGACATCGCCCGCGTCGTCTTCGACCAGCGCTGGAACGTCGACGCCGATCCGCTGTTCCGCCTGATCGATGACCAGGGCTCGCAGATCGCGGCCGTACCGATCAACGTCTCGGGCGGCGGCGCGCCGACGGCCGGCAAGACGACGGCCGAGATCACGTTCCCGGCGGGGAGCGTCAGCGGCGCCCGCTCGCTGCTGATCCAGCAGTCGGCGCTGAGCGCCACGGTCGGCTCGTTCGAGAACGTGCCACAGGTGATCTCGCCGACAGCACCGGCGGCGAAGCAGGCGCGCAAGTTCCGCCGCGCGCCGCGCCTGCACCGCTGAGTCCGTCGTGTTACTCGATGCGCACCCCGCGGTCAGCGGGGTGCGCCCGTTCCTGCGACACGGTGATACATTTCGCGCCACCTCCAGGCGCCTGCTGGCGCTCCCGCTCGCGCTCGGCACGCTGCTTGCAGCGCCGCTCGCGGCGAACGCTGCGATGGGCGGCGCCAACGCCCTGACCACCTCGCTGCGTCCTGACCGTCGCACCGCGACGGTCCAGTCCACCAACGCCGTCGACGACACCACCACCGTGCGCGTCTGCTTCTCCAAGGGGATCGCCAGCCTCCCGCAGGCCGGCCTCTTCCAGCTCGGACGGCACGGCGCCGGACAGCGGCTCGTCGGCCGTGTCGACCAACGGCTTCGGCAACATCTCCGACTCGACGGCGCTCGTCGGCTCGAAGACCAACAACGGCACGCGCGGCTTCGGCACAGGTCCGGACCTCGTCGGCATCGCCGCCAACAACGCGGCCTCGACGATCGACTTCACGTTCGACCAGGTGATCACGGGTGTCACGGCGGCCGTTGGGGTGAACGCCGGCGCGTTCGTGCTCAACACCGGCACCGGCGCCGAGGTGCCGAGCCTGGCCGGCGCCGACAACCGCTCGCTCTCGAGCGACGGCAAGACGCTGCGCGTGAACTTCCCAGCGGGCTCTGTCACCGACGCCGTCCGCGCGTTCGTCGTTCAGAACGCGGTCGAGGCGAAGGCCGGGGGCTACCTCAACGGCCTGCGCTCCGCCGCGCGTCCAGGCAACGGTGGCTTCACCGACCGTCCGGACCTCGTCGCCGCGTCGCTGGCCGACGACGGCAGCTACGTCGACTTCCAGTTCGACCAGGTGCTGAGCGCGACCGGTCCCGCGACGGACTTCCGCATCCAGCTCGCGGAGAGCACGAGCTGCAACGGCGCCGAGCTCCACGAGCTGCTGATCAGCGCCGGTGCCGTCGAGGGCGCCGTCACGGGCGCCGGTGGCGACAGCACCGCGGGCGGCCTCCCGGTCGGCGGTAACGCGGGCGCGTTCGCGACCGGCTTCACGGTCGCGCCGGAGGCGCTGACGGTGTCGTTCGACAACGCGACCAGCGTCGTGAGCGTGCTCTTCGACCAGCGCTGGCTGATCGACGACGCAAATGCGTTCAAGCTGATCGACGACCAGGGCTCGCAGATCTCCGCGGCCGCGATCAACGTGACTGGCTCGGGCAGCCCGACAGCGGGTCGCACCACGGCGCAGATCACGTTCCCGGCCGGCACGGTCACGGGGGCGCGCTCGCTGTTGATCCAGACGAACGGCGCCTTCACGGCGCTTGCCGGCAACGTCGTCCAGACGATCTCGCCGACGGCGCCCGCCGCCGAGACGGCGAAGAAGTTCCGCACCGCCAAGGTCGTGCGCCGCGCCGCCAAGCGCCGCTAGGCAGAAGTTGACATTGCGGCCGCCGCCCACAGGTAGGGTGGCGGCCTGATGTCAGGGAGCGTTCGTCTTACGCGCCGCGGCGCGATCGGCGCGGGAAGCGCGGCCGGCCTTGCGCTGTGGCTGCCCGACGGCGTGCGCGAGGCGCATGCCGCATCCGCCAAGCGCGTGCCGCTTGCCGGCGACGGCACGTTCGAGTCCGGCGTGATGTCCGGCGACCCCACGCCGCGCGGCGTGACGCTGTGGACGCGCCTGGGCGGCAGCGAGCAGCGCGCGGCGCGCGTGCAGCTCGAGGTCGCGCTGGATCGCGACTTCCGCCGCACCGTCCTGCGCCAGCGCGTCCCGGTGACAGCGGTGCGTGACCACACCGCGAAGGTGCGCGTCACGGGCCTGCGGCCCGACACGCGCTACTGGTATCGCTTCCGCACGAAGACGACGCGCTCGGACATCGGGCGCACGCAGACCGCGCCGCCGCCCGACTCCAACCGCCCGATCCGCATCGGCTACTTCTCCTGCCAGGCCTACACCGCCGGCTACTTCGGCGCGTATCGCAAGCTGATCGACCTCGATCCCGACGTCGTCGTCTGCGGCGGCGACTACATCTACGAGCAGGACTACCACGACTCCGGCTACGACAAGGCGCGCGCCGACAAGACCGGCGCCAACAAGGACGGCTTCGCGCGCACGCAGGCCGACTACCGCGAGAAGTACCGCTACTACCGCTCCGACGCCGACCTGCGCGAGCTGCATCGCCTGACGCCGCTGGTCGCGCAGTGGGACGACCACGAGGTCTCCGACAACTACGCCGGCACGGTCGACAAGGGCGTTCCGCCCGGCGCAGACGTGGCGAAGTACGGCTACGACCGCGCGCGCATCCTCGCCGGCTGGCGCACCTGGCACGAGTACATGCCGGCGCTGCGACCCGGCGGCACGAAAGGCCCGGACCGCTACCGCACGTACCGCTCGCTGCGCTACGGGCGCAGCGTCGACCTGCTGATGCTCGACGAGCGCGCCTACCGCGAGGTCCAGCCCGCGGCCGCCGCGGAGCACAGCAAGCCACGGAAATACCTCGGCGACGCGCAGCTGGCGTGGTTCAAGAACGCCGCCGTCAACTCCGGCGCGCACTGGAAGATCGTCGGCAACCAGCTGATGATCATGCCGCTGACGATCGGCGGCGTGGAGATCGTCGACGACTCGTGGGACGGCTACGACGTCGAGCGCGCGAACCTGCTCGGACACCTGCAGGCCAAGAACGTCAAGAACGTCGTCTTCCTCACCGGTGACATCCACACGTTCTTCGCCGGGGAGGTGCGCCAGAACGGCCAGAGCGGCCCGCCCGTGGCCGTCGAGTTCGTCGGCGGCTCGACGACGTCACCCGGCGCGTCGGAGCTGCTGCCGATCGACCCGGCAGTCGGCGGCTCGGTCACCGACCTGCTGCCGCTCGTCAACCCGTGGCTGTCCTTTGCGAGCACGCGCGAGCACGGCTTCGCGCTGTTGGAGGCTTCCCCGATCGGCCTCAGTGCCGAGTTCTGGGCATCGCGTGGGGTTCTGACACGCGCGGCGACGCTGGACACCTATTCGCTCGCGAAGTTCGGGGTCACGCCCGGCGTGGCGAGGGTCGATCAGATCTAGAGTCCACCCGTGGCCGATGACGACGACGACTGGGTCGGCACCCCGCCCGAAGGACGTGTCACACGCGATCGCGCAGACCCCGACTACTGGAAGCGCTCGTTTCCCGCAGCGCAAGTGTTCTTCGCGCTGCTGTTCGTCGGCGTGATCGTCGTCGTCGTGCTGGCCGTCGCCTAGAAGCGCAGCACGGCGCCGACGCAGCCGAGCGTCTGCAGGCGCGGCTCGTCGCGGACGACGAGTACGGCGGCGTCCTGCAGGTACGCGGCGGCGATCGCCGCTTGTGCGACGTCGGCCACCGCCGTCAGCGGCGTGCCGTCCGCCGGGCAGCTGCCGTCGACGTCCTCGGCGACGGCAAGCAGGCCACAGGCCGCGCAGCGTGCGCCGCGCGGGCGCTCGCCCGCGCAGACGAGCAGCTCGCCGACACGGCGCTCGGACAGCGCGCGCAGGACGTCGCGCCAGCCGTGCGCACCGGCGCCGTCGGGCCGGCCGACGGCCTGCTGCAGGCGGTCCAGCGCTGCCCGGCGCTGCTCGGCGTCGTAGTCGGCGATCGCGGCGCCGGCGGCGTCGCGCACGTCGCTGTCGCGTGCCGCGCTGAGGTCGACGTCCAGCCAGCCGACGAGGCGCTCGCGAACAGCCGCGTGCAGGCGCTCCTCCACGTGCGAGCGCAGCGGCTGCGCCGCGCCGACCAGCAGGTGCTCGTAGAGGCCGTTGCGCAGCAGCGCCTGCTGCAGCGCGGTCGCCACGCGCACGAGGTGCTGGTGGACGTCGGCCTCGATCGAGCGCTGGTAGTTGGCCTGCGACCAGCCGCCCTGGTCGTGGCGACGGTGGACCTCGTCGTCGAACGCGTTGGTCTGCGCGAGCGCGTGGCGGTCGCCGACGTAGATGCGCGCCGCGGAGCGGTCGACGAGCGCAACGCACCAGCGCTCCTCGGCGACGAGGCCGACCAGCGGCTCGACGAGCGGCTGCGGATCGACGGCGACGGCCTGCGCGACCGGCTCGGGCAGGCGCAAGACGTCGACCTCGGTGTTGCCTTCGTGCAGCGGGCCGAAGGCAGCGAGCGCGCGCGCACCGCGGACCGGCCCGCCGGCCGGGCTCAGCTGCGCCGCGAGCGCGTCGACGGTCTCGCGAAGGCGCACCTGCTCGTCGTGTGGTCCGTCGCGACGCTCGACCTCGCGGCGGGCGCTGTCCACGGCGCTCGTGATCGCGGAGTCACGGTCGGCGGGCGTCGGCAGCGCGGCCGGGTCGAGGTCCACGAGCACGCTCAGCACGGCACCTCCGTCGGCGCGTCCGCGAGCGATCCGGCGCAGCTGGGAAGGGGTGACGTCGTCCACGAGCGGCATACCGCTCGGCTACCCGGCTGCGCAGCGCGCAACCGCGTTGGCCACCATGCGGCTGCGGGTGCGATACCCGGCGTCGTCGGGATGCAGCCCGTCGGGCAGCGAGACGCGTCCGGTGCGTACGGCGAGGTCCCAGTCGACGAGCTGCACGCGGGTGTCGCGCAGCGTGCGCAGGACGCGGTTGAGCTCCTGGTAAGCGCCCTTGCGCTTCGGCCGGTGGATCGTGCTCCAGACGACGCAGACCTGCGGCGGGATCGCCGCGAGCGCGCGCGTGACGCGATCGGCGAAGCGCCGCGGATCGGACCCGTCGTTGGTTCCCAGGCTGACCACCACGACCTGCGGCTGGACCTGGCGCAGCTGCGCACGCAGGCGCTGCAGGCCCTGCGGGGTCGTGCGGCCGGAGCGCACATCCCAGCTGATCAGGCGGTCGCTGAGCAGGCCGTCGAGGTACGGGCGCATGCCGACGCCAAGCGAATCGCCGACCACGAGCAGCTGCGAGGACGCGGACGGAGCCTCGGCCCCGCCGGTCTGCGCGCTCGCGGGAGCGGCGGTCGCTGCGGCGCACAGCAGCGCCAGGACGGTGAGCTTGCGACCTCCCACGGAACGCCACAGTGTGGCAGCGGACGATCGTCTCTTGTCGAACTTGGGTAGGGAAGGGAGGGTGAGCGCGACCACCGTCACGCCTCCCGTGCGGGCGCAGACGCGGCCGCCGGTGCCCGGCCGACGCGTCCGCAAGCCGCTGCGTCGCGAGATCCAGGCGCTGCGCGCGCTCGCAGTGCTGCTCGTCGTGCTCTACCACCTGTGGCCGGAGGTCGTGCGCGGCGGCTACATCGGCGTCGACGTGTTCTTCGTGATCTCGGGCTACCTGATCACGGGGATGCTGCTGTCCGAGCTGGAGGGTTCCGGGCGGATCTCGCTGGCTGGCTTCTGGGCGCGGCGCGCGCGGCGGCTGCTGCCCGCCGCGCTGCTGACGGTTCTCGCGACGGCCGCGTTGACGCTCGTCTTCGTCCCGCTGGTGCATTGGCAGCAGTTCTTCGCGGAGATGCGCGCGAGCACCCTCTACTTCGAGAACTGGCAGCTCTCGCACGACGCCGTGGATTACTTCGCCGCCGACGACGGCCCGTCGCCGGTGCGCCACTACTGGACGCTGTCGGCCGAGGAGCAGTTCTACCTCGCGTGGCCGCTGCTGATGGCCGTCGCCCTGCTCGTGCGCCGGCACGGGCGCCGGCGCGTGCTGATCGTCGTGCTCGGGGCGTGCGCGGCGGCAAGCCTCGCGTACTCGGTCTCCAAGACCGCCAGCGATCCAGCTGTCGCCTACCTGATCACGCCCGCCCGCGCGTGGGAGTTCGCCGCCGGTGGCCTGCTGGTCTTGCTGCCGCGCTTCGACGTGACGCCGCCGGCGGCGCGCGGGGTGCTCGCGGCGATCGGGCTCGGCGCAATCGTCTTCGCCGCCTTCATCTACAGCGACGCGACGGCGTTCCCCGGCTGGGCGGCGCTGCTGCCCGTGCTCGGCACGGTCGCGGTGATCCGCGCGGGCACACCGCCGGGCACGGGCCGCCTCTACGGGCTGCCGGGCGTGCAGGGGCTCGGCGCGATCTCTTACGCGGTCTACCTCTGGCACTGGCCGCTGCTCGTGCTGGCGCCGTTTGCGCTGCACCGCGAGCTCGACACGCAGACGCGGCTGGCGATCTTCGCGCTGACGATCGTGCTCTCGGTCCTGTCCAAGGTGCTCGTCGAGGATCCGATCCGCCGCGGGACGCTGACGCGCCGCAAACCGCGCGCGACGTTCCTCGTCGCCGGTGTGGCGACCGCGGCCGTTGTTGCCGGGACGATCGTCGCCGGCGCGCACGTCGACGATCGCGTGGAGAGCGAGCAACGCGCCACCGCGCGCTTCCTCGCGCACAAGCCGGACTGCTTCGGCGCGGCCGTCGGCACGCCGCCGCGCGCCTGCGAGGACCCGCGCCGCGTCGTCCCCACCCCGGTCGCCGCCGCGCACGAGGGCAACGCGCCGTGCACGATGATCGAGCGCCGCAGCCGCCTTGCCGTATGCGCGTTCGGGGCGCCTGCCGGGCGCGCGAAGCGGACGTTTGCGCTGGTCGGCGACAGCCACGCCTCGGCGTGGCGCGCAGCGTTTGCGCCGGCTGCGCGGGCGCTGGGCTGGCGCGGGCTGTCGATCACGCGGACCGGCTGCCCGCTCACCACCGCGACGCTCGTCGCCAGCGCGCGGACGCGCGGGCACTGCCGCCAGTGGAACGCCGAGGTCCGCGACTGGCTCGCAGACCACCCCGAGGTGACGACGGCGTTCGTGGCGGCGCGCGCGGGCCTCGACGCGGTCGGCGGCGAGGACGCCGTCGTGCGCGGCTTCGCGGCCGCATGGCAGCGGCTGCCGGGGTCGGTGCGGCGGATCGTGATCGTGCGCGACACGCCGCGCATGCGGGCCGCGACGCTCGACTGCGTCGACACCGCGCGCGAGGACGGGCGCGCGATGACGACGGCGTGCCGCATCCCGCGCCGGCGCGCGCTGCGACCGGACCCGCAGCTCGCGGCGATGCGCGTCTCGACGTCACCCCGGCTGCGGTCGATCAACCTGACGTCGTCCTTCTGCGACGCGCATTGGTGCTACCCGGTGATCGGCGGCGCGCTGGCGTTCCGCGACGAGGATCACCTCACGCCGACGTTTGCCGCGACGCTTGCGCCGCGGCTGCGGCGGGTTGCCACGCGCGCGACCGGGTAGCCAACGCAGATGGAGACGCCGACACCAACGCCACCAGGGCCAGACCCCAGCCCGCCGACGCCGACACCCGAGCCGGGTCCCCCCGGCCCGCCTGGACCAGGCCCGCAGATCCGCGCCGAGGTGCCGCAGCCGACCGAGCCGCCGACGCCGGCAGTGCCGGCGACGCCGACGACACCGGCCGCGCCCGACCCGGCGATCCCGTCGGCGCCGGACATCGAGCCGACGCCCGCGGTGCCCGAGGAGCAGCCGGGCGAAAGCTGATCGCGCGCTGGAGCGAAGTAGGCTCCAGCGCCATGGACGAGGTCGCCGACGGCGTGTGGTTGCTGCCCGGCCTGCACGGGCCGGTCAACGCCTACCTCATGGATACGGTGCTCGTCGACGCCGGCGGACCCTGGGACGCGGGCTACCTGCTGCGCACGCTCGAGGGGCACGACGTGCAGGGGCATGCGCTGACGCACGCGCACCCCGACCACATGGGCGCAAGCCACGAGGTCTGCGAGCAGCTCGGCCTGCCCTTCTGGGTCGGCCGCGACGACGTTCGCGCCGCGGAGGATCCCGGCACCATGGCGACCGGCTTCACGCGCCTGCCGCTCGTCGGCCTCTCGCTCCCGCGCAACCCGCTTGGTGATCTGCTGCTGCGCACCACGTCGGGTCCGGGGCACCCCGTCGACCACGGCCTGGAGGAGGGCGACCGCCTCGACAGCTTCGTCGTGCTCGACGCGCCGGGGCATACCGCGGGCCACGTCGCGTTCTGGCGCGAGTCCGACCGCACGCTGATCGCCGGCGACGTGATCTGGAACTTTCCCCGCATGATGACCCCGCCGGGTCTCGTCAACAGCGACGGCAAGGCGCTGAAGGCGTCGCTGGCGAAGCTCGCCGCGCTCGAGCCCGAGCTCGTGCTGTTCGGGCACGGGCCGCCGCTGCGTGACCCGGCACGGCTGGCGCAGCTCGCGGCCTGATGTCGCTCGAGGCGTTGACACGGGAGCTCGGCGCGCCGCCGCCGGACGAGGTCGCCGCGCTGGATGCGGCTGACCTGGCGCGGCTCGCGGCGGCGCTGCAGGCGGCGAGGACGCGGCAGGTGGCGCTGGCAGAGAAAGCCGCCGAAGACGGCCTGCGCTTCATCCCTCGGCTCGTGCGCGGGCCGGTGAAGAAGATCCTGTTCGGATGAGCCGGCGGCTCGAGGCGCGCGCGGAGGTCGTGAAGCTCGCGCGCTTGCTCGGGACGTCGGAGCAGCAGCTGACGTTTCTCGCGGACGTCTCGCCGGCGGCGCTGCGCACGTTGCGCGAGCAGGCGACCGAGCGGCTGTTCGACGCAGATGCCGAGGCGCAGCGACGTATCGGCGCAGCCGCCAAAGTCGTGCCGTCGGGCATTGCAGCGACGATCGCCGAGCGCGCCTTCGGACCGCTGCTGTGTGCGCGTGCGGCGGGCGCGGTCGAGCCGGCGAAGGCGATCGACATCGCGCGGCGACTGTCCGCGGACTTCCTGGCCGACGTGACCGTCGAGCTCGATCCCCGGCGCGTGGCGGCGATCATCGCGGCGGTGCCGGCCGAGCTCGTCGTGCCGGTGGCAGCGGAGCTCGGCGCACGCGGCGAGCACGTGACGATGGGGCGCTTTCTCGCGTACGTCCCCGACCACGCGATCACCGCGGCGATGGGCGCGCTCGAGGACGAGGCGATGCTGCATACGGCGTTCGTGCTCGAGCACAAGGATCGCCTCGACCACGCGGTCGGCCTGCTGCCGCCCGAGCGTCTGCCAGGGATCCTCGTGCGCGCGTCGGAGCTGGGGCTGTGGCCCGAGGCGCTCGACCTGCTCGATCATCTGTCCGAGGAGCGGCGCGGGCCGATCGCCGACGTCGTCGCCGCGCAGGACGAGCGCGTCATCACCGAGCTCGTCGAGGCGGTCGCGGCGGCGGGCATCTGGGACAGCCTGCTGCCCGTCGTGCGGACGATGAGCGACGAGAGCCGGCTGCGCCTCGCGGCGACGCCGGTCTTTCACCGTCCCGCGATCATGCAGGCGATCATCGAGGCCGCAGCGCGACAGGGGTTGTGGCTGGATCTCGTGCCGCTGATCGACGCGCTGCCGCCGGAGATCTTTGCCGAGGCCGCGCAGATCGCGGCGGGGCTGCACCCGGATCTGCTCGGCAGCGTGATCGCCGACGCTGCGCGCCAGCCGGCGACGATCGAGACGCTGTTGCGCGTGTTCGAGGAGATGGATGCCACGGGTCGCGCGCAGGTGGCGGCGGTGGTCGACGACGCCGACCGTGAGGTCGCCGAGCTGTTGGTCACGGTGATCAGCGACCCGGCGGAGCGTGCGCGGCTGCTGGCGTTGGTCCCCGCGGAGCTGATGGACGCGCTCGAACGCGCCGCCGACCGCTTCGGGATGCGCGAGATCCTCGACGAGGCGGGCAGATGACGCTCTCGGTTGCCGCGGCGCAGCCCGTGTGCGTGGCCAAGGACGTCGTCGCCAACGCGCACGCCCACGCTGACGCGATTCGCGCGGCCGACGCGCGCGTCGTCGTCTTCCCCGAGCTTTCGCTGACGGGCTACGAGCTGGACGCAGACGTGGTCGCGCCCGACGACCCGGGGCTTGCGCCGATCGTCGAGGCGTGCGCGGCTTGCGATGCGGTGGCGCTGGTGGGCGCGCCCGTTGCCGGCGACTACATCGCGATGCTGTTTGGGCCGTCGGGTTGGCCCGCTGCGCGAGCAACAGGGCATAGAGAGAGGCGTGCAGCAACCGGGTGCGAAGCGCTCGCTGGTCTCCGCGTCGTGACGAGTGACAGCTATCGGTTGATATAGGACCAGTAGCCGTCACTCGTGGCGAGACACCAGGCGCTTGCACCCGGCTAACGGCCGCGCCCTGGGTCCTACAGCTAGGTCGCCCCGCGCACGAGCTTGCGCATCCCCGCCAGCCAGCGCTCCGGGTCGCCGCCCTTCAGCGCCATGTACTGCGCGACCTCGGGGTGGGGCAGGATGAAGAAGCACTCTGCGCGCAGTCCCTCGACGACCGCGTCCGCTACGTCGCCGGGCTCGGCGAACGCGCCGCCGCTGCGCAGCGCGTGCGCGCCGACGCTGTCGGTCAGGGCCTCGTCGAGCATCGGCGTGCGCACACCCTGCGGGCACAGGCACGAGACCTTGATGCCGGCGTCGCCGTAGGTGATCGCCAGCCACTCGGCCACGGCGACCGCGGCGTGCTTGGTCGCCGAGTAGGCGAGCGCACCTGCTTGCGTGAGGACGCCAGCTGCCGACGCGGTGCTGAGCAGGTAGCCCTGCTTGCGCTCGAGCATCTCGGGCAGCACCGCGCGGGCGGCGCGGACGTGGGCCATCACGTTGACGTCCCACGTCAGCTGCCAGGCCGCGTCGTCGTCGGCCTCGACCGGGCCGCCGTGGGGGCCGGCGATGCCGGCGTTCGAGCACATCAGGTCGATCGGGCCGTGCTGCTCACGCGCTGCCGCGACCAGCTCGTCGATCCCCGCTTGACCGCCGACGTCAGCGTGCACGTCGACGTCGCCGCTGAGGTCGGTCGTCGTGACGCGCGCGCCCTCTGCGGCGAATCGCTGCGCGAGGGCGAGGCCGATGCCGCTGGCGGCGCCCGTGACGACCGCGTGCTTTCCGTCGAGCTCCATGGGGCGGACGCTAGCTGAACTTGAATTCGGATTCAACTTGGACTACCGTCGGCGCCGTGGCCCTCACCGCCCGCGGCACCCGGACACACGAAGCGCTCGTCGCAGCGGCGCGCGTCGTGTTCGAGCGCGACGGCTACGCCGACGCGCGGATCGCGGACATCAGCGCCGAGGCGGGCGTCGCGACCGGGTCCTTCTACACGCACTTCCAGCGCAAGGAAGACGTCTTCGCCGCGGTGATGGAGCAGGTCCAAGAGGAGACGCTCCATCCCCAGCTCGTCGAGGTCGCCGACCGGGACGACCCGATCGCGGTCATCGAGGCCGCCAACCGCGCCTACCTGCTGGCCTACCGCCGCAACGCCAAGCTCATGGGGCTGCTCGAGCAGGCGCAGCACCTCGACTCCGATCTGCGCGACCTGCGCATCGGTCGCGCCCGCGCGTTCGCGCGGCGCAACGCGCGCTCGATCCGCGCGCTGCAGGAGCGAGGGCTGTGCGACACGACGCTCGACCCGCTGCTGACCGCGCACGCGATCAGCGCGATGGTCAGCCGCACCGCGTACATGACGTTCGTCCAGGGCGAGCTGAAAGCCCCCATGGAGGAGCTCGTCCGGACGTTGACGCGCCTGTGGGCCGGCGCGCTTGGAATCACCTACGACAGGAGCAAGTGATGGACTTCGAACCGACCGCGCGTGCCACCGAGCTGCGCGACCGCCTACTCGCCTTCATGGACGAGTGCGTCTACCCCGCCGAGTCCGTCTACCACGAGCAGCTCATCGCGTCGGGAGACCCGCACTTTCACCCGCCGGTGATGGAGGAACTGAAGGCGCAGGCGCGCGAGCGCGGGCTGTGGAACCTCTTTCACCCGCACGACCAGTGGGGGCCGGGCCTGACGAACGTGGAGTACGCACCGCTCGCCGAGGTCATGGGCCGCAGCCACATCGCGCCCGAGGCCTGCAACTGCGCGGCACCGGACACCGGCAACATGGAGGTGCTGACGCTGTTCGGCACGCCCGAACAGCAGGCCCAGTGGCTCGAGCCGCTGCTGGAGGGCGAGATCCGCAGCAGCTTCGCGATGACCGAGCCGGACGTCGCCAGCAGCGACGCGACCAACGTCGAGCTGAGCATCGTTCGCGACGGCGACTCCTACGTCCTCAACGGGCGCAAGTGGTTCGCGTCCGGCGCGATGCGCGAGCGCTGCAAGATCCTGATCGTGATGGGCAAGACCGATCCCGACGGTCCGCCGCATCGCCAGCAGTCGATGATCCTCGTGCCGCGCGGCACGCCGGGCATGACGATCGTCCGCAACCTGCCGGTCTTCGGCTACGTCGACCAGGACGGCCACGCGGAGATCACGTTCGAAGACGTGCGCGTGCCGGCGTCGAACCTGATCGCCAACGAGGGCGACGGCTTCCTGATCTCGCAGGCGCGCCTCGGCCCGGGCCGGATCCACCACTGCATGCGCGCTCTCGGCGGCGCCGAGCGCGCGCTGGAGCTGATGTGTGCGCGCGCGACCGAGCGCGTCACGTGGGGCCAGCCGGTCTCCGAGCGCTCGAACATCCAGGACTGGATCGCGGAGTCGCGCATCGAGATCGAGATGGCGCGGTTGCTGACGCTGAAGACGGCGTGGCTGATGGACACCGTCGGCAACAAGCTCGCGCGGACGGAGATCGCGGCGATCAAGGTCGCGGCACCCGAGGTCGCGCTGAAGGTCGTCGACCGCGCGATCCAGGTCCACGGCGCGGGCGGGGTCACCGACGACTTCCCGCTTGCCTGGCTGTGGGCGCACCTGCGCACGCTGCGGATCGCCGACGGCCCCGACGAGATCCACAAGCGCACCGTCGCGCGCGGAGAGTTGGCACGCTTTCGTGACAGAGTGGCGGTTGAGGCGTAACACCTTCCTCGCCACGCTGCAGGGGTGGCGCCCCTCAGACACGAAATACGTGACTCAGGGGATCCACCCCACGGCGTCTATTCCCTCGCGGAACTGGCAACGCTCGGTGTGAGCAAGCGCGCGGCGTACGACCGGGTGCGGGCGAAGCGCCTGCACCTCGTGTTCCCGCGCGCGTTCGCGCTCGTCCCGAAGGAGCTGCTGACACAGCGCGGGCTGTGGCGCGCGGCGCTGATCGCCGGCGGACCGGACGCGTGGCTGAGTCACACGAGCGCGGCCGCGCTCACCGGCATCCGCGAGGACGACACCCGCATCGTGCACCTCACCGTGCCGAGAGGAGCGAGCGGCCTGCACTCGCGGCACGATCTCCGGGTCCACCGTGCGAGACGACTGGACCCAGTCGACACAACCCACAAAGACGGACTGCGAACCGTGAGCTGGGCACGTGCGCTGATCGACCTCTCTGAGATGCAGGTGTCCCTGCGCCCCGTGCTGACAACCCTGGAGAAGCGGCAGATGCTCGGAGCAGCAGCGATCAGAGCGGCGATGGCGCGGGCGACTGGGCGCACCGGCCTCGGCCGGCTGACCGACGAGCTCCGCGCATACGACCCCGTCCTGGTCGGCGAGTACTCACCGCTCCCAGCGCTCGCCCTCAAGCTCCTAAAGCAAGCAGGCCTCCCGCTCCCCGACCGCGAGATCAACTTCCTCGACGGCTACTCCGGCGACCTCGTCTACACGGAGCTCGGCATCGTCATCGAGCTGGACGGCTTCGGTCCCCACGGCACACGCGCCGCGATGCGCCACGACCGCCGTCGCGACCGCGAGACGCTGCTTAACGGCATGTGGCCGCTGCGCTTCACTTCCGCCGATCTGCACGACACGCCCGAGGTCTTCGTCCGCCACGTCGCCGAAGCCATCGCGAAGCGCAAGCGGATGCTGGGTCTTGCCGCTTAGCTCCCAGCCATCGGCAGCGCCGGCCCGACCGGCCGGCCGGTGCTGCCGTCCGGCGGACGGTCGGTGTCCGTGCCCACCCATGCCATCGGCAGCGACCCGGCCGTCGCCGGCTCGCGTGCGTCGAGGTAGGCGGCGAGCTCCGCGTAGATCGCCTCGCCGCAGACGCCGATCAGCTCGTCGCGCAGCGACTGGTAGATCGGCGGGCCGCCGTCGGGGTAGTTGGCGGCGTCGTCGATGCACCACCAGTCCAGCAGCTCGTCCTCTCCGTCGGCCGACCAGTCGCTGTTGCGCACCGCGCGGATGAGGATCTCGCCCTCGGCAAGCTCCTCGCGCATCAGCGGCATCATCCAGCAGGTCCGCGGCTTCCACTCGACGAAGCTCTCCCCGCGCCGCAGCGCGGCGAGGTGGAAGGCGCAGCCCGCGCCGCCGGCAAAGCCGGCCCGGTTGTTGAAGATGCAGCCGCCGTCGACCACCCGCGTGTGCGGCGCGCCGCCGACGAGCTTCAGCGGCCCGCCGCGCCGCGCCGCCTCGTCGTGGAACTGCCACTCGTCCGGCCCGAGCTCGGCGATGCGCCCGCGCACGCGGGCTTCGTCGGCCGCGCACTGCTCGGGCTCGTCCTCGTCGGTCCACAGCGTGACGCCGAGCGTGCAGCAAAAACCGACACCGGTCGCGTCCCCGCATCCGCAGCCCCAGGTGCAGCGATACGTCGACGTCATGAACGTGACGTCGAAGGTCCAGACGCGACCGGGCACAGCCGGGTCGCGGAACGAGACGAGCTCCTTATGCGGCGGCATCCTCCTGCATCATGCCGCGACCGCCAGCGTCACTGCGGAATCTTCGGCCGGCGTGTTCAGCACGCGCTCCAGTCGCAGCGCGACCTGCAGCTCCGTCCGGCGCCCAAGCAGCGGCGCGCCGAGCAGGTCCTCGGCCGCGCGGATGCGGTTGCGCACGGTGTTCTCGTGCACGCTCAGCAGCGCCGCAGCGCTGACGTGTGAGCCCGTGTCCAGCCACGTCAGCAGCGTCTCGCGCAGCCGCGCGCCGGCCTCGCCGCCACCGGCCAGCCGGCCGAGCTCGGCGGACAGGAACGTCCGCGCCCGCGCCTCGTCAGACAGCAGCAGCGCCTCCAGGCGCACGTCGCGCAACCACACGCAGCGGCTCCCGCCGACGCCGAGCGCGCGCTGCACGCGCGCTGCCTCGAACGCCTGCTCACGTGTCAACCGCAACCCGGCAAGCCCCGGTGCGGGGTCGCCCAGGGCGACGCGGAAGCCGAGGTCGTCAAGCGTCCGCCGCAGGCGCTGCAGGTGCTGCGCCTCAAACGGCGCCGAGCGCCCGAGCAGGATTACCCACGTGCTCGGAGCGTGCTGCAGCATGATCGCCCCGCGCGCGTCCGCCGCCTTGCGCAGCGTCACCATCTCGCCGTCGGGCGGCGCCATGCGCTCGGTCTCCAGCAGCAGCCCGAGGTGGGTGTCCGACAGCGAGTAGCCGAGCGAGTCCTCGAGTCCGTCGGGGATCGTGTCGATCGAGCCGTCGAGGATCTGCCCCAACAGCATCCGGCGCCGGTCGCGCTGCGTGCGCGAGAGCTCCAGGCGCACGGTCTCGTGGCGCGCGACGACCGCTTCGAGCACGTGATCGACGTACGCGTGGATCGTCAGCGTCGGGCCCTTGATCAGCTCGTCGAAAGGAACCGCCTTGCCCTCGGCGCACGTCCATGCGACGTCGCACCAACGCGTCCACAGCGACGCCACGCCGACGCGATAGCAGCGCTCGACCTCCGCCGCGGGGATGCCGAGATGCGCGCAGACCTCCGCGAATTCGAGCGCCTCCTCGGGCACGATGTCGCCTTCGCGACGGCCCGCGAGGATGTCGAAGATCGCCTCCAGGTTCGCTTCCACGCTGCGATACAACGAGACGTGGAATCCCGGATCGTCTTGATCTCTCCAGGCCTCCGCCACGATGTCCGCCGTCACCGCGCGTGCCGCGGGTTCGATCTCCACCTCCGCTGCGAGCTCACGCGCCGCCGCCGTGACGCAGACCCCGTGATACCACCCTGGGGCGTTGTCCCTACTCAGATCGACTGCCATGCCGCCTCCTCTCTGGGGGGCAACGTACCCCCGGGCCCAGGGGCGCTTTGGGGTCGGCGCGACAGAGATGCCCGCGCACGATGTGGTGGGACCACAACTTGTGGAATTCCGCCATTCAATCCCCAGCGTTCATGCGCTTCCCTAGGCACCGATGGCCGACACGGCGACCACGGTCACGCCTGAGATCGCGGAATTCCGCGAAAGCGTGCGCGCCCTGGTCCGCGAGCGTGTCGCCCCGCGCGCGGCCGCAATCGACGCCGACGGTGAGTATCCGTGGGACATCCGCGAGCTGTTTGCCGCCCGCGATCTGCTCGCGCTGCCCGGCGGCGCAAGCACGCTGCAGCTGATCGTCGCGATCGAAGAGACCGCGCGCGCCTGCGCCTCCAGCGCGCAGCTGCTCGTCCTGCAGGACCTGGGGACGCTGCCGATCCGCCTCTTCGGCTCCGACAAGCAGCGCCAGCAGTTCCTGCCGCGCTGCGCCAGCGGCGAGTGGGCGCCGGCGCTCGCGCTCGGCGATCCCGGCGACTGCACGGCGGTCCGCGACGGCGACTGGTGGGTGCTGAACGGCACCAAGGCCGGCGTGGGCAACGCCGGCATCGCCGACTTCTACGTCGTCTTCGCCGGCGACGGCGCGTTCGTCGTCGAGGCCGAGCGTCCCGGACTGCGCGTCGCCGAGCTCGAGGACAAGCGCGCGCTGCGCGGCGCGCCGGTCGGCACGCTGGCGCTCAGCGAGGTGCGCGTGCCCGGCGAGCACCGCCTCGGCGAGGGTCCGCCGATCGCGCGGGCGACGCTGCAGCGCGGCCGTCTCGCCACAGCCGCCGTCGCGCTCGGCATCGCGCAGGCGGCCCGCCCCGACCCCGCGAACCGCAAGACCCGGGCCGCGAGCGAGCTGCTCCACAAGGCCTGCGCAATGGCCGACAACGACGACCCCGCGCTCGGCGAGCACAGCGCGAAGGCGGAGCTGCTTGCCTGCGATGTCGCGCTCGACGCCACCGCCGCCGCCGACCAGCGCCTGCGCGACGCCGCCCGGGCGCTCAGTGCGTGAGGACTTCGGGCCCGAGCGTCTGCGCAAGCATCAGCGCCGTGTGCAGCTCCACGCGCCGCTCGGTGACCGGCCCGCCGAGCAGCTCCTCGGCGCGGCGGACGCGGTTGTAGACGGTGTTCTGGTGCATCTGCAGCTCGTGCGCGGCCTGCACGTGGCTGCAGCCATGCGCGAGGAAGCACAGCAGCGTCGAGCGCAGGCCGGCCGCGGCGTCTGACTGCTCGGCGAGCGCGCCGAGCGCGCCGTCGACGAAGCGCCGCGCACGCGGCAGGTCAGACGCCAGCAGCGAGATGACCTCGACCGAGCGGTAGCTCGTGGTGCCGTGCGGCGCGCCGACGTCCCAGAAGCGCGACGCGTGCGCCGCCTCGACGTGCGTGACGCGAAAGCCCTCGATGCCGAACGCCGGGCGGCCGACCGCCATCCGCACGCCCGCAGGCGGCGTGTAGCGCTCGAGCTGGGTCAGCGCCGCAGGGGTCGGCGGCTTGAACGTCCCGCACCACGCCCACAGCACCGCCTCACCGGCAGGGACGAGCAGCGGGTCGGCGCAGCCGAGCACCGCCGCCGCCTCGATTGCCTGGTGCTCCAGGCCGCCGGCGCCCGGGCGCGTGTTGCCCTCGGGCTCACCCGCCAGGATCAGCCCGACGTGCGTGCGCCGCAGCTCGTAGGCGAGCCGGCTGGAGGCCGTGCGCTCGTGCTCGTTCTGCCCGTCGAGGATGTCGCGCACCGTCTCGGCGCGGATCGCCGCCGCGGTGCGCACCCAGCGGTCGCGCTCCACCTGGTACTCGCCGACGAGCGCGTCGGACATCACGTCGATGTACTCGAACATGAAGTTCGAGGCGGCATCGAGTGCGGCCGCACGCGCCTGGTCGTCGCCGATGTGCTCCTGCAGCGCGCCCGACGCGATGTTCCAGAAGTAGCCGTGGCCGACGCGGTAGGCGCGCAGCAGCACCGGCAGCGGCAGCCGTCGTTGCACGATCGCGCGCGCGTAGTCCAGCGCCGGCTCCGGTGCGATCAGCTCCTCCGCGGGCGCGCCGCGGGCGAGCATGTCGCAGATCTGCGTGATGTTTGCGGTGCAGCTGGCCTCGGTGTGCGAGCGCAGCGCGTGTTCGTCGACCTGACTCCCAAGATCTGCGATGCGCTCGTGTAGATGCGTGGCCATGTCGCCGCCGATCCGCGGCGAGGTCGCGCCGAGCTGGGCGAACGCCGCGCGGGCGTCCGCGAGCGCGTCCCCCTGCAGGGTTCTCGCAATCGGCGACTCCGAGATTGACACCACGTCAACCGTACACCTGATCGAGCCGAATGTGGCTTATCGCCAACGCGACCCAGGGGTGTTGGCTGAAGCCCCCATTCAGGGGCGCACCCCCCCGACGTACTGTCGCCTTCGATGTCGCGACAGGAGGAGTGGCTGCGATGAATACGACGCTCGTTGCCGGTCCCTGGGCGCTCGCAAGTGACGAGGAAGAGCTCGTCAAGAGCTCGGCGACGACGCTCATGGAGGTCGTTCCGGAGCTGGCGGTGGCGATGGCGCGCCACATCCACGCCGAGACGCCGGCGCTCGGCGAGGACGACGAGGCCGTCGAGGCGACGCGCGCAAGCTGCGAGGCAAACGTGCGCGAGATCCTCATCGATGCTGCGTGCCGGCCTGCCGGCAACCGCGCACGAGACCCCGGCCGACGCCCTCGAGTACGCGCGCTTCCTGCGCGGCCGCGGCGTCGCCCTGGTGACGGTGCTGCGCGCCTACCAGTTCGGCGTCTCGATGTTCCAGCCATTGGTGGCCGAGGAGTTCGAGCGCCGGTCCAAGGACGAGGCGCAGCTCGCAGCGCGTGCACCGACGCCGTCCAGGCCTTCGTCTGGGTCTACATCGACCGCGTCTTCGAGCGCCTGTCGGCCGATTTCGCCGACAGCGTCGAGCCACTACCCCGATCCCGAGGACCCGGTCTGGCGCAACCCTGCCAGCGCGGCCGCGGCAAGCGAGTTCAGCGCTGAGCATCCGCCGTCCGGCAACGGCGCCGGGCTGGCGCGCACGCCTGGCCGAGCGTGCGCTCGAGCGCTTCGCGACGCGCCTCGAGGCCGCTGCGCGCAACCCGCGGCTGGCCGAGCGCCTCGCGCGCGCCGACACGACGGTGCGCATCGACTCGCCGACGAGCCCGACCTGGGCTGACGCTGACGCTTGCCGACGAGCGCATCGAGGTCGTCCGACAGCGGCGACGCCGAGGCGCAGCTGAGCCTCTCGAGCGTCGACCTCGAGCGCATCTGGTCGGAGGAGTTCAACCTGCCGATGGCCATCGCGCGCGGTCGCGTCACCGTCGACGGCCCGGTCCGCAAGTTCCTGCGCGTGATGCCGATCGTGCGCACGCTGCCGCGATCCCGATGCGCCCGGCAGCGACGAGTGGTTCGAGGACGGCGGCGGCCTCGAGTCGCGCCTGACGGTCTCCGGCGACGAGGAGGACGAGGTCGAAGTTCGACCGCGCCACGCAGGCGATGCTCGACCAGGCCGCCGACTACGAGCACCACCAGGGCGCGCTCAACTACAGCGAGCAGAAGCCCGGCCACTTCTGGTCGATCGAGTGCATCGACGTCCACAAGACGCTTCGGCCGCAACACGCGTCCTCAACGGCCTGGACGTCGGCATCCCCGAGGGCATGATCACCGTCGTGCTGGGCCCGTCGGGCACCGGCAAGAGCGTGCTCATCTCGCACCTGATCGGCCTGATGTTCCCCGACCAGGGCGAGGTGCTCGTGCACGGCAGCAACGTCGCCGACCTGCGCATGTCCGAGCTGCTGGAGATGCGGCGCAAGTTCGGGATCCTCTTCCAGGACGGCGCGCTGTTCGGCTCGATGAACGTCTTCGACAACGTCGCGTTCCCGCTGCGCCAGCACACCGACTAGCCCGAGGCCGAGATCGCCGAGATCGTCAACCACCGCCTCGCGCGAGGTCGGCCTCGGCGGCGCCGGCGACCGCGTGCCCGCCGAGCTCTCCGGCGGCATGCGCAAGCGCGCCGGCTTCGCGCGCGCGCTCGTGCTCGAGCCCGAGATCGTCATGTTCGACGAGCCCGACTCGGGCCTCGACCCGGTCCGCACCGCGCTGCTGTGCGAGCTGATCCAGCAGATGCACGCCGAGCACGGCGGCACCTACATCGTCATCACCCACGACATCGCTTCGGCACGGCGGATCGCCGACTACCTCGTCGTGCTCTGGAAGGGCCGGATCGTCCAGTCCGGCGACCGCGACGACATGTTCACCTCCGCCCAACCCGTTCGTCCGCCAGTTCCTCGCCGGCCGGCCGCAGGGCCCGCTCGGGATGGAGTAGATGGCCGCCCTCGACGCACCAGTCGCGCCGCTGGCCTCGGGCAGCCGACACGCCCCGCCGGGCGGCCCAAGCCCCAGCCGAAGTGGCTCGAGTGCGGCCTCGCAGGCGTGGGGCATCCTCACGCTGCGCGGCGGCACCATCAGGCGCTCTTCACGCCGCCGTTCAGCTGGCGCGGGGAGTTCGTCGACCAGGCCTGGCTGCTGGCCAAGCGCGCGTCGATCCCGGCCGGCGATCTCGGCGTTCGGCTTCGGCTACGGCGCGCCCGGCGTGCAGGGCTCGCTGATCGCCGAGCTGCTCGGCGACCCGACCCGCGTCGCGGCGATCGTCGGCCCGGCGACCGTGCGCGAGCAGGCCGTCTGGATCACCGGCATGGTCGTGGCCGGCGTCGCCGGCACCGCGATCTGCGCCGACCTCGGCGCGCGCAAGGTGCGCGACGAGCTCGCCGCGCTGCAGGTCATGGGCGTCGACCCGATCCGCACGCTGGTCGCGCCGCGCGTGCTCGCGCATGACGCTGCTGATGCCGGCGCTCGGCATCGTCGTGATCACCACCGAGGCGATCGCGATCATGCTCGCCAACCTCCAGGTCACCGGCACGGTCGGCGGCTACTTCGAGGCGACGTCGCACAGCTTCACGACGATCGACCTCGTCGCCAACCTCGTCAAGACGACTGTCTCCGGCGCGGTCGTCGGGCTGGTCTGCTGCTACAAGGGCATGAACGCGAAGGGCGGGCCGCATGGGCGTCGGCCGCGCCGTCAACCAGGCCGTCGTCATCTCCTTCTGCGTGATCTGGATCCTGAACTTCGCGTTCAACTCGACCTACCTCGGGGCGTTCCCGGGCGCGCAGGCGGTGCGCTGAGCCATGGCGACCGAGACATTCGCGAGCCGCGTGGCCCGCAAGCCGCCAGCCCGAGCGCAAGGAGCCGGGCAAGCTGACGGCGCCGATCCGCGAGGCCGGCGAGATCGTCGGCTTCTCGATGCGCGCGCTCGCCGCCACCCCGGGCGCCTGGCGCTACTTCGCCGAGGTGCTGCGCCAGTGCGCGCATGCTGATCGTCGGCTCGACGCTCGTGCTGCTGGCGATGCAGGCCGTGATCGGCGGCGAGTGCGGCCTGTTCTTCGTGTACCTGACGCGCCCGCTCGGCGCGACCGCGGCCGTCGGCCAGCTGCAGGTGCCCTGCTCGCTGCGCGAGCTGTTCCCGTACATGTTCGGCTACATCTTCGCGGCCAAGGTCGGCTCCGGCCTCGTCGCGGAGATCGGCTCGATGCGGATCAGCAACGAGATCGACGCGCTCGACTCCGTCGGCATCGACCCGATGAAGTACGTCGTCGGCACGCGCCTGGTCGCAGTCGATGCTCTGCGTGCCGCTGATCTACATCGCCTCGATGGTCACCGGCCTCGTCGGCGGCCTGCTGGTGACGACCGTCCAGCTCGGCGACCTCTCGCGGGCCCAGTACTTGGAGGGGTACTTCGCCAGCCAGGCGCTGCAGGACAACATCTACTCGATCATCAAGGGCGTCACGATCGCCATCGGCATCACGCTCGTGGCCCTCTACTACGGCTACAAGGCCCGTGGCGGACCCGTCGGCGTGGGCAACGCCGTGGCGCGGGCGATGATCGGCAACCTGATCCTCATCCACGTCGTGGCCGCGTTCTGGTCCGCCGTGTTCTGGGGAACCAACGCCGGCTACCCGGCAGGAGGCTGACGTGCCGGCTCGCCTGCTAGCTCCGATCGCGCTCGTCGCCGCCGTCGTCATCGCCGTCGTCGTCTTCACGGGCGGCGGGGGCGACCACAAGGTGCGCGCGTCGTTCGACAGCGTCGTCCAGCTCGCGCCGGGCCAGGAGGTCCGCATGGCGGGCCGCAAGGTCGGCGAGATCGGCGAGATCAAGCTCTCCGACGGGCGCGCGATCACCGAGCTGAAGATCACCGACGACACGATCTGGCCGCTGCGCCGCGGCAGCATGGCCGGCCCGCGCTGGGGCAGCACGACGAGCCTCGCCTACCGCTACGTCGAGATCTTCCCGGGGCCGAAGACCGCACCCGAGATCAAGGACAACGGCGTCCTGCCCGCGCGCTCGACGCGCAGCGCGGTGGAGCTCGACGCGGCCTACCGCATCTTCCGCGGCCGCACGCGCCAGGACCTGCGCGACGTCGTCGGCGAGGCCGGCGAGACGCTCGACGGCCAGGGCACCGCACTGCGCGACGGTCTCGAGCAGGCCGGCCCCGGCCTCGACGCGACCGCCTCGCTGCTGCGCGAGTTCGGCGCCGACGAGGAAGCGCTGCGCACGCTCGTGCGCTCCGGTGCCCGCGCGACGAGCGCGCTGGCCGCCCGCCAGAGCGACATCACCGGCCTCGTCGAGAACGCCGCCGCGACCTTCGACGAGTTCGCCGAGCACACGCGTGCCGAGCAGGTCTCGCTCGAGCGCGCGCCCGGCGCGTTCCGCGAGAGCACGACGACGCTGCGCCGCCTCGACAGCTCGCTCGACCGGACTTCAGGCGATGCTCGACCGACCTCGCGCCCGGCGCGCGCGAGCTGCGCACGCTCGCCGAGCCGGCGCGTGCCGCGTTCGCCGAGCTGCGCGCCGTCGTCCCGATCGCCGGCCGCGCGCTGCGCTCCGGCTCCAAGGCGTCCCCCGGGCTGACCCGCCTACTCACCGAGGGCAAGCCGTTCCTCGACGACTTCGGCAACGTCCTCAACCAGGTCGAGCCGATCATGAACTGCCTGCGTCCCTACGCCCCGGAGCTCGCGGGCAACATGGCGACCTGGGCGGGCTGGAACAAGAACTTCGACCGCGGCGGCCACTACGCGCGGACCTACCCGCTGCAGGCGCACCCGATGCTGACGCCGGGCCTGGCGCCGAACTCGCAGACGATCACGACGCTGTTCAAGAACCGGCTGAACTACGCGATGCCGCGTCCGCCTGGCCTGAACGCCGGCACGCCGTGGTTCATCCCCGAGTGCGGCATCACCAAGGACGCGCTCGACGCGAGCAAGGACCCCGAGGGGGCCGGCAAGTGACGCGGCAGATCCTGATCCGCCGGGTCGTGCTGCTCGCCGCGCTGGCCGCCGTCGCCGTTGCGGCCGCGGCGATCGTCTCCGGTGGCGACGAGGGCTACACGCTCAACGCGAAGTTCCGCCAGGCCGGTGGCCTGCGCGAGGGCTTCACCGTGCGCGTCGACGGCGCACCGGTGGGCAAGATCGACAAGCTCGAGCTCGACGACCAGGACAACGTCGTCGCCAAGCTCAAGATCGACGAGAGCGCCGCGCCGATGGGCGCAAACGTCAGCGCGACCGCGCGCGCCGCCGACCTCCTCGGCGAGAAGTTCGTCGACCTCGAGCCCGGCGACCGCAGCAAGCCGGTCCCGTCGGGGACGACGATCCCCGCAGCGCGCACCGGCCTCGCCGTCGAGCTCGACGACGTCATCAACGCCGTCGATCTGCCGACGCAGCAGGCGCTGAAGGTCTTCATCAACGAGCAGGGCACCTCCTACGTCGGCCGTGGCCACGACATCGCCGCGATCCTCGCCGCGCTGCCGCCGGCGCTCGACCGCACCGGCGAGCTGCTCAACCAGTTCTCCGCCGACAACGAGGCGCTCGGCCGGCTCGTCGAGGAATCCGACCGCGTCGTCGGCTCCGTCGCCCGCGAGCGCGCCTCCCTGGGCCGCCTGGTCACCGCGGCAAGCGGCACGCTGACGACGCTGGGCAACCGCAGCACCGAGCTCGGCGCGACCGTCGACAAGGCACCCGCGGCGCTGCGTGCCGCGCGCAACGCGCTGGTCGCGCTCGAGGGCGCCGCCGTCCCGCTTGGCCCCGCCGCGCGCGGCCTGCGCGCCACCGCACCGGCGCTGACGTCGACGCTGAAGGAGCTGCCGGCCTTCACGAAGGCAGCGCGGCCCGCGCTGCGCACCGTGCGCGAGGTCTCCCCCGACCTCCAGCGCCTCGGCAACGAGGCCACCCCGGTCGTCCGCCGCCTGCGGCCGCTGGCCAGGGAGCTGTCCTCCTTCTCGGAGGCGTTCGAGCCGGTCTCAAAGACCCTCGACACGGGCATCGGCGACATCCTCGGCGTGCTCGAGGGCTGGGCCCGCGCGACACAGGGCTACGACGCCGCCAGCCACATCTTCCGCTTCGGCCTGACGCAGGGGCCTGCCGCGATCGCGGACATCGTCCCGATCATCAAGGCGGCCGAGCGCGACAGGCGCGCCCGCGAGCAGGCCCCGAAGCCGGGCAAGCGCCCGTCGCTGCTCGACAAGCTCAAGAACCCCAAGAAGCCCGCGCCGCCCAAGGTCAAGCTGCCGCCGCTGCTGGACAACCTCACGGACAACCTGCAGGAGACCGTCGACAAGACGCTCGGCGGCACGAAGGCCCTCCTCGACTACCTGCTCAAGCCCTGATGCGACTCAGTAGATCAGTCAGCCACACCGCCTCGCGCCCGACGATCCTGATCGCCGCGCTCGTCGCGCTGCTCGTCGTCGGCGCGCTCATCACGGTTGCGCTCGTCGCGCCCCGCGGCGTGCCGGGCCTCAAGTACTACAAGCTCGACGCGCAGTTCGACGACGCCTCGCAGATCGCCGACCTCTCCGAGGTCCGCATCGCCGGCCGTCACGTCGGCATCGTCACGAGCTCGGAGCTGCGCGACGGCAAGGCGATCGTGCAGCTGCAGTTCTTCCCCGGCGAGAAGAAGGTCCACGCCGACGCCACGCGCGCGCATCCGCCTGAAGGGCCTGCTCGGCGCGAAGTTCGTCGAGGTCGACGCCCGGCACGAGCAAGGTCCGCGAGCTGCCCAGCGGCTCGGTGCTGTCCGCCAAGCAGACGTCGTCGGCCGAGGAGCTGCTCGACGTCCTGCAGGCCTTCGACAGCAAGACGCGCGGCTCGCTGCAGAAGTCGATCCGCGGCCTCGGCGAGGGCTTCCTCGGGCGCGGCCAGGAGTTCAACGACTACCTCAGGGCCGGCGCCGCGCTTCTACGGCGGCGTCCACACGCTGTCCGCAGGCGATCCTCGACCGCGAAGGGGCAGCCGCGCGCTTTGCCCCGTCCGCCGAGACGCTTGCCGGCCGTACGACCCGGTGCGCGAGGATCTCGCCAACGGCTTCGCCCCGCAGGCCAAGGTGCTCGAGGCGTTCACCGACGAGCGCGACGCGCTGGACCGCACGCTCGTCGAGGCGCCGCCCGCCGTCGACGCGCTGGATCGCGGGCTGACCGCGGCGACGCCGCTGCTGAACGAGACCGCAGGCCTCGCGCGCGCCACGACCACGATCACGAAGACCGCGCCCGCCGCCCTGCGTGAGACCACGCGCCTGCTCGACGTCACCGGCCCCGCGCTGCAGGCCAGCACGCCGCTGCTGGACCGCCTCGGCAGCGCCGTCACGCCGACGGTCAACTTCCTCGACCGCGTCGCCCCGGTGATCTCGCCGACGATCCGCATCGCTCATGAACAACCTCGCGCCGTTGCGCGAGCTCGGCGGCCGCGGCTGCGACGTCCTGGACTTCGCGCAAGAACTGGCGCAGCACGCTCGGGTTCGGCATCGCCGCCGGCACGGCGACCCGCTTTCGACGCTCGACGGCCCGCAGGGTCAGCTCGGCAACTCGATCAACTCCCTGCGCGTCGTCCCGGCCCGCGTCATCCAGCCTGACGTGCTGATGGGCGACAACCCGCCCAAGGACGGCCACCAGCTCGGCCGCAACGCCTACCCGGCCCCGTGCGCCGCCGTCTCGGAGCGACTGACATGAGCGGACCGCTGCAGAACCTGCGCCACCGCCTGGACGTCAAGCCGGCGCAACACAAGACGCGCCCGCTGCTGACCGGCGCGATCGTGATCCTCGTGGCGCTGTTCGCGCTGATCGGTGCTGCCACGCGCACGGTCCCGCTGTGGCCGCAAGGGCGGCGAGACGGTCCAGGCCGAGTTCGCGGCCGCAAACCAGGTCTCCAACCGCACGGTCGTGCGCGTCAACGGCATCGAGGTCGGCCGCGTCGAGAAGGTCGAGCCCGGCAGCGATCCGTCGCGCGCCTCACGCGTGACGATGCGCATCAAGGACGACAGCATCAAGCTGCGCCGCGATGCGCGCGCCGAGGTCCGCTGGCGCACGCTCTTCGGCGGGCTGATGTACATCGACCTGCACCCCGGCTCGCCGTCGGCGCCGCGCGCTGGAGGGCCCGATCCCGGTCAGCCGCACCGACAACCAGGTCGAGCTCGACCAGATCCTGCAGCCCTACGACGGCACGACCGCCCAAGCGCAGCGCGACCTGCTCAAAGGCCTGCGCGACACGCTCTCCGACCCGGCGGGCATCAAGACGACGATCCAGACGCTCGCGCCGACCCTGGAGACCGTGACCAAGGGCCTGACGCCGCTGCGCGGGCGCGAGTCCGACGACCTGCGCAAGCTCGTCGCGGCGACCTCGAAGGCCGTCAAGGGCCTTGACGACACCGCCGCGCTGCAGGGCCTCGTCGGCGGCGGCAACCGCACGCTCGGCGTCACGGCGCAGCGCCGCGAGGACATCGGCCGCTTCATCGAGCTGTCGCCGCCGTCGCTGACGGAGACGCTGCAGACGATGCGGCGCCTGCGCACGACGCTCGACCACCTCGACCCGCTTGCCGCCGAGCTGCGCCCCGGCGCGCGCGCGCTCGGCCCGGCCGCGCGTGCGACGACACCGGCCGTGGTGCAGCTGCGCGGGGCACTGCGTGAAGCGCGTCCGCTGCTGCGCGCCGCCCGCCCGACGTTCGAGGCGCTGGCCCGCGCCAGCGTCACCGGCGTCCCGCTGATGAACGACCTCGAGCCGACCTTCGAGCGCCTCGACAGCGAGCTGATCCCGTGGCTCAACAAGAAGGACGACTCCACGCGGATGAAGGTCTACGAGATGATCGGACCGTTCTGGTCGGCGCTCGCAGGCGCTGCCGGCGAGTACGACGACGAGGGCTACCGCATCCGCTTCACGGTGCCGCCGAGCACCAACAGCGTCGGCAACCTCCCGATCTCCATCCTCGAGCGCTCCTGCCGGACGACCGGCGTCGGCGACGCGCGCTGCAAGAGCCTGGCGAATGACCTCGGGCGCCTCTGGTTCCAGGGCAAGAAGGTGAAGCGATGAGGATCAACCGCGGACGGATGGCGCTTGAGATCAAGCGCGCGCGCGGCGGCTTCCTGGCCCTGCTGGTGCTGGTGGCGCTGACGATCGGCGCGGTCGCCGTCATCGCCGACGGCCTGCGCTTGAACATGCCGTGGGCCGACACCTACACGGTGCGCGTGGCCGTCGACGACGCCAAGGGCGTCGTCGCGGGCAAGCAGCAGGTGCGGATCTCCGGCCTGCCGGTCGGCAAGATCGAGAAGGCCGAGCTCGTCGACGGGCGTCCGGTCCTGACGATCAAGCTCAAGGGCGAGTACGCGCCGCTGTACAAGGACGCGAAGCTGCGCCTGCGCCCGAAGACGCCGCTGGCCGACCTCTACCTCAACGTCGAGCAGCGCGGCCACAAGTCCGCCGGCGAGCTCAGCGAGGACGACGTCCTCTCCGCCGAGCGCACCGTCGTGCCGGTGGACATCGGGCGCGTCTTCAACGCCTTCAACGGCGACACGCGCACGCGCCTGGAGCAGGCGACCGACGAGCTCGGCATCGGCCTTCCCGACCACGGCGTGCAGTTCCGCGAGGCGCTCGTCGAGCTGTCGCCGTTCCTGCGCTCCGCTCAGAAGCTGAGCCGCGAGACCGCCGAGCGCCGTGGGTACACGCGCCGCCTGGTCCACAACTTCGCGCTGATGATGGACGAGCTCGGCGACCGTGAGAAGCAGCTGCGCGGCCTGGTGCGCGGTGGCTCGGCGACGTTCACGCGCCTGGCGACCTCCGAGCGCCAGCTGGCCGAGGTCTTCTCCGAGCTGCCGCCGACGCTGCAGCAGCTGCAGCCGGCGTTCAGCGCGCTGCGCAAGAGCGCCGACGAGCTCGACCCGGCGTTCGAGGAGCTGCGCGGCAGTGCCCGCCAGCTGCCCGCCGGCATGAAGGCGCTGCGCGAGTTCTCCAACGAGGCGACGCCGTCGCTGCGTGCGCTGCGCCGGCCGCTGCCGCGCCTGGGCCAGCTGATGGCCGCGCTCGCGCCGACCAGCAACGACCTCGCCCGCGCGTTCGCGCAGCTGGCACCGGCCGCCCCGCGCCTGGACCGCATCACGAAGACGATCGTGCCGTGTGAGTTCGCCGTCCAGAAGTTCTTCGCGAACACGATCTCGCTGATGAAGTTCTACGACGCCCGCGGCCTGATCCCGCGCGGGCAGACCGTGGACGGGACGTCCGCGATGGCGCCCGCCAAGAGCTGCGCACCCGGAGGTCCGCGCAAGTGACTGCCACCCAACGCTGGAGCGCCGTGAAGCTCGTCGCGTTCCTCGCGGTCTGCTTTGCGATCTCCTCCTACTTCTTCGGCCTCGCCGGCACGACGATCCTGCCCGGCGAGGAGAAGTACAAGGTCCAGGCCGTGATCCCGACCGCCGTCTCGCTGGCGAAGGCCGGCGACGTCCGCACGGCCGGCGTCAACATCGGCCGTGTCAAAGACATCGCCGACCGCGGCAACGCGACGGTGCTCGAGCTGGCCATCGACAAGGAGCACTCGCCCGTCTACCGCGACGCGACCGTGCTGATTCGCGCGAAGTCCGTCGCCGGCGAGAACTACGTCGAGGTCAACCCCGGCACGCCGAAGGCCGGCGCGCTGCCCTCGGGCGGCGTGCTGTCGATCGAACACGCTGAGGAGGCGACGCAGATCGACCAGCTGTTCTCGGTCTTCAACCAGGCGCGCCGGCGTGACCTGCAGCGTGCGCTCGGCGGCCTCTCCGAGGGCCTCGACAGCGGCGGTGGCGACCTCAACAAGACCGTCGAGGGCCTCAGCGCCCTCGCCAACGAGGGCGCCGGCGCGGTCAACACGCTGGCCGCTAACAGCCGCCAGGTCGCGAGCCTCGTCGATTCCTTCGGCCGCGTGACGCAGGCGCTGGGCGAGCGCCGCACCGCGCTGCAGACCTTCACGCGCCGCGTCAAGGTGGCCGCCGAGGCCGCGGGCTCGCGCGATCGCGAGCTGCGCGACCTGATCTCAACGCTGCCGGGCTTCCTGCGCCAGGCGCGCAACACCTCCAACCACCTGCAGAGCTTCTCCGGCGTCGCCACCCCGGTCGTGCGCAACCTGCGCCTGGCCTCCCAGGACCTCGTCCCGACGGTGCGTGACCTGCTGCCGGCCGCACGCGACGGCCAGAAGGTCGCCCGCGAGCTGCGCACGTTCGCGCGCCGCGCGACCCCGGCCGTCACCGCGCTGAAGCCGTTCGCGGGCAGCGGCTCGAAGTTCGTACCGCCGCTGGAGGGCTTCCTGCGCCAGGGCAACCCGTTCTTCGCCCACCTGTCGCCGTACTCGCGCGAGATCGCCAACTTCTTCGCGCTGGATGCCGCGAGCTTCGAGACGACCGACGCGCTCGGGCACATCGCCCGCGTGACGCTGCCGGTCAGCCGCTCGGATCTCCCCGGCCTCCTGACCGCGGACGAGGAGAAGTTCCTGCAGGAGCTGCAGGGACCGCTCGACACCCGCGGCACCAACGCCTATCCCAAGCCTGGAGGCTCGGCCAAGGGCGTCCCACCGTCCGGGGCCTACCCCCGCCTCGAAGCCGAACCGCCCTACACCACAGGAGAGAGCAAGTGAGCACCTCAAAGCCCGTCGTCGTCTACGGCGCGAGCGGCTACACCGGCAGACTGATCTGCGAGTACCTGCGCGAGTACAACGTCCCCTTCGTGGCCGCCGGGCGCAGCGCCGACCGCCTGCAGTCGGCGATGAACAGCAACGTCCCCGGTATCGAGACCGCCGACTACGAGGTCGTCGAGGTCGAGCACACCGTGGAGGCGCTCACCGAGCTGTTCAACGGCGCGAAGGTCGTCTTGAACACGGTCGGGCCGTTCGCGCGGTTTGGTCCTGAGGTCGTCGAGGCCTGCATCGCCGCGGGCTGCCACTACACCGACACCAACGGCGAGCAGGACTGGATGATGGTCTGCGACGAGCAGTACGGCGAGCAGTTCGCCGAGCGCGGGCTGCTGCTCTCCCCCGGCATCGCGCAGATGTACACGACTGGCGAGATCGCCGCGAACATCGCGCTCGAGACGCCCGGCCTCGACACGCTGGACATGCTCGTGCTGTGGAAGGGCATGCCGACGGTGGCCTCGACGCAGACGATCTTCGTCAACGCGGCGCTGTCCAAGGCGCATTACCTGGAGCAGAACGAGTACGTCGAGTGGCCCGCCGACGGGCGCCTCTACACCGTCGCGGTGCCCAACCAGCACACGGTCGGCCTGGCGCTGCCCTGGGGCGGCACGTCCAGCCCGGTGTGGTTCAAGCGCGACCCGCGCGTCGCCAACTGCCGCGTGCTCGGCGGCCTGTTCGACCAGGACCTGATGCAGGGCGTGCCGGCAATCGTCGGCGCCACGCTGGAGAAGATCGAGGGCATGTCCGAAGAGGAGAAGCTCGCGGTGCTCTCGGAGTCGGCGTCGGCGGTCAACAGCCAGATGCCGCCGCGTGAGAACCAGCGCATCAACATCTCGGTCGACTCGGTGCATGCGACCGGGCCGATGGGCCACGTGCACGTGCTGCTGAAGGGCACCTGCAACTACAAGCAGACGGGCCTGCTCAACGCCTACGCCGCCTACCACCTGATCAACGGCGCCTCGCGCCGCGTCGGCTTTGCGTCTGCCTGCCAGGCCTTCGGGCATCGCGAGATGCTCGCGGTGCTGCAGTCCTTCGGGCTGATGGCGGCACCGCAGGTCACCGGCGAGACGCAGGCCGCTGCGCTGCAGCCGGCGGCCGGCGCGCTGGGCACGCTCAACGGCGCCGCGCGCAGCCTGGTGGCGAGCTGAGATGGCGGAGCTCGACGGCAAGCGCACCCTGATCACGGGCGCCGCGCAGGGCCTCGGCCTCGCGATGGCAGAGCTCTTCACCGCACGCGGCGCACGCGTCGCGATCGCCGACATCAACGGCGCTGCCGCCGAGCAGGCGGCGGCGTCGGTCGGCGGCGAGACGATCGCGATCACCTGCGACGTCACGAAGGCCACTGACGTTCAGGCCGCGATCGCGGCGACCGTGGAGGCGTTCGGCGGCCTCGACGTGATGATCAACAACGCCGGCATCGAGATCGCCCACCCGCTCCCCGAGACCGACGACGACGCGTTCAAGAAGCTGTTCGACATCAACGTCAACGGCGTCTTCTACGGCATCAAGTACGCGATCCCCGAGCTCGCGAAGACACAGGGCACGATCCTCAACATGGCCTCGGTCGCGGGCACGGCGGGCATCCCGCTGCTCGGCGCTTATGCGGCGTCGAAGGCGGCGGTGGTCAGCATGTCGAAGACCGCGGCGGGCGAGCTGCGCGACTTCGGCATCCGCGTCGTCGCGATCTGCCCGTCGTTCATCAAGACCGAGATGGTCGACCGCCTCGTCGCGCCGTTCGAAGGCGCAACGGGCGTCAGCTTCGACGACCTCGCCGCGCAGGCGCAGGGCCGTCTGGGCACCCCCGAGGAGGTCGCCGAGCTGGCGGCCTTCCTCGCCTCCGACGGCGCGTCGTTCATCAGCGGCGCCACCTACCTCCTCGACAACGCGCTCTCCGCGTCAAAGCAATGACACAGATCCTCGAGAACAAGACCGCGATCGTCACCGGTGCCGCCAAGGGCATCGGCCTGGCGCTCTCCAAGGCACTCGCCGACGCCGGCGCGAAGGTCGTGCTCGCCGACATCGACGGCGCGGCCGCCGAAGCTGCGGCGGCCGGCATCGACGGTGCGACCGGCGCCACCTGCGACGTGCGCGACGAGGCGGCGGTGCAGCAGCTGATCGCCGACCATCCGGACGTCAGCATCTTCGTCAGCAACGCCGGCATCGCGCGCGTCTCGCCGCTGGTGAGCATGTCGCTGGAGGAGTGGCGCGAGGTGCTCAGCGTCGACCTCGACGGCGTCTTCCTGTGCGTCAAGCACGCGGGCGCCGCGATGGCCGCCAACGGTGGCGGCTCGATCATCAACATCGCGTCGATCAAGGCGTTCGGCGGCTCGCCCGCGACCGGCCACTACGGCGCCGCGAAGGCGGGCGTCGTGTCGCTGACGAAGACAGCGGCGCTGGAGCTGCGCGGCCACGGCGTGCGCGTCAACGCGATCTGCCCCGGCTGGTTCGGCACCGACATGGTCGGTGACCGCAAGGAGGAGCTCGAAGCGGCGCTCGGCGTCGACTTCGGGGAGGTCATCACGGCTCTCCAGGGACGCCTCGGCGAGCCCGAGGAGCTGGGTGGACTCGCCGTCTGGCTCGCATCGGACCGCTCGCGCTTCGCGTCGGGCACGGCCTACATCGTCGACAACGGATTGACTGCCACGCTGCCATGAACGTTCCCTCAGACACCAAGTGGATGCCGGACCTGCTGCGCAACCAGGCGCGGCGCAACCCGGACCAGACCTTCGTGCGGCTCAACGACCGCAGCCTCACCTACGGTGAGTTCGACGCGCGCACCGACGAGCTGGCCGGCGGCTTCGCCGAACTGGGCGTCGGTCCCGGCGACGTCGTCTCGGTCTTCCTGCCCAACTGCATCGAGTTCCTCGAGGCGTGGTGGGGAATCCTCAAGGCGGGCGGCGTGCTCGGGCCCGTCAACCCGGCGTACACCGGCACAGAGGCGTCGTGGGTCATCAACCACGCCGAGGCCGTGGCCGTCGTCACCACCAGCGCCGGTGCTGAGACGCTCAGCGGCCACGAGATGGCGGGCGTGCGCGAGACCGTCGTCATCGACGGCGAGCTGAACCTCGACGCCGTCGCGGCGCGCGGTTCGGGCACACCCAACGTGACACGCGGGCTCGATGAGCTCGCGCACATCCTCTACACCTCAGGCACGACGGGCTCGCCCAAGGGCGCGATGCTCTCGCACCGCAACGAGATCGTGAACGCCGCGCAGGCCGGCGAGCTGCTGCCGCTGGGGCCAGGCGACCGGCTCGGCATGCTGCTGCCGCTGTTTCACGCCAACGCGCAGGTCGCGACGACGCTGGTGCCGATGCTGCTCGGCCTCGAGGTCGTGATGTGGGAGCGCTTCTCGGCCTCGGCGTTCTGGGAGACGGTCGCCAAGTACGAGCCGGTCTCGATCTCGGCCGTCCCGACGATCCTCGCCGCCGTCCTTGCCGCCGAGAACGCGCCGACGGGCCCGACCTCGCTGCGCTACGTCATCTGCGGCGCCGCGCCGCTGTCGGTCGAGCTGATGACGGCGTTCGAGGAGCGCTTCGGCATCCGCATCCTCGAGGGCTACGGCCTCACCGAGACGACCTGCGTCTCCTCGATCAACCCGTTCTACGGCGACCGCAAGGTCGGCTCGATCGGGCTGCCCGTGCGTGGCCAGGAGATGAAGATCGTCAACGACCAGGGCGAGCAGGTCAGCTCCGGCGACTGGGGCGAGATCATCATCAAGGGCGCCAACCTGATGATGGGCTACCTCAAGAACGAGGAAGCCACGACCGACTCGATCCGCGACGGCTGGCTCTACACCGGCGACGTCGGCTACGTCGACGAGGACGGCTACTTCTACATCGTCGACCGCTCCAAGGACATGATCATCCGCGGCGGGGAGAACATCTACCCGCGCGAGATCGAGGAAGTGCTGTACGCCCAGGGCGAGATCCTCGAGTGCGCCGTGATCGGCGTCCCCCACGAGGTGCGCGGCGAGGAGGTGCTCGCGGTCGTCGTCCCGAAGCCCGGCGCCGCGCTCGATCCCGAGCAGCTCGCGGCCTACGCGGCCGAGCGCCTGGCGAAGTACAAGCTCCCGCGCGAGTACGTCGTGCGCGACGAGCTGCCCAAGACTCCCACCGGCAAGATCAGCAAGGGGCCGCTCCGTGACGAGTTTGGAAACTGGGCCGCAGACCGCGCCAAGGCCACTCGCTGACCGCGTCGCGCTCGTCACCGGCGGCACGCGCGGCATCGGCGCCGCGATCTGCCGTGCGCTGGCGGGCGACGGTGTTGCGATCGCGGCGGGCTACTCGCGCGACCACGACGGCGCGAACGCATTCGCCGCGTCGCTGGAAGTCGAGACGAGCCTGCATCAGGGCAACGTCGGCTCCTCGGACGACTGCCGGCGCACCGTGCGCGAGGTCATCGACCACCACGGGCGCCTCGACATCCTCGTCAACAACGCCGGCATCCTGATCGACCGCAGCGTCCTCGAGATGGCCGACGACGACTGGTACAAGGTCCTCGCCGTCAACCTCTCGGGCGCGTTCTTCATGGCGCAGGCGGCGCTGCCGCACATGGTCGGGCGCGGCAGCGGGCGGATCGTGAACATCAGCTCGCTCGCCGCCGAGCGCGGCAACGTCGGCCAGGTCAACTACTCGGCGTCGAAGTCCGGGCTGTTCGGGATGACGCGCTCGCTGGCGCGCGAGGCCGCGATGCTGCTGGGCAAGGCCGGCAACCTCGACGACGAGCACTGCGTCGGGCTCACGGTCAACACCGTCTCCCCCGGCCTCGTGTCCACCGAGATGATCGCCGGCGTCCCCGACCGCGTGATGGAGAAGCTCAAGACCGAGATCCCGGTGCGCCGGCTCGGGCGCCCGGAGGAGATCGCGCGCGTCGTGCAGTTCCTCTGCGCCGACGAGTCCGCGTACATCACCGGGCAGGTCTGGTCGGTCAACGGCGGGATGGAGATGTGATGCGCAACGGCGCTGCTCCCACCCAAGACGTGGGGATGGACAGCCTGGTCATCCAGGCGGCGCACACGCAGAGCCGCTTCGTGCCGGGGATGGAGGCCGTGCGGCTGGCCACCGCGCTCGCTCGCCGCCCCACCCGCGTCGCAAGCCGCCTGGCCAGCCTCGGCGGCGAGGCCCGGGCAATCATCGACGGCTCCAGCGAGCGCACCGCCCCGCGTGGCGACCGGCGCTTCGCCGACCCCGCGTGGCAGCAGAGCTGGCTGTTTCGCCGCGTGCTGCAGGGCTACCTCGCAGCCGAGGACCTCACGCATGGGCTCATCGACGACGCCCAGCTCGAGTCAGACGTCGACCACCGCCTGCACTTCGTCGCGGGCAACGTGCTCGACGCGCTGGCGCCGACGAACTTCCCGTGGTCCAACCCGGCGGCGATGAAGGTCGCGATCGAGCGCGGCGGCGCGAACTTCCGCGACGGCGCACAGGCGCTGGTGCGCGACGCGCGCTCGCCGCAGCGGATCCCGTCGAACGTCGATCGGTCGGGCTTCAAGGTCGGCGAGAACCTCGCGTGCACGCCGGGGCAGGTTGTCGAGCGCCACGAGATGTACGAGCTGATCCAGTACACGCCGACGACCGACGAGGTGCGCGCCGCGCCGCTGTTGATCGTCCCGCCGATGATCTCGAAGTTCTACGTCGTCGACCTCTCCCCCGGCAAGAGCCTCGTCGAGTACCTCGTCGCGCGCGGCCAGCAGGTGCTTGCGATCTCCTGGCGCAACCCGACGGCCGGTGACGCCGCCTGGGACCTCGACGCCTACGTCACGGCGATCATCGACGCGATGCACACCGCGCGGTCGGTGACGAAGGCCGACCGCATCCATCTGTCGGCGCTGTGCGCTGGGGGCGTCGCGACGTCGGCGACGCTCGGGCACCTCGCGCACATCGGCGAGCTCGACCAGATCGCCGGCGTGACGCTGAACGTGACGACGCTGGACACGCGCCGCGCGGGGACGATCGGCAACTTCGTCTCGCCCGACACCGCCGCGGCGGCGGTGAAGAGCGTCCAGCGCAAGGGCTACCTGGATCGCAACCAGCTGCTGCGCACGTTCGCCTGGCTACGGCCGAACGACATGATCTGGAACTACTGGGTCAACAACTACCTGATGGGCAACAAGCCGCCCGCGTTCGACCTGCTGTTCTGGAACGCCGACACGATGGACATGCCCGCCGGCCTGCACCACGACTTCGTCAACATCGGGCTGCACAACCCGTTCCTGACGGCCGGCGAGGAGAGGATCCTCGGCTCCCCGGTCGACCTCAGCGCAGGTCGATACCGACGCCTACATCGTGGCCGGCGAGACCGACCACATCACGCCCTGGCCCAACTGCTACGTGTCCACGCAGCTGCTCGGCGGCGACGCGCGCTTCGTCCTTTCGAACGGCGGCCACATCGCGGCCGTCATCAACCCGCCCGGCAACCCGAAGGCGCGCTACCGCGCCGGCGACGGCGACGCGCCCGACGGGCAGACCTGGATCCGCGAGCGCGAGCCGGTGACGGGCACGTGGTGGGAGGACTGGGACGCCTGGCTGGCCGAGCGCAGCGACGGGCTGCGGCCCGCGCCGAAGAAGCTCGGCTCACGCAAGTTCCCGCCGGTTGCCGACGCGCCCGGCGAGTACGTGCTGGCCTAAGCCACCCGGCGCGGGGCCACCCGGCCCGGGGTCAGATCTTGCAATCAAGCACCGCTCAGGTTTTGAGCGGCGGCAAGAGCGTTTCTCACCGCTCCAACGGCCGCAAGCTCTGACCCCAATCCCGCGAAATGCTGGATTGCAAGATCTGACCCCTACTCCCGCTCGGGCTGCGCCAGGACGCCTCGCTTAGAGCGCTCTTGCGCCCTCCCCTGTGAGTTCAGGGTCGGCCCGCTCCCCCAGAACGCGGAGGAGCTGCTGCATCTCTTCGTGGCGCATGCTCCTCGCGAGATCGCGGCCCGTGCTGTCGATTCCAACGACGTTAGTGCGAGTGATGAACCACTCTTTCGGCAGCCACGGCGCTGATGCAGGTCTGGCGTGGGCACGCCGGGATCCGTCACGGTCTCGACCGCCGCCAGGCCTCGCAGTAGGTCGCCGATGACACGCGCCTCGCGATGCGCGTCCAGGGTGCTCGTGCGGAAACTCGCGACCTTCGCTTCGTCCAGCGGCGCACGACGTATCTCGTCGTTGCGATCGAGTTTTGCCAGCTCAAGCCCTTCGGCTAGGAGCCCCCGCAGGGAAGCCGCACGATCGCGCAGCTCCTGCTCGGCCGAACCCCCAGCGATCGTAGGCAGATCGCTAGAGCCCGCGGCGGCATCACCGGATGCCGCCGCGCGCCCAAGCAGGCCGAGCGCCGCGGCCCACACGTCCGCTCGCTCCTCCACCTCGCCCAACTGGCGCAAGAGTTCGTCGGACCCGTACAGCAGCTCGTCACGCGTGAACGGCAGGCGAGCTGCCGTCGATTGATTCATCTGAAGCGCGATGAGGACCGCTGCTCTGCGAAGCGCCTCGCGTGTTGGGATGATGTGGCCTTGGTAGCTCGGTAGCTCGCTGAGAAACCAGTTGGTCCAGGGCGAGTCCGTTTGCTCCGTCGCTTGCAGCGCCGAAGCGACGCGCTCGGGCGAACCGAAGTGGCCGCACGCAGCCCGAAGAGTCGCGACCAGCCCCTGCTCGGGCCCCGTTCTTGAGATCAGATGCGCGCTCCACATCGCGAGTCCGAGAACCAGGCGATCCATCTCCTCCCGCAACGACATGAACCGGTCCGGCTCGTCGCTGTATCTGTCCTCGGCGTCGAGGGTCGAGCGCCACTCCCGGATCAGCTCGACGAAAGTACTCTCGTCGCGCAGGTCGATCGCCGAGCGCAATATCTCGTTGATCTGCGCGTATCCAATCCGCGCGAGTTCGAGTGCTCGATCGCGGTCCGCATCAGTGCTCGTCTGCTCGATGCGCGGAGCCACTGTCCAGCGCAGCCACTCGATGAGGTGCGTGTGGCTACGCGACTTCAGAAGATTCTTGAGCTCAATCACGAACTTGCCAGTCGATAGAGGCTGGGATACAGCGACAGCATGGCCCGGACCAGTCCGGGCGTCGAGGTCTGCTGCGTGCGCGCGACTCGCATCGGGAAGTACGCCACGTCGAGAGCGAGTTCGCGGTCGCCGACGTTGAGCGCTGTCTCGATCTCATCGTGCATGAATCGGGTCACGCGGTCGGGGGCGAGGAGAGAAGCCCGGCGAGGCCACAGCACCCGCAAAGGGCACGCTCACCGTGCCCGGCCGCCCGCGCGCCGCGCGTCGCGTCCCCGTCGCCTTTCCCCCGCGCCTGCGCTGGTGCCGCTCCGCTCCTCTGCCGCGCGTCTCGCCCGCCCGGCGCCTGGCCGCGCGCCCGCCGCGCGCCCGTGCCGCCCGGCGCGTCGCCGCCCGCTCCCCCGCGCTCGCCCCGCCCTCGCTCGCGCCGCTTCGGCGCCTCTCGCCCCGCGCTCCCCCGCGCCCCTCCCCCCCCGCCCGCTCCTCCCCTCTCCCCCCCCCTGCTTTCTCCCTCCCTCCCTCCTTCCCTCCTCTCGCCCGCCCTGCACCACTCACACGCCCTTCACTCCACACTGCACTCCACGGCCCACCACCGCTCCCCCCCCCACCACCCCCTCCCGCACACCCTCTCCGCTCCTCACCCTCTCTCTCTTTCTCCCACCCCATCTCAGGCCCCATCTACCCCCACCCCGCCCCCCCACCCCCCCCCCCTCTTCCCACTCCCTCCCCCACACCCTCCTCCCTTTCTTCCTCACCCCCCTTTCTTTCTCTCTCTCTCCCCCCTCCCCCCCCCCCCTCCGCGATCTCCGCGTACACGCGGCGCTCGAACGCGAGTCCGACGTGCGTGCCGCCCACCTCGACGAGGCGTGCGTAGGGCACGTCGAAGCAGCTGCGCCGCAGGCAGCCGTCGGTCGGCGTGAAGATCGACGTCAGCGGGATCTCGGGGGGAAACGGGGCGCGGTAGTCGGCGAACGCGCGGCACGTGCAGCCGCCGGTCATGCAGGTCGGCGGGCAGCGCCGGGTCGTTGCGGCGATGGACGACGCTGACGCCGCGAACGATCGCCATGATCGGCGAGCTCACCGCCAGCGGCTCGTCGAGCCCGGCGCCCATCGAGATCACGTGCGAGATCCAATCGGGACGGCGATGCGCCAGCGCCTTCGCGAAGTGCCCGCCGCGCGAGTGGCCGATCAACGCGACGCGGCGGCCGCTTGACTCGTGCAGCTCACGCACGCGCTCCTCGACGCGGTCCAGCGCGCGGTCCATGCAGTCGACGTTGGCACGCATCCCCGTGCCGTGCGGTGCGTAGCCGATGCGCTCGAGCCAGCCGCTGAGCACGCCGAGCGTGAAGTCGCCGGCCAGGAACCCCGGCAGCAGGACGACAGCGCGGCCGTCGCCGCGCGGGACGCCCTCGCCGCGGTAGATCGGGCTGCGCAGCAGCTGCGCCAGCTGCAGCTGCCAGCCGACCTCGCGCAGGTGGTCGCCCCACCAGATGCCGCGGATCGACGGGTCGCCGCCGGGATCCAGTGGGATGCGCAGCGCGTCGACGACCGCTGCCAGACGGGTGGTCGGGCTCACGAGAAGGGGGACCCATGCGACGGACGCATGGGGTGATCGGCAAGGTACCCGCGCGCGTTTGCCCCGCAGATGGCGGGTTCCCACACCTCCCATGGCCCCGGTTGGGTGATCTCCACGTGGAGGCCGAGGCTGTTATCGCCAAGACTCGCGATCATGGGTTTGGAGACGCATCGGGCGCTTGTTGCCGCGGGCCTGCTTGCCGCCGGCATCGGCGGCCTCGCTGCGGTGCCGGCCGGCGCCGAGCAGCGCACGATCACCGTCACGCTGCTGGGCGGCCAGACGATCACGATCCCCGTCGACGTGCCACCCGGCACGCCCCTGGACCAGATCGTCTTGCCGACGCTGAGCACGCCGATCCTGTCGATCTCCGACTCCGCCAGCACGATCACGCCGCCCCAGCCCCCGGCCGTCGAGCCGCCTGCCGCGAGCGCGCCGGCCGCCGCGCCCGCGAAGAAGGCGACCGAGCAGCGCCGCAAGTCCACCACCCGCCGCCGCTCGGCCGCCACGCGCCACAAGCCGGCCGCGACCCGCACCGCCGCCGCGCCCCGAGGTAGCGCGCCGCCGCAGCTGGCCAACGGCGGCGTCCCGGTGATGACGGACCCGACGTACTCGGTCGCGATCCCGTCGTTCTTCATCGACAAGTTCCGCGTCCCACCGTTCCTGCTGCCGATCTACCAGGCGGCCGGCATCCAGTACGGCGTGCGCTGGGAGATCCTCGCCGCGATCAACGAGATCGAGTCCGACTACGGGCGCAACGTCTCCACCAGCACCGCCGGCGCGGTCGGCTGGATGCAGTTCATGCCGGCCACCTGGAAGGCCTATGGCATCGACGCCAACGGCGACAAGGCCAAGGACCCCTACAACCCCGTCGACGCGATCTTCGCCGCCGCGCGCTACCTGAAGGCCTCCGGCGCGGAGACCGACATCCGCAAGGCGCTCTTCGCCTACAACCACGCCGACTGGTACGTCGACAGCGTGCTGATGCGCGCGCGGCTGATCGGCGGGCTGCCCGCCGACCTCGTCGGCTCGCTCACCGGCCTCACGCAAGCGCGCTTCCCGGTTGCCGCCACCAGCGAGTACGCGCGCGGCACCAAGGCCACGAACATCTTCTCCCGCGCCGGCGCCGCGGTCGTCGCGGTGCAGGACGGCAAGATCATCAAGACCGGCACGAGCGAGCGGCTGGGGAAGTTCGTCCAGCTGCGCGACGTGTACGGCAACACCTACACGTACGGCAAGCTCAAGAAGGTGGCGCGCACATACCGCGTCGCGAAACGGCGCGCGGTGGCGGCCGCTGCTCCCGCCGCTTCGGCGGTGACGCGCCGCGCGCCGCTGCGCGAGCGGCTGCAGGCCAACCCCACCCGCAGCACGACCGCCAGGCAGCAGGTCAAGCTGCTGCGCGTCGGCTCACGCGTCCCCGGCGGAACGATCCTCGGTCGCATCGGCGACCTCGGCGACGGCGCCGCTGCGCGCGTGCGCTTCGAGATCCGCCCCGCCGGCAAGGACGCGCCGCGGATCGACCCCAAGCCGATCCTCGACGGCTGGAAGCTGCTCGAGGCCAGCGCACTGCAGATCAAGACCGCGACGCCGGGCCAGGTCCTGCTGATGAGCAAGGCGCAGCTGCAGCGCCGCGTGCTGAAGAACCCGCGCATCGAGCTGTACGCCGGTGGCGGCGAGGACGTCCGCACCGGCCAGATCGACCGCCGCGTGCTCGCCACGCTGGAGTTCCTTGCGGCCAGCGGCCTCAAGCCGACGGTCAGCTCGCTGAAGGGCAACCACGGCTACCTCACCGCAAGCGGCAACGTCTCCGAGCACGCCTCCGGCAACGCCGTCGACATCTCCGCGATCAACGGCATCCCGATCCAGGGCCACCAGGGCTCAGGCTCGGTCACCGACATCGCGATCCGCCGCCTGCTGACGCTCCAGGGCACGACCAAGCCCCACCAGATCATCAGCCTCATGCGCTACGAAGGCGCCGACAACACGCTCTCTCTCCCCGACCACGCCGACCACATCCACGTCGGCTTCCGCCCCGAGGTTCAGACCGTCCTCAAGCCGCTGCAGTGGACGAAGCTCATCGACCGCCTCAGGACGATCCCGAACCCCGAGCTAGCAGGCTGACGAGGCTGCGCCCGGTGCGCAGCGCGCCGATCGGCAGCCCGAGCGCGCGCGTCACCGGCTCCAGGCGCTGCGACAGCTCGCCCCGCGGCACGCCCGGGGCGATCGGGGCGTGGCGGTCGAGCCACGACGTGAGCAGCTCGAACGACTCCTCGGGGCGCTCCAGCGCGTAGGCGTGGCCGGCGCCAGAGACGACGGCGAGCTCGGCACCGGGGATCCGCTCCACCATCAGCTCGGCGTTGCGCCGCGGCGTCAGCACGTCGCGCTCGCCGTGGAACACCAGCGTCGGTGCCTGCACGGAGCCCAGGCGCAGGACCGTGTCGTGGAAGACGGTCGCCCACCACTGCGCCGCCGCGCCGTGGATCGAGAAGCCCTCGCGCACGAAGTGCGCGACCAGCCACTTCACGCGCTCCGGCTCGCGCGCGCGGAAGTCCGCGCTGAACAGATAGGACGCCAGCAGACCGCGCTGCACGAGCCCACGCAGTGCCGGACGCGCCGCCAGCGGGCCGCCCGGCGTCGTGCAGCCGAGCACCAGCCCACGCACGCGCTGCGGAAACCGCAGGGCCATCTCCTGCGCGACCATCCCGCCCATCGACACGCCGTAGACGTGCGCGCTCTCGACACCCGCCGCCTCGAGCACGCGCACCGCGTCCCACGCCAGCTCGGCCATCGACGTCACCCCGAACGGCTTGTCCGAGCGCCCCGACCCGCGGTGGTCGTAGGCGATGACGTCGAAGCGCTGCGAGTACTGCTCGATCAGCGGCTCGAAGATCGCGCCGCTGATCGCAAACCCGGTGATGACGAGCAGCGGCTCACCCGAGCCGCCGCTGCGCTCAAACCAGAGCCTCGGCCGGCTCGCGGTCCGGCTCACGCCGCCACGTCACCTCGAACGGGAAGCTGCCCCAGTTCTCATCGAGCCACGGCAGCCGCTTGCGCATCTCCGCGATGTCCGCGTAGCCCTCCTCCAGCAGCCCGAGCTTCGCGTCGTAGATGCGATAGCGCTGGCGCTGGATGTGGATCGGCTGGGACTCCATCGTGAGGATCCGCAGGTCGCCGTCGTTCAGTCCGAGCCGCTCCTGCACCGCCTCGAGTAGCTGGTTGTGGTGGAAATGCCCGTCGCCGAAGTTCCAGCCGATCGTCGCACCGGCCATGAACTCGCCCTCGCGCACGTGGTAGTCCTCGACCTCGCCCACCGCCTTGGGCAGCAGCGCGTTCATCGCCCGCCCGTGGCAGTGCATCGAGCGGAACGCCAGCGCCTTGTACAGCGTCAGCTCCGCCGCGTCGCGGTCGTAGAGCTTCGTCAGCTGCGTCACCACCAGCGGCGAAGACTTCTTGATGTCGCGATCGAAGCGCTCCTCGATGCCGCGCTCCTTGTTGAACAGCCACCAGGACGTCGCCCAGTTGCCGGCGTAGTAGCGCATCGACGGCAGGAACGAGATCAGGTCCGGGCGCATGTTCCCGAGGATCGGGACGAGCACCCCGCTCGTCAGCACGAGGATCAGCAGCAGCGGGTCGTCGAACGTCGACAGCGGCACCGAGCCGTACTCGCCGAACAGGTAGACGAGCCCGAACATCATGAAGAGGTTCCACTCCAGCGGGACCGCCAGCGGGAACGTCGACGTGATGTGCGCGTGGAAGATCAGCATGCCGATCACCGCGAGCCAGCCGATCGTCCCGCCGTTGGTCACGAGCAGCACGAGCGGCAGCCCGAACTCCATGACGGTGCCGAGATGCGAGAAGTAGACCGCCTTCTGCGAGGGCTGGATCTGCTCGGGGTGATCGACCCAGAGCTGCGACTTGATCTTGCGCGAGCGGTTCCACGGCGTGTTGGACACCATCACCGACACGACGTAGGGGAAGTGGTGGGAGAGCTTCGACGCGGCCGCGCCGAACCAGATGCAGACGAGCACGATCTGCGAGGCGACGATCATGTTGTCCAGCGGGAACAGGAACACGACCATCAGCAGCCCGTAGATCTCCGGGCGCGTCGACAGATAGGAGACCTTGTCGCGCAGCCCGAGCGCGACGATGAACGCCAGCAGGATCGCGATCAGCGTGGTGTCGAGCTTGCCGGCGGCCGTCCCCGCGACGGCATCGCCGTCGGAGAACAGCAGCCAGAAGCTCATCACGTAGACGCCGAGCGCCAGCAGCACGTCGACCGGCGTGCGCGCCGTCCCGCTCGTGAACGGCACCTTGTCCGGCCACGGCGGCAGCCGGAAGGTCCCGGGACGCAGCCAGTACAGCGGCCCGCCGATCGGCGGCACGAAGCGAAACGACAGCGCCATCGAGGAGGAGCCCAGCCCGAGGAACTCCCAGCAGATCATGAAGACGACGACCTTCTGCCAGACGATCGGCTCGGTCCACCAGTCGCCGAAGTCGCTCAGGCCGCCAAGGCCCGACGTCGTCGCGATCGCCAGCACGCCGAGCCAGCAGAACAGCAGCAGCTTGACGATGTACAGCAGGTAGATCGCCGTCGGCGTGCCGAACCCGTTGACCGCCCAGTCCTGCGCGAGCGGCTTGATCTTCAGCAGATGCGGCTGGCGCTTCCACTCCTCGACGTCGACGGGCGGTGGGGTGGGCGTGATGAATCCCATGACGGGCCGACGCTACGCGCACGCGCGCGCGCGGTCGTTGTCGGATTCCTCCAGTCAGCAGCGCGGCAGCGAGCGTTCGAGCACCAAACGCTCAGGCTGGCCGTGCTTCAACGTCACGACAGCACGCAGCTTCTTGCCCCGCCGGCGCACGGTCCGCGTAGTGACGAACTCGCGCTCGCGACCGGCGATCGCCACGCGCAGGCGCCCACGCGCGCAGCGCCGCGTCAGACGGACGTCGGGGTGCGCCCAGCGCGCGCCCTGCTGCCCGACAAGCGCCACCAGCGGCTCCAGCGCGAGGTTGACGTCGACCAGATGCGTCCCCCAGTTCGGCTCGGGAAACCACATCGGCCGCCGCGACCCGGGCCGCGGCTCGAAGCGCAGCACGTTCGCGCCGTTGATCATGCGACAGCCACCGTCGTAGCGGTCCGGTGAGACGACCCACGTCGTGTCCGCGCGCGGGGTCATCCCGACCGACGTCAGCAGCACACCGGCAGCGATCGGACCGAGCGCGTAGGGCTCACTGGGCAGCATCAGCCGCAGCGGCCCGTCCTCCCCGGCCAGCGGCCGCGGATCGACGCAGATCCCGCCGCGCCCGAAGCGCGCGCGCGGCGTCGGGTCCTGCGCGAAGCTCGAGAACGCCACGAGGCAGCCGACCTGCGCGCGCTGCGTGCACGCCGGCGTCGCCAGCGCGTCGTTGCCCGCGGCGGGGACGGTCCCGCCGATCAGCAGCGCGGACACCACGCGCCGGCGCTGCTCGGGATGCGTCTCGATCTCGCGCTTGAGCAGCTGGCGCAGCATCCCCGTGCCCTGTGAGTGGCCGATCAGCACGACCCCGCGGCCGCCGTTGTCCTTCGCGAGGTACTCGCGCCACGCTTCGAGCACGTCCTGGAACGCCAGCTCGCGATCGGCGCCCGACGCACCGGCGTAGCCGAACACGATCGACGCCAGCGTCGACTGGCGGTAGATCGGCGCCCACGTCCGGCAGTGCTGCGAGAAGCGCGCGGCCTGGAACTTCGCGATCGACACCAGCTCGGGGTCGCGCGCCTTCGTCGCGTTCGGCGTCAGCTGGTTCGAGACCGTCGGGTAGACGTAGAAGCAGTCCACCTCGCGCGGCCCGCGCGGCGGGGTCTCGACACGCGCCGGCGTGCCCTGGAACGTGGTGTCCAGCGCCAGCTCGCAGGGATCGTCCGCCATCCCCGGCTTGCACAGCCAGACGACATCGGCCGACGCGCTGCCCGCGCCGAACGCGAGCAGCAACGACGTGACTCCAGCGGCGACGACCCCTCTCACACAGCGGAGTATTGCGCCGCGAGCACATCCCGCAGCGCGATCGGTGCGCGGCCGGTGAGCCGCTGCACCGTGTCCGTGACCACCGCGGCGTAGCCGGCGCGCTGCGCGGCGCCGAACGTCGCGTACGCGCGGGCCGTCGGCTCGGGCATGCCGGCGTGCTCGACCATCGCGGCGACCCAGCCGTCGTCGGCCAGCCGCACGACCTCGACCTCGCGCCCGCCGAGCGCGGCGAAGACCGCCGCGAGGTCGTCGGCGTCGAGCGCCTCGGGGCCGGTGATGTCGTAGATCTTCCCCTCATGGCCCTCGCCGGTCATGACGGCGACGGCCGCTGCCGCGCAGTCCTGGCGCGAGACGTAGGCGCTGCGCCCGTCGCCGGCGTTCGTCAGGAGCGTTTGCGTCGCGACCGCTGCCGCAGCGGCGTCGAGCTGCATCTCGGCGTAGACGCCGTGGCGCAGGAGCGTCCAGGCCGCGCCGCTTGCGCGCAGCGCGTCCTCGGTGGCGCGGTGCTCGGCGGCGACGATCGCCGGGTTGTCGTCGGACGGGTTGCCGAACGAGGTGTAGGCGATGTGCTGCACGCCCGCCGCGACCGCAGCCGTCATCGCCGCGACGTGCCCTGCGACGCGCGCGCCGATCGCGTCCGTGCTGATCAGCAGCACGCGATCGACCCCGGCGAACGCGCTCGCGAGCGAGGCGGGATCGTCGAAGTCGCCGTGGCGGACGTCGGCGGGCAGGTCAGCGAGCTTCTCCGGCGAGCGCGTCACGAGCACGACCTCGCTCGGGTCGAGCACGTCGAGAAGTCCTTCGGCAACGAGGCGGCCGAGCTGGCCTGAGGCACCGGTCACTGCAACGGTCATCGATCCACTCCAATTCGTAGTCAATTCGGATACGTATTGAAACCGTAGCTGTCTCGGGTACGATTTGCAACCGATGACCGGACCGACGAACACGCAGTTCACGGTCGGCCTGCACGCGCTGACGCTGCTGGCCCACCTTTCGGACGGCCGCATGAGCTCCGAGGACATCGCCGGCAGCGCCGGCGCCAACCCCGTCTACGTCCGCCGCGTGCTCGGCCGGCTGCGCGACGCCGGGTACGTCGCCTCACGCCCGGGCGTCAGCGGCGGCTGGCAGCTGCTGTGCGACCCCGCCGAGTTGACGCTCGGCGACGTCTGGCGCGTGATCGCAGGCGAGGAGCCCGCGCTGCTCGGCGTCCACCACGCCAGCCCCCACTGCGATGCCGGTCAGGACATCCAGCGCACGCTCGAGGCCGTCGAGCGCCGCGCCGCGCAGGCCGTCGAGGCAGAGCTCGATGCGATCGCGGTCGCCGATCTCACGCCTGAGCTCGCATCGCAGCTGCGCCGGCGCCTAGCGGCTGCGTAGCCGTCGCCACGGCCGGAAGACCGCGGCGTAGAGCCCTGCGACTGCGATGCAGATCGGGCACATCGCTCAGGCCCTCGGCGTGATCGCAAGCTCGACGCGGCCGTCGAGGTCGACCTCGAGCGACGCGCGCCCGTCGGACCCGGCGACGAGCTCGCCGGCGACTGCACCGCGTACGTCGTAGGCCTGCTCGGGCAGCAGGTCGGCGATCGCGATCGCGCGGCGGCCGGAGCCGGCGCCCGGGTAGAGCACGAGCCGCAGATCCGCACCGTCGCTGACCGCTTGCGCCACGAGCACCTCGGGGTAGGCGGTCTCGTCGAGCACGGGGCCGATCTGCCATGCCTGCGGCATCCCGCGCTCGACGCGCTGGCGGTGGCTGAACGCGCCCGCCGCCATCGCGCCGAACAGCGCGGCGTTGCTGAGCGTCGAGGCCTTCGCGTAGCGCCTGACGCCGTCCTGGGTGACCGGCTCGAGCAGCGCCTCGGCGTCCTCGAGCAGACGCGCGGCCAGCGCCATGTCGCCCATCTCCTTCGCGGCCCAGGTGATCGCAGCGAACGCCGTTGCCGGAACGGCGGTGTAGTTGCCGGTGTCGATGCGATCCCAGCCGCGCATCTCCAGCTGGACCGGGCCCTCGGCGGGTACGTGCACCCACTCGTTGCGCACGGTCTCCCACAGGCCGCGCGCGAGGTCGGGGAAGACCGGCGCAAGCTGCCAGATGACAGCCGCGTCGGAGAGGATCGACGTCATCGCCGGGATCGTCAGGCCGGTCATCGACGAGCGGATCCCGATCGTGCGCCCGTCAACCGACAGGAACTCGTTCTCGAAGCCGCGCCGGAACGCCGGCAGGATGCGCTCCGCGTAGTCGGTCCCGAAGAGGCGGTCGTGCATCGCCAGTGGCAGCACGCCGTAGCCGTTGCACAGGGCGTAGATCCAGTTCGGCTCGCAGGGGTACAGCGTGAAGTCCGAGCGCTCGAAGTTGTCGACCAGCGCCTGCGTGAGGCTGTGCAGGTCGTAGCGGTACTCGTGGCCGCGCGGGTGGCGGAACGTGATCGAGCCCGGCTCGGAGTAGCGCGTGTCGCCCGTGTTGGAGACGTAGCTGGCGAGCTGGTAGCCGAGCCAGCCGGTGAGCATGATGTTGTCGCGCGGGACCGGGTCGGGGTTGTAGCGCAGGTGCCCCCAGGCGCTCTCCTTGGCCCAGTAGGCCCAGCAGATGCGCTCTTGCCACTTGTCGATGAGGTTGCGCTGGGCGAGGTTGAGGTAGCCGTGAAACGCGGGCATGCGCGCGTACTGCAGGGTCGACAGCGCGTGGCCCATCGTCGTGACCTGGTAGCGCACGCTCGAGGTCTGGAACTGCTCGATCTTGTCGAAGCCCTCCCAGGCGTCGACGGGCTGCAGCGCGCGGTCCAGCGCAAAGCGCGTCAGCGCCAGCTCGGCGGGCGTCAGCTCGGGCTCGACCTTCGCCTCCGGCAGCGTGCGCGGCTGTGCCGGCTCGCGCGCGACGACCCCGCGCAAGTGAGCGTTGCGGCGCTCGCGACGTGCGACCGCGCCGCGATGCGAGCGCTCGCGCGCCACGGCAGCACCGGCGACCGCGCCGGCGGCGGCCAGCGGGACGGCGGCACGCGCGAGGCGCCCAGCGGGGCGCTGGCCACGGCGCGCGCTGAGCGCGGCGCTGCCGAGCCAGGTCGCGGCGGGGGCGACGATGTTGCCGCTGCCCAGCCAGGCGACCAGCGACAGCCCGAACGCGCCCTGCGTCGCGGCGAACGCACCGGGGCGCTTGGCGCCGAGGAAGCCGGCGCCCGGTGCCACCAGTCCGAGGCCGGCGTTGGCGAGCGGCCGTCTCCCGGCTGCGCGCGTGAGCAGCGCGCCCGCAGCGACCGTGGCGGCGTATGCCGCGACGGTGCGGCGCAGGCGCTGCGTGGTGACCGGGCCGTCGGGCCGGTCGCGCTCGGGAATCAGCGCGACCGCGGCGACCGGGTCCAGCCGCTCCAGCGGCGGTGCCTGCTCGGCGATGGTCACGCGGCCACCTCCTCGACGGGCCGCGCGGCCAGCGCTTCGTAGGCGGCCGGATCGAACACCCGCGTGCGCTTGCGGTACTCGACGTGCGAGCCGGCCCACACCGTCGTGACCTTCCCCTCCGCCGTCGTGTACCAGCCCGGGCAGCCCGTCGTGAAAACCGTCCCACCGAGGCGTTCCTGCAGCTCGCGATTGAACGCGTCGTGGACGTCGGGGCGGACGTCGACAGCACAGCCGCTCGCGCCGACGTGCTGCACCGCCTGGCGGATGTAGCCGGCTTGGTACTCGAGCAGGCTGATGATCGTGTTCGTCAGCGAGCCGGTGTTCGGCCCGTAGCTCATGAAGAGGTTCGGGAAGCCGGGCGTCGCGAGGCCGAGGTAGGCCTCGGGCCCGTCGGCCCACGCCTCGCGGATCTCGACGCCGTCGCGGCCGCTGATGCGAATCGGCGCGAGGTACTCGGTCGCGGTGAAGCCGGTGCACCAGACGATGACGTCGGCAGCGATCTCGCGGCCGAGGTCGGTGACGACACCGCCGGGCGTGAGCGCCGCGACGCCCGCGCGGACCGCGTCGACGTCGGGGCGCGCGATCGTCGGGTACCAGTCGCGCGAGAGCAGGATGCGGTTGCAGCCGAGCGCGTAGTCCGGCGTGCAGGCGGCGGCCTTCGCGGGTTCGCGCACGATCCGGCGGATGCCCCGCTTCAGCCAGCGCTCCCAGGCGCGGCGCAGCGGGTCGAGCTTGCGCAGCACCAGCGGGTAGCGCGACTCGAACCACCACCACATCGCGTGGTGGTAGAGCGCGCTGGGGCACGAGCCGCTCGAGCCGGCCAGGACGCCAGTCGTACTTGTTGACGATCCAGCTCGGCGAGCGCTGCACGACGGTGAGGTGCGCGGTGCGGTCGGCGATCGCCGGAACGACCTGGATCGCGCTCGCGCCACCGCCGACGACCACGACGCGCTTGCCGTCGAGGTCGACGGAGTGGTCCCACTCGGCCGAGTGAAACTGCGCTCCCGCGAACTCACCCTCGACTGCCGGGAGCTTGGGCCGGCTGAGCTGGCCGGTCGCGCAGACGAGCACGTCGACCTCCAGCGTCTCGCCGTCGGCCAGCTCGACGGTCCAGCGTGCGGTTGCCTCGTCGAACGTCGCGCCGACGACCTCGGTCCCGAAGCGGATGTGGTCGCGCACGCCGCTCTCGATCGAGACGCTGCGCAGGTAGTCGCGGATCTCTGCTTGAGAGCCGAAGCGCCGCGACCAGTCGGGCTTGAGGTGACGCGAGAACTGGTAGATCACGCTCGGCACGTCGCAGGCAGCACCGGGGTAGGTGTTGGCCTGCCAGACGCCGCCGACCTCGTCGGCGCGTTCGAGGACGGTGAACGAATCGACGCCGGCGTGCTTGAGCTCGAGCGCGACGGCCAAGCCGCCGAAGCCGGCACCGATGATTGCGACGGAGGTCATGTGGAGGGGATCGCCTTGTGTTGGAGGACCGCGCCGGCGACCAGGGCAGGCCAGCCGGCGACGTGATGGAGGAGGTCGGGGAAGGCGCCGTCGACAGTGACGACGGCGGTCAGGTGCTGGTCGATCAGCGGCGCCAGCGTCCACGCCGCGCCGAGCACGACGAGGTCGACGCCGCGGCCGCGCAACAGCGTCGCGAGCAGCAGCGGCGCGGCAAGCACGCCGACCTGCACGCCGCTGATCTGGCCGGCGCCGAGCGCCACCAGCAGCAGGTCGGTCGCGGCGCCGGCGACGAGGCCGGCGCACATCGAGCGAAGCAGCATGCCGGGCAGTGTGCCCCCGGGCCGGTGCCTTGCCGAGGCGCGCGATGCTGAAATTGCCGCGGCGTGGAGTGCAATGTGCACACTTCCTCTGTGCCTCACGACCTGGAGCTGCGTCTGGCCGACGAGCTCGGCCGCAACGCCGCGCGCTATGCCGATCTCGTGATCGAGCGCATCGACGCCGAGATCCCCGAGCTGCTCAGCGACGATCGCCGCCGCGACCTCGGCCGCACCGGCTCCGAAGCGCTCCTGCGCGAGTTCGCGAGCGCACTGCAGCACGAGCTTGGCGCGATTCAGTACCACGCGCCGACCGCGGCGCTGGCGTTCAGCCGCCACCTCGCGCGCGAGGGCGTGTCGCTTGCCGCGATCCTGCGCTCCTACCGCCTCGGCCAGGAGGTGCTGTTCGCGCGCGCGGCCGACATGGCGCTCGAGACGCCGGACGCCGACGCGTTGCGTGCGCTCGCGCGTGTCGGCGCGCTGTCGTTTGCGTTCGCCGACCACGCGATGACCGACGTCGCCCACGAGTACGAGACGCAGCGCGAGCTCTTCATCCGCGGCACGCTCGCCCAGCGCGCGACGACACTGCAGGCGCTGCTTGCCGGCCGCACGGTGGACGTGGCCGCCGCCGAGCGGATCCTCGGGCACCGGCTGGACGGCGAGCACGTCGCGATCGTCGTCTGGTCGCAGACCGGTGAGGTCGAGGGCTCGGCGATCGCGGCGGCGGCGCGCGAGCTGGTGCGCGCGGTCGGCGACGGGCGCCCGCTGGTCGTCACCGACACGCCCGGCGAGGCGACGATCTGGACGGCGCCCGCGGCGACGCCGGCCGCGGGCACGCTGCCGGCGGGGCTGCGCGCCGCGATCGGCCGCCCCGGGACGGGCGTCGAGGGCTTCGTCGCCAGCAAGCGTCAGGCCGACCTCGCGCGGTCGGTCGCGAGCGCGCATGGTCAGCCTGCGATCACGCGCTACGACGACGTCGCGCTTGCGGCCGTGCTGCTGCGCGACCGCGACGCGGCGCGTGCGTTCGCCGCCGAGGAGCTCGGGCCGCTGGCCGCTGATTCGCGAGCGGCGGGCGAGCTGCGCGAGACGCTCTCGGCGTTCTTCGCCAACGGCCATGACCAGAGCGCGACGGCTGCCGCGTTGGGCGTGCATCGCAACACGGTCGCCAAGCGGCTGCGCCGTGCCGAGGCGGCGCTTGGTCAGTCGCTCAGCACGCGCCCGCGCGAGCTCGAGGCCGCGCTCGTGATCGCTGCCTCGACGGCGGACGCCGTGAGCCCGGGGAGCACGTCTTCGGCGGCGCCGGCCGTGCGCGGCTCCCATTCCAGCCGCAGCGCGTCGTAGACCTCGACGAGCACGTCGCGCAGCGCAGCGCCGTCTTCGACCGCGACGAACGCGGCGGTCAGCGCTGCGCCGCGGATCGAGCGCTGGGAGATGCCCGCGAGCTTGATGGCGTTCGCATGGATGCTGAAGCGCCCGGGGCAGTACTCGCCCTCCAGCTCGCCGACCGCGACGGGGAGGCCGAGCCCGGCGAAGGTCTCGGCGAGCAGTGCGGTGATCGATTCGAAGCGCTGCTCGATGCCGCCCGCGATCGTCTCCTGCGGTTCGAACAGCTCGAGGATCACGCAGCCCTCGTGGTAGGCGGCGGCGCGTCCCCCGCCGAGGCGCAGCACCGGCGCGAAGCCGCCTGCGATCGCGCGGCGGCGGGCCTCCTCGTAGCCGGTCTCGAGCGAGTCGCGGCGGCTGAACGCAAGCGTCGGGGGCGGGCGAAAGACACGCGCAGTCAGGCCACGGCGGCCGGCAGCAACCTCCGCGAGCAGCGCCGCGGCGCGCTCCATCTCGCCGGCGGCGTCGCGCATGTCCGCGACCGTACCGCTTGGACGCCCCGGACCCGGGTAGGCGAGGCGGCATGGAGCTGAACCCGCTGACGCTGACCCGCCGCGCTGCCGGACTCGCGCTCGACACCACTCTGGGGCTTGCTTCGCGGGCCTTGCGGCTCGTGACCGGCAGCGAAGACGAGCGGCCGCAGCCGCTGCGCCGGGAGGAGCCGCGCGCGGCCGCGCCGCAGCGCCGGACGGAGCCGCCCGCCGCCGCCGCACCGCCACCGGTGGCCACCGCACCGCCGCCCGCCGCCACACCGCCGCCGGCCGCCACACCCCGCGAGCCCGACGAGATCGTCGCCTCGTCCAGCGACACGCCCGACGACGTCGGGCCGAACGTGCGCGTCGACGAGCCGTGGCCCGACTACGCGCACATGAAGGCCGCCGACGTTGTCGACCGGCTCGTGGTTGCCGACGCGGCGACGCTGGCCGCCGTCGAGCTGTACGAGCGCACGCACCGCGACCGCGCGACCGTCGTCGACGCGGCGCGCCGGCAGCTCGCGCGGCGCTAGCCGGGGTACACGCGCGCGACCGACTCCGCGACGCAGACCGGCTTCTCGCCGCCCTCGATCTCGAAGGTCTGCGTCACGCGCAGCTGCACGCCGCCGGGCACGTCGTCGACCGACGCGACCGTCGCGCGCATGCGCAGCTTCGAGTCGACCGGCACGGGCGCCGGGAAGCGCACCTTCTCGTAGCCGTAGTTCAGCGCGAACGCGACGTTCTCGACGGTGTAGAGCGAGTACGCGAACTTCGGCCCGAGGCTCAGCGTCAGCAACCCGTGCGCGATCGTGCCGCCGAACGGCGTGTCTTTGGCGCGCTCGGCGTCGACGTGGATCCACTGGTGGTCGTCGGTCGCTTCGGCGAAACGATCGATCTCGGCCTGCGTGATCTCGTACCAGTCCGAAACGCCGATCTCCTGACCGACCGACGCCTTCAAGTCCTCAACACCGTTGAACGTACGCATGCCTGCACCCTACGCGGCGGCGCGCGCCGCAGGCGGGATGGCGAAGTTCTGGTTGAAGACGTTGTCGGGGTCGTAGATCCCCTTCAGCTCACGCAGGCGGTCGAGCGTCGCGCCGGGGAACGCGGCGTGCAGGCGCTCGGGCCGCGTGTCCGTGTCGAAGCTGAGATAGAGGCCGTCGAGGTGCGGGCCCATCGCCTCGTCCCAGCGCGGTGAGAGCCGCTCGAGGCTCGTGCCGACCGCGTTCACCGAGAAGCTCTGGTGGCGGTGCGCGTATGCCGTCGCCATCGGGTCGACGTCGTTCACCGCGCCGCCGACCGCGCGCAGCTGCGCAAACGGCGTGTCGCCGGCTTCGACGAGCCCCATCAACGCGCGCGCCGCGTCCGGCGTGACGTGGTTCACCAGGCCTGCGCGGATCGCCGGCGCGAGGCTGCCACCGAGGTGCGGCCCGCCGTGCGGCGGCACGAGCGCGTGGTACGGCACGAGCTGCGCGCCCTGGTCGAGCACGCGCCCGGCGTCCAGCAGCGCCCCGAGCGCCGCACCCGCCGCGTCGGCGTCGTCGCCGGCGAACACCGTCGTCGCGTGGGCGATCGGCGTGCCGCGCTGCGAGACGACGGTCAGGAAGCTCGTCAGCTCGCGTGGCGCCGCCTCGACCGCTGCCGCCCAGCGCTCGAGCAGGTCGGCGTCCGCCTCGTAGATCAGGCGCGCGTAGACGACCTCGCCGACCGGGTACGCCGCGAGCTCGATCGCCGTGACGATGCCGAAGTTGCCACCAGCCCCGCGAATCGCCCACAGCAGGTCGGGATGCGACTCGGCGTCGGCACGCACGAGCGAACCGTCCGCGAGCACGACGTCCGCGGCCGTGACGTGGTCGATCGTCAGTCCGTGCTTGCGCGCGAGGAAGCCGACGCCGCCCACGGTCGCAAGGCCGCCGACGCCGACGTCTCCGTAGTCGCCCGAGCTCATCCCGAGCCCGTACGGCGCGAGCGCCTGGGCGACCTCGCCCCATCGCGCACCCGCACCGAGCCGCACGTGGCCGCTGTCGCGGTCGAGCACGTCGATCCCGGCGAGCTTGCGCAGGTCGATCACGATGCCGCCGTCGTTGGTCGAGCGACCGCTGATGCCGTGCCCGCCGCTGCGGATCGCAAGCGCGACGTCCTGCTCGCGCGCGTACGTCATCGCGGCGGCGACCTCGCCGGCGTCCGCCGGGCGCAGCACGAGCCCGGGCGAACCCGAGCGCACGTAGGTCGAGCGGACCTTGCCGTACTCGCGGTCGCCGGGCTCGACGGCGCTCGCCGCCAGCACCGCGGGGAGCGCGTCGTAGTCGATGCCGGCGCGGCGCTGGGACAGCGCGCGCGGGCCGCGGGCGGGACCGCTGTCCGTGCCGGCGTCGGCACGCGCCGCGGCGACCGCGTCACGCACCGCCGGCGCGACCTCCTGCCCGAAGCGCACGATCTGCTCGGGGTCGTCGCCGGAGAGGATGAACGTGCTGAAGCCATGCTCCAGCGCAAGCGCGACGAGCTCCTCGACGCCCAACTCCGGGTCGACGTTGAGCAGCCGGCGGATCTCGCGCGGATCGCGGCCGGCCGCGCGGGCCGACTCGTCGATCGCGGCGTTCGACGGTCCGATGTCCTCACGCTGCAGGTAGTTCAGCGAGGGCAGCCAGCCGTCGGCCTTTGCGCCCGTCAACCGCAGCATGCGCGGCTTGTAGGCGCCGAGCCAGATGCCGATGTCGTGCGCCGGCTCGGGGCCGCGCTTGGCACCGCGGACGGCGTAATGCTCGCCGTCGACACGCACGCCGCCACGCGTGCCGGTGTCCCAGAGCCCGCGGATGACGTCGATCGCCTCGCTCAGCGCGGTGACCGCCTCGCCCGGTGTGCGCCGCGGGCCGCCGATCGCCACGATCGCGTCCCAGAACGCACCGGCGCCGAGGCCGAGCTCCACGCGGCCGCCGGAGAGCAGGTCGAGGCTCGCGGCGGAGCGCGCGATGATCGCGGGCTGGCGCAGCGGCAGGTTGAGCACGTTCGGCGCGACCTTCAACGTCGTCGTCTGCGCCGCGACCCAGGCCAGCAGCGTCCACGTGTCCAGGTGGGCGGCCTGGTAGGGGTGGTCCTGGAAGGTCGCGAGGTCCAGCCCGGCCTGCTCGGTCAGCTGCGCAAGCGCGACGACCTGCTCGGGGTGCTGGTTCTGCGGGGTGATGAAGCTGCCGAAGGTCAGCTCGTGGCCGTAGTCCGGCATCGCCGGTCTCCTTTTCGGGTTTGGTTGCACGTACAACTATAGCGTGCAACCAAACCCGCCCGACTACGTGCGCTGGCGCGCGCGCAGCTGCATTGCGCGCGCGAGGCAGGCAAAGCCGCCGACCACTGCGACCGTGCGCACGACGTGCCAGATCGTCCACGGCGTCTCGAAGTCGTCGCGGACCTGGGCGATGTCGGCGATCGTCGCCGGGTTGCCGGCGCGCTCGAGCTCGTCGTTGAGCGGGATGTTGAACGCGACCGTGACGAGGATGCAGGCGCCGGTGAGGAGCGCGCCGGCGAGCAGCCAGCGCGCGACCTGTGGGTCGCCGCGCCGCCCCCGCAAGTAAGCGCAGGTCGCGAGCACGGGTCCACCCATGAACGTCGCGAGGAACACGGGGTTCGGGGTCGAGACGTTGATGTTCTGCATCGCCTCGACGAACGCGCGGTCATCAGCGCTCCGCAGGCCGGGCATGACCGAGCACGCGTACGCGTAGAAGAAGCCCGCCAGCAGGCCAACGCTGACGACAGCACCGCCGAGGACGAGGTCGTCGCGCACGGCGACGCGCGAGACCGTTGGGGTGGAGATGGTTGACATCGCGGCGACGCTACGTTCGCTGCGCCCGACCCGCCTCGGGGAGCTCCCCGAACGTGGTCCCTGAAATCCTTAGCGGCGCGGCAAGGTCGCCACGCGTGCCTGCGCGAATGGGATCAGGCGCACGGGCCCGAAGAGGCCGTAGGGCTGGGTGCCGGGGATCGCGAACGCCGGACGTGTCAGCGCGACCAGCGGAGCAAGTGCGAGCGCCTTGTTCTTCAACGTCGTCGTCAGGACGATGCGCAGCTGGTTGCGGCCGGGCTTCAGCAGCGTCGTGATGTCGAGCGCGCGGCGCGGGCTCAACTCCGGAGTGACGAGCGTGCCGTTGATGGAGACCTGCGCGGCACCCTCGATGCGGCCAAGGCTCAGGCGCACGACGTCCCCGGCCGGAGCCTCGAACGACGCCGTGTAGGTCCCGACGCCGGAGGCGAGCAGCAGCCCGGGCTTGCTGCGCCAGTCGCCGAGCGCGCGGCGGGGGATGTCGTGAGCGATCGTCGCGCCCGGGCCGGCTTCGTCGACGTGCAGCGCGAAGTCGTCGACGCGGATCGCGCCGGCCAGCGGCGTGCGGTCGACGGTGGCGAGGCGACGGCGCTCCTTGCGCCCGGTGAAGCGCAGCACGGTCGTGCCACCCGGCGCGAGTGCCAGCGGCACGTGTACACGACCACGCGAGGTGCGCGCGCCAAGCGCCGTCTCCTCGCCCGTCCAGAGGTCGAGCTCGCGCACGCCACCGCTGCCCGCGAAGCTCGCGTCGACGCGGACGTGCTCGTCGGAGGCGTTGTAGACGTAGTAGACGTCCTGACGGCCGACCGTTCGGCGCTGGGTGTAGAGCGGCGACGGATCCGCCCACTCGGCAGCGGGCCGGAAGCCGATCGCGCGCAGCGCGCCGGCGACGTCGTCCTGCCTGGCAACCACGCGCGTGCGCTTGCGTGCGCGGACCCGCGCGGTCGCGCGTCGCACGCGCGCGTCCTCGGCGACGGCGTTGCGGGCGCTGTTGGCGCGGTTGGGTAGGTCGCCGACGAAGACGACGCGCAAGCCGGCCTTCGACGCGCGGTCCAGCGCCTCGGCGGTGGCGGCCGGCATCCAGCGCTCGTCGACGACGAGCGCGCGGTAGCCCGGCCCCTTGGGGAACAGCACGGCGTCGCGCGCCTTGACGCCCTTGACGCCGCGGCGCACGCCGACCGGGTCGAGGTACTGCAGCGAGTAGCCCGCGCGCTCGAGGCCACGCGTGTCGAAGAACGGCCGCGGGCGCGGATCGCCAAGCGGTGCGACGACCTCCTTGAGCACGTCGCGCAGCGACGCGGGGAGGTCACCGAACTGGGAGTCGATGACCTCCGGCAGCTCACCGGTGATCGTCGCCGCCGTCGTCACGAAGCCGTCGCGGTAGATCGCGACGTCCGTCCGCGGCCTGCCGCGCTCGAGGATCATCGTGCCGCGCGCCCAGCGGTCGGCAAGCGGCTTCCACATCCGCCATTGGGGGAAGCGCGGCGTCCAGGACTCGCTGACGAGCCCGAGGAAATGGTCGTTCCCCGGCCAGGGCGCGTTGGGCTCCTGCGACTGGAAGCCATGGATCAGCGCGCGCGTGATGCCGGCCGCCCAGGCCTTGTCCATCAGGTCGCGGTAGTCCTCGAGGCTGAGCATCAGGTTCTGCAGGAAGACCGCGCCGAGCTCCGTGCCGACGTGCGTCGAGCCGCCCTGATGCGAGCCGCCGACGAGCGTGCGGTAGTGGTCGAAGGCAAAGCGCCAGTCGCGTGAGCGCGGCGAGAAGGGCAGGATGTCGCCGGCGTTCAGCGACTCGTCGTCGACCAGTCCGCCGCGACGCGTCAGCTCGCGCGCGCTGCGCGTGACGTCGAAGCTGTTGCCGTAGGCGACCTGCGAGCGGAAGCGCATGCCGTGCTTGGTTGCCCAGCGCTGGATCTCGTCGAGGTGGTTCTCGACGTAGAGGTCGGTCAGGGTCTCGTAGTAGTCGTGGCGGTAGCGCAGGCCCTCGCCGCCGGGCAGGTCGAAGTCGGGTGTCGGCTCTGCCTGGGGCACCCAGTACTTGTGCATCCCCTGCACGAACAGCAGCGGCAAAAAGCGTCGTCGGGTCGTAGCCGCGCCGGGCCTTGAACGCGCTGAGCATGCCGCCGCGTCCAGAACAGCTCGGACGCATCGAGCTCTAGCGAGTCCTCGAAGAACGAGCCGCCGGTGCCGCGCAGCAGGGGCGCGTTGGCGGCGCCGATCTGCTGCTGGTCGATGAACTCGAGCGCCTTGCTCGCGCTCTCGGCGCGCAGGTGATCGACGACGCCCTCCTCGGCGTCGCGCTGCCAGAACGCGAACACGATCCAGTCGCCGGCCGGCGCGTCCCAGCGCACGTTGCCGTCGGCGCCGATGCGCGGCGTGAGGTCGACGAGGCTGTCGGGGTCCAGCACGGTCGAGCTCTTCGGCGGCTTGCCGGCTTCGGTCACCGCCGGCCCACCACGCAGCACCTTGGCGGCGGTGATCGCGACGAGCTTGCCGCGCGGCTCACGGTCGCCGATTGCGGCGGGCGCCTTGCCGACGAACGTCGTCCCGCCGCGCACGTTGGTGCGTCCGTACATCAGCTCCTGCTCGGAGTAGCCCGAGCCCGGCTTGGTGTTCGGCGTCTGAAACGGCCAGCTCGCGCCGAGCGTCATGTCGATCTCGAGGCCCAGGCGCTTGGCGGTGGACAGCGCCGACTGCAGCGCCGTGCGCTGGGAGTCGTTGGCCCAGGCGCTGGCGGTGAAGCCGATCTCGACACCGCCGAAGCCGGCGGCGCTGATCGCCTCGAGCTCCTGGGTGACGATCTCGGGATGCACGCCACCGGCGACCAGCCCGCCCCACCACATGCGGAACTTCGGACGCACGTCCTTTGCCGGATCCTGCATCGACGCGGCCGCCGGTGCGGCGAGCGTCAGCGACAGTGCTGCGACGGCGAGCCATCTCACCGGCGACGTCGCTTCCTCGGCGCCTCGCTGGGTTTCGTCGTGAAGGCGCCCCAGTTCTTGGACTGCACGCTCCAGCCGCGACGCGTGCACAACCCGCAGCGCTCACCGAGGTAGAAGTCGCGGCCGGCCGTGCGTCCGTAGAGCGTGTACGACAACCAGTGTGCGGCGAGCACGAGCGGCTCGTTCTGCAGCGGCGAAGGCGGCGGTCCGCTCAGGGGGTCGTCGAACAGCCCGGTGTGCCCGGCGCTGCGGTGCGAGGCGATCACCGCGGGCGCCTTCGTCTGCGTGTAACTGGTGAGCGGGAACAACAGCGCGTAGTCCGTCACTCCGCCGTAGGCGTAGAGGACTGGCGCGTGCAGCCGCCTCGCCGCGTGCGGGTCAAATGGCCCGGCGCCGCTGTCCCGAAATTATCGTCGTGTCGACGCGCGGGTCGTTGCTGGCGCTCGTCGCCTCCCAGCCGCCACAGGACTGGCCCATCACGACGACGCGGGACGGATCGACACGGTCCTGCTTCAGCGCCCAGTCGAGGCCCTCGATCAGCCGCTCGGGCTTGGGATCGAGCAGACCGAGCAGCTCTGGGGGGTTGTAGGGATGCTCGGGCCGGCCGTTGGCAACGACGAAGTAGCCGTAGCTCGCGAGCTTGGTGAGGAAGTAGCGGAACTCTTCGTTCGACTCGCGGCAGCCGCCGTTGCCCCAGACGACGATCGGCATCCGGAACGGCACGGCGCCCGGGCGAAAGAGCGTGTGGTTCGGCTTGCCTGCGATCGCTCCCCGTGTGACTTGGAAGCTGTGATGCGGCCCAGGCGTGTCAGCGCGCGCGAGCGACGGCGCGAGCAGCGTCAGCGCGAACGCCGCGATCCCGACACCTCTCCGAAGCACCCGTCCAGCGTACAGTAACGTACGCTGGAGTGTCGACCATCTGCCCAGGGGTCTTCTTCACGCCGCGCGCCGTCCTCCCGCGCGGCCGCCATGCGCTCGACCGCGCGGCCGCCGAGGAAGCGCAGCGCGAGCGGCTGATGGCCGCGTTCGCCGAGCTGGTGGCCGACGACGGCCTCGCGGGCGTGACCGTGACCGACGTCGTCGCCCGCGCCGGAGTCTCGCGGGCGGCGTTCTACGCCTCCTTCGACGACCTCGCCGGGTGCGGCGACGCGGCCTACGAGCGCTTCATCACCGTGCTGCTAGACCGCTTGACCACGGCGATGGAGCAGGCCGAGGACTGGGCGGACTTCCTGACCTCGACCACCCGCGCCTACCTCGGGGCGCTGGAGGCCGACCCGGTCGTCGCGCGCGCGATGCAGATCGAGATGGACGCGGCCGGCAGCGCCGCGCGTGCGCGCCGCCGGCGGGCGCTGAGGATGCTCGCCGACATCTTCAAGGCGCGCCACGAGCAGCTGCGGGCCGAGGACCGCGCACTCGGCCCGCTGCCCGACGAAGCCCATCTCGGTGCCCTGTACGCCGTCCGCCAGATGGCCTGCGACGCGCTCGACGAACACCCTAGGCCCGACCTCAGCGTGCTGATCGAGCCGACGGTGCGCTGGATCGAGGCGGGTGTGCTCGGCGCCGCGCACGTCGCCGAGCCGGCGACGCATCGCTTCACGAGCAAGCTGTGACGCGGTAGGTCCTGACCTGCCGGACCGCGCGGCCGGAGCGGGTGCGCCCGCGGGCGACGAGCTTGACGCGACCGCTTTTGCCGCGCAGGTCGACGGTCGCGACGAGCCGTCCCTTGCGACGCGTCACGCGCAGGCGCTTGCCCGCAAGCGTCACGCGCGCGCTGCGCCACGCCCGCGGCAAGTGGATCGTGAAGTACCGTGGCGCGCGGCAGCGCGGCGCCTGGTATTCGACCGCGCCGACGTCGCAGCCGCTGCCCTGCGGTCGCGCGACGCCGCGCTGGTCGGCCTTCGGGCAGTCCTGCGCGCTCGCGGCGTCGATCGCCGGGCTGCCGGCGCGCAACGCCAGGGTCTGCGTCGGCCCGCCGTTGTCGGCGAGCGCGCCGAGCTGCGGATCGCGGCGCGGGAGGTCGCCGGGCGCGGTCAGGAAGCAGCTGTCATCCCCGGCGAGGTTGTGGCCGAGCGACTCGATGACCATCGCCGACACGTGGCAGTCACCTGGCCTCGTGGCCGTGTTGCCGGCGATGATCGTGTTGCGCAGGTGGACGCGAAACGGCCACAGCGGCGCGGGCACGACCGGCGCGTAATCCTGGCCGGAGTTGAGGCCGCCGCCGGCCTTGAAGGCGTGGTTGTTCGTGATCGTCGAGTTGATGATCGTCAGGTCTGCGCCGCCGCGATGGTCGATCCCGCCGCCGTAGCCGGTGATCTCGTCGGGCAGCAGCGCGCCGAGCGGCTGGCTCTCCAGCCGGTTGCCGGTGATCGTCGTGTTGACGATCAGCGCGCCGGAATCGACGCGCACGCCGCCGCCCTCGACCGCGATGTTGTTGGCGATGAGGCTGTCGCGGATCACCGGCGTGCTGCGCGGCGTGTTGAAGATCCCGCCGCCGCCCGAGGCGCGGTTGGCGACCAGCGCGACGCGCTCGAGCGTCATCGCCCATTGGTTGAGGATCGCGCCGCCGAGCGCGATGTCCCCCGCGACCGCGCCCGCCGACGCGTCGCCTCCCGTGATCGTCAGGTCGGCGATCGTCACGGTCATCAGCGGCTTGCTGCTGAAGACGCGATCCAGGCGGGCGCCGTCGATCGTCGTGCGGTCGGCGCCGGCGCCGCGGATCGCGACGGAGCCGAGCAGGTCGAGGTCGCCGTTGGCGGCGTCGATCTCGAGGTCGGCGGCCGCCCCGGGGAGGCGCAGCTGCGGCGGACGCGAGAGCGTGAACCGACCCGCCGGCAGGACGACCACGTCTGTCCCGCCACCGGCGTTGGCCTCCTGCACCGCGGCGCGCAGCGTGCATGCGCCCGTGGCGGCGCGGCAGATCCCGTCTCCGGGCTGCGCGTCCACCGCGTCAGCGGTCGCGTCGACGGCGTAGGTGCTTGCGCCCGCAGCGGGCGCGCTCACCAGCACCGCGAGCGCGACCAACCCCGCCACGCTCACGCGCTTGTTCGTAGGCATCAGGCGACCGTACCCGGGATCCACCGACCGGCGGGGACGACCACCCTTTCCGCTAGGCGCGCAGGCGCCGCGCCGCCACCACGCGGTGGCCGAAGCGGTCGCGGCCGCGGATCGTGACGCGTGCAGCGCGGCGGGCGCCGCGCACGACGCGGCAGCGGCGCTTGCTGCCAAGCGCCGTCCGCACGCTGCGCCCGCCGGCGCTGATCGTCGCCCGCGGCAGCTCGCCGCCGAGCACACGTGCGCAGACCCGCAGCCCGCGTGAGACGCGCTTCACGCCGCTGATCCGCACGCGCGCGCGTGTGGCGCAAGCGCGACCTCGCGCGTGACGAACGTGCCACTCGCGCCACGCCTGTACTGCTGCACGCGATGCGGCGCGCCGAGGTCGACGGCGATCCGCACGCGACCGTCGGCGCCCGGAGTCACGGGCGTTCCATCGACGTCCACCGCACGCAGGCCGCGGTACCACGCGGGCGTGGTGACCGTTGTGCGGCCGGACCCGACGAGCGTGAACCCCGCCCGGCCGGCCCTCAGCCGCAGCCCTTCGAGCGCGCGCGCCGGGTCGGCTTCGACGCGCCAGCCCCAGACGTCGAAGCGCGGCTCGATCGACGCGAACTCGAACGCCGTCCACGCGGCGGGTCGCCGCGCGAGCACGCGCTCGAAGACCGCAAGCGTGTCGCGGACCTCGCGCGTGAAGTTCGGCAGGCTGTGACAGCCCGCGCCGTAGTCGCGCCACGCGTGCTCGATCCCGAGCCGGCCAAGCGTCTCGTGCAGCGAGACGCTCCCCGCATACACACCGGCCTCGACGACGCAGGACAAGAAGTCCGCCGACAGCAGCTGCTCGCCGATCGCCGGGTTGAGCGTCCCGTTGGCGGTGCGCACCTGCAGGTCCATGCCGCGAAGGTTGTCGGCGAGGTCAGCCGGGTTGTGCCCGCGCCAGCGCACCTCCTGGCTGGCTCGCGGCCCGTAGATCGCGTCGACCGGGGCGCCGTCGAACGTCGAGCTCAACGACAGCGCCGCGCTGAGGTACGGCAGGTTGCTGTCGACCGCGCCCGAAAGCGAGGCGGCAGCGACGAAGCGGTCGGGGTGGCGCGCCGCGAGCATCATCGCGCCGTAGCCGCCCATCGAGATCCCGAAGATCGCGCGGCGGTCCGGGTCGGTGCGGAAATGGGCGTCGATCAGCGGGATCAACTGCTCGATCACGAACGTCTCGTACTTCGGCGGGCCGAGCGCGCCGCCGTTGTACCAATCGCTCCAGTAGCCGCTCTTCGCATCGGGTGCGACCACGATCGAGGGATAGGAGCGCGTCAGCTCCTCCCCCGGCAGCAGCTGCACGAACGTCGAGTAGCTGTTCATCGTCCCGGCCATGAAGTACGTCACCGGCCAGCGGCGCGCGCGGTCGGCGTCGTAACCCGTCGGCAGCAGCACGTGGAGCTTGGTCGGGGCGGCGAAGGCGTCCGTCTCGATCGTCAGCTCGAACACGCGCGGCCTGACCTCCTGCTCGGCGACGAGCTTCGGGTCGGCAGCTTGTGCCGGGGCCGCAAGCCAGACCAGCGCGAGCAGCGTCGCGAGGACGCCGCGAGCCAGCTCAGCACGCACGCCGCACCGCCCGCTGTCCCTTCACGCGAATCCGCCGATACGTGAACTGCCGCCGCGCGTCACACGGCCGCGGGTCGCTCAGCACGACGCTGCGCCGGCGCCCGCGCACGGTCCCGCGCCCGCGCGCGTGCAGCTGCCCGAACGCGCTCCAGCGCACGTCGCGCACTAGTGTCCTGCCGACCCGCAGCGTCCGCGGACGCTCCACCGGCGCGCGCCGCGGCGCAGTCGCGACCGCCACGTGCGTCGCCGCGGTCTCCAAGATCTTGCGCGTCACGTGCGGGCAGGCGACGACGACGTGATGCAGCGTGCGCCCGTACACGCCCGGCCCCCGGCCCGCGCAGGCCGGGTCGGTGATCACGACACTCGGCGGCGCCGCGATGCACGGCGAGCGCGGATCCTCACCCGCATCGGCGCAGCGGTAGAGGACCTGCGTGCGCAGCCCGCCGCCGCCCGATGCCTGGAAGCCGTACTCGAGCGTCAGAGGCGGGTCGTACGCGGGGTCGTCGGGCGTCCCGATCGTGGTCAGCGTCTGCGGGCTGTTCAGCGCGATCAACCGCGCGTCGAACGCGTCACGCCCGAACCAGCGGCGGCAGAGCTCGGCGGCCACGCCCGGCGAGAACAGCGCGGCTGTCGCGAGGCACTGCTCGACGCCGTTGATCGGCGAGTCCAGGGTGTAGACGTGTTCGACGGGGCGCAGGTCGCGCACGTGCTGCTCCCACCACGCCGACGCGACGAGGCCGCCGTAGGAATGGCCGACGACCACGACGCGCGCCGACGGCCACGCCTCGGCGATCGAGTCGATCAGCTCCGCGAGGCGCCGGAACGAGGTCGCCGGCTCCTGGTAGGTCGTCTGCGCGGTGTAGGCGTTGAACGTGAACTCCGAGCCGCCGCCGGCGGTGCGCCTCACGCGCGCGCCCGCGTAGGAGTAGGGCAGGACGATCGCGCCGCGGTCCGCCAGCCGCGCGATCAGGCAGGCGTCGGTGCGCAGGCCGCCGGCCGGCGTGCACGCCTCTGCCTTGGCGGCACCGGTCGACAAGCCGGCCCAGACGCGAAAGCCAAGGTCCAGTCCGGGCGCCAGCCGACGCGGCGAGCCGTCGGGCAGCACCGGACACCAGTTGGCGACCGCGAGCGGATCGCTGGTGCCGGACACCGGCTCAGAGCTGCCGATGCCGTCGAGCACGATCGCGACCAGCGCCGGCTGCCCACCGCCGACGACGGGCGCGCCGCAGCGCTCGTGCGCGGCACGCGCCGGCGCAGCCGTCAACGCACCCGCCGCCCCCAGCGCAAAGACCACAGCAGCCTTCCGTAGCACGGCGGCTAGTAGACCACAGCGCTAGGGCGCTTGCGGCAGCTTGACCTCGCCGCGCAGCGGCGCCGGTGCGGACGGCGGCGGGACCACCGGGCCGATGTCGCCGTCGGGCGCCTCGTCGAGGTCGACCATCACCGGTGCGTGGTCGCTCGGCCCCTTGCCCTTGCGCGCCTGGCGGTCGATCCACGCCGCCTTCACGCGCGCGGCCACCGGCGCGCCCGCCAACACCAGGTCGATGCGCATCCCGCAGTCCTTGTGGAACATGCCGGCGCGGTAGTCCCAGTAGCTGAAGATGCGCTCGCTCGGCCAGCGCTCGCGGACGACGTCGTGCAGGCCGACGTCCTGCAGCCGTGCGAGGGCGTCGCGCTCGGGTGGCGTCACGTGCGTCTGGCCGACATAGGCCTGGGGATCGAAGACGTCGTCGTCGGTCGGCGCGATGTTGACGTCGCCGCAGACGACGACGTCATCGGGGCCGGCGGCGATCACGGTGCGCAGCGCGTCGAGCCAGGCGAGCTTGTAGTGGTAGTGGTCGGAGTCGGGCTCGCGGCCGTTGGGCACGTAGATGGAGTGGACGCGCACGCCGTCGCAGGTCGCGGCGACCGCGCGCGCCTCGGGGTGCGGGAAGCCGGGGCCGTCCTCGATGCCGAGCGTCACGTCCTCCAGGCCGACGCGCGAGAGGACGGCCACGCCGTTCCACGACGCCTCGCCGTGCACCGCGGCCTCGTAGCCACGCGCGGCCAGCTCGTCGTCGAGCAGCTCGTGAAATGCCGCGTCGGCGAGCTTGGTCTCCTGCAGGCAGACGACGTCCGGGTGGCGCTCGTCCAGCCAGGGCAGCAGGCGCGGCACGCGCTGCTTGACGGAGTTGACGTTCCAGGTCGCGATCCGCACGCCTTCACGGTACGCGAGCGCGCCGATCAGCCGGTGTACAGCGCCTCGATCTCGGCGGCGTACTTGGCGCCGATCGGCTTGCGCTTGAGCTTGCTGGTGGGCGTCAGCTCGTCGCCGCCCGGCAGCCAGTCGTCGGACAGCAGCGTGTAGCGCTTGATCTGCTCGACGCGCGAGAGCTTGGCGTTCGCGCGCTCGACACCCGCGGCGACCTCGGCGACGACCTCCGGGTCGTCGGCGCTGCGGCCCGCCGCGACGTCGGGGTCGAGCACGATCAGCGCGACGTTGTAGGGCCGCGCGTCGCCGATGCAGACCGCCTGGCCGATCAGCGGGCTCCCTGACTTGATCGCCTGCTCGATGTTCGCAGGCGACATGTTCTTGCCGGCCGCGTTGATGATCAGCTCCTTCTTGCGGTCGACGATCCGGACGTAGCCGTCGTCGTCGATCGTCGCGATGTCGCCCGTCGCAAGCCAGCCGTCGGCGTCGATCGTCTCGGCCGTCTTGTCGGGCATCCCGCGATAGCCCTTCATCACGGTCTCCCCGCGCACGAGCAGCTCGCCGTCGTCGGCCAACCGCAGCTCGACGCCCGGCAGCGCGACGCCGACGGTGCCGATGCGGATGTCGTCGGTCGGGTTGATCGTCGCGCAGCAGGACAGCTCGGACATCCCCCACAGCTCGCAGATCGGCAGGCCGAGCGCGAGGAAGTACTCGAGCACCTCGACGGGGATCGGCGCTGCGCCCGACACCGACCAGCGCACCTGGTCGAGGCCGAGCTTCTGCAGGATGCCCGCCTTGGTCTCATCGGGCAGCGCCGAGGGTCGCTGATTCCCTGGGCTTCGAGCGCCGCCTTGATCTTCTCCCAGACGCGCGGCACGCCGCCCCAGATCGTCGGGCGCACGTCGGGCAGCGCAGCGGCGATCGCGCGCGCGTCGGCGATGCTCGTCACCTGGATGCCGAACACGAGCGAGCCGTAGTGCGCCAGCCAGCGGTCGGCGATGTGCGCCGCGGGCAGGTAGGACGGGAAGCGGTCGCCGCGGACAACCGGCAGCGCCGAGGAGCTGGCGCGCAGCTCGGCGAGGATGTTGGCGTGCGTCAGCTCGACGCCCTTCGGCGGCCCCGTCGTCCCGGAGGTGTAGATCAGCGTCAGCGTGTCGTCGCGGCCGACCCCGCGCCACGTGGTCTCGAAGTCGAACCCCGATGCGTCGGCCTGCTCCAGCTCGGCAAGCGACACCGTGCCGTCGACGCCCGGCTCGATGCAGATGATGTGCTCGACGCTCGTCTCGCCGCGCGCCGCCTGCAGCACCGGCACGAACTGCTGCTCGCAGATCACGACGGTGTTCTGCGCGTTGGCGAACAGGTAGGCGATCTGCTCGGGCGAGGAGGTGTTGTAGATCGAGAACGGTGTCGCGCCGAGGTGCAGCGCCGCGGTGTCGCAGAGATGAAACTCGGGACGATTCACCATCATCGTCGCGACGGTGTCCCCCCGGCCGATGCCAAGCGCCGCCAGGCCGGTCGCGATCCGCTTCACGCGCTCGGCGTACTGGCGCCACGTGATCGTCTCCGCGTCGCCGGGCGTGCGCAGGGCGACCTCGTCGGGGCCGGCGGCGACGGTGTTCTGAAACGCCTCGCACAGGCTGGTCACGGCAAGCGGGTCGGTGGCGGGCGTGCTCGCAAGCTCGGTGGTCATGCGCGCAGCATCTCATCGCGGCCTTCGCGAGCCGGTTCGAGCGGACCGACCCGCAGGAAAGCTGCAGCGGGTCGGCCAAATCGCGCACGTTTCAGCTACGCGGGCTCGTGGCCCGGATCGTCGGCGGCGCCACCGCCACTGCCGACGGTGCCCTCGGGACCGGCGGGCGCCGGGATCTTGAACTTGCCCGGCACCTTGGCGCCCTTGACGCCGTTGACCGTCTCGGTCGAGTAGGCGTACGTCAGCATCGCGAACGCAACCGCGTCGGAGTTGACCGTGAGTGCGTGCATGTTGTTGTTGGCGAACGTGTCGCAGGCGGCGTGGTAGCAGGGGTCGTACTGGGCGCCGGTCGTGCCGCCCCAGATCGCCTGCTGCGCCGCCGTTTTCGGCACCTCGGCGCCGGTGAACAGGCCACCCGCCGGGATCCCGTTGTTGATGAACGCCTGGTAGTCGCTGCGGCCGCTGAACTCGGCGTCGTCATACGGCTCGTTGCTGAGCGTGTAGAACGACTCGAAGAGGTCCTCGATGGCGATCGAGCCCGGCGGCACCGGGACCGGCGCCTCGAAGCCCGACTCGTCGCTGTCGTAGACCATCTGGATGTAGTTCGGCGAACCGATCATGTCGAAGTTCAGGTAGAGCGCGATCCGATCTTTCTCTGCCTGGCTGAGACCGTTGACGTAGTTCGTCGAGCCGACGAGTCCGCTCTCCTCGGCGCCCCACCACGCGAAGCGGATGGTGTTCTGGGGCTCCACGTTCGCCATCTGCACGGCGGTCTCGAGCACTGCGGCGCTGCCCGAGCCGTTGTCGTTGATGCCGGGGCCGGCAAGCACCGAGTCGAGGTGCGCGCCCGCCATCACGACGTTGCTGTCGTTGACGCCGGTCTTCTCGGCGAGCACGTTCGCGGTCGGCAGCGTCTGGCGCAGCGTGTTCGCGAACACCCGCATCTCCAGGCCCGCGGTACCGGCCAGCGTCTCACCCAGCGCGTACGGGGTGCCGATCACGGGGATGCCGCTGGTGTTGTTGGCCGTCAGCGTCACGGCCGGGATGCCCTGGCGGTCGGCGGCGGTCGTGTTGCCCTGGTTGAAGATCACGATCCCGACCGCGCCAGCCGCGGCGGCGTTCTCGGCCTTGATCTCGAACGTGCACGTGCCGCGCTGGAGCAACGCGATGTTCCCCTCAGGGAAGTTGTCGAAGTCGTCCTCCTCGCAGCCGCTCGTCGAGGTGTTGCCCAGGCCCAGCTGCAGGTCGACGGGCGTGACGGGCGCGGTGACGTCGCCCGGGTCGCTCTGCGTGATCACGCCGAAGTCCGTGCCCTCGACGTAGGTGACCTGGTTCGGTTGGGTCTGCTGGAGAGCTGAGGCGCCGACGACCTCGAACGCGAGGTAGTTGAACGTCTGCACGTCGGCGTCGTAGCCGGCGGCCTCAAGCGTGTCGACGACGTAGTCGACGGATGCGTCGTAGCCCGCAAAGCCGGAGAAGCGGTGTCCGTCGTTGGCGTCCGCGATCTCCTGCAGCGCCGCCTGGTGGGCGCGGACGGCGTCGACGCGCACGCACTCGAGCAGCTTGGAATAGGTGTTGTTGTCGCGGTTCTTGCAGGCTGCCGACGACGGCGCAGCCAGCGCCGTTCCACCAGTCAACGACACCACGGCGGCGACCGCCGCCGCGCCCAGGGTGGCGCGCGTCCACAAACGAAGCATCTCGTCCCTCTCTCTCACGCACGGCGGTGACCCAGCGTCGACCGCCTGCTACTGCGGTCGGTCTTACCCCCGTGAGGGCGCGCGCAATCGAGCAGTTCGCCGGGCTGCTGCCCCGTCCGCTGCCGAGCTCGGCAAGAGGCCCGACGCACCCTCGTTTGGCGCCCCTTGACACGCCGTCGAATACAGTTCCGCGCCGATGAGCCTTGATCTCCGCGCTATCGAGAAGCAGCTCCGCGACCGGCTGAAGGAACTCCAGCCGCTGGTAGACGAAGCGGCTCAGCTCCGTCAAATCCTCGCCGGCTTTGAGGGCGGCCGGACGCAGGCCGGCCGAGGCGCCGCTTCTCCGAAAGGCGCACGCCGACGCGGTCGGCCCCCCGGCAGTCCTACCGGCGGACGCAAGGCGATGGCGCTTCACCTCGTGAACGAGCGTCCCGGCATCACGGTTGCCGAGCTCGCCGACGAGATGGGAATCGGCACGACATATCTCTACCGGGTCATGCCGGCGCTGGAGCGCGACGGCATGGTCCGCAAGCGGGGAACCGGCTACGAGCCGGCAGATCTCGGCTCCGCGACGTAGCGCAGCGCCGGGCAGGGTTCACACGCGAGGTACAGACCCAGAGCGGCGCCGACAACACGCTCGCGGTCGACACCGCCTAACAAACAGGCACTTCCGCCAGCCCTCTAACGGACTCGAACCGTCGACCCCTTCCTTACCATGGGTCCATCGGATCCCCGGTGTCCGGGAAGTCCGCTTGGGTCAGGCGAATCTGTGCCGCGCGACCACCCCTAGCCAGTGCTCGATCGGATGCTGGGCGAGCGGCGTGGTCCAGCCAGTCACGCGCCGCGGAAGCGACCCGGTTGCGTGCGGCCAACGCCACCGCGTGGTGACGTGCTCCAATTGCTCGCACACCACAAGTCCACGGTGGTACCGTCGCACGACGGACGGCTGCACGGGCCGCCGTAACTCGGCAGGGGGAGGACGGCATGACGTGGGGATTTCGGGTGCGCGCGTTCTGCGCCGCGGCCATCGCGACGGGGCTCATCGCGCTGCCCACGAGTAGCGCGCAGGGGGCGGCGATCAACGTCAACGTCGACGTCTCGCTCCAGACCGGCCAGCTGCTCAACAACCTCCAGACGTTGGTGTCGACCGTGCCCACAACGGCGAACAGCCTGCTGTGCCCGGTGACCTCGGGTCTGCCCTTTCTGCCGCTCCTGACCTGCAACCTCGATCTGCTCTCGTATCAGTGGCACACGCAATGGAAGGCGCCCAACGGCACGATCGTCAAGCGCAACATCGGAGCGCTCCTGGAGATCCCGACGCTGCTGAACGTCGACAACGACATCGCCCCGGACGTCGTCGCCACCGTCGGCCTGCGGTCGCTTTCCCCGCCGACGTTTGCGCTCACGGTCGATCGCGCATTTGGTGAGTCCAGCACGCTCCCTCTCTCGGTCGAGGCGATCATCCCCGACCCGACGAAGGGCTCGCTGCCGCGCAAGAAGATCAACTTCGGCTACGACACCAAGGAGTCCCGGGCGCCCGGGCACTGGGAGTCGATCGTCGCCGTGCGCCCGGTCCCCGACGGCACCGGGATCGACCTCGTGACGAAGGTCACCGGGCAGGGCCCCGTCTACTCGCTGCTCGGCGGCCTGTTCAACGGGACGGCCGACATGCGCTTCGACGAGGCCGGCGGCCGCCTGCGCTACAGCAACCCCGCCCCGGCCCAGACTGGCGTCACCTTCAACGTCGGCAAGACCTACGCCGTCGGCCTCACGACGTCCGAGCCCACCGTGCTCGACGCCGACGCCGTGTTCAACACCGGCTCAGACCGGATCTCCGCCGCGCTGCGGGTGGACAAGCTGCAGAACACCACGGGCGTGACGTTCACGCCGACGGGCACCGACCAGCGCCAGGTCACCTACTCCTCGAGCGCCAAGGTCGCCCAGATGATCGGGTCCTACCGCCACTTCACCGACCTCGGGGTCGGCCCGACCACGCCGCTGGAGACGCTGCGCGCCAAGGCCACCGACGTCCCGACGAAGATCATCGTCAACCAGACCGCCAAGGCCGTCGCGACGATGACCACCGACGGGTCAGGCCCGCTCGGCTCCCTCGAGATGGGGTTCGCCAACGGCGAACCGGTCCTCATGAACGTCGACCACCCGTACGCCCGCGTCGTCGAGAACGGCGCGTTCAAGTCGTTCGCCGGACGCATCGACGCGCTGCAGAGCGCGTCCGTCGACGCGACCGACGACGTCGTCGCCGACCTCCAGCTCGGTCCCGACGGGCGCAAGCCGTTCCGCGCCGAGGTCACGCAGTCCACGAACAGCCGCTCGATCGTCGGCACCGTCTCCGACCTGCCGCGCCACCTGCAGGTGCGCTACGACCCCGACAATGGCGTGATCGACTACAACGCCAACGGGGAGACGATCGCCGCGATCGACGTGACCGCCGAGCAGACGCCGGCGTTCTTCGGACGCGTGCGCAAGATCGTGGGTCACATCGAGCAGCTGCCGACGCAGGCGACCGTCAACATCAAGCCCAACGGCGCCGGGCTCAAGCTCGAGACGAACAACCCGATCGGCCTCGCTCAAGCGCTGCTCACGAGCGGGCCGGACTCGTCGCTGCCCGACGGTGTCTACGGCGCAAAGGTCGAGGACCTGGCCAGCCGCTTCACGGCGTTTGCCCGCGTGCAGGGCCTCAGCCTCGTCGACGTGACGACCGGCCCTGCCGCAGGCGCGGTCACGGGCCACGTCAAGCTCGCCCCAACGCCGCTGAAGGTGATCTACGCGACCGACGCGATCAACGTCGATGCGAGCCTGTCGCAGATTCCCAGCGACGTGACCGTGGCGTTCGACCCGGCCGCCGGCACGGTCACCTACAACGGCAACCAGGGCATCGCCCGCATCGACGCGCTCGTGACCGCGACCAATCCGCTGTTCGGGCGGATCAAGCGCATCGACGCGCGCATCGACGAGCTCCCGAACGCCGTCGCGGTCGGCCTCAAGCCGACGGCCGGCTCGGGCGTCGAGTTCAGCGCCACGCCGCAGGTCGGCATGGTCCAGGCCGCGCTCACCGACGGGATCGCGACCGCCCCGACCCTTGCGGACGGCAAGTCAGGGGCGATCCTCAAGGACGTCCCCAGCGAGTTCTCGGCCTTCGCGCGGCTCTTCAACGTGCAGGCGGCGAAGGTCGTGACCGTGAACGGCAACCTCGACGCCAACCTCAAGGCCGGGCCGCTGGACGGCGGCGAGCTGCAGGACCTCGACCTCGACGCGACCGTCGACGTTCCGGGCGACGCGGTCACCGACCCGATGCACATCGTCGGCTTCGTGCAGGACCTCCCGTCCGACCTGACGATCAAGCAGACGGGGTCGGAGATCTCCTACCTGGCGAACGCCATTGTCCCGAAGGTCACCGTGACGGCCACCGGGCTGCCGGGCGGCAGCCCCGGCGGCTCGCTCGACGGTGACCTGCACAACGTCGCCGGGACGCTCACCGACGTCCCGACGCAATGGAAGTTCGTCAACACCGCGGCCAACACCGGCGTCGAGGCAAACGGGCCGTTCACGCGCGCCGACATCGAGCTCTGGGACCACGGCGCGCAGAACGCCGCGTTCCCCGAAGACGCGCGCAACAAGGTCTCGCTGAACACGCGTGACGGCCGCTTGCACGTGCAGGCGCGCGCGCTCGCGATCCAGAAGGTGCTGCTCGGCATGGCGTCGACGACGAACGTCGAGACGCTGTTCGGCAGCCAGCCCGCGCCGCTGGACCTGACCGTCGACGGCGGCACCGCGGCCGAGCCGCTCGACGTCGACGTGACGGTGACCGACCTGCCGACCGCGTCGACGTTCCAGCTGTCCACGCTGCTCGGGATGAAGATCGGCTGGACAGCGGCGAATCCCGGCACCGATGTCACGTTGAAGCTGGCGTCAAAGGACGTCGGCGCCGACCTGAGCATGCCGGACCTTCCGGGGTTCGTGGACGTCTGCGTCGGCGGCGGTCTGACGGCCTGCACCCCGAAGGCCCCGTCGTTCTTCCAGGCCGGCGCGGATACGTGGATCTTCCCCAACTCGTTCACCGCGGACACCAACGCCAACGGCACCATCACGATGAGCGGGAAGGTCTGCCTGCCGCCGACCGACGACGACGGCGAGGCGCTGTCCCCGCCCGGCACCGTCTACGGCGCATGCCTGGACGGCACCTCGCCCAACCGCATCGAGATCGACAACCTCCGTCTCAAGCAGGTGCGCCTGGAGTTCGCCTCCGGCGACACGACCAACGAGGACGAGGACGGCGACCCGCTCGAGGACGACCTCCTCAAGCTGTGGGTGGCCACCGACTCCGGCGGCATCAAGGTCGACAACCTGTTCGTGCGCAACGACACGTCGGATTCCTCGACGGTCGTCAGGGCCGGACACACCGGCGGGCTGCCGCTGCGCAACTCGGGCGACCACTTCTTCCTGTTGGCCGACATGTCGTTCCCCCCGAACACCGAGATCCGCGAGAACCAGATCGAGTGCGGAGACCTCGAGGTGAAGGTCGACCTACCGCTGCTCGGGTTGACCGACGTGCTGCCGTCTCCGGGCGAGCTGCTCCTCGGCGACCTCTGCATCGACTAGGCGCCGGCCACTGAACGACGACGACCCCGCGCTGCGCACGGTCTTCGACCAAGCCCTCTGACGGACTCGAACCGTCGACCCCTTCCTTACCATTGAGCTCGAGTGCGCGAAGGGCACGTTTGCGTTGCGGCTGGAGCACGAAGAGCGCGCGTTCCACCCCGTTGTAGCCGCAGTAGGTGACGAGTGATCCGAGGTGCGACTCGCGGAGACGGTGCTTAGCGGCAGGCGACCCGCTGCTCGACCAGCTGGCCGAGAACGAGCTGGTCGCGCGACCCGGGTGAGCCCGAGGTCAAGGCGGATGATCATCTCGGCGCCGACTCAGTCGGCGCCGAGACCGTTGATCAGTCGACGATGAAGCCGGTCTTGCCGACGGCCCTGAGGATCGCCTTCATCGACTTGGGTTCGTCGAAGCTGCCGTCCGGCGAGACCTCCTTGCCGATCAGCTGCGCGATCGCGCCCGCGTGACGTGCCTCGACCGTGAGGATCGAGCCAGCCGCGCCAAGGACGGCAGTCTGCTTGATGCGCCCGGCCTGGCCGAGGTAGGCCGAGACGCCGGTGTTCTCCAGCACGAACGCGGTCTGCAGGAACTGGTTGGGGTCCTTGACCGTGTCGCCGAAGTTGAACTTCGGGCTCTTGACGGCCGCCTTGCCCAGCGCCTTCTTGAGGAACTTGACGTGCGCGATCTCGTGGTCGCGGATCACGGTCGCGAGCGGTAGCGCCGCGCCGGTCGCCGCCCCGTTGGCTACGGCCTCCCTGTAGAACGCGGCCTCGAGGTACTCCAGCGTGAGCGCGTAGTTGAGGATCTTGACGTCCTGCTTCTTGGAAGGTGCGGCGGCCGCCAGCGCGGGCATCCCGCCCATCAGCACGCCGCCGGCCAGCAGCGAGCCGCCGGCGATGCCGGCCTTGCGGAAGAAGTCGCCGCGGGTGTCGAGCTCGACCGCGTCGGCGGTCTCGCGGATGGCGCCGTCGGCATCGACGACGTCGAGGGTGATCAGGTCGGGCATGGAGCTCCTTGGATTGGTGATCTGCACAGCTGGGCGGGTCATCGGACGACGACGGTGCCCTTCATGTTCAGGTGGATCGAGCAGACGTAGCGATAGGTCCCGCGGCGCGTGAAGCGCACGCGGTAGGACCCTTCCTGCTTGGTCGGCGAGCCCTTGAATCGCGGCCTGCCGGTGCTGCGGACGTTGTGTGGTGTGCGCGCGTCCAGGAACAGCCAGCGCACGGTGTCGCCGCGCTTGATCGTCACGCGCTTGGGGGCGAACTCGATGTCCTTGACGCGCACGTCCACCGTGCGCGGCCCCGCCGCTGCCGCGGCTGTCGTCATCGCGACGGCCAGGCCGACGGTCACCGCGGTCGCGCGCTTCGCCAGGTTCTGCACACCAGGTGTGCGCACGTGGCGCCGTGGCGGATCACTCACGCGAAGTACAGCGCCACCGTCATCGTGGTGATGGACGGCTCGCCGACGCCGAGCGTCACCGGCTTGTTCGGCGGCGCCGCGCTGCGCGACGTAGATCTCGCCGAGCGGGCCCTTGCCGTTCTTGGTCCGCTGCTCGGTCGTGTCGGCGAGCGGCTCGCCGACCGCATCGAGGAGCGCGTTGTTGAACGCAAAGCAGACACCGAACGCGACGACGCAGACGATCAGCCGCGTGCGCAGCTCATCGAGGTGGTCGGTGATGCTCAGCTTGTCGTCGTGCCCGACCGGGCGGATTGCGGCGATGGTGGACAACGACGCGACCGCGACGACTCAGACGGTGCTGCGCTCACGGACGGGCGGCGTCGCCGTTACCGCCGGGTCTTCCGCCGGCGGCAGCGCGCGCGGCTCCTCGTCGCTTCCGCGGCTGGTGATCGCGTCCTTGAACTCGCGCATGCTCGAGCCGAGCTGCTTGCCGACGCCCGGCAGGCGCTTGGGCCCCATGACGATCAGCACGATCAGCAGGACAAGGCCGATCTCGAGTGGTCCGAAGCTTCCCATGACCAGCGTCAGCCGACCGGGATCGCGATGTCGAGTACGCGCGGGTTCGAGCCGATCACGCCGAGCGACGACGCCGCGCCGGTGGCGAGGTCGACGAGGTGGAACGTCGAGCGGCCGGGCGAGGACAGCGACGCGAAGCCGAAGTTGCCGGTCGCGGTGCCGGTCGCGTCCGAGTAGTGCGATCACCAGACCATGCGCGCGAGCGAGCGAGCCGGATCACAAATCCCGAAGCTCGCTCGCCGCATGACACTACGAAGGGGAGATCGTGTTGACGTCGGGCAGCGTCGGCGTGCGCGCGGCGACCGTGTCGTAGTCGTAGGCCTTGCCCGGCTTGGAGCCCGGCTTGCCGAAGCCGAAGCCCGCCGACTGCAGGACGCCGACGGCGTCCATGATCTTGTAGAAGCCGGGGGTGCCGGTCGTCGGCAGGCCCGCGACCTCTTCGCGCTGTGCGAAGCGCGAGTAGACGCGGTCGTTGCCGAGCTTGCCGAGCGACTGCAGGGCGAGCGCGCGGTGCACGGCCTCGACGCCCATGATCTCCGCCGCGTAGCGCGCGAAGCGCGAGCCGCTGAGCGTGCCCTGGCGCGCGAACACGGTGACGCCGATCAGGTAGGCGTTGACGAACACCTGGTCGCCGACGGCGAGCGTCGTCAAAAACGCCTGCGGTGAGGAGAACACCTCGTCGGGCACGTAGATCGTCTTGGTGACCGGCTTGCCGCCGACTCCGCTGGAGGTCAGGACCTCGAAGTGGTTCTTCTCCTGCTGCGCCGCGGCCTGCACGTTGCGCCGCGTCGTCGCGTCGAGCTTCGGCCCGACGACCTCCGCGCCGACGGTGTTGACGATCGTCGCCAGCACCTCGGCGGTGGCGGCGACGGCGAGGATGTTCTCGACGGAGTTCTCGTCGGCCGTCTTCACGGCGGCGTCGGCGGTCCCGCTCAGCAGCCCGAGCAGCCCCATCGAGGCGATGCCTGCGGCGCTGCCCTTGACGAGCTGGCGGCGCGTGGCGGCCGACATGCCCTCCTCGCGCAGCTGGCCGTCGATGGTGTCGAACACATGATTGGCAACGTCGGGCATCGGGAGACTCCTCCGATCGGGGGTTTGAAGGCGCTACGCACGCCAGCGCCGGCCAGATCACCGCGATGTGCGCCCGCGGACCACGTGATCCGGCCGCTCGCGCGGGACGTACCTGCTGTCATGACGGTGAAACCTGCCCGGGCCCTGCTGACGCTGAGCGCCGCCGCGCTGCTCGCGGGCTGCGGCTCCTCCTCCGACTCGGACTCCGCGCCCGACGCGCCCCCGGCGGCGCCCGCGTCCGCGCGCGTCGAGATCAAGGACTTCAAGTTCGTCCCCGAGCGCGTGACCGTGAAGGCGGGCGCGAAGGTCACGTTCACCAACGCCGACCGCGCGCCGCACACCGCCACCATGAAGCCCGCCTTCGACACCGGCGTGCTGCGCAAGGACGAGGCCAAGGCCGTGACGATCACCAAGGCCGGCTCCTACGCCTACATCTGCGACCTGCACCCCTACATGAAGGCGACCATCATCGCCCGCTGAGTTCTACCGCACCATCACCTGCGCGGCGACCGAGGGGACGGGCCTGGCGGAGGTGCTTGACGAGCACGAGGGGGCCGCGCTGGCGCACGACGTCGAGCATCACAGTGCGCTGGTCGGCGTCGACGATGTGCGTGATCGCTGTTGCGCACGAGCGCGACGCTCTCGACATCCTTCGCGCGCTGCCCTTGCCCAGGCGGATGCCGAACGTCGATCCCGGCCTGACGTTGGACGCCAGAAAAGGCGCCGATCTGCTTCGGCCCGCCGGGCGCCGGGGTCGCCCGCGGCGCGAGCAGGCGGATGTGTTGTCGGCGGCAGGCTCGGCGTCGCCGTCGCCAGCGCGTGCAGGACGGCGGGTGCGCGGGTGAGCAGCGTCGTGTCGATACCCGCCCGGCGCAGCCGCTCTTCGCCCGATGACGCCGTCGCCGGCGCCGCGATGAGCGCAAGCGCGATCGTCGAGCGTGGTCCTGCCCAGTGGATGCGCACGTCCGTGCTTTCTTTCCGCTGAACGCCGACGGCCGACCGCTCGTCTGGGGACGAGCTGCCGGCCGCGTGACGCCCTAGGAGGAGGGCCTGGTCTAGGCCTTGATGAACGCGCCGGCGGCCTTCAGGACCTCGTCCTTGGTCGAGGCCTTGTCGAAGGCCAGCGGCGCGGGTGCCTTGCCGCGCTCCAGGCGGATCAGCGCCGCGTGACGCGCCTCGATCTGCACGATCGAGCCGGCCGCCGCGAGGATGTCCTTGGACTTCAGGCCCGGTCCGGCGCCGTTGTAGGCGCTGACGCCGGTGTCCTCGAGAACGTTCGCGACCTTCAGGAACGAGGACTCGTTCGCGAACGCCCCGCCGAACGCGAACTTCGGCTTCTTTGCCGGAGTCCCGCCGGCGTCGTTGACCGCCGCGGTCAGAGCGTCCACATGGGCGGCCTCGTCCTCGGCCAGCCGCTGGGCGAGCTTGCGCACGTCCGAGCTGAGCTTGGTCTGCTTCAGCGCCTGCTCGTAGTACTCCGTTTCGAGGTACTCGAGCGTCAGTGCGAAGTTGACGATGTCCAGGTCGCCGCCCTGGGCGAGCGCCTGGCGGACGAACGGGGACACGGCCCCTGCGCCGAAGACGGCGCCGGCGGCCAGTGACGAGCGCAGCAGGAAGCTCGCGCGGGTCATGTCGGCGACCTCGATGGTCGCGAGCTCGGGGACGGCGGTGTGATTGGTAGCCATGATTTGGTTTCTCCTCGTGGTCAGGATGCGATGAAGGGCTTGGCGGCGGCGAGCACCGCATCCATGTCCATCGGCTTGCCGAAGGCGCCGTCGGGCAGCGAGCCGTTGAGCGGTCCCGAGCCCTTGAAGCCGGCCCCGATCAGATGGTTGAGGGCGGCGGCGTGCCGCGCCTCGACGGAGTGGATGGCAAGTGCGGCGGCAAGGATGTCCTGGTTCTTGATCCTCGGTGCCTCCGCGAGGTAGGCGGCAGCGCCGAGGTTCTCGACCGTGGCCGCGGTCTCGAGGATCACCATCGGGCCGCCCTCCAACACCGCCTCGAACGCCGTCTTGGGCTTCGCCACAGGCTTTCCACCGAGCTTCTTGACGGCCGCGATCAGCGCGTCGACGTGCTGCTGCTCGGTCTCGCCGAACTGCGTGGCGATCGCGCCGACCTTCTTGTCGGTGATCACGCCGGAGTCGATGACCTGCTGGTAGAACTCGGCCTCGAGGTACTCGAGCGTCAGCGCGTAGTTGACGATCGCGATATCGCCGCCGGCGCTGTCTTTCGAGCTGCTCTCCGACTCGGCCGGCGGGGTGGAACCCGACTCGTCCTTGTCGTCGTCGCCGCAGGCGGCGAGCAGGACGCCCAGGGCGCCCGTGGCGCCCGCCCCGCCGACCATCCGCAGGAACTTCTTGCGGCTCGTATGGTCAGCGGCGAGCTCTTGAAGTGCGCTATCAGGCATGTGTGTGTCTCCCATCGTGGTTCGAAGGTTCGGGTCAGGCCGCGGGCGTCAGCGGCCGCGCGCCGTTGTTGGCAGGGACGGTCACGCCGTCGGCCAGGACGGTCACGTCGTTGGTCGGCACGGCCAGGTCGACGGGCTCGTCGAGCTCGTCGGGCTTGTCAGAGCCGGAGATCGCGGACTTGAACTCGCGCATCCCGCGGCCGAGCGAGCGGCCGGCGTCGGGCAGACGCTTGGGGCCGAGCACGACGAGCGCGATGATCGCGACGATGATGAGTTCCATGGGTCCGATGTTCGGGATCATGCGTTTGTCCTCTGGAGAGCGGGTGTAGCTCTCTGTTCGCACGGCGCGTGCGATCGGATCACTGATCCGGCCGCGCGGTTGCTGCGCAGACCATGTACGTGGCCCATGCCGCCCTGATCCGACGCGCACGCGCAGTCCTTGCCTATCCGGGCCGGTTGGCCCATGCTGGAATCAGCTGATGTCCTGCGAGCGCGCCATCGATGCCGGTGCCTATGCGCTCGGCGCGCTCGAGCAGACCGAGGCGGCCGACTACGCCGCGCACATGCACGGGTGCGCCGAGTGCCGCTTCGAGGTCGCGCAACTGCAGGGCGTCGTCAACGTGTTGCCGGCTGCGGCGCCGCAGTTCGCCGCGCCGGCCGCACTGCGCGAGCGGATCATGCGCGACGTGCGCAGCGAAGCCGAGCTGCTGCGCGCCGCCGGCCCGGAGGCAGACCGCCCGCGCGTCGCGCCGCGGCGCGGCTGGCGCAACCTCGTGACGGTCCGTCCCGCGTTGGCGGCCGCGCTGGGCTGCGGTCTCCTGGCGATCGGCGTAGGCGTCGGCGTCGCGTTGAACGCCGAGGACGAGCCGGCCACGAGAACCGTCTCGGCGCGGGTCATGGCGCCGGGGGCCAAGGCGTCCCTGCGGATCACGGGGGACCGCGCCGCGTTGCGCGTGCAGCGGATGCCAAGCCCTCCGCAGGGCCAGGTCTACCAGGTCTGGTTCGTCAAGGACGACGGAAAGCCGATCCCCACGCACACGCTCTTCAACGTGCGCGACGACGGCCGCGCCAACGCCGAGATCGACGAGCCGATCGACGGGGTCCGGCAGATCCTCGTCAGCGCCGAGCCCTCGGGCGGCTCGACCGCCCCGACCAGCGACCCGGTCATCACCGCCGTGCCGACGTGAGCCCACTCTCCGGAGCCCGCTGACAGACGCGATCTCCGCCGCGATGGTGCGGCTGTACAACGAGTGCTACGGGCATATACGCACAAGCGCGACGACATACATCAACGAGAACGTCGTCGTCTACGTGATCGAAGACATCCTCAGCGCCGACGGGTCAGAGCAGCTCCTACGCGGCGAACGCGCGCGGGTGCTCGAAGGGCGTATCGCCTTCCAGGAAGGGACCGAGGACGAGTTCACCGCTGAGATCGAGCGCCTGACGCAGCGCACGGTGACAGCCTTCCTGAGCGCCAACCAGACCACGCCGGGTGTGGCGTGCGAGCCGTTCTTCCTCGAGGCGCCGCAGGTGCGACCGCCGTGACAGCGGTGACCCCCGAGACCGACGAGCGGCTGATGCGTCGCGTCCAGAACGACGAGGCCGACGCGTTCGAGCGCCTGTACGACCGCCACTGCGGCCGTGCCTTCCGCGTCGCGTTCGCGGTCTGCCGCGACTCGACGCGCGCCGAGGACGCCGTCCAAGAGGGCTTTTTCGCGATCTGGCAGAGCCGCGGGTCTTACGCCAGCACCTCCGGGTCCGTTTGCGGCTGGGCGATGACGATCGTCTGGCGCCGAGCGGTCGACTCCAACCGCCGCGAGTCCGCGCGTCCCAACCGGGCCGAGCATCCGCGTGAACTGTCGGACGCGGCGGTGACGTCGCCGCCGGACGCCACGGTCGCGCAGGAGGACGCCGAGGCGCTGATGGCTTCGCTGAGCCGACTTCCGTGCGCGCAGGCGGAGGTCATCGCCCTCGCGTTCTTCGGGCAGCTCAGCCACACCGAGATCGCGCGGGTGCTGTCGCTGCCGCCGGGCACGGTCAAAGGCCGGATGCGGCTCGGGCTGCACAAGCTGCGCGACGACCTGCAAAAGGAGGACGCGTTGCCGCCGGCCGCTAGGCGGGCCGGGCCGTGATCACCGGCGCGCTCGTCGGCGCCGTCGAGCCGCCGGACGGCTCGGCGCTGACGAGGATCTGCTCGACACCCCCGACCGGCTCGTCGATCGCGACCGCCGCCCGGCCGTCGTCGCGCACGTTGAACAGCGTGTGCGTCGGCTCGGGCTTGCCGCCGCGCTTCACCAACCACACCTGGTAGACGCGTCCGCGCGGAGCGCTCGGCATGCGCTCGACGTGCAGCGCCACGCGGTCGCCGGTGACGCGCAGGGACGCGCGCGCGTCGGGCGGGGTCGCCTGCGCGGCGAGCGTCCGCGTGCGCGGCGCGTCGTCGTCGCGCAGCGCCGCGCCGGCGCCGACGGCCAGCAGCGCGCACGCCATGCCGGCGACGGCGATCGGGCGCGTGACGAGGCCGCGCCAGCGCGGAGCGCGCGCGGCGGCGAGTGGGGCATGGCCGAGCAGCGCCGCCTCGCGGCGCACGTCGCGCATGATGCGGTCGCGCAGCTCGGGCGGCGGCGCGACGGGCGGCACCGTCATCGGCAGCACGTCGACCGCGCCACGCAGCACGGCGACGGTCTTGCGACACTGGCGGCAGCCGCGCAGGTGCGCGACGAAGTCCGCCGCCTCGTCGTCGGGCAGTGCGTGCAGCAGGTAGGCGGCGACGTCGCTCTCGTGTGCGCAGCTCATCAGGTCATCTCCGGTGCGAGGCCGTCCAGGCGCCCGCGCAGTTTCTCGAGGCCCAGGCGCATCCGCCCCTTGATCGTCCCGATCGGCGCCTCCAGCATCGTGGCGATCTCGGAGTGCGTGAAGCCGCCGAAGTACGCGAGCTCGATGACCTTGCGCTGGTCCGGCGGCAGCGACTCCAACGCGCCGCGCACCTCGCGCGCCTCCTGCGCCCGCGCGACGTCGACGTCGGTGCGGTCCTTCGAGGCGAAGCGCTCCTCGAGCCCCTCGTCGCTTGCGCGCCGGCTGGAGTGCACGATCGAGCGGCGCAGGTTGTCGACGGCACGGTGGTGGACGATGCCGAGCACCCAAGAGCGCACGCTGCCGCGCGTGCGTTCGTAGCTGCTCGTCGAGCGCCACAACCCGAGGAAGGACTCTTGCACGACGTCCTCGGCGGCCCCGCGGTTACCGGTTATCCGGTAGGCCAGCGAGAACGCGACCGCGGCATGGCGGTCGTAGATCACGCCGAACGCGTCCGCCTCGCCGCGGCGCACCAGCTGCATCAGGTCCTCATCGGCAAAATCGGTGAGGGCGCGGCCTGCCACTACATCGATTTCGCACGAGTCGCGCGATCGGATCACTCGACCGAACGCCTTCCCGCGGTCGACGCCGCCGCTCGTTCGTATTCCGCCTCATCGCGTGAGCTGCAACGCAGACGTCGGCGACGACCGCTGGCGTCGACGTAGTGCACGCTGAACGCCTCGGCTTGAGACTCGTCGGCGCGCGTCCAGGTACGCCGCTCAATCGTCGGCTCACGACCCATCAGCCCGTGTCCTCGACCAGCCACGCCGCGAGGTCCGTCGGGCGGATACGCACGGCGCCGCGAGACCCGCGGGCGCCACGGATGCGCCCGGCGCGCAAGGCGCCGCTTTCGATCGCGCGGCGGATCGTCCGCTCGCAGCACCGCACGCGCTCGGCGGCCTCGGCGATCGTCAGCCACTGCGGCTCGCCGCGGCTGTCGGCGCCCTCGGCGAAAGGGAATTCGAGCTGCGCCATCTCTGCGAGGACAGTCGCCCGAAACGCGGCGAGCACCCCCGCCGACGGACCTCCAACTGACCCGGGCGGACGCCGTGCGGACTGATCGAATTGGGGCCGCTGGTACCTGCCTGGTACCCAAAGCCGGGAAGGAGCATCGACCCCGAAAAGACAAAATCCCCGCATCTGCAGGGACCTTGTAGGAAGCCCTCTGACGGACTCGAACCGTCGACCCCTTCCTTACCATGGAAGTGCTCTACCAGCTGAGCTAAGAGGGCGGGGGGTTCGCAGGGTAGCCGAATCGCACCGCCAAACCCGCTCCCGTGCTACAACTTCGCCTTCGGCGACGTCCGGTCGTCGACGGGAGCAGGGGGAGCAGGTATGTCGCGCAGGGTCTCGGGCCGTCTTGTCCTCGCGTTTGCCAGCGCGTTCGTCGCACTTGGCGCAGCCAACGCATCGGCCGCCACGCGGTTCATCGCGCCAGCGGGCAACGACAACGTGCCGGTGGGCAACCAGTGCACGAACAGCTTGCAGCCGTGCAAGACGATCGCACGCGGCAACCTCGTCGCGCTCGCGGGCGACACGATCCAGCTCGCCGCGGGCACCTACCCCGAGAAGGCGACCATCACGAAGGCCGTCAGCGTCGTCGGCGCCGGCCAGGCGGCGACGATCATCGGCGTCGCTGCAGTCGGCACGGCGTTCATCTCCAACTCCGGTCCCGCCAACACCGTCTCGGTCTCGAACCTCACGGTCACGCTCGGCAACCAGACCGGCTTCTGGGGCGGCGGCGTGCTCGGCTTCACGGGCACGACGAACCTCACCGACGTCACCGTCACCAACAACACCGCGCTGCTCGGCGCAGGCATCGCCGCGTACTCCGGCGCGACCGTCAACGGCCTGCGCGTCACGGCAACGAGCAACACCGCGACCAACCCGACGTCGGGCGCGACGTTCGGCGGCGGCGGTGGCCTCTTCGTCGGCGGCACCGCGACGTTCACCGACAGCACGTTCAACCTCAACAAGGCGACCGGCGCCAACAGCGTCGGCGGCACGATCCTGACCCAGAAGATCGCCGCGGCCGACACGCCCACGCTGACGCTCAACACCACCACCGTCACCAACAGCCAGGCCGTCTTCGGCGCCGGCCTCGGGACGAACGCCGGCTCGACGGTGCACGTCCAGAACTCCAGCACCATCGCCAACAACACCGGCGGCTCGATCGGCGGCGGCGTCGCGACCTTCGGCGGCACGGTCAACCTCACCAACGCGAACGTCAACAACAACACGGCTCCGGGTGGCGGCGGTCTCGCGATCTTCGCCGGCACGACCCTGAACGCGAACGGCGCCAACATCGTCGGCAACTCGTCGACGCTCGCCGGCAGCGGCGGCGGCGGCGCGTTCGTGGCCGGCACGGCGACGCTCACGAACACGGCCGTGTCCAACAACACCAGCAACGCCGGCAACAGCTTCGGCGGTGGCATCTGGGCCGGCAAGCTCGGCGCCAACGACACGCCGAACGTGACGATCGACGGCGGCGGCGTCCTGTCGAACTCCGGGTTCCGCGGCGGCGGCATCGCCGGCACGGTCGGCTCAACCGTCACCGTGAAGAGCGGCGCCCAGCTCAACGGCAACACCGCCGCCTTCGCGGGCGGTGGCCTTTACACGGCGGGCACGGCCGCGATCACGACCGGCGCCACCTTCAACTCCAACATCGGCCCGTTCGGCGGCGGCACCTTCGTCGACGCCGGCGGCACGGCGAACATCTCCAACGGCCAGTACCTGTTCAACCGCGCCAACGGCGGCTTCGGCGGCGCGATCGGCAGCAGCGGCGTCTTGACCGTCACCGACTCGGCGCTGACCGACAACTCGGCCGGCCCGGTGGGCAACCCGAACACCGGCGGCGGCGGCGGCATCTCGGTCGCCGGGGCCACGCCTGCACAGATCACGCGCACGTTCTTCGTGGGCAACAAGGCGCTCAACGGCGGTGGCATCTTCACCTCCAACAACACGTCGATCATCGACAGCAACTTCCAGGGGAACTCGGCCGGCGCCGCGAACCCCGCTGCCGGTGGTGCCATCCACGCGACCGGCGCGGCCAGCATCACGCTGAACGGCTCGGCCCTCAACGGCAACAGCGCCTTCGCCGGCGGCGGCGTCGCCGTCCTGACCGGCGCGAAGCTGCAAGCGACCGGCGGCACCTTCGACGCGAACAGCGCCGGCTTCATCGGCGGCGCCGCCGAGATCATCGGCGATGCCACGTTCGACGGCACCGACTTCGTCAACAACACCTCAGGCTTCGTCGGCGGCGCGGTCTGGGCCGGTGGAACGGCCGCAGGCGACACGCCCGAGGTCACGTTGACGAACGTCGACGTCGACGGCTCGACGGCCGTCGGCGGTGCGGGCGTCGCGGTGCAGACGCTGGGCGCGCTGACCATGACCGGCGGCAGCATCACCGACTCGACCGCAACGACGGCCAGCGGCCTCTACATCCAGGAGGGCGCGAGCGGGTCGGTCACCGGCGCAGACATCACCGGCAACGACGCCAGCAACGGCAACGGCGGCGGCATCTCCAACAGCGGCACGCTGAGCGTGACCGAGACGGAGATCGCCGACAACACCGTGGCCGGCACGGGCTCGCTCGGCTTGGGCGCCGGCATCTACAGCCTGTCGTCCAGCGCGCCGGCCGGCGTGAACCTGACCGTGCGCCGTTCGACGGTCGCCGAGAACACCGCAACCGGTGGCTCCGCGATCGTCGGCACGAACAAGACGACGATCGACACCTCGACGATTGCCGACAACGAGGCGACCGGCCAGTTCGGCGCGGTGCTGGTGAACGGCACGGTGCTGATGCGCAGCTCGACCGTCCACGGCAACACCGCCGCGGCCGGTGGCGTCGGCGGCCTCGTCCGCACAGGCGGCACGCAGGTGCTCGCGGGCAACATCGTGTCCGGCAACACGCCGGCCGACTGCAACGCCGGCTTCAGCGACGGCGGCTACAACAACGGCCCCGCGTCCTGCGGCTTCAGCGCCGCGAACAACGACCAGCTCGCCCCCGCCCAGCTCAACGCGCTGACGGACAACGGCGGCCCGACGCGGACGAAGGCGCCGCAGGCATCGAGCCCGTCGATCGAGCGGATTCCCGCTAACGCGGCCTCGCTGCAGAACGATCCAGTCACCGGCAACCCGTTCACGCTGTGCGGCGCAGAGACCGACCAGCGCGGCGTCGCGCGTCCGCAGGGCGCGCTCTGCGACATGGGCTCGGTCGAGATTCAGGTCAGCGCGCCGGAGCTCACCGGACCCGATCACGCGACGTTCGTGACGGGCACGGCCGACAGCGTCGCCTTTAGCGCGACCGGCGTCCCGACACCATCGATCAGCGTGACCGGCACGCTGCCCAGCGGCGTGACGCTGACCGACAACGGCGACGGCACCGCGACGCTCGGCGGGACCGCGGCACCCGGGACGGCAGGCACGTACAACCTGACGATCACGGCAGCCAACCGCGTCGAGCCGGACGACACGATCTCGTTCGAGCTGCTGGTCATCGAACCGCTCGCGATCAGCACGACCGTGCTGCCGGGCGGCGTCGCCGGGACGCCCTACAACGCGTCGCTGGCTGCGGTCGGCGGCGTGACGCCGTACGCGTGGTCGCTCGACTCCGGCTCACTGCCGGCCGGGCTCACGCTGAACGCCAACGGCACGATCACCGGCACGCCGACAGGCGCGGCGGGCACGTCGACGTTCACGGTCAGGGTCACCGACTCCGCGGACAACGAGGGCAACACGCGCTCGGTGACCAAGGAGCTGTCGATCGTCATCGGCAAGACGCCGACGGTGCTCACGGCCGAGCCGGCTCTGATCAAGCTCAACCTGCCGAACCTGACGGTGACGCTGACCAACATCGCGGCGACGTTGAAGACCGCGGGTGGCACGCCGATCGCCGGGCAGACGATCACGTTCAAGGCCGGCACGACCAACCTGTGCTCGGCAGTGACGAACGCCAACGGCCGTGCGGCCTGCTCGGGCGTGACGCTGAGCGCGTCGCTCCCGGTCCTGCTGAACCTCGGCTACGACGCGAACTTCGCCGGCACGGCGTCGCTCGCGCCGGCGACCGCCCACGCGAACCTGATCGGCGGCTAGCTCGATCAGCACGAGTGCTAGCTATCCGTCCGCATAGGACGGATAGCTGTCGCTCGTCGCGTCAGCTCATGCGCTGACGCGTGCGGTCTCACCCGCCGTGACGGTCGTCACAGGCAGGCCCAGGCCCGACACCTTGCTGGGCAAGTCCAGCTTCAGCCACTTCGAGACGCGGCCCGAGAGCGTCGAGATGATGACCTCGTCGAAGCCGTTGATGTTGATCGCGTCCTGGATCGCGCAGAGCGGATCGGCGTCGCCGACCATCCCCTGCACCTCGGCGCCGGCTGCCTCCGACAGCAGCGGCAGCGCAAGGTCGAGCACGCTTTGCGCCTCGGACTGGTCGACGTCCTCGGGGTCGGCGACCTTCGTCATCCCGTGCACGACGTTCGGCACGAGCAGCGTGAAGGTCGCACCACCGCGTCCGGCGCGCTCGCGCACCGCCTCGATCAGCGCGGGGGTGGCTGCCGTCTTGTGAGCGACGACAAGGACACGGGCGGAGGACTCCATGCGGAACTCCTTTTCGGTCGGGAGACGGCGATCATCTCACCGTCGCCCCGCCGCGTCTACGAGAGCTTCTTCAGGTCCACGACGAAGACGAGTGTCTCGTTCGGCGCGATCGCCGGTGGATTGCCCTGCGGGCCGTAGCCGAGGTCGGGCGGGATCACGAGCTCGCGGCGGCCGCCAATCTTCATGCCCTTCAGCCCGTCGACCCAGCCCTGGATGACGGCGCCTTGCGCGATCGGGAAGCTCGCGGGCGCGCCGCGGTCCCACGACGAGTCGAACTCCGCGCCCGTGGACCAAGAGCTGCCGACGTAGTGCGCGGTCGCGGTCTGGCCCTCCTTCAGCGCGGCGCCCTTGCCGACCACGATGTCCTTGATGATCAGCTTCGCCGGCGGCGTGCCGGCCGGCGTCGGGATCGCCGGCTTCTTGGAGAGGTCCTTCGAGACCGCGGGGACTTCGCCCTCGGCCTGCGTCTCCTCCGCGGGCTGCTCTGCGGCGGACGTCTCCTCGGCGGCGGGCTCTTCGGTGACGGTGCGCTCGTCACCGCACGCGACGGCCCCCAGCCCGAGGCTGATGGCGGCGAACAGGGCGGCGATGGAGCGGGGTGCGATCGGCATCGCCGCGCATCCTTGCATCGCACCAGCCGTCGGTGCGCCGTCGTTGCGATGATCGACGGGTGACCCGTGCCCGCCTGCAACGCCTCTGGAGCGTCCTGCCGGCGATTCTGCAGACGGCGTTCGCGTCTGCGGTCGCGTGGGTGATCGCCAGCGAGGCGGTCGGGCACGACCGCCCGTTCCTCGCGGTCGTGTCGACGATCGTCGCGCTCGGCCTCACCTACGGGCAGCGCTCGCGGCGGGCAATCGAGATCGCCGCGGGCGTGGCGGTCGGCGTGCTTGTCGCCGACCTGATCATCGTCGGCCTCGGCACCGGGCCGCTGCAGATCGCGCTGGTCGTCGCGCTTGCGATGGCGGTCGCGGTGCTGCTCGGCGGCACCCGGCTCGTCGTCACGCAGGCCGCGACGAGCGCCGCGATCATCGCGACGGTCGTCGTCCCGGACCACATCACGTTCGCGCGCTTCGTCGACGCGCTCGTCGGCACGAGCGTGGCGCTGGCCGTGAACCTCGTGCTCTTCCCGGTGAACCCGGTGCGGCTCGCGCGGCGCGCGGCGGTGCCGCTGCTCAACGAGCTTGCGGCGGTGTTGCGCGACGTCGCGAAGGCGCTGGAGGACGCTGACGAGGACGCGATCGTCGACGCGCTCGTGCGGGCGCGCGGGCTGGAGCCTTTGGCCGATGCGTTCTCGGAGGCCGCAGCCGCCGGCTCGGAGACCGCGCTGTGGGCGCCGATGCGCCGTCGTCAGCGCGAGGCGCACGCGCGCTACGGCGAGGCTGCCGACGCGATGCAGCTCGCGACCAACGACGTGCGCAACCTCGCGCGCGGCGCACGGCGTGCGGTCGACCTCGGTGCGCACGTGCCGCCGGAGACGTTTGCCGCGCTGCGTGATCTCGCCGCGGCGGTCGTCGCGCTCGCGCCGTCGCTGGACGACCCGTGGCGCTCGCAGCGCGCGCAAGAGAGCGCGCTGCGTGCCGCCGGCGAGGCGACGATCGGCCTCGAGCGCACCGCCAACCTCGCAGCCAGCCACATCGTCGCGCAGGTGCGCTCGATCGCCGTCGACCTGCTGCACTCGGTCGGCGTCCACGGCCCCGAGGCACGCGCGGCGGTGCGTGATGCCGCCAACCGCGCGGCGGCCGAGGCGCTCGAATCCGACTAGCGGGCGCCGACGAGCCGCCCGACGGCGGCCATCATCTCGGTGGTGAGCTCGTCGCGCTGGTCGCGCGAGCCGTCGACGACGCAGTGGCGCGTGTGCTGGTCGAGCAGGCCGAGCGCGACCTTGTCGAGCGCCGCGCGGATCGCCGAGATCTGCGTGAGCACGTCGATGCAGTAGCGGTCGTCCTCGACCATTCCCTGCACGCCGCGCACCTGCCCTTCGATGCGCGAGAGGCGGGTGAGCAGCTCGTCCTTCGTTGCGGAGTACCCTGGCATGCCTGCCAGCATACCCCCTCCGGGTTTACGCTGCGCGGATCTGCTGGACTTCGCCAGCGGCGGACGCGCGTGCGATCGCGAGCTTCAGGAAGGCTTTTGCGGCCGGTGGCTGCCGGCGCGTGGCTCTCCAAACCAGCGCGGTCGGCCACGTGAGCGGCTCCGGCCCGAACGGCGTCAGCGCGATCGGCGGTCCCGGTTGCTCTGCGATCGAGCGCGGCAGCATCGCGACACCGAGGCCGGTGGACGCGAGCTCTCGCACCGCGCCCATCTCCGTGCAGACGAACGCGTTCTGCGGCTGCAGACCACGCTTGCCGAAGAGCTGCTCGAGGCGACGGCGCAGGGCGGAGTTGTCGCGGTAGGCGACGATCGGCTCCTGCGCCATGCGCTCGAGCGTGACGTGGTCCAGACCGGCGATCGGGTGGTCGGGGCGCGTCGCGACGACGAACTCCTCCTCCCAGATCAGCGTCGCGGCGAACTCGTCGCCGAGCTCGTCGGTATCGACCGACGTGAAGGCAGCATCGAGCTCGTCGGTGCGCAGCTTCGCGAGCACCTCGTCCTGCGTGTACTCGACCATGTGGATCTCGACGCCCGGGTGCTCGGCGCGGAAGTCGGCGAGCACGCCGTAGAGGTCGAAACGGCCGAACGGATACACGCCGGCGATGCTCAGCCGGCCCTTGAGCAAGCCGGTGAGCTCGGCGAGTTGGGAGTGCATGTCGTCGACCTCGGCGAGCACGCGGTGGGCGTGCTCGAGGATGACCTGGCCCTCCGCGGTGACCTCGACGGAGCGCGAGCTGCGGCGAAAGACCTCGATGCCCAGCTCGGCTTCGAGGCGTCGGATTTGCTGTGAGATCGCCGACTGCGCGAGGTGAAGCTCCTCCGCTGCCTTCGTGAAGGACCCATGCTCGGCAACTGCGGCGATCGTGCGAAGGTGGCGAAGCTCCATGGTTCTTTCAAGGTTGCGGGTCGGTCGTCCAGAAGTCAAAGACGACTTCGTGGCTTGATCCATCACTTGCGCTTATGGAAGGCTCGAACCCATGCGTTGTCTCGCCAAGCCAAGCTGCACGCTCGAGGGCTATCGCTGCCGGCGCGGGCCGATCGGCGACAGCACCGCCATCACCTGCAAGCGCGGCGACAAGCGGATCCGCTTCAAGTACCGCAGCTGATCCCCGACCCGCCCGCGTCCCCTTGACTGACGCGGGCGGGCACTTTGGGGAGGGGTGGGGTGCTACGTCTAGACGGGGTCGGGGACGGCCTGGCCGGGCGTCTCGCGCTCGATCGCGATGCGCGGCATGCGGCGGTCCAGCCACGAGGGCAGCCACCACGCGTGCTTGCCGGCGATCTCCATCAGCGCGGGCACCAGCAGGCAGCGGATGATCACGGCGTCGAAGAACACCGCGCTCGCTAGCCCGAGCCCGAACATCTTGATGATGCGGTCGTCGCCCAAGGCGAAGCCCGCGAACACGATGATCATGATCGCCGCAGCCGCGGTGATGATCTTGCCCGTGTACTGCAGGCCGCGGGCGACGGCGTCCTCAGCGTCGCGCGACTTCTCCCACTCCTCGTGGATGCGCGAGATCAGGAAGATCTCGTAGTCCATCGAGAGCCCGAAGACGATCGCGAAGAACATCACGGGCAGGAACGCTTCGATCGGGCCGGTGCCGACGCCGAGCAGGTCGGCACCGACGCCCTCCTGGAAGATCAGCGTGACGAAACCGAGCGCGGCGCCGATCGACAGCAGGTTCATCAAGGCGGCCTTGACCGGGATGAAGACCGAGCGGAAGACGACCAGCAGCAACAGCGCGCTCAGCAGGACGACGACGCCGACGAACATCGGCAGCTTGTCGGCCACGACCTTCGTGAAGTCCTCGTTGGACGCGGTCAGCCCGCCGACCTCGACACGCGCCCCAGTCTCGCGCTCGATCGCGGGGAGCACCTCGCCGCGCAAACGGTCAAGGGTGGCCTCGGTCTTCGTGTCCTGCGGGCCGGTCTTCGGGTAGGCGTTGATCGTCGCGACCTGACCGTCCGGCGAAACCGCGGGATCGGAGACGCTCACGAAGTTGGGGTCACCCTTGACCGCCTGCGCGACCTGCTGCGCCGTGGCGGTGTCGCCCTTCTTCGGCAGCTCGGTGACGACGAGGAACTGGGCGTTCGTGCCAACGCCGAAGCCCTTCGCGATCAGGTCGTAGGCCTTGTGCGTCGTCGAGTCCTTGGGATCCAGGCTCGCGTCGGCGGAGCCCAGGCGCATGCCGAGCGCGGGAATCGTCATCCCGACGAGGAGGACGAGCGCGAGCCCGCCAGCGACGTACGGGCGGCGCTGGACGAAGCGCGACCACGCGGCCCAGCGCTGGCCTTCCTCGACGTGCTTGCTGCGGTAGCGCTCGCGACGCTTCTCGGTGAGGCCGTCCATCTTCCGGCCGGCCGCGCCGATCAGCGCCGGGATCAGCGTCAACGCGGCAAACATCGTCGCCGCAACGGCTGCCGCCGCGCCGATCGCGACGCCCTGCATGAAGTTCAGGCCGAGGACGAGGAGGCCAAGTACGGCGATGATGACCGTGATCGCGGCGAACACGACCGTGCGGCCGGCCGTGTCGACCGCGAGCTCGATCGCCTCGTTGCGATCCATGCCGGCCTTCACCTCGGCGCGGTATCTGCTCACGACGAAGAGCGCGTAGTCGATGCCCACGCCGAGGCCGATCAGCATCGCGAGCTGCGACGCGAAGTCCGGCGTGTCGACGACGTGGCTGAGCAGCGTGATCACGCCGAACGCGCCGACGATCGAGAGCACCGCGCTGAGCAGCGGGATCGCCATCGCCACGAGCGAGCCGAAGACGAGGAACAACACGATCGCGGCGGCGATGATGCCGATGAACTCGGTGCCGCCGCCGCCTTCGCCGCCGCGCACGAACTGCGCGCCGAGGCCACCGTGCTCGACCTGCAGGTTCTTGTTGTCGCGCGCCTCGAAGCCAGCCTTCTGCACGTCCTTGGCCATGTCGAGGTCGTTGTCGGAGAGCGTGTCGTCGTAGGTCAGCTGGGCGACGCCGATCTTGCCGTCCTGGCTGATCTGGCCACCGCGTCCGAATGGGCTCACGACGCTGGCGACGCCCTCGGTCTTCTCGAGCTTGGCGAGCGTCATGTCGATCGTCGCCTTGCTCTGCGCGTCCTCGAGCGAGCCGCTCTTGGCGCGGAAGACGAACTGGTCGACATCACCCTTCTGCTGGGGGAAGTGCTCGGCGAGCAGGTCGTAGGCGCGCTGGCTCTCGGTGTCGGGCAGACGGAAGCTGGCGAGCTCCTTCTTACCGACAGCGCCGCCGATCACCTGGAAGGCGACGACGGTGAGGATGAACGCGACGACGGTTTGCCAGCGGTGCGTGTTGCACCAGTGGGCGAGGCGGACGAAGCGGGAGGAGGAGCCGTTTGTGGCAGGGGCGGTAGACACGGTGCTGCAGATTGCTTGCTGAGCGCGTGATGGGCAATGGGGTTATCCACACCTCCGTGATGCGGATCGCCAGAACGACAAAGCGGCCCCGAATCGGGGCCGCTTGACGTGCGAGTGGCGGGACCAGGATTCGAACCTGGGAACTCAGAGAGGCTTGATTTACAGTCAAGTGCGTTTGACCGCTTCGCTATCCCGCCGAAGGGCCGCTCAGGATAGCGACGGAAGCGGTTCCGGGGCGGTCAGCGGAGTACCCGACTCGACGTCGAACTCCGCGTACTTCGGACCGCCGAGAGGGTCAGATCTTGCAATCCAGCACTCGACGGGTTTCCGGCGCGGTCCATGCCAGACGGGTTGCGCACGAGGTGCGCAAGCTCTGCCCCCAAACCCGGACGATGCTCGATTGCAAGATCTGACCCCAGCGCCTGAACGCCGAAGGGCCGCCAGTTGGCGGCCCTTCGAACCTCTCTCCCTCGTGACGGGACGCTTACGACGCGTCCCGCAGCCGCTGCGCCTCAGGCAGCGACTCGAGCTTCTTCAGCGTGTGGTTCTCGATCTGGCGGATGCGCTCGCGCGTGACGTTGAACGCGCGGCCGACCTCCTCGAGCGTGCGCGGACGGCCACCCGTGAGGCCGAAGCGCATCTCGATCACCTCGCGCTCGCGCGCGGGCAACGCGGCGAGTGCCTTGTGCACGTTCTCCTTGCGCAGGTTCTCCGACGCCAGCTCAAACGGCGACTCGGCGGTCTGATCCTCGACGAAGTCGCCGAGCTCGGACTCCTCCTCCTCACCGATCGGCTTCTCCAGCGAGATCGGCTGCTGCGACATCCGCAGGATGTCCTTGACCTCGCGCGGCGTGCACTCGAGCTCGTCGGCGATCTCCTCCGGCGTCGGCTCGCGGCCCAGCGACTGCACGAGCTGGCGCTCGACGTGCACGACCTTGTTGAGCTTCTCGACCATGTGCACCGGGATGCGGATCGTCCGCCCCTTGTCGGCGATCGCGCGCGTCACCGCCTGGCGGATCCACCACGTCGCGTACGTCGAGAACTTGTAGCCGCGGCGGTAGTCGAACTTCTCGACCGCGCGGATCAATCCCAACGACCCCTCCTGGATCAGATCCAGGAACGTCAGCCCGCGCCCGAGGTAGCCCTTCGCGATCGACACGACGAGGCGCAGGTTGGCCTCGACCATCTGCTGCTTGGCGACCATGTCGCCACGCTCGATGCGCTTGGCCAGCGACACCTCTTGCTCGGCCGTCAGCAGGTTCACGCGCCCGATCGAGCGCAGGTACAGCCGCAACGAATCCAGCGAAGGCTCGACCGTCAGGTCGATCTCCGGCTTCTTCGGCTTGTCCCCCGCGGCCCCCTCGGGATTCGCGCGCTTCTCGGCAGCCGCCTCGACCTTGCCGGTCTCGGATGTCACGGCCTTGCCGTCCGCGCCCACGACGTCGATGCCGTGCTCGTCCAGGTATTGGTGGAGCTCCTGGACCTGCTCCTTGGTGACCTCGATCTCCTCCAACGCCGAGGCAATCTGCTCGAAGGTCAGGGCCCCCTTCTCCTGCCCTTCGCTGATCAGCGGTCGAAGCTCGTCCAGCTCATGGATCGGCGCTTCGTCCGCCAGCAATCTGTCCGTCGTCTTGGTCGTCAAACCCGTCCCTCGCTCAGCAGTCGCGGGCAGCCCGACCCAGATCGGACGCACCCCTTGTTCTCCCTCAAAAACCACTACTGCTTATGTCTGGACAGGCGCCCCTCGGCGCTCCGCGTCCGCGGTTGGAACCGCGATGGGCTGAGCCTTCGTCTCCCGTGCTCGACGGCCGGGTGGCTGGCAGCCAGGTGCGGAGTGATACCACATGGGTACCCTCGTTCAAGCATCGCTATGAGCACGATTTCGAGCCGCACCTCAAACGTCGACGTCCAGGCCTCCCTCCCGACGCTCCAAGTTTCGTTGTCTCGGGTCGGCGTGACGGGCGTCGAGAAGATCATCCGCATCCGCGACGACGCCGGTGGCGAGCAGCTCTACAGCGCCAAGCTCGAGTGCTTCGTCGACCTCGGCCCGCGCCAGAAGGGCGCGCACATGTCCCGCTTCGAGGAGGTCGTCAACGACGCGATCGGCGAGGTCATCCTCGGCGAGTCGGCGTTCCGCGCGGAGTCACTCGCCGAGCGCATCGCCGTGATCGTGCGCGAGCGTCAGGAGGCGCTGCGCGCCGAGGTCACGATCGAGGCGCGCTACCCGGAGCACAAGCCCGCCCCCGTGTCCGGCATCCCGACGCAGGAGATCTACACGCTGTTCGGCACGGCGGTCGCGACCGCCGCCGGCACGCGCCGCCTGGTCGGCGTCGCGGCGCAGGGGATGACCGCGTGCCCCTGCGCGCAGGGCCTCGTGCAGGACAGCGCGCGCGAGTTGCTGAACGCCGACGGATACGACAACGCGCAGGTCGACCGCATCTTCGAGCTCGTCCCCGTCGCGACGCACAACCAGCGCGGCCTCGGCACCCTGCACATCGGCGTGCCGGAGGACTGCGACCGCGCGATCGAGGCGTCGGAGCTGCTGGAGATCGTCGAGGGCTCGATGTCCAGCGAGATCTACGAGCTGATGAAGCGCTCCGACGAGGGCGCCGTCGTCGAGAAGGCTCACCGCCGCCCGCGCTTCGTCGAGGACTGCGTGCGCGAGATGATCCGCGGCGCGATCGATCGCTTCGGCGACCTCTGCGACGAGACCTTCGTCTCCGCCCGCCAGGAGAACCTCGAGACGATCCACCAGCACAACGTCGTCGCCGAGCGCACCGGCACCCTCGCCGAGCTCAAGGGCGAGCTCGCAACCGGCGAGCACCTCACGCACCACACTGCGCTGCGTGAGTGGCTCGACCTCGCGCCCTAGTCGTCCACCCTGGGGAGCAGACTCTCCCCCATGAGCACCTCCCTGTCGCGCGGCAAGCAGATCGCCGGAGCCGCCGCGCTGATCCTGTTCATCGACATGTGGTTGTCGTGGTACGGCGTGGACCTCGGTCCGCTCTCGTCCGCAGCCGGCGACCTCGACACCACCGCGACCGCCTGGCAGGCGTTCGACTGGATCGACATCCTGCTGCTGCTGACGGTGGCCGTCACCGGCGGCTGGGTCGCCGGCAGCGCGACCGGCAACGCAAACGCCGCGCAGCTGAAGACCGCCGCGCTCGGGCTGGCGGCGCTCGCGAGCGTGCTGGTGCTCTACCGCATCATCAACCAGCCCGGCCCCAACGACGTGATCGAGGTCAAGTTCGGCGTCTTCGTCGGGCTGCTGGCCTGCGCCGCGATCGTCTACGGCGCGGTCAACGACTCAGACTGAATCCGACGCCGCGCTCGCTGCGCGCCGCGCATCCGCTTCGCGCAGCAGCCGGCGCAGTCCGAAGAAGTAGTCGATCCCCGAGATCAGCGTGATCGCGACGGTGCTGTAGACCAGCGCATCAAGCCACGCCGGCGAGCCGTCGATCGCGATCAGGAAGAAGACGCAGGCGACCTGCACGATCGTCTTGGACTTCCCCCACCAGTTCGCCGCGATCACGACACCGGCCTGCGTCGCGGCGATCCGCGTCGCGGTGACTGCGAACTCGCGCGCGATGATCACCATCGCCACCCACGCGTCGACGCGGTTCAGCGACACGAGCGAGACGAGCGCCGCCAGGATCAGCAGCTTGTCGGCGACCGGGTCCATCAGCTTGCCGAACGTCGTGATGATGTTGCGCGAGCGCGCGATGTAGCCGTCCACCGCGTCGGTGAACGACGCGACCGCGAAGATGATCGCCGCGATCACGTCGCCGTTCTCGGTTTCTCCAAGCAGCGCGACGACGAGCACCGGCACCAGCAGGATGCGCAGCACCGTCAGCGCGTTGGGGACGTTGAGCGTGAACACGCGCCCGGAACTATCCCGGTTCGCCCGGCGCGGTGGCGCCCCGCACGACGCCGATGCTTGCCACCACGACGCAGCCGATCGCCAGCAGATCGCGCGCGCTCGAGCGACTGGCTGAGCACGAGGAAGCCAGCAAGCGCGGCAAGCGCGGGCTCCAGCGACATCAGCACGCCGAAGACGTTGGCGGGCATGCGTCGCAGCGCGCTCATCTCCAGCGAGTACGGGATCACGCTCGACATCAACGCGACGAGCAGGCCGAGCGCGAGCACCTCCGCGCCGAGCAGGTCCGCGCCCCCGTCGGCCAGACCCGGCCCGATCGGCACGATCGCCGCGACCGCGCACGCCATCGCCAGCCCGTCGCCACGCGCGAACAGCTGGCCGGTGCGCTGGGTGAAGACGATGTACAGCGCCCAGAACGCGCCGGCAATCAGCGCCAGCGCGACCCCGGTGCCGCTGACGCTGCCGCCGCCCGGATCGGCGAGCAGGACGATCCCGGCCAGCGCAAGCACTGCCCAGGCGATGTCCGCCCGGCGGCGCGACGCAAGCACGCCGACCGCCAGCGGGCCGACGAACTCGATCGTCACCGCGACGCCGAGCGGCAGGCGCGCAAGCGCCTCGTAGAACGAGTAGTTCATCAGCCCGAGCGCGATCCCCAGCGCTCCGGCGGCGCGCAGCTGCGCTGCCGTGTACGCGCGCACGCGCGGGCGCCAGATCGCCAGCAGGATCACCGCGGCGAATCCAAGGCGCAGCAGCGACGCGCCGGCGGCACCCGCTTCGTCGAAGAGCGTGCCGGCGATTGCCGCCCCGAACTGGATCGACGTGGCGGCAGCAAGGACGAGCGCCCAGGGTGGGAGCGCTAGGGTCCTGTCAATGCCTTTGGTGCCCATGGTGGTGGAGCGCTCCGCACGCGGCGAGCGCGAGTACGACATCTTCAGCCGGCTGCTCAACGAGCGGATCATCTTCCTCGGCAGCGCTGTCGACGACCAGGTCGCCAACCTCGTCGTGGCGCAGCTGCTGCACCTCGAGTCCTCGGACCCGGACAAGGACATCAGCATCTACATCAACTCGCCGGGCGGTTCGATCTATGCCGGCCTGGCGATCTACGACACGATCCAGTTCATCAAACCCGACGTCGCGACGATCTGCTGCGGGATCGCGATGTCGATGGGCTCGCTGCTGTTGACCGGTGGCGCGAAGGGCAAGCGCATGTCGCTGCCCAACTCGCGCGTGATGATCCACCAGCCGTCGGCCGGGTTCGAGGGCCAGTCCACGGACATCGAGATCCACGCCCGCGAGATCCTCAAGACGCGCAAGCGCATCGACGAGATCTACGCGCACCACACCGGCAAGACAGCAGAGGAAGTCCACACGGACATGGAGCGCGACAACTTCTTCACCCCCGCGCGCGCTGTCGAGTACGGCCTAATCGACCGCGTGATCTCGAAGCATTAAGCGATCGCGTGCTCGATTGCGCCGAGCGACTCGATCTCGATCCGCACGACGTCGCCGGACTGCAGGAAGACGCGCGGGTCCATCGCCATCCCGACGCCTGACGGCGTCCCGGTGAGGATCAGGTCGCCGGGCTCGAGCGTGCAGGTCTGCTGCAGGAAGTCGACGATTGCCCGGACGCCGAAGATCAAGTCGTTGGTGGACGAGTCCTGGCGCAGCTCGCCGTTGACCCATGTCTGCAGGCGCAGGTTCTCCGGGTCGGCGACCTCGTCGGCGGTCGTGATCCACGGGCCGTACGGACAGGAGTTGTCAAAGCCCTTCGCGCGCGTCCACTGTGGCTCGCGGCCCTGCAGGTCGCGGGCGCTGACGTCGTCTGCGACGGCGTAGCCGGCTATCGCCCCGCCCGCGCCCATCACGACGGCGAGCTCGCCCTCGTAGTCGAGCCGGCGAATCACGCCGGGGATCTGCAGCGGGTCGTTCGGCGCTGCCGCGCTACTTGGCAGCTTCATGAAGACCATCGGCTGCTCGGGCGGCGTGGCGCCGGTCTCCGCCGCGTGCGCGGCGTAGTTGAGGCCGATGCCGAAGATCGCGCGCGGCCGCGCAACGGGCGCCAGCAGCCGCACGTCGGCGAGCGCGAACGACGCGCCACCGGCCGGCGTGCGGTCGCCGCTGGCGAGACGGTCGAGGACGCTGCTGGCGTCGTCGAAGGCGATCACCGCGTCAGCGCGGACCTCGCCGGCAAGCGGCGCGTCCGCAGCGGGCGGCAGGAACGTGGCGAGCTTCACGCGCCGAGAGGCTAGCTACGCCGCGCGCGCGGCGGCACGGCGCGGCCGGCTGCTGCGCCCGCGGGAGGCATGGTGCTCGATGAAGCGGCTGAGCTCGGCAGGACGCTCGCGCTGCGGGTGGTGGCCCATGCCGTCCCAGACCTCGACGTGCGCGTGCGGGATCGCGCGCAGCACCGCCTCGCTGTGCGCGGCGCTGACGAGCGCGTCGTGCTCGCCCCAGAGCGCGGCGACAGGTCCGTCGAAGCGCACGCGCCGGCGCGTGAAGCCGTGCTTGGAGTGCCCCGACGCGGCGATCGCGCGGACCGCCATCCCAACACCCGGGCCGGAGCGAAACGCGCGCCGCGCGACGCGGTTCATCAGATCGCGCGACGGCAGCCGGTGATGGGCCACGAACGTCGCGTAGGCGGCGGTAACCGTCAGCGGGTTGACCAGCGCCAGCGGCAGCAGACCCTCAGCCGCCTGGCGCACGCCGGGCAGTGCTACGGCCTCGGCGATGCGGATGTGCCCGAAGCCGCAGGGCGCGATCAGCGCGAGCGAGGTGACGGCGTCGCAGCGTTCGGCGACGGCCGTCGCGACGCCACCGCCGAGCGAATGGCCGACGAGCGTGCAGGCGCGCACGTCGAGTTGCTCGAGGCCCTCGCAGATCGCGTCGGCGTAGGAGGACAGGCGCGGGCGCAGCGGCAGATCGGAGCCACCAAAGCCCGGCAGGTCGATCGCGATGCAGGGCCGGGTCGTGTCGCCCGCAAGCTGCGCCCAGCCCTCGCTGTCGTCCAGCAGGCCATGCAGAAGGACGAGTGGCCGGCCCTCCCCTGGCCAGCTGCGCACGCGCAGGCGCCGCTCCGCGGAGATCCGCAGGTCCTGCACCTGGGCGACGCGTAGAGGACTCATCTGGATGCCTTTGTCGGCACATCGTTGCCGATTCGTAAGACGGACTTACCCGTAGCACCACAAAACGCGCTCCGCTTGAATGCGTGACGATGCTCACATTCCTGATCGCGGCCGCAGGCGGCGGCTCCTCGAGCTTCGGTGGCGGCGGGGGCGGCGGAAGCTTCGGCGGTGGTGGTGGCGGCGGGGGCAGCTTCGGCGGTGGCGGCGGCGGAACCGGCACGGGCGACCCGATCGTCGCGGTCGTGATCGTCGGCGCGATCCTGCTGTTCTTCCTCTGGGGCGTGATCTACGCCGGCATCGCGCACCAGCGCTACACGGCCAAGCGCCGCAAGCGCGTCCGCAACGTCACCCTCGCGTCACACGAAGCGGCCGAGGACGACGCGTGGTTCGCCGCCGACGCTGTGGTCGCCGACGCGCGCGCGCTGTTCGGCGAGGTCCAGGGCGCCTGGGACCGCCGCGATCGCGCGACGCTCGGGCAACTCGTGCGTGCGGACCTGATGGTCGAGTGGAACCGCCGCCTCGACGACTTCGACGCCAAGGGCTGGCACAACCGCGTCTCGATCATCTCCGGGCCGGACATCGAGTACGTCGGCATCACCAACCGCGAGGACGACACCGAGGACCGCTGCGTCGTGCGCATCGAAGCGAAGCTCCGCGACGTCGTCGAGACGAAGGACGGCGCCGTCATCACCCACACCGGCGCGCAGTCCGAGGAGACGTCGCTCTGCGAGTACTGGACGCTGGCTCGCCGCGGCGAGCGCTGGACGATCGCGTCGATCGAGCAGAAGGCCGAGGGCGACCATCACCTCGACGGCACGATCGTGGCGTCGCCGTGGAGCGACACGCAGCAGTTGCAGGACGAGGCGATCGTCGAGGGTGCAGTCGCCGACAAGGTCGCGCCCGGGTTCACGGTCGCCGACATCGCGAGCATCGACTACGACGGCAGCGCGCGCGAGGAGGCCCTGGACCTGTCGCTCGCCGACGGGCGTTTTGCGCCACCCGTGCTCGAAGCGGCAGCGCGACGCGCCGTTGCCGCTTGGATCGAGGCGGTCGACGGCGCCGACGACGCGTTGCTCGAGGTGGCGACGCCGGAGGCCGCACGCGAGCTGCTCTACGGCAACCGCAGCGACAACACGCGCGTCGTCGTGCGGGGTGCGCGCATCGCGAGCGTGTCGATCGGCGGCTTGGACGCGCACGCACAACCGCCGTCGCTCACCCTGACGGTGACCGTCGATGGCGTGCGTTACGTCGAGGACCGCGACACGCTCGCCGTGGTCTCCGGCAGCAAGGACAGCGCGCGGCGCTTCGTCGAGTCCTGGACGCTGGCGCTCGACGGGCCCGATGATGCGCCCTGGCGGATCGTCAACGCCTAACCTAACCCGCTGGTGCGACCCCGCTCCGTCCTCATCGCGCTCGCCGCCGGGCTCGCGCTCGCCGACGCGTCGATCGTCACGCTCGCGCTGCCCGAGCTGCTCGTGCAGCTCGACACGACGATCGAGGGCGTCGCCGCGGTCATCGGCGTCTACACCGTCACGCTCGCCGCGCTGCTGATCCCGGCCGAGCGCTATGCCCGCCGCGTCGGTCCTGCGACGCTCGGCCTCTACGGCTTCGTGCTGTTCGCGGCGGCGTCGGTGCTGTGCGGCGCGTCAAGCGACCTGGGGCTGCTGCTGGTCGGCCGCGCGCTGCAGGCGGCCGGCGGCGCGGCGGCGCTGATCGCCGGCTTCGAGCTGCTGCACGCCGAGCGCTCGTCCGCGCGCAACCTGTGGCTCGGCGCCGCGGTGCTGTCGGCCGCCCTCGGCCCGGCGCTCGGCGGCGCGCTGACGGAGGCGTTCTCTTGGCGGGCGATCTTCTACGCACAGGCGCCCGTCGCGCTGCTGGCGGCGGTGGTCGCGGCGCAGACGCGCGGCGAGCGGCCGAGAGCAGCGGCGGAGCCGGGCGAAGCCGCACCGCCTGGCGCCGCCGCTCCGCCCGAGGCCCCCACTCCCCCCGGCGCGGCCGCTCCCCCGGCCACCACGCTGCCGGCATGGCGCGCGCAGGCGGCGCTCGCACTGGTCTCCGCCGCGCTGACCGCGGTCCTCTTCCTGCTCGTGCTGCTGCTCGTCGCCGGCTGGGCGATCGCGCCGCTCGCCGCCGCCGCGACAGTCACGATCCTGCCCGCGGCCGCGCTCGCCGGCTCGCGCCTGCCTGGCGACCCGCGCTGGCGTGCCGCAGGCGGCGCGATCCTCATCGGCCTCGGCACGATCGCGCTTGCTTACCTCCCCGACGCGAAGGTCTACTGGACGTTCGCGCCGCAGCTGCTGGCCGGCCTCGGCATGGGCCTCGCGCTGCCCGCACTCGCCGGCGAGCTGCTCCCCGAGCGCAACGCCGCCGACGCGGCGTCGCTGCTGACCGTCCGCCATGTCGGCATCGCCGTCGCGCTCGCGATCCTCGCCCCGATCGCCGCCAACCGCCTCGAAACGGCGACGCGCGACGCGCGGCTGCAGGGCATCGCGCTGGTGCTCGACGCGCGCCTGGACCCGACGCAGAAGCTGCGGATGGCGCCCCAGCTGCTGGCCGGCGTCGAGCAGGAGAGCCCGCGCAAAGGCCTGCAGGACGCGATCGACGAGCAGCGCCCCGACGTCGGGCCCGAGCAGGCCGGCGAGTTCAACCGCCTCGCCGACCGCGCTGACGAGATCCTCGTCGACGCCGTGCGCGACTCGTTCTTCCCGGCGTTCTGGATCACCGGGGCGTTCGCGCTGCTCGGCGGCGCGATGCTGCTGACGCGCGCCCGCGTGCCGGGCTGGCTGCCCGCGGCAACCGCAGCCGGCGTGGCGGTGGCGATCGTCCAGGTCGTCGCCTGGGACGGCAAGCGCCCCGACCAGGTGACGCTGCAGGACCCCTGCCAGCCACGCGAGCTCCCGCAGACCGGTGGGATCGGCGGCTTCTTCCAGGACGCCGCGCTGCGCGCCGCCGACCGCGAGGCCTGCCAGCTGGGCTCCAGCCGCGAGGAACTTGTGCTTGCAGCCGCCGCCGGCGGGGAGGATGCAGAGCGCTTCGAGGAGAAATACGGGGTGAACCCGCGCAGCGCGGGATTCATTCTCGGCTCGTTGCTCGGCGGTTAGCTAGGCTCTCGCGCTCGGGGGAACGGCATGGACGTACGGAGGTAGGAATGCGGCTGGCCACGGTGGCCACGGCGGTGATGGCAATGCTCTGCGTGCTCGCGGCAGCAGCGAGCGCGCAGCGTGCAAGCGTGCCCGCAATCTCACAGCTCGTCGACTCGGCGAGCGAGATCGGCGAGGCGCCCCCAGCGCCAGCGGCCGAGAGCGACTGCGCCGACGCCGACGCGCGCGCCGGCAAGGTCTCCAAGAAACGGCTCGCCGATGCGCTGACGTGCCTGATCGCCGAAGAACGCGACAAGCGCCGGCTCGCCGACGTCGAGCGCAGCAGCGCGTTGCGGCGCTCCGCCTCGGCCCACGCGCACGACATGCACGAGCACGGGTTCTTCAGCCATCGCTCGTCGGACGGCCGCAGCGTCGCCGATCGCGCGAAGGCCGCCGGCTACGTCCGCAGCGCGCGCACCTGGGAGGTCGCCGAGGCGCTGCACTGGGGTCAGGGCTCGCGCTCAACCCCGCGCCGCGCGCTCGCGGGACTGCTCAGCAGCCCGCCGCACCGCGCGATCCTGCTCTCGCGCCGCCTGCGCGACATCGGCGTGGCCGCGTTCACGCGGGGCACCGTCGGGACCTATGTCGTGAACATGGGTCGCCGCTCCTAGTTGCCGCAGGTATGCGAATGAGCGTACGTTGGCGTTCGCATGAGAGGTGCGATCGCCGTCCTGCTCGCCGCACTGGTCCTCCCGGCCAGCGCTGACGCGTTCAACATGCGCGCGTCTGGCGCGCTCAGCCGCGTGATGGTCGCGCCGGCACCGCAGCCGCTGACGGGCAGCGGCGAGAACATGCGGATCGTCGCCAACGTGCCGATGGCCGGCGACCGCGGCAACCCCGCGGCGTCGGACATCGAGCTCGCCGGCGACTACGCCTACGTCGGCTCCTACGGCGAGGGCATCGTGATCGTCGACATCTCCGACCCGACGCAGCCCAAGCGCGTCGGCGTCTTCGACTGCCCCGGCGGCCAGAACGACGTGCAGCTGTCGCCCGACGCGCGCCACGCCGTGATGGCGATCGACACGGAGGACAACGAGTGCCACCCGGGCAAGGAGGGCACCGTCGTCCTCGACGTCTCCGACAAGACCAAGCCGCGCGAGATCGCGTTCATCCCGATCGAGGTCGGGTCGCACAACAACACGCTCGACTGGCCGCTGCTCTACGTCGACAACTACCCGACGAGCTACCACAAGCTCGAGATCTTCACGCTCGCCGATCCGGCCAACCCGCGCAAGCTCAGCCAGCTGGACTTCGGCAGGGACGCCGACAGCGTCCACGACTCCTACGTCGACCACCGCCCGGACGGCCGCACGCTGCTCTACGCGGCATCGATCGGCAACACCGACGTGATCGACGTCTCCGACCCTGAGCACCCCAAGCTCCAGCTGCGCTTCGCCGACCCGCGCGTGACGATCAGCCACCAGGCCGAGCCGAACTTCGACCGCACCAAGCTGCTGGTCACCGACGAGTTCCTCGGCGGCCAGGAGGTGCCCGCGTGCGGGCAGGTCGGCAACGTCCGCCTGCCGGTGACGCTGCCGCTCGTCGGCGACCCGACCGACATCGGCGCGCTGCACATCTACGCGCTCAACCGCGACGGCAGCGTGCGCGGCAACGGCGTCGACGGCTGGCTCGGCTCGCTGAACCTGCCGCTGCGGCTGAACCCGACCGGCGGCTGCACGATCCACGTCTTCTGGCAGGCGCCCGACGAGGACCGTCTCGTGACCGCCTGGTACGGCCGCGGCGTCCACGCGTTCGACTTCCACGACGCGGCGAACCCCGTGCACCTCGGGTCCTACCTGCCGACCGGCGGCGACGTGTGGGCCGCCAAGCCGCACAAGGGCTACATCTTCACCGGCGACATCGTCCGCGGGATGGACGTGATCCAGTACACCGGCGAGGAGGGCAAGCGCTGGCCGGCCACCGCCGGCGATGCCGCCGTGCAGCGGGCGCGCACGCAGAACGCGATCGGGACGGCACCGCCGTCGCCCGCCAAGCCGGTGACCGGGACGTATCGCTTCGTCCGCCGCGTGCGTGCGCCGAAGGCGCGTGCGAAGCGGATCACGCTGAGCGTCGAGTTCCGCAACCGCGCCGGCAAGCTCGTGTCGAAGCTGCGCTTCAAGGTGCGCTCCGGCCGCCGTGTGACGCTGCGCGCGCGGGCGGGCGGACTTGCCGGGCGTTACCGCTACACGATCAAGCACGGCGCCCGTGTGCTCGGCCGTGGCTCGTTCACCGTGAAGGGCTCGGCGGCCAGCAAGGTGCGTCTGAGGTCCGGGCAAGTGCTTGTCTGCCGGCTGGGTTGAGCAACCGGATTGGTATGAATGGGCCGTGTCCTCGCTGCGAGGAAAGCTGCTGATCGCGTCACCTGCGCTGATCGACCCGAACTTCGCGCGCGCGGTCGTCCTGGTCGCCGAGCACAACGACGACGGCGCGATGGGCCTGATTCTCAACCGCCCGACCGAGGCGGTCGTGGCGGAAGCAGTGGAGGAGCTAGCGGGTGTCGTCGACGCCGGCGAGCCCGTGTTCCTCGGCGGCCCCGTGCAGGAGCAGTCGGTGATGGTGCTGGCGGAGTTCGACGACCCCGCGCAAGCCGCGGCGCTCGTGATCGAGGACGTCGGCTTTCTGCCTGCCGACGCGCAGCTCGAGGACCTCTCGGGTCACACGCGTCGCGCGCGCGTGTTCGCGGGGCACTCGGGTTGGGGTCCGGGCCAGCTCGACGCCGAGCTCGAGGAGGGCTCGTGGATCGTCGGCGACCCGCACACCGACGAGGTCTTCTCCGAGGACCCCGACGAGCTCTGGAGCACGGCGCTGGAGCGCAAGGGCGGCGCCTACGCGCTGCTTGCGCGGATGCCGACCGATCCGTCCCTGAACTAGACGGGGATACCGCGCCCGGGCACGGGCGAGGACTGCACCAGCGACGTCGTCGTCTGGCCGAACGGCGTGAAGCGGTCGATGACCTCCTCGAGGTGCTCGACGTCGCGCACGACGAGGTAGGAGATGAAGCAGTCCTCGCCGGTGATGCGGTGACACCAGCGGACCTCCTCGGAGTCGGCGGCGATCTTCGCGACCTTCGGGATGCGACCGGATGCCGGGCGGATGCGCACGATCGCGGCGAACTGGTAGCCCAGCTCGCGCGCGTTGACCTCGGCGTGGAAGCCGGCGATGACGCCGCTGCCGATCAGGCGGCCGACGCGCTCGCCGACGGCCGGTGGTGAGAGCCCGACCCGGCGGCCCAGCTCGGCGAACGAGGTTCGCGCGTCGGCTTGCAGCTCGCGCAGGATCGCGCGATCTGTCGAATCGATGGTCACCGCAGTCATCGTCCTTGGAAGCTTAGGGATTACATCGGCAACGGCAGCGGTCGGCCATGTGCAGGTGCGCTGTCGCCGTCGAACATACGCCCGTGCGTGCGTACGGCTACCTCGTCACGAGCGCGGTCTTCCACTACCTCGGCCCCGCGTTCGCCGTCCTGCTGTTCGCGCGCGTCGACGTGCTCGGCGTCGCGTGGCTGCGGATCGCCGCCGCCGCGGCGGTGCTGTGGCTGTGGCGGCGGCCGTCGCTGCCGCGCGAGGGTCGCGGCCTGCTGTTTGCGTGGGGCGCCGTGCTCGCGGCCATGAACTGCTGCTTCTACCTCGCGCTGGATCGGCTGCCGCTCGCGACGGTCGCGTCGATCGAGTTCCTGCCGGTGGTCGCACTTGCGGCGCTCGGCGTGCGGACCCCGCGCAACGCCGCGGCGCTCGCCCTGGCGGTCGTCGGCGTCGTCTGCGTCACGGGCTTCCAGGTCTCCGGCGACGACGCACTCGGGCTGGTGTTCGCGGGAGCGAACGCGCTGGGCTTCGCGGCCTACATCGTGCTCGGCCATCGCGTCGCGGCCGGCGAGGGGCTCGACGCGCTCGCGCTGTCGATGCTGATCGCGTTCGTCGCCGTGACGCCGCCGGCGGCGTGGGCCGCAGTGCCGGCGTTCACCGATCCCGTCGTGCTCGCCGCCGGCATCGGCGTCGGGCTGTGCTCGTCGGTGATCCCGTACGTCGCCGATCAGCTCGCGATGGCGCTCGTTCCGCGGGCGACGTACGCGCTGGCCGTCGCGCTGCTACCGGCGACCGCGGCGATCATCGGCGTGATCGTGCTGCAGCAGGTGCCGAGCGCGCGCGAGGCGTTCGGCGTCGCGCTGGTGGTCTGCGGCGTCGGGTTGCATCAGCGCAAGAGCGTCTCGTCGACGAGGTCGAGCAACCCGAGGGTGCGCGGCGGCGCGTCTCCCTCGACGAGCACGGCGCCGCCCGGCCAGTACGGGTGAGGCGGGCGGCCGCCGGCCAGCAGCAGTGGCTCGTAGACCCAGCAGCCGGTGTTGTGCAGCGTGCGCCGGCCGTCGGGCGACCATTCGACGCGGTCGTCCTCCCAGCGCGGGCCCATGCGGTGCAGGTGGCCGAAGATCACGTGGTCGGCGCGGACGTGCAGGCGCTGGGCGACCTCGGCAATCGCCGGCAGCCCGCGGCGGCGGAACTGCAGGCCCAGCGCCTGTGCCGACAGCGGTGCGATCGCGCCGGTCAGCAGCGCGCCCGCCAGCGGCAACGCCGCCGTCGTCGCGGCGCGCGCGAAGCCCGCGGCGCGGTCGATGCGCTCGCCGATCGGCTCGGGCAGGCTTGCCGCGAGCAGCCCTGACAGCGCGGCCAGGCTGGCACCGGCGGCGTCCTCGTAGTGCCACGCGGTCGCGCCACGCTCCGGGACCGGCGCGGTCAGCTGCATGCGCCGGTCGCGGACGAGGTGACGGTCGAGGTAGTGCCCGTGCGTCGCCCACGTGCGCTCGCCGACCCACACGCCGGGGTAGCGCACCTGCACGCGCGCGGGCGCCAGCGCAGCGCCGACCTGCTTGAGGTAGTCGCCACTGGAGACCGGCACGCGCGTCGAGAGCCCGAGCGACTTGCCCGTCGTCCGCCGCTGTCGCAGCCAGGGGCGGATCAGCTGGTGGTCGTGGTTGCCGGGGACGATCACGACCTCGCGCCCGTGCCCGAGCGTCGCGCCGATCTCGCGCAGCACCGGCTCGGCCAGCCGCAGCGCCGTCCGCGGGCGCCCCTCGAGCATCTCGATCGCATCGCCGAGCAGCACGAGCCGGTCGACACCCTCGATCGCGCGCAGCAGCGGGTCCAGCCCCGCGCGCTTGCGCAGCACGTCGCGGTTCAGGCGCGAGCCGATGTGCAGGTCGGAGATGACCAGGGTCCGCAACGCGCCCAGGCTATTAGGGTCCGGGTATGGCCACGACGGAGGAGACCACGCAGCTGCATGGCGGGCGGCTGATCGCGCGCCGGCTGAAGGCGCACGGAGTCACGAAGCTGTTCACGCTCAGTGGCGGGCACCTGTTCTCGATCTTCGACGGCTGCCGCGCCGAGGGGATCGACATCGTCGACGTGCGCCACGAGCAGACCGCGACGTTTGCGGCCGAGGGCTGGGCGAAGGTCACGCGTGAGCTTGGCGTCGCCGCGCTCACCGCCGGCCCGGGCGTCACGAACGGCATGAGCGCGATCGCAAGCGCGCAGCAGAACCACTCGCCGATCCTCGTGCTCGGCGGGCGCGCGCCGGCATTCCGCTGGGGCCAGGGCTCGCTGCAGGAGATCGACCACGTGCCGTTCGTCGCGCCGCTGACGAAGTTCTCTGCGACACCCGACTCGACCGCCGAGATCCCGGACCTCGTCGACGACGCGATCGCCGCCGCGCTGGCGCCGCACTCCGGCCCGGCGTTCGTCGACTTCCCGCTCGACCACGTCTTCATGGAGGCCGCGCCGGCGCCGGACGCGGACGCGGTGCCGAGGCCCGAGCACGAGGCCGACGGCGCCGCTGTTGACCGTGCCGCCGCGCTGCTCGCGCAGGCCGAGCGCCCGGTGATCATGGCCGGCACCGACCTCTACTGGGGTCGCGGCGAGGAGGCGCTGCTGAAGCTCGCCGAGACGCGCCGCATCCCGGTCTTCCTCAACGGCCTCGCACGTGGCTGCGTCCCCGCCGACCACGAGCTGTTCTTCTCGCGCGCCCGTGGCGACGGCCTCAAGGGCGCCGACGTCGCGATCGTCGTCGGCGTGCCGATGGACTTCCGCCTCGGCTTCGGCGGCTCGTTCGGGGAGGACACCGAGGTCGTCGTCGTCGACCGCGCCGAGCCCGCCCGCGACCACCCGCGCACGGTCGCTGCGGAGTGCTACGGCGACCTCACCGCGACGCTCACCGCACTCACCAACGCCGACGGCCCCGACACGAGCGCCTGGGTCGCCCACCTGCGCGAGCAGGAGACAACCAAGCGCGCGGCCGAGGACGCCGAGCGCAACGACGACCGCTCGCCGCTGCACCCGATGCGCCTGTACAAGGAGCTCGGCGAGGTGCTCGACCGCGACGCGATCGTGATCGGCGACGGCGGCGACTTCGTCTCCTACGCCGGTCGCGTGATCGACTCCTACCAGCCCGGGTGCTGGCTCGATCCCGGACCGTTCGGCTGCCTCGGCTGCGGCCCTGGCTACGCGCTCGCCGCCAAGCTCGCTCACCCCGACCGCCAGGTCGTGCTGCTGCTCGGCGACGGCGCCTTCGGCTTCGCCGGCATGGACTTCGACAGCCTCGCGCGCCACGGCGTCAACGTCGTCGGCGTGATGGGCAACAACGGCATCTGGGCGCTGGAGAAGCACCCGATGGAGTTCCTCTATGGCTACTCCGTTGCCGCCGACCTGCGGCCCGAGACGCGCTACGACGAGCTCGTCGTCGCGCTGGGCGGGCACGGCGAGCTCGTTCGGACCCCGCAAGCGCTCAAGCCGGCGCTGGCGCGCGCGTTCGAGTCCGGCAAGCCGGCGCTCGTGAACGTCTTGACCGACCCGACCGTCGTCTACCCGCGCAAGTCGAACCTCGCCTGAGCTCCTCGACATCTACGACGCCGAGGGCAACCACCTCGGCGTCAAGCCGCGCGACGAAGTCCACCGCGACGGCGACTGGCACCGCGCCTTCCACCTCTGGGTGCGCTCCGGCGACGGCTGGCTCTTCCAACGTCGCGCGCACGACAAGGAGAGCTTCCCGGGCATGCTCGACGCCACCGCCGCGGGCCACCTCACGGCCGGCGAGACGATCGCCGACGGGATGCGCGAGGTGGAGGAGGAGCTCGGCGTCACGTACCCGATGGACGCCCTCCAGGACCTCGGCGTGCACCGCGTCGACGAGGGCGCCAACCGCGAGTTCCAGTACGTCTTCAGCGTCCGCGACGACCGCCCGCTGCAGGAGTGGACGGCGTTCGATCGCAGCGAGCTGCTCGGCCTGGTGCTCGTGACGGGCGCGGGCGCGACGGAGTGGGACGGCGAGCACGCGCGCGCGACCACGATCGACCCCGCCGAGATCGTCCCCACCCCGTACCTGCGCGATCTGGGCATCATCTGACGATGCGCCCCGCGTTCCTCGACGTCGACTGGTCGCGACACGTCAAGTGGATGAACGCGCTCGAGCGCCCGGTCAACGTCGTCGACGCGGGCAGCGGGCCGCCGCTGGTCTTCATCCACGGGCACTCCGGCTGCTGGCAGAACTGGCTCGAGCAGCTCCCGGTCTTCATGCGCGACCACCGCGTCGTCGCGCTCGACCTCCCCGGCTTCGGCGCCAGCCCGATGCCGCGCGACGACGTCTCCGTCACGAACTACGCCCGGATCGTCGACGACATCTGCGCGCAGCTGGGGATCGACGCAGCCTGCGTCGTCGGCAACTCGCTCGGCGGCTTCGTCGCCGCGGAGCTCGCGATCCGCTCGCCTCAGCGCGTCGAGCGCCTGGTGCTCGTCGCCGCCGCCGGCATGTCGAGCCACTACGTCGGCCTGCCGACCGAGTTCATCCGCCACCCCGGCCCGGCGGCGGGCGCCCGCGTGCTGTTTCAGTTCCTCGGCGTCCCGGACTTCCTCGCACGCGAGGCGTCGCTGCGACGGCGCTCGCGCCGCGCGATGGGCGGCTTCGTGATGCGCCATCCCGAGGACCTCGACCCGCGCCTGTTCTACGAGCAGATGCGCAGCTTCGGCGGCCCAGCCGGCGCGCCCGCAGCGCTTGACCTGGCGACCTACGACTTCAAGGACCGCGTCGGCGATATCGCCTGCCCCGTCCTGATCGTCTGGGGCGACCGCGACGCGATCGTCCCGTTGCGCTCCGCGAAGCCTCTACGCGGATTCGCTCGAGGACGTCTCGATGATCGTGTACGAGGACACCGGCCACGTGCCGATGCTGGAGCGTCCGGAGCGCTTCAACGCCGACCTCACCGCCTTCCTGGACGCAGGGCCGACGTGATCCGCGCGTTCTCCCTGATCTCGCTCGGCGTCACCCTGTTTCTCTTCGCACTCGCGGCCAACTGGGCGCAGGACGTCGCGGCGCCCTGGATCAACGCGGGCGAGGCGCAGATGGGCAGCACGCTGACCTTCGACGCCGACGGCGGCGAGTACCGCGTCGTGACCTCAGGCCCGTCGCGGCCGCGCTACGACGCCACCGGTTGCACGATCGTCGCGCCCGGCGGTGCGAGCAGGCGCGTGCTCGGCGGCGAGGGCAGCGTCAACCCCAACGACCGGTTCGGCGTCAGCCGCGTGCTGGAGTTCGATACGCAGAGCGGCCGCACGCAGGTCACCTGCGCGGACCGCTACCTGCGCCAGTCCACGCGCGGGCGCTTCCAGATCGTCGCGGCGGACGGGTTCGTGTCGAAGGCCGTGCTCGTCGGGTTCATCCTCGCCGGCATCTCGTTGCTCATCGGCGTGCTGCTGCTGTGGCGAGCCCGCGCGCGCTGAGCGTCCCGTCCGCGCGGACGGTCACGCCCGCCGCCCCGAAGTCCTGACGCGAGAGCGCCGAGACCATCGCGCGCGCCGCGCCACCCGCGTCAACGCGCGGGATCCCGTCACCGTCGAGCAGCAGCGACTCGAAGCGCCCGCCCATCAGCTCGCCCTGCGAGCCGATCGTCACGCGCAGGATCCCTGAGCGCGCCAGCACGCCGCCCGTCGCGAAGTTCTTGTAGCCCGCGAGGTTGCCGAGCGAGTAGGCGATCAGGCGCTGGTGGTAGCGCTCCATCCCGCGCAGCACGTGCGGCCCCGAGCCGAGCACGAGGTCGGCGCCGCCGTCGATCGCCGCCCGCGCGAACGTGCGCAGGTCGCCGCGATCCTCGCCGAGGTAGTGCTCGTTGCCGCGCGGCACGCGCGTGCGGTCGGCGCCCTCGGCGCCACCGTGGAAGAACGCGACGACGACGTTGGCGCGCTTGGACGCCTCGCGGCACAGCGCGCGCACCGCCGCATGGTCGTTCAGCGGCGCGGCCCAGCGGTATGACGCAAAGCCGACGAACGCGACCCGCGCGCCGGGCACCGACAGCACCGTGATCTCGCCGGGCCGGCCGGTCACCTGGACCTTGTTCGTCCTCAGCGCGCGCACCGTCGAGCCCATGCCGGTCGCGCCGAAGTCGAAGGCGTGGTTGTTGGCGAGGTTGCCGATGTCGACGCCCGCGCGCCGGAGGGCGCTCGCGTTGCGCGCCGGCGCCTGGAACGCGAAGCAGGTGCCGCCCGACGCCCCGCCGCACTTCGAGCTGCCGCCGCTGCCGAACGTGCCCTCGACGTTGACGGCAGACAGATCCGCGGCGCTGAGGAGGCGCGAAACCCCGGTGAGCGCGGCAAAGCCGTTGTCCGGCGGGTTGCCAAACGACGAGCCGAGCGTCGTGTCTCCACCCCACGCAATCGTCAGCGGCCGTCCGGCGGGCAGCTGTGCCGCTGCGGGTACAGCAGCCAGCAGGCCGATAGAGGCCAGGATGAACAGGACGAACCCGTTGCGCATGAGGCGAGCAACTTACGCCACCCTTCACTGGACCCTTATGGACGCAAAAGTTTCCCTTGCAACGGTGATCGCGTGACATCGCCCCGTCATCTCTGGAGCGGACGCTGGCAGGAGGAGTCCGACGCCGCCCGCACCGACGCCCCAGACGACATCCCCGCGCCCGCTGAAGAAGCCCCAACCGAAGTCGCGCCGCCGCCGCAGCCAAGCGGCGGCGGTTCGCGCTCGCTACGCCCCGTTGCGATCCTGCTGGCCGGCCTCGTGCTGATCGCCGGCGGGGCCTTCGCGGTCAGCGCGCTGCTCGAGGACGACAACGCCTCACGGAGCGCCGACGGCGAGAGCCTGCCCGCCTCGACGACGCCGGCACCCGCGCCGAAGGACTCGAGCGTCGAGGCCGTCAGCGCCGCCGCGCTGCCCTCGGTCGCCGCGGTCCGCACCACCAGCGGTGAGGGATCGGGCTTCCTCGTGCGTGACAACCGCACGCTCGTCACCAACGCGCACGTCGTCGACGGCGCGACCAGCGTGACGGTGCAGTTCGGGTCCGACGGGCGCCAGCTCAACGGCCGCGTGCGCGGCCGCGACGCGTCGTCGGACCTCGCCGTCATCCAGATCCTCGACACGCCGCCGTCAGACGCCAAGCCGCTGCGGCTCGCCGACTCCGACGGCCTCAGGGCCGGCCAGGAAGTCGTCGCGATCGGCAACCCCTTCGGCCTCGCCGGCAGCGTCACCGACGGCGTCGATCTCGGCGCTCGGGCGCTCGATCCGCTCGCCCTCGGCTTCTCGATCGAGAACGCGATCCAGACCGACGCCGCGATCAACCCCGGCAACTCGGGCGGCCCGCTGCTCGATACGGCCGGGCGCGTCGTCGGCGTCAACTCGCAGATCGAGACCGGCGGCACCTCGCAGGGCAACGTCGGCATCGGCTTCGCGGTCCCGTCGAACATCGTCCGCCGCGTCGTGCCCGTGCTCGCCACCGGCCGCGACTTCGAGCACGCGTGGCTGGGCATCTCCGGTCCGGCCGCAGCCGCGAGCGGTGAGGCCGCGCCGGTCGTCAACGGCGTCACCGCCGGCGGCCCCGCCAGCCAGGCGGGTCTGCGCGCCGGCGACACGATCATCGCCGTCAACGGCAAGGCCGTCGTCGCAGTTCGGCGACGTCGTCAAGGAGATCGACAGCCGCCGCCCAGGCGACAGCGTCGAGATCAAGGTCCGCCGCGCCGGGTCGGAGCAGACGCTCAAGGTCACCCTCGGCACGAGGCCCGACACGCCGCAGCCCTGATGACGTTCGGATCACCCGAAGCCCTCATCGCGCTGGTCCTGCTGCCGCTGCTGATCGGCTGGTACGTCGTCCAGCAGCGCGGTCGCCGGCGCGCGCAGGCCGCGTTCGTGACGACGCCGATGTACGCGTCGGTCGTCACGCGGAGCAGCGGCTGGCGCCGGCACGTGCCGCTCAGCGCGCTGCTGCTGGCGATCGGCCTGCTCGTCCTCGCCGCGGCCAAGCCGCAGCGCACGATCGCGGTGCCCGCCGAGCGCGCGTCGATCCTGCTGCTGACCGACGTGTCCGGCTCGATGCTTGCCACCGACGTCGCGCCGAACCGGCTGAAGGCCGCCCAGGCGGCGGCGAAGGCGTTCGTCGACAACGTGCCCGAGCGCGTGAACGTCGGCGTGATGGCGTTCAACCAGGTGCCGCTGCTGCTGCAGTCGCCGACGACCGATCGCGCCGCGATCGACGAGGCGATCAGCGCGATGAACCCGAGCGGCACGACCGCGACGGGTGAGGCGATCCAGGCCGGCGTGCGGCTGCTCACCGGTCGCGCCGGCGCGCAGGGCAAGCGCCCGCCCGCCGCGATCGTGCTGCTGTCCGACGGTGCCTCGCGCCGCGGCGTCGACCCGATCGAGGCCGCCACGGCCGCCGGCGACGCGAAGATCCCCGTCTACACCGTCGCGCTCGGCACCGCCCAGGGCACGATCACCACGCCGACTGGCCGTGTCAGCCAGGTGCCGCCGGACGTCGAGTCGCTGAAGGCGATCTCCGACGCCAGCGGCGGCGAGAACTACGCGGCCGGCGACGCCGACCGCCTCAACCGCGTGTACGAGCGCCTCGGATCCCAGCTCGGGCGCAAGAAGGAGAAGCGCGAGATCACGAGCACCGTCGCCGGTGGCGGCCTGGCGTTGCTCCTTCTCGGCTCGTCGTTGTCGTTGACGTTGCTTGGCCGCCCCATCTAGGAGAACCCCGCATGACCGATGAACCCCTGATCCCCGCCCCGCCCACGGGCCACGACGACGCCCGCGAGGCGCTGCAGGAGGCGCTGCACGAGATCAAGCGCGTCATCGTCGGCCAGGACGCGATGCTCGAGCGCCTGCTCGTCGCGCTGCTCGCCAACGGGCACGTATTGCTCGAGGGCGTCCCCGGTCTCGCGAAGACGCTGACGGTGAAGACCGCTGCCGAGGTGCTGGGCGGGTCGTTCAGCCGCATCCAGTTCACGCCCGACCTCGTCCCGTCGGACCTCGTCGGCACGCGCGTCTACCGCCCGCAGACGGGGACCTTCGACACCGAGCTCGGCCCGGTGTTCGCGAACTTCCTGCTTGCCGACGAGATCAACCGCGCGCCCGCGAAGGTGCAGTCGGCGCTGCTGGAGGTGATGCAGGAGCGTCAGGTGACGATCGCCGGCACGACGCACAAGGTGCCGCGGCCGTTCCTCGTGCTCGCGACGCAGAACCCGATCGAGTCCGAGGGCACGTACCCGCTGCCCGAGGCGCAGGTCGACCGCTTCCTGATGAAGATCCTCGTCGACTACCCGTCGCCGGGCGAGGAAGCCGCGGTCGTCGGGCGCTCGCTCGGGGGCATGGCGCAGGTGCGCGAGCTGCTTGCGCTGGCCGACCTCGAGCGCCACGCGATCGCCGCCGAGTCGGTGCTGGTCGACCGCGAGGTCATCGAGTACGCGGTCGCGCTGGCGGACGCCACGCGCAACCCCTCGCGCCACGGCCTGCAGGACCTCGAGCGGCTCGTCGAGTACGGCGCCTCGCCGCGCGGGCCGATCGGGCTCGTGCAGAGCGCGCGCGTGCTCGCGCTGCTGCGGGGCCGCCACCACGTGACGGCCGACGACGTGCGCGACCTCGCACCGGACGTGCTGCGCCACCGCATCGTGTTGTCCTACGACGCGCTCAGCGAGGGCATCAGCGCCGACAACGTGCTCGAGCGCGTCATCGGCGCCGTCGTCCCGCCGCAGAGCGACCACATCAAGCAGCGTCGGCGGTCCACCGCGGCGTGACGCCGACGGACCTCACCCTGATCGAGCCCGCGGCCCGCCAGGGCCCGGGCCCGATGCCGCGCCCGCTGCTGGACGCGCTGGACATCGCGCTGTCGCGCCAGGTCACGCGCACGCTGCCCGGCGAGCGCCGCGCCCCCGGCGTCGGCGCCGGCACGGAGCTGTCGCAGATCCGCCCGTACACGATCGGCGACGACACGCGCCACCTCGACCCGGCGGCCTCCGCGCGCACCGGCGAGCCGCACGTGCGCCTGCACATCCCCGAGCGCACGCTGACGACCTGGGTCGTGCTCGACGTCTCTCCCTCGATGGCGTTCGGCACGTCTGACCGGCTGAAGGCCGACGTCGCCGAGGGCGCCGCGCTGGCCGTCGCGCGCCTCGCGGTGCGCCGTGCGGGCGCAGTCGGGCTCGTGCGCTTCGGCGATGGTCAGGTTCGCGTGTCGCCGCCGCGCGGCGCGAAGGCCGGCATGGTCGCCGTGCGCCGCGCGCTCGAGGACGGCGTCGTTCCCGACGGCGGCGGCGACGCCCATGCGCTCGCCGACGCACTCGCCCGGCTCGGCAAGATCGCGCGCGGCAACGGGCTGATCGTCGTCATCTCCGACTTCCGCGACCACGCCGGCTGGGCGTCGCCGCTCGGTGCGCTGCGCGCGCGCCACTCGCTGCTGGCGATCGAGGTCTGCGACCCGCGCGAGCAGTCCGTACCGAACGTCGGCGTGCTTGCCGTCGTCGACCCCGAGAGCGGCCGCCTCGTCCAGGTCAACACCGCGCGCAAACGCGTGCGCGAGCGCTTCGAGGCGCTCGAGACCGAGCGCCGCACCGAGATCGCCAGCGAGCTGCGGCGCCTGCGCGTGGACCACGTCTCGCTCTCCACCGAAGGCGAGTGGCTCGCTGAGCTGGGACGGAGGCTGCGATGAACTTCGCTTCCCCCCTCTGGCTGCTGGCGCTGCTTGTGATCCCGCTGCTGGCGGCGCTGACCTACGCGTCGCGCGCGCGGGCGCGCAAGACCGCGATCCGCTTCCCGGCCGCCGGTTCGCTTGCCGCTGCCGCGGGTGGCACCGACTACACGCGCTACGCCGCGGGCGGTCTCGCCGCGCTGGCGCTGTGCGCGATGGCGTTCGCGCTGGCAAAGCCACGCCACACCGTGCGCGTGCCCGTCGAGCAGGCATCGATCGTGCTCGTCACCGACCACTCGGGCTCGATGTCCGCCGACGACGTCGATCCTTCGCGCATGGCGGCCGCGCAGGGCGCCGCGCACACGTTCATCGACGAGCTGCCGGGGCGCGTGAAGATCGGCGCGGTCGCCTTCGCCGAGGCACCCGACATGGTGCAGGCACCCTCGACAGACCACGAACTCTCACGCGCGATCATCGACAACCAGCGGGCCTCCGGCGGCACCGCGATCGGCGACGCGCTGGAGACCGCGCTGACGCTGCTGACGAAGGGCTCGCCGAATCACCCCCCGGCTGCTGTCGTGCTGCTGTCCGACGGCAAGGACACCGCCAGCAACATCGACCCGATCACCGCCGCGAACAACGCCAAGCGCCTGAAGGTGCCGGTCTACACGGTCGCACTGGGGACCACCGACGCCACGATCCCCGATCCCTCGTCGCCGTTCGGTGGGCGCCTGTCGGTGCCGCCCGATCGCGAGACGCTGCAGCAGATCGCCGAGATCACCGGCGCGCGCGCGTTCGAGACCGACGACGCGGGCGACCTCAAGGCGATCTACGAGCGCCTCGGCTCGCAGCTCGGCACGCGCCCGCAGCTGAAGGAGATCTCCTCGTCGTTTGCGATCGGCGGGCTCGTGCTGCTCGTGGCGGCCGGCGTCGCCTCGGTGCTGACGGTCGGGCGCCTGCCCTGACGCTCTTCGCATTGCTTAATGGCCTTCTTACGCGGGCCTGGTCTCATCGTCTGCCATGACTTCTCTCAGGAAGCGGGTCACGGTCGGGCTGCTCGGAGCAGCGGTCGTCGCGGGCGGCGGGATCGCCTACGCCGCGACCACGTCGTCTGACCCCAAGGACGAGTACCTCAACGATGTCGCCAAGCGCCTCAACGTCACGCCGGAGAAGCTGCGCGAGGCGATGAAAGGCGCGTCGCTCGACCAGCTCGAGCGCGCAGTCAAGGACGGCAAGCTCACCCAGGAGCAGGCCGACCGGATGAAGAAGAGGATCGAGGCGGGCGGCGGCGCCGGTCCGATCCTGGCCCCCGGGTTCCATCGCGGCGGCGGCCCACGCCTCGAGCTGCACGGCCGCCCCGGCTTCGCCTTCAAGGCCGTCGGCGGCGTGCTCGACGACGTCGCCAAGGAGCTCGGCATGTCCTCGGCAGACCTGCGCAAGGAGCTTGCCTCCGGCAAGTCGCTCGCGGACGTCGCCAAGACCAAGGGCAAGAGCGCCGACGACATCAAGAAGACGATCACCGACGCGGCCGCGAAGCATCTCGCCGAGTCCGTGAAGGACGGCGACCTCACCCAGAAGCAGGCCGACGCGCTCAAGAGCAAGCTCGCCGACCACCTCGACGACCTCGTCAGCGCCTCGCCGCCGCGCATCGCCGGCCGCGCGTTCAAGGGCGGCGGACCCGACTTCCCCGGTCCGGGCGGCCCGCGCGGCCACGGGCTGCGCTTTGGCTTCGGCGCCGACCTGCGTGCGGTTGCCGACTACCTCGGCCTGTCACTCGCCGAGCTGCGCGAGCAGGTCGCCGACGGCAAGTCGCTCGCCGACATCGCCAAGGCTGAGAACAAGAGCGTCGACGGGCTGAAGAAGGCGATCACCGATCGCGCACGCAAGCGCCTCGACGACGCGGTGAAGGACGGCGATCTCACCAAGGAGCAGGCCGACGACATTGCCGAGAAGCTGGCGGACCATCTCGATGAGATGGTCGAGATGTCGCTGCCGCGCTTCAGGCACCCGTAGAACCGAAGACGTGGACGACGATCGCACGGTGATCGCCGTCCACGTCAAAGCACCGGAACACCGCAAACCGCGGGTCGTTGCGCCGCGGCTTGCAGTTCTTGTCTAGGGACGAACTTCGAGCACGAGGTTGAACGGGGTTTCCGCGGCGCGCCGCACGTGGCTGAAGCCGCCCTCGTTGAGGACCTCGGTGAGCCGCGCCTCGCCGGCCTGAGCGCCGAGCGCGAGCCCGACCTCCTGGCTCAGCGACGCCGGCGTGCAGAGCATCGTCGAGCCCGCGTAGAACACCCGCCCCACCGGATTGAGGTTGTCTTCGACGTTGTCGCCGGCCATCGGCTCGACGACGAGCCAGGTGCCGTCGTCGGCCAGCTGCGAGCGCACGTGCTTCGATGCGCCGACCGGGTCGCCCATGTCGTGCAGCGCGTCGAAGACGCAGACGAGGTCGAAGGGACCGCCTTCGAAGCCCGCCGCGCTGGCGACGTCGAACGTCACGCGGTCAGCCACGCCGGCGCGCTCGGCGGCGCTGCGCGCGGCCTCGATCGAGCCCTCGTGGTAGTCCGAGCCGACGAACGTCGAGTTCGGGTAGGCCTGCGCCATCAGGATCGTCGAGACCCCGTGTCCGCAGCCGATGTCCGCGACCTTGATGCCCGCTTCCAGACGCGCGACGACGCCCTCCAGAGCCGGCAGCCACTCGGCGACGAGGTGCGCGTTGTAGCCCGGGCGGAAGAAGCGCTCGGTGCCCTCGAAGAGGTCGTGGTCGTGCTCGTGCCAGCCGAAGCCCTCACCGGAGCGGAAGCGCTCGGTGATGTGCGGCTCGTCCTTGACCATCGCCGCGAGCAGCTGGAATGCGCCTGGGATAAACGCGGGCGACTCGTCGACGGCCAGCGCCATAGCCTGCTCAGGCGGCAGCCGGAAGGCACCACCGGCGGGCTCGTACTCGACGTAGCCGCTCGCGGCCTGCTGGCAGAGCCACTCGCGCAGGTAGCGCTCGCGACAGCCGGTCTTGTCGGCCAGCTGTGCGGGCGTGACCGGCTCGCCGTCGGCCATCGCCTTGTAGAGCCCGAGCTTGTCGCCGATCACCACCATCGGTGCCGTCGCGGCAGCTCCTATGTCGCCGACGAAGCGCTCCATGAACGCTTCGAGCTTGGCCTCGTCGATCGCCTGCGTCGTCGCCATCGCAACACACCCCTTTTAGGTCGCTTGTCCCTCCTGAGTGTGCTGTCTGCAAGGTCTCGCGACCGTTACAGGCGTTTCAGGCTGCGGGCGCCGAAGCCCTGCTCCTCGTCGGCGATCATCAGCGACACGTCGACGAAGACATCACGCGGGTAGCCGCGCGTCTTGTCGTAGGTGACGTCGAGGTTCTGGACCTTGTCGTCGATCGCCTTCTGGATCTTCCTGAAGAGCCGCGGGACGGTTGCGATGTCGCGCAGCTCGCCGACGTTGGTGACGAGCTTGCCGCCATGGATGCGGACCGTGCGCGGGCGCGTGTACTGCACCGGGCAGAAGCAGCGGCGCTGGATGACCATCCGGTAGCTGCGCGGGCCCTTGGCCTTCCACCTCGCCTTGGCGGCGTTCAGCGCGCGCTGGGCGTTGCCGTTGGTGATGTCGGCGTCCGGGTCGGTCGGCGGTCCCTGCGCGGCGGCCGGCGTCGCCAGCAGCGCCGCGGCGGCGAGCGCGACTGCGAGCTTCATCGTCCCGTCTCCAGTGATCCCGTCTTGATCAAGCGCGTGCGCGCGGCGTCGGTGAGGGTTTTGTAGCGCTCGAGCTTGCCGTCCCAGGCGAACACCTTCTTGCCCGCCTTCGGGATGCCCTTGGCGCGCAGCTCGCCGACCTTCGGCCGGTACCACGTCGTCACCGGGATCTCGGGGACGACCTGCACGATGCGCGGGCGCTGCGACTCGGGAACGGCGAGAATCGCGCGCGTCAGCGCGGCGGGCTTGAGCTCCTTGACGCCGGGCCGCAGCGACACGGCGCTGACGACGACCTCGTTGCCGTCCTCGACCGGCACGCCGTAGCAGACGGCCAGATCGACCCCGTCGATGTGCGCGAGCTCGGCGCGCGCAGGCCCGATCGGCACGCGCCCGTCGCGCGTCTTCACCAGCCCGGCGACCGGGTCGATCAGCCAGTAGTCGCCGTCGGCGTCGCGCATGAAGAGGTCGCCCGTCGGAATCCAGGCGTCGTCGCGCTCGAAGACGCCACGCAGCGCGAGGTCTGACAAGCCCATCTCCGGGTCGTCGCGCGAGAGCAGCATGCCGGCCTGCCCGCGACGCACGCGCCGCGCGAAGCCGTCGGACACGGTCTTCAGGCGGCCGTCCTCGATGTCCCAGTCGGCGATCCGCACCTCGGCGCTGCCTGGCAGCGGGCGGCCCATCGCGCCCGGCTTGCCGGCGCTGACGTTGATGAGGATCGCCTCGCCCTGGGTGGAGGCGTACATCTCGACGACCTGAGCGGGCGCGAAGCGCTCGCTGACGCGCTCCCATAGCCCGCCGGGCATGCCCGAGCCGATGAACAGCCGCACCGGGTGATGGCGCTCGCCCGGCTGCTCAGGCGCGTTGGCGATCTCGCGCAGCATCGTCCACGTGTAGGAGGAGACCGTGACGCCGTAGCGGCGCACCTCCTCCCAGAACGTTGCCGGCTCAAAGCGCCGCGCCATCGCGATGCGAGACCCGCCGGCGACCGCGCCGCTCAGCGACATCAGCAGCGCGCTGGGGTGGTAAGGCCCGGCGACGCTGTAGACCGTGTCGCCGTCGGTCAGCGCGGCCGCAGAGGCGGTGCCGAACGCCGACAGCGCCCAGCGGCGGTTGGTGATGCGGTTGACGCGGATGCGGTCGCCCTCGCCCGTGAACAGCACGAACGCAAGGTCGCGCGCACGCCCGGGGTTGGGCGAGTACCAGCGCGGGACGGTGACCTCGTCGGGGTCGATGCGCTCCATGTCGACCACCTGCGGGCCGAGGTCGCGCTGCCCGGCGCCGCCGCCGAGGACGAGCACCTGCACGCCGGTGTCAAGCGCCTCGCCGATGCTCTCGGGCTCGGTGATCACGCGCGCGATCTGGCCGAGCTGCGCCTCCAGCGCGACGTTGGAGCCGGGCCGCAGCAGCACGGCGATCGCGCCGAGGCGGTTGAGCGCGGCGACCGTGACGAGCGCGCTCGGGCGCGCCTCCATCAGCACGCCGACGTGCTCGCCCTGGCGCACGCCGAGCGACAGCAGACCGCGCACGACGCTGTCGATGCGGTGCTTGGACGCGGCGCGCGTGTGCGCGCGGTCCTCGAAGAGGAACAGCACGGCGTCGGGCGCGCGCTCGGCCTGCTCGTCGAGCAGCTGGCCGAGCGAGATGCGCGTGCCGGGACGCACGCGCTCCAGGCGCGCCAGGCGCGGAACCTGCGTTGCGGCTTCGCCGCCGAACTCGCGCAGCGCGCCGACTGCGCGGGCGGTGTTGCCGATGACGGACTTGGCGATGTTGGCGCCGACCTGCGTCGCCAGACCGATGCCGTAGCCGGCGCGCGCGCCGACGGGCTCGATCGCGGTGCTGTCCTTCAGCTCGGTCACGCGCTCCACCTCCTCGGGCAGGTCGCCCTCGCCGTCGACGAACTTCACCCAGCCGGCCACGGTCGGCCAGGTCACGGTGTTGGCCTGCGAGCCGACGACGAGACCGAAGTGGCCGGCGCGCATCGGGCGCTCGTAGATCTGCGCGTCGGGCGCCGCGTTCACGATCGGGCGCACCGACAGCGGCGGCGCGATCTCGTCGATCGTCCCGACGAACGTCAGCACCGGCAGCTTGATGTCGGCGAGCGTGACGAGGCGATCCTCGATCGTGAAGCCGCCGAGCAGCATGCGGTTGTGGACGACGAACTGGCGCATGAAGTCCGCCAGCGCCGGCCCCGGCCAGGCGACCCAGCCGTCGGCCTGCAGGAAGCGGCGCTGGCGCTCGCGCGGCAGCAGCGCCTCGCGGTCGTGCAGCGCCATCACGAACTGCATCTGCTGGCGCGCAGCCTTGACGGGGTCCATCAGGCGGAAGCCCAGGCGCGAAGCCCAGGCCGGCAGCGCGTGGCGCTGCAGCACGCCCGCGATCGCGCCGGCGCCGCCGCCGACGAGCTGCTCGGGGATGCCGAACGGGACCGCGCCGCGGGTGTCGACCGGGCTGCCGAAGGTGATCAGCGACGCCAGGCCCTTGTTGCGGCGAAACGCGGCCGTCTGGTAGCAGAACATGCCGCCCTGGCTGTAGCCGCCGAGGTGCACGTCGCGGCCGGTGAGCTCGCGGACCTCGTCGACGGCCGCGCTGACGGCGACGACGTGGTCGGCGAGGTCGCGCTCGAGCCCGCCCTCCTCCTGGTCGGGCGAGCCGAAGTCGACGACGTAGGCGTCGACGCCGGCGGCGTGCAGCGCGCCGACCGCACTCGACGTCGGCGAGACGTCCCAGACCTCTGCTGCCAGCATCATCGGCGGCACCAGCAGCACCGGCGGGCCGTCGTTGCCACCAGGTAGCGCCGCGTGCGGTGCACTGCGTCGCGCGCGATGACCTCGTACGGCGACGCGTCTTCGCCCGTCTCCAGGCCGCCGAAGCGCGCCACCTCGAGCGCGTTCTGCGCCAGCGCGCCCGCCCGCTGCATGGGTGCGGTCAGGGTCCTGCCGATGTCCATGGAGCGGACCCTACTGAGGGATCGGCAGGCGAACCCTGAACAGCGCGCCGCCGCTCTCAGGCGACAGCAGCACGAGCGAGCCGTCGTGGCGGTCGGCGACGATCCGCCGCGCGGTATCGAGCCCCAGGCCCGTGCCCGCGCCGACGTCCTTCGTCGTGAAGAACGGGTCGAAGATGCGGTCGCGCGCGTCCTCCGGCACGCCCGGGCCGTCGTCGGCGATGTCGACCTCGAGGCAGGCACCGTCCAGCCGCGTCGCGATCGTGATCGTGCCCGACTCGCCGAGCGCGTCGATCGCGTTGGCAAGCAGGTTCGTCCAGACCTGGTTGAGCTCGGAGCCGTGCACGGTGACCTTCGGGATCGCGCGGTCGTAGTCGCGCACGACGTTGATCGCCGTGTGCTTGAGCTTGTGGCCGAGCACGACGAGCGTCATGTCGAGCCCCTCGTGGACGTCGACCTCGACGAGCTCGCCGCGATCCATGTAGGCGTAGGTCTTGACGGCCGCGACGAGCTTGGACATCCGCGCGGTCGACTCCTCGAGCTCGGACGCGAGGTTGGTCGCCGTCAGCGTCGCGGCAACCCAGCGCAGTGCGGAGCCGGTCGCGGGGCCGGCATGGCGCTGGACGTCCTCGAGCCAGGTCTTGTCGACGTGGGCGCGCGCGAGCGGCTCGGCGATGCGCCATGGCTCCTCGATGCCCATCGCTTCGAGCTCGTCGCTGAGCTCGTCCTCGGCGTCGGCTGCGTCGAGCGTGTCGAGCGCAGTGCCCGACGCCGACAGCTCGACGGCCGATTGCTGCAGCTCCACGAGGCGCTCGGCGTCGCTGCGCTCGATCCCGGCCTCGACGAAGTGGCGGATCGCGGCGGAGATCACGTCGAGCGCGTCGATGAGGTCGGCGGCGGCGCGGCGCGCGGCAGAGGCGGGGTTGTTGAGCTCGTGCGCGAGACCCGCCGCCATCGTGCCGAGCGAGGCGAGACGCTCGCGGTTCTGCTCGCGCTGCGTGCTGCGCGAGATCACCGGCCGGACCTGAGCCATGATCCGCGTGTGCACGGCGGGCTGGCTGAGCACGATCTCGATGAACGGATCGTTGGCGATCTCGCCGACGCGCGCGTCGGTCCGCGCGACGAGCTGCCCGTTGAGCGGCGTCTGCGTCATGGCCGGAATCGCGCCGAGCCACGTCGGCGCCACTTGCGTGCCCCAGGCTCACCGTCGGCGCCCGTGATCGTCAGCTCGCCGGCGAGCAGCAGCCGGAAGGTCGTGTGATCGTCGCGCGGGAGCACGTCGCCGGCGACGGCCTCACGCACCTCGATCAACGGAAGCCAACGCGCGAGCTCCTCGTCGTCGAGGTCGTCGAAGAGGTCGACCGTGCGCAGCTCGCCGATCCTGCCGGCATCGCGCTCATGCCGCCGCCAGGTACTCGTGGATCAGCGACACGGCCATCGAGCCCTCGCCGACGGCGCTGGCGACGCGCTTGATCGACCGCGCGCGAACGTCGCCGGCGACGAACACTCCCGGCACGGTGGTCTCGAGCATGTAGGGGTCGCGGTTGAGTGCCCAGCCCGCGGCCTTCGCGTCGGCGCCGGCGAGGATGAAGCCGCGCTCGTCGCGTGCGACGACGCCGTCGAGCCAGTCGGTGCGCGGCGCCGCGCCGATGAAGACGAAGCAGGCGTCGACGTCCTCCGTGCTTTCCTCCCCGTCCTGCACGATCCGCAGCCGGCTGAGCCGCCCGTCGCCCTCGGCGCCAACCGCTTGCGCGTGTGTCCGGACCCGGATGTTGTCGAGCGCCTCGATCTGCTCGATCAGGTAGTGCGACATCGACTTCGCAAGCGACTCGCCGCGCACGAGCATCGTCACCTTGCCGGCGTAGCCGGCGAAGTAGACGGCGGCCTGCCCGGCGGAGTTGGCGGCGCCGATGATCACGACGTGCTGGTCGGCGCAGGCGCGTGCCTCGGTCATCGCGGCGCCGTAGTAGATGCCGGCGCCGGTGCGCTCGGCGAAGCCGGGCGCGTCCAGCTGGCGGTAGGAGATGCCGGACGCGACGAGCACGGTGTTCGCGCTCAGCGCGGTGTCGCCGGAGAGGTGCACGATGCGGCCCGCGCCCGCGACCTCCAGGCGCACGGCGTCCTGGACGGTCAGCAGCTCCGCGCCGAGGCGGCGGGCTTGCGTCGTCGCGCGGTGCGCGAGGTCTGAGCCGCTGAGCCCGGTCGGGAAGCCGAGGTAGTTCTCGATGCGGCTGGACTGCCCGGCTTGCCCGCCCGTCGCCTCGCGCTCGATCAGCACGGTGCGCAGGCCCTCGGACGCGCCGTAGACGGCGGCGGCAAGGCCGGCTGGTCCGCCGCCGACGATCACGAGGTCGTAGTGGTCGGCGGTCGCGCGTCCGGTGACGCCGAGGCGCTCGGCGAGCTCCAGCACCGTCGGGCGCTCGAGCACCGTCCCGTCCTCCAGCAGCGCGACCGGCAGGCCGTCCTCGCTGACGTCCGCCACGGTCAGCAGCTCGCGCGCCTCGCTGTCGCGCTCGACGTCGAGCCAGCGTGCGGGGACGCGGTTGCGCGCGAGGAAGTCGCGCAGGTCGTGGCTGTCGCGGCTGAAGCGATGGCCGATCACGCGCACGCCGCCGGACTCCAGCGCCGCGCCTGCTTCCCACGTCGTGAGCAGGTCCTCGACGATCGGGTAGAGCTGCTCCTCGGGCGGGTCCCAGGGCTTGAGCAGGTAGTAGTCCAGCGAGACGGCGTTGATCGCCTCGATCGCCGCCTCGGTGTCGGCGTAGGCGGTCAGCAGCACGCGCTTGGCGCTGGGGACGACCTGGCGCGCCTGCACGAGGTACTCGGTGCCGGCCATGCCCGGCATGCGCTGGTCGGCGACCAGCAGCGCGACCTGGTCGCCGCGCTTGACGAGCTCTGCGAGCAGCTCGAGCGCCTCGGGCCCGGAGCCGGCGCGCAGGATGCGGTAGCGATCACCGAAGCGGCGGCGAAGATCGCGTGACACCGCAGCGAGGACGGCAGGCTCGTCGTCGACACAGAGAATCGCCGGCTTGGTCACTCCACGCACCGTAGTGTCTTGGCATGCCGACCTCGCGAAAGATCCGTCTTGCCACGTACCCCGAAGGCCTGCCGAAGGACTCCGACTGGGAGATCACCGAGGAGGAGGTCCCCGAGCCGGGCGACGGCGAGGTGCTGATCGAGAACGCGTTCATCTCACTGGACCCGGCGATGCGCGGCTGGGTCAGCCCGATGCCGTCCTATCTGCCGCCGGTGCAGCCCGGCGAGGTGATGCGCGCGGGCGCGGTCGGCAAGGTGACGGCGTCCAACGTCGACGAGCTGCCGGTCGGCACGTACGTCAACGGCGTGCTCGGCGTGCAGGAGCACGTCGTCTCCGGGCCGAAGGGCCTACGCACCGTCGACCCCGAGCTGGCGGCGCTCTCGACGCATCTCGGTGCGCTCGGCATGCCCGGCTGGACGGCGTACTTCGGGCTCTTCGACGTCGGCGCCGCAAAGGCCGGCGAGACCGTCGTGATCTCGGCTGCGGCCGGGGCCGTCGGCAGCGTCGCCGGCCAGCTCGCCAAGGACCACGGCTGCCGTGTGGTCGGCATCGCCGGCGGTCCGGAGAAGTGCGCGCTGCTGACAGACCTCTACGGCTTCGACGCGGCGATCGACTACAAGAACGACGACCTCCGCGCCGCGCTCAAGCGCGAGTGCCCGGATCGCGTCGACGTGTACTTCGACAACGTCGGCGGCGACGTGCTCGACGCCGTGCTCGGGCGGCTCGCGCTGAACTCGCGGATCCCGCTGTGCGGCGGGATCTCCCAGTACAACGCCGAGGGCGAGCGGCGTGGGCCGGCCAACTACCTCGCGATGATCGCGGGCCGGACGCGGATGGAGGGCTTCCTCGTGTTCGACTTCGTGAAGCGCTACGACGAGGCGATCGCGCACATGGCGCCGATGGTGGCCGACGGGCGAATCGTCGCGCGCGAGCAGATCGTGCCGGGGATCGAGCGCTTCAACGAGGCGCTGAACATGCTTTTCGCCGGGGAGAACACGGGCAAGCTCGTGCTGCAGGTCGGTGCGGCTGGCTGACGTCGCCCAGGCCCGGCGCGATCCGGGGCTCGTCGTGCTCGAGGGCTTCCATGCGCTCAAGCACGCGACCCGCTTCGGGGCCGAGCTGCTGGGCTGCTGGACGGCGGACGCCGACGAGCTCGAGCTGCTGCGCGCGCGCCTGGCGCCCGACATCTCCGTGGCCGCCGAGGTCGTCGACGTCGATGCGCTGGCCGCGGCGGTCCCGCGGGCGCAGGTGCTCGCGGTCGCGCGGCGTCCTATGCAGGCGGACCCGCTGAGCCGGCCGGGGCGCGTCGTGCTGCTGGAGGACCCGCGCCATCTCGGCAACCTCGGTGCCTGCGTGCGCGTCGCGGCGGCGGCGGCTGCGGCCGGGGTCGTCACGACCGGCCGGCAGGACCCGTGGCATCCCGACGCGCTGCGCGGCAGCGCCGGGCTGCACTTCGCGCTGCCCGTCCGCCGCGTCCGGGCGCCTGCCTGACGTCGGCCGTCCGCTTGTCGCCCTGGACCCCGCCGGCGACCCGCTCGGCCGTGTTCCCGACGACGCCATCTTGGCGTTCGGGACCGAGCGCGATGGCCTCTCCGACGAACTGCTGGCGCGAGCCGACGCGCGCCTCGCCTTGCCGATGGCGCCCGGGGTGTCATCGCTCAACCTCGCGACCGCGGTGGCGGCGACGCTGTTTCAGCGGTGAAAGGCCGCGAGCCGCTCGGCTTCGTCGTCGAGCTCGCGCTCGGCGCTGCGTGAGAGCTTGCGCCACGGCGTACGGACGATCGCGCCGTCCTCGTAGCGCCACGTCCCCGCGACGACGCCGTCGACGAGGAACGTCGGGAACGACTGCGGCGTCTTCGTGCTGAAGATCCGCGGGCGGTCCTCCTCCCGCAGGATCTCGGCGCGGCGGCAATGCACCAGCAGCGCCGCGTCCCACGTCGGCAGGTAGCGCACCGGCGCCGGGGTCGCCGCGTCCTCCGGCGCGCTTGGCTGGTCCTCCAGGAGCGCCGGGTCGATCTCTCGCATCGGCAGCCCGGTGAAGCTCTGGACGTCTTTCTTCGTCGCCGGCCCGAAGGCGTCGAGGTAGCGACGCACAAGCAGCGCGCGCCCTTCCTCGGCCGTCGCGTCGCATGGCCCCACCCACTCCTCGGCAAGGGCGAACAGGTCGGCGCGCCGGCGCTCCCAGGTGCCCGACGGCGGGACGCGTACGAGGTCGACCCAGAGTCCCGAGCCGAGCGCGAGCTCCTTGCCGACCAGCACGTCGAGCTCCTTGCGCGTGATCGTGCCACCGCCGCGAAGCGCGCGACGCAGCTTGGCGGCCGCGGCGCGCATCTGCTTCTCGGAGTAGTCCTTGTGCGTGCGCAGCCAGAGCGCGCGCCGCGTGTCGCGCACGGCGCACGCGAACGGCCAGTAGTCCTCACGCGAGACGAGGTGAATCGTCACGCGCATCAGCGTCGCCTGGATCACGCTGCGGTCCTCCAGCGCGCGCGTCAGCGTCGCGCGTTCGAAGCCCGCGACCCGCGACCACAGCCCGATGTACATCGACGGCGCGTACTGCGCCTGGATGCCGGCGACGCGCTCGAGTGCCCGCGGCAGCGGGATGTCGGCGCGGTCCAGCAGCAGCTGGCGCGCAAGGACCGCCCGGTTCAGCACTCGTAGTCGTCGGGGAAGAGCAGCTTGCCGATCGCGTCGCAGCCCTTCGTCGCGTGCACGCGGGCGTCGATCTCGTCGATGCCGAACGTCCCGATGTGATCCCAGAGCTTGGAGTAGCGGTACAGCTGCGCGCTCGCTTCGCGCTTGCCACGCTCGCTCGCGCGCGGTGCGGCTGCGGCCACCGGCGTGATCGGGTTTGCGGTGTCGCTCCAGCCGGCGTCGCGCCAGGCCGTCACCGTCGCGCATGCGTCCGGGAAGGCGCGATAGACGTGGTTCACGACGGCATAGTCGCCGCGCAGCCCATCCGCGGCCCGTGCGAGCACCGGCGAGCGGTCGATGCGCTTGGACCTCCGCAGGTCAGCGATCCACGAGCCGTAGAGCCGCGCGTCGACCGACCACAGGCCGCCGCTGAGGTACCAGAAGTAGATGTCGCGCAGACCCTCGAGCCGCGCGGCAGGGGCGCTCTGCCACACCCCCGCGCACGGCTGCGCCGCGGCGCGGCGCGCCTCGCGCGCGGCGACCGCACGTGCGTCGGCGGCGGCGATCTGGCGGTGCAGACTGAGCGTGCGGCGCGCGAAGGCGTCGGCCGCCGCGACGCGCTCGGCGCGCGTGGACGCGACCGCGGGCGCGGCGGTGACCGCTGTCAGGGCGAGCACTGCCACGAAGCTGCGCACGGCTCTAGTCTGTCGAATGTGACGGCGACCGCAACGACGCAGGACGACTTCGATCGCCTGGTCGCGCCCCACCGGCGCGAGCTGCACGCCCACTGCTACCGGATGCTCGGCTCGGTGCAGGACGCCGAGGACGCCGTCCAGGACTCGTTGCTGCGCGCATGGCGCTCGATCGACCGCTTCGAGGGCCGCGCGTCGCTTCGCAACTGGCTCTACAAGATCGCCACGAACTGCTGCTTGGACATGCTCAAGAAGCGCAAGCAGCGCGTGACGCCGATGGACTTCGGGCCGTCGCCCGATCCCGACGCGCCGATCGACTGGCCGGCCGTCGAGAACGTCTGGCTGGAGCCGTATCCCGACCAGGAGCTCGGCTACGAGGAGCGCGAGAGCATCGAGCTGGCGTTCATCGCCGCGCTGCAGCATCTGCCGGCCAACCAGCGCGCGGTGCTGATCATGCGCGAGGTCCTCGGCTACTCGGCGCAGGAGGCGGCGGAGCTGCTCGACACGAGCGTCGCGTCGATCAACAGCGCGCTGCAGCGCGCACGCAAGGCGGTCGACGAGAAGAGCCCGGAGCGCACGCAGCAGGAGACGCTGCGCACGCTCGGCGACGACCGCGTCAAGACGCTCGTCGACGACTACGTCGCCGCGTGGGAGCGCGCTGACGTCGAGGGCATCCTGTCGATGCTCGCCAAGGACGCGACGTTCTCGATGCCGCCGGCGTCCAACTGGTTCCGCGGCCACGCCGACATCGGCACCTTCCTGCCGCTCGGCCCGCTGATCGAGCGCCGGCGCTTCATCCCGGTCCGCGCCAACGGCCAGCTCGCGTTCGGCACCTACATCTGGATGCCCGACAAGGAGCGCTACCGCGGCAACGCCGTCCACCTCATCGACCTCGACGCGGACGGCCTGATCCGCGACGTCACCTGCTTCCTGACGCCCGAGGTCTTCCCCGCCTTCGGCCTGCCGGCCGAGCCGCCCGAGTAGCGGCAGCGTTCGCGCTACTCCAGCCGCGCGGGGTCGTCCGCCGGCAGCACGTCACAGGCCCACGGCGTGCGCTTCCACTCGGGCACCGGCGGTTCCTCGTCCGCGCGCGGGACGAAGCGCGAGCGCTCGACGAGCTCCATGCGATGGATGTATCGCGGGCAGTTCGGGAACACCTCCGTCGCGCGCACGCGGACCACGAACTGCGCACCGGGGTAGGACGCGGCGAGCGGATCGTCGTCGTCGATGCTCGCGACGCCGTTGAGCCGCAGCCGCGACGGCCGCGCCGCCGTGAAGTCGATGAACAGCATCCCCACGTGCGGGTTGGCGAGGACGTTGCCCATCGACAGGTACATCCCGTTGCCGTCGTAGTTGGGGAACGCGACCGTGTGCTCGTCGAGCACGCGCACGAACCCCGGGTCGCCGCCCTTGTAGGAGCACTGCGGCCGCCCGTCGGCGTCCGCGGTGGCGAGGAAGAACATGTCCAGGCGCTCGATGAACGCCTTGTCGGACGGTCCGATCGTCGGGTCGGCAAGGAAGCGCTCGTCCAGGCGGTCAGCCAGGCGGCGCGTGTCGAAGCGCTCCTGCAGCAGACGAGATTGGTCGTGATACGCGCGGCTCATCGGCCAATCATCGAGACTTGACGCATGCCCGGCTACTCCGCCTCTGCCATCGACGATCTTCCGACCCTGTGGGACGGCTTCGCCAAGCTCGTCCGCCCAGGCCTCGACATCACTGCGTTCGGCGCGAACATCATGGATCTGCCGCCCAATTACTCGACGAAGTCGCACGACGAGTCGGACTCCGGGCAGCAGGAGCTCTACGTCGCGCTGCGCGGCTCCGGCTCGGTCGACATCGACGAGCTGCAGGTCCCGCTCGATGCCGACCACGTCGTCAAGGTCGACCCCGGAACGGCGCGTGTCCTCTCGTCGGGCCCGGACGGCCTGCGCGTCCTGATCGTCGGCGGCGTGCCGGGCGGCGTGTACGAGCCGCCGGAGTGGAGCTCGGGCGAGGGATAACGTTCTCGGGCATGCCAGTCATCGCCATTGCTGACATGTTCGGGATCAGCTCAGCGCACACCGAGCTGCGCGCATTGCTCACCGACGCCGAGCGCGCGGCGCTCGCGCGACCGGGCTGCCGGCGCTACACGTTCTCCACATCGCTCGCCGACCCGGACCGCTTCGTGCTGGTCAGCGAGTGGGACGACCAGGCGGCGCTCGACGCGCACTACGCCTCGCCCGAGTTCACGCGCTTTCAGTCGGCTTTGCACGGGCGGCTGGCCAAGCCGAGCGAGATGACGGTCTACACCGTCGCCGACGCCGCGCGACTCCTGCCGTCGGGCCCGATGGACCCGCGCGACGCCGACTAGGCCTAAGACCGTCCAGCTCTCGGTGACCCGCAGCTGCGCGCTCAGCGCGATGCGGGCAACGACATCGCCGCACCCCGGGCAGCGCAGGACGTAGCCCGCGCCTCGGTAGACGTGGAACGCCCCGATCGCGTGGACCGCACCACAGGACGGGCAGCCTCGCTGCTCGGCAGTGACGTCCGCCCCGAACGCCTCCGTCAGGAACGCCGCGACCGCGTTGCCGTCCAGCGCGCTCATCCGGTCGGCCCGAAGCGCTCGGCCCGGATCGCGCCGGGGTCGTGCCCGAGGTCGACGAGGAGGTCCGCGACGTGCTCGACGAACGGCGTCGGACCGCAGACGAAGGCCCGCGGCTGGGCCGCCGGATCGGGACCGACCGCGCGCAGCATGTCGGCGTCGACGCGCCGGGAGAAGCCGCTCCAGCCCGGCGGCTGGGCGCGTGTCAGGGTGACGTGCGCGTCGCCGAGCTCGTCGGCGAACAGCAGGTCCTCCTGCGAGCGAGCGGAGACCAGCACGTGCGCCTCGGCGTCGCTGCCGCGCGCGGCGCGGTGACGCAGCATCGCCATCAGCGGCACGAGCCCCGAGCCACCGCCGACCAGCAGCAACGGTCCACCGTTGTCGGCGGACCACGTGAAGTAGCCGCCGACCGGTCCGCGCAGCTCGAGCTCGTCGCCGGCACGCAGCTCGTCGACGAGGTAGGGCGAGACCTCGCCGTCGTCGATCCGCTCGACGGTCAATACGAGCGCATCGTTCTCGGGCGCTGAGGCGATCGAGTAGGAGCGCTGGGCCTGATAGCCGTCCGGTGCGGTCAGCCGCACGTCGACGTGCTGGCCCGCGACGTGCCCGGGCCAGCCGGGCACGTCGAGCACGAGCGACGCGGCATGCGGCGTCTCGGCGACGACATCGCGAACCTGCGCAAGGCGCCAGACGACGGCGGCCCTAGTCGTTCCAGTACCGCTGCTCACGCCAGGGGTCGCCGTGGTTGTGGTAGCCGGCCGCCTCCCAGAAGCCCGGCTCGTCGCCGATCGTCAGCGTCAGGCCACGCACCCACTTCGCGCTCTTCCAGAAGTAGAGGTGCGGCACGAGCAGGCGCGCCGGGCCGCCGTGTTCGGCGTCGAGTGGCTCGCCGCCGAACGTGTGCACGATCCAGGCCTTGCCATCGGTGACGTCCTCGAGCGGGAGGTTGGTCGTGTAGCCGCCGTCCGACCACGCCGTGATGAACTCGGCCTCGGTCTCGATCCCGTCGAGCAGCGTGTCGATCGACACGCCGGTCCAGCTCGTGTCGAGCTTCGTCCACTTCGTGACGCAGTGGATGTCCACGGTGAACGTCTCCTGCGGCAGCGCGAGCAGCTCCTCCCACGACCAGGCCGCGGAGGCGTCGACCGCGCCGTCGATCGTGACCTGCCAGTCGTGCGGGTCGACGCGCGGCGTCGGACCTGCGGAGAGCACGGGGAAGTCCGTGACGACGTACTGGCCGGGCGGCACCCGCGACGGATCGACGTCCGCGCGTCGTCGACCGTTGAATCCGCGGGAGATCGGCGTCATCGCACGCCAACGCTACCGCGCGCTCAGTTGCAGAGCGCGCAGCGGCCTGCGTGACACGAGCAGCCGGGGATCTCGGCGCCGAGCCGGTCCGGACCCCAGCGCCGCACCCACTCACGAGCGACGGGATGCGTCTTGTCGTCGCGGAACCGCCCGCCGAGCAGCCGCCGCACGTCGCGCCGTGCGGCGATCGCGTCGAGGTGCTGTCTGATCGGCGACGCGTCGACGGTGTTGCGGCGGAACTCTTCGTCCGCACGCAACGCGTCGATCTGGGCACGCGTGCCACGAATCGCCATGAACCCGTCAAGCAAGCCGTTCGGGTCCATCAGCGCGACGTCGAAGCTCTCGATCGCGCCTTCCTGCTGGCGGCGACCGAGGATCCCCAACGCCTCGTTGAACACTTCGAGGGCACGCGCCTCCGAGCCTCTCACGGGATCTCTCCACGTGATCATCAAGAGCCGGTCAGCCATGGGCTGCTCCCTGTGCCTCGCGGCCCGACCCGGCGATCGGGCCTAGTGAGACCGAGCCTCCCACCACGGCGCTGCTGGTGCAACCCGTGTCACGAGCGCATAGGTTCTGCCCGTGCGCCGCTCCGCTGACCGACCGCTCGGGCTCGCGCCCGCCACCGCGCTCGACTACCGCGAGCTCGCGCGGCGGCGACTGCCGCGCCAGCTGTTCGACTACATCGACGGCGGCGCCTACGACGAGGCCACGATGCGCGCCAACGTCGCCGACCTCGAGGACGTGCTGCTGCGCCAGGTCGTGATGCGCGACGTCAGCGTCCGCGAGCAGGGCGTCGAGGTGCTCGGCCAGCAGCTCGCGATGCCGGTGATCCTCGCGCCCGTCGGCCTCGCCGGCATGTTCGCCAAGCGCGCCGAGGTGCAAGCCGCGCGCGCTGCCGAGCGCGCCGGGATCCCGTTCATCGAGTCGACGGTCTCGATCTGCTCAGTCGAGGAGGTCGCCAAGGCCACAAGCGTCCCACCGTGGTTTCAGCTCTACGTCATGCGCGACCGCGCCTACGCGGAGGATCTGATGGCCCGCGCGCACGCGGTCGGCGCCCCCGTGCTCGTGCTCACGATCGACCTCGCGGTCGTCGGCGCACGCCACCGCGACACGCGCAACGCGATCGCCGGCGAGGTCGGCACCGCCGCCAAGCTGCGGCGCGGACTCGACCTCGTCGGCCACGGGCGCTGGCTGCGCAACGTGCCGATCGGCGGCAAGCCGCTGACGTTCGGCAACCTCGAGAACGCCGTGCCGGACGCGCGCTCTCCCGCCGACTTCCGCGAGTGGGTTGCCGCGCAGTTCGACCCCAGCGTGACGTGGGACGACATCGCCTGGGTGCGCCAGAACTGGCCGGGCAAGCTCGTCGTCAAGGGTGTGCTCGACCCCGAGGACGCGCGGCGCGCGGTGGAGGCCGGTGTCGACGGGCTCGTCGTCTCCAACCACGGTGGGCGCCAGCTCGACGGCGTGCCGTCGACCGCACGCGCGCTGCCGGCGGTCGCGGACGCCGTCGGCGATCAGGTCGAGGTGCTCGCCGACGGCGGCGTTCGCACCGGCGTCGACGTCGTGCGGATGGTCGCGCTGGGTGCCCGCGCGGTGTTGATCGGGCGGCCGTGGGCCTGGGCCGTCGCCGCGCGCGGCGAGGACGGCGTGCGCCACGTGCTCGCGGTGATGAAGGCAGACATCGACACCGCGCTCGGGCTGACCGGGCAGACGTCGATCGCGAGTGTCGACCGCAGCGCGCTCTATCAGGGATAGAGCCGCCGCTTGACGGCGCGCGCGAGCGGGCTCGGCAGCTTCTCCAGCGCACGCAGGCCGTGCGGCAGCGCGCGCAGCTTGAAGCCGCTGTAGGCACTCGGGATCACGACCTCGATGAGGTGCGGGCCAGGCTCGGCGACGGCGCGCTCGAAGGCATCGAGGAAGCCCTCGACCGTGTCGGGACGCGTCGCGGGCACGCCGAAGCCGGCGGCGAGCTGCACGAAGTCGAGGTCGGGACCGCTCAGGTCCAGCTGCGACTTGGCCTTCGGCCCCTCGCCCTCGGCACCGACGCGCTCGAGCTCGATGTTGAGGATCGCGTAGGACCGGTTGTTGAAGATCACGACGGTCACGTCGAGCTGCTCGCGCGCCATCGTCCACAGCGACTGGATCGTGTAGAGGCTCGACCCCTCGCCTTCGAGCGCGATCACCGGCCGGCCGGGGCACGCGACCGCCGCGCCGACGGCGACGGGCAGGCCCTTGGCCGATCGCGCCGCCGGTCAAGGTCAGCCAGTCGTGGCGCGGCGCGCCCGCGGTCTGGGCGTAGAGCGTGATGCCCGACGTCGCCGACTCGTCGGAGACGATCGCGTTCTCGGGCAAGGCAGCGGCGATCGCCTGGCAGACGCTCTCCGACGTCAGCTCACCGGTCGGGCGCTCGGGCCGCGTCGGCGCTTGCAGCACCGGCGCGTCGGTCGCGCCGAGCGCCTCCGCGAGCGCGGCCAGGCTGCCGGCGACGTCGTCGCTCGGGCGCGCCGAGCTCGTGCACCTCGCAGCCCTTGGGGACGAGGTCTGACTTCTTGCCGGGGTAGGCGAAGAACGACACCGGTGACTTGGTGTCGACGAGCACGAGGTGCTTGATGCCCGCGAGCTGCACGGACGCCAGCTCGGCGAAGTACGCGAGCCGCTCCACGGCGGGCAGGCCCGCGCCGCGCTCGACGCGCGCCGGGAAGACCTCGCACAACAGCTGCGCGCCGGTCGCCGCGGCGACCTTGCTCGCGGCCAGCAGCGCGTCCTCGCGCAGCGCGCGGCCGCCGAGGAACAGCGCGGTCGACTTGCCCTTGCGCACGAGCTGGGCGATCTGCTCGACGGTCTCCGCCGACGCGACGGGCGGCGTCGCCGGCGGCAGCGGCGCCGCCGGCTGGGCACCGTCGCCCCACGACACGTCAGCGGGCAGGATCAGCGTCGCGACCTGGCCGGGCGGGCCCTGCGCGGCGGCGATCGCTTCGGTTGCGTCGCGCGCGAGCTCCTCGGTGCTCTGGGAGGTCCGCACCCACTCCGGCGAGACGTTGCGCGCGACGGTCTCGATGTCCGACTGCAGCTGCGCGTCGTAGCGCGTGTGGTAGGTCGCGTGGTCGCCGACGATGTTGACCACTGGCGTCTTGGCCTTGCGCGCGTTGTGCAGGTTGGCAAGCCCGTTGCCCAGGCCCGAGCCGAGGTGCAGCAGCGTCGCGGCGGGCTTGTCGGCCATGCGCGCGTAGCCGTCTGCTGCCCCGGTCGCCACCCCTTCGAAGAGCGCGAGCACGCCGCGCATCTCGGGCACGCTGTCGAGGGCCGCGACGAAGTGCATCTCCGACGTGCCCGGATTGGAGAAGCACGTCGTGACGCCACCGTCCACGAGCGTGCGCAGCAGTGCCTGCGCGCCGTTTGGCATCGGAGGATCCTCTCACGCGTAGGATCCCGCCATGGCGCGGGAGGCGGACGTGGTGATCGTCGGGGCCGGCCTGGCGGGACTCAGCGCCGCACGCGCGCTCGTCGCGGCAGGAGTGGAGCCGCTCGTGCTCGAGGCGCGCGACCGCGTCGGTGGGCGCACGCTCAACGAGCCGATCGGCGACGGCAAGGTCGTCGAGGTCGGCGGGCAGTGGATCGGCCCGACCCAGGACAAGCTCGCCGCGCTTGCGCGCGAGCTCGGCGTCGACACGTTCGCCACGCATGGGGCCGGCGAGAACGTCTTCGAGTACGGCGGCAAGGTGCGCCGCTACCGCGGGACGATCCCAAAGCTCAACCCAGCCGCGCTCGCGGATGTCGGCCAAGGCCTCGCACGCCTCAACCGGATGGCGCGCGCCGTGCCCGTCGACGCGCCGTGGCAGGCCGAGCACGCCCAGCGCTGGGACGCGATCACGTTCGCGACGTGGATGCGCCGCAACATGCCGACCCGCGCCGGGCGCGAGCTGATGACGCTCGCGATCGAGGGTGTGTGGGCGGCGGACCCGTCGGACCCCTCGCTGCTGCACGTGCTCTTCTACATCGCGTCGGCCGGAAGCCTCGACCTGCTGCTGGACACCGACGGCGGCGCGCAGCAGGACCGCTTCGTCGGCGGCTCGCAGCTCGTATCGCTGCGGATGGCCGAGGAGCTCGGTGCCGAGCGGATCGTGCTCGGCGCGCCGGTGCGCGCGATCGACCATGGCGACGGCGTGACGGTGCGCGCCGACGGCGACGTCGTCGCGCGCGCGCGCCGCGTGATCGTCGCGATCCCGCCGACGCTCTGCGCGCGCATCGCCTGGACGCCGCAGCTCAGCGCGCAACGCGACGGCCTGACCCAGCGGATGGCGCAGGGCAGCGTCGTGAAGTGCATGGCGGTCTACGACGAGCCCTTCTGGCGCGCCGACGGTCTCTCAGGCCAGGGCACCAGCGTCACCGGCCCGGCGAAGGTGCTCTTCGACAACTCGCCGCCCGACGGGTCGCCCGGCGTGATGCTCGCGTTCCTCGAGGGCCGCGCCGCGCGCCGCTACCAAGACGCGCCCGAGGCCGAGCGCCGCGGGGCCGTGCTCGGGTCGATCGCGCGCCTGTTCGGTCCACGTGCCATGCGGCCCGAGCGCTACCTGGACAAAGTCTGGGGCGCCGACGAGTTCAGCCGCGGCTGCTATGGCGGCTACCTGCCACCGGGCGGCTGGACCGACTACGGGCCTGCTCTGCGTGCTCCGATCGGCGCGATCCACTGGGCCGGCGCCGAAACGGCCGAGCAGTGGTGCGGCTACATGGAAGGCGCTGTGGCAAGCGGCCAGCGCGCCGCGCGCGAAGTGCTCGCGGCCGCGTAACGCCAGCGACGCACGGCGGACAGCAGCCCCATGCCAATTCCCGACGCCGTGCAGGCGTTCATCGACCAGCAGGCCGATGCCGCACCGGTGGCCTACGACGACCTGCGCGTCGTCGTGTTCAACGCGACGCTGAAGCGCTCGCCGGAGGTCAGCCACACGGACGGGCTGCTGGCGATTCCGAAGGGCCTGCTCCAGCGGCTCGGCGTGCGCGTCGACGAGGTGCGGATCGTCGACTACGCGATCCCGCCCGGCGTCTGGCCGGACATGCGTGAGCACGGCTACGAGGAGGACGACTTCCCGGCGATCTACCGCGAGCTCGTCGCCCCGGCCGACATCATCCTGATCGCGGGACCGATCTGGCTCGGCGACCAGAGCTCGCAGACGCGCGTGATCATCGAGCGCCTCTACGGCTACTCAGGCGAGGTCAACGATGCCGGCCAATGGTCGTACTACGGCAAGGTCGGCGGCGTCGTGACCACGGGCAACGAGGACGGCGGCAAGCACGTCTCCGCGCAGGTGCTCTACGCGTTGCAGCACATCGGCCTCGTCGTGCCCCCACAGTCGGACACCTACTGGAACGGGGAGGCCGGTCCCGGCGACTCCTACAACGACGCCGGCAGCGGCGGTCCCGAGAACACGTGGACCACACGCAACGCGGTCTTCATGACGTGGAACCTGCTGCACCTCGCGCGCATGCTCAAGGACGCTGGCGGCATCCCCGCCTATGGCAACTCGACCAACGACTGGGACCTCTCGAACCCCAGCCATCCCAACCCGGAGTACCGCTGATGCGCATTCCCATCCTGGCCCTGCTGGCGGCCGTCGTCGTTGCCGGCTGCAGCAGTGACGACGAGCCGGCGTCCGCGGCGGCCCCGACGCCGGTCGCGACTGCGGCGGCAAGCGGCACGAAGATCGTGCTCGGCAAGTCGGCATTCGGGACGATGCTCTTCAACGCCCGCCGCCAGGCGATCTACATCTTCCAGCGCGACCCGAAGGGCAAGAGCGCCTGCTACGGCGCGTGTGCGAAGGCGTGGCCGCCGGTCTACACGAAGAACCCGCCGCGCGCCGGCCGCGGCGTGCGCCGCTCGCTGCTCGGCACCACCCGTCGGCGCGACGGGCGCCTGCAGGTGACCTACGCCGGCAAGCCGCTCTACTACTACGCGCATGAGGGCCCCGGGCAGGTGCTCTGCCACAACGTCAACCTCAACGGCGGCCTCTGGTGGGTCGTCGGGCCGAACGGCCGCCGCCGGCCCTAGATCAGCGCGCGCAGCGCCGCGGCGACGGGCTCGTCGCCGGCGAAGGCCTCGAACGTCAGTCCGATCGTCGCGGGGTCGTCGAGGCAGCCGAGCAGCACCGCCGCGACGTCGTCGCGCGGGATCGGGCCTCGGCGGCCGAGCTCGGTGCTGAGGTCGACGAGCCCGGTGCCGGCGTCGTCGGTCAGCGATCCGGGGCGCACGATCGTGTAGTCGAGCCCGCTGGCGACCAGCGCGCGGTCGGCGGCAGCCTTGGCCTCGAGATACGGCGCCATCGGACCCACCGCCGCCGTCGGGTCGCTCGCGCCGATCGAGCTGACGATCACGTAGCGCCGGATGTCGTTGCGCTGCGCCGCATCGATCAGCTTCAGCGCGCCGCCGAGGTCGACGGTCTGCTTGCGCTCCGGCCCGCTGCCGGGACCGGCGCCCGCCGCGAACACGACCGCATCGGCGCCTTCGGCGTACGGCGCGAGGTCGTCCACCGCCTCGATGTCCGCGACGACGGGCTCGACGCCGACCGCCTCGAGGTCGGCGGCGTGGCCGGGGTTGCGGATCAGCCCACGGACGCGGTCGCCGCGCTGCGCGAGCAGTCGCCCGAGCCGCAACGCGATCTGACCGTGGCCCCCTGCGATGAAGACGTCCATTCATCGATCGTCGCAAACACCGGAAACCGGGGCATCGCGACGCCGAGTCGCAAATGATCACGGGGTCGCATAGTGTCGCGATTCCATGCGTCGCATCTGCGCTGTTACCACCCTGCTGCTGCTCATCAGCGCAGCCCCCGCCGCCGCGGGCACCGTCTCCGTCTCGGCCGGGACGCTGAGCTACACGACGCTCTCGATCGCAGCGGAGGATCTGCGCCTCGCGACCGCGGCGGACCAGACCGCAACCGTGTCCGACGCGGCGGCAACGCTCGTCGCGGGCGCGGGCTGCAGCGGCGGGCGGCGCTGCGGTGACGTGTCCCGGCGTGGCGAATGCGCATCTTCGCTTTGGGGTCAGGCGGCGCGACGCTGACGATCGATGGTCCCGGCATGCCCGGCGTCCAGGTGACGGGCAGCGGCGGCGACGACACCGTGGTCAACAGGGCGGGCGCGCTCTCGTTCAACGGCGCCGCCGGTGCCGATCGCCTCGTGATGGAGAGCGACGACTTCACGCGCGCCGACTGGTTCATCGGCGGGGCCGGCGCCGACGAGGCCACCTACGTCCGGACGGAGCCGGTGCAGATCATCCTCGACAACGCCTTCAACGACGGCGCAGCCGGCGAAAGCGACAACATCGCGGCCGACGTCGAGCACGTCGTCGGCGGCGGTGGCAACGACACGATCATCGGCGGCCCTGGCGACGACCTGCTGGACGGTGGCGACACGAGTGCGTGCCAGACGGACCAGATCGACGGCAGCGCGGGCGCAGACACGATCATGCTGCGCGGCAGCACGCAGGCGACCGGCGGCGCGGGCAACGACACGCTGCGCGTCAGCGACGACACGTGCGCCGACGGCATCGTCGCGCTCGGCGGCGCCGACATCGACACCGCGGACTTCGGCCTCGTGGCGACGCCCGCGGTCTGGGTCAGCGTTGACGGCGTGGCCGACGACGGCCCGACCGGCGTCGATAACTATGGGCCTGACATCGAGAACATCACCGGCGGCCCCGCGGGGATGGCGCTGGTCGGCAACGACAGCGCGAACATCCTGATCGGCGGCGATGGAGACGACCTCCTGGACGGCGGCGGCGGCGCAGACCATCTCTTCGGCGGCGGCGGGCTCGACGTGGCCGACTACTCGCTGCGCACGGCGCCCGTCAGCCTGACGCTCGACGGCGCGGCCAACGACGGCGAGGCCGGCGAGGGCGACCAGCTGACGAGCGACATCGAGAACCTCATCGGTGGCGATGCGAACGACCTTCTGGCCGGCAGCCTCGGCGACAACGTTCTCGACGGCGGTCCTGGTGCCGACCTGATGGGTGGACGCGACGGCATCGACGCGATCGACTACTCGTTCCGCACCGCTGCGGTGACGGCCGACCTCGACGGCCAGGCGTCCGACGACGGCGAGTCGGGTGAGGGCGACACGATCACCGCCGACGTCGAGGCCCTGTTCGGCGGCAGCGCTGGCGACACGCTCGGCGGCAACGCTGCGGACGGCCTGCTCTTCGGCCTCGCCGGCGACGACCGCCTCACCGACAAGGGCGGCGAGGACCTGCTCGATGGGGACGTCGGCGACGACACGATCGACAGCGACGACGCGGCCGCCGACCTCGTCTTCTGCGGAGACGGCGCCGACACGCTGCGGCGCGATGTACTCGACGAGTTCGAGGGCTGCGAGACCATCACGGTCGGGCCGCCTCCGACCACTCCCCCGCCGCCACCACCCCCGGCGCCAACGCCTCCGCCGCCGCCCCCACCGCCGCCGGTGACGCCGATCGACCGCGTCGCTCCGCGCGCGACGCTCAGCGTCAGCTCGCGGCCGCTCGCGCGGCGCCTGCGCTCGGTGGGCCTGCTCGCGCGCGTCACCTGCGACGAGCCGTGCGTGCTCGCTGTGGAGCTGCGCGCGTCCTCCAGCACCGTCCGCTCGCTGCGCCGCCGCGGCGTGCGTGCCGCGGGCGTGCTCGGGCGCGGCGCTGTCACCAACCACGCGGCGGGGACGCGCAGCGTGCGGCTGAGGCTCAACGCGACGGGCAAGCGCGCGCTGCGCGTGCTCCCGCGCGGGAGCTACGTCCTGCGCGTCCGTGTGCGCGACCGCACCGGCAACCTGCGCCGGTTGTCACAGGTCTTGCGCGTGCGGTAGGGACCGGACAGCGCGTCGTGCTACCGTTAACTTAATGGTTAACGATCCGTTCCGCGCGCTCGCTCACCCGATCCGCCGCGGCATCGTCGAGCGGCTTGCCGAAGGTCCGGCAACTGTTGGCGAGGCCACGGCGGACTTCGGCGTGTCGAAGCCGGCGATCTCCAAGCACCTCAAGGTGCTCGAGGAGACCGGCGTCGTCAGACGCGTCGTGGTGGGCCGCACGCACCAGCTCTCCCTCGAGCCGCAGGTGCTCAGCGTCGCCGCCGACTGGATGGATCGCCAGCGCGCCCTCTGGGGGCGTCTGTTCGATGTCGTCGACGAGTACCTGAAGGAGGAAGACTCGCAATGAAGCTCTCCCCGATCGTCTCTCGCGAGGAATGGGACAGCGCGCGCGAAGCGCTGCTGGTGAAAGAGAAGAAGCTGACCCGCGCGCGTGACGCGCTCGCGGCCGAGCGCCGCCGCATGCCGCGGCTGGCCGTCGAGAAGGACTACGCGTTCGAGGGGCCCGACGGGCCGGCGACGCTGCGCGACCTGTTCGCCGGGCGCCGCCAGCTGATCGTCTACCGGTTCTTCTTCGATCCCGACGTGAAGGGCTGGCCGGACGCCGGCTGCACCGGCTGCTCGATGCTCGCCGACCAGGTCGCGCACCTTGCGCATCTCAACGCGCGGAATACGACGCTCGCGTTCGTGTCACGTGCCCCGCAGGCCGAGCTCGCGCGCTGGAAGGCGCGCATGGGCTGGGAGCAGATCCCGTGGTACACGCTCACCGACGACTTCGACAGCGACTTCGACGTTCGCGAGTGGCATGGCACCAACGCCTTCATCCAGGACGACGACGGCCAGATCTTCCGCACGTACTTCATCAACGACCGCGGCGACGAGGCGATGGGCAGCACCTGGAGCTATCTCGACATCACCGCGCTGGGCCGCCAGGAGAAGTGGGAGGAGTCGCCCGCGGGCTACCCACAGACCGAGCCGTACGCCTGGTGGAACCGTCACGACGAGTACGCGCACGCGTGACGGTGACGCAGACGCTGCAAATCGAGCGGACGTTTCAGGCATCCGCCGAGCGCGTCTTCGACGCATGGACCAGCGAGGAGGTGATGCGCCGCTGGTGGCACGTCGAGCACAGCTGGGAAACCGCCGAGGCCGAGGTGGACCTGCGCATCGGCGGTGCGGTGCGCGTGGTGATGCGCGATCCCGCGAAGGACGAGGAATACGGCGGCGGCGGCGTCTACACCGAGATCGATCCGCCGCGGCGGTTGGCGTTCACGTGGCTCTGGGACGACCAGCCACATCGGATGTTGATCGAGATCGACTTCGAGGAGCGTGACGGCGCGACCCACGTGCGCTTCACCCACAGCGGACTGTGGGACGAGGCGGCCGTCCGCAACCACGAAGACGGCTGGACGAAGACGTTCAACCGCCTCGAGGGGCTGCTCGCCGCGGGTTAGTCTCCCGGCGTGACGCTCGGCGCCCGCTCGGCGAACGCGCTGGTCTTCCTGGCGGCCGGCGCGGTGCTCGTCCTCGAGATCCTCGGCGTGCGGCTGCTCGCGCCGTACGTCGGGCTGACGCTCGAGACGACGACGTCGATCATCGGCGCGGCGCTCGCCGGGATCGCCGCCGGCGCCGCCGCGGGTGGCTGGGCCGCGGACCGCTTCGATGGGCGCCGGCTGCTGCCGCTGTTGCTCGGCGGCGGCGGCCTGCTGTGCATGGCCGCGGTGCCGCTGGTGCGCGCGCTCGGCGAGGACAGCCGCGGGTCGCGTCAGATCGCGGCGCTGTTCCTCGCCTTGGTCGTGCTGTTTCCGCCGGCGTTCGTGCTCAGCGCGGTGACGCCGGTCGTCGCGCGCCTGCAGCTGCACGACCTCGAGCACACCGGCCGTGTCGTCGGCCGGCTGTCCGCCTGGGCAACCGCCGGCGCGCTGGTCGGGACGTTCGGCACGGGCTTCGTGCTCGTCCCTCTGATGGCGACGAGCACGGCCGTGTTCGCCACGGGCGGCGCGCTGCTGGTCGCCGCGCTGGTCGTCGCCGGCGTGTTCGGCGTTGCGACGCGCACGCTCGGGCTGTGGTCGGTCGCCGGTCCGGGCGCGCTGATCGCGGCGTCGCTGGCGCTCGGTTCGCCGTGCGACGCCGAGACCGACTATCACTGCGCCCAGATCGCCGGCGAGGCGCGCACGCGCACGCTGATCCTCGACGACCTGGTCCACGCCGTCGTCGACCTCGACCGTCCCGAGCGCCTGGACCTGCCATACGTGCGCACGATCGGCGACGCGATCGACGCTTTGCCCGCGGGTCCGCTGGATGCGGTCTACGTGGGCGGCGGCGGCTTCACCCTGCCGCGCTACGTCGCGGCGACGCGGCCCGGCTCACGCGCGAGCGTGCTCGAGGTCGACGGGCCGCTCGTCGAGCTTGCACGCCGTCGCCTGGGCTTGCAGACCAGCCCGGCACTGCGCGTCCGTATCGGCGACGCGCGCGTGACCCTGCGCGACGAGCCGACGGACTCCGCAGACCTCGTCGTCGGCGACGCGTTCGGCGGGCGCACCGTGCCGTGGCATCTGACGACGGTCGAGTTCGTTCGCGACATCCGCCGCGTGCTGCGCCCCGGCGGGCTCTACGCGATGAACCTGATCGACCGCGGCACGCTGCGGCTTGCGCGAGCCGAGGCGGCGACGCTGCTGCACGTGTTCGACGGCGTGCGGCTGATCGACTCCTACGAGCCGGGCGGCAACCTCATCCTGCTGGCCTCCGACGGCTGGCGCGACCGGCGGGCGGCCGAGCGCTTCGCCGGCGACGCCGACGTGCTGCGCGACGACGACGCGCCCGCCGACCAGCTGATCAGCCGCGGGTAAGCGATCTCACGCTCCGCGCCGTCCGCCCGTTGAATGGGCATGACTCGTGAGGATGTTCGCTTCACGTCGGGCGGCGAGACCTGCGCTGCCTGGCTCTATCGGCCTGCCTGCCCGTCGGCGGCCGAGCCGGTCGTCGTCATGGCGCACGGCCTCTCCGGCACACGCCGCGATCGACTCGGCGCGTTCGCGGAGCGCTTCGCCGCCGCCGGTTTCGCGGCGCTGGTGTTCGACCATCGCGGCTTCGGCGACAGCGGCGGCGAGCGCGACCTGTTCGACCCCGCGCATCAGCTCGACGACTGGCGTGCGGCGATTGCGCACGCGCGCAGCCTGGCCGGGATCGACGCAGATCGCGTCGCGACGTTCGGCTCCTCGATGGGTGGCGGCAATGCGCTGGCTGCGGCCGCCGGCGACGCGCGCGTCGCGGCAGCGATCAGCCAGGTGCCGTTCTTGGACATCGTCAGCCAGGCGTACCGTGCGTCGCCACGCGTGACCGCGCGCATGATGCTGGCGGCCGCGCGCGGCGAGCATCTGCCCGCGGTCGGCCAGCCTGATGAGGCGGCGTTCATCAACGCGCCCGGTGCCGAGGAAGGGTGGCGCCATGTCGTGTCGATCGGTGACGAGTCGCGCTGGCGCAACCGCGTCTCGGCCCGGTGGCTGTTGCGTCCGCCGTACCGTCCGGTCCGCCACGCCGCGACGCTCCATTGCCCGTGGCTGGTGTGCGTCGGCGAGAGCGACCGCGTCGCGCGGCCGGGGCCCGCAATCCAGGCGGCGCGGCGCGCGCCGCACGGCGAGCTGCGCACCTATCCAGGCGTCGACCACTTCGACATCTACGACGGCCCCGCAGCACGAGGCGGTCGTGGCTGACCAGCTCGCGTTTCTGCGCCGGCACCTGCTCTAGGCGGTGTCGATGATCCGCCGCGGCTGCTTGCCCGCGACGGCCTTCGCCAGCTGCGGCGCGAGGCGGTCGAGGACGTAGGGCAGGCTCAGTGGACTGATGAAGTACATCGCCCCGGACAGCACCGGGTCGGTGTAGACGGCGCGGTTCTCGGCGACGGCGTCGAGCCCGCGGAACGTCGGCACCTTCTCGAGGTTGCGGATGTCCTTGGGGTCCTCGGTTGCGAACACGATGACGTCGGCGTCGATCACGTCGAGGCGCTCGGCGGAGATCTCCGCCTGGACACCCGGCTTTGGTGCGAGCGGCGCGAGCTTGGGATTGATCGTGAAGCCGAGGTAGCTGAGGAACTCGGTGTTCAGCCCCGGCGGGTAGACGTAGAGCTTGCCCGAGTAGAAGCCGTTCTGGCTGAACGTCGCGACCTTGCCCTTGAACTCGGGGTGGCGCGCGGCGACGGCGGCGAAGCGGGCCTTCACGTCGGCGACGAGCTCGCGACCCGCGTCGGGCTTGCCGAGCGCCTTGGCGATCAGCAGCGTCTGCTCGTCCCAGCGCCCGAAGTAGTCGGTGCTGCCCTTGGCGCCGGCGATCGTCGGCGCGATCTTCGACAACTTCGTGTAGTCGCCGCGCTTCAAGCCGGCGTTGGTTCCGATGATCAGGTCGGGGCGGAGCTTGGCGATGCGCTCGTACTGCAGCCCGTCGGCGGCGCTGAGAACCGTCGGCTTCGCCGAGCCGAGCGCCTTGCGCGCCCACGGCCAGACCGCGTAGGGATGCTTGCCGTACCACTCGGTCGTCGCGATCGGCTTGTAGCCCAGCGCGAGCACGGTGTCCTGTTCGGTCAGCCCGACGATCGCGATCCGCTTCGGCGCGGACTTGACGGTCGTGGTGGCGAACTTGTGCTCGACGGTGGCGGGGAACGCGGCGTCCTGCGGCGCGCTCGTCGCGCTGGTGGCAGTGGAATCGTCGGAGTCTCCGCAGCCGGCGAGGAGCGCGGCGGCGACGGCCAGAAGGGCGATCTTGCGAAGGACGGTCATAGCGAGCGCGGGACCGTACCAGGTTTGTTAGGGCACCCTAATTCAATGCGCTATCGCGCGGGCGCAATCGCCAGTCCAGCCGTGGCCGCCGCCCTGCTCAGGTCGTGATCCCAGGTCACGAACACGGTGTCCTCCGCGCCGAGCGCGAGCGCGCTCGCGAGATGGATGGCGTCGTACCCGCGCAGCTTCAGTTCCTCGGCAAGGTCGCCGGCGCGCCGGGCGAGATCCGCGTCGATGCCGACAATCGCGAGCTCGGCGTTCAGCGATTCGAACTCCGAGAGCGCCTGCGTGTAGGCCCGCGGCGTCACGCGTCGTGCTCGGCGCGCCGCGGCGAGTGCCGCGCGACCCTCCGTATACGCGAGGACGCTCGACGCGGCGGGCTGCTCGTTCCACAGCTCCGCCGCAACGTCGGCACCGTCCTCGGAGATGATGAGCTTGATCAGCGCCGAGGTGTCGAAGTACAGGATCAGCGTCGCTGCTCCGACACGAGGTCGGAGACCGACCCACGGGCCGAGACAGCCGCACGTCGCCGCGTCTGAGGCTTGGTCGGCAGCCGCACGAGCCCGCGGCGCACGAGATCCTCGAGCGGATCCTCGCGGCCGATCGCGGCAAGACGGGCGACCCGCTTTCCACGACGCGTCACGACGATCTCGACACCCTGCTCGACGCGGTCGAGATGCTCGCTGAGACGATCGTGCAGCGCACGGACGCCAATCTCCTCTTCGTGGCCATGTAGCGTCATGGTCACGAGGCTAGCAGCTACATGTACCACAGTCCGAAGACCAGGCTGGACGCGCCGAGCATCGGGATCACGACACGCTGATACAGCGACTCGAGCGACCGGCGCGTGAAGACCCAAGCGAAGCCCGCCGTGCAGGCAGTCATCGAGATCACCGACATCGGCGCGAACACCGCGAGGCACGCGACGGCGGCGAGCTGACCGGGCACTGCGGCGATCAGGACGAGCACCACGGCGCCTGTGCCGGCGAGGCCGTGCAGCGCGCCGATCGCGCACGCCGCGCGCGGGCCGCGCACGTGGTCGTGGGCATGCGCAGGCGTGCCACGCCGCTGACGCAGCCATCGCCAGCCGAGGCGGGCGGCGAGCAGCACGATGACCAGCCCGACGAGGGTCTCCGCGCCGCCGGCCAGCCAGGCGGGGAGCTCCGAACGCAGCAGGATCAGCGGAAGCCCGAGCGCGACGAGGACTGACGCGTGCCCAACCCCCCACCACGCGCCGAGCCGCGCGGCCGCGCGGGCGTCGCCGCGCTCGGATGCGAGCAATGAGGTCACCGCAACGAGGTGATCCGGGTCGGTCGCGTGGCGCAACCCCAGCACCAGAGCGATCACCAGCGCCGCGACCACCGGCGCGCCGTGCAGCAGACTCTCAAGCCAAGCGTCGGCGCGCTCGGCCGGCTCGTAGAGGAACGTCAGGTCCACGTCGCCAGCCGGTCGGTCACCGATCCATCATGACGAGACGCGTAGGGTCTCACCCCGTGCGGCCGAGATCCGTCGTGGTTGCTGGCTGTGTCACGATCGTCGCCTTCGACACGGTCTGGGCGCTCTTGGCCGACGGTTTCGACCTCTCGTATCAGGTGCTCTGGCCCCTGTCCTTTCTGATCTACGGCGCGACTGCGTTCGTCGCGGCACGCCAGGTTGCTTCCGCGCGCGCTGGAGCGCTGGCGGGATCGTTCGTCGCGATGGTCGATGCCGCGATCGGCTGGCCGATCTCGTGGGCGATAGGTCCGGGACGCCTCGACGACCCGAGCGTCGCCGAGGTCGTTGCGACCGCGCTACTGGCCGTTCCGCTTACCGGCGCGATCGTGGGTTTCTTCGCCGGCGCCCTTGCCCAGCGATTCGCTCGAACAGCGGCTACCTAGAAAGGACGTACTCGCTCAGCTGCTGGCGGTGAGGTCGACGACCGTCACTCCGTGACCGTCGAGCGCGATCAGCTCGGGGTCACCGGTGAGCAGGCGTGCGTCGTGGCGTTGAGCGGTCGCGACGGCAAAGGCGTCGGCGTACGCCAAGCCGCCCGCCGCCTTGCGAGCCGCCGCGGCGCGGACGAGCGCCTCGTCAGGGAGCTCGACGACGCTGACGTCGCTGATGGCCTCGACGGCGTCCTGGGCGCGATCGACGCCGACGCGGCGGGTCTCCAGGTAGAGCACCTCACCAAGGTTGATCCACGACACGACCGACCGCCCGGCAGAGATCAGGTCACGTACCCGGACACCCGCGGGCTCGCCGCGCAGCAGCGCGAGCACAGCCCAGCTGTCCAGGGCGACCGTCAACGCGTGGCGTCGCGCTTGCGCTCACGGCGACGCTCGGCGGCGAGATCAGCCATCCCGTCGGCCGGCCCGAGAAGGCCGAGCAGGTCGTCGGCCGTGCGCGGCCGACGGATCCGTACCTCACCGTTCGCCTCGAGCACCACGACCTCGTCGCCGGGATGAATGCCGACGCGCTCACGGATGGCCTTGGGAACAACGACCTGTCCCTTGGGTCCCACGCGCACGGTCATACCACCAGTATAACCAGCAGTATCCGTTCCGTTCTACTTTGGGAGGAGCCGACGGGGGGACTCGAACCCCCGACCCCATCATTACGAGTGATGTGCTCTACCAGCTGAGCTACGTCGGCGCGGCCTCTGATCGTAGCGACGGATCGCGGAGGGCGCGGTCGACGTCCTCGATGCGGTCCTGGCCCCAGAAGGGCTCGCCGTCGAGCACGAAGACGGGCACGCCCCACATGCCGAGATCGGCCAGCGCCTGGGTGTTCGCCTCGACGCGAGCGCGCAGCGCGGGGTCCTCGAGCGCGGCGGTGCAGGCGTCCCAATCGAGGCCCGCACGCTCGCAGACGTCGCGCAAGCCCGGGTCGCGCGCGACGTCGATCGCCTCGGCCCAGATCCCGCGGCTGGCGGTGAGCACGAACTCGCGCACGCGGCCGGCGTCCTTGGCGTGCTCGGAGATCAGCAGGCAGCGCATCGCGCCGTCGCCGATCGGGTCGTGGATGCGCCCGAACGGCATGCCGAGACGGTCCGCCTCGCGCTTGACGTCGCGCAACGTGTGCAGCTGCTTGGAGCGCGGCACCGACTGGCCGCGCATCGCCATCGGGATCACGCCGTGGAACGTCGATCTCGACGTCGTGCTCGTCGGCGAGCGCGAACGCGCGCGGCCCGGCGAGGTACGAGTACGGGCTGCGGAACGAGAAGTAGAAGTCGACCGTGGTCATGCCAGCCGCTCCAGGCGCTGCTCGATCGTCGGCAGCCGCTCGTGCGCGAAGAACCACTCATGGCCGATGACCGCGACTGGCGTGTCATAGAGCTTGCGGCGCCGGAACGCGCGCTCGGCCGTAGTCGCTGACGCGGGCGGCTCGCCGCCGCAGTGCTTGCGCCAAAGCGCGGCATACGGGGCCGGCGTGACCGGGCCGTCCGAGCCAAACCACAGGTGCTGCATTGCGGCAACAGCGAAGTCGGGCGTCGGCGCAGCCGCGGCCCACGACGCGAGGAACGCGACGTCCCCAGCCATCAGCGGCTCGGAGCGGCGCAGCGCCAGCCCGTCGCGCTGCGCGAGCCGACGCGCGTCGAGCAACGCGTAGCGGCGCTTCGCCTCCACCGCCGGATCGCCCGGGATGCCACGCTCGACGACCGGCAGTACGACGAGCGGCGCACCGCGGGCCGCGAGGGCGACGAGGGCGAACGCGCTCTGCGGATCGTCGAACGCGACGAACAGCTGCACGCGCCCACGGCGCCGCAGCGCCGGCCGACGGAGCGTCGACAGCCACACCACCAGCCGCGGGATCAGCCGCCGCTGTAGCCGGTCTCTCATACTGCCGCCACCCGCGCGATCGTCGTCATCGTGCACCAATAGAGATCGCGATCGAACCCGGGCGCCGGGAAGACGACGGACTGCATCAGCGTCGGCACGGGCGTGCGGCCGCGCTCCTCTCCGGTCTCGATGTCCAGCACGACGACATCGTCGCGGCTGAAGCGGCTGAAGACCCGCCGCAACCCGGCGTGGCGCAGCGGCGCGGTGAAGCGCCGTCCGAGCGCGCGGCCAAGCCGCGTGCGCTGCCACGCCGGCCCGTGGAAATCGTGCAGCACGAGCTCGCCGCTCTCGGAGAACAGCAGCATGTGCGCGGCATGCGACAGCTCGCGCCGCCACAGCGGCCGCAGCGTGCCGTCGAAGCGAAACGCCTGCACGACCCCGTTGGCAGAGTCGTACGCGACGGCGATCTCGCGCGTGTCGTCGTACAGCGGCGGATCCGTGACCGCCCCACGGGGCAACCCGCAGACCTCGACGATCTCGTGATCGTCGGCGTCCGCGAGCGAGACCCTGATCAGATGCACCGGCCCCGGCGCGACACCCGCGCCGCGCATCGTCGTGACGAAGTCGTGGTCGCCGTTGTCCATGAACCACAGCTGCCCGCCTGCGACCACCGGATCCCAGCCGTAGCTGCCGCCCGGCTGCAGGTACTCCAGGCGCCAGCCACCGTCCAGCGCCCCGTCGCGCAGCCGCATGACGGTGCGAGCGCCGACGACGTAGAGGTGCTCGTCGTCGGCAGAGAGCCGGGCGATCGAGGCTTCCGGCAAGGGGACGTCGGGCCTGCGGCGCTCGAGTGTGTCGGGATCGAGAAACACCAGCGTCGCCGGCTCGACGCCGGCGCGGTCGAAGTCCTTCATCGCCAGCGTCCCGTCGGCGAGCGCCACGAACGAGTTGTACGGCCGCGGGCCGGGCAGCTCGACCGAGCCGAGCAACTCCAGATCGGATGACAGCCGGTGGCACCAGGTGCCCATCACGACGTGCAGCGAGCCGTTGGCGTGCATCGCGAGTCCACCCGGCCAGAACGGCCCCGCCGGCAGGTCAGGCGAGCGGGCAACCGGGTCGAGCGTCAGCGGATCGATCTGCTCCACCCACGCGACGACCGGGTCCACCAGAGGCCGGCGCCCGAGCGTATGACGCAGGACGTAGACGTCACCCGGGGTGATGACCATCGTCGTTCCGACCGCGTCGCGGACGGCTGCGGTGCGCAGCGGGCCGCCGAGCCGCCCCGGCACGGTGGCCGCGCGCTGCCGGCCGCCGTCCTCTGAGCGCCACGTCATCGCGGGAACAGCGTCCGCGTCCAGATCGTCCACACGACCTCGAGCGCGCGCTCGGCATCGACCTCGGCCAGACCCCGGCCGAAGACGTCCGCGAGGTAGCCGTTGAGCATGCGCACGAGCGCACGCGCGACCTGCGGCGCATCGAGCGGGCCGAGCTCACCGCTGTCGACGCGCGCCTGGATCGCCTCGGCGGTGATCGCGATGAAGCCCTCGACCATCGCGCCGTAGGCCTGCTCGACGGTCTCGTCGTGATGCGCCGCCTCGGCGATCGCGTGGATCAGCGCACCGTTGCGCGCATGGAAGTCGACGAACGCCGCAAGCCGCCGCCGCGCGACGTCGGGGCCGACGTCGCCGGTGTTGGCCCAGTCCTGCGCCATCTCCACGAGCTCACCGCCGTCCTCCTGGATCAGCCCGAGCACCAGCGACGGGACGTCGTCGAAGTGGCGGTAGAAGACCGTCCGCGTGTGGCCCGTCTTCGACATCAGCGCATCGACGCTGAGCTCGCGGAAGCTGCGCTCCTGCAGGAACTCGCGCCCCGCGTCGAGGATCTGCTGGCGGGTCTCCTCGCGCAGCTGGCGGCGCTTGGTGCGTTGGGTGGCGACGCTCACGGGGCGGCAGCGTAGCGCGTCCAGCGGCTTAGTGACAACGTTCTTGACATGACGTCATTAGTGCGCGTACGCTGGGAGACGTGGGGTCGACACGGCGGGGATTCATCGGGGGAGCGGTCGCGGCGGGCGTCGTCGTGCCGCTACAAGCGCACGCCAGCGACGCCGAGCAGTGCTCCCCCACGCCACCCGGCATCCGCACGAACGCGATCGCACGCACGCCGAGCGGCCGCACGATCTGGTCCACCGACACGAGCGCGAGGACAATCACCGCCACGCGCACCCGCGACCTCGCGCGTGGCCGCTCGATCGACGTCGGCGGCGCCCCCGTCGCGATCGCGATCGCCGCACACGAGCCGATCGCGATCGTCGCGACTGCGGCCTATGACCACCCGGGCATCGCGATCGTCGACCTCACCACGCACGAGGTCACCCGGCTCGACGCCGGGCCCGACCCGCGCGCCGTCGCGATCTCCGCCGACGCACGCCGCGCCTACGTCGTCGACGACGACGGCACGATCAGACGCGTCGACCCGCTGCGCGAGCGCGTTCATGCGCCGCTGGAGCTCGGCGCACACCCACGCGACGTCGCGCTGATCGCCGGCGGCGCGATCGTCAGCTTGAACGGCGAGCACGCCGTGGCCTTGGTGCGCGGTACGCGCGTCCGCAAGCTCGCGACGGCGAGGTTCCCACACCACCTCGCCGTCGCGGGCACGCGCGCGCTCGTCACGCACAACGGCCTGGGCGAGCGCCGCATCTCGGTGCTGGACCTCGAGGAGCGCCGCGTCAAGCGCCGCCTCACCGCGGGCCTCGAGCCGGCGGGCGTGGCGCTGCGGGCGAGCAAGGCCGTCGTCACGACGAGCGGGGGCCTCGCCATCGTGGACCTGCGGACGGGGCGGCGACGGACCCGCAAGCTGCCGGGCGCGCCGCGCGCGGTCTGCCTCAGCGGGACGCGCGCGATCGTCGCCGACGCCATCACCGGCCAGCTGACGAAGGTGCGGGCATGAACCGCCGCGACGCGCTGAAGGCCGCCGCGGCGTTCGGAGTCGCGGCAGCGGCACGCCCGGCGATGGCCACCGCAGAGACGCCGGCGCGCAAGCCCAACGTCCTCATCCTGATGTGCGACCAGGAGCGCTACCCGCAGTGGACGCCCGACCTGCCGCTGCCCGCGCGCGACTGGATCGACGAGCGCGGCGTCTCCTTCGAGCGCTTCCACCACTCCGCCATCCAGTGCTCGCCGAGCCGCGCCTGCTTCTGGACCGGCATGTACCCGCCGCAGCACGGGATCTTCGGCAACTTCCTGCAGAGCTGGCAGTTCTCGCTGGATCCGCGCGTCCCGACCATCGGCGACCTGATGCGCGAGCAGGGCTACACGACTGCGTTCTTCGGCAAGTGGCACCTCAGCATGGCCGGCCTCTCGCTGCCCGAGGGCCTCGCCGAGAACCTCGCCGGCAACTACCTCGGCCCGTACGGCTTCGACTACTCGATCCAGGCGCCGTCGCTGGAGCCGGCGGGCTACAACGACGGCATCTACAACGACCCGCTGTGGACCAGGCAGGGCGTCGACTGGCTGCGCGACCACGGCGGCCAGGAGAAGCCGTGGTGCTGCGTCGTCAGCCTGCTCAACCCGCACGACATCTCCTACTTCCCGCGCGGCTACACCGCCGACGTCAAGCGCCCGGACTGGCAGGTGCAGCTGCCGCTGAACTTCGAGGACCACGGCAAGAAGCCGTCGGTCCACTCGCAGTACGCCAACGGCGCGGCGCTGATCCGCGGCGGCATCCCGCACGACGACAAGGCGACCTGGAAGCGCCTGATGAACACCTACTGCGACCTGATCGTCAACAGCGACGAGAACTACGGCGCGCTGCTGAAGGCGCTGCACGACTCGGGTGCGATGGAGAACACGGTGATCATCCGCACGTCTGACCACGGCGAGATGGCCGCGTCGCACCGCGCTGTCGGCAAGGGCCCGCTGATCTACGACGAGCAGCTGCGCATGCCGCTGTCGATCTCCTGGCCGGCGCGCTTCAAGGCCCGCGGCCAGCGCACGCAGGCGCTCTCGGAAGCGGTCGACATCGTCCCGACGTGCCTGGAGCTGGCAGGCGTCAAGGACCCGGTCGCGCGCTACCCCTGGCTGCGCGGGCGGTCGCTCGTGCGCGCCGTCGAGGACCCCGTGAACACGCGCGGGAAGGACTTCACGGTCAGCACCTGCGACGAGGTCTGGTCGCCCCAGGACTTCGCCGGTGTCGGCAAGCCGTGGCGCCGCCACGTCCGCGCGGCACTGTCGGCGCGCTTCAAGGTCGCGCGCTACTTCGCGATGAGCGGCAAGCCGCAGAAGCAGGTCAAGGGCGAAGAGGACCTCGAGCTCTACGACCGCTACGAGGACCCGCTCGAGCTGAACAACCTCGCCAAGGACCCGGCCTACAAGCCGCTGCTGGACGACATGCTCGCGCGCCTGCACGACCTGGAGAAGGAGCGCCTGTCGCCGGTCGAGGTCCCCTACTACGGCAACGCCTCGCTGATCGAGGGCCTGCGCCCCGACCCGATCGGCCGGCCCGAGACGCCGCTGTCGGAGATGCCAAGCTCGCCGTCGCCCGTCGAGGGGCTGCCCGGCGCCTACGTGCAGCTGCCGGTCGGCAACCCGCACCTCCTCGACGCGGTCTACGAGACGGGCGGCAAGATGCGACTGCCGCAGACCGCCGACGAATCGCGCGCGTACGCGGAGGCCCGCGCCGCCGCGCGCGCGTCGATGCTCTGCCAGCTGGGGCCGCGCGCATGAACGTCGACCGCCGCGCGTTCCTCGCCGCAGCCGCGGCACTGCCGGCTGTCGGACGCGTCGGCGTGGCATCTGCGGCGGGGGCGCCGGCTGCAAAGCAGCAGATCGTGCGCCGCGGCCGCGCGCTTGCGGTCGTCGGCCGGCGTGTCGTGATCGCCCACGACCGCCGCCGCACGATCGGCGTCGGCGGCCACGTGATCGACGTCGGCGGCATGCCTGTTGACGTCGCGATCTCCCCGGACGGCAAGCTCGCCGCCGTCACCACCGGCTTCTGGGACGACCCCGGCCTGGCAATCGTCGACCTGCTCGCCGCGCGCGTGCTCGGCCGCGTCGACGTCGGCCCCGCGCCCGGCGCCGTCGTCTTCACCGGCCTGCGCCGTGTGCTGGTCGCCGGCGGCGAGCAGGAGGGCACCGCCACCGTCGTCGATGCGCGCACGCGCAGCGTGCTCGCGCAGCGCGCGATTGGCCGCGTCCCACGCGGCGCGGCCGCCTACCGCGGCGACGCGTGGATCGCGCTGACCGGCGACGACGAGGTCGTGCAGGTCGACGGCCGCAGCGCGCGCATCGAGCGCACCGTCAGGACCGGCGCGCTGCCCGACCGCGTCGCAACCGACGGCCGCCAGCTGCTGATCTCGCACGCAACCGGGGAGCACGTCACGCTCGCCGCGGCGAAGAAGCGCCGCATCAAGGTCGGAGGGCACGTCAGCGGCGTCGCCTTCACCCGCGGCGGCCGGCCGGTCGTCGCGCTGCCGGGCGCGATCAAAGTCCTCGGCGGCAAGCGCCACGCCGTCGGCGCCGCGCCGCGCGACCTCGTCGTCGTCGGCCGCCGCGCGTTCACCGTCGACGACCTCACCGGCGCGCTCAGCAAGGTGAAGCTGTGAACCGCCGCGACCTGCTGAAGGGCGCGGCCGCTGCAGGCATCGGCAGCGCCCTGCTCGGCGCCGAGTCGCAGGCCGCGACGAGGCGCCCGAACGTCCTGCTGCTGATGACCGACCAGGAGCGCCACCAGGACCGCCTGCCCGAGCACCTGCCGACCCCGGTGCGCTGCTGGCTGGACGAGAACGGCACGCGCATCGACCGTTTCCACGTCTCCTCGATGGCCTGCTCCCCCTCGCGTGCGTGTTACTGGACCGGCATGTACGCGCCGCAGACGGGGATCTACGGCACGTTCGTCGTCGGCACGCAGTTCACGATGGACCCGGCGATCCCAACGATCGGCGACCTCTTCAAGCAGCTCGGCTATCGCACCGCGTTCTTTGGCAAGTGGCACCTCTCGTTCCCCCTCGACCCGCCGACGAACCTCGAGGCGGCGCTGGACACCGCGCAGGGCAACCCGCTCAAGGGCTACGGCTTCGACCACTCCAACATCTCGCCGCCCTCAGACGTCGGCGCCTACAACGACGGCTACACCAACGACCCGATCTGGACCGCGCAGGCGCTCAACTTCCTCAAGGCGCACGCGCGCGACGAGCAGCCGTGGATCTGCATCCTCAGCCTGCTCAACCCGCACGACATCCAGTTCTACCCGCGCGGCTTCCTCGCCGACTTCAAGCGCCCCGACTGGGGCGCCGAGCCCGAGGTCTCGTTCTACGCCGACCCGACGCTGAACGACAAGCCCTCGAGCCAGGCGAAGTTCCGCGACGTCGTCGCAACGATCGCCGGCACGCCGAACGCGTCGTTCAACAACCCCGAGTACTGGCGCGGCCAGCTCAACGTCTACTACGACCTGATCGTCAACACCGACGAGATGCTCGGCGCGGCGGTGAAGACCGTGATCGACGCCGGCGTGCTCGACGACACGGTGATCGTCCGTACCGCCGACCACGGTGAGCTTGGCTCTGCGCACCGCATGCAGAACAAGGGCACGACGATCTACGACGAGCAGAACCGCGTGCCGTTCACCGTCGTCTACCCGAAGCGCTTCAAGCGCGGCGCACGCTCGCAGGCGCTGGGCGAGGCGGTCGACCTCGTGCCGACGCTGCTGGAGCTCGGCGGCGAAGCCGACCCCGTCAAGCGCTGGCCGTGGCTGCGTGGCCACAGCCTCGTCTCGGCACTGGAGAACCCGCGCAGCCGCGGGCCGCGCGAGTCGACGCTCTATCGCATCGACGAGTACCCGGTCACGAACGTCGGCACGGCGGTCCCGACGAACTCGCACATCCGCCAGCTCTACGACGGGCGCTTCAAGTTCGCCCGCTACGTCGCGGTGAAGGACCAGCACTTCGCGGGGATCGAGCTGACCGAGAGCCAGGAGTACGAGCTCTACGACACGTGGAACGACCCGTACGAGGTCCGCAACCTCGCCGACGATCCCGGCTACCAGGGCCTCAGGGAGGACCTGCACGCCTGGCTGCTGGAGCGCGAGAAGCTGCTGTACGCGCCGGTCGCGCTGCCGTCCTTCGGACCCAACGCCCCGATCACGCACGTCCCCGAGCCGCCCTCGCTGAACCTGAGCAACAGCGGCATCCCCAATCCCTGGCCGAACACGGGCAGGCCCGGCAGCTACCTCGTCGTGCCGTTCCCCCAGCCGACGCTGACGCGCTTCCTCTACGAGGGCGCGCTGCCCAAGGGCCTCGGCGGCGGCAAGCCGACGAGCGCCGACCTCGCCCGCTTCTTCTGTGAGCTGACACCACGATGATCACCCGCATCCGCCCGCGCGGCGTCCTGCGCCTCGCGCGCCAGGACGTCCCCGGCCCGGTCGACGTCGTCAACCTGATCACGACCTCGCGCTTCGATCGCTACCGCTGGTACGGCCTGCTGGTGCTGCCGGTGATGACGCTCGTCGGGGGGCGCGTGCTGTGGATGGCACGCCACGAGCAGACGATCGCCGGCGAGCGCCAGGCCGAGAAGTTCCTGATCGTCCGCTACCCCTCGCACCGGCGCTTCATGGCGATGGTGCTCAACCCGTACTACATCGCGATCAACCGCCTGCGCGAGGCGGGCGTGTCGCGCTTCGAGGCCTCGTTCACGCACGCCAGCCACCTCGCGCCCGACCTCGGACGCCGCAAGCTGCTGGTCGGCGTGCACTTCGACGGGCCGCTCGACGTCGTCGTCGCCGCGATGGACGGGTGTGAGCTCGTCTACGCGACGCAGGCGACGGCGTCGCTGGGCTTCCTCGACCCGCCGGCGCCGACCGATCCCAACCCGATGCGCTACCCCGGCGTCGCGCTGTTCGCGCCGGCCGGCGACACGATCCCGGACGTGCAGCTCGACGGCTGCGCCGTGCATGTCTATCGCCGCGAGCCGCGCAGCGAGTACCGGCCGAGCTTTCGATGAAGCGACTGGTCCTCGCCTTCACCTTGCTGCTCACCGCGCCCGCGGCGGCGGTCCCGATCCCCGGGCCGCTCGACGGGCCGTTGCCGCGCTTCACCGGCAGCGCCGTCGCCCCGCAGCCGCTGCGTGTGCCCACGAGCGATCCGTCGTCGCCGTTCCCCGGGCCGCTCGGCCGCGGCACGACGCGCTCCAGCGCGCTGACGCTCGGCGGCTGCGCGCGGCTGGCGTTCGACGCGCAGGGCCGGCTGCTCGGCGTCTGCATCGGCCCGCTCGGCCCGACGCTACGGCGCTTCGACCCGCGCACGCTCGCCGAGCAGGGATCGCTCACGCTGCCCTCGCGCGTCAGCGCGGACCGCACCGACCTCGGCGGCGGCGCGCACTTCCTCGCGCGCGACGACGGCTCGCTGCTGATCCCGACGAACGCGCGCACGCTGATCGAGGTCGACGGGAACTTGCGCCAGACACGGACGATCGACCTGCGCGGATTCATGGGCGCGACCGAGCGCCCGTACGCGGTGGCGGCGGGCTTCGACGGCCGCGACTGGGTCGTCGGCAGCGGCGGGACGGTCGTCACCGTGCCGCGCGGCGGCGGCGAGCTGCGCGCGACGTTCCTGAAGGCGCCCGTCACCGAGGAGCTCGCGACCGACCCGAGCGGGACGTACGTCGTCACACGCGACGCGCTCTACCGCCTGCGGGCAAGCCCCGACGGCACGCCGCACGTCGTCTGGCGCCACGCGGTCCTGCGCGCGGGCACGCCGCCGGCGATCGTCGCGCGCCGCTACGTCGCGGTCGCCGACGCGATGACGCCGCCGCGCGTGCGCGTCGTCCGGATCAACAGCAGCGCGGCGAAGCGGCTGGCATGCGCCGTCACCGTCTTCCCCAGCGCCGGCCTCGTGACCGCACCGCTTGTGGTCGCCGGGCAGTCGCTCGTGGTCAGCAACGGCCACGGCTACGCGAACGTGATGACCACCGAGGGCGGCCGCACCTCCACCGGCGGGCTGACGCGCGTGGTCGTCGGCAAGCGTGGTTGTCGCACCGCGTGGACGAGCCGCGAGATCTCGCCGTCGGCCAAGCCCGTCATCTCCCGCGCGACCGGCCTGCTCTACACCCTCGTCAAGCCGCGCAGCTTCCCCGACGCATGGAACCTCGCGGCAATCGACTGGCGCACCGGCGCGACGCGCTTCGCTGCGCTTGCCGGTGAGGGCCTCGGCTTCAACAGCGAGGGCGGCGCCGTCGTCCTCGGCCGCGACGGCGCAGCGTACGCCGGCACGTTCGGCGGTGTCGTGCGTATTCGGGACACCTAATATGCCGCGGCGTGTCGGACGCCGTCGGCCTCGTGCTGTCCACGCTCCTCGCTTCCAGCGTGGAGTTCGTCGAGGCGCTGACGATCGTGCTCGCGATGGGCACCGCGCGCGAGTGGCGCTCGACGCTGATCGGCACCGGCCTTGCACTGCTGCTGCTGACCGCGCTGACCGCCGCGTTCGGGATCGCCCTCGTCGGCCGCTTCCCGCAGACCGGGCTGATGCTCGTCGTCGGCGGCCTGCAGCTGATCTTCGGACTGCAATGGCTGCGCAAGGCGATCCTGCGCGAGGCCGGGCGCAAGGCCAAGCACGACGAGGACGCCGTCTTCCTGGCCGAGACTGCGGCCGCGCGTGCGGCCGGCGACGAGCGGCGCGCGGGCCTCGACTGGTTTGCGTTCGTCGTCTCCTTCAAGGGCGTCTTCCTCGAGGGCTCGGAGATCGTCTTCATCGTCATCACGTTCGGCCTGGCCGCCGACGACGTCGGGCTTGCCGCGCTCGGCGCCGGGATCGGCGCGGTGCTGGTGCTCGGCGCCGGCGCCTTGATGCACCGCCCGCTGAGCACCGTGCCCGAGAACACGATCAAGTTCGCAGTCGGCGTGATGCTCGCGACCTTCGGGACGTTCTTCGTCGTAGAGGGGCTCGGCGTCTTCACGCCCGGCGACGAGCCGCTGCACTGGCCCGGCGGCGACGCCGCGATCCCGCTGCTGCTCGTGATCTGGCTGGCGTTCTCGGCGCTGGCCGTGCTGCGCCTGCGGGAGCGGCCGGCGTGATCCGCGCGGTCGGGCGCTTCCTCGCCGACTTCGTGATCGGCGACGACTGGCGGGTCGCCGCCGGCGTCGTCGGCGTGCTGGCGATCGGCGCGCTGCTCGTCAGCGCGAGCGGGCTGTCCGACGGCCTGATCGCGGCGCTCGTGTTGGTCGGTTTCCTCGGGGCAGCCGCACTGACTTTGCGCGACTGACGGCGGTACGCTGCGCCGGCGATGGACGCGCACCTCAAGCGCCTGGCTGGGATCGGTCTCGACCTGACCGCGGCCGAGGACGCCCTCGGCGAGGGCGCGAACACCAATGCCCGTGAGCTGCTCGACCGCGCGTCCGAGGCGCTCGACGAGCTGCGCAGCGCCTGGCCGACGCTCAGCGAGGCCGAGCGCACGATCATCGGCGCCACGGCCGCACCGTTGCGTGCGCGCCTGGACGGCGCGCGCGCCCGTCTTCCCCGCCTCGTCGCGCTCAGCGAGGTTCCGCACGCCGAGCGCATCGACGACCCGGAGGACGACGGGCCGCCCGAAGCCGCGTGATCTTCGACCTGCAGTCCCATTCGACGGTCAGCGACGGCGCGTTGGCACCGGCGCAGGTCGTCGCGCGCGCGGCGGCCGCGGGCGTCGAGCTGCTGGCTCTGACCGACCACGACGCCGTCGACGGCGTCGACGAGGCGCTGGCAGCGGCGACGACGCACGGCATCCGCGTGACCCCCGCGACCGAGTTGTCGGCGCTGGACGCCGAGAGCGAGGACTTTCACATCCTCGGCTACGCGCTTGACCACCACGCGCCCGCGTTGCGCGCGGCGTTGCACGAGTTCCGCGCCGATCGCAACGCGCGCGGCGAGCGCATGGCGCAGGCCCTGGAGGAGCTCGGCTTCGTGCTGGACCGCACGCCGCTGGACGCACGCGCGGCGCACGACCTGCCGATCGGCCGCCCCCACCTCGCAGCCGCGGTCCTGGCCGCGCCGCAGAACGCGACGCGGCTTGCCGCGGAGGGCCTGGAGACCGTCGGCAACGTCATCGAGGCCTACCTCATCCCCGGCGCGGCGGCCTACCGCACGCGCACGATGCCGACCGTGCCGGAGGCGATCGCGCTGCTCCACGAGGCGGGCGGCGTCGCGGTCTGGGCACATCCGTACTGGGACCTCGCCGACGACGATCAGGTGCTGGCGACGCTAAGCCGCTTCGTCGCCGCGCAGCTCGACGGCGTCGAGACGTTCTACGTCACGCACGACGAGCGCCAGACGCGCCTGCTCCACGCGCGCGCGACCGAGCTCGGCCTGCTGACGACGGGCTCGACGGACTTCCATGGTCCACAGCACGCCGAGTTCAGCGGCTTTCGCGGCTTTGCGACCTACGGCCTCGAGCCGAACCTTGGCCCGCTTGCCGAGGTGTAGGGCGGCGACCGCGAGCGCGTAGACGACCACCGCGGCGATCGAGGAGGCGCTGATGCACAGGCCGGCGGCAAGCGCCCCGGCGACGTCGGCGCCACCGGTCGCGGCGAGTGTCGCCCCCGGCGAGGCCGACGGTCCCAGCGGCAGCAGCCCGAAGACGCCGAGCGCGGCGAACACGACGGCGACGTCGGCGGGCGCGGAGGACAGCCCGCATGCCCACAGCGCGAGGAACACGCGCGCGGCGCCGAGCACCGTGATCGCAGCGATCAGCGCCACGAGCACGCCGGGCGGTCGCCGCAGCGCCAGCACCGCCGCCACCCCGGCAAACGCCAGTGCGCTTGCCCACCACGGCCAGCGCCCGCAGCTCGCAAGCAGCAGCAGCGTCCCGCAGACCTCGAGCACGAAGATCGGCACGTCGGCCAGCGCGATCTTCAACGCCCGCGGCGCGCGGCCCGGCGCGAGACGGCCCAGCAGCGCGATCCGCGCGGGCATCGCGGTGTGCGACTCCAGCGACCCGGCAAGGAACGCCGCCGCGTTGGCGCCGTGCACCGCCTCACGCGGCAGCCGTCCACCGAGCGTCAGGCGCCAGGCCTCGCTGCGGCAGACCAGCGTCAGCAGATGCAGGACGACGAGCAGCGCAAACGCCCCGGGCGGGACGGCGTCGAGCGCCGCCGCAAGGTCGTCGCGGCGGGTGACGCAGACTGCCGCGAGCAACGCGACCGCAGCGAGCACCGCGGTGAACGAGAGCGCCCGTCGCATGCCGGTACCGCAGTTTTCCCTGCAAATGGCGGGTGTGGGTGAACGTGATGTGACCGCCGGCGCGAGCGACCCGGTACGGTCCCGCGTCGCCACCCCATGGATTCGCTCCAGGCCATCGTCCTCGGCATCGTCCAGGGCCTCACGGAATTCCTGCCGATCTCCTCGACCGGCCACCTGCGCATCGTCCCCGCGATCGCCGGCTGGGAGGACCCCGGCGCCGCCTTCACCGCCGTCACCCAGCTCGGCACGATGGCGGCCGTCCTCTTGTACTTCCGCGTGGACCTCTGGCGGATCGCGCTCGCGTTCCTCGCCTCGCTGCGCGGCGAGCGCTGGCGCAGCCCCGACCCCGACGCGCGCATGGGCTGGTTCATCATCCTCGGCACGATCCCCATCGGGATCTGCGGGCTGGCCTTCTCCAGCGTCATCGACGACGAGTTGCGCACGCTCTACGTGATCGGCACCGCGCTGATCGTCTTCTCCTTCGTGATGCTCTATGCCGAGAAGCGCGCGCAGCAGCGCCGCGAGATCGGTGAGATCACGCTGCGTGACGGCATCGTGATCGGCATCTTCCAGGCGATGGCGCTCGTGCCCGGCGTGTCGCGCTCGGGCGCGACGATCTCCGCCGGCCTGCTGATGGGCTTCGACCGCACCTCTGCCGCGCGCTACTCGTTCCTGCTGAGCGTGCCGGCGATCGTGATGGCCGGCCTGTTCGAGCTGCGCCACATCGGCGACGGCGACGCCGCCCCCGTTGGCGCGACGGCGCTCGCGACGCTGCTGGCGTTCATCTTCGGCTACCTCTCGATCGCCTGGTTGCTGCGCTTCGTCTCGTCGCACTCGATCGGGAAGTTCGTCCCCTATCGCGTCGTGCTCGGCGTGGGGATCATCGTGCTGGCGGCCGCGGGCACGATCAGTTGAGCCACCTGACGCTGACCTCCCACGAGGACGGAGTGGTGGTCCTCGCGGCGGATCGCCCGCCCGCCAACGCGATGGACGTGACGCTGCTCGAGCAGCTCGTGGCGGCGATCGACGAGCTGGCGGCGGCGCCGCCGAGGGCGCTCGTCCTCACCGGGCGCGAGGGCTTCTTCTCGGCGGGCGCAGACCTCAAGCTCGTGCCCGGCTACGACGCCGACAGCCAGCGCGCGATGGTGCACGGCATCAACCGCATGGCGCTGGGCGTCTACGGCCTGGCGTGCCCGGTCGTCGGCGCGATCACCGGCCACGCGATCGCCGGCGGGCTCGTGCTCGCCATCTGCACCGACATCCGCGTCGCCTCGCAGGACGGTCGCTACGGCCTCACCGAGATCAAGGTCGGCGTGCCGTATCCGCAGGCCGCGCTCGGCGTCGTCCAGGCCGAGCTGTCCCCGCCCGCGGCGCGGCTGCTGGCGTTCGGCAACGCGTTGCACGACGCGCAGACGTGCCTGCGGCTCGGCGTCTTCGACGAGGTCGTCGCGCCCGCGGCCGTGCTCCCGCGCGCGCTGGAGATCGCGGGCGAGCTGGCCGCGATGCCGGCTGAGGTCTACGCGCGCACGAAGCGCGACATGCGCGGCGCGACGATCGACGCGCTGCGCGCGGCCGCCGCGGACGACCCGCTGCTGGCGCGCTGGGTCTAGCCGAGCGTTGGTGGATTGGCATCGTGGGGCGACGGCTCGGGCCGAGAGGTCGAGGCTTCGCGAAAACGGCCGCTTTGAGGGGGAAGGGTGTTGTACAGGGCGCGCGTCGCGGGCGTGGGTTCCCGGTGGTCGCGCCTCGCGTCCATACGCCCGCGGGCGCGGCCGTTAACCGGGTGCCACCGTGCGCTTGTCTACCGCGAATGGCTTGCTGGAAGAACCGAACGTACGTCGTACCCCCTCCCAGCGGGGGTACGACGTACGTTCGGCGCCGGCGGGGGCGGACCCGGCTGGCACCCGGTCTCCCTCTCTATGCCCTGTTGCTCGCGCAGCGCGCAACCCGACGGTCCAAACAGGCGCGGCACGATGCCAATCCACCAGCACCGCCCGAACAACTACATCTAGCCGAGCGTTCGCACGAGCCCGAACGCAAGCGCCTCGAGCGCAAGCTCGGGCGTCGCGTGGACCTCATGCAGGGCAAAGCGCGTGTCGTCGACCGCTGCGACCGCGGCGCGCAGCGGGCCGGCGGTCTTGAAGCGCGCGGCATCCTCGGCGACGGCCGCGGCGCGGTCGGTGTGGTGGACGAGCTCGGGCGCCCCATCCACGACGACCGCCACATCACGCAGCCACAGCCCGCTGAGCTGCAGCGCGACGTCGATCGAGTCCGTGCGCGCGCGGCGCTGGGCGCGGCGCGCCGCCTCGGTGGCCTCGCGCTTGGCCTTGGACTGCTCGCGCTTGGGCAGCAGGTCGAGGTCGGCGGTCAAGCGCTCCTCGGTAGTGCGGGCGGCCACGTCGGCCTGCGCGCCGGCCGCCGCCAGCAGCCCATCCCACGGCCGCGTCGCAAGCTCGCCGCTGATCACGGCACGCGCGAGCTGCTCTGCGCGGGCGCGGATCGCCGGGCCCTCGCCGAGCGCCAGCTCCAGCGCGCGCTCGGCGTCGCCGAGGCTGAGCCGCGCGCATGCCGCAGCGGTCTGTGGGTCGACGCCGTGGCGCGCCAGGCGCTGCTCCAGCGCGTCCGGCGTCGGCGCCTCGAAGCGCACGAGCTGGCAGCGGCTGGCAATCGTCGGCAGCACCTGGTCGGGGCGGCTCGTGAGCAGGACGAGGTGCGCGAACGGCGGCGGCTCCTCCAGCGTCTTGAGCATGCGGTTGGCCGCCTGGTCGTTCATCGTCTCGGCGCGCTCGATCACGAAGACGCGGCGGCGTGCCTCGAACGGCGTGCGCTGAGCGGCCGCCACGACCGCCTCGTCGACGTCGCCGACGAGCATCTCGCTGGCGCCGCTGGGCGTCACCCAGCTGAGGTCCGGGTGCACGCGGTCGCGTGCCCGCCGCGCGGCGGCGGCCGGGTCGGGCGCGCCGTCGGAGAGCAGCGCCGCGGCGAACTCCCGTGCGACCTCGCGCTTGCCGGCGCCGGCAGGGCCCGTGGAAAAGGTAGGCGTGCGAGGCGTTGCCGTGTGGTGGGAGCGCCGCGTTGAGGACCGCACGTGCGTGGGGGTGATCGGCAGTGGCGGCAAGCGTGTCCGGCACAGGACGTCGCACGGTAGACCCTATGGCGGCGTCGCGACTCGAAACGGCGTGTGAACTCGTAGGATGGCCCGGTCAATGACCCCGCCGTCGCCGCAGTTCGAGGTCGATCGCTTCGAGCACGTCGCGGCCAGCCCCGGGACGGCGCTCCTTCGCATCGCTGGGCGCTGGTACGCCGATGCGCGCGAGCGTCTGCCTGCGCCTGTGCTGGTCATCGACGATGGCCGTCGCACGCATCGCCTGCAGGCACTTCCGGGGCCTGACGACGCGGCGCCGCTCGCCGCACCGGACGGCCCGGAGTGGCGGACCGCGTTCAGCGCCCCCGCGGATCTCATCTCCGGCCGCGTCGTGTTCGCGCTCGAGGCCGGCCAGCGCGTGCTCGTCGACCTGCCGGCACCGCGCGCACGAGACACGAAGACGACCGCGGACGACGGCAGCGGCGTCGCCGCGCTGAAGCGCTCGCTCGACGAGGAGAAGCAGCGTCGCGAGGAGGCCGAGCGCGCCGCGGAGTCGCGCCGCCAGGCGGTGCGCCAGCTCGAGGCCCGCCTCGACGAGGAGCGCAGTCTGCGCGCCGATCTCGAGCGTCGCGTCGAGGCCGAGCGCGAGGCGCGTGCCCAAGCCGAGGCCACAGTCGGCGACCAGCAGACGCTGGCCGACACGCGCGCGGCGCAGGTCCAGGCGCAGCTGGCAGCCGCCGAGCAGGCGCGCGCGGAGGCCGAGCAGGCGTCTTCCGCGGCGGCGACGGAGACGGCGCGCGTCCAGCGTGAGCTCGAGGTCGCGCTGGAGGCCGAGCGTGAGGCACGCGGCGCGGAGGCGGCGGCAATCGCCGCGGGCGAGAACGCCGCGGCCGCCGTGCGGGCGGAGCTGCGCGCCGAGCTGGAGCGCGTGCGCGAGGAGGGCCAGGCCGAGCGCCAGGGGCTCGTCGAGCGTGCGGGCGCCGAGGTCGAGGCGGTCCGCGCTGAGCTGGAGAGCCGCGTCGCCGAGCTGACGGCGCTGACAGCGCGTGCCGGCGAGCTGGAGCAGGCTGTCGCCGAGCGCGACACGGCAATCGCCGAGCGCGGCGAGGAGCTGACGCAGCTCAGCAGCACCCGTGCCAGCGAGGTAAAGGGGCTGCGGACCGAGCTGGCAGCCGCACGCGAGGAGCACGAGCGCGCGACGACGGCCGCCCGCGCCGACCTCGAGCGCCAGCAGGCCGCGCACGCGCAGGAGCTCGCCGCCCAGCAGCAGCGCGTGGAGCGCGCCCAGGCCGAGATCACCGACCTGCTCGCGCGCATCGACGGGCTCGCCGCCGAGACCGACCGCGTGCGCGCCGACGCCGAGCAGCGCCTGGCCGCAGAGCACGCCGCCGCCAGCGATCGCCAGCGCGAGCGCGACGACACGGCCCGCGAGCTGCAGCAGCGCCTGACCGGCGAGCTCGCGGCAGCCACGAGCGAGGCGACCCGGGCGCGCGAGCAGATCGAGGCGCAGGCCGCCGAGATCGAGGCGACGCGCACGGCGCTGGAGCAGACGCAGGCCGAGGCAGAGCAGGCACGCGAGGAGCTGGCCGAGGCGCGCCGCGTGGGACGGCAGGCGGAGGAGCAGCGCCGCCAGACCGAGACGCGTCTCGCCGCGTCCGTCGAGGCCCGCCGCGCCGCCGACCAGCGCGCCGACCACGCCGAGCGCGAGCTCGAGACGACGCGCGCCGGCGCCGGCGAGAGCAGCAGCGCGCTGACGCAGGCCCGGGAAGAGCTCGCAGCCGCCACCGCGCGGCTGCAGGAGATCGAGCCTGAGCTGGCCGCCGCGCGCGAGGCGTTGCCGCGCCTGGACCAGCTCGACCAGCAGCTCGCCGAGACCACCGGCGCACGCGAGAACGCGGAGCGCATCGCGTCCCAGGTGCCAGGGCTACGCAAGCAGCTCGAGGAGGTCGCGACGGCGCGCGAGGCGGCCGAGGCGACGCTGAAGCAGACGCAAGCGGAGTTGGAAGAGCTGCGCGTCGGCTCCGGCGAGCAGGGCGAGCGCGTGCGCGCGCTCGAGACGCAGCTGGTCGCCGCGCGCGAGGCGGCCGAGCAGCGCCACGCCCAGCTGGAGAGCTTGCAGGAGGCGGTCGGCGCGACGAGCGCGCAGCTGCAGACGGTGGCGGGCGAGCACGAGACCGCGGGGCGCCAGCTCGTCGCGGTCACGCGTGAGCGCGACGCCGCGCTCAGCGCCGCCGAGGAGGCGCGTGCCGCGCGCTCAGCCCTCGCCGAGGAGGCCGCGGCCCTGCGCGCGTCCTTGGCACAGGCCGAGGAGCTCGCCAAGACCGCGAAGAGCGGCGTCAGCGAGCGCTCGCAGGAGGTCGCGGCACTGCGCGAGGCGCTCGACGCCACGCGCGCGGAGGCGACGGCGGCTGCCGCCCAGCACCAAGCTGCACGCGCGCGGATCGCGGAGTTCGAGGAGGCCCAGGCCGAGCTCGTCCTGCAGCTGACCAACGAGCGCGAGCGCGCCCAGCAGCTCGAGCAGGCCGTCGCGGGCGCGACGGTGGCGGGCGACGAGCGCGCCGCCACGATCGCGCAGCAGCGCGCCGATCTCGAGAGCAAGGCGCAGGCGTTGACGCGCGAGCTCGAGCAAGCCCACGCACAGCACGCCGAGCTGCGCACGCAGGCGACACAGCACGCGCAGCGCGCGACCGAGCTCGACGCGCGCGCGGCAAACGCCGAGACCCGCGCCGCAGCGCTCGAGGCGAAGGCGACCGAGTCACGCGAGCGCGCCGTCGCGGGGGAGCAACGCGTCGCGGAGGTTCAGGCGGCGCTCGAAAGCGCGATCGCCGAGCGCGACGAGGCACGCGCGACGCTCGAGTCGCAGGCGTCGACGGTCGACGCCAAGGGCCGCGAGGCGCAGGACATCCAAGCCGCGCTGCAGCGCACGGCCCACGACCGCGACACGCTGCACGCCGCGCTCGACGAGGCCAAGCGCGAGGCGCGCGAGGCCAGCGAGGCCGGCGAGCTCGCGCGCCGCGAGACCGAGGCCGAGCGCACGAAGGCCGCCGACCTTGCGATCCAGCTGCAGCGCACCGAGCAGCGCCGCGCGGAGTTCGAGCAGGAGCTTGGCGCGGTGCGCGCCGGGATCGCCGAGACCGGCGGCGAGCGCGACAGCCTGCGCGCGCAGCTGGACGCCGCACAGGCCGACCTCGAGCGCCAGGCAGCCGAGCTGAAGGTCAGCCAGGAGGCGGCGACGGTTGCCGGCTCGCAGATCTCAGAGCTCGAGGCGCAGCTCGCCGAGGAGCAGCGGCTGCGGCGCGACGCGGAGGCCGAGCACGACGCGGCGATCGACGACGCCGACAGCGCCGAGCGCAAGATCGCCGACGCGCTGCGTGAGCGCGACCTCGCGCGCGAGCAGCTCGCGGCGGCGCAGCACCAGGCGCAGGACGCCACCGCGCAGGCAGCTGCCGACGCGGCGGCGAGGGCAGCGCTCGAGCAGCGCGTCGGCGAGCTGACGGCAACCGACGAGGACGCCGCCGCGCAGGCCGAGGCGCTGCGTGCGGCGACGGCTGAGGCCGAGGAGCAGGCAACGGCGGCACGCGAGCAGGCGCAAGCTGCCGCTGCGGCGCGCGCGGAGGCCGAGGCGGCCGAGGCCGCCGAGCGCGAGCGCGCGACCAAGGCCGAGCGCAAGGCTGCGGAGGCCGGGCGCGCCACGAAAGCCGAGCGCAAGGCCGCGCGGGCGCTGGAGCGCGAGCAGCAGGCCGCCGCCGACCGCGAGCGCCGCGTCGCGGAACGGATGGCGGCAGCGGGCGCGGTCCAGGCCCCGGAGGAGGACGAGGAGCAGACGACCGGCGAGGTCGCGGTGCTGCCCCCGCGTCGCGCCGCCGCGGCGAGCGCTTCCCTGCCGGCACGCCGGCCGCGCGCGGACGCCGTCCCCCGCAAACGCCGCCCGCCGACGCGCGCGGTGCGCACGCGCTGGCTGCCGTCCGAGCGCGTCTTCGGGATCCTGCTCGTGCTCGTCGCGATCGGCGCCGGCTACGTGCTGCTCTACGGGCTCGTCAAGATTGCGGTTGCGCCGTAGGCAGCGGCGTTCCTGTCGCCGTCGCTGAGGACCCCGGCGGTGCGATGAACGCGACCGCACGCGAGGCAGCCGTGCGCAGGCGCGGGTCGCGCGGGTTCAGCGCGAGCGCTCGCAGCGACGCCTGGCGGTAGCCGTCGCGGTCGGCGACGAGCAGCGCGACGTTCGCGAGGCGCGTCCAGACGCGGGGGTCGTTGGGGGCGCGGTCGGCGGCGTCGAGCAGGAACCGGCGCGCCTCGACGATGCGCCCGCGTTGCAGCGCGATCGCGTAGGACGCAAACAGCGGCGCTGGCGACAGCGGGTCCAGCTGCGCGGCGACGTCGGCGGCGGCGGCTGCGGTGCGCAGCTGCTCCGGGGTTGGATTCTCGACGCTGGCGATGTCCTGCGCCTCCTGCGTCTTGGAGATCGCAAGCCACGGCAGTAGCGCGCTGGCAGCGATCGCGCAGGCGACGGCGGTGGCGGCGCCGACGCCGAGGATGCGGCCGAGCGTCGGGCCGCGCTCGCGGTCGGGGTCGTGGAAGAGCTCGCGCGTCTGGTCCTGCGACTGGTCCTCTGTCGGCGTCGCGGCAAGCACGCCGAGAAACAGCAGCAGCGGGATCGTCGCGCCGGCGATGTCCCAGTCCCAGTCAAAGCAGGCGTGGACCGCCCAGCCGGCCCCACCGGCAAGCAGCGCGACGCCAAGCTCGCGCTCGCGGCCCGGTGGTGCGGCGCGGACGCGGCGCACGCCGACGAAGCCGAGCAGGCCGATGCCGCCCATCGACAGCCCGAAGCCGATCAGGCCGGTCTCTGTCAGCCACTGCAGCGGCACGGAGTGAACCTGCTCGACCGCGAGCGTGTTCTCGCGGTACTGCAGGTGCACGACAGGGAACGAGCCGGTGCCCCAGCCGCCGAGCGGCCGATCTGACCAGGATCCGAGCGCTTCCTGCCACCAGATCCAGCGGTTGCCGGAGTTGGAGGACGCAAGCCGGCCCGGGTCGGTGATCGGGTCGGCGCGCTGGTCGGCGAACTGGCTCCACGAGCGCGAGATCTGCTCCCCGAGGCCGCCCGGCTCGCGGGCCGCGGCGCCGACAGAGGCGAAGAGGTAGAAGGCGCCGAGCAGCGCGAGCCCGCGCTGGACCGTGCGCGTGCGCTCCGGGGTCCAGGTGCCCTGGCGCTCGGCGCGCAGCAGCCACCAGCCGGCGGTGACGAGCATCGCGACCATCACGATCGCCATCGCGGTGATCGAGCGGCCGTCGGCGATGCGCTCGCGCAGCGGCGCGCCGCTTTCGGTGAGGCTCTCGCGGCCGAAGGCGATCGCGATCACGGGGATCGCGGCGAGCGCGGCAAGCGCGAGCGCCGTCAGGGCACGCAGCCGGTCGCGGCCGAGTGCGATCAGCACGACGGCGCCGACGACGAGCGCGAGGATGCCGCCGCGTGAGTAGGTCATCGCGCTCGTCGCGATCAGCAGGAATGCGGCAACCAGCGCACCGAGGCGCAGGACCTGGCCGCGGGCGCGGTCGATCGCGACGCGGACGGCGATCGGCACCGCCATCACGAGCACGAGCGCAAGCGCGTTGGAGTAGCCCAGCGGGGCGCGCAGGCGCGAGCTCGTGTCCGCGTGGTCGAGATCGAAGAGCCCGCCGATGTGCCAGCCCGGGACGGCCTTGCCGCCGAACGCGTAGAGGCAGACCGCGACGGCGACGGCGAGGTAGCCGAGGGCCATGCGCTCGGTTGCGCGCGGTGCGCTGGCGCCCGCGCAGACCGCGAGCGCGGTGACGAGCGCGTAGAGGATCACGCGGTTGAGGCCCAGCCATGTCTGGTCGGGCGAGACGCTCCAGGCGAGCGTGACGCCGCACCACAGCGCAAAGCCGGCGAGGCAGCCGAGCGCGACCTGCGTCTCGCGTGGCGCCTTGAGCGACAGGCCACGGCCCGCAACCAAACCGCCTGCGACGAGCGCGCCGAGCAGCGCGATCGCCACCTGCAACCGGGTCTCGTCCGGGGTGTCGGCGGCGCCGGGCGCGAATGCGGCGTAGAGCGCGGCGGCCAGCAGCGCAACGAGCAGTGCGGTTCCCTGCCGGGAACCGGCGGTCGCCGCCGCCGTCGGTCTGGCCACCGTGGCCGTTGTCGGCTGACGTACGGTGGCGGGCATGGCTTGCGGGCCTCGACGGTACCATCGGTGTCGTACATGCGCCGCGCCCGTCCACTTATTGCCCTGCTCGCACTGCTCGTCGTCGTTCCCGCCGCCAGTGCGGGCGCCGCGGTGACAAGCAACCTCATGAAGGTTGCAATCGCCTATCAGCAGAACGGCAAGGTGCCGCCGTGCAAGTTCACGACGGCGCAGCTGAAGGACGCGAAGAAGAACCTCACGCGCGATCTGCGCCAGTACCAGCCTGACCTCGAGGACTCGATCGACAACGCGATCGAGCAGCGCGCGGCAGGCGCCTGCGGCAAGAAGTCCTCGTCCTCGTCGTCCGGCAGCGGCACCCCCGCGGCCGGCGGCACGAGCACCGGCGACGGTGGCTCCGGTACGCCCGCGCCCGCCGGCGGCAACGACTCGCCCACCGCGTCCACGCCGGCGGCCTCCACCCCGGCAACCTCGACGCCCGCGACGTCGACGCCGCAGCCCGACCCGACGGTCAACCCTGCGCCCGAGGTGGCCAACGACGCGATCCCCGCGGCCGCGATCAGCGCCCCCGGCGACGGCGCTGATGAGACCCCCGCCCCGCTGCTCGTGCTGGCGCTGATGCTCGGGCTGCTGCTCGCGCTCGGCACGCTGTGGGCGGCTGTTCGCTGGATGGGCTTCAACCCGCCGTGGCTGCAGCGCTGGCGCCATGCCTCGCACGAAGCCGGCTGGCGCACCTCTGCTGCCTGGTCGGAGTTCACCGACTGGGTGCGCCTCGGTCGTTGAGCGACGAGCCCGTCGTCTGCCTCGTCACCGCGCCGGCCGACGGCGCTGAGCAGATCGCCCGCGCGATCCTCGAGCCGCGCCTCGCAGCGTGCGTGAACATCGTCCCTGCCGTCCGCTCGCTGTACTGGTGGGAGGGCGCGCTGGAGGACGACAGCGAGGCGCTGCTCGTCATCAAGACCACGCGCGCGGCAGTCGAGCCGCTGCGCGCGGCGCTCGACGAAGCGCACCCTTACGACGTCTTCGAACTCGTCGCCCTCGACGTCAGCGCCGGAAATCCGCCCTATTTGCGGTGGATCTCCGAGTCGGTTCGCTGACGAATCGAAGCCGTCCGGCAGGCGTGCCAAATTCGCTCGCCCGCCGCAGCCCGCTTCTACACTGAGGAGAGACGATGGACGCCCAGCAGACCGCACTCACGAACGATGTTCAGGCTGGGCAGGCGATGCGCATCCGGCGCCTGTTCACAACGCCCGGCGTCCATCCGTTCGAGACCGTCGAATGGGAGATACGCGACGCGCGCATCGGTCATGGCGACCGTGTCTCGTTCGAGCAGAAGGACGTCGAGTTTCCGTCGACGTGGTCGCAGAACTCGACCAACATCGTCGCGCAGAAGTACTTCCGCGGTCAGCTGGAGTCGCCGTCGCGCGAGCGCTCGGTCAAGCAGATGATCGGTCGTGTCGCGGGCACGATCGCCGACTGGGGTCGTCAGCGCGGCTACTTCGCGACGGCGGAGGACGGGGACACCTTCGAAGCGGAGCTCGCCTACATCCTGTTGCACCAGATGGCGGCGTTCAACTCGCCGGTCTGGTTCAACGTCGGCTTCGAGGAGCAGCCGCAGTGCAGCGCCTGCTTCATTTTGAGCGTCGAGGACACGCTCGACTCGATCCTCGACTGGAACACGCGCGAGGGGCGGATCTTCCGCGGCGGCTCGGGCTCGGGCATCAACCTCTCCAACATCCGCGGGTCGATGGAGCCGCTGGCCAAGGGCGGGACGGCGTCGGGCCCGGTCTCCTTCATGCGCGGCGCGGACTCGTGGGCGGGCACGATCAAGTCGGGCGGCAAGACGCGGCGCGCGGCCAAGATGGTCGTCCTCGACGTCGACCACCCGGACATCCTCGAGTTCATCCAGTGCAAGGCCAAGGAAGAGGACAAGGCCGCAGCGCTGCGTGACGCCGGCTTCGACATGTCGATCGACGGCGACGGCTTCACGTCGATCCAGTTCCAGAACGCCAACAACTCCGTCCGCGTCACGGACGAGTTCATGCAGGCCGTCGAGACCGGCAGCGAGTGGCGCACGATCGCCCGCACGACCGGGAAGCCGGTCGGCGATCCGCTCGACGCGCGCGAGGTGATGTCGGAGATCGCCGAAGCAGCGTGGCGCTGCGCCGATCCGGGCGTCCAGTACGACACGACGATCAACCAGTGGCACACGTGCCCCAACTCGGGTCGCATCAACGCGTCCAACCCGTGCAGCGAGTACATGCACGTCGACGACAGCGCCTGCAACCTCGCGTCGCTGAACCTCATGAAGTTCCGCCGTCCCGACGGCACGTTCGACGTCGAGACGTTCGAGCACTCCGTCGACATCGTCCTGCTCGCGCAGGAGATCGTCGTCGGCCCGTCGAGCTACCCGACCGAGGAGATCGGCGTCAACGCGCGCGCATTCCGCCAGCTCGGCCTCGGCTACGCCAACCTCGGCGCCTACCTGATGGCCGACGGCATGCCCTACGACTCCGACGCCGGCCGCGGCACCGCCGCCGCGATCACGGCGCTGATGACGGGCCGTGCGTACCTGCAGTCGGCAAAGGTCGCCGCGGCGATCGGGCCGTACGAGCGCTACGCCGAGAACCGCGAGCCGCACAACAACGTCATGCGGATGCACCGCGACGCGTCCTACGCGATCCCGGAGTCCGCGGTCCGCGACGGCGCGCTGCTCGCAGCGTCACGTCGCGTCTGGGACGACGCCGTCGAGGCCGGCGATCAGCACGGCTACCGCAACGCCCAGGCAACCGTGCTCGCGCCCACGGGGACGATCTCGTTCCTGATGGACTGCGACACCACCGGCGTCGAGCCCGACTTCTCGCTCGTGAAGTTCAAGGAGCTCGTCGGCGGCGGGCAGATGACGATCGTCAACCGCACCGTCCCGCTCGCGCTGCAGGAGCTCGGCTACTCCGACGAGCAGATCGAGCAGATCGAGGCGCACATCAACGAGCACAACACGATCGTCGGTGCCCCCGGCCTGGCCGACGAGCACCTCTCGGTGTTCGACGTCGCGGTCGGCGAGCGCGCGATCTCGCACATGGGCCACATCAAGATGATGGGCGCGGTCCAGCCGTTCATCTCGGGCGCGATCTCGAAGACCGTCAACATGCCCAGCACGTCGACGGTCGACGACATCGCCGACGCCTACATCCAGGCGTGGAACCTCGGCATCAAGGCGCTCGCGATCTACCGCGACGGCTCCAAGACCGCGCAGGCGCTGCGCACCGACGCGCAGGGCGGGCAGAAGGTCGTCGTCGAGGGCTTCAGCCAGGAGCAGGTGGACGCGATCGTCGCGCAGGCCGTCGCCGCGGCAACCGCCGCAGCCGCGGGCAATCCCGCACCGGCTGCCGCGCTGGCCGCGGGTCCGGTCGCCGAGCGCCGCCGCATGCCGCGCGAGCGTCAGTCGATCACGCACAAGTTCTCGATCGCCGGCCATGACGGCTACATCACGGCAGGCATGTACGAGGACGGCACGGTCGGCGAGATCTTCCTCACGGACATCGGCAAGGAGGGCTCGACCCTCCGCGGCATGATGAACTCGTTCGCGACGGCGATCTCGATCGCGCTGCAGTACGGCGTGCCGCTCGAGACGCTCGTCGAGAAGTTCGCCTACATGCGCTTCGAGCCGGAAGGGATCACGCAGAACCAGGAGATTCCGTTCGCGAAGTCGATGCCCGACTACATCATGCGCTGGCTGGCGTCGCGCTTCTTGGACACCGACATCCAGGAGGAGCTGGGGATCCTCACCCCCGCTGTCCGCGCGCGCAAGATGGCGCAGGACGCGGCGATGAGCCTCACGTCCTCCGACACCGCCGGCCCGGCAGCGGCGACCCCGGCGCCCGCACCCGCGGCCGAGACGCCCGCGCCGGCCGCCGCCGCGCTCACCGACACGCCGCCGGTCGTCCCGGCCAAGCGCGTCGGCCTGGAGCTCGGCCCGGCCTGCCAGCAGTGCGGCGGCATGATGCAGCGCACCGGCTCCTGCTACACGTGCTCGAGCTGCGGCAACAACACCGGCTGCGGCTGAACCGTCCGACGCGTCGTACAGGCTGAACGTCACGAGGGCGCCGCAAGGCGCCCTCGGTCTTTCTGCAGAGCAGCCGTTAGCCTCGCGGCATGGCAGGCGACGACCCGTCACCCGAGGAGCTGCGCGACCAGCAAGCCGCGCGCGAGCACGCCGAGCGCGAACACGCTGCCGACGCCGACACTGGGGCGGAGGAGCGCGCAGCCACCCGCCGCGCCGAGAAGAGCGGCTACCTCAAGGAGAAGCTCGAGGAACAGGCCGCACGCCGACGACGACGACGACGACGACGACGACGAGTGATAGCTGCTCGTTGATATAGGACGAGTAGCTATCACTCGTCGCGCCGTCGCCGGTGGATTGGCATCGTGCGGCGCCTGGGCGGTGCAGCTACGCGGCGCGGGCGAACGCGTCGACGCCGGTGAGCTCGGCGGACACGGTCCACAGGCGCTCGGCCGCGTCGGCGTCCACTGCCCACGGCCGCACGCCGGAGGGCAGGTCGGGGTCGGTCGTCGGCTCGGCGACCTCGCAGTTCTCGCAGTAGACGCCGCCCAGCCCCTCGAGCTGCGGCGACGTCGCGCACCAGACCGACGTCGAGGCGCCCTGCTCGGGCGTCTTGAACTGGAAGCGCCCGCTCGGAGTGCCGTCCTCGTTGATCCAGCCGGCCGCGACCATCTCCTCGGTCTCGAGGTGGCGCTGCAGCGGCGTGAGGATCCCGCCCGGGTGCAGCGAGAACGCACGCACGCCGGCGTCCTTCCCGAGTGCGTCGAGCTGCAGGGCGAACAACGCGTTCGCCGTCTTCGCCTGCCCGTACGCCGCCCACTTCTCGTAGCCGTGCTCGAAGTGCAGGTCGTCGAAGCGGATCGGCGAACGGCGGTGACCGAGCGACGAGACCGCGACGACGCGCGCGCCGCCGTCGGCAGCCAGCGCCGGCCAGAGCAAGTTCGTCAGCGCGAAGTGCCCAAGGTGGTTCGTCGCGAACTGCGCCTCCCAGCCGGGGCCGACGCGCGTCTCGGGCGTCGCCATGATCGCGGCGTTGTTGATCAGGATGTCGATGCTCGAGACGTCCGCGAGCACGCGCTCGGCGAACGACCGCACGCTGTCGAGATCGTCGAGCTGCAGCTCGTCCACGCGCACCCGCGGCAGGGGCGCAAGCACCTGCCGCGCATGCTCAACGCGCCGGGCGCCGACGATCACCTCGGCACCCGCGCCGGCCAGCGCGCGAACCGTCTCCAGCCCAAGGCCCGAATAGCCGCCGGTCACGAGCGCGAGCTTGCCGCTCAGGTCAACGCCGGCAACGACCTCCTGCGCGGTGCTGTCGTAGCCGAACTCAGAGTCGATCTTCTGCTGAGGGGTGGTCATGCATCCACGGTACGACTTGGAGCGCGCTCGAAGTCAAGCGAGCGCGCCCGGGTCGTCGGGGACGTCAACCGCGTGCTCCTGCAGCGCCTGCAGCGGCACGACGTCGAGCGCCTGCTCGTTCGTGCACGCCAGGACGACGGGCGCGGCGCAGCCGTCTTCGTAGGCGAGCAGCCAGTTATGCGCGGTCACGCACCAACGGTCACCGGGCACGAGGCCGGGGAAGGCGAAGGCCGGCATCGGCGTGCTGAGGTCGTTGCCGACCGACTGCTGATGTGCAAGGAACTCGGCCGTCATGACCGCGCAGATCGTGTGGCGGATGGCGTCGTCCCCGCGTGTGTTGCAGCAGCCGTCGCGGTAGTACCCCGTCAACGGCTCGGCACCGCACGGCTCCAGCTTGCCGCCGATGGCGTTGCGCTCGGTCACGCCTGCGAGACTCGCACAATGAGCGAGCGGTGGTTCTCAGACGAGCAGCTCGCGGCGATGGCGCAACCGACGATGGACCGCGCGATCGCCGCCCTGGAGGAAGGCGACATCGAAGCCGCCCGCGAGGCTTGCGAGGCGATGCGCCACGAGTGGGGAATGCTGCACGACCTCATGACCGAGGGGATGCTCGGACTGATCACCTTCATCCAGGACCGCCTCGGCGACGACGGCGTCGCCGACGCGTGGGCGGAGTCGATGGAGCGCGGCTGGAAGCGCCAGGTGCAGCAGATCAACCAGATCCCGCGACGTAAGGTCGCCGAGCTGCTGGCCGCGACCTGGCGCGCGCACTCGCTCTCGGGCACCGGTCCGGACCCGGCGTCGTTCACGATCGAGGAGGACGACGAGAAGCTGACGTTCGTCCTGCACCCCTGCGGATCGGGCGGGCGCCTCGTGCGCCGCGGCCTCTACGAGCAGGAGGGCTACGGCAAGACGCAAGGTGCGCACGACTGGTCTTTCGGCCGCGACGAGATGCCGCTCTACTGCACGCACTGCGCGTTCATGAACGAATCGCTGCCGATCAAGTGGGCCGGCTTCCCGCTCTACCCGCTCGACCCGCCGGAGAACTACGCCACCGATCCCTGCCGCTGGTACTGGTACAAGGATCCCGAGCAGATCCCCGAGCGCTTTGCCAAGCGGTACGCATCGAAGCAGCCTGACACTGCGTCATGATCCGCCCATGAGCGAGACCACGGCGCACACGAGCACGAACGGGCACGCGACCTCGACGGACCCGGCGGAAGTCGTCAAGGCCTTCCTCACCGCGTTCGAGGCCGGTCGCCTCGACGAGGCACTCGCGCTGGTGGACGACGACATCGTCTACACCAACGTCTCGCTGCCGACGATCCGCGGCCGCGCGCGCTTCGAGCGCGCGCTGAAGCTCTGGCAGCGCTCCGGCGCCGGCTTTCGCGTCCACTTCCACGCGGTCGCCAAGAACGGCCCCGTCGTCCTCACCGACCGCACCGACGCGATCGTCCTCGGCCGCGTCGAGCAGCGCTTCTGGGTTAGCGGCCGCTTCGAGGTCCGCAACGGCCGCATCACGCTCTGGCGCGATTCGTTCGACTGGATGGACATCACGGTCGGCCTGCTGCGCGGGATCGCCGGCGCGATCCGCCCCGGGCTCAATCGCCCCTGGCCGGGAGACTGAATGTCGCGAGCGGTGCTGGCCGCGGCGGCGCTCGCGGCGCTGGTGCTGGCCGCACCGGCCGCGGCGCAGCAGCAGCCAGATGCGCTGACCACGGCGTGCACGGGCCTGAGCCCGATCGCGCTGCCCTGCGTCGCCGGCCAGAAGCTCACCGAGGCGCTCGCGGCCACCTGCCGCCGGGCGGGTGTCGCCGAGGCGCAGTGCACGCTGCCGCTCGCCAAGCGCGTCACGCAGGACGCCCGCGACGCGTACCGCCGCTCGTGGGTCCACCGCGCCGCGCAGCTGCAGTACGCGCTGCAGGACGACCTCCCGCTGACCCGCGTGCAATGGGTCGGCACGCACAACTCCTTCAACAGCGCCAACGAGTCGCCGACGATCTCGCACTTCGACTCCAACCAGCAGCTCTCGCTGACCCAGCAGCTGGACGTCGACGTGCGCTCGCTGGAGCTCGATCTGCACCTGATCGGTGGCCGCGTCCTCGTCTGCCACGGCCGTGGCCGCAGCGAGCTACACCTCGGCTGCACGACCGAGCCGCAGCTACCGGCGCGTCTCGCCGAGATCGCCGCCTGGCTGCAGCGCAAGCACCCCGACCAGGTGCTGCTGCTGTACCTCGAGGACCACGTCGAGGACGCCGCCGGCTACGCGCAGACACTTGCGGCGCTGCGCGCGGCGTTCGGCGAGCGCCTGTATCGCCCGACCGGCCCCGCGGGAAGCAAGGGCTGCGTGCCGCTTCCCCTCGCACTCAGCCGCAAGGCCGTACGCCGCGCCGACGCCCAGGTCGTCCTCGTCGGCGACTGCGCCAGCGGCTGGGCGCCGCTGGTCTTCGGCTGGAACGACGAGCACGTCGAGGGCGGCTCCACCACCGCCTTCCAGCCGTTCCCCGCCTGCGACCAGACCTACAAGACCGGCGTCTACGGTCGCAAGCTCGTGCGCTACTACGAAGACTCGACGCTCGTCGCAACCGTCATCTCGCCGACGACGCCGCCCGAGGACCCCGAGCGCCTGACGCCGGAGAAGACCGCGGCGATGACCGCCTGCGGCGTGAACCTGCTCGGCTTCGATCAGCTGCTGCCCGACGACGGGCGCCTCGAGGCGACGATCTGGAGCTGGGCCAAGGACGAGCCGAACGCCGCCAGCGGCGCCTGCACCGTCCAGCGCGCAGACGGGCGCTGGGCGCGTCGCGCCTGCTCGGCAAGGCGCCGCCCTGCGTGTCGTCGTGGCGGTGCGTGGTCGGTTGGGCGGCGAGCGCGGTCCTTCGATGCCGCGCGGGCGTGGTGCCGGCGCCAGAAGGCGCGCCTCGGCGTTCCGCGCAGCGGCGACGAGAACGCCCGCCTGCGCGCCCTGGCGGGCGACGCCGAGCTGTGGATCAACCGCCGCGCACGCTGACGTACGCCTCGACACCGTCGAGCATCAGCTGCAGGCCGAACTCGAAGACGTCGAGCGCTTCACGCACCAGGTAGGGCGAGTCGTCGTCGGGCTCGCGATCGCGCTGCTCGAACGCGCCTTCCTCGCCGATTCGCGCGGTCACTGGAAAGCGCTCCGGCCAAGAGATCTGCGCCACCTCCTCGAGCAGCGGATAGCGCGCCTCCCACCACTCGTCGTCGCTGATGCCCGTCACGCGCTCGGCCGCCAGCGCGTCCGCGACCGCCTTCGCGGAGCCCCCGACGAACTCCTGAACTGCGCCGACGACGCGCATCATCTCCACGCCGGTTAGGCCGATCCCGTCGACGATTGCCAGCAACTGCTCATACCCGTCGAGCTCGTTGGGCCCAAGCGCCGCGCGGCCGGCCGCGACGTGCAGGATCCATGGGTGGCGCTCGTACAGCGCCCACTGCTCACGCGCGGCGCGCTCGAGACGCTCGCGCCAGCTGCCGCTCGCGTCGCGCGGTAGCTGCTCGCCATAGGCGCGGTCGAGCATCAGATCCAGCAGCTCACGCTTGCTCGGCACATAGCTGTACAGCGCCATCGCCGACACGCCGAGCCGCTCTCCCACCTTGCGCATCGACAGCGCGCTGAGCCCGTCGGCATCGGCGAGCTCGGTGGCCGTCGCCACGATCACGTCGACGCTCAGCCCCGGCTTCGGGCCCCGCCCCGGCGCGGGCGCGACACCCCACAGAAGCTCCATCGATCGGCGGTGGTCACCACTGGCTGCGTACTCAGGCATTGCAATCTCTTTACAGCATAAGCTATAGTCGGTGAAGAACTCCGTACGTCGTAATGAGAAAGGCAGATATGACCGCATCCATCGAGGCAGAGAGCCTGGTGAAGCGCTACGGCGATAAGCACGCGCTCGACGGCGTCGACCTCACCGTCGCCCCCGGGACGGTGTGCGGCCTGCTCGGCCCCAACGGCGCGGGCAAGACCACGGCGGTCCGCATCTTCACGACGCTGCTGTGTGCCGACGGCGGCACGGCGCGCGTCGCCGGCTTCGACGTGTCGCGCGAGCCGAGGCAGGTCCGTGCGCGGATCGGCTTTAGCGGCCAGGACCCCGCGGTCGACGAGATCCTCGGCGGCCGCCAGAACCTCGTGATCTTCGCCCGCCTCAACGGCCTGACGAAGGCAGCCGCCGGCGCACGCGCCGACGAGCTGCTCGCGCAGTTCGGGCTCGAGGACGCCGCCCAGCGCTCGGTGAAGCACTACTCCGGCGGCATGCGCCGGCGCCTGGACCTGGCGGTCACCCTGATCCAGCGCCCCGCCGTGCTGTTCCTGGACGAGCCGACGACCGGCCTGGACCCGCGCAGCCGCAACGAGATGTGGAGCGCAATCCGCGCACTCGTCGCCCAAGGAACGACCGTGCTGCTGACGACGCAGTACCTCGACGAGGCCGACCAGCTCGCCGACCAGATCGTCGTGATCGACAACGGTCGTGTGATCGCCGACGGCACGCCCGCCGCGCTGAAGCTGCAGGTCGGCGGCGATCAGCTGGACATCGCCGTCGCCGACGCCGCCGACCTCGACGCCGTGGCCGCGATCCTCGCTCGCGAGACGCAGGCGCCAACGGACGTCAACGCCGAGCAGGCACGCGTCAGCGCGCCCGTGACCGACCGCGTCGCGACGCTCACGCGGATGCTTGCCGAGCTCGACCTCGCCGGTGTCGAGATCTCCGACGTCGCCCTGCGCCGGCCGACGCTCGACGACGTCTTCCTACAGCTGACCGGTCACCGTGCCGAGGCCGAGGAGGTGGCGGCATGACTCGCGCGTTGCGCGACAGCTGGCTGATCGCCGTGCGTGACATGTCGCAGTGGGTGCGCGAGCCGCAGATGATCCTCTGGGGCCTGATCTTCCCGATCGTCTTCGTGCTGCTCTTCGCCTACGTCTTCGGCAGCGCGATCCTCGTCCCCGGCGGCGGCGACTACCGCGAGTTCCTGATGGCCGGCATGTTCGCCCAGACGATGGCGTTCGGCGTCGGCGAGACCGTCATGTCCGTGCACGCCGACACGGCGAAGGGCGTCACCGACCGCTTCCGCTCGATGCCGATCGCGCCGTCGGCGGTGGTCGTCGGGCGCTGCCTTGCCAACGTCATCTACTCGACGGCGAACCTGCTGGTGCTCGTGCTCTGCGGGCTGGCCGTCGGCTGGGAGTGGCACAACTCCGTCGGCGAGGCGTTCGCGGCCTTCGGCCTGCTGCTCGGCCTGCGCATCGCGTTCCTGTGGATCGGCATCGTCCTCGGCCTCGGCGCGAAGACGCCCGAGGCGGCGAACGCGGTCTTCGGCCTGCTCTACCCCGTGACGATGCTCTCCAACGCGTTCGTCGCGCCCGAGCTGATGCCGAACTGGCTAGGCACGGTGGCCGAGTGGAACCCGATCTCCTCCACGATCACTGCAACGCGTGAGCTCTTCGGCAACCCCGGCGTCCCCGCCGACGGCTGGATCGCCGACCACGCGCTGCTGATGGCGATCGCGTGGCCGCTGGCGATCACGGCGCTGACGCTGCCACTGGCGCTCCGCGCCTACGGGCGCCTCAGCCGCTAGCCGCTGAGGCGCACCGGCAGCGTCTTCAGCTGGTTGACGAACGGCGACTCGACGTAGCGGGGCTGCGAGATCAGCCGCATATCGGGGAAGCGCGACAGCGTCTCCTGGAACAGGATCGACAGCTCCAGCCGCGCGAGCGCGGTGCCCAGGCAGAAATGCCGGCCGCCGGCGCCGAACGCTTGATGCTCGGGGTTGCGCGTGACGCTGAAGTGGTCGGGGTTCTCGTAGACGGACTCGTCGCGGTTGGACGAGACGTACCAGAGCACCACCTTGTCGCCCTTGCGGATCGTCTTGCCGCCGAGTTCGACGTCGCGCATCGCCGTGCGGCGGAAGTGCGCGAACGCCGGGAACATCCGCAGCGACTCCTCGACGACGGACGGCACGAGCGACATGTCCGCGAGGACCTTCGCGCGTTCGGTGTCATCGGAGAGCAGCGCGAGCATCCCGCTGCAGTACGTCGCGCGCGTGCTGTCGTTGCCGGCCGCCATCAGCAGGAAGAAGCCCATGACGATCTCCTCCTCGGTGAGGCGCTCGCCGTCGAGCTCGGCATGCACGAGCACGCTCGTCAGGTCGTCGGTCGGGTTCTCGCGGCGCTCAGCGATCAGCGCCTTGCAGCGCTCGAACATCTCGGGCACGTCGCGCTGCATCACGATCTCGATGCCCTCGGGGTGAAGCTCGGTGTCGCCCGCGGTCATGATCGCGTTCATGATCCGCGCCCAGTCCTCGTCGTCCTGCTCGGAGATGCCCATGAAGCTGCCGATGACGCGCGCGACGACGGGGACGGCGACGTCGGCCATCAGGTCGGCCTCCTCGCGGCCCTCGAGCCGACCGACGACCGCTTTGGCGATCGCCCGGATCTCCTCCTCGTGCTCGGCGATGCGCTTGGGCGTGAAGCCGCGCTGGAAGAGGCTCTTGAGGCGGTCGTGCTTGGGCGGGTCCATCCCGATGAACATCGCCTGGATCAGCTCCAGCGGCATGACCGAGTCGGTCAGCGCGGTGATCCCGAACGCTGAGGAGAACGTCTCCCAGTCGCGACTGACGGTGTGGACGTCGTCGGCCGTCGTGACCGACCAGTAGCCCGCTTCCGCGGGGTACTCCTCGATCCTCTCGGTCCAGTTGACCGGGCACTGCCCGCGCATGCGCTTGAACTCGTCGTGCGGAGGGCCGTTGACCCAGGTCTCGAGCTCACCGAGGTGGAACTGCTCCTCTTGCGTCGCCATCGGGCGAGCGTAACGAGATTTGACAGTGCGTCAAGTGAGCGCGGTGCGGAGATCCTCGACGAGGTCCTCCGGCGCCTCGATCCCACACGACAGCCGCACGAGGTCGGCGGGCACGGCGGCGGCGGAATCCTCGACGGACTGATGCGTCATCGCCTGCGGCACCTCGATCAGCGACTCGACCCCACCGAGCGACTCGGCGAGCGTGAAGAGCTCGGTGCGCTGGGCGATCCCGACGGCGTCGGCATGGCGAAAGCTGACCATGCCGCTGAACCCTGGCCAGCGCACGTCGGAGACCCCGGGCGCGCTGCGCAGGAACGCGCTGACGGCTGCGGCGCTGGCGGCGTGCGCGGCCATCCGCAGCGGCAACGTGCGCAGCCCGCGGTGCACGAGGAAGCAGTCGAACGGCCCGGGCACGGCGCCGACGGCGTTCTGCACGAAGCGCAGCCCGTCGTAGAGCGCGTCGTCGCGCACGATCGCCACGCCGCCCACGACGTCGGAGTGGCCGCCGAGGTACTTCGTCGTCGAGTGCACGACGATGTCGGCGCCGTCCTCGAGCGGGCGCTGGTTCACGGGCGTGGCAAACGTGTTGTCGACGGCGACCAGGGCGTCGCCGGAGCGTGCGACGACCGCAGCGATGTCGACGACGTTCAGCAGCGGGTTCGTTGGCGTCTCGACCCACACGAGCTTCGTCTGCGGCGTGATCGCGGCGCTGAGCGCATCGAGGTCGGTCTGGTCGACGAGGGTGTGGCGCAGCCCCCACGACGTCAGCACCTTGTCGACCAGCCGGAACGTCCCGCCGTAGAGGTCGGCGGGCAGCACGACGTGGTCGCCGGCCGCGCAGACGTGCGTGATCACCGCGTGCGCGGCAGCCAGCCCCGAGGAGAACGTGACGGCGCGACCGCCTTCGAGCTCGCCGAGCGCGCGCTCCAGCGCAAAGCGCGTCGGGTTGGCCGAGCGCGCGTAGTCGTAGTCCTCGACGAACTCACCGACAGCGGCCTGCTTGTAGGTCGAGGTCTGGTGGATCGCCGGGATCACCGACCCGTAGGTCGGGTCGGGATCGAGGCCCGCGTGCACGGCACGCGTCTGGAAGGACGTCATCGTGCCAGCGATTCGAGCAGGTCCGCGCGCGTGACGATGCCCGCGGGCCGCCCGTCGTCCATCACCATCAGCGCCTGGCGCTCGCCGGAGAGCAGCAGCACCGCCTCGCGCACGGGGTCGGTCGCCGAGACGGCGGGCAGCGGCGCCTCCATCACCTCGACGATGTCGGCGCTCAGCAGCGAAGCGTCGGAGACCGCGTGCGCAAGCAACCCGCGCTCGCCGACCGAGCCGACGATCGCGGCGGGATCGTGCGCCGAGACGACGGGCAGCTGCGAGACGCCGTGCTCATGCAGCAGCGCGACGGCGTCGCGGACCTTCTGATGCGTGTGCACCGTCACCAGCGACGGCAGCCCGCCGTGCTTGTGGTGCAACACGTCGCCGACGTTCTGGTCGTCGGCACGCTCGAGGAAGCCGTGCTCGCCCATCCAGGCGTCGTTGAAGACCTTGCTGAGGTAGCTGCGCCCACCGTCGGGGAGGATCACCGCAACCATCGCGCTGGGATCGCCGATCCCGCCCGCGACCTCGAGCGCCGCGTGCATCGCCAGGCCGGCCGAGCCGCCGGCGAGGATGCCCTCGGTCTCGGCCAAGCGCCGCGCCGTGAGGAAGCTGTCCTTGTCGGAGACGCGGATGTAGCGGTCGACCATCGCGGGGTCGAAGGTCTCGGGCCAGAAGTCCTCGCCGACACCCTCGACGAGGTAGGAGTGGACGTCGCCGCCGGAGTAGATCGAGCCGACCGGGTCGGCGCCGATCACCTCGATGTCCGGATTGCGCTCGCGCAGGTAGCGCGCGACGCCGGTGATCGTGCCGCCGGTGCCCACCCCCGCGACCAGGTGCGTGATCTGCCCGCCGCTCTGCTCCCACAGCTCAGGACCGGTGGTGGCGTAGTGCGCCGCCGGGTTGGCGGGGTTGCGGTACTGGTTGGGCTGAAAGGCGCCGGGGATCTCCTCGGTGAGGCGATCGGCGACGCGGTAGTAGGACTCCGGTGAGTCGGGCGCGACGTCGGTGGGCGCGACGACGACCTCGGCGCCGTAGGCGCGCAGCAGGTCGATCTTCTCGCGCGACATCTTGTCCGGCATCACCGCGATCACGCGGTAGCCCTTCAGGCGCGCGGCGATCGCAAGCCCGGTGCCGGTGTTGCCGGACGTCGGCTCGACGATCGTGCCGCCGGGACGCAGCTTGCCGTCGCGCTCTGCCGCGTCGATCAGGCTGACGGCGACGCGGTCCTTGATCGAGCCGCCGGGGTTGAGCGCCTCGACCTTCGCCACGAGCTGCGGCGTCAGGCCGGCGCCGATCCGCGACAGCCGCACCAGCGGGGTTCCACCGATCGCCGCGAGGATCGAGTCGCGAATGTCGGTCTGCAGCGCAGTCTCAGGCATCCTCTGAGTGTGGCAACTCTTCGGCGACTTGTCTGGAGATCCGAATAATCTGTCCGAATGGACGCGACTGACCGAAGGATCCTCGAAATTCTCGTCGAGAACGCCCGGATCTCGAACGCTCGGCTGGCTGAGCGCGTCGGCATCGCGCCCTCCACGTGCCTCACGCGCGTGCGCAGCCTGCGCGAACGCGGTGTGATCCGCGGCTACCACGCCGACGTCGACCCGGCAGCGCTCGGGCTGCCGCTGCAGGCGCTGATCGCGATTCGCCTGTCGGTGCACTCGCGCGAGCAGATCGAGGGCTTCACCGCGCACGTGCGTGCGCTGGACCAGGTGCTCTCGATCTTCCACATGACCGGCGAGACCGACTACCTGCTGCTCGTCGCGGCAAAGGACGCACACGACCTGCGCGAGTTCGTCGTCGAGCACCTCGCCTCGGATGCCGCCGTCGCGCACGCGCAGACGAGCCTCGTCTACGAGCACGTGCGCGGGCCGGGGATCCTCGGCCTATGAGGCGCCCAGTGTGACCCAGCCGAACGACCACGACATCCCCGGCCCGCCGCCCGCCGCGCCCGCCGCGCCGCTGACCGACGTCGCGCCCGCGCGTCGTCGCAGCGCTGCGGAGGAGGCGCGGACGCTCGTGGCAGCGTGACGCTTGCGGGCGTCGCCGCACGTCCGCAAGGTGAGGACGAGGAGCGCGCGCGCGTGCCGCCTACCTCGAGGCGATGGACAGCGCGAACTTCTACTCGACGTTCGGCGACTTCTCGTTCTGGGTCTTGCGGGTGGAACGGGTGCGCTGGGTCGGTGGGTTCGGACGCATGCAGTCCGCCGATGCCGAGACCTACGCGACCGCCGAGCCCGACCCGGTCGGAGCGTCCGCGGCGTACGCGGTGTCCCACCTCAACGACGACCACGCCGACGCGTTGCTGGCGATGGCGCAGGCGCTTGCCGGCCAGCCCGACGCAACGGCCGCCAGCTGCCTGCGGGCCGACCGCTACGGGGTGGATGTCGACGTCCGCACGCCGCGCGGGCGCGCGGAGGCTCGGGTCGGCTTCGCCGCGCCGTGCACCGAGGCTCAAGGACTGCGCGCGGCGACCGTGGAGCTCGCGCGGCGCGCTCGCGGCCAGTAGCGGCATCGACCATCCGTCCAGAATCGCGGCGAACGGGAATGGTCTGTTCGTCCAGACTCGTGGCCGCTTGCTGAGACGTCGAGCGGGATTCGGCCGATCCCCCGCTCGTGCCCCGCATCATCGTCATCCTCGTGTTGTCGCTCTGCGCCGCACTGGCTGTCGCCCCCGCGACGCAGGCGGCGCCGGTCGCGAAGAAGACCGTCAAGGTCTGCAAGAAGAAGCAGGTCCGCACCAAAAGCGGCAAGAAGAAGACCGTGAAGGTCTGCTGGAAGAAGACCGTCAAGGCCAAGAAGACGACGGCGCCGACCCCGGCTCCCGCCCCCGCGGACCCCGCACCCGCCGCGTCCGAGCCCGAGACTCCCGCCCCCGGCGGCTTCGCCGGCGGCCTGCGCGACTGCGCCAACCGCGAGCGCGCCAAAGCCGGCCTCGGCTCGCTGAAGTGGAACGTCGTGCTCGCCGCTGCCGCGACTGCGCACGTGCTCGACATGAAGCTGCGCAAGTTCTTCGCCCACGAGAACCCCGACGGCGAGAGCCCGTTCGAGCGCATCGACGCGCTGTTCAAGGGCGGCAACCCGTTCGCGTGGATGGGCGAGAACATCGCGAAGGGCTTCAGCGACGTCGACAGCGTCTGCAAGGCGTGGATGGAGAGCCCGGGCCACCGCGCGAACATCATGCGCCCGCAGTTCGACTCGATCGGGACCGCCTGGCTGGACGGCTACTCCGCGCAGGAGTTCGGCGGCCGCTGATCCGGAGGTCGGATAGCGTCTTGCGCAATGCGCGAGCTTGCTGACGACCTCTGGCTGATCACCGGCCTGCCGCCCTACGGGATCAACTGCTACCTCGCGGGCGACGTGCTCGTCGACGCGATGTCGAAGTTCGACGCCGGGCGGATCCGCAAGGCGCTGGACGGGCGCAGCGTCAGCGCCCACGCGCTGACGCACGCACACGCCGACCATCAGGGCGCATCGCACGCGATCTGCACGAAGCTCGGCATCCCCTTCTGGGTGTCCGAGCTCGACGCCCCGGCCGCCGAGGACGCGAAGCTGATCCGCCAGCGCCAGCCCAAGCACCCGATCAACTCGCTCTTCTTCAAGGCGATGGCCGGACCGAGCCACCCCGTCGACCGGGTGCTGCGCGAGGGCGACGAGGTCGGCGGCTTCAAGGTCCTCGACACGCCGGGGCACTCAGCGGGCCACATCTCGCTTTGGCGCGAGTCCGATCGCGCGCTGATCCTCGGCGACGTGCTCAACAACCAGCACCCGCTGCTGGGCTACCCGCGCGGACTGCGCGAGCCGCTGAAGGTCTTCACGCCCGACCCCGACCGCAACCGCGAGTCGATCCGCCGCCTCGGCGAGCTGGAGCCGGCGCTGGTCTGCTTCGGCCATGGGCCGCCGCACCGCGACGCGGCGGCGTTCGCGGCGTTCTGCCGCTCCGTCTAGGGGCGGCGGGGGTCGAAGTCCAGCAGGCGCCGGCCGGCGGCGCCGAGCACGAAGCGCCGGCCGCTGTCGCGGTCCAGCGGCGGGACCTCGTCGACGATGCCGCGGTCGCGCGCGAGGTCGATCCAGCGCAGCACAGCCGCGGGCTGCTCGCCGCCGGCGCGCTCGACGACCTCCTGCAGCGTCAGGCCCAGCGGTGCATCGCCGATCGCGCGCAGCAGCTTGTCGCCTGCGGAGAGGCGACGCTCGGTGGGTGGAGCGGCGGGACGTGACACCTGGCTGTGATTACCCAACTCAGCCAACGGCAATCGTTGGCTGGTTGCCCACCGCACGCAGGGCGACGGCCAGCGCAAAGCGCTTGTCTGCGTCTTCCAGCGCGTCGCCGAGGCGCTCCCGCAGGCCCGTCATGCGGTAGCGCACCGTCTGCGGATGGACATCGAGATCGGCCGCGACGCGCTGAACCTGGCCGGGGTGGTCGAGCCAGGCGCGCAGCGTCTGCAGCGCACGCTCGCGCGCGCCGCCCGCCAGGTCGTCGAGCGGCGCGAGCACGTGCGCCGCGAGCTCTGCGGCAAGCGCGCCGCCATCCGCGTCCAGCAGCAGCTCCAGCAGGTGATCCTCCGCAACGACGAGGCCGCCGTCGCCAAGCTCCAGGCGGTAGGTGGCGCGTGCCCGCGCGAGCGAATGCGCCGCAACCACGGGCGCAACCGTCGGGCCGAGCGCGCCGCGGCGCCCACGCAGGGCCTTATCGAGCAGGCCGCGGCGCCCGGGCGCGTCGGGGTCGGCGAGGAAGACGACGGCGACGTCGTCGTCGACGTTCACGAGCGCGTCGGATCCGAGCCGCGCGAGCGGACGCTCGGCGTCGGGGTCGGCGACGATCGCCGCGACGGTCGTGGGCAGCGGCCAGCCGGCGACCGCGGCCAAGTCGGCGACTTCTTCGAGTGCCACGTCGTCGCGGGCCAGCAGCCGCGCGAGGGCGCGGCGGCGCCGCTCGCGCTCGCCGGCGGCACGTGACTGCTCCTCGGCATAGCCGTCGACCGACTCCGCGCTGATTCCATCGATGTAGGTGAAGATCGCGCTGCCGAGCGCGTAGACCGTGCGCGGGGCGTGCCCGGCGGCGTCCGCCGCGCCGGAGAAGCGCTCCCAGGACAGCCGCGCGCCGATCCGGTAGGCGCTCAGCAGCGCCCCGAGGCTGCGACCGGCCCGCAGCTCGCCGCGCCCGAGCCCGGCGTAGATCCCGCGACGGGTCTCCGCGCGCGTCCGCGGGTCCGCGATCGTGTCGACGAAGCGTGACAGCGCCTGCTCGATCGCGACGCGGACGACGCGGCCGAAGTCGCCCTCCATCGGCCGCTGGTAGTCCGGGACCTCGGTGCCGATCGCGACGATGATCTCTTCTGCGAGATCCGGCAGAACTGGGCGCAGCGCATCGGCGAGATCGGGCGGAAGCTCGCGCATATTTAGCGCGAGCCTACAAGTTCGGGCGCTACGCGGCCCCGATCTTCCGCGAGCACGCGGGCCATGGCGCGGTGCCCTGCTGGGCAAGCAGCTTCGCGGCACGGCGATCCTGCTCGGCCTCGGGCGCTGCGGCGGGATCGCCGCTGCCACCCATCAAACGCCAGGTCGAGCGCGTGAACTGGTACTTGCCGCGGTACTGGCCGTCGGGCGATACCGCCGTCGGGTCGCCGCCGGACTCGCACAGCGCGAGCGCTTCGAGCAGCGCGGGCGCATCGGCGCTGGCAGCGGCCGCCGCCTTGCGGATCGCCGCCGGCTTGGCGCGGCTCGTGGCAGCGCCGGCGACGGCCTTGATGCCGAGCGCCGCGAGCGTCTGCGGACCGATGATGCCGTCGACGATCAGGCCCTTAGAGCGCTGGAACGCGCGGACCGCGCGCTTGGTCTGGGGGCCGGCGATGCCGTCGGCGCTGATGCCGAGCGCGCGCTGCACCGAGCGGACCGAGCCATCGGTCTTCGGCGAAACGCCGCGGTCGGCCAGCGCGCCGGTGGCGCCGGTCGCAAGCGTGAGGACGATTGCCGCCGACGCGCGACGCGAGCGCATGATGCGGCGGGCACGCAGGGCGCGGGTGCGGCGCGCAATCGATGCCCGGGCAGAGCGCCGCCAGGCGATCGGATCAGCCAGGTCCCGCCCTGCGGCGGGCCGTTCTTGCAGCACGAGCTACCTCCTTGGTCGTCTCGGCGCCTACGGGGTTAGCTGTCGGGCTCGCGCTGAAACGTGCGCTACGCCGCTCACTGGCGGCGATTCGCCCCTGACCAAAGGTCGGTGGGTCCCCCGTTCCCCGCCAAAGAGAGGCGGAGACTCGGCGTTATGTGTCGTGCAGCGGCGCACCGTACCAGCCGCTCGGGATGGGTGCGGCGTGGGACCGGCACACGATCTAAGTCAAAGCCACGTAGATCGTTTGCTATCTTTGCATGCGCAAAGGTTTCCCACCTCAAAGGAATCTCCGCTCTCATGCCATCGCTCCTCCTCATTCCCCTCGACGACACCGTCGTCTTCCCGACGATGGACGTCACGCTCCCGGTCGACGTCGGCGACGAAGAGCGTGTCGTGCTCGTGCCGCGCCACGGCGACGAGTACGCGCAGGTCGGCACGATCGCCGAAGTGACCGACCGCGTCCGCCTCCCCGGCGGCGCGCGCGGCGCCGTGCTTGCGGGCGTCGCCCGCGGCATCATCGGCGCGGCGCAGACCGATCTGCGCGGGCGCCTACTGGTGGAGGTCACCGAGCACCCCGACGACGAGCCCGTCGACGGTCGCACGCGCGAGCTCGTGCGTGAGTACCGCGCGGTCGTCGAGGAGCTGCTCGAGCTGCGCGGCGACGACGGCCGCATCGCCTCGTGGGTCCGTGCGATCACCGAGCCCGGCACGCTTGCCGACACCTCCGGATACGCCCCCGACCTGAGCTTCGACCAGAAGGTCGAGCTGCTCGAGAAGCTCGACGTCACCGAGCGCCTCGAGCGCGCGCTGGAGTTCCAGCGCGAGCGCCTCACCAACCTCCAGATCCGCCGCAAGATCCGCGACGACGTCGAGGACGGCGCGCAGAAGCAGCAGCGCGAGTACCTGCTGCGCAAGCAGATGGAGTCGATCCGCAAGGAGCTCGGCGAGGACGACGGCTCGTTCATCGACGACTACCGCTCCAAGATCCAAGACGCCGACATGCCCGAGCACGTGCGCGAGCAGGCCGAGCGTGAGCTCGGGCGCCTCGAGCGCACCGGCGAGTCGGGCGAGGGCCAGATGATCCGCACCTACCTGGACTGGCTGATCGCCGTGCCGTGGGGCAAGCGCTCCGAGGACCAGCTCGACCCAATCGGGACGCGTGAGGTGCTCGACGCCGACCACGCCGGCCTCGACGACGTCAAGGACCGCATCGTCGAGTACGTCGCCGTCAAGAAGCTGCGCGAGGAGCGTGGCATCGAGGCCGACAAGCGCTCGGGCGCGATCCTCACCCTGATCGGCCCGCCCGGCACCGGCAAGACGTCGATCGGTGAGTCGATCGCTCGCGCGATGGGTCGCGAGTTCGTCCGCATGTCGCTCGGCGGCGTGCGCGACGAGGCCGAGATCCGCGGCCACCGCCGCACGTACATCGGCGCGCTGCCGGGCCGCCTGGTCCGCGCGCTGCGCGACGCGGGCACGATGAACCCGGTGATCCTGCTCGACGAGGTCGACAAGGTCGGCGCCGATTGGCGCGGCGACCCCTCGGCGGCCCTGCTCGAGGTGCTGGATCCGGCGCAGAACTCGACGTTCCGCGACCACTACCTCGATCTGGAGCTGGACCTCTCGGAGGTCGTGTTCATCGCGACCGCCAACCAGGCCGAGACGATCCCCGGCCCGCTGCTGGACCGCATGGAGGTCATCCGCTTCGACGGCTACACGGTCGCCGAGAAGGTCGCGATCGCACGCGACTACCTCCTGCCGCGCCAGCGCACCCGCAACGGCCTGCACGACGACGAGGTCGTGGTGCCCGACGACGTCCTGCAGACGGTCGTCGCCGAGTACACCCGCGAGGCGGGTGTGCGCAACCTCGAACGCGAGATCGGCACGCTGCTGCGCAAGACGGCGACGCAGATCGCGTCAAGGGTGACGTCGGCCGGAGGCGACGGCTCGCCGTCGCCGGAGGGCGAAACGGTTCCCGTGGTCGTCGACCTCGACCTCGTGCGTGACGCCCTCGGTCGCCAGAAGGTCTTCCAGGAGGCCGCAGCGCGCACGGCGGTGCCGGGCGTCGCGACGGGCCTGGCGGTGACCGGCGTCGGCGGCGACGTGCTGTTCGTCGAGGCCAACGACATGGCGGGCAAGGGCGCGGGCGGGCTGACGCTCACCGGCCAGCTCGGCGACGTCATGAAGGAGTCGGCACGGATCGCGCTCACCTACGTGCGCGCCCACGCCGACGAGCTCGGGATCGGCGACGAGGTGTTCACCGACCGCGAGTTCCACGTCCACGTGCCGGCCGGCGCGATCCCCAAGGACGGGCCCAGCGCGGGCGTCACGATGACGACGGCGCTGGCGTCGCTGCTCAGCGGCCGTCCGGTGAAGCACACCGTCGGCATGACCGGTGAGGTCACGCTGCAGGGCCGCGTGCTGCCAATCGGCGGGCTCAAGCAGAAGGTGCTGGCGGCGCACGCCGCGGGTCTGACCGACGTGATCCTGCCCGAGCGCAACCGCGCCGACCTCGACGACGTGCCCGCTGAGGTCCGCGAGCAGATGACCTTCCACCCGGTCATGACGATCGGCGAGGTCCTCGATGTCGCGCTCGAACCAAGTCGCGCCGGGGCAGCCGCCGCGGCGTAGGGAATTTCCCGCAGAGAGCGGGGTGAACAGCCGCCGGACATTTGCCGTCCGGCGGCTGTCTTAGTGTCATGCGTAACGATCGTGGCGACTCGACCGAGCCACATCTACGCGAGCACCCTGAGCCGACGCGAGTGGGCGGGGCGCCGCCATCGCCGCAGGCGCGTGGTGTCGCTTGCGACGCCGCTCGGCGCGACGTTCGCGATGGTCTTCTCAGCGACGCTTGGCGTCCTGATCCAGTACGTCGCCTAGATCCGCTTGCGCCCGCCGGCGCGCTCCTTCAGCAGCCGGAGCGGCTTCGTGAGCTTCCAGCTCAGCGAGCTCATCATGTACTCGGAGAGGTCGCGGTGGTAGTCGAGGTGGCCTGACAGGTCGGCGACGGTCTTGCTGTGCTCGGCCACGCGCCGCTCGAGGTCGTCGATGTGGCGATAGGCGTCCGACAGCTGGCGCGCGCGCGGGTCGTGGCCGCGGAGGCCGTCCTCGAGCGGCCGGCCGCCGAGGACGTCGCGGGCGATCGCCAGCAGCTGGCCACCGTGGTGACGCACCGTCTGGACCGCCGACCCCGAGCCGTACGCGGGCCTGTCCGAGGCGACGACGACCAGCCCGAGGCCGCCCCACAGCTCCCCCGTGAACGCGTCGAGCCCCATGTAGCCGGGAACGAAGTCGAGGTCGACGTGCGCGACCTTGGGGAACGCGTCGTACGGGACGGCGTCCAGTCCAGCGCGCACGCGCTCGTTCGCGACGTCGTGCATGACGATGACCGTGTCCTGCGTCGCCGTCGACGTCAGCAGCGCCATCACGTCGGCGCGCACGCCCTCGGAGGAGTGGTCGCCGTCGACCAGTGCGAAATCGACGTTGCGACCCGCCGCGGCGAGTTGCTCGAGCAGCTGCGGCAGCAGCGCGTGCGAGTCGCCGGTGTGCAGCGTGACGTGATTCGGCACGTCCAGGCTCGGCGTCACGAGGTCGAAGGAGTGCACCTCCTGCGCGTGCGCGGCGATGCGCTGCAGGCTCGCCCCCTCGGCGGTGCCGATCTCGATCGCCAGCGCCGGCTGCAGCGAGCTGAGCAGGCCCTCCATCGCGGCCCGCTCGCCGAAGCTCATCTGCCAGATCTCGTCCTCGAAGAGCTGCATCAGCGATCGACCCGGTACCCCGCGAGGCGCGCCGCGAGGCGCGTGAGCGCGCTGGACCGCAACGCGGCGTGTGCCTGGGTGTAGTCGTCGCGCTCGCGGCGCCACTCGGCAGCGTCCGCTTCGAGCGTCGCGACGAGCTGGTGGGCGTGCGCGAGCTCCATGCGCAGCTGCGCGACCTCGTCCTCGCGCCGCAGCACGGCCGCCGCGCCGCCGGCGGCGCCGAGGCCCAGGCGCTCGCGCGAAAGCTGCGCGTTGGCGGCCTGCAGCGAGCGGTTGGCCAGCTCGAGCCCGCGCATGTAGCGATGGTTGACCGGCGCCACGGCGAGGTGCAGCTGGGCGTTGGCAGCGGACAGCAGCGCCTCGTGGTCGACCCCGGCGAGGATCAGGAAGTGGTTGGCCCAGTCGAGGTCCTGCTCGCCGTCGAGCTGCACCTCGACCGCCACCGTCGGCGCGTCCTCGCCGCGGATCAGCGAGCCCTCGGCGTGGTTCTGGTAGGCGAAGACCGTGCCCGGCACGCCGGCAAACAGCTTGCGCGCCAGGGGCAGGTCGAAGTCGGTGAGGTGGAACTCGTTCTCCTCGCCGAACGTCGCGCTGTTGGGAACGGACGCGATGAGCCCGACCCCGCCCTGGACGAGCCGGGCGAGCTGGTCGGCGACCTTCTCCACCGCCGGGAGATGCTCGAGCCCCTCGAAGCAGACGACGACGTCGACGTCCTCGGGCTCCAGGCGCCGCAGGTGGTCGAGCGCGTCGGCGGCGACGAACTGCGCCGAGGTGCGCGCGCCCACCGTCGCCTGCGCGGTGTCGACCGCTGCGACGTCGCGATCCACGCCGACGACCGACTCGGCGACCGCGGCAAGCATCTCCGAGCCGTACCCGACGCCGCAGCAGAGGTCGAGCACGCGCTTGCCGGCGCACGCGGGCCGCGCGAACGCGTAGCGATGGCGATGCTCGGCAGCGATCAGCGTGTGCTCGCTGACCGCATCCAGGCTCAGTCGCTCTTCGACACCCATTCGATCTCCTTCTCGCGGACAAGCGCTTCCATCTCACCGGCCAGGCGGGCGTCGTGGCGCAACCCGACCTCGCGCAGCATCGAGTCTTCCCGGACGCGATACCGCCACAGCATCTCGGGAATCACGTGCCCGTGTCGTCCCGCCCGATGCAGCTCGCGGTAGAGCGCCCAGTCCTCGTAGCTGGTCAAGTCCTCGCTGTAGCAGTGGCGGTGCAGGACGCCGCGCCGCAGCAGCGCCGTCGCGTCGCCGGCGACGTTGCGCTCCTCGACGAGCGTGCTCCAGTTGCCGATCGGCCGGTAGCCACCGCGATAGGGCGTGCCGTCCTCGGCCATGTATCGGCTCCACGACGTGACGTATGCCAACGCGTCGTCGTGCTCGAGCAGCGCGACGCAGCGCTCGACGAACGTCGGCTCGAGGACGTTGTCGGCGTCGAGCGGGAGGACGTAGCGCCCGCGCGTCTGCGCGATCCCGAAGTTGCGTGCGCCGCTGAGCCCGCGGTTGGACTGGCTCAGCACGCGGATCGGGTAGCGCCGGGCGAGCGTGGCGAGGACGACGTCGTCGGGCTCGAACGAGCCGTCGTTGACGACGATCACCTCGATCCGCGGGTACGTCTGGTCGAAGACGGAACGCACCGTCTCCTCGACGTAGCGATGCATGCGGTAGTACGGGATGACGACCGACACGAGCGGCGTCTCGTCGGGGGAGCGACTCGTTGCGACGCGGGCTGGGCGACCGCCGGCGAGGCGCAGGTAGGCGGCGCGGAAGGCGTCGGGATCGGCCAGCGCTGCCAGGTGCCGGCGGACGGCGCCGGCGTCGCGCTCGACGCGCGCGCGGCTGGGGTCGGCGACGAGCGGGGCGAGCACGTCGCGCAGTGCGTCGGCGCCGACGCCCGGTGCAAGCCAGCCCGTGACGCCCGGCGCGACGATCTCCCGCAGCCCGCCGACCGGGGTCGCCACGACCGGCACGGCGGCCGCCAGCGCCTCGAGCGCGACGTACGGCCAGCACTCCCAGCGCGACGGCAGCACGACGGCGTCGTGCTCCCGCATCAAGGCAGGCAGCTCCTCGCGCGCCACGGCGTCGGCAAACGCAATCCGCGGATCTCCCGCCGCCTGCAGCTCCAGCGTCCGCCGCAGCGAGCGTCTGTGCGGCGCCGTCGGCGTGTCGGCGCCCACGAGCGTGAGCCGCCAGTCCGCCGTGAAGGAGGTCAGCGCCTCGATCAGGTCCTGCACGCCCTTGCGCCGCTCCATCCGCCCGACGCAGAGCAGTCGCAGCGGACCGTCGTGGCGTGGCGCCGGTGCGACGCGCTCGGGCCAGGTCATCGGGTAGGGGATTCGGGCCGCCGGGGGAAGCGGGTTGCCGTAGTAGCGCTCGTAGGTGCCGCGGATGTCGCCACCCGCGTGGACGAGCACGTCGGCGTCGCGCAGCGCGCGCCGCTCGAGCTCGCGCGTTGCGCGCTGGTCGAAGGTCTGGGGCAGGTAGCCGTTGAGGACCTGCCCGATCTCGTCCGTGGTGTGGATTCGCACGACGATCTGCGTGTGCTCGAGGAAGCGGTCGCCGCCGCGCCGCGCCTGCGTCGCGGCGAAGCCCTCGCCGAGGTAGTCGGAGAACTCGATCAGGTCCGGCCCGCGCGCCCCGAACAGCTCGCCCAACCGCTCGAGCACGTGCTGCGAGTAGACATGGATCTCCGAGTAGAACTCACCCAGGTCCTGCGGCTCGGGGACGAACGCCACGGACGCGCGGCCGTAGTCGACGCTCGGGTCGCCGACCGCCGAGAGCTCGTGGTAGCGCTCGCGGTAGCGCCCGAGCGTCAGGATCGTGACGTCGGCCACCGGCGCCAGTGTGCGCGCCGCCGCGGCAACGTAGGTGCCGATGCCGCCACCGCCGAACGGCCGCAGCTCGCGCGAGCACAGCACGATCGACGGGCGGCTCATGGCGTCCAGGCAACCTCACGCTCGCGCAGCAGGGCGGCGATCTCGCCGGGGTCGTGCGCCTCGCCGGCGACGCCCCCACCGAACATCGGCGCAGGGATCGTGCGCACCCGCAGCTGGCTGAGCGCCAACGCGAGCGCGCCCGTCGTGACGTCCGGGCTGAAGTCGCACGCGTCGCGGCGCAGGAGCGCGCCCTCCCCGCCCCACGCCGTGACGGCATCCAGCGCGGCGTCGGACTCCAGCAGCGCGACGGCCCGCGCGACGAAGTCCGGCGCAACCGTCGTCTGCGCGTCGATCGCGAGCAGGTGCCGACCGCGCGCCTGCGCCGCGCCGAAGCTCAGCGCGGCGCCCGGCCCGGCATCGGGCATCGCCAGCACGCGAACCCGCTCGCGCCCGGCAAGCTGCGCCAACACGACGTCGGCGGCGGCGAACGCCCCCGCATCGACCACCAGCACCTCGATCGCCGCGTACGTCTGCGCCAGCACCGAACCCACCGTAGCCACGACGTCGGCAGCCTCGCCGCGATAGACGACGACCGCCGACACCAGCGGTGTCGTGGCGGCGGAGCGGGTGGGTGGGGCGGCGGGCGCGGAGCCGGCCGCGAGGCGCAGGTAGCAGGCCCGCAAGGCGTCGGCGTCGGCCAGCGCCGCCAAGTGTCGGCGGACGGCGCCGGCGTCGCGCTCGACACGCGCGCGGCTGGGGTCGGCGACGAGCGGCGCCAGCACGTCACGCAGCGCGTCGCGACCGGCGCCTGGCGCAAGCCACCCCGTCACCCCCGGCGCGACGATCTCCGCCAAGCCGCCGACCCGCGTCGCGACGAGCGGCACGCCGGCGGCGAGCGCCTCGAGCGCCACGTAGGGCCAGCACTCCCAGCGCGACGGCAGCACGACGGCGTCGTGCGCGCGCATCAGTGCCGGCAGCTCGGCGCGCGTGACGGCGTCGGCAAACGACACGCGCTGGTCGCCGGCAACCTGCAGCTCGAGCGTCCAGCGCATCGACGCCCCGAGCGGCGCCGTCGCCGTGTCACCGCCAAGCAGCGTCAGCCGCCACTCCGAGGTGAAGCCGGTGAGCGCGTCGACGAGGTCCTGCACGCCCTTGCGACGCTCGAGCCTGCCGACATAGAGCAGCCGCAGCGGACCCTCGCCGCCGGTCCGCTCGGCCGGCGTCGCCGGCCACGGCATCGGGTGACGGACCTCGCGCGCGGGCGCCAGCGCGTCGTCGTAGAAGCGGCTGTAGGTGGCGTGGATGTCGCCGCCGGCCGTCAACAGGACGTCAGCGTCGCGCAGCGCCCCGCGCTCGATCTCACGGTGGCGCCGTGCCTCCGCGTCCTGGGCGAGATGGCCGTTCAGCACGTCGATCATCTCGGCGCTGGTGTGCAGGCGCACGGCGACGCAGGTTCGCGCGAGGAACGGATCGCCCGCGCGCCGCGCCAGGGCCGTGACGTAGCCCTCGCCGAGGAAGTCGGGGAACTCGACGAGGTCCGGCCCGCGTGCACCGTAGAGCTCGCGCAGGCGCTCCAGCACGCGCCACGAGTAGCACTCCATGTGCGAGCCGAAGCCCCCGTACTCGTGCGGCTCGGGCACCGCGACGAGCTCCACCCGCGCGCCGCCGTAGTCCACGCGCGGGTCGCCGAGCGCGACGAGCTCGTCGTGCTCGGCCTCGTGCCAGGACGCCGTGAGGATCGTGACGTCAGCCACCGCAGCGAGGGCACGGGCGGCCTCAGCGACGTACGTGCCGATCCCGCCGCCGCCGAATGGGAACAGCTCGCGCGAGCTGAGCGCGATCGCCGGCCGGCTCATGCGAGCATCGCCGGGTGGCGCGCGAGCATGTCGGCGAGTGGGCCGATGTGAGACAGGTGCAGCGCCGCGCTCATCGAGTCGGCGCGGACGCGGTAGTTCGCGACGACCTGTGCCACCCACGCCCCGCGCAGGCCGTGCTGGGCAAAGCGGCACCACAGGTCCCAGTCCTCGTAGCCCTGCTCCGGCATGTCGGTCGCGTAGCCGCCCAGCTCGACGAGCGCATCGCGACGGATCAGCGCCAGCGCGTCGACGTAGTTGCCGTAGCGCAGGCGCTCGGGATCCCAGGGATAGAGGCCGCGCAGGCCGACGGGCCCGCTCTCGTCGAACTCGCGCAAGAGCCCGTAGGCGAACGCCGCGTCAGGCTCGGCGTCCAGCGCAGCCAGCAGCAGTGCCAGGCCGCCGGCCAGCAGCTGGTTGTCGGCGTCGAGCGGCAGCACGAGCTCGCCGCGCGCATGCTCGAGCGCCGTGTTGCGCGCCCCGGCGAGCCCGCGGTTGTGGCGATGGCGCAGCACGGTCACCGCCAGCTCGGGGTGCGCGCGAGCCCATGCGACGGCGGCCTCGCCGTCGGCCTGCGGCGAGCCGTCGTCCACGACGACGACCTCCAGCGGCGCCACCGTCGCCACGCTCAGCGCGGAGTCGAGCGCCGCGGTCAGCGTGCGCTGCGCCTCGAACGCCGGGACGAGCACGCTGATCCGCGGTGCAGGGGCGTCTTCGGGTGCCAGCAGCGTCTCGGTGGCGTCAGGCCCGCCAGTCTCCATGCGCGCCATCCGTCGCTCGAGGCGGCGGACGTCGGCCAGCGCCCGGCGCATGCCCTCGCGCACCGCAGCGTCGGGGTTGCTGCGCTCGCGGGCCAGGCGCTTGCCGATCGTCTGGAGCGGCTCGGACTGGGCGTGGTGGCTCAGCCTCGGCAGAAGGTCCGACGGGGCGCCGTCGCTCGTCCACGTGCTCGTGACGAGCTCGGCGAGCCTGCCGGCGCCGTCACCCGGCAGCGCAGCGGCAAGCGCGGCGTGTGCCGCGCCGGCCAGCGCCGCGGCACGCTCGGGGTCGCCCGCAAGCTCGCGCGCGCGCACGAAGAGCGTCTCGCGCGGCGCGCACACGAGCGCTGCAGCCACGTCTCCCGGCCAGTCGCCGAGGCGCTCGGTGACCACGGCGACGCCGGCCTCGACCGCGTCGAGCAGCAGCGGGAGGTCCGGGCTGGCGTCGTCGTCTTCGGCGACGTCGACCAGCACGTGCGCCGAGGAGATCGCCGGCCCGTCGGCGCCGAGCGCGTCGTCGCAGCGATAGGCGTAGCGGATGCCCTCGAGCTGCGTGGCGCCCGCGGCGAGCATGCGCAGCCGCCGTGGCGTGACCGGGCCGACGCTGAGGACGTCGAGCGTGCGTTGCGGCGGCGGCTCCTGCGGGCCCAACGCCAGTGCCATCCAGTGGCCGCGGCAGCCCACGCGCGTGAGGTGCTCCGCGGCGCGCGCGTCGGCGTGCACGACGGCGCCGAACAAGCGCCCGACCTGGCCGTCGTCCTGCATCGCCGGGGTGCCGTACGCGGCGACCGACACCGCCGTGGCGCGGGCCAGCAGCGACGGCGACGGCGGCTGCGCTTGCGCCGCGTACCAGGCGGCTGGATCGACGACGAGCAACGGCCGGCCGTCGAGCGCGGCATCGGCGGGAGCGACCTCGATCCCGGCGTCGGCCAGCGCTGCGCGCACGCGTCGTACGGTGCCGGCGACCCGCGCCGACGCGCGGCCCGAGCCGATCACCGTCACCTGCGACACGCAGGGCAGTCTAGAGTCCGCTGATGCCCGACGACCCAGCCGCGACTGACCTGCTCAGCGCCCTGGAGCGCGAAGTGCAGGGCTTGCGCACGGCGCAAGCCGAAGCGGACCGCGAACGTGCCGCGATCGTGCTCGAGCGCGCCGCGATCGACGCCGAGCGGGCGTCCTGGCTGCAGGAGCGCGATCAGCTCGTGGCGGAGTGCCGCCGCCTCGAGATGCAATCTGCCCAGGAGCGCACGCTGCGCGAGCAGGCGGCCGCGGTCGCCGAGCAGGAGCGCCTCACGTACGAGCGCGTCTATCAGCAGCAGCTCGCGAGGCGGTCGCTGCGCCACCGCTTGGGCAGGCTCGCGCACCGCTCAAAGCTCGTCCGCCGGCTTCGAGCCGGGGGCTAGACGCCGCTCGAGCGCCTCGATGCGCTCGCGCAGCTCGCGCTCGACGAGCGTCAGGCGCTCGCCCTGCTGGTAGAGCCCGAGGCGCAGCATCCGCTCGCGGCGGTCCGGTGCGTCGTCGGCCTGGGGTGCCGGGGGCACCGGAGTGACGGTCGGCGCCGCCTCGCTGCCCGTGCGCTCGAGCACGACGACGTCGTGCCCGCCCCAGGCTCCCGGAGACAGCAGCGCGCGCACGGAGAAGAACGTGCCCCAATGCGCGTAGATGTACCACGGTGCGTGATAGGTCGAGTGGTAGTACGGCGGATGGACGCTGCCGACATAGCCGTCGTCCTCGATGAAGAGGATCCCGCGCTCGCGCAGGGTCGCCAGGTACGGCGCGGGGTCGTCGCCACCGCCGGCGAGATCGCGCAGCATCGGGGCGATCATCGTCTCGCCGTGCACGGTCAGCAGCAGGATCCCGCCGGGACGGACGATCCGCCGCAGCTCGGCGAGCCAGAGGTCCTGCATGCGCTCGTCGAGGTGCGTGAAGACGCTGTGGTTGACGACGAGATCGAAGTGCTCGTCCGCGAACTCCGTCGGCGGCTCGTGCGGACCGACGTGCCAGTGCGCGAACGGCAGCTGCTTGCGTGCCCACCCGATCGCGTCGTGGTCGATGTCGATGCCGTGCAGCTCGACGGCGGGCACCAGCGCCCGCATCAGCCCGAGCGCGCGACCGGGGCCGCAGCCGAAGTCCAGCAGCCGCTCGAACGAGTCGAACGTGCGCCCGACCGCCGCCAGCGCGCGCTCCTGCGAGCGCAGCGTGATCTCGCCGTGCGCATGCCACGTGGCGCGGACCTCCTCGGCCTGGTCAGGCCCGAAGTGCGGCATGACGCGACCGATCAGCTCGTCGGGCGGCAGCGGCGGGAGTGGATCGGGGAGCGCGAGCTGCATCGGCGTCAGTGTCTCACCAGCCTGCCGCGCGGCCCTGGCCGGCCTGCGGGTCCGCGGCACCGGCATAGCCGACGTAGGTGATGCAGCCGCCGTCCACGAGGCCGATCTCGACCGTGTCGGCCGGCTTGGGCAGCGTCGTCGTCGCATGCCATGGCGGCACGGCGTAGCGCGGCGGCACGGCCGCCGGAGCGAGCAGCTCGTCGCCGACGCGCACACGCAGTGCGTCGGCGGGCGCGGCCGCCATCAGGCCGACGTGCAGCTCGCTGGTCGGCGCATGCAGCGTCACCGGCAGCCAAGCGCCGGGACGCAGCTCGACGCGGCCGTCGGGCAGCATCGCGGCGCCGGGGACGTCGTGGCCGAGGCGCAGCTGCCACGGGCGCACGTGCACGGGCGGCGTCGCCTGCCGCCGGACGCTGAGGATCATGTCCAGCCACGAGCGCGACCAGCTCGGCGGCAGATCCGGGCGCCAGGCGTCGAGCGTCGCAGCGAGCTGCAGCTCCTCGCCGCGCACCGGCCGCGGACCGTAGAGGTGGCGGTGATAGCCGCCGGCGACGGTGTGCGCGGCGAGATCGCCGAAGACCAGCTCCAGCTCGTGGAACGACACGCCGGTCCCCCACCGCGTCAACGCCATGCCGACATCGTCCGCGGCGTCGACCGCGCTGACGAAGTCGGCGCGCGCCGAGCGCTCGTAGTAGCGCGCCGCGATCTCCGCGGGCAGCGCGTGGAAGAACGGCATCTGCGCGGTGTGGTGGTCGATCGGGGTCAGGCGGTTGGGCGTCTCGCAGATGACGATGTGCCCGTCCGGGCGGGTGACCTCGCGCGCGGTCTGCAGCACCGCCTGGCGCTCGTCGAGCGTGAGGTGCTCGAGCACCGCGTAGAGCAGGAAGACGTCGACCTCGCCGGTGTGCTGACGGACCCGGTCGAAAATCCGCTCGGCGTCTGCCTGTACGAGCTCGACGTTCTCCAGGCCCCGTCGCGCGAGGTGCTCGCGTGCGTGGGCGAGGCCGTCGGGGTCGATGTCGATCCCGATGTGACGCGCGGCCCGCGGGGCGAGCGCGCAGGCGACCGCGCCCTGGCCGCAGCCGTACTCGAGCACGGTGCGGCCGGCAAGCGGCGCGACCGCCTCGATCCAGGGGACGATCGACGTGCCCGCCACCTCGTGGCGGGCACGCCATTCAGGATGCTCGGCGTCGCTCAGCGCGAGCGGACGGTGAACGTGATCCGCCGCACGTTGCCGTTCGAGAGCCGCAGCACGAGCCGGTAGCTGCCGGCGCTGAGGTTGCGGTTGGCGAACCTGCGCGTGATCGTCACGGTGTTCGCGCCGGTCTTGCCGCTGATCGTGCGGGTGCCCTTCACGCGCGAGTAGTACGTGCAGGACTTCCCGCCGCGGTTGCTCCTCGACGGCTTGCGGCAGCTCTGCTTGCCCTTGCGCCGGCCCTTGAGCTTGCGCTCGACCGTCAGCGTCACGCGCACGCCGCGCGACAACGTGAAGCGCAGGCGCGCCTTCGTCTTCGGGCGGATCGTGCGCGGCGACAGCGTCGCCGCGGTGATCTTCGCGGCCGGCACGACCGGCGGCGGCGGCGGAGGCGGCGGCGGCGGCGGCGCGCTGCCGATCGGCCCGAAGCCGTTGTAGCGCGTGACGAAGCCGTTGGTGCCGACGAAGAGGTCGTCGCTGGACGTGCCGCCGACGAAGAGGTTGCCGTCGAACGTCACTGCCAGCGCGTTGCCCTGGGCAAGCGCGCTGCCCTGCTGGGCGAGCACGCGGCCGGTGCCGTTGCCGACAGCGGTGTCGAGCTGGCCGCCGGGAGTGATCGCCCACAATGCGGTCGAGCGCAGGCCGGAGTCGGCCCAGATGCCCGTGGCGACGATCTCGCCGCCACCGGCAAGCGCCACCGCGCGGGGGCCGACCGGCTCGCCACCGCCGTAGTTGACCGAGGCCGGTGTCGTGATGATGCCGCCGCTGCCAAAGCCGCCGTCGCCGGTGCCACCGGGGGCCAAGCGCGCGAAGACGGCGTGCGAGCCGTCCTGCTGGAGCTCGGCGCCGGCGCCAACGATCCGCCCGCTGCTGTCGATCGCCACCGCCTCGAAGATCGCGTTCGCGCCGCCGTTCTGCGCGGAGCGGATGAACGCGCCGTCGCCGTCGAACCCGCCGTCGAGCGAGCCGTCAGCGTTGGAGCGGCCGATCAGCGCGTTGCCGACCTGCAGGTCAGGGATCTGCTGGCCGGCGAAGACGACCTTGCCGTCGCCCTGGACGGCGACCGCCCTGGCCTGCGAGTTGCGGCCGAGGTCGAGCGTCGCGACACCGCCGGCGCCGAAGCCGCCGTCGAGCTGGCCGTTGCTCGCAACGCGCACGAGCGCGACCCGCGAGAAGCCGTCGTTGCCGGGCGTCGAGCCGCCGGCCACGACCGTGCCGCCGGGGCCGACCGCGACGGCGTTGAGGGTGACCGTCGGCAGCGAGATCGTGCCGCCGCTGCCGAAGCCGGCGTCGGTGCTGCCGTCAGCGTTGAAGCGCTTGATCACGCCGGCGGTGAAATCGGTGCCGGCGATCACGATCTTGCCGTCGGCCTGCACCGCGACGCTGCGCGCGACACCGGGCCCAGGCGAGAACGCCGTGCCGGCGGAGGTGTCGTTGCCCAACCGCTGCATGAAGATCGCGCTGCCGGTCTTGCCGACGGCGACCACCGTGCCAGCGGGCTCGGCGGCGACGCCGAGGATCTCGGTGCCGAGTTTCGCTGTCGGCCCTGCCTCACCGGCTGCAGACGCAGTCGCAGGCATCGTCAGAGCCACCATGCCCAGCAGCAGTCCTAGCCGCCGGGCGCCACCTCGTAGCGCGGTCATGGCTTGAGAACCTACAACACCGGCTAGCGGCGCTTGAACGCCGCGAGGCCCTTCGGCGTGCCGATGCCGGTCGGGCCGTCGTAGCCCTTCCGCGCCTCGCAGATCGGCTTCTTGCAGGTGCCGTTCTGGCCCTCGGTGATGTCGCGCAGCCCGCCGCGCTTGGCGCGGAAGTTCGCATACAGACGCGCCGGCGCGAGCACGCCCTTGGACACCCCGCCGGCGAGCGCGAAGACGCCGGCGATGATCGGCGTCGCGAGGCTGGTGCCGCCGACCTCTCCCCAGCCGGTGTCGCCTTCCACCGGCGTCGACGTGTAGATCTGCGCGCCCGGGGAGGCGACCGCGGCGATGTCGACGATGCTCTTGTGCTTGTCGCAGCCGACCGCCTTGGCCTCTAGACGCTGGTAGCTGGGGACTGCAGTGAACGTCGCGCAACCGCTGGTCGTGGCCGCCTGCGAGCCGTCGTTCCAGACCGTCTCGCGGCGGTAGCGCAGCCGGCTGTCGCGATAGAGCCGCGTGCCGCCGACGGCCACAACGCCGGGCAGCGACGCGGGGTAGAAGCCGCCCTCGAAGTAGCCCTGGTCGCCGGACGCGGCGACGATCGCTGTGCCCGGGTAGTGGTAGGCCTTGCGCCCACCACCGGGGTCGGACAGCAGGTAGGTGGCGCTGACGGCGTCAGCCCCGAGGCGCACCGCGGTCGCGACCGACTCGTTCAGCGCGCCGCGGCTGTCGCTGTCGGCCTCGACCAGCAGGATCTTGCAGTTCTGGCAGACCCCGCGCGCAGTCTGGACGCCGAGCGCCGTCTCGGTGACCCACTGCCCCTTGGTCGGATCGCTGGCCGGCGGCGTGGACTGACCGCGCTGGTTGACGACGCGAAAGCAGCCGTTGGATGTGGTGCACGAGCGCAGCTTGAAGCGGCGGCTGAACGTCCCGAGGTCCTTTTGGCCGTGGGCGTGTGGTAGGGCACCACGATCGCGACCGTCTGCGTCGTGCGGCTGTGCTTCGGCAGCGCGTAGGCCTTGTGGATCTGCGCCGGCGTGAGCCCCTGGGCCTGCGCGGCGGCCGTCGCGCCCAGCGCTGCGACAGCGGAGCAGACGAGGGCCGACGCCAGCCGCCGGGCGCGATGCATCGTGATCATCCCTTGCGGATGCTGAACGTCAGCTGGCGCCGGTCGCCGCCGGTGGTGCGGGCGGTGAGCGTGTAGACGCCGGGCTTGAGCACGCGCTTGGTGCTGCCGAAGCGCACCGTGATCGTGGCCGTGTTGCTGCCGGCCTTGGCACGGATCAGGCGGCTGCCCTTGATGCGCGTCAGGTACGTGCACGGCTTGCCCTTGCGGTTGGCCTTCGTCGGGCGCTTGCAGCCCGTGCTCGAGTTGAAGCGGCCGACCTTCTGCTGGTGCATGTACAACCGCACACCGGTCGACTTCGTGAGCGAATAGTTGAGCTTTGCCCTCGTCTTGCGGCGCAGGACCGTCGGGCTGAGCGAGATCTTGTCGAACCGCGGCGGACCCGAGCTGTCGCCTGGCGGCGGCGGGGGGGGCGGCGGCGTCTGGGTCGTCGGCGTTGTCGGGGTCGGCGGCGGGGGCGGGGGCGGCGGCGGCGGCGTGGTGCCGCAGCCGGGCTTGGCCGGGGCCGCGCCGAAGCCGGCGTACTTGCGTGTGAATCCGCTGCCGCCGCCGCTGACGTCGCCGCCGGCGAAGAGGTCGCCGCCGGCCGAGACGGTCAGGCCGTTGCTCAGCGCGTTCTCAGAGCGCACGAGCCCGCCGGAGGACGCGCCGCCGTCGAGGCCGCCCGAGGGCGTCAGGACCCAGAGCGCGGCGTCGCTCTGGCCGGAGTCCTTGTAGAGGCCGGCGGCGACGATGCGGTCACCGGAGATCGCGACCGCGCGGGGACCGGGGATCGGCTCGCCGCCGACGTAGTTGACCGACGCCGAGTGGCGCGCGATGCCGTTGGTGCCAAAGCCCGTGTCGACGGCGCCGTTGGCCGACAGGCGCCCAAAATCGCCTTCCCGGCGCCCTCGTTGTCGAGGTCAGTACCGGCGACGACGATGCGGCCCTGGCTGTCGAACGTGACGGCGTTGAAGGCGGAGTTCGCGCCGCCGAACGGGTGCCAGTAGAAGAGCACGCCGGGGCCGGTCGCGCCGCCGGGAAATGCGCCGTTGCCGAAGCTGCCGTCGAGCGTGCCGTCGCTGTTGGCGCGCGCGACGAGCCCGTTGGGCACCTGCGAGTCGGGGATCTGGCGGCCGGCGACGACGATCTTGCCGTCGCCCTGCACGGCGATGCCGTTGGCCTGCGAGTTGCGGCCGAGCCCGAGGCGCGCGACGCCGTCGCCGTCGAAGCCGGCGTCGAGCGCGCCGTCGCTGGCATTCAGGCGGGCGAGGCCGACGAAGTCGTAGCCCTGGTCGGGGCCGGCGGTGTCGGTGACGGTGCCGCCGACGACGATCTGGTTGCACGGTGCGACCGCGACGGTGTTGGCCAGGTTGAGGCCAGGGATCGCGCGCGTCCCGCCGCTGCCGAAGCTGGCGTCGGGCGAGCCGTCGGGGTTGAAGCGACGCACGACCGCGCCGCTGTCGTTGCCCGCGACGACGATTTTGCCGTCGGACTGCACCGCGACGCCACGCGCGACGCCGCTGCCGGCCGAGAAGGCCGTGCCGGCGTTGCCGTCAGCGGCGATGCGCTGGACGAGCATCGACGGGCCGGAGCTGCCGACCGCAATCACCGTGTTGCCGGACTCCGGCGCGAGTGCGCGCACGGACGTACCGATGGTCGCCGTCGTGCCGGGCTCACCCGCCGCCGACGCGACGGCTGCGACCGCCAAGGCACACGCCCCTGCAGCCATGCCAACACGCCGAATCCGCCGCTGGAGCACGCTCATCGCGGCGGACCGTAGCAATTGATCGCCCCGCCCACGGGGCCCCCGGCGTGCGTGAGATGACACGACGACAACGACACCCGCGGCGGCCGGGAGTTGCGGCGGTGCTGCGGCCGCCGCCCCGGAGGACGGCGGCCGTCAGAGGCCTAGCGGCGCTTCAGGGCCGCGCGCTGCGTGCGCCCGACGCGCTTCAGCGAGCGGAACTTGCGGGCCGTGCGGGCGGCCGGGGCCGTCGGCGAGATCACCTGGTCGACGTTGTCGAACGCGCCGACGTCGATCGCCTGGACGCCGCCGTTCTGGATCAGCAGCGACCGCGCGCCGGTGAGCGTGCCCGCCGGGAACGTCACCTGAGCCAGGGTCCGGCCTGCCGTCGTCGCGCCGGTGCCGGACACGTTGATCGCCGCACCGGCGATCTGCGAGCCCTGATCGTCGATGAGCACGAAGTCGTTCTCATCGGCGATGTTCCAGCGCTGGTCGAAGAGGACGCTCGCGACGTCGGTCGCGTTGTCGAACGACACCGTCAACGCCTCGGGCGCCATCGTGAAGCCGGTCGCGAACGCGCCGGCGTTTCCGCCTGCCGGGACGCCGCCTTCGGTGTTCGTACCGCCGACCGCGCCGGTGACCGCGCCGGAGTCGACTGCACCCTGCACCTGGACCTCGTCCTCATCGACGATCCCCGCGATGATCGCGCGAACCGTGTTCCCGACACCGGCGCCGCCGACGATCGTCGGCAGCGCGGCCGGATTCTGCGAGAAGCCATCGGCGCCCGTGATGTCGAAGTCAGCCGCCGGGCCGGGCACGGCCTGCAGCACCTGGTCGAACTGGTAGTCGACGAACGCCCCGTTGGGCGCGACCGTCACGGAGACGAGGTCAGGCGCGTCGGTGAAGCCACCGCTGCCCGGCCGTGCGACCGAGCGCAGGTTGCTGTCGATGCCGCCGGTCTTCGAGTCGACTGCGCCCTCGTCCGAGAAGGCGCGCACGCCATCCTGGATCTGCGGCCCTGGCGCGAAGTTCACGCGGACCGTCAAGCCGTCAGCGGAGAGCGCGCGGTTGGCCGCGCCGCCGATGCTGTCGACCTCGGTGCCGTCGGGGAGGTTGTAGGAGAAGGCCCCAGACCCCGTGTCGACGCTGGCGATGCGCTGGTCGTAGGTGTAGTCGATCGTCGCGGCCGCGTTGTTGAACGCGACGCCGACGAGGTCCGGGCCGGCGGTGAAGCCGCGCGTGCCGTTGTTGGTCTTCGACCCGATCAGCGCGGTCGAGTCCTGGATGTTGCCGAAGCCGTTCGTCGACACGGCGGACTGCCGCTGTCCGGCGCGGCGCCCTCGGAGCCGAAGACGCTGACGTACGTGAACTGCGTCGCGTCGTCGTTCGGGAAGACCGCGTCGGCGCAGTTGCTGGTGCTGCGCGTTGCCGATGACGCGACGAGGTCGCCGACGTCCGTGTCCTGGTAGTGGCCCATGCGGAACAGACCCGCCTGCGGCAGCGAGGCGATCGCCTTGTTGAAGCACACGCGAACGGTCGTCGTGTCGTCGACGGCGTTCGTCGACTGGACGGTCGCGGTGCGAAGGTCAGGACGCAGCGCGGTGGTCAGGGCGTTTGCGCCGCCCATCGCCGCGTCAGCGGCGACCGGAAGCAGCAGCGGCGCGACAAGCGCGGCCGCGAGCGGAAGCGCCCTCAGGCGCTTCGAGGTGACAGACATGTGGAGGTGGTTCCCTTTCGACACACACGGAAATTGGCGCACAGACGGCGCCGAGAGCGTGCCGAAACTAGCACCGATGGTGGTCGCCCGCCATCGGTGCAGGCCCTCAATCGAAGCTCGGGGCGCTTGAACGCGCGGAACGAGCGCGCTTTCGTCGTGCGAGGACTTGCCCCCCGAAGACCGTGATGTAGGTGTAGGGCTTGTTGTCGGCTGTCGGGAAGATGGCGTCAGCGCAGTTGCTCGTTGAGCGCGTGGCCGATGTCGCAACGAGCCCGTTACCCGGGTCGTCGTCGACGTAGTTGCCGATGTGGAAGCGCGCGGCCTGAGGAAGGCTCGCGATCGCCTTGGAGAAGCAGACGCGCACCGTGGTGGTGTCGTCGACCTCGCCCCATGGCGGCGTCAGCCGCGATCGGCGCGAACAGCGGGGTCGCCGCGGCGGCGGCCAGGAGCGCACGGTGGCGCTTGGCAAACAAGGACATTCAGATACCCCCTTCTGAGGCTCAGTTGGCTGTCCGAACAACGGGGGCGGTTGGCGCGACTTACGCCGGGCAGCGAGAATTTCCTAGGCTCCTGCCTCAATGGCCTCCGCGAGAGCCCAGCGCGCGAGCATCGTCGGCCTTGCCGCGCTGATGCTCGTCGTGGCGATCTACGTGCTGCACGCCGGCCGGGACACCGCCGCGTTCTACGACGAGTGGAACTTCATCGCGCATCGCCGCGGCCTGAGCGCCGACACGCTGCTGGACCCGCACAACGGGCACCTCTCCTTGGTCCCGGTTGCCGTCTACAAGGTCCTGCTGCAGATCGGCGGGCTGACGGACTACTGGCTGTTTCGCGTCGTCCTGCTGGCCGCGCACCTCGGCTGCGTCGCGCTCGTCTTCCTGCTCGCGCGCGCACGGGTAGGTGTCGTCGGAGCCGCGTTTGCCGCCGGCTTCATCGCCGTGCTCGGTGCCGCATCCGACGACCTGCTGTGGGCGTTTCAGATCGGCTTCGTCATGGGGATCGCCTTCGGGCTCGGCGCGCTGCTGGCGCTCGACGCCGGTACCCGCCGCGGCGACGCGCTCGCAGCGGTGCTGCTCGGCCTGTCGCTCGCCTCCGCGTCGGTCGGCGCGGCGTTTCTCATCGCCGCCGCGGTCGAGATCGCACTCGACCCCCGCCGGCGCGAGCGCTGGTGGGTGGTCGCGGCCCCGCTGGCGCTGTACGCCGCCTGGTACCTGGGGTACGGCGAGTCGCAGGTCAAGCGCGAGAACCTCGGCGAGACGCCGGTCTTTGCCGCCGACTCGGGGGCCGCGGCGGTCGGCGGGCTCGTCGGGCTGACGCTCGAGTACGGGCGCACGCTGCTGATCGGGCTCGTCGCGGTGGTCGCCGCCTGCGTCTGGCGGACGCAGACGCTTGCGCCGCGGCTCGTCGCGGTCGCGCTCGCGGCGCCGGCGATCTGGGTGCTCACCGGGCTGAGTCGCGCGCATCTCAACGAACCTGCGGCGCCGCGCTACATCTACACGGGCGCGGTGCTCGTCGTGCTGTTGGTCTGCGAGCTCGCACGCGGGCGCCAGATCACCCGCGCGCCGCAGGCGCTGCTGCTCGCGGCGCTGCTGGCGTTCGCGGCAGTCGGCAATGCGCACACGCTCGACAAGATGGCGGGCGCACTCCGCGAGCATGCCTCAGAGCTCGAGGCACGCCTCGGCGCGCTCGAGGTCGTCGCCGACCGCGTCGGCCCGGGCTTCGTGGCCGCGCCGGTCGTGGCGCCGCAGCTCGACGCTCGCAGCGTGCGAGCCGCGCAGGCGGACTTCGGCCGCCTCGCACTGACGCCGCAGGAGCTGCTGGCCGCGCCGCAGGCCGAGGGCGCTGCTGCCGACGACACGCTGCGCCTCGCGGGCTCGATCGTCACGGCGCCCGCGCGAGCGACCCGCCGCGGCTGCAGCCGCAACCCCGACGTGACGCTCGTCCCCGGCCAGGAAGTCGTCGTCTCCGCCGACGTGGCGGCGGGCATCGTCGCGCGGCGCTTTGCGCGCGACTTCGGCCAGGCCCCGCTTGCGGAGATCGGGCCTGGTGGCGCGGTGCTGGTGACCACCGTCGGTGACAAGAGCACCGTGCCGTGGCGGCTGCGCGTCTCCTCGTCCGGGCCGGTCGAGGTCTGCCGTGCTGGATAGGTGGCGCACGCGCTACGCCATCAAGCCCGAGACGTACGTACGGATCGCGTGGTGGGCGCTCGTCCTGCTCGTGCTGATCGTCTTCACCGGCGCCGCCGTGCGGCTGACCGGGTCGGGGCTCGGCTGCCCGACGTGGCCGAAGTGCACGGAGACCTCGGTGCACTCCGACCTGGACACGCATGGCCTGATCGAGTTCGGCAACCGTGTGCTGACGTCGCTGGTCTCGGCCGGAGCGATCGCGGCGGCGCTGGGTGTGTTCCTCGTCGTGCCGCAGCGACGCGACCTGCGCTACCTCGCGCTGTCGCTGCCGCTAGGCGTGCTGCTGCAAGCCGTGATCGGCGGGCTCTCGGTGCTCTTCGAGCTCGCGCCCGGCTGGGTCATGACGCACTACGTCGTCTCGATGATCCTGCTGACGTGGTCGTTCGACCTCTGGTGGCGATCGCAGCGCTCGCCGGAGGAGGTGGCTGCCGTGCGCAGCGACCGCACGACGGTGTTGCTCGTCCGCGGGCTGATGGGACTTGCGGGCGTCGCAATCGTGCTCGGCACCGTCTCGACTGCGGCCGGCCCGCACGCGGGGTCTGCGGGGACGGGCGAGTTCGTCGGTCGGCTGGACTTCTGGGGCGCCGACACGCTGGCGCGCGCCGTGCACCTGCACGGCTACATCGTCACGGCGCTCGGCCTCGGCACGATCTACGCCTGGTGGCGCGCGCGTGACGCCGAGCTGCGCAAGACCCTGACGCTCGTGCTGGCGTTGCTCGGGCTGCAAGGCGTGATCGGCATCACGCAGTACCAGCTCGAGCTGCCCGCCGAGCTCGTGTGGATCCACGTCGCGCTGGCGACGCTGACATGGGTCGGCTACGTGCACGTCCGCGCCGCCGCGGGCCGCCTGCCCGTCAGCCGTTGATACGCGAGGAGCGCCCGCTGCGACACAGCACGCCGCTGCGGCTGCGCTCTGCGGCGACGACGTAGACCCGTGCTCGCACACGGCTGCGCCGTCTGATCGTGTACGTGCCGTCGCCGCGCGTGGTGGCCGAGCCGTAGGAGCGCGTGCCCTGACCGACACGGCGCAGGACGACGCGGCGCCCGACGGTGCAGCCCTTGCGGCTGGAGCCAAGCTTGCCGCGGTAGCTCGTGCCGCGGCGTCGCAGCGAGACGGTGGTCGCATAGCGCGTCGCGGCGGTGCTGCCCGGCGGCGGCGGTGGCGGGGGCGGCGCCGTCACGGGCGTGAGGTCGAAGCGCACCTGCCAGCGCTGCCCGAGGCAGCCGGAGTTCTCGACGCCCATCTTCACGTAGTAGCGCGTGCCGCCGTTCAGCGTCAGGGCCAGGCGCCCGAAGCGCGTCCAGTCCCCGACTGCGGTGCCGATGAGGTCGCGCGGGTCGGTGGAGCTGTAGACCGCCGCCGTGGCGGCGCAGCCGTCGAAGTTGCGGTTCGGACCGGGCGCCGTGACGGTGAGCGCGAGCTGCTGCTGGCCGACAGGCGTCGTGAAGGTCAGCCAGTCCTGGTCGTCGGAGCGGTCGTGCGCGCCGACGTAGGCGACGCCCGCGGCGAGCGGGCCGCTGCTCAGCGCGGCGGAGTCGTTGGGCTCGTCGGTCTGCGTCGTGGCACGGTCAAGCGCCGGCCCTGTGGTCACGGCGTTGCCGGGATCGACGCGCAGCGTGTAGTTCGTCGGCAGCTTGCACGACGCCTGCGAGCGCCCGGCGATCTGGACGAAGTAGCGGTTGACGCCGGCAGGCGTCGAGAACGTCGTCGCGTTGATCGGGTTGCCGTCGCCGTCGAAGACCCCGCCGGCGGCGCAGATCACGCCGGGGTCGTTCGTCGTGTCGAACGCCTGGACGGTGACCGTCTGCGGGCCGTTGACGTAGAAGACGTAGTAGTCGATGTCGCTCGTGTCCGTGAGCGTGCCGGTGAGCGTCTGGCCGCCGGGGATCGGACCCTCGGCGTGCGCGATCACGTTGTTCGGCTCGACATCGGCGAGCGCGGGCGCCGTGAACGCGAGCGTCGTTGCGACCGCTGAGGTCGCGAGATGAACCAGCCGCCTGCGTGTCGTCCCCCGCACGGGGGCGACGATATCGGGCGAGGCGGCGAAAAGTGATGCGCGGCGGCGGACCGGATGGCCCGCCGCCGCATCATCAGAGAGTGCTACCGGCGCTTGGCGCTACGGCGCATTGCCGGCGCCTTGCGGAACTTGCCCTTCGTCGCCGCCGCAGCGGTCGGCGAGATCACCTGCGGGCGGTTGCCGAGCGGGCCGAAGTTGATCACGTCAACCTCGACCGCGTCCTGCTGCAGCAGCAGCGAACGCGCGCCCGCGAGCGTGCCCGCCGGGAAGGTCACCTGAGCGGTGATCCTGCCCGCCGTCGGGCTGCCAGTGCCGGTCACGTTCAGCGCCGCGCCGCGCGATTTGCGAGCCCTGGTCGTCGATGAGCTTGAAGTCGTTCTCATCGGCGTCCTGCCAACGCTGGTCGAACAGCACGTGCGCCACGTCCGTCGCGTTGTCAAACGACACCGTCAGCGCCTCCGGAGCGATCGTGAAGCCCGTCGCAAACGCGCCGGCGTTGCCGCCGGTCGGCACGCCACCCGGCGTGCTCGTGCCGCCAGGGCCGGTCACTGCGGCGTCGTCGACCCAACCTGTCACCCAGTACTCGTTCTCCTGCGGGCCACTCGGCGCGAACGTCACGCGCACCGTGTTGCCCACGCCCGCGCCGCCGACGATGACCGGACCGGCGCCCGTGTCGCTCTCGCCGAACGAGGTGCCGATGTGGAAGTTGCCGGCGCCACCCGTTGCGTTGACGACCTGGTCGAACTGGAAGTCGACCGTGCTGCCGTCAGCCGACGGGATCACCGCGACGAGGTCGGGGCGGTCGGTGAAGCCACCGCTGCCCGGACGCGCCATCGAGCGCGTCTGATCGAGCGGGTCGCCGGTCACGCGACCGTCGACGGCGCCGTTGTCCACGACCGCGCGCACGCCGTCCTGGATCTGCGGGCCGGGCGGGAAGAACACGCGCAGCGTCTTGCCGTCAGCCGAGAGCAGGCGGTTCGCCGCACCCGGCAGGGCGTCGACGTCGGTGCCGTTGGGCAGCGTGTACTGGAACTCGTCCGTCGACAAATCGATCGCGCCGATCATCTGGTCGAACGTGAAGTCGATGAACGCCTGCGCGTTGTTGAACGCCACACCGATGAGATCGGGCTCGCTCGTGAAGCCACGCGTACCCGAGTTGTTCTTCGACCCGATCAGGGCCGTCGAGTCCATGATGTTGCCGAAGCCGCCCGTCGCGACCGCAGAGCCACCGCTATCGGGCGCGCTGCCATCGGAACCGAGGGCCGTCACGTAGGTGTACTGCTCGGCCTCCATGTTCGGGAACACCGCATCGGCGCAGTTCGACGAGCTACGCGTCGCGGACACCGCGTTGATGGAGTCGCCGAGGTCGTCGTCCTCGTAGGTGCCCATCTCGAAGAGGGCGGCCTGCGGAAGGCTGGCGATCGCCTTGTTGAAGCACACGCGAACGGTCGTCGTGTCGTCGACAGCATTCGTCGACTGCACCGTCGCGGAGCGAAGGTCAGGACGCAGCGAAGTGGTCAGCGCGTTCGCGCCGCCCATTGCTGCGTGGGCGGCCGGAGCGGCGAGAAGCACGCCTCCGACGGCAAGTGAGAGCGCACGGACGCGCCGAGAAGTCACGGTCATAGGTGCGACCCTACCAGCGATCCCGGCCGAAAACCGCCGACGCACGATTTGAAACACCGGCGGTTCGCGCGCGAACGATGTGGCGGCGGACGTCAAGCCCGCCGCCACTCGTTTCGAAATGTGGTGCTTAACGGCGCTTTGGCAGCTTGCGGAACTTCTTCGCCGTCGTCGCTGCCGGTGCGGTCGGCGAGATCACCTGGGGGCGATTGCCGAGCGGACCGAAGAGGTTCACGTCGACCTCGACCGCGTTTTGCTGCAGCAGCAGCGAGCGCGCGCCCGACAGCGTGCCAGCCGGGAACGTCACCTCGGCCGTGATCCTCCCGGCCGTCGGGCTACCCGACCCGGTGACGTTCAGTGCGGCCGCAGCGATCTGCGAGCCCTGGTCGTCGATGAGCTTGAAGTCGTTCTCATCGGCGTCCTGCCAACGCTGGTCGAACAGCACGTGCGCGACGTCGGTGGCGTTGTCGAACGACACCGTCAACGCCTCCGGAGCGATCGTGAAGCCCGTCGCGAACGCGCCCGCGTTCCCGCCGGCCGGCAGACCGCCCGGCGTGCTCGCGCCACCGGCACCGGTGACGGCGTTGCCGTTGGCGGAGCCCGACACCCAGTACTCGTGCTCCTGCTCGCCGGTCGGCGTGAACACGGCACGCACGGTGTTGCCCACGCCCGCGCCGCCGACGATCGACACCGAAGCCGGCGAGTCCTCTTCCGAGAACGACTTGTGCATCTCGAACGCGCCCGCGCCTCCCGGGATGCCGGTCAGCACCTGGTCGAACTGGTAGTCGACCGTGCTTCCGTCGGCCGACGGGATGATCGCGACGAGATCGGGAGCGTCGGTGAAGCCACCACTACCCGGACGCGCCACCGTGCGTTCATTGTTCTGGTCGGCGCTGGCCTTGCCGTCGACCGCGTCCTGGGCGACGCCGCCGCGCACCGCGTCCTGGATGTCGGGTCCCGCCGCGAAGTTCACGCGGACCGTCAGGCCGTCGGTCGAGAGCGCGCGGTTGGCCGCGCCGGCGAGGCTGGGTGTCGAGTTGCCGTCCGAATCGGTGTAGAAGAAATCATTCGCGGCCGCCGACACCGATGCCGGGCGGACGCGCTGGTCGAACGTGTAGTCGATCGTCGCGTTCGCGTTGTTGACGGTGATCCCGACGAGGTCGGGGCCCGTCGTGAAGCCGCGCGTGCCGTTGTTGGTCTTCGAGCCGATCAGCGCGGTCGAGTCCATGATGTTGCCGAAGCCGTTCGTCGACACGGCGGAGCTGCCGCTGTCCGGCGCGGTGCCGTCAGAGCCGTCGGCCGTCACGTAGGTGAACTGGGTCGCGTCGTCGTTGGGGAAGACGGCGTCGGCGCAGTTGCTCGTCGAGCGGGTCGCAGACGTTGCGTTGATCGAGTCACCGGGGTCGTCGTCCTCGTAGGTGCCCATCTCGAAGAGGGCGGCCTGCGGGAGGCTGGCGATTGCCTTGTTGAAGCAGACGCGCACGGTCGTGGTGTCGTCGACGGCGTTGGTCGACTGCACCGTCGCGGAGCGAAGGTCGGGACGCAGCGACGTCGTCAGCGCGTTGGCGCCGCCCATCGCCGCGTGGGCGGCCGGAGCGGCGAGAAGCACGCCTCCGACGGCAAGTGAGAGCGCGCGGACGCGCCGGGAGTTCACGGTCATGGCGCCGACCCTACACCGCGCCGGGACGACAGCGGTATCGATTCGGTGTCACCGCGGACAACGCACGTGGCGGCGGGCGTTGAGGCCCGCCGCCACGTGTTCACAACTAGCGGCGCTTGGCCGCGCGGCGCATCACCGGCGCCTTGCGGAACTTGCCCTTCTTGGCAGCCGCCGCGGTCGGCGAGATCACCTGCGGGCGGTTGCCGAACGGCCCGAAGTTGATGACGTCGACCTCGACCGCGTTCTGCTGCAACAGCAGCGAGCGGGCGCCCGACAGCGTCCCTGCTGGGAACGTGATGTCGGCCGTGATGCGGCCGGCAGTCGGGCTACCGGTGCCGGACACGTTCAGCGCCGCCGCCGCGATCTGCGAACCCTGGTCGTCGATGAGCTTGAAGTCGTTCTCATCGGCGTCCTGCCAGCGCTGATCGAACAGCACGTGCGCCACGTCCGTCGCGTTGTCGAACGAGACGGTCAGCGCCTCCGGGGCGACCGTGAAGCCGGTCGCGAACGCGCCGGCGTTGCCACCGGTCGGCACGCCACCCGGCGTGCTGTTGCCACCGACCGCGCCGGTGACGGCGTTGTCGTCGACCCAGCCGGTCACCCAGTACTCGTTCTCCTGCACCGCGCTTGCGCCGAAGGTCACGCGCACCGTGTTGCCCACGCCCGGGCCGCCGACGATCGACGCGGTGCTGCCGTCGTCGCTCTCGCCGAACGACTGGCCGATGTGGAAGTTGCCCGCACCGCCGGTGGCGGTCAGGACCTGGTCGAACTGGAAGTCGACGCTCGAGCCATCAGCCGCCGGGATCACGGCGACGAGGTCCGGAGAGTCGGTGAAACCACCGCTGCCCGGACGCGCGGCCGAACGCGCCTGATCGAGGGGTTCACCAGTGACCCGGCCATCGACCGCCTCGTCGTCCACAACCGCGCGCACGCCGTCCTGGATCTGCGGGCCGGCCGGGTAGAACACGCGCACCGTCTTGCCGTCAGCCGACAGCAGGTGGTTGGCCGGGCCACCCAGGCTGTTGACGGTCGCGCCGTTGGCCAGCGTGTAGGTGAACTCGTCCGCCGACGTATCCACGGCGCCGACCATCTGATCGAAGGTGAAGTCGATGAACGCGCCGGCATTGTTGAACGCCACGCCGATGAGGTCCGGCTCGCTGGTGAAGCCGCGCGTGCCGGAGTTGTTCTTCGACCCGATCAGGGCCGTCGAGTCCATGATGTTGCCGAAGCCGTTGGTCGAGACCGCCGAGCCACCGCTGTCAGGAGCAGTGCCGTCGGAGCCAAGCACCGTCACGTAGGTGTACTGCTCGGCCTCCATGTTCGGGAAGACCGCATCGGCGCAATTTGCGCTGCTGCGGGTCGCCGACGTCGCAGCGATGGAGTCGCCGAGATCGTCGTCCTCGTAGGTACCGAGCGAGAAGAGCCCGGCCTGCGGCAGCGACGCGATCGCCTTGTTGAAGCACACGCGGACGGTGGTCGTGTCGTCGACGGCGTTCGTCGACTGGACCGTCGCGGTGCGCAGGTCAGGACGCAGCGAAGTAGTGAGGTGGTTGCCGCCGCCAAGGGCGGCGCTAGCGGCGGTCGGCGCGATCAGCGCCATCGCCGCGACGCCGAGCGGAAGCGCTCGGCGGAGGGAATGCACGGGCATGTGAAGCAGGACTTCCTTTCAGCAGGTTCCGATTGGAGCCGGGGCACAGTATCAGCGGGGTGGACCGTCTTGGTCCACCCCGCTTCAACGGTGTCTTGAGAAATCCTGCTGCTAGCGGCGCTTTGCGCTGCGGCGCATTGCCGGCGCCTTGCGGAACTTGCCCTTCGTCGCCGCCGCAGCGGTCGGCGAGATCACCTGCGGGCGGTTGCCGAGCGGCCCGAAGTTGATCACGTCGACTTCGACCGCGTTCTGCTGCAGCAGCAGCGAGCGCGCGCCCGCGAGCGTCCCCGCCGGGAAGGTCACCTGTGCGGTGATCCTGCCCGCCGTCGGGCTGCCCGTGCCGGTCACGTTCAATGCCGCGCCGGCGATCTGCGAACCCTGGTCGTCGATGAGCTTGAAGTCGTTCTCATCGGCGTCCTGCCAGCGCTGATCGAACAGCACGTGCGCCACGTCCGTCGCGTTGTCGAACGACACCGTCAGCGCCTCCGGAGCGATCGTGAAGCCCGTCGCAAACGCGCCGGCGTTACCGCCGGTCGGCACGCCACCCGGCGTGCTCGTGCCGCCAGCGCCGGTCACCGCGGCGTCGTCGACCCAACCTGTCACCCAGTACTCGTTCTCCTGCGGGCCACTCGGCGCGAACGTCACGCGCACCGTGTTGCCCACGCCCGCGCCACCGACGATGACCGGACCGGCGCCCGTGTCGCTCTCGCCGAACGAGCTGCCGATGTGGAAGTTGCCTGCACCGCCGGTGGCGGTCAGGACCTGGTCGAACTGGAAATCGACCGTGCTGCCGTCAGCCGACGGGATCACCGCGACGAGATCGGGACGGTCGGTGAAGCCACCGCTGCCCGGACGCGCCATCGAGCGCGTCTGGTCGTTGTCCTCGCCGGTCACGCGTCCCTCGACGGCACCGTTGTCCACCACAGCGCGCACGCCTTGCTGGATCTGCGGGCCGGGCGGGAAGAAGACGCGCAGCGTCTTGCCGTCAGCCGAGAGCAGGCGGTTCGCCGCACCCGGCAGGCTGTCCACGTCGATGCCGCTCGGCAGCGTGTACTGGAACTCGTTGGCCGACGGATCCACCGCGCCGATCATCTGGTCGAACGTGAAGTCGATGAACGCACCAGCGTTGTTGAACGCCACACCGATGAGATCGGGCTCGCTGGTGAAGCCACGCGTACCCGAGTTGTTCTTCGACCCGATCAGCGCCGTCGAATCCATGATGTTGCCGAAGCCGCCCGTCGCGACCGCAGAGCCACCGCTATCGGGCGCGCTGCCGTCAGAACCGAGGGCCGTCACGTACGTGTACTGCTCGGCCTCCATGTTCGGGAACACCGCATCGGCGCAATTCGACGAGCTCCGCGTCGCGGACACCGCATTGATGGAATCGCCGAGGTCGTCGTCCTCGTAGGTGCCCATCTCGAAGAGGGCGGCCTGCGGAAGGCTGGCGATCGCCTTGTTGAAGCACACGCGAACGGTCGTGGTGTCGTCGACAGCATTCGTCGACTGCACCGTCGCGGAGCGAAGATCAGGACGCAGCGATGTGGTCAGGTGGTTCGCGCCACCCATCGCAGCGTCGGCGGCGGTCGGCGCGATCAGCGCGAGCACCGTGGTGCTCAGCGCAAGCGCGCTCCCCCGGAAATGCACGGACATAATGCAGGACTCCCCTTCCTTGCAGTTGTGACGACCGGACGAAGTTAACACCAAACTCAGGTGTCGTGGCGCCGGTGCAACGCGTCGACCTGGGCCTGCAAGCGCCGGGTTTCAGCAAGCGCGGTGGCCGTCAGGGCGGCGTGATGGGCATTGCTGCGCTCCACCTGGCTGTCGTCGCGCCGGAATATGGCGCGCAGCCGGGTTCGTCCACCGACGCGCGCGGGCGCTAGCGAGGCCCGCCCACGGACCTCGACCGCGGGCCGCAACGCCTCCAGACGCCGGCGCATCGCCTCGCCGACCGCGGTGGGCGCGTGCTCGCGGGCGATGCGTGCGGCGGCCGCGGCACCGCGTGACCGGGCGGCGGCGGGGTCGGCGCGAAGCTCGCGCATCGCCCGGGCCGCTGCCTCGAGATCGGGCTGCGCCCATTCGGCGTCGGCGTCGTATGGCGCGTTGCCAGGGCCGACCGGGACGAGCGTGTACGGCACCGGCCAGCCGCTGCGGGCATCCATGAAGTCGGCGCTGCCGGCGTAGTCGGTGGCGATCACGGGCTTGCCGAGCGCGAGCGCCTCGGCGATCGTCAGGCCGAACCCCTCGGAGCGATGGAGCGACACGTAGCCGTCGGCGGCGACGAGCATCGCGTCGCGCTCGGCAGCGCTGACGAAGCGGTCGACGACGTGCACGTCGGGATGGCTCGCGGCAGCGTCGGCGAGCCGGCGTGCCGCGTCGGGGTGATGCTCGGCGTTGATCGTCTTGATCACGAGCGCGGCGCCGTCGCCGGGCGCGAAGGCGCGTGCGAAGGCGTCGATGAGGCCGAGCGGGTTCTTGCGCTCCATGACCGAGTGGAAGTCGAACATGAACAGCAGGAGGAAGCCCTCGGGCAGGCCGAGCTGCTCGCGGCTGCGCGGGCCGACGGTTGGCGCCTCGACGGGGAGCGGCATGCGCACGACGGGCACCGTGACCGCGGGCGACAGCGCGTCCTGCACGTAGCGCGAGCCGACCCAGATCTCGTCGACGTGCGCGACGGCGGGCTGGAAGCGAGCGGGGAAGGTCGGCAGCTCCCACCACCAGAGGCCGATCGTGTAGCGACCCTCGAAGAAGGCGCTGCCCGCCTCGCTGGCGAAGTGGGGCAGCCCGTCGGCGTTGACGCAGACGAGGTTGACGTCGAACGCGGCGCCGGCGAGCGGGGCCGCGGCGAAGTCCTCGCCGCGGCGCGTCGGCGGGACGAGGTCTCCCTGCACGGGCATCACCGGGATGCGTGCGGCGTCGAGCGCCTTGACGATCCTGCGCGCCGCCTCGCCGACGCCGGCTTCGGAGTTGAAGTAGCCGGCGACGTTGACGCCGAGCTGCGGCGCGGGCTCGCCTGCGGCCGGCGACGGGAGGTCGGGCAGCGCGGCCGGCGGGAGATCGAGCGTGTCGGCGCCGTGGTGGGCGATCCAGCCGAGGTACCCGGCGCGCTGGTCGGCGTCGAGCAGGTCGGGGTAGGCGTCGCGGAGGTTGGCGTGTTCCTCCCAGTAGGCGGCGAGGATGCGCGGGATGCCGGCCATCTCGGCGCGCGCGTCGGCCTCGGCGAGCCAGCGCAGGAACGCGGTAGCGCCTGGCTCGTCGAAGGGGCCGCGGGTCAGGTCGCCGGCTCGGACGCCGTCACGGAACAGCGCGCGCAGGCGGGCGTCGAGCGGCGTGCCGTCCGGGAGGTGGGCGAGGTCGCGCGCGGCCGGCGTCTCGGCCGCCCCCGCCCGCGGCTCTGGCCGGCCGGCTGCCGCGAACGTCACCGGCTCGTGCGCGAGCGTCACGCTCGGAAAGCGCGCGAGCGCGGCGTCGAGGCTCGGCCCATCCTCGAACGCGAGCGCGCGCTTACGCCACCAAGCAAGCACGTCGTCTGCGCCCTCGCCCACGACCACCACGCCGGGAGTCGTCACCCCGTCCTCGCCACTGGCGAACACGACGAAGTCGCCGCTCGCCGCCGGTGCCTGGACGGGCGCCGCCAAGCCAACCGCGGGCCGCGGCGCGTCCTGCAGCGCGAACGGCAGCAGCGCCTCGAGCAGCGCGTCACCCTCGAGGCCGCCCGCGAGCACCTCGAACGCCGCGCCGGCAACGTCCGCGCCCGTCGCGGTCTCGATGCCGTCCACCCGCGGCGCCGCCACGGCATCCGCCACGACGATCCGCGTGGCTCCGGCAGCAAGCGCTGCGGCGAAGCCGTCAGCAAGGCAGACGCGGACGATGGCGGCGGGGCGCACGTGTGAAGTTCTAGCTTGCCGTCGCGACGGTGACAGCGTCGATGCAGACCCCGCGCGGGATGCGCAGCTCCAATGCACGCAGGCCGCGCAGGTCGATGACCGTGCCCGCGACGCGCTCGCGCGGGTGCACGCGGGCGGCTTTCGGCACGACGACGTAGCCCGCGCCGTTGTCGGCGAGCACGGAGATCAGCGCCGGCTGCGCCGCCCTCGTCCCGGTCGCGCGCACGAGTCCATGTGCCTCGACGTGCACGCCGCGCACCCGTCGGCGCAGCACCGACGGGCCGCAGCGCGGCTGCTCGAGCGGGGCGAACCAGCGGCGGCGCAGCGTCGCGGGGCGGAGCGTCCCATCGGGTCCACGACCGCCGGGCGCTCGCCGCCCCCCTCGAAGTCCAGCGGCGCGTCCACCACGGCCGGCAGCACAGTCGAGAGCGTGTTGTAGGGCTCCGGGTTCGTGCCGGTCACGTACGCCGGCGTCGCTGGCATCGACCACCGAGATGCGACCGTCGGGCCCGCGCACCTCCGCCGAGGTGGCCTGGACCCGCTCGACCCAGCGGCGCGCGGCGGTTCCCGGCCAGGCGTCCGCCGTGCGGCGGTAGGAGCTCGCCAAGGAGACCCCGAGCAGCGCAACGACAACGCCCGTGATCGCGAGCACCGCGGGACGGGGAATGGGGAGGACCGGGAGCGGGCGCGTCGCCTCACCGGTGCGCCGGAAGGCCAGGGCGGTTGCGAGCGGCAGCAGCAGGGCGATCTCGGCGTAGTAGCGGGGGTCCTGGCCGATCCCGGCGCCGTAGTCGACCACGCGGCTGACGCCGATCGGGGCGAGGGTGACCAGCCAGCAGATGGCGAAGAACAGCCACGCGCGCCAGGCGCTGCGCCGCAGGTACACCGACAGCCCCACGAGCGCGACGACCACGACCTGTGCCAGCACGATCAGCGCAACCGGGATCGGCGCGGCGTATCCCGGGGACCCCTGCCCGACGAGGAGCGCACTGGCTCGGGCCCAGCTGTGGACGTAGAACTCCGCTAGCGCGAGAACGCCGGGCCACTCGCTGGTGTTGCTGTACTCGCCGAGGACGACCACCGCCGCGTAGCCGCCCGCAACGGCGGTGAGCGCGGCGAGTAGCGGCCAGTCGCCGCGCGCGCGGGCGAGCAGCGCGCGCGGCTGCAGCGAGTCGGCGAGCGCGAGGTAGCGCAGCAACACCACGTATAGGACGATCAGGACAGGCTTCTCGTACGCCAAGACGCCCGCCACCATCGCTCCGGCCGAAACCACGATCAGCCAGCCCGAGCGACGTTCGAACCAGAGCATCGCCGCGGCAAGCGACACGGCCGTGGCCGCGAGGCCGACGGCGACGTGCTGCGCGGAAGCGGGCCATTGGATCAGCCGCACCCACACAGGTGAGCTCGCCAGGAGTGTCGTCGCCGCCGCCGCCAGCGGGACACCGCAGCCGATCACCCGCAGGAGCACGTAGGTCGCGACGACGGTGATCGCGAAGACCGCGAGCATCACCGCGAGGTATGCGCCCCAGTCGGCCGGCAGCTTCAGCGCCCAGACCCAGTCGAGCGCGCGGTGGATCGGCGCGAAGTGCCCGAAGTAGCTGAGCCTCAGGTAGTCCAGCGACATCCCATGCTCGCGGGCGAGTGCGAGGTTCAACCAGTCGTCGGCGGTGAAAGAGCCGTCGCGGGTCGCGCTCCAGATCCCGGCGCCGCAGGCCGCGACGATCAGGGTGACGAATCCGGCCTCGCGCCGCCGCGCCATCACGCTGGAAAGAAATCGAGAATGTCTCGTGCGATCGCCACGACCGCCAGCCCGGCGCCGACCACTGGCATCGCGAGTCGCAGCGCCGGATGCAGCGCGAGACGTTGCGTTCCGAGTGCAAACAGGATTGCGATCGCGGGCAACGCGAAGAAGCCGACGCGGGCGGAGCTCGTCGTCGTCTCGATGCCGAGGTACCAAACTGCGACAGCGCCGCCAGCAGCCGTGAGCCATAGGACCGGCAGCGTCCCGCGGGGTACGTCGAGCCGTCGCCGCCTCCAGAGCAGCCCCGCCAGCCCCGCCGCTAGCCCGAGCCACAGCAACGCATACGGGATGTTGCTTCGCCACGAAAGCTGGTTCCACCCCGAGACGTACCAGAAGGAGCGGAACACCTCACGCGGCGTGACGTCGAACGCCTGGTGAGCGAACGACCCGGTGTCCAACAGCGCTGGAAGGACGGCCCGCAGATGGTCGCGCGTCGCGGCCGCGGCGAACGGGTCGCCATAGCGCACCTGGTTCTGGATCAGCCACCAGCCGCACACGACGACGGCGGACGCGGCAGCCGCCGTCAACGCGAGCGCCCGACGACGGTTGTCGGTTCCGGCGTAGAGCATGGCCGCGGCGGCAGGAGCGACGAGCACCGCCGCGGTGAGCTTGGCGAGGACCAGCAACCCGATCACCGCACCAAGGCAGGCGCCGCCCAAAACCGCCGCGCGAGCCGTTGGCAACCGCCGTCGCAGCAAAAGCACGGCAACGAGCGCGACGAGCGCACCGAGGGCGTTCGAGAGGTTGTCGTTGTTGACGACTCCCGACAGGAACACAAGGCGGGGAACGCCACATATGAACGCGACCGCGACGACCGGCGTCCACGGGTCCGACGTGAGCGCGCGCGCCGCAAGCCAGGTGCCGAGCAGCATCGCGAGTGCGAGCAGGATGCTCGGGAGCCGAAGCAACGTCACGAGCCGTTGATCTCGGCCGTCCTCGCGGACGTCATGGCGGAAGTTGCGAGGCCCACCACTGAGCACTGTGGGCGCCGGAATCGTTTCTGGCACGCCCAGCGCATAGCGCTGGTAGCCCGCCAACCCGAGGTAGTAGAGCGGCGCCTGATGCGGCTCCAGTCCCGCGCGTGGATCGTCCATCCGATACCAATGGCCGCCCACGAGCGTCTGGACGTTCTGCAGGTGGTAGATCTCGTCGTTCGCTTCCCACGGCGGCGTCGCTACCGCCACGAGCAGTGTGGAGACAACGAAAGCGGCAACGACGGCGCCGAGCACGCGGTTCGGCGTGACCGCGCGAACTGCGCTCAACGCTCCGTCCGCGCCTCGGCGTCGTCGTAGAACTTCGCGGCGGGCTGGCCGGCGCGCCAGCGGTGGTCGCGCTGGGCACCGCTGCGGCGGTAGTCGCCGCGGCTGAGGTGGTGCTCGAGGAACACCATCAGCACGATGTAGGCGTAGCGGCTGCCTTGCTCCTGCAGGCGCAGCTTGCTGACGCCGGCCTTGCGGTTGGTCCAGCGGATCGGCGTGATCGCGTAGGAGTGGCCGCGGACGACGGCCTTCAGCGGGATCTCGACCGTCAGGTTGAAGTGCGGTGAGACGAGCGGCTGGACGTTGTCGATGACCTCGCGGCGGTAGGCCTTGAACGCGTTAGTCGTGTCGTTGTAGCCGTGCCCGAAGAGCAGCCGCACGCCGAGGTTGACGAGCCGGTTCATCACGAGCTTGAAGCGCGGGTAGTCGTAGACCTTCGAGCCGGTCATGAAGCGCGAGCCGAACGCGCAGTCGTAGCCGGCTTCGAGCAGGCGGTAGTAGGCGATCAGGTCGTCCGGATGGTCGGAGAGGTCCGCCATCACGATCGCGACCGCGTCGCCCGTGTAGACGTCGAGGCCAGCACGCACCGCGAAGCCAAAGCCGTTGCGATACGGGTTGCGCACGTAGCGCACCGCCGAGTCGGCCTCGGCAAGCTGGGCGATGATCGCCGCGGTGCGGTCGGTGGAGGCGTCGTCGACGACGACGATCTCGTGCTCGATGTCCTCCTCCGACAGGCGCTCGGACACGGCGCGGACGGTCTCGGCGATCGAGCCCTCCTCGTTGTGCGCCGGGATGACGACCGAGAGCTTCACGCTGCGGTGTGGGCTGCCCAGCTCTCGACGTTCGACGCGTGGATGTCGCGCAGGACGTCGTCGATCCCGTAAGTCAATCGCCACTCGGGGTACTCGCGCTCGAACGCAGAGAAGTCCGAGACGTACCACTGGTGGTCGCCGATCCGCGCCTGGTCCGAAAGCGTGTACTCGAGCGCGCGCCCCGCGATCTGCTCGCACTTGGCGATCGCCTCGAGCATCGAGACGTTCGACGTGCGCCCACCGCCGAGGTTGTAGACCGCCGCGGACTTCGGCGCCTTGTGAAACGCGTGGAACGCGCGCACGACGTCGTAGGCGTGGATGTTGTCGCGGACCTGCTTGCCCTTGTAGCCGAAGATCGTGTAGGGCGTGCCTGTGACGGTGCACTTCATGAGGTACGCGAGGAAGCCGTGCAGCTGGGCGCCGGCGTGCTGGGGCCCGGTCAGGCAGCCGCCGCGGAAGCAGACCGTCGGCATGTCGAAGTAGCGGCCGTACTCCTGCACGAGGACGTCGGCCGCGACCTTCGACGCACCGAACAGCGAGTGCGTGCAGGTGTCGATCGACATCTCGATCGGGATGCCGCCGAACCACTCGTGGTCCTCGGGCAGCTCCCAGCGCGTGTCGAGCTCGACGAGCGGCAGGTCGTTCGGGCGGTCGCCGTAGACCTTGTTGGTCGAGGTGAAGACGAACGTCGCGTCGGGGCAGTGGTCGCGGGCAGCCTGCAGCAGGTTCAGCGTGCCGGTTGCGTTGACCGAGAAGTCGGTGTGGGGCTCGCGCGCAGCCCAGTCATGCGACGGCTGCGCGGCGGTGTGGACGATCAGCTCGACCTGCGCGCCGTGCTCGGCGAACAGCCGGTCGACGCCCTCGCGATCGCGGATGTCGAGCGCGTGCGGGCGGAACGCGTCGCCGAGCTTCTCGGCGAGCCGCGCGCTGACCGGCTTCGTCGAGGACTCGTCGCCGAAGAAGTAGGCGCGCATGTCGTTGTCGAGGCCGACGACGTCGAAGCCCTGCTCGACGAAGTACTCGACCGACTCGGAGCCGATCAAGCCCCCGGATCCGGTGACGATCGCGATTGGCATGCGTTTTCAGGGTAGGGATCCGAGCGCGTTCAGCACGGTTCGCTCGTTGCCGCGTACCCAATCGTGGATGTCCTGCAACACGTCGCGCGGGCTGCGTTGCGGACGCCACTCTGAGTGCGCGTACAGCGCACGGCAGTCCGACAGGTAGATGCGCACGTCGCCCGCGCGGCTCTCGCCCGCCGCGGTCACGGCGACGTCGTTGCCGGAGATCTCGCGGCACAGCGCGGTCGTCTCGGCCAGCGACAGGCTGCCCTCGCGCCCACCGCCGACGTTGAACGTCTGGCCGTCCCAGCCCGGCTCGGCGAGTTGGCGCTCGACGAGGTCGACGAGGTCGGCGACATGCAGCAGGTCGCGCACCTGCTTGCCCTGCCCGCCGTAGCCGATGTAGCGCAGCTCGCGCTCCTGGATGAACGACAGCATCCAGTGCGTGAAGACGCCCTGGTCGACCTTGCCCATCTGCCACGGCCCTGCGACGACGCCACAGCGGTCGATCGTCCATGGCACGTCGTACTCCGCGAGCAGCAGCTCGGCGGCGAGCTTGGAGGCGCCGTACATCGTCCGGCGGCCGGCAAGCGGGAAGTCCTCGGAGATCCCCTCCGCGCTCGCGCCCGCGACGTCCTGCTCGTCGGCCAGCTCGAAGCGCGTGTCGGCTTCGCGGAACGCCAGCGCCTCCTGCGGCGCGACCGGATAGACGCGACTCGTCGACAGGAAGATCACGCGCGCGTCGTGCGCGGCAGCGTGCTCGAAGCAGTTGTAGGCGCCGACGAGGTTGACCGGCACGATCACGTCGGCAGCGCCGAGCACCGATGGCTCAGCCGAGCACTCGACCATCGCGTCGATCGGCCCGATCGCGGTGAGGTCGTCGCGCGAGCGCACGTCGGCGTGAACGAACGCGACGCCGGCGGCCCTCAGCCGTGGCAGGTTCAGCTCCGAGCCGCGCCGGTAGAGGTTGTCGCACGCGACGATCTCCCAGTCGGCGTGGCGTTCGGCGAGCGCCAGGCCGATCGAGGAGCCGATGAAGCCGGCACCGCCGGTGATCAGCACGCGCATCAGGCCGGCGCCTCCGCCGCGCGCTCGCGGCTCAGCGCGCCACGCAGTCCGCCGTAGCGGCCGATCATCATCACGAGCCCGGCAATCGTCACGGGCACGAACACGACGAAGCGGAACATCAGGATCACGCTGACCGCCGCGCCGCCGCGGACGTCGACCTGGTGCAGAGCAAAGAGCGCGGCGGCGTCATACGTCCCCACATAACCCGGGCCGGCAGGGATCAGCGCGCTGAGCGACGCGAGCACGACGACGACCAGGCCCTCACCGATGCCCAGCGGGACGTCGATCGCCTGCGCTGCGAGCCACATGATCACGCCCTCCAGCGCCCAGACGAACATCGTCACGAGCAGCAGCTGCGCACCGCGGAAGGTCAGCAGCTGGCGCGACGCGCGCGTGATCGGCCGCACGCGGTCGGCGAAGACCTCGAACTTCCCGGCAACCCGCAGGCGCAGGTACGCGAACGCCGCGCCGATGCCGAGGATCAGCACACCAATCGCGGCGTACATCGTCGCGTCGCCGCCCGGCGCCTCGGCAGCACCCGACACGGTCAGCACGACGAATAGGCCGCCGAGCGCTGCGACGTCGAGCAGGCGCTCGGTGATGATCGACCCGAGCACCTCGCGACGCAGCGCGTGCGAGCGCTCGGCCAGCAAGAAGATCCGCAGCACCTCGCCGCCGCGCGCCGGCAGCACGGTGTTGCCCATGTAGCCGACGACGGTCAGCGCGTAGGCGTCGACGCGCTCGTGGAAGACCTTGAGGTAGCGCAGGATCGCGTCCCAGCGCTCGCCGCGGACGACGGTCGCGACGGCGTAGACGAGCACCGCGGCGACCAGCAGCGCCCAGTTGCCGGCACCCTCGGGGAAGCGCGGCGCGTCCTGGCGCGACGCCCACCACACGCAGCCTGCGATCGCGACGATCGAGACGACGAAGCCCGCGATCGTGCGGGCGCGCGACTCGCGCCGCAGCGGGACGTCCTCCTCGCTCGTCACGCGCGCGCCGTCGGTCCCGGTTCCGTTGCGGTGCGAGCGCTGGCCGAGGCGGCCGAACAGGCGCAGCGGGCCGACCACCGCCCAGCGCGTCGCACGACGGCGCGCGAGCGCCGCAAGCCCACGCTGCGCCTCCTCGGGCAGCAGCGGGCGGCGCGGCTCGACAAGCGACATGCCGGCGCCGCCGATGTCGGCGACCAGGCCCCAGTAGCGGGCGTCGACGACGAGGCTCTCGGAGAGCACGCGGGCGGCCATCGGCGCCGGACGTGCGAGCGCGTCGTGGTAGGCGCTGACGAGCTCGCGACCGGTCGTGTCCCAGTCGAAGCGCCCCGCGGACGCGCGCACGCGGGCGACCTGGCCTCGGCCTGCTCAGGGTCGGTCAGCACGCCGATCGCGCGATCGGCGCTTGCCTGCGCGTCCCAGGGAACGAGCAGCGCGGCGTCGTCCTCCAGCACCTCGGCCAGCGACGTCAGCGCCGCGAACAGGCACGGGCGGCCTGCCTCGGCGGCCTCAAACGGGACGAGCCCGAAGCCCTCGTAGGTCGTCGGATAGACGACGGCCGCGCAGTTGGCGATCAGCCACGCCTTCTCGGGCTCGCCCACCGCCGGGAGGTCGACGACCTGCGCGTCGAGCTGCGGGCGCGCTACGCGGAACGACGCCTCCTCGGCGCTCGAGGAGCCGTAGGTCACGCGCGGGCCGGCGAGCACGAGGCGGCCCTCCCAGCCGTGGCGCTCGCGCAGCGCCTCGAGCAGGCGCAGCGCGAAGAGGCGGTTCTTGTGGCGGAAGTCCGTGCCGAGGCAGAGCAGGTACGGCGTGCTGGCGTCGACGCCGAGCGGCGCGCGCGGCGTCGTCGAGGGCAGCGCGACGCGGTGGTCGGTGCCGAGGTGGATGACGCTCGTGCGCTGCGCCGGCACGAGGTCCTCGCGCAGCGCGTCGGCGCGCGCGTGCTCGGAGAAGAACAGCGTCAGCGCGCTCAGCGCCATCGCTTCGGCGGCGAGCTTGCGGTAGGCCAGCCAGTCGTCGGCAGAGGCGAAGTAGCTCGGGTTGCGGTAGGCGATCAGGTCCTGCTGCGTCAGCACGATCCGCTCGCCGAGGCGCGCCAGCAGCTCGACGTCCTTGACGTGCGTCGCCTGCCATGGACGGTGCACGAGGTCGTCGAGCTCGACGTCAGCGATGTCGGCCTCGACGATCCGCTCGACGTTCGGCAGCCCGCCGAGCGCGATGTCGACGTAGGCGCCGGGCACGTCGGGCAGCAGCACGCGCACGCGCACGTCGCCGGTGCGCGCGAGCGCGGCGATCAGCTCGAGCGCGTGCACCTGGGTCCCCGTGAGCATCGGGCCGAGGACGCGCGCGTCGATCGTCACCCGCAGCCCACGCAGCACGCGCGAGGCGTGGCCGACCGCGCGCGCCAGCGGGCTGCTCGTATCGGTGGCAGCGTCGCGGATGACGTCCTCGTAGTACGGGTAGCGCGTGTTGACGATCTGCTCGTGAGCCAGCTGCAGCGCCGAGCGACCGTCGACTGCGCCGAACGAGCCGCTGCCGTGATGTGCGACGAGCACGTCGTCGGCGACGACATGCTGCAGGCCGACCGCGAGGCAGCGCTGGGAGAAGTCGACCTCCTCGCCGTAGCCGGGCGCGAACGCGCGGTCGAAGCCGCCGACGAGCTCGAGCGCGCTGCGTCGCACGTACAGGCAGTGCCCGATCGCGACCGGGATGCGCGGGCGCAGGCGCTGCGAGCTGGCGCGGATGCGCTGCGCGGCGGTGTCGAGCGTGACGTCCTGGGGCAGCGACGCCACCGGGATGTTGCGGTGCGGTACGGAGACGATCGTGCCGTGGTTGGTGAGCGCGGTCGCGGTCGCGACGTTCGTGTCGGAGTAGGTCGCGTCACGCAGGCCCTCGAGCCAGCCGGCGGCGACGACGACGTCGGAGTTGACGATGACGATGTCGGCCGGCGCGGCGGCGTCGAAGGCGCCGTTGACGTTGTCGACGAAGCCCGCGTTGTGCTCGCGGCGCAGCCACGTGATCTCGTGGTGCAGCGCGCCCGCTGCGGCGAGCTCGTCGACGAGCGCGCGGCTCGCCGGGTCTGGCCCGGCGTCGTCGGCGACGAGGATCGGGACGTCGGCCGGGGTGTGCGCCAGGAGGCTGCGCAAGCAGCGCGCGAAGTGGTCGTGGGCGCCGTACAACGGAACGCAAACGACCACGTCACCACGCGCGGTGTCCATCCGCGTGCCCGCGGTGAGGTCGACGACACCCATCCGCGGGGAGGCTAACGACCCTGCCCAGCGGCTACCGTTCCGCCGGTGACCGTCCTCGCCAAGACGGAGGCGCAGGAACGTCGTGCGCTGCTTCAGGCAGCGCCTCCGGCCGTCGAGATCGACCACGTCTCGAAAACCTTCCGGCTTCCCAAGCAGCGCTACAGCACGCTCAAGGAGCGGGTGCTGCACCCGTTGCGCTCGATCGAGTTCGACGACCTCGAGGCGCTGAAGGACGTGACGATCACGATTCCGCGCGGCGAGTTCTTCGGCATCGTCGGGCGCAACGGCTCGGGCAAGTCGACGCTGTTGAAGTGCCTGGCGGGGATCTACCGGCCCGAGACGGGACGGATCGCGGTGCACGGGCGGCTGTCGCCGTTCATCGAGCTCGGCGTCGGCTTCAACCCTGACCTGACGGCGCGCGACAACGTCGTCATCAACGCGGTGATGATGGGGCTGTCGCGGCGCGAGGCGCAAAAGCGCTTCGAGGCCGTGCTGGAGTTCGCCGAGCTCGAGGAGTTCGTCGACCTCAAGCTGAAGAACTACTCCTCGGGGATGGCGGTGCGGCTGGGCTTTGCGACCGCGATCCAGGTGGACGCGGACGTGCTGCTGGTCGACGAGGTGCTTGCCGTCGGCGACGCCGCGTTCCAGCAGAAGTGCTTCGAGGAGTTCACGCGGCTGAAGGCGGCGGGCAAGACCGTGGTGCTCGTGACGCACGACATGTACGCAACCGAGCGCTACTGCGACCGCGCGATCCTGATCGAGCGCGGCGACGTGCTCGAGCTTGGCGACCCGCACGAGATCGGGCGCGCCTACAACGAGCTGAACTTCGGGCGGCTCGTCCACGAGGCGCCGGACGGGCGGTACGGGGATCACCAGGCGTGCGAGATCGTCGAGGCGTGGTTCGAGCAGGGCGGCGAACGCGTGACCGAGGCCGCGCAGGGCGATCGGATCGGGATGGCGTTTCGCGTGCGCTTTCACTCACACGTCGAGGAGCCGGTGTTCGGCTTCAGCCTGCGCAACGACGTCGGGCACACGATCTTCATCACGACGACGGAGTTCCAGGGCGTGGCGACGGGCACGTTCGAGGCCGGCGACGAGGTGGCGGTGCGGATCGAGATCGACAACGTGCTCGCGCCGACGAAGTACGCGTTGACGCCGTCGGTGGCGCGGGCGGGTCTTGGCGCGGATGCGCTGGACCTGCGCGAGGATCTCGCAGGCTTGCATGTGCACGGATCGTTCATGAGCGGTGGGCTCGTCGACCTGGACCACTCGTTCGTGTTGGAGCGCACGTGACGGAGGTCCGCAGGCTGTGGAGCCTGACGTGGACGCTCGCGCTGACCGACTGGAAGCTCAAGTTCTACGGCTCGGTCCTCGGCGTGCTCTGGACGCTCGTGCGGCCGTTCGCGCTGTTCGGCGTGATCTTCATCGTCTTCACGGAGTTCGCGAACCTCGATGCGAACGTCCACCACTACGGCGTCTACATCCTCTTCGCGATGGTGCTGTTCAACTACTTCGCCGAGGTCACGACCGGGTGCGTGACCTCCCTTGTGACGCGCGAGAACCTGCTGCGCAAGATGCACTTCAACCCGATCGTGATCCCGCTCTCGATCGCGGTCACGGCGCTGCTGAACCTCGCGATCACGTTCGCGGCCGTGCTGATCTTCGCGTTCTCCAACGGCGTCTGGCCGATGTGGACGTGGATCGAGCTGCCCGTGATCGTGCTCGTGATCACGATGCTCGCGGTCGGCATGGGCATGCTGTTGAGCGCGCTCTACGTGCGCTACCGCGACATGCAGCCGATCTGGGAGGTCTTCAGCCAGATGCTGTTCTACGGCTCGTCGGTGCTGTACGTCGCCACTTACGTGAAGCCGCCGGAAGTGCGTCCGTGGTTCCTCTGCAACCCGATCTCGGCGGCATTCGCGCAGATGCGTCACGCGGTCGATCGACAGCGGCGCGCCGACGGTCACGTTCCTCATGGGCGCGCGCGTCGTCATTCCGATCGTGATGACGATCGGGATCTTCATCCTCGGCCTGTGGTTCTTCCAGCGCGAGTCGCCGCGCGTGGCGGAGAACCTTTAAAGCCCGCCGAACTCCGCGAGCGTCGGCGCGTTGGCGTCACGCTCGGAGTACACCCACGCATCGCGCGGCACCGGCCACTCGATCGCCAGCGCCGGGTCCATGAACGAGATCCCGCGCTCGACGTCGGGCGCGTAGTACGCGGACTGCTTGTAGAGCACGTCGGCGACCTCGCTGGTGACCGCGAAGCCGTGCCCGAAGCCCGGCGGCGCGTAGAGCACGCGCATGTTGTCCTCGGAGAGCTCGAAGGCCTCGTGCTGCCCAAACGTCGGCGAGTCCTTGCGCATGTCGACGAGCACGTCGACGATCGTCCCGCGACCACAGCGCACGAGCTTCGCGCAGCCCGCGCCGATGTGGAAGTGCATGCCGCGGATCGTCCCGTAGCGCGAGCGCGAGTGGTTGTCCTGGACCATCGTCTCCGCAACTCCCAGCTCGGCGAAGTCGTTGGCACGGTAGGTCTCCGCGAAGAAGCCGCGTTCGTCGCCGTGCACCGCCGGGACGATCAGGAGCGGGCCTTGCAGGCGCGTCGGCAGGGTCTCGAAGCGGGCCACCGCGCGGCAGCCTTCCACAGATCCGTTCGAGATAGCCTGACCGCGATGTCGACCCTCAGCCCCGTTCAGCGCTCGCGCGCCGTGCTCGGCGCCGGCGTGCGCGCCGTGCAGCGCGCGTACCGGCAGACTGCCGCCGACGGGCCGGTCGCCTCGCCACGCTGGGCGCCGTTCGTCGAGGCGCTGGAAGAACGCGCCGGGTCGGCCTGGGCCGACCCGCTCGGGCCGGTCACGAGCGACCTCTACGCGCGCCTGACCGATGAGGACATCGCGGCGCTGGAGGAGCGCCTCGAGCCCGACCTGCGCGGCTACTGGGATCCGGCCGAGCCTGAGCTGCGGCGACGGCTCGCGCTGCTGTTCTCGCTCTGGTACCAGCTGCCGGGGGCGATCGAGCGGACCGGGTTGCGCGCCGAGATGCCGCCGGACGGGACGCACGCGATGGCGCGCGGGCCGCTCGCAGCCGGCGGCGACCTCTACACCGCCGACCTCGTCGCGACGCTGCTGTCGCGCAGCGGCTTCGCGCTGGACGAGGGCATGACGGTGCTCGATTTCGGCGCCTCCTCTGGACGCGTGCTGCGGGTCTTCAACGCCTGGCGACCGGACCTCGATGGCATCGGCTGCGATCCCAACGCGGAGGCAATCGGGTGGGCCAGCGAGCACCTCGCGGGGATGCGCTGGTTCGTCTCCCCAACGTCGCCGCCGCTGGCGCTCGACGATGTGTCGGTCGACATCGCGTACGCGATCAGCGTGTGGTCGCACTTCGCTGCGCCCGAGGCGCTCGTGTGGCTGGAGGAGATGCATCGCATCGTCAAGCCCGGCGGCGCGCTGTTGCTGACGACGCACGGCTACGACGCGCTCGCGGAGTTCACGCGGCGCCAGCAGATGCACCCCGATCCGGCCGGGCGCGTGACCCGCTCGTTCGCCAAGCAGGGCCATGCGTTCATCGACGTCTTCGGGCCCGACGGCGACTGGGGCGTCAAGGCCGAGGGCTGGGGCAACAGCTACATGACGATCGACTGGCTTGCGCAGCACGTGACGCCGCAGTGGGCGATCCGGATCGTCGAGCTTGGGGCGCTGGACCGCGTCCAGGACGTGATCGTGCTGGAGCGCGTGTGAGCTCCTCCGAGGTGGAGCAGCTGCGCGCGCGTGTCGCCGAGCTCGAGGCGCAGCTCGCCGAGCAGGCGCGGACGACGAACGCGCTCGTGGCACGCTCGCAGGAGAAGCTCTACTGGTACGACCGCTTGGGCATCGACCTCGACCGGGTGATGCGGCGGCGCAGCGCGCAGGTGGCGTTGGAGTCTCTGAAGCGCGTGCGCTCCGTCGTCTGGGTGCTGAAGCGGACGGCGCGGCGACTGCGCTCATGAAGGTGTCCGTCGTCGTGCCAGTGAAGGACGGCGCGCGCTACTTGCCCGAGCAGCTGGCCGCGCTTGCCGGCGAAGGCGTCGACGAGGTCGTCGTCGTCGACTCCGGCTCCACGGACGGCAGCGCCGAGATCGCGCGGGCCGCGTCCGCGCGCGTCATCGAGATCGCGCCGTCGTCGTTCGGGCACGGGCGCACGCGCAACCTCGGTGCGGAGGCGGCTTCGGGAGATGTGATCGCGTTCCTCACGCAGGACGCGACGCCGCTGCCGGGATGGCTCGCCGCACTGCGCGCAGGCTTCGCGTTGGGGTCCGATGTGGGTGCGGTCTTCGGACCGCATCGTGCACGGCCTGACACCTCGCCGATGATCGCGCGCGAGCTCGAGGCGTTCTTCGCCGGCAAGGCGGGCGACGACGGCGGCACGCGCGTGGAGCGCGCGGGCGGCGACCCGTGGCTGTCCAACGTCAACGCGGCCTACCGGCGGGAGTGCTGGGAGCAGGTGCGCTTCGACGACGTCCCGTATTCCGAGGACCAGGCGTTCGGGGTCGCGATGCTCGCGGCGGGGTGGGCGAAGGTCTACACGCCGGGGATGGCGGTGCTGCATGCGCACGACTACCCGCCCGTGCAGTTCATGCGTCGCTACTTCGACGAGTACCGCGGGCTGCGGTCGACGATCGGGCATGTCGAGGGCTTTGGCGTGCGGTCGACGGTGCGGACGGTGCGCGGGCTGGTTGGGGACGACCGCGCCTGGATGCGCTCGCAGGGCTACGACGCGTCTGAGGTTCGCCGCTGGACGGCGCGCGCGACGGTCCACCATGCAGGCCGCAAGGTCTTCTCGGCGCTCGGCTCGCGTGCCGATCAGCTGCCGCTTGGATTCCAGCGCGCCATCTCGCTCGAGGGCACCGCCACTTCGCAGCGCACGCCGCTGCGGATCTCGCCTTCCGGTCCCGTCCCCTTCGACGCCGTCCGCCGCTACGCCCGCGACGGCGCAGCCGAGCTGCTCGACGTGCTGCCGGGACAGGCGGCCGATCAGCCGTTGCACATCGCGTGCGTGATCCCGCCGTTCTCGCGCGGGTCGGGCGGGCACAACTCGATCCTGCAGATCATGTGGCGGCTGGAGCAGGCCGGCCACACGGTCTCCTACTGGATCGACGACCCGCACGGGCTGATGGACGGCTTTCCCGCGGCGCGCGTCCGCGGGGACATGCGCGAGTGGTTTGCGCCGGTGGCCGGACCGGTCTTCAAGGGCTTTGCGGACTGGTACGGCGCCGACGTCGCGGTCGCGACCGGCTGGCAGACGGCACACTCGGTGATGCTGCTCGGGTCGTGCCGGGCGCGGGCGTACCTGGTGCACGACCACGAGACCGAGTTCTACCCGACGTCGGTGGAGTCGCTGTGGGCCGAGGCGACGTACGGCCTGGGCATGCATGCGGTGTGTGGGTCGCCGTGGCTGGCTTCGATCGTCGGCTCGCGCTACGGCGGGACGACGTCGCTGTTTCAGTTCGGCGTGGACCACGACGTGTACTGGCCGCGGCCGGTGCAGCGGGCGTCGAACGTGATCGCCCTCTACGGGCGTGAGGTGACGGCGCGGCGGGCGGTGCCGCTGGCGCTGATGGCGCTGCAGGAGGTGATCGCGTCGTTCCCCGGGTTGCGCGTGCTGTCGTTTGGCAGCGACGTGCCACTGCGCGCGCCCTTCGAGCACGAGCACCTCGGCGTGCTGTCGCATGACGAGCTTGCGGAGGTGTTCTCGTCGGCGACCGTCGGGGTCGTGCTGTCGATGACGAACTACTCGTTGATCCCGCAGGAGATGATGGCTTGCGGGCTGCCGTGCGTGGACCTCGCGGGCGTGAGCGCGGAGGGTGTCTTCGGGGTCGACGGGCCGGTCGCGTTGTCGGCGCCGGATCCGGTCGCGCTCGCGGACACCATCGCTGGTCTGTTGATGTCCGCCGAGGAGCGTGCGCGGCGCTCTGCTTTGGGGTTGGAGTTCGTCGCCGGGCGCACGTGGGACGTGGCGGCGTCGCAGGTCGAGGCGGGGTTGCGCGAGGCGTTGCGGCTGCGAGTCTCGGCGTGAGCCCGTTGCTGCGTCGCGGCGGCGAGCGCGGACCGCGCCCGCTGCGGCTGCCGCCGTTCCTCGGGGAGGCGTTGTCGTCGCCGCCCGTGCCGCTGGCGCCGGCTGCTTCGACCGGGGACTCGCTGCGCGTCGCGGTTGTGGTGCCGCAGTTTCGCCGCGGCTCTGGCGGTCACAAGACGATCGCGGATCTCGTGCGCGAGCTCTCCGCGCTCGGGCATTCAGTCTCGCTGTGGCTCGTCGACGAGGAGGAGCGTCACGCCGGGATGGACGACGCCGCGCTCTCTGGCGCGTTCGCGTCGTTCTTCGGGGGCGTGCCGGCCCCGCTGGCGCGTCTACGCGACCCACGCGACTTCCCCGGGGCCGACGTGGCGCTGGCGACGGGGTGGCAGACGGTGCCGGCCGTGCTGCGTCTGCCCGGCTGTGGCGCGCGGGCGTATCTCGTGCAGGATCACGAGCCAGAGTTCTATGGGACCTCCGTCGAGCGTATGTGGGCCGAGTGGACCTACCGCCAAGGCCTGTTCTGCATCTGCGCGTCGCCGTGGCTGGCGGACGTCGTGTCGTCCTCGTACGGCGCGGCGGTCGCGTCGTTCGATCTCGGCGTGGACCACGACGTCTATCGGCCGTTGCCGACGCATCGCCGCGATGATCTGGTCCTGTTCTACGCGCGGCCGACGACCGCGCGTCGCGGCGTACCGCTCGGCGTGCTGGCATTGCAGGAGCTCCACCGCCGGCGCCCCGACGTCGAGATCGCGCTGTTCGGCGAAGCCCGCGAGCTGCACACCCCGTTCCCCCACCGCCATCTCGGTGTGCTCGAGCCAGCCGCGCTTGCCCACGCGTACGCAAGCGCCACCGTCGGCGTCGTGCTGTCGCTGACGAACCCGTCCTTGGTGCCGACGGAGATGCTCGCCTGCGGACTGCCCGTCGTCGACCTCGCCGTCCCCTCGATGCGCACGACATTCGGCGACGACGGACCGATCACCCTCGCCCCGCCTGACCCCACCGCGCTCGCCGACGCGATAGAGAGCCTGCTCGACGACCTCGAGCTCCGCGCTACCCGAACCCGCGACGGCCTCGCAACAGCCGCAACCCGCACCTGGCCAGCGGCGGGGGCCCAGCTCGCGACCGGCCTCCACGCCGCGCTGCGCGCCTAGGGGTTGGGGGGGTTAGCCGTGGATCGGCGGACCGCAAGGCCCGTCGCAACGAGCGCGCCCCCAAGGAGGCCGATCAAAACTCCGACATACACCCCACCTGAGAACCTCGGCGAGCGCCAGAGCGACGCCCTCTCGAGCAATCGGCCGACCATCGAGACGTACGATCGCGCCGGCCGACGAAACTCAAAGTTGACATCGCGTCCGATTCGCTTGCCGTTGAGAGTTGCAGTGGATGCCTGCGACGCGTTGTCCCCGCTGCCGTAAAGCGCTATGCGCCGCGCTCCACGGTTCGTGACGCACACGCGCAAGTCCGCTCCGCCAATCATGCGTGGGAGCGTGATCGAATGTGTTGGCGCTCGATCGATATCGGAGTACCCGCCGGGCAGCCGCCCTGACGCGATGGTCTCGCCAAAAGCGCTGCGCACTCGCAGATCGAGCGGCGGCCCGGGTTGCTGGTAGGTACCGACCTGCAAGACGACCCGATCGAACCTTCCATACGATGGAACGTCGACCGGGCCCTGACACAGGGTCTGTTGTGGCCCGAGATCAGCGACAACTGCACTCGTGGTGGTCCCAAGCGAGAACGCGAGCGTGGTGCGCTTAGCGAACAGCGCGAGCGCGAACAGGGCCACTCCTAGTAGGACCACCACGACGAATGCTCGATGCGCGCCGCCCTCACGCATAGAACCGACTCAACACGAGGCCCAACGAGAACAGGTTGAACGTCAGCAGGGCGGACAGTGTCCCCGCGACGACCCTCCCGCGCCACGGCCGCCGAAGCCAGAGCGCCGCCCGCGCTGCCGCTAGGCCAGCCAACGGCGCCAGCGGCAACACGTAACGACCCTGGAAGAAGTTGAGAGCCCCGCCATCAAGTTGGCGGTACTCGCTGATGTGTAGGCCCGCCATGAGCGCGACGACAACGAGCGCCAGAAAGGTCGCGATCCGTGGGTCCACACGCGCACGGTCGCGCCAGATACCTGCACCGGCGCCGAGGGCAACGACCACACCCGCAGCGAGCGCGGTCCAGTACACCCACGAGTCGAACTCGACCTCGGTCCACCCAAACGAGGCGACGCTGCCTTTAACGAGAAAGTCCCACGCCGGGAGCGTCGGCGCGACCGACGCGAAATCGGTTTGCAGCCCGGTCTTGGGCAAGTAGAATTGCCAGAGGTACGAGAGGAACTCGCGGATGTTCAACGATCCGCCAGTAGTGACTACGGACACCTGCGGCGCTGCAGCTTGTCCGAGCGCTCGAGACACGACGAGCCACACACCGAGCGTCAACGCCAGGCCGCCGAGCCCGACTCCAGCCATGCGGATTGCCGGACCCCAGCCAGGGCCACCGTCCTTGGCGATCGCAGCAGCCACTGCGAAACAGGCTGCCGGAAGAAGCGCGTAGCTCGTAGCTTTGACCACGCAAGCCGCGCCCACGGCGGCGGCGAACGTTCCTACCGTGACGGCGCTCGGAGGTCGACGGAGCAGGCGCACACCGAGCCAAAGAACGATCGCCCAAGTTGCGTACAGCATCGAGTCCGGGCTGACCGATGACGATACGAACAGCATCATGGGCGCGAACCCGACGACGCCGGCAGCGAGCAGCTGTAGCAACTCCTCCCCCGGGAGCAACTCGCGCACAAGGAGCCACGCGGCCCCCACAGCGACCAGGAGCCAGATGAGCGACGCGATGCGCATGACCTCTAGACGCGCGAACACGTCGCCACCGGAAGCCACGTAGTAGGCAGGTACCTGAGCCAGGTAGTAGAGCGGAGGATTGCTCGAAGCAGGATTTGGCCCGCCGCCGTCCGAGCGCGCCTCGGGATCGCGTGCCGCCGACGAGATCTGCCACCGAGCGAAAGCGGCAGGGTCCCACTGCATCTTGATCGAGCGCTGGGCGGCAGCAAGGTCCGCATTCGATGCAGCAGCCGCCGCCACCTGCTCGGTGGAAAACGTCGGCGCGTCAGCACGTCGGCCGGGCAGCGACCCTGATTCGGCTAGGTACTGCGCATACGCGAAGTGAGAGTTCTCGTCCGGCGCCTGCCACGGCGGAGTGACGAGCGACCACGCGATCCCGACCAAGAAGACTGCAATGAGAAGTGGCGCGAGCGCACGGACCGAGGGGGCCCCCATCAACCGCAAGCCCGGTCGTAGACCTGCAGGACTCCGTCGGCGCAGCGCGACCAGGTGAACTGGTCCGCTCGCGCGAGGCCGCGGGCGCGGAGGGTCGAGGCGAGCGGGGCGTCGGTCAGCAACTCGCGGACTGCCGCGGCGATCGAGGTGGCGTCGTGCGGGTCGAACAGGAGCGCGGCGTCGCCGGCGACCTCAGGCAAGGAGGTCGCGTCCGAGCAGGCGATCGGGACGCCGCGCGCCATCGCCTCGAGCACGGGCATCCCGAAGCCCTCGTACAACGACGGGTACGCGCAGCACGACGCGAGCGCGTAGAGCCCCTCGAGATCCGGCGCCGAGATCCAACCGGTGAAGACGACGCGGTCGCTGACCCCGAGCCGCGAGGCCAGCGCCTCCAAAGATGCGAGATCGCGGCCGGCGTGCCCGACCAGCACGAGCCGCGCGGGCGGAACCTCCTCGGAGTCCGCGAGGAGGGCGAACGCCTCCAGCAGCCGCGGCAGGTTCTTGTGCACCAGCGCCGCCGACACGCAGAGCACGACGCGATCCTCGCTCAGCGCGAAGCGCTCGCGCAGCTGCGCCGAAGGCGTCGCCTCGACCACCGAGCGCATCCCGTGCCCGAGCAACACAGCGTCGACCCGCGAGGCAGGCACACGCAAGATCTCCACGACGTCGCGCTTCACAGCCTCAGAGATAGTGATGACCCGCGCGGCGCGACGCGCTGCGGGTCCCACCAACGCGCGCAGCCCCAGCCGCGAAGCGCGCGGGAACGTGTCCGGATACGCCTCGTAGATCAGGTCCAGGACCGTCACGACACCGGTCACCCCAAACAGCACAGGCGGCGAGGTCGTCCCGAGCGAATGCAGGACCTCCACGCCCGCGCGCCGCGCCACCAGCGGCAGCACGAACACCTCCCAAAGGATGCGCAGCGGCTTCACCGCACACCGCACCGGCAGCACCCGCACCGACACGTTCGACGGCCACCCGGCCGCAGCCAACGACGGCCCGGCCTCCACGCCGCAAAACACCGTGAAGCGCACGGCCGGCTGCGCCCGCCCCAACGCACCCACGAGCTCGTGGGCATAGATCTCGCTCCCGCCAACCGCTCCGGGAACGAGGTACAGCGCGTTCAAGCCGACATGGCGCACCGCCGCGAGACGGTAGCCAACCTCTAGCCTGCCGACCGTGTCCGCGTCCGACGCGATCGCCGTGATCATCGTCGTCCACCACAACGCGGCCGAGCTGCGCCGCACGCTGCCGGCGCTGGCGCCCCAGCTCGAACCCGGCGACGAGGTCATCGTCGTCGACAACGCCGCGGACGCAGCGGACGTCGCGGTCGTCCGCGAGCACCTCCCGCAGGCGATCGTCGTCCAGGCGCCGCAGAACCTCGGCTTCGCCGGCGGCGCCAACCTCGGCGCCGACCACGCGAGCGCACCGCTCCTGCTCTTCCTCAATCCCGACGCAGCCCCCGCACGAACGTGCCTCGCCGAGCTGCGCACCGCCGCAAGAGCCCACCCCGACTGGGGCGCCTGCCAAGCGCTCGTCACGCTCGACGAGGGCCGCGCGATCAACACGGCAGGCAACGTGCTGCACTGGCTCGGCCTCGGCTGGGCCGGCCAGCTCGACGAGCCGACCACCAACGCACCACAAGACGACCGCGAGGTCGGGTTCGCCTCCGGCGCCGTGCTGCTCGTCCGCCGCCACGCCTGGCAAGCCGCAACCGGCTTCGACCCCGCCTACTTCCTCTACTGCGAAGACGTCGACCTCAGCCTGCGCCTGCGCCTCGCCGGCCACAAGATCGGCATCGCTCCCGACGCACGCGCCGACCACGCCTACGAGTTCGACAAGGGCGACTACAAGTGGTTCTACCTCGAGCGCAACCGCTGGTGGACGATCCTCGCCGACTACCCCGCAAGCGTCCTGATCGTCGCCGCTCCCGCCCTACTGGCGCTGGAGGTCGCGCTCCTGGCGGTGGCGATGCGAGGCGGTTGGCTGCGCGCGAAGCTGAGGGCGCAGTGGGCGGTCCTGACGACGTTGCCCCGCACGCTGAAGCGGCGGCGTGAAGTCCAGCGGACGCGCGTCATCAAGGCACGCGAGTTCGCCGCGCACCTGTCCGACAGCCTCGACTCCCCAAACCTCAGCGTCCCCAAGCCGTTCGACCACGCGCAGCGCGCCTACTGGCGCGTCGCGCAACGTCTCCTATGAGGGTCCTCTGGGTCACGCCCGAGCTGCCGTACTGGCCCGGCGGCAGCGGCGGCTCGACGCGCCAGTTCATGCTCATCCGCGAGCTGCGCCGCCACGGCCACGAGGTCGACGTGGTCGCACCGGTACATCGTGACCAGGATCCGAGCAGCGTCCGAGATCTCGGAGCGACGTTGTATGGGGTGCCGCGGCCGAAGTCGCGCGTTGCCGAGGTGGGAGCAGCGGTGCGGCGGCGACCGGCGCTGCTGGCGGCGGCGCTGCGGATGCCCGTCCTCGCCTGGCAGGTCGAGGTCTTCTGGACGACCCTCGAACCTCGCATGCGCGAAGCCGCCACGAAGCACATGCCCGACGTGATCCTCGTCGAGCACGACTGGGCCGCGCGCTGGCACGACGACCTCCCGGCCGGGGTCCCCACGGTCCTCGCGCTCGAGAACCTCTCCTGGCGCTACTACGAGAACCGCGGCAAGCGCATCGAGGCGCGCCGCTTCGCCCGCTTCGACCAGCAGCACCTGCCGAAATACGACGCGTTGCTGACGATGTCCGAGGACGACGGCGCCCACGTCAGCGCCACCACCGCCGTCATCCCCAACGGCGTCGACACGACCGCGCTGCAGGCAACTGCGCTCCCGTCCGAGCCGACGGCGCTGTTCACCGGCACGTTCGGTTACCCGCCGAACGCCGAGGCACTCGACTGGCTCCTTGCGGAGATCTGGCCGCGCATCCGCCAGCAACTCCCAGAAGCCAAGCTGCTCGTCGTCGGGCGCGACGGCTACGGCGACGGACCAGGCATCGAGGTCGCCGGCTGGGTCCCCGACATGCAGCCGTGGTTCGACAAAGCGCGCGTCGTCCTCGTCCCGATCCGCTCCGGCGCCGGCACGCGCTTGAAGGTGCTCGACGGCCTCGCAAGCGGCCGCGCGCTCGTCACGACGACCATGGGCGCCGAAGGGATCGCCCTCAACGCAGATCAAGCGCTCGTCGCAGACGACGCGGACGCGTTCGCGGCAGCCGCGGTGCGTGCGCTCACCGAACCGGGGCTGGCGGAGCACCTGGGCGCGGCGGGCCGCCGGCTTGCCGAGGACGTCTACGACTGGCGCGCGATCGGCGCCCGGCTCGAGGCGCTCCTGACCGGGCTCGCGAGCGCACGCTCGTAGAACGCCACCAGCTCCTCGGCAACTCGCCGCCGGTCGTACCGCTCGACCGCCCGAGCGCGATTCGCAGCACCCAAAGCAGCGCGCCGCGCTGGGTCGCGCAGCGCCATCAACGCATCTGCCAGCGCCCCCGGCCGGTGCGGCGGAACAAGCTGCGACGGATCACCAACGACCTCATCCAGCGACCCGCTATGTCCCGCCAGCACCGGCAACCCCGACGCCATCGCCTCCACCACCGCAAAGCCGAACTGCTCCTCCCACGTCGCCCGCGGCGCACTCGCCAGCACGAAGACGTCGGCGTCCCGGTGCAGCGCGGGCATCTCGTCGTAGGGCACGAGGCCGGCGAAGCGCACGCCGTCCCCGGCAAGCGCCTCGATCCGCGCCCGCGACGGCCCCTCACCGGCGAACGTCACCGTGACGTCGACACCGCGCTCGCGGAGCCGCCTGACCGCGATCGCGAGGTCCTCCACGCCCTTCTCCGGCACGAGTCGGCTGACGCAGAGCACGCGCAACCCGTCGCTGACAGCACGCGAGACCGGCGCGAAGCGCTCGACGTCGACGCCCATCGGCAACACCTCGATGCGCGCGTCCTCGACACCCGCCGCGCGCAGGTGCTCGGCCGCACGCTCGGAGATCGCGACGAAGCGGTCGACACCACGCGCGACGGTTCGGACCCGTCGCGCCACCAACGCGTTTGCCAACGGCGGCGTCGCGATGTTCTCCCAGACCGTCGCCACCACTCGTGAGACCGGCGCCCGCAGCGCCTGCGCCGAGTACGGCGAGGACAGCTCCGCCACGTGCGCGACGTCGAACCCGCGCAGCGCGTCACCCAACCCACGCAGCCACGAGACCTCGCCGCCGAAGCGCGCGACCACCGCCGGCAGCGGGTACGGCAGCCGCGCGACCAGATCGGTCGGCGAGTCCAGCCGCAGCTGCCCAAGCGGCACGCCGTGCGCGTCGAACGCCCCGCGCCGGCTGCCGACCGCCACGACCTCATGCCCGGGCAGATCGAAGTTCGACAGCTCCCAGGCGTTGAGGTTCGCTCCGCGCACGACGGCGATCCGCACCGTGTCATCCTTGCGCGCGTGCCGACGGACGTGCTTCGCGAGCGCAGGCGCGCTGCCTACGAGACCGCCCGCCCGGAGGTCCAGCAGCTCGTGCCACGCGACGCCAAGCGCATCCTCGACCTCGGCTGCGCGGCCGGCGCGCTCGGCACCGCGCTCAAGCACCGCCAGGCGGCGCACGTCACCGGCATCGAGCTCGACCCGAGCTACGCCGCCGACGCCGAGCGCACGCTGGACCGCGTGATCTGCGCCGACGCCGACGCCGGCCTGGCCCAGCTCGAGGGCCCGTTCGACGCGATCGTCGCTGCCGACGTGCTCGAGCACCTCGTCGACCCGTGGGCCACCGCCTGCCGCTGTGCGGAGCTCCTGCAACCGGGTGGGACGCTCGTCGTCAGCGTCCCCAACGTCCAGTACCTCAAGACGTTCAAGGAGCTCGCCAAGGGCCACTGGCCGCGCGAGGACGCCGGCCTCTTCGACCGCACGCACCTGCGCTGGTTCACGATCGCCGACGCCCAGGAGCTCGTCACGCAGGCCGGGCTCACCGTCACGCACACCGAGCCGCAGTACTGGTTCAGCGGTCGGGTGAAGCGCGTCGCCGCTGCGCTCCCACGGCTCGCGCCGTTCCTCGCCGGCCAGGTCGTGCTCGCCGGGCGCAAGCCATGAAGCTGCTCGTCATCTCCCATGACCGGCTCGACGGATCGGTCGGCGGCACGAGCATCCGCGCGCTGGAGCTCGCCAAGGCGCTCGCAGCGCACGCCGACGTGACGCTGGCGGGCGTCGGCAGCGTCCCCGCCAGCCGCGACGGCATCCCCTGCGTCGCCTACCGCCCCCAGCAGCCACGCGCGCTGCAGGGCCCGATCGCCGATGCCGACGTGATCCTCGCGATGCCGCAATGGCCGCGGCTGATGCGCCTGCTGCGCAACGCCGACGCCCGCGTCGCCTTCGATCTCTACGTCCCCGAGGCGCTCGAGACGATCGGCGGCTTCCCCGGCCAGCCGCGCATCCTGCGCCGCGCGTTCACCGAGCTCGCGACCGACCGCGCAGTCGACGCCCTGCGCCAGGGCGACTTCCTCGTCTGCGCTTCGGAGACGCAGCGCGACCTCTACCTCGGGATGCTGCTTGCCGAGCGCCTCGTCGACCCGCAGCACGATCCGAGCCTGCGCAGCCTCATCGACGTCGTGCCGTTCGGCGTGCCCGACACGCCGCCCGCGGCGCGCGCCAATCCCTTCGATCCCGAGGACGAAGTCGTGCTCTGGAACGGCGGCATCTGGCCGTGGCTCGATCCCCAGACCGCGATCCGAGCGGTCGCACAGCTCGCACAGCGCCGGCCGCGCCTGAAGCTGGTGTTCATGGGACACGCGACGCAGGTTCCGGCCCAGCGCGCGGCGGCCGCGGCGCGGGCCCTCGCGCAGGAGCTGCGCGCGCCCGTCGTCTTCAACGACGGCTGGGTGCCCTACGACGAGCGCGCCGACTGGCTGCTCAACGCCAAGGCGGCGCTGTACGCCCACCACGACAACCTCGAGACGCGCTTTGCATTTCGCACGCGCCTGCTCGACTGCTTCTGGGCCGGCCTGCCGCCGGTCTGCAGCCGCGGTGATGACCTCGCTGACCACATCGAGCGCAGCGGCGCCGGAGCGGTGTTCGACGATGTCGACGGCTGTGTGGCCGCACTCGAGACCGTGCTCGATCAGGGCCGCGACGCGTACGCACAGCCGCTGCAGCGCCTGGCCGACGAGCACCGCTGGTCGCAAGTTGCCCAACCGCTCGTCGACTTCCTCGGGCGCGACGCGCGCCGCAAGCGCCCCCGCCGCGCATTGCGCCCGGCGCACCTCATCCGCCGCACCGGCTACCGCGCCGCGCGCAAGGCGCTCGACACCGTCGGCCTGCGCGACTACCCGCGGCTCTGATCGCCCTCGGCCAGCTCCTGCACCTGCGATTGCAGGATCGCGACGCGCTGGGCGAGCAGCTTGTTCTGGTCGGTCAGCCGCGAGATCACCAGTGAGAAGTGCAGCATCAAGATCACGATGAACCCGAGCGCGACCGCGAACAGCGTCGACGGCCCGTAGCGCACGCCGACCGCGTCGGAGAGCTGGTTGAGCAGGTCCGACCACACCGACAACCCGAGCAGCACCGTCGCCGCGAACAGCCACAGCAGCGCGTAGCGCTCCATCAGCCTGCGCTGGCGCACGAGCTCGAAGACGAGCAGGAACAGCGCCGCGCTGACGATGATCGCGACGATCTGCAGGCGTGTGTCCATCAGATCGTGCGGTCGGCGGCCACTGCCGCCGGGTCACCGGCCTCGACGGCCGGCCGCGCGCGCATCAGCCCGACGAGCAGCGCGAGCGTCACCTTCACCATGTAGAGCACCGAGCGCGACGCGTTGATCGACGACACGCCCGCCGCGCGCGCCCGCATCCGCACCGCCACCTCGTCGCCACGCAGACGGTGCGCGTGGATCATCAGCACCGCCTCGACCTCCGGGAAGTCGTGCGGGTAGTCGCGCGCGAACAGCTCGATCGCACGGCGGTCGCAGAGCCGGAACCCCGACGTCGGATCGGTGACCGGCCGCCCGGTCACACGCGACAGCAGCCAGCCGAACAGCCTGATGCCCAGGCGCCTCGACGCCGACGAGCGATAGCCGGCGTCGTCCTTGTCGTGCAGGAAGCGCGAGCCGGTGACCATGTTCAGCTCGGGGTTCGCGCGCAGGTGCTCCATCAGCACCGCGACCTGACGCGGGTCGTGCTGGCCGTCGCCGTCCACCTGCACGGCGTACTCGTAGCCGTTCTCCGCCGCGAAGATGTAGCCCGCCTGCACCGCGCCGCCGATGCCGACGTTGAAGGGCAGGTGCAGCACGTGTGCACCCTCGGCACGGGCGATCACGGCCGTGTCGTCCGTCGAGCCGTCGTCCACCACGACGACGTCGAACTGCGGCATGTGCTCGCGCAGGTCGGCGAGCGTCGCGGCGATCGCGCCGGACTCGTTGTACGCAGGGACGATGGCCAGCTGCTTGCTCACGACAGATCACAACGCCCACGGCGGCGCGCAAGTTGCGGCCATGGGTCGATCCAAGTATGGCGTCTGGGAGACTGCGCCGATGGCGCGCCTCGCCACCCGCCAGACGAGAGGTCTTCGCTGACGGCTGAACCGCCGCCCGGCCGCACCGCGGCCAACGCGGCGATCACGAGCATCTCGCAGGCCGCGGCGATGATCAGTGGTGGCGCGCTCGCGTTGCTCGTCGCCGCGACCGAGGGCAGCACCGCGGCCACCGACGGATTCTTCGCAGCATTCGCGGTCTACTCGACGTCGTCTCGTTCGCGCAGAGCACGCGGACGACGGTCGTCGCGCGGCTGACCGAGGGCGAAAGCCGCTTCTCCGAGCTCGACCGCTACCTCGGCGGGGCCGTGCTCGTCATCGCGCTCGTCGTGGTCGCGTTCGGCCCGTTGGGCGGCATCTCTGCCGGGCTACTCACCGGCGACCTCCCCGAGTCGCCCAGACACGGCGCGCACGGCGCTGCTGATCCTGATCCCGTCGGCCGCGTTGCAGCTGTTCGCCGCGCTCGGCGCGGCGATGCTTGGAGCGCTCGAGCGCTACACCGTCGCGGGCGGCGCGTTCGTTGTCGGCGGCCTCACCACGATCGTCGCGTTCGCGTCCCTCCGGCCAGCGCTCGATCTCGACGCGCTGCCCACCGCGATGTTGATCGGCTCGGTCGTCTCAGCGACGATCATCGCGGTCGGGCTTCGCAGCGAAGGCTGGCGGCCCCGCCTTGTCCCGCGCGGTGCGCTCGGCGCGCTGCGGATCCTCACGCTGTCGTCGGTCTCATTCCTCGTCGCACAGATCGGAACGATCGTCACGCTGGCGATCGGCGCGCACTTCGGCGTCGGCGTCGTGACCCTCCTCAGCTACGCGCCTGATGGCGATGGGGCTGCTCCAGGCGTTGTTCGTTTCGGCAATCCCGATGGTGCTCGCCTCGCCGCTCGCGCAGACGTGGGACCGCCGACCGGAGTCTCTGGTCCCGCACCACGAAGCAGTGCTGCGGGCAGGGCTGCTGCTGACGGTCCCCCTCGTCGTCGCCGCAGCGGCGATCGGCACGGACCTCGTCGAGATCGTCACCGCATTCACCCCGAGCGAAGCCCATCTGATGATCGAGCTGTTCCTGATCCTCAGCGCGAACGTGCTCTGGGGCCTGCTGCAATCGCTGCCGTACGCGGCGCTCCTGGCTGTCGGTCGCTACGTCGCGGTCGCGGCCGTGACGGCCATCGTCGTCGCCACGCAGGTCGCGATCGCGTTCATCGCCTCCGCGGCCGACGACGTCCATCTGCTCGCGGCATCGGTCCCAGTTGGCGCCGCGATCTCGGCGATCGCCCTCTGCATGCTCGTCGCGCCGCAATATCTATGGCTCGCTGCGCCGCGACTCGGACGCGTGCTCGCCGTCAGTGCCGGCTCGACAGCGCTGAGCTTCGGCGTCATGTGGACGCTCCGGCGGCGTTGCGTCGACCTCCCGTACCTCGCGCTGTCATTCGTCGCGACGGCCTTGCCGCATACACGTGCGCCGCATCCTCGCGGTCGTGCGGTGAACGTCGCCGTCGTCTTCCCGCTGGCGCTCGAGCCCGGGCACCTTGGCGCGCTGACGCTGCGGTCCCCAAACGAGCGCGATACAGCACGACGCCTGCTCCACGTGATACCTCGGCGGCGGTAACGCCCGCCGCCCTCCATCAGGACGCCGTCGCGGCGCAGTTCGAAGCGCTGCTGAGCTAGCCTGCCCGCGGCAATGGGGAAGACCGCACTCATCACCGGCATCACGGGCCAAGACGGCTCCTACCTCGCTGAGCTGCTGCTCGAGAAGGACTACGAGGTGCACGGCATGGTTCGCCGTGCCTCGACCGAGAAGTTCGACCGCATCGAGCACCTGCGCGACCGCATCACCCTGCATCAGGGTGATCTGCTCGACCAGCGCTCGCTCGTCGACACGCTGCGCGCCTCCAAGCCCGACGAGATCTACAACCTCGCTGCGATGAGCTTCGTCGCGGTCTCCTGGATCCAGCCGACGCTGACGGCCGAGTTCACCGGCGTTGGCGTCACGCGCATCCTCGAGGCGATGCGCGAAGTCTGCCCGGAGGCGCGCTTCTACCAGGCGTCCAGCTCTGAGATGTTCGGCAAGGTCCTCGAGATCCCGCAGACCGAGAGCACGCCGTTCTACCCGCGCTCGCCCTACGGCGTGGCGAAGGCCTACGGGCACTTCATCACCGTCAACTACCGCGAGTCCTACGACCTTCACGCGACCAGCGGGATCCTCTTTAACCACGAGTCACCCCGCCGTGGCTTGGAGTTCGTGACGCGCAAGATCACCTGGCACGCGGCCGCGATCAAGCACGGGCTGCGGGACTCGATCAGCCTCGGCAACCTCGACGCCGAGCGCGACTGGGGCTACGCCAAGGACTACGTCGAGGCGATGTGGCTGATGCTCCAGCAGGACACGCCCGAGGACTACGTGATCGCGACGAACACGTCGAACTCGGTGCGCGAGTGCGTGCAGGTCGCCTTCGACGAGGCCGGCGTGAGCGACTGGGAGCGCTACGTCAAGATCGACCCGCAGTTCGTCCGCCCCGCCGAGGTCGACCACCTGATCGGCAGCTACGACAAGGCCGAGCGCGACCTCGGCTGGAAGCCGCAGACCTCCTTCGAGGAGCTGATCCGGCTGATGACCCGCGCGGACCTGGAGCTGCTCAAGCCCTGAGGTCGGCCAGGTCCGCGTCGACCATCTCGCGGATCGTCTGCTCGAACGGGATCTCCGCGCGCCAGCCCAGGCGCGCGGCGGCGCGCGACGGGTCGCCCACTTGCGGCCACGGCTCCGGCCCACGCACGAACTCGGGGTTGACGCGGACGGCCGCGGGATCGGCGCCGGCGTGCGCGAACGCGACGTCGACGAGGTCCTGCACGGTGCGCCCGACGCCGGACGCGAGCACGTAGTCGTCGGACTCCGCCGCGCGCGCCATCATCACGAGGCCGCGGACCATGTCGCGGGCGTCGCTCCAGTCGCGCACCGCCGACAGGTCGCCGAGCTCGAGCGTCTCCTGCTGCCCGAGCGCGATTGCCGCCGCGCCGCGCGTGACCTTGCGCGGCAGGAAGCGCTCCGGCCGCCGCGGCGACTCGTGGTTGAAGAGGATCGCGCTGGACGCGTGCATGCCCCGGCTGCGCATCGTCCCGACCAGCCCGTGCGCACAAAGCTTCGCGACGCCGTAGGGGCTGCGCGGGCGCATCGGCGTGCGCTCGTGCATCGGCGACTCGCCCGCGTCACCGAAGATCTCAGACGACGACGCGACGACGACGCGGCACGCGGGCACGTGTTCGCGGACCGCGCCGAGCAGCGCCGCGGTGCCGACCGCAATCGCCGAGACGGCGGCCGCGGGGTCGTCCCAGGAAGCCGGGACGAACGTCGGCGCGGCGAGGTGGTAGAGCTCGTCGGGAGCGACCAAGGCGATCGCGCCGCGGATCGATTCCGGATCGTCGAGGTCCGCATGGACGAGTGCCAACGCGCCAACTACGTCGGCGCCAGGCCGCGCCAGTCCCACGACCTCGCAGCCCTCGGCGTCGAGCTGGCGCGCCAGGTAGTACCCGTCCTGGCCGGTGATTCCCGTGATCAGCACGCGCGGCGCAGGCACCGCGGCAGCGTAACCACAGGACTTGCGGGACGTTCTCCTGGGTAAGCAGCGCCTGAAATCGAGGATGCAAACGCGCGACTTTTCGCTCCTCACCGCGTTCGTATGCGTACCCTCTCCCCACAGAAGATCGGAAGGCGCCCCATGCCGACCGTGCCCCAGATGTCCCCCCAACAGCTTCCGCTCCATGACGAGGGCCCAGCCCTCGACGATGTCGACTCGGCTCAGGCCGTGCCGCCGCCTGGCGTCGACGTGCTCGGCGTGCCGCTCGCGCTGACCGACTACGAGCGCACGATGGACTGGATGGACGCGACGATCGCGTCCGGCAACCAGGGCTACGTCTGCGTCGCCGCGACGCACACCGTCATGGTCTGCCAGGAAGACCAAGAGCTGCGCGACGCCGTCCTCAACGCCGACCTCGTCGTCCCCGACGGACAGCCGCTGGTGTGGGCGATGAACGCGCTCGGCTACCGCCTCAGCTCGCGCGTCTACGGCCCCGACCTGATGGCCCGCTACTGCCGCCGCGCCGCGAAGACCGGCACGCGCATGTTCCTCTACGGCGGGCGCAACCAGGGCGCGCTCGTGCAGCTCGCGCTGAACCTGCGCCGCCGCGACCCGGGGCTGCGCATCGTCGGCGGCTACTCGCCTCCCTTCCGCGACATGACCGCCGAGGAAGAGGACGCGATCCTCAACGAGATCAACGCCTCCGGCGCGGATGTCGTCTGGGTCGGCATCGGCGTGCCCAAGCAGGAGAAGTGGATGGCACGCATGCGCGACCGCCTCGACGCTCCCGTGCTCGTCGGCGTCGGCGCCGCGTTCGACTTCCATGCCGGGCTCGTCCCGCAGGCACCGTCGTGGATGCAGACCTCGGGCCTGGAGTGGGCGTACCGCCTCGGCCACGAGCCGCGCCGCCTGTGGCGTCGCTACCTGCGCTACAACCCGCGCTTCGTCAGCGGCTTCACGCGCCAGTACGTCAACACGCGCTGGTCCTAGGCGAGGCCTAGACTGAGGCGTCGTGTACGACGTCGCGATCATCGGCTGCGGGCGCGTCGGCCTGCCGCTCGCCCTCTCCTTCGCCGAAGCAGGCCTGAAGGTGCTCGGCGTCGACGCCGACGAGGAGCGCCTCGCCGCTGTCCGCGACCGGCGCATGCCGTTCGACGAGCCCGGCGCGCAGGAGATCCTCGAGCGCGTCGACATCGCCTGGTCCGGACGCGTCGCCGACGCCGCCGAGGCGCAGACGATCGTCATCACGCTCGGCACGCCGTCGTTCAGCCACATCGAGATCGACCTGCGCGACATCCGCAGCGTGCTCGACGACCTGCTCGGGCATCTGCGCGACGGCCACAGCCTCGTGTTGCGCTCGACGATCGCGCCGCGCACGACGGAGTTCGTGGCCGGCTACCTCAGCAAGCACCGCGGCTTCGACGTCGGCTCAGACGTCTTTGTCGCCCACGTCCCTGAGCGCATCGCCGCGGGCAAGTTCTTCGCCGAGATCGGCACGCTGCCGTGCATCGTCGGTGGTGTCGGCGAACGCTCGGGAGACGTCGCTGCCGAGCTGTTCGAGAGGCTCGGCGCGCCGATCGTGCAGACGACGCCGGTGCAGGCGGAGCTCGCGAAGATCTGGACGAACATCCTGCGCTACGCGACGTTCGCGCTGCCCAACCTGCTGATGATGGATTGCGAGCAGTACGACGCAAACGTCTTCGAGGTCATCGACCTCATCAACAAGGACTACCCGCGCGGCGGCATCGCCCAGCCCGGCTTCACTGCCGGCACGTGCCTGCGCAAGGACTTCGCCTTCAGCGAGGAGCGCTCGAACGCGCCGGGCATGCTGCTCGCGGTCTCGCGCGTCAACGAGTCGGTGCCGCTGTTCCTCGTCGAGGGCGCCAAGCGCCGCCTCGGCTCGCTGTCGGGCAAGAAGGTCTGCGTGCTCGGCCTCGCGTTCAAGGCCGGCACCGACGACGAGCGCGACTCGCTCGCGCACAAGCTCGTGCGGCTGCTCGAGCGCGAGCTGGCGGACATCGCGATCCACGACCCGTGGGTGTCGACGCCGACGCAGACGTTCGACGAAGCCGTGCTCGACGCCGACATCGTCGTCATCGCCGCCAACCACCCCGAGTTCCGCGAGCTGCAGACGCTGCGCGCGATCGCCGACTCCGCGCGCCGCGACGCGCTCGTGATCGACCCGTGGAACTGCTGGGGCGCCGGCCAGGTCTTCGCGCACAGCGACGAGCTGCTCGCGCTGTCGGCGGTGACTTGAGCCCGACGTACGACCTCGCCGTCGTCGGCGGGGGCATCCTCGGACTGGCGACGGCGTACGAATGGCAGCGCCGCTTCCCTGGTTCGGCGATCTGCGTGCTCGAGCGCGAGCCTGAGCTCGCCGCCCACCAAACGGGCCACAACTCCGGCGTCGTGCATGCCGGCATCTACTACGCGCCCGGCTCGCTGAAGGCGCAGCTCTGCGGCCGAGGGCGCGATGCGCTCTATGCCTTCTGCGACGCGCACGGCGTCGCCTACGAGAAGCCCGGGAAGCTGATCGTCGCGGTGGCGCCCGCCGAGCTGCCGCGCCTCGACGAGCTCGAGCGCCGCGGTCATGAGAACGGCGTGCCGGGCCTGCGGCGCGTCGGCGCGCAGGAGCTGCGCGAGATCGAGCCGCACGCAACCGGCGTCGCCGCGCTGCACTCGCCGCAGACCGGAATCGTCGACTTCGCTGCGGTTGCGCGCAAGCTCGCCGAACTGCTGGAGGCCGGTGGCGCCGAGGTCGTCACGGGCGCCGAGCTGCTCGCGATGGAGCGCCAGGACCGCTACGCGTGGCTGTCGCTCGCCGGCGGCACGATCGCCGCGCACCGCGTGATCGTGTGCGCCGGCACCGCCTCCGACCAGCTCGCGGTGCTCGACGGCGGCGCGCCCGACCCGCGGATCGTCGCGTTCCGCGGCGCCTACCTGAAGCTCAAGCCCGAGCGCCGCGAGCTCGTGCGCGGGCTGATCTACCCCGTGCCCGATCCGGCGCTGCCGTTTCTCGGCGTCCACCTCACGCGCCACATCGACGGCGACGTGCTGCTCGGCCCGACCGCGCGGCTCGTTGCCACGCGCCGCGCGCTGGAGTGGCCCGGCACGTGGCGGGTGATGCGCCGCTGGTGGCAGACCGGCACGCGCGAGCTCGCGATGGCCGCGTCGCGCCGCGCGTTCGTCAGCGCCTGCGCACGCTACGTGCCCGAGCTGACTGTCGCCGACGTCGCGCGTGAGCCGGGCGTGGCCGGCGTCCGCGCGCAGGCGGTTTCGCGGGCAGGTGCGCTGGTGGACGACTTCGTCTTCAGCGAGGGCAACACCGCGCTGCACGTGCGCAACGCGCCCTCGCCGGGAGCGACCTCGGCACTGGCGATCGCCGCCGCGGTGGTCGATCGCGCTACCTTGCCGGGCCGATGAACAGGGTTCTCGTCACCGGCGGCGCAGGCACCATCGGCGCCGCCGTCGTCCGCCGTCTGCTGCGCGACCCCGACTACGAGGTGCGCGTCTCCGACCAGCGCGAGGCACCGTCGTGGATGCGCGAGGGCTGCGAGGTCCACACCGGCGACCTGCGCAACCTCGACGAGGCCCGCGCCGCCACGCAGGGCTGCACGCACGTGATCCATCTCGCGGCGATCGTCGGCGGCATCGCGAACTTCCACAAGCTTCCGCACACGCTGACCGAGGTGAACAACGCCCTCTACAACGGCGTCATCCGCGCGGCGCTGGACCACGACGTCGAGCGCTTCGTCTACGTGTCGTCGAGCATGGTCTTCGAGCGTGCGACGCAGTACCCGACGACCGAGGAGCACATCTGGGAGTGCCCGATCCCGCGCAGCGCGTACGGGTTCTCCAAGCTCACCGGCGAGGTCTACGTCCGCGCGGCGCACGACGAGCACGGGCTGCCGTACACGATCTGCCGTCCGTTCAACGCGTACGGGCCGGGCGAGATGCCCGAGGACGAGCCGGGGATCGCGCACATGGTTCCCGACGTCATCAAGAAGTGCCTGGCGCTGCCGGAGGGCGCGCCGCTGCCGATCTTCGGCGACGGCACGCAGACGCGCACGCTGACGCACGTCGACGACATCGCCGACGGGATCGTCGCGTCGATGTCGTCTGAGGCCGGGCTGCACGAGGACTTCAACATCTCCGCGTCGCAGGAGCAGACGGTCGCCGAGATCGCCGAGCAGATCTGGAGGCTGTGCGGGCGCGACCCGAGCGCGTTCGCGCTCGAGCACCTGCCGAGCTTCGAGGTCGACGTCGTGCGGCGCTGGCCGAGCGTCGAGAAGGCCAAGCGACTGCTCGGCTGGGAGTCGCAGATCTCCTCGGACGAGGGGATCGCGCAGACGATCGCCTGGCTACGCGGCGCCCTGGTTTAGCCAGGCCCAGGTCTGCGCGATCCCATCGCGCAGACCGATCTGGGCGCGGTAGCCGAGCGTCTCGTGCGCAAGCGAGACGTCAAGCGCTGAGCGCTGCAGCTCGCCGAGGCGCGCGGGCGCGTGCTCGGGCTGGAAGTCGTCGCGGCCGCTGGCCTCACGCAACGCCTGGATGACGTCGAGCAGCGTCGACTCGGCGTTGGTGCCGACGTTGAACGTGGCGCCCGGCGCGTCGGGGTGCTCGGCGGCGATCAGGTTCGCGGCGACGATGTCGGAGACGTAGACGTAGTCGCGGGTCTGCAGGCCGTCGCCGAAGATCTTCGCCGGCTCGCCGCTGAGCAGGCGCCCGCAGAAGATCGCGATCACGCCAGCGTCGCCGGCGGGGTCCTGGCGCGGGCCGTAGACGTTGCCGTAGCGCAGCGTGACGGTCTCCAGGCCGTGCAGGCGATGCGCCCAGCCGCAGTAGGCCTCGGCGCAGAACTTGCTCTGGCCGTACGCGGCGATCGGCACGGGCTGCACGGTCTCGGGCGTCGGGTAGACGTCGACCTCGCCGTAGATGCCGCCGCCGGTTGAGGTGTTGACGAAGCGCCTCCCGCCGTTGAGGCGCAGCGCCTCGAGCAGGTTGATCGTGCCGAGCACGTTGACGCTCGCGTCGAACGCCGGGTCCTCGATTGACTTGCGCACATCGGCCTGGGCGGCGAGGTGAAAGACGACCTCTGGCCGCTCCTGCGCGAACACGTCGCCCACCGCGCGTGCATCGCGGATGTCGACCTCGTGCAGCGTCGCGCCAGGGTTGACGTGCTCGCGCTTGCCGGTCGCGAAGTTGTCGACGATCGCGACGTCGTCGCCGCGTCCAATCAGCGCGTCGACGATGTGAGAGCCGATGAAGCCGGCGCCGCCGGTGACGAGAGTCCGCATGCAGCGCCGCAGGCTAGCCGCCGAGCCGCGCGTGCCGCTGCGCCAGCCGCCAAGGCCGCACGCAGGTTCCGCCCGCTGAAGGCCGCGAAGCGCCGCTAGCCGGCGTAGACGTCCGCGAGCCGTCGCGCCACCTTCTCGGGCGCGGCGAGCTCGCGCGCGCGTGCCAGCGCGGCCTCGCCGCGCTCGGCGTCGCCCCAGCATTCGCTGATCGCGCGCGCCAGCGACGTCACGTCGCCGGGCGGCACGAGCTCGACCTCCGGCCCGAGGTCCGTGAGCGCGCCGCAGGCGCTGGCGACCACCGGCAGGCCTGCGGCCATCGCCTCCACAGCGGAGAGGCCGAACGTCTCGGCGACGCGTGTGGGGAAGAGCTCGATCGCGGCACCGGCGCGCAGCTCGTTCAGCGCCGGCGCGTCCACCTGTCCGACGAAGCGCACGTGCGGGCCCGCCAGCGCCCGCAGCGCATCCGTCTCGAGTCCCGCGCCGGCAATCGTCAGCGGCACGCCCGCCTGCTCGCAGGCCGCGATCGCGACATCGATCCCCTTCTCGCGCGCCAGGCGGCTGGCGACGAGCGCGTACTGGCCGGTCCCGGCACGTGAGGCTGGGACGAACTCGCGGACGACGTGACCGATGACGTGCACGTCGTCCAGCGGCGCGCCGAGCAGGCGCAGGCGCTGCTCAGCGGCCATGCTCGGCGTGATGACGACGTCGGCGTACTCGACGATGCGGCGCTGGTACAGCGACAGCGACGCCGCGTACGCGAGCGCCTCGCCGCGGTTGCCGCGGCAGTTCAGCCGCACGCCCGGCAGCGTGTTGCGGCCGTGGCAGCGCGTGCAGTCCTCGTTGTGCCCGTTGAAGCACATCCCGACCGCGCAGACGAGGCGGTAGTTGTGCAGGTGCAGGACGGTGCGCACGCCCGCTGCCTTCGCCGCGGCAAGCGCACGCCAGCCGTACGTCGGATTGAGGTTGTGGGCATGGACGACGCGCGCGCCCGTGCGCTTGATCGCCTCGGTGATCTCGCGCGCGTCCGTGCCGCCGCGCAGCAACCCGACGACCGCTTGCGTCGCAGAGGTCTCCGCCGAGTCGCGGCAGAGCACGTCGACGTCCTCGCCGAGGTGCTCGCGCACGAGCCAGGCGAGGTCTTCGACCACGCGCTCCTCGCCCCCCGTGATGCGGTAGCGATGGTGCAGGAACAGGATCACCGAGCGGCCTACCGTAGCCTGCGCGCTGCGTGAAAGCCGTCGTGGCGATTCCCACCCAACGACGCGCCGCGTATCTCGACGTGGCGCTTGCCTCCGTTGCCGCGCAGGCGCGTGCGGCGGGCGCCGAGCTGCTCGTGATCGACGACGGGCCGGACGACGACACGCGCGCGGTGGCCCAGCGCCACGGCGCGCGCTACATCCCCCACGCGGCGCCACGCGGGCTGAACGCCGCCCGCAACACCGCGCTGCGCAGCACGGACGCCGAGCTGATCTGCTTCCTCGACGACGACGTGCGCGTGCAGCCGGGCTGGCTCGAGGCGCTGCTCGCCGCGGCGCGCGCGTTGCCGGACGAGGTCGGCTGCTTCACCGGGCCGATCCGCGCGGTCTTCGAGGACCATCGCTTTCGCATGTGCGGCCGCGAAGGCCCGCCGGTGACGGCGCTGGACCTCGGGCCCGAGGACCGCGACGCGCCCCACGCCTGGGGGGCGAACATGGTGCTGCGCGGCAGCGCCGTCGAGCGCGCCGGCGAGTTCGCCGAGCACCACCAGCTCTACGGCGACGAGCAGGAGTGGCAGGCGCGGCTGCGCGCCGCCGGCGGGCGCATCCGCTACGTCGCAGGCGCGGCGGTGGAGCATCGCCGCGCGGGCGAGGACGCGCGGCTGCGTTCGCTGTGCGCCGCGGCGCGGCGGCGTGGCCGGGCCGCGCGCCGCGAGGACGTCGCGAAGGCGACGATCCCCTCTGCGCGCGCCGAGCTGCTCACGCTGCTGGGCTGCGTCGTCCACGGTCCGCGCTTCGCGTGCATGAACGGGCCGGTGATGACGGCGCACTCGCTCGGCCGCCTCGAGGAGGCGCTGCGCCCGACCCCGCCGCCCGCCACGCCCGGCGTCGACGACTTCCTCTCGGGCAGCAGCGGAACGTTCGGTGGCTGGCGCGGCCGGCTCAGCGCCGTCGCCGATGCGCTGCTGGACACCCGCGATCGCCCGCGCGCAGCACGCCTGGCGCGCGCCGCGACGCCACAGCGCGTCCTCGTGCTCGGCATCGAGCGCCCCGGCAGCCGCTTCCCGGCAGCACGCGCGGAGCTCGAGCGCTCGCGTAGCGACGTGACGATCGCGACGACCGGCACGAATCGGCGCGGCAAGTTCGCCAACCTCAACGCGCTGCTCGCCGACCACGACATCGCCACCTACGACTGGCTGCTCGTGATCGACGATGACGTCGCCTTGCCGCGCCACTTCCTCGACGCGTTCCTGCACGCGGCCGCGCCCTACGTGCTCGCCCAGCCGGCGCACCGCCGCCGCTCTCACGCGGCGTGGCCGCATACGCGCCGCCGCGCCCGCGGTGGCCCGGCACGCGCGACGACGTTCGTCGAGATCGGCCCCGTCACCGCCTTCCATCGCTCGACGTTCGCGCAGCTGCTGCCGTTCCCGGACGTCCAGATGGGATGGGGCATCGACGCGCACTGGAGCGCGCTTGTCGCACCGCTGGGGATCGTTGACGCGACGCCGATCGGCCACACCGACCGTCCCGCCGCGGACGCCTACAGCCGCGAGCAGGCGGTCGCCGAGGCGCAGTCGTTCCTCGCCGGCAAGCCCTACGTCCGCCGCGACGAGGTCAGATGAAGGTCTGCATCGTCAGCGAGTTCTACCCCCGCGCGCACGACCCCGTGCTCGGCATCTGGGCGCACGAGCAGGCGCTCGCCGCGCGTGACGCCGGCGCCGAGGTTCGTGTGCTCGTGCTGCATCGGCCGATCCCGCCGCTCAACACGCCAGCGCGCGCGCTGCCCGGCGCGCTGCGCGCGTTGCTCGACCAGCCGGCGCGCGCGCAGCTCGACGGCATCACCGTCGACTACGTGCGCTTCGTCGCGCCGCCGCGCCCGCGTTCCTACGGCAGCTGGGGACGGTGGGCCGCGCGCCCGCTCGCGCGTGCGCTGCGCGAGCTGCGCCGCGAGTTCGCGTTCGACCTGATCCACGCGCACAACGCGGTGCCCGCGGGCGACGCCGTCCGCCGCGCCGGCCTCGACGTGCCGCTGGTCGTCTCCGTCCACGGCGGCGACGTCTTCCACACCGCCGTGCGCCACGCCGACGGCGCCGGCGCGATCCGCGCGACGTTCGACAGCGCGAGGCTCGTGCTCGCCAACTCGCGCGGCATCGAGGAGGCCGCGCACAGGCTCGGCGCGACGCGCACGCGCGTGCTGCGCCTCGGCACCGACATCCCACCAGAGCCGCCCGAGCCGTCGCGTGAGCCGCTGCTTGCGACCGTCGCGCACCTCGTTGGCCGCAAGCGCCACGGCGACGTCGTGCGCGTGCTCTGGGCGCTGCGCGACAGCCACCCGCAGCTGCGCTACCTCGTCGTCGGCGACGGCCCTGAGCGCGAGGCGCTGCAGACGCTTGCCTCCGAGCTCGGCGTCGCCGATCGCGTCGACTTCGCCGGGCAGCTGCGCCACGCGGAGGCGCTCGCGCGCAGCCGGGTGGCGCACGTGTTCGTGCTGCCGAGCGTCGATGAGGCGTTCGGTGTCGCCTACATCGAGGCGATGGCCGCGGGGATCCCCGCGGTCGCCTGCCTCGGCGAGCCGGGTCCGGAGGAGATCGCGGCCGCCGGCGACGGCATCGTGCTCGTCCCACCTGGCGACATCCACGCGCTCGCGACGGCGGTCGGCGGCCTGCTCGCCGACCCCGCCGCGCGGGTGCGCATCGGCGCGCAGGCGCGCGAGACCGTCCGCCGCGCGTTCACGTGGGAGGCCTGTGGGCGTGCCACCGTGGCCGCCTACGAGGACGCGCTGTGAGCGTCCTCTTCGTCACGAACCACGTGCCCCCGGACCGCGTCGGCGCGTTCGCCGCGCTGCACGCGCGCGTCGAGATCGAGCTCGCGCTGTTCGGCGGCCGCTCGACACACGCGACGCCCGGCGTCGACGATCCCGGCGTGCCGCACCGCCGCGTCGGCGCACGTGAGATCCACCGCCTCGCCGCCTCCGGCCGCTACGACGCCGTCGTCGCCAGCACCGCCGGGCGCACCGCGCTGCCCGCCGCCTACGCCGGCGCCCGCCGCAGCCGCACGCCGTTCGTCTTCTGGGCCGCCACGTGGGCGCCGATGACCGCGCCGGCGCTGCTGCCGAGCATCCCGCTGCTGGCGCACCTCTACCGCAACGCCGACGCGATCGCGACGTACGGCGAGCACGTCAGCGCCTACGTCCGCGCCCGCGGCGCCCGCAACGTCTTCGTCGCCCCCCAAGCCGTCGACAACACATGGTGGGGGTCAGATCTTGCAATCGAGCACTCCCCGGGTTTCCGCGCGCTGTTTGTCGGCCGTGCGGCCCGGGAAAAGGGACTCGAGGTACTCGTCGAGGCTTGGCAGAGCTGCAAGCTCGGCGACGCAACGCTCGCCCTCGTCGGCGTCACCCCGGACGAAACTCCGGCGGGCGCCGGCGAGACCGTGCGGGCGATGGGGATGCAGCCCGCCGAAGACGTGCGCAACTTCTATGCACGTGCGGGCGTTGTCCTCATACCGTCGATCCCCACCCCGGACTTCCGTGAGCCGTGGGGCCTCGTCGCCAACGAAGCCATGAACCAAGCCGTCCCGATCATTGCCACCGACGCCGTCGGCGCCGCCGCCGGCGGGCTCGTGCGCCACGAGCGCAACGGGCTCGTCGTCCCCGCGGACGACGCGGTCGCGCTCGCCGGCGCGGTCCGTCGGCTGCACGACGACGGCGCGCTGCGCAGCACGCTCGGCGCCAACGCCAAGCGCGACGTCCAGGCGTTCACGTTCGAGGGCTTCGCAGCAGGCTTCGAGGCCGCCATCCACGCGGCATCCCACCGGAGAAAGGACTACCGTTGAGTCCTCTGTCTCGCCCCTCCCTGCACCGCCTCGTGCCGGCGCTCCTTGCTGCCGCCGCGATCTTCCCGACAGCCGCCGCAGCCGCGGGCAACCCGGTCATCCGCGACTGCACGGACGACGGCAAGCTCTCCAAGAAGTACACGCAGAAGCAGTACTCCGACGCGCTGAAGAACATCCCGACCGACGTCGACGAGTACACCGACTGCCGCGACGTGATCCGCCGCGCGCAGCTCGGCAGCGCGTCCACCGGCAATAGCTCGTCCGGCACGTCGCCGGGCGCCGCAACGGGCACCGGCGGCGGTGGCGGCAGCACCGGCGGCGGGAGCACCGGTGGTGACGGCGCCGGCGCGTCTGCAGGGACAGCAGACGAGGCGCTGCAGAGCGCGTCAAGCGCGGAGAAGGCAGCCATCGACCAGGCGCGCGACGCCGCCACGAGCGCGCCGATCCAGGTCGGCAGCCAGGCATTCAACCCCGACGACCTCAAGAAGTCCGACCTCAGCTCGCTCAGCACCGTGCCGACGCCGTTGCTGATCGTCCTCGGCCTGCTGGCGCTTGCAGCGCTCGGCGGGGGAGGCTCGGTGATCATGTCCCGTGTCCGCGCCAATCGCAGCTCCACCGCGGCCTAGCCCGATCCCGGCCCCGCCGCCGCACGCGCGCGGCGGGCTCGTCCAGCGCGCCGCGGCCTGGCCGCGGCGCTTCCCTGACATCAGCTTCGCGCTCGCGGTCGGCATCCTGCTGGCCGCGTTGACGTTGGAGGCCGGCGGTGGCCTGCAGCTCACCGGTGCCACGCGCGTCGCGATGTTCCTGCAGCTCGCGGGCGGAGCGCTCGGCGCGCTGGCGGTCGTGATCACGCCGCGCGAGCGCCGCAACGACGCCGGCCTGCCCGCGCTGATCGCGTTTGCCCTGCTGTCCGCGCTGACGCTGCTGTCGATCATCTGGGCGGTCGATCCGCACGAGGCGTGGCTGGAGACGACGCGCACGCTCGGCTACCTCGGCACGTTCGCCGCCGGCCTCGCGATGGTGCGCCTGTGGCCCGAGCGCTGGACCGGGCTGATCGGCGCCGCCCTGCTGGCGTGCACGATCGTCTCGATCTACGCGCTCGCGACGAAGGTGTTCCCGGGCTGGCTGGCGGAGGAAGAGATCTACGCCCGCCTGCGTGAGCCGTTTGGCTACTGGAACGCGGTCGGGCTGATGGCGGCGCTCGGCATCCCAGCGTGCTTGTGGCTTGGGGCACGACGCACGGGCCACGCCGGGCTCAACGCGCTCGCCTATCCGGTCTGCGGGCTGCTGCTCGTCGCGATGCTGCTCTGCTACTCGCGTGGCGCGCTGCTCGCCGCGGCCGTCGGCTGCGGGTTCTGGTTTGCCTGCGTGCCGCTGCGCCTGCGCGGCGTCGCGGTGCTGGCGACGAGCGCCGCCGCGGCGATCCCTGTCGCGCTGTGGGCATTTGCGCAGGACGGCCTCACGACCGACCGCATTGCGCTTGACCTGCGCGAGTCGGCCGGCCACCAGCTCGGCGTCGCGCTGTTCTTCATGACGATCGCGCTGCTGGCCGCGGGGCTGGCGATCGGCTTTGCGTCCGCGCGGCGCGCGCCGGCGCTGCAGACGCGCCAGGCGGCGGGGATGCTGATCGGCCTGACGCTCGCGCTGGTGCCGATCGCGGGTGCGCTTGGCCTTGCGATGTCCGAGCGCGGCCTCGGCGGATCGATTTCCAACGGCTGGAAGCAGTTGACCGACCCGAACGCGAGCATCGGCGCGGGCGGCACCAACCGGCCGGACCGCTTGACTGCCGTCGGCAGCGCACGCGCCCGTTACTTCGACGACGCGCTCGAGGTCTTCAAGGAGCACGAGATCCTCGGCGTCGGCGCCGGCGGGTACGGCGTCGCGCGGCTGCGCGTGCGCGACGACGACCTCGACGTCCGCCATGCCCATGGCTACCTGTTCCAGGTCATCGCCGACCTCGGTCTGCTCGGCCTGGCGCTCACGCTCGCGCTGCTGGCGGCGTGGCTTGCGGCCGCCGGTCGCGCGACGGGCATGGTCGTGCGCCGCAGCCGCCTGAGCCGGCCCGGCTTCTGGGACCTCCCGTTCGGTCCCGAGCGCATCGGGCTGCTGACGCTGTTCGCGCTTGTCGTCGTCTACGGCGTGCACTCGCTCGTCGATTGGTCGTGGTTCATCCCTGGGCCGACGGCGATCGCGCTGCTCGCGGCCGGCTGGCTTGCGGGCCGCGGTGGGCGCCAGGCATGGTCGGAGTGGCTGTCGCAGGCGCCGTCGTTCCCGCGGGCGCCGCTGCGCGCGCGCCTGCGTGCCGCGGAGCCGCTGCGTGCCGGAATCGCCGGTGCGCTCGTGATCGTTGCGCTGGTCGTCGCGTGGGCCAGCTGGCAGCCGCTGCGGGCGGTTCATGTCGGCGACGACTCGCTCGCGCTGCTTGGTGAGGGCAAGATCGAGGAGGCGCGGAAAGCCGCCGAGCGTGCGCACCGCATCGACCCTCTGTCGATCGAGCCGCTGACCGACCTCGCGTTCATCGAGGACGCCGCCGGGCGCAAGGACGCGGCGCGCGCGGCGTTCCAGGAGGCGGTGCACCTGCAGGAGCGCAACCCCGCCCCCTGGCTGACGCTCGCGCAGTTCGAGCTCGGACAGAGCAACGTCGACGCGGCCAAGGCAGCGCTCGGCCCGGCGCTCTACCTCGACCCGCGCAGCCCCACAGGTGTCACACTCTTCCTCGAGGCCTCGCGGCGGACGTCGCCGCCGACACCCTGATCGATGCGCCGACGTCTTCCCTTCCTCCTCACGCTCTGCTGCGCCCTCGCCGTCCCGGCGATCGCCGACGCCTCGCGCATGCAGGAGTCGACGTTCCAGGACGACATTCGCCTGGTGCACGCGCCGGCCGGCGATGTCCAGCACACGATGAACACGCTCAAGGCGCTGGGCGTCGATCGCCTGCGCATCTCGGTCTTCTGGCATCTCGTCGCGCCGGCGTCGCGATCGGAGTCCAAGCCGGTCGGCTTCGAGTCCGCCGACCCCGGTGCGTACCCGGCGGGCGCGTGGGATCGCTACGACCGCATCGTGCGGCTCGCGCGTGAGCGTGGGCTGGCGGTCAACTTCAACCTCACGGGGCCGGCACCGGACTGGGCGACGGGCAACCCGAAGCGCACCGACATCGACCTCTGGTACGACCCCAACGCGATCGAGTTCAACCGCTTCGTCCGCGCGGTCGGCCAGCGCTACAGCGGGAGCTACGTGCCCGCTCCAGGCCAGCAGCCGCTGCCGCGCGTCTCGTACTGGTCTGTATGGAACGAGCCCAACCAGGGTGCATGGCTCGCGCCGCAGTGGGGCATCGACCCGCGCAACACGACGAAGTTCGTGGAGACCTCGCCGCGCATCTACCGGTCGTTGCTGGACGGCGCCTACGACGCGCTGCAGGTCAGCGGCCACGGCAAGGACGTGATGCTGATCGGCGAGACCGCGCCGAAGGGCGTGCGCAAGCGCGGGGAGACGCGGCAGATGGCGCCGCTGCGCTTCATCCGCCAGCTGTACTGCCTGGACGACAACCTGCAGTTCGAGCAGGGCACGAGCGCGCAGCTACGCGGCTGCCCGGTCTCCGACCAGCGCGGGAAGTTCATCCAACAGCACCCAGGCCTATTCAAGTTCACCGGCTACGCGCACCATCCCTACGAGCAGCTCTTTGCGCCGAACAAGCGGCCGCAGAACGCGTTGGCGGACGACGTGACGACGGCGAACCTGTCGGCGCTGACGCGGCTGTACCGCAAGGTCTTCCAGCGCTATGGCCAGCCGCTGCCGGGCGGCGCTCGTCAGGGTGTCCCGCTCTACCTGACGGAGTTCGGGTACCAGACCAACCCGCCCGATCCGAGCCAGACCACGACGCCGGCGAAGCAGGCCGCGTACATCAATCACGCCGAGTACATCGCCTGGCGCAACCCGACGGTCAAGACGCTTGCGCAGTTCCTGCTCTACGACGACAAGCCCGTCCCTGGCGTCCCGCGCTCGTCGTCGAACGCGTGGCTGACCTTCCAGACCGGGCTCGTCAACCTCAACGGCTCGCATAAGCCGTCGTACAACGCCTACGAGTTCCCGATCTTCGTGCCGAAGACCTCGTTCCGAAAGCCCGGCACCGTGCGCGTGTGGGGAGGCGTCCGCATCGCCCCGGCCGGCACCCGCCAGACCGTGACGATCGAGCTGCGCCCGAAGGGCCGCAAGGCGTACCGCAAGCTTGCGACCGTCCGCACCGACGCGCTGCGCGGCTACTTCGCGAAGAACGTCCGCATCTCGCGGACCGGCGCCGTGCGCGCGCGCTGGCAGGGCCACACCTCACGCAGCGTCAGCGTGAAGGTCCGCGGGCGCTAGCGCGTGCCCGCACGCGAGCTCGCTTGCAGGTAGGCGGGCCAGCTCGCGTGCGCGGTGATGTCTTCGGCGTCGACGAGCGCCAGGGGCTCGCACAGAAATCCGACGACGCGGCTGGCGTCGTCGAGCTGCACCGGTCCAAGCGCCATCGGCGGCGGGAGTCCCGCGAGGAGGTCGGCAAGCCCGGCGGGTGGCATCGCCCACAGCTCTCCTTCGATCGCCGCGCCGCCGTCATCGACGCGCTCGAGCCCCGGCTTCGGCGGGTCGGTCGCAAGGCGGTGAAGCCGGTAGTCATCGCTCGTGCGGACCGTGCGCAGGTAGCGCCCGCCGCGTGCGGTCAGCTCGTGCGACAGCGCCTGACCGCGACGGTGCGCACCGACGACGAGCAGCTGACGCGCAGGCGGGCCGAACGCAGCCGTCAGCGACTCGCCGCTCAGCAGCGCGGCGACGTCGGCCGCGACAGCGTCGTGGAAGGCGGGGGCGAAGACGGTGACGCCGAAGTGGCGGTCGTCGGCGCGGCCGGCGGGCACCGCCACGGCGCACATGTCCAGCAGGTTGCAGAACGTCGAGTACGTGCCGAGCCGCCGGTTGAGGCCCAGCGGGTCGGCCGCAACCTCGCCGATCGACGGTTGCTGCGGCGCCGTCGGCAGCAGCAGCGCGTCGGTGCGCGCGAGCGCATCACGCGCTGCGAGCGCGAGTTCGTCGACGCGCTCACGGTCGGCGGCCAGCTGCGCAGCCGTGATCGTCGCGCCACCAGCGATGATCGCGCCGACGACGGGATCAACTGCGTCGCGATGGGCGTCGACGAACGCGCCGACCGCGGCATATCGCAACGCCACAAATGCACCTTCGTAGAGCAGCCGTCCTGCCTCCAGCAACGGTTCGACGTCGATCTCGACGGGCTCGGCGCCGGCGTCCCGCAGGCACTGCACGGCGCCGGCGAACGCCTCGCGCGCGGCGGGGGTCAGCAGCTCGAGCGCCGCTGGCACGGCGACCCGTGGCCGCGGCGGGGCGGCCAGCGGCGCGTCGGCCGGCCATTCGCGACACAGCGGGTCACGAGCGTCCACGCCTTGCATCACCGCCATCGCCCGTGCGGCAGTCTCGATGTCGGCGGCGAAGACGCTGACGCAGTCCAGGGCCCGGCACGCCGGCACGACGCCCCGCACCGAAACCAGGCCACGCGTCGGCTTGAGCCCAACGATCCCCTGGAACGCTGCCGGCACGCGCCCCGACCCCGCGGTGTCGGTCCCGACGCCAACGTCCGCCAGCCCAAGGGCGACGGCGACCGCCGAGCCGGAGCTCGACCCGCCAGCGACAAGCTCGGGGCGCCGCGCGTCGCGCACCGCGCCGTAGGGGCTGCGCGTTCCCACCAGCCCGGTCGCGAACTGGTCGAGGTTGGTCTTGCCGAGCACGATCGCGCCGGCCGCGCGGAGCCGCGCGATCGCAGGTGCGTCGTCGACCGGCGTGTACGCGTAAGCCGGGCACGCCGCCGTCGTCGGGACGCCCGCGACGTCGACGTTGTCCTTGACGGCGACGGTCACGCCCGCCAGCGCGCCGCGGCTGGCCCGCGCCTCCGCCAGCAGGTCCTGCCGCGGGCGCAGCGCGGTCCAAACCTCCGGCCGGTCCGCCGCCGCGACGGCTTCGAGGGCCAGGGCGACGCGGTCGGCCGCGCTCACCGCGGTCGGCTGGCACGGATCGCTCGCAGCTGTGCGGTCGAGTACGGCAGGCCCGCGCTGGCGGCTGGTGGCCCGGCGCCGTCGTCGACGGCCCGCAAGGCGGCGACGAACCCGCGGATGGCGCCGCGCAACGTCATGCCGGCAATGCCTCGAGCAGCGCATCGCTCGCCGCGACGGCGCCGAAGACGCCGCCTTGCATCGTGACCATCCGTAGCGCGGCCTCGTGGTTGGCGGGGTCCGTCGCTCCGGTGCAGTCCGACAGGACGAGGCACTCGTAGCCGAGGTCGTTGCCCTCGCGCATCGTCGTGCTCACGCAGACGTCGGTCGTGATCCCGGTGAAGACGAGGCTATGGACACCGCGGTTGCGCAGCACGAGGTCGAGGTCGGTCTGGCAGAACGCGCCCTTGGTTGCCTTGTCGACCACCATTTCCCCCGGCGCGGGCGCGAGCTCGTCGATGATCTCCCAGCCAGGCTCACCGCGCACGAGGATTCGCCCGCACGGGCCGGCGTCACCGATCCCTGCGCCGATGCGCTGCGAGCGCCAGCGTTTGTTCGGCGGGCAGTCCGAGAGATCTGGCTTGTGGCCCTCGCGCGTGTGGACCACCGGCGCGCCGCGCTCGCGCCACGCAGCGAGCACGCGCTGGGTCGCAGCGATCCCCTTGCGCGTCAGCGCGATGTCGTAGCCCATCGTCTCGACGTAGCCGCCGCGGCCGCAGAAATCGTGCTGCCAGTCGATCAGCACGAGCGCCGTGCGGTCGATGTCGATCGAGCCGGTGTACGGCCAAGGGTATGGGTCGGCCGCGACAGCCACGGCGGTCTCGAGCATGTCAGTGGTCCTCCGGCATTGCATACATCGTTGTGGACAACGCAGCGGCACGCGACGGCCCCGCGGTCGGATCCGGTTCGCCCGCCTGTCCAGCGATCACCGCGGCGAACGCGGCAGGCGCGTCGAGCTGAGCGAGGTGCCCGCAGTCCGCTAGCACGGCCACCCGCGCCCCGGTCCGCTCGCGCAGCGTCGCGGCGATGGCGTGTCGCAGCGGCGCGCTGCGCGCGCCGACGCTGCAGACGATCGGGGCGGCGACGACGTCGAGCGGGGGCTCCCACGCCATGAACGCGCGCGCGTCAGCTGTCACCAGCGGGTCGCGCGCCCGCAGATCAGCGGCCTGCGCTGCTGACAGGTGCGCCCACGTCTGCGGGCCCGCCAGCACGCGCGGCAGGTCGCCGCGTGCGAGCGCCGCCCGCACCACCTCCAGCAGCTCGGGCGCCAGGCTCCCGACCGCCGGCTCGTGCGCGACGGCCGCGACGACCCGCTCGGGGGCAAGCAGCGCCGCCGCCAGCGCAACCGTCGCGCCGCCGCTGCACCCGGCGACGACGGCACGCTGCAGCCCCGCCGCGTCCAGCGCGGAGCAGAGGTCGGCGACGTGATCCTCGACGCGCGCGGGCGGCGCGAGCAGCGCTCGCGAGCCGTAGCCGCGGCGCTCGATCACGAGCACGGGCCCCGTCCGTCGCAGTTCGCGTGCGACGTGCGCGAACGTCGACGGGCCGAACCCGACGCCGTGCACGAGCGCAAATGCGCTCGTTGTGCTCACGCGAGCGCCGGCGCCTCGCGCCCGACGGAGGGCGCCTCGGTCCGCTTGGCGCGGACCGGGGCTTCCTCGGGCACGTCGTTGGCGTCGGCGGGGTCACGCTCCCGCGCGGGCACACGCATCAGGTACAGACCGACGCAGACCAGGCCGGCGAAGGCGTAGCCCAGCGCGATCTTCGGCTCGGAGGTGAACCAGACGACCTCCTCGCCGTGGATCAGCCCGACGAGCGTGAGCAGCCCGGCGACGGCGCAGGCGATCGCGGCGTGCACGAAACGCCGGTCGATCATGAAGACCGCGATCGCGCCGAGCACCATCCCGGCAAGCACCGCTCCCTGGCCGAGGATGTGCAGGCCGTCGATGACGACGCCGGCGCCGTTGAGGGCCTCCGCGCCGACCTTGTCCGACGACGTCCCCGCCGCGCTGAGCGCGTTGTCGACGAGGCCCACGCCCCACGCGGCGATGTTCGGCACCATCGCCAGCACGATCGCCGGGTAGTGCGCCCGCGGCACGACGCTGAACGCCTGCGCGCCGATCACCAGGCCGATGAACAGCAGGACCGGGACGATCGCGGGGATCGGCAGCAGCGCGCTGAGCAGCGGGAACATGCCCAGGGTGCAGAGCAGGAAGATGACGACGCCGGTGGCCAGCGAGTAGCTCATGCGCCCGCCCGCTTCCTTCCAGCCCGGCTGGCCGATGTAGACGGCGGGCGGGAACGGGCAGCCCAGCGTCGAGCCCACGACCGCGCCGGTGCCGTCGGCCAGGAGCACATGGCGCAGGTTGTACTCGTCACCCGCGGCCGCGGCGCTCTCGACGTTGCTCATCGCCTCGCTGAAGTTGTAGATCCCCAGCGGGATCGCGGTCGCCAGCAGCGGCGACAGCTCGGCCAGGCCATCGCCGAGCATGCCGAACTCGAAGCCTGGCAACCCGAGCGCGATGTCCTCTGCGGCCTTCGAGACGTCGGGCGCGTGCATATAGCCGCCGATCCAGGCGATCGCCGAGCCGAGGAGGAGCGCGACGAGCCCGACGGGCATGTTGCCCGGCAGCCGCACGCCCGCGATGAAGCCGGCGATGATGACGGCCAGCACCGGCAGCGCGATCCACGCCGCCTCCCACATCTGCGCTGCTGGGCGCATCGAGATGAACGTCAGCGAGATGCCGGCGAGCATCCCGAGCATCGCCGCGCGCGGCGTCAGGCGCCGCACGGCCGGCCCGACGAACGCCCCTGCGAGGATGATGACGCCGATCACGAAGGACCAGGCGATGCCGGCAGCCCACGCGGTCATCGGGTCCTTGGTCTGGAGGTAGACCGGCAACATGATCACGAACGTCACGATGAACATGTGCGGCACGCTCGGGCCGTAGGGCATTGCCGCCACGTCGCTGCGTCCTTCCTTGATCGCCAGTTGGCGCGCGAGGAAGAAGTAGAAGACGTTGCCGATCAGCAGCTGGATGCCCAGTGCCGGCAGCAGGACGCCCGTGACCTCGCTGGCGGGGATCGCGACGACGCCGATCGCCAGGCCGGTGAGGACGAGGACGTTGACGAGCATGTTGATGAAGAACCCGAAGGAGGCGTTGAGGTCGCCTCGGGTCCAGAGCGGCAGCGCCGCGGCAGGGGTCGACATGGTCAGGCTCCTTCGGTGGTGACGAGCATGGGCAGGGCGGCGAGGAGCTCCGCCGACGTGGTGACCCAGCCGAAGATGCCGCCTTGGGCGGCGATCATCTTCAGCCCGACCTCGTGGAACTCGGGGAAGTAGGACCCGACGCAATCGCCGGGGACGAGGCACTCGAAGCCGCGATCGTTGGCCTCGCGCACAGTCGTGTGCACGCAGACCTCGGTCGTCACGCCGGTGACGATCAGGCTCGTGATGCCGCGGTTGCGCAGCAACAGCTCCAGGTCGGTGGCGTAGAAGGCGCCCTTGCCGGGTTTGTCGAGGACGACCTCGCCGCCGATCGGCGCGAGCTCGCCGACGATGTCGTGGCCCTCCTCGCCGCGGACGAGGATGCGGCCTTTGGGCCCGACGTCGCCGATCCCCGTGGTGAGGTTGCCGCGCTTGAGCTTGGCGGGCGGCGCGTCGGCGAGATCGGGACGGTGCCCCTCGCGTGTGTGGACGACGAGCATCTCGGCCGCCCGGGCCGCCGCCAGAACCGCGCTGAGCGGCTCGACGACGCGCTGCAGGAGCGACACGTCGTTGCCGAGCAGCGCGCCGAAGCCACCCGGTTCGAGGAAGTCGCGCTGCATGTCGATGACCACGAGCGCGGTGGCCCCGACATCAAGCTCGAACGGGTAGGGCTGTGCTGGGACCTGCGACACGCTGCCTCCACGGGTTGTATGCAATGCGGTCGACACTGAGGTCGACAGTCCGGGCAGCTTCCGTCCTGGCGCCTGCCAGCACATTGGACCGAGTGGCAGAACCGGCTTGGCCGGTCGGCCGACATTGCATACCGCGCCGCATGCCAAGATGCGCGCCATGGCCCGCAACCGCTCGCAGGCCGACCGGGTCTACGACGAGCTGCGCGAGAGCGTCACCCGCGGCGAGATCCCGCTCGGCAGCCGGCTCGTCGAGCAGCAGCTCGCGGCGCGCTTCAAAACGAGCCGCACGCCGATCCGCGAAGCGCTGCGACGCCTCGAAGGCGATGGGCACTTGACGCGCGACGTCGGTGGCGGGCTGCGCCCGCGCCTCCCGAGCCTCCGCTCGATGCGCGAGCTCTATGAGGTCCGGCTCGTCCTGGAGGACCTGAGCGTGCGACGCGCGGCCGGCGTCGGAGACCGTGATGCGCTCGACGCGCTCGACGCCGACTGGCGGGCACTGCGCGCCGATACGCCCGACGAGGGGACGGCGTTCGTAGACCGCGACGAGGACTTCCACGAGCGTGTGGCCGCCGCATCGGGCAACGCCGTCGCAGCCGCGATGCTGCGCGACGTCAACGCGCGCATCCGCGTCATGCGGATCCACGACTTCACGCGTCCCGACCGCATTCTCGCCACGATCGACGAGCACCTCGAGATCCTCGATGCGATACGTGCCGGCGAGGACGAGGCGGCCGCGGGCCTCATGCACGCGCACGTCGAGCGTAGCGCCGCGGTCGTGCGCGAGCAGATTGGCGAGGTGCTGTCGCGGATGGTCGAAGGACGGTCAGCCGCCTAGAGCCAGCCGCGGCGTTGGAGTGGCTGCGCTGGGAGGAGCGGCGGCTAGGACTGCCGCGCGATCGCCTGGTCCAGCAGCTCGGGCGGCAACGACCCCGGCCCGCGCGCGGTGCAGACGTCGCGCAAGCAGCTGCTCGTACTCGTCAGTCACCGCGTCCCACGAGTAGCGCTTCGCACGCTCCCGCGCGCGCTCGCGGAAGGACGCGACCAGATCCGGGTCGTCGAACACCGCGCGCAACTGGGTCGTCAAAGACGCAACCCCATCCGACCCGTCGAACGTCAACCCCGCATCCCCCACGGTCTCCACGTTCGGCGCGTGGTCGTTGACGATCACGCAGTTGCCGGCCGCCAGGGCCTCCAGAATCACCGGGTGCGTCCCGCCGACCTCGGTCGGCGCGCAGAACACGTAGGCGTGGCGCTGGAGCTCCCAGTAGCCCTTCCCGAACACGTACCCCGGGAAGACGACACGCGGGTCGCCCTTGCGATGCACCTGCTTGATGTACTCGTCCGCGTACGGCGCGCCGCCGACGATCACGAGCTTCATCCCCCGCGCTTCCTCGCCCGAGATGTTCGCGAACGCGTCGACCAGCACGTGCGGGTTGTTCTCCGGCTCCAACCGCCCCACGAACAGCACGTACTTGCGCGGCTCCAACCCAAGCCGCTCCAACGTCGCAGCGCCGGAATGGCCCGGATCCTCCACGCCGTAGGGCACGACGCCGATCCGGCGGTGATAGCGCTGCTCGAAGATCTCCGCCACGGAGTGGGAGTCGGTCAGCGCGCGATCAGCCCATCGCGGCGCGTTGCGCTCGGCAAACCGCAGGTACGTCTTCGCGATCTCCGGCCACTTCGAGCGATCGGAATCGAGCCCGTCGACGTTGATCACCGTCGGAATCCCCGCCGCCCGCGTCACGACGCACATCGGCGAGTTGCCCGCGATGAAGAACAGCGCCACGTCGGGCTTCAGCCGCCGCGCCGCATGCACGCTCGACAGCAACGTGTGCGCAAACGTGTCGAGGTACTTGTTGCGCACCGTCGGCAGGTGGATCAGCCGCGCACCCTTCCACTCGTGCAGCGTCGGGTCGACGACGTGCGGGCGGCAGTAGACCACGACCTCATGGCCACGCTGCACGAGCCGCGAGGCGAGCTGCTCAGCAGCCGTCTCGAAGCCGCTGTATGACGCGGGGATACCGCGTGTGCCGAGAATCGCGACCTTCATCCGTGGACCCTCACCCGCGCACCTGCGAATGGAGCGCCAGGGTATAGGCCTCCAGGTGACGGCGCGCTGAGCGTGCCCAGCTGAACTCCGCCGCGCGGCGCCGGCCGCGCTCCGCGAGGTCCGCGCGGAGCTTGCTCGAACCAGCGACGCGCGCCAGCGCGCCAGCCAGGTCGGAGGGATCGTGCTGGTCCACGTAGACCACCGCATCTCCGCACGTCTCCGTCACTCCCGGCGAGCGTGCCGCGATCACCGGCGTCCCCGCCGTCATCGCCTCCAGCGGCGTCAATCCGAACCCTTCGTGCAGTGCCGGATGCACCAGCGCCGCGGCATCGCGGTACAGCTGCGCGAGCCGCTGGTGCTCGGGCCGCAGCACGACCTGCACCCCCTCGGCCTCGAGCGCAACATCACCCGCGAGCACGAGCGGCAACGGCGCAGACGCCGCCGCGCGGTACTGCGCATACGCGGCAAGCAGCAAGCGCACGTTCTTGCGCGGCTCGTCATCCCCCACGTACAAGAAGTGCGCCGACGCGCCCAGCCCGATCGGGCCGACCGGCTCCTGCCCCGGCCCATGCGGCGCAACCACGATGCGCTCCGCCGGCACGCCCCAGCGCGCCATCACGTCGCGCGCCGTCGTCCGCGAGACCGCGATCACGACCGTCGCCCGCCGCGCCGCTGCGCGATGCGTGATCGTGGCGTAGCGCCGAAACGCCGGGTCGAACTGCTCAGGCAGCCGCTCGAACGCAAGGTCGTGCACCGTCACCACCTGCGGCGCCTGCACCCGCAGCGCCAGCGCCGGCAGTGGATGGTGCAGCAGCTCCGCGTTGCTCTCGCGCACCCGCCGCGGCAAGCCGACCTTCGTCCACCACTCGTCCCCCGCCGCGTTCAGCGCGCTGCGCCACCCTCCGCCCGCGGGTGCGCGGCGCGCGTCGTTCTGCGCCTCGACAACCTCGACACCAGCGTCGCCGAGCGCGCCGATCAGCCGCTCGAGGTAGACCCCCGTTCCGCTGGGCCCCCGCAGCGCGAACGTGGTGTCGATGAGCACTCGGATGCGTGGAGCCTAGCTCCGATACGTTCCTACGCGTGCGTAAAGTAGGAGGAGTCGTCGTCGCCATCCTGCTGGCCGCCGCGCCCGCCCAGGCGCAGGACCCACCGCCGGGCACGCCCGAGTGGATCACGCGCGAGGCCGCGAACTTCGCAGCGACGCTGCAGCGTCCGCTCGACCGCCTCACGCAAGGCCAGCTGCTCGGTGACAGCGACCCCCAGCGCGTCCTCACGAAGTGGTCGCCGGCCCGCGGCACCGCCCTCGAGACGCGCTACCTCAACCGCTACGGCGCGTCGATCGCAGTCACGCTGCTGAGACCCAACACGCAGCAACGCCGCCTCCCCAGCATCGTCTTCGTCCCCGGCTACGGCTCCGGCGTGCGCCAGGCCTATCACTCCTTCGCGCAGGACCTCGCCGAGCACGGCTACCTCGTCCTCGTCTTCGACCCGCAGGCCCAGGGACGCAGCGACGCCCGCGGCGGCCCCGAGACCTGCCAGCCCGGCGGCACCTGGCAACAGCCACAGGAGATGGGCCTGCGCGAACAGGGCGTCTGCGCCGGCCAGCCCCCACAGCAGGCCCCGGCAGGCGACGCCGGCGGCACGCTCAAGCTCGCCACCCACGGCATCGTCGGCAGCGACGCCGACCACGCCAGCACCGCCGCCACCTACCGCCAGGTCGCGCCGACCTTCGTCCTCGGCGCGATCGACGCTACGAACTGGCTGCTCTCGGACGCCAACCCCTGGCGCGCCTGGGTCGACGACAAGCGCCTCGGCATCGCCGGCCACTCCGCCGGGGCCTACGGCGCAGCCCAGACCGCGAACGGAGACAAGCGCTTCCGCGCCGCGGTCGCGTTGGACGGCTACCACCCGGTCGACCTCGGGGTGAAGCCACGCGTCCCCACGCTCTGGGTGCAATCCGAGCAGGAGAACGCGCCACGCCTCGCACCGCCGGCCAACCCACGGACGCTGCACCCGACGTGGGCGTCCTTCGATGCCTTCCGCAAGGCTGCCGTCCCCGCCGGCCTGCTGACGCTGAAGTCCTCGACCCACCTCGACTTCAGCGACGCGATCCTCCCCGCCTCGCGCGACGGCGCACGCGTCGCGAGCTACCTCGAGCTCGCCTGGTTCGACCGCTTCGTCAAGGGCGACCGCGACGGCACGACGCGGCTGTTCGCCGAGCGCTTCGACGACAGCATCGACAAGAGCTCGATCGGCACCGGCGCCTCAGCGAACGGCAAGAACGTCCCGCCGCACATCGGCGGCCGCCGCATCGCCGACGCGCTCTCCTACTACTACCCCGGCGCACTCGCGGCGTTCGGCGCTGACTGCAAGGACCTGCGGATCACGCGGTGCGAGTTGCCCGAGCCGACGCCACAGGCGCGGCTGGTGCGGCGGCGCGCGAAGAGCACCATCGTTGCGCTCAGCCTGCCGCGCGGCGACCTACCGCCCGTGCGCATCCGCGGTCGCAAGCCGCGGCTCGAGCTCGGCGTGCAGCCGCGCGAGATCACGCTGCGCGGCCGCCCACGGGTGGTGGTCGTAACGGCGGGCGCACACGTTTGGCGGCTGCGACCCGCCTAGACTGCAGGGCCCTTGCCCCACGTCGTCGTCATCCCCGCCGGTCCCGGGGAGGCGCAGCTCGGACGCGTGGCGGACCTCGTTGCCGCGATCGCGCGGCACGAGCCGCATGCGCCCGCTGCGATCCTCGTCGTCGACGACCAACCCCCGCGCCGCTTCGCGGCGGGCACGACGGTCATCCCCAACCCGCGCCGCGGGCGTGGCATCGGCACGCTCGGTGGCACCTGCGCGGCGACGTTCGCGGGACTGGCTTGGGCGCACGCCAACCACCCCGGCGCGTGGGTGCTGCGCCTCGACACCGACGCCGACATCATCGGCCCGTACGCGCAGCGTGTCGAAGACCGGCTCGCCCCTGACGACGGCATCATCGGCTCCTGCCACATCACCTGCAACGGCCAGCGCCGCGACGTGTCGGCGATCGCCAAGGAGGTGCGCCGCCACGCACGTCCGGTCTGGGCGTTCGTGCACCCGCCGCGACGGCCGGGATACGTGCGGCGGGCAGAGCCGCGCACGCGCGGGATCATCCGCGCCGCGCAGCAGCGCGGCTACGTGCCCGGCGAGCACTGCATCGCCGCCGGCTGCGCGATCACGCCCGCGCTGATCGGCGCCCTGTCCGAGCGCGGCTGGCTGCAGCGGCCCGAGGCGTACATCGACCAGCGCCTCGGCGACGACATGCTGCTCGGCGCGATGTGCCGCGCCGCGGGCCTGCAGCTACGCGACGCGACCGACATCTTCGGCATCGCCCATCGCGGCTTGCCGGACACCCCCGAGAACCTCGTCCGGCGCGGCTTCGCCGTCATCCACTCGGTGAAATGAAGCTGCTCGCCGTCAACGCCGTCGACCACCCGGGCGGCGCCGAGATCGGTCTCTTGCGCCTGCTCGAGCGCCTCGACGCCCGCGGCTGGGACGTCACGATCACCAGCCCGAGCGCGGACGGCCCGCTCGCCGAGGCCGGCTACGAGCACGTCAAGCTCGACGTCGGCGGCCTGCAGGCCGGCGAGGGCGCGCGCGCGGTTGCGTCCTGGCCCAAGGCGCTGCGCCTGGCGCGCGACCACGACGTCGTCTACCTCAACTCGACCGTCTGCGGCCGCCTGCTGCCCGCGCTGCGCGGGAAGTTCCGCACGGTCCTGCACGTGCACGACATCGTCGACCGCGTCGCGCGGCACTGGCAGCGCGCAAGCGTCGTGCTCGCCGACTCGCAAGCCGTCGCCGACCGCCTCGACGGGCTCGGTGCGCACGTCGTCTACTGCCCGGTCGAGCTGGACCCGCCGCCGGCCGACCCGCCGTGGGCCCCAGGCGACGGCCCGGTGATCGGCTACATCGGGCGCATCGAGCCACGCAAGGGCGTGCTCGATTTCGTCAACGCGACACCCGCCATCCACGACCTGATCCCCGGCGCGCGCATCGTCGTGGTCGGAGACGACCCCTACGGGGTGGATCCGCAGTATGTTGCAGACGTGCGTGCTGTGGGGGCCGCGGAGCACCATCCTTGGACGGCAAACGCGCCTGGCGTGATGCGCCACCTCGACGTCCTCGTCGCCCCCTCGCACCAGGAGCCCTTCGGCACCGTCCTCTCCGAGGCGATGGCCGTCGGCACGCCGGTTGTCGCCACGAAGGTCGGCGGCCTCGCCGAGGTCGTCGACGACGGCGTCACCGGCATCCTCGTCGAGCCGGGCGACAGCGCCGCGATCGCGCAGGCGGTCGCAAGCGTGCTCGCCAATCGCGAGCGGATGTCCGCCGCCGCCCGCGAGGCCGCCAAGCGCTTCGGCGCCGACGCCTACGCCGACCGCGTCGAAGCGCTGCTGCGCCCATGAGGCTCGCGTTCGACAACCGTGGCTGCAAGGACGTCCGCGGCATCGGGCGCTACATCCGCAGCATCCTCGAGGCGTTGCGCGAGACCGGTCCCGAGCACGAGATCACCGAAACCAACCACCCGCGTGGCGCCGACGTCTACCACTCGCCCTGGATCGACGGCGCGAGCATCCGCGCCCGCATCCCGCAGGTCGTCACGCTGCACGACCTGATCCCGCTGAAGCGCCGCAGCGAGTACCTGCGCACCGGCATGCGCTTTCGCCTGCGCTACCTCGCCGTCTCCCGCGCCGACCGCGTGATCGTCCCGACCGAGGCGGTTGCGGGCGACGCGATGGAGCTGCTGGACATCCCGCGCGACCGGATCGCCGTGATCCCCGAGGCGCCGGTGGCCGCGATGCATCCGCGCTCGCCGGAGGAGGTCGCGGTCGTGCGCGAGCGCTACAACCTGCCCGACGACTACCTGCTGTGGGTCGGCGGCCTCGAGCGCCCCGACCCGCGCAAGCGCGTCGCCATCATGGCCGAGCAGCCGCGCGAGCTGCCGCTGGTGCTCGTCGGCCCCGCGCGCGAGTGGGCGCACGAGCTTGGTGGCAACGGCATCACGCTCACCGGCAAGGTCGACGACGACGAGCTCGCCGCGATCTACACCGGCGCGCACGCGCTCGTGTTCCCCTCCGACGACGAGGGCTTCGGCCTGCCGACCGTCGAGGCGCTCGCCTGCGGCACCCCGGTCGTCAGCTGCGACGTGCCCGCGGTCCGCGAGGTGCTCGAGGACCGCGCGACGTTCGTCGCGACCGACGACCTCGCCGGGCTGCTAGCCGCTGGTGCTGCCGCTCAGCGTCCCGCCCCCGCTCCCCCCGCCTTCACGTGGGCTGACGCTGCTCGCGCCACGTGGGGGGTCTACGGCGACGTCATCGCCGAGCAGGGCCGCAAGCCGCGGTCGCCGCGTAAACAGCGGCGCGACGATTGACATCGCCAGCACGACGATGATCGGCTCGAACGGCTGGCGGTAGCGCGTGCCGCCCGCGGTCGAGTAGCCGGCCGACGCGGCCAGCGCCGTCGCCAGCAGCGCCAGCACCAGGGTGCGCCGCTTCTGACGCCACAGGCGCAGCAGCGCCCACAGCGTCATCAGCCCGAGCACGATGTACATCGCCCAGCCGATGTCCGCAGTCGCGACGGTGCGGCCCTCGAACTGCAGCTCGTAGTTGACCTGGCCCAGCGACCTGAGGTCCCACGTGCGCTGGACGCCGTTGCGCGCGAACGCCTTCACCAGCGAGCTGGGGTTGTCCTTGATGTACTCGCGCGTGCGCTTGTTCAGCTCGTTGAAGAGCTCGCCGTCCGTGCGCTTCGTCGCGAAGAGGTCGCGGTCGCGCTTGGTCTCGGGCCGCCACGCCCACGGGTGCGTGCCGTCGAGCGCGGCGTCGTCGTTGAACGTGCCGTAGCCGGCCGCGGTCTGCAGGCTCAAGGGCACCCAGGGCCCGTCGAGCGTCGCGTTGCGTATTGAGTACGGCGCCACCACGAGGACCGCGATCGCGACGGTGGCGACGACCCAGGCCGTGCCCACGCGCAGGCCGCGCAGCGCCCACCAGGCAATTGCGATGCCGGCGACCCAGAGGATCGCCGCCGGCTTGATCAGCAGCAGCACGCCGAGCATCACGCCGACGATCGCGACGCGCCGCCAGTTGAGCTCCTTCGTCGTGAAGACGACGAGCAGCATCGCGATGCCCAACGGCGTCGCGATCACCTCGGAGTACAGCCCCACGTCGTACTGCCAGATGTTCGGGTAGACGGCGGCGACGAGCGCGGCGAGCACGCCGCAGGTGACGCCGAACAGCTGGCGGCCGAACAGCCAGATGACGCCGATCGTGATCGGCGTGAAGATCAGCACCTGCGCGACGATCGCGCGGGTGTAGCCGGAGCCGAGGACCGTGTAGAGGACGCTGAGGAAGAACGGGTAGCCCGGCGACTTCCAGACCGAGGCATGGACGTCGCCGTAGGGCGTCGTCGTGTGCAGCCACTTGCCGTCGTCCGCGGCGAGGCGCGCCTGAGGTCGTACTCGAACTCGTCGCCGGCGAGGCCGTGGTCCTTCGTCGCGATGACGTAGATCAGGCGGACCACCAGCGCGAGGACGATCGCGCTGATCACCCAGATCAGCTCGCGGCGGCTCGGCCGCGGCGTCAGCTTGTCCAGCAGCGCGGTCATGCCGCCACCGCCGCCGCGCTCTCGAGCAGCGCCCGCCGCGCGTCCTCGCCGAGGCGCACCGCATAGTTGGTGCCGCGGTCCTCGGGGTAGATCTGCGTCGTGTTGGCGAGCACCAGCCCCGGGACGCCGGTGTCCAGCGGCGGGATGCCGCGGTGGTAGCCGACGGTGACGATCGGCTGGCCTGCGGGCTCCGCAAAGCGCCAGCGATTCAGCACCCACGACCGGTCAAACCCCCCATTGACCTTGCGCATGCCGGGAACATACGCGTCCAGGAGGTCGTCTGGGTTCAAGCCGAGCAGCTCATGCCCCGGCTCCACGTAGTTGGCGACGTAGAGAAAGCGCCGGCCGCCGTAGCGCGCGCGATCGATCATGTTCGTGTGCTCCACCAGCCCGACGAAGGGCAGCTCGGGGTCCGCGATGTTGGTCCAGTAGAACGGCGAGAACTGGCGATCGAGCTCCAGCAGCAGGCACAGCGCCGTGTGGTACTCGATGCGCTCGAGCTTGTCGCGGTACTCCGCTGACACGAGCTCGCCGGCCATCGCGGTGAAGATGTCGTTGGGCACGGTCGCGACGACGGCGTCGTACTGCTCGGGCTCGCCGGCGACGTCGAACGCGCGCGGGTCCAGGCCGCGCCGGAACGAGTCCTGCGCGCCGAGATGGACCGTGAACCCCGCGCTCGATGCGGACGACAGGGCGGTCGATGTGCACGCGCCCGCCGAGCGCCTCGATCTTCGCGACGAGCGCACGGAACAGCGGCTCGAAGGACTGCCCCGGGTAGCCGAGCAGCTCCTCGCGCGCCTCCTTGCCCTCGAGCTTGCGCCGCGTGACGAGCTTGCCCCACATCCAGGCCATCGAGATGTCGTCGGCGCGCGAGCCGAACTTCCCGCGCAGCAGCGGTCCCCAGACCTTCTCGTACGGGCGCTCGCCCATCTCGCGCACGATCCACTCGCGCGCGGTCTCGCCCTCGTAGTCGGAGACCGGCTTGCCGGCGCGCTGCAGCTTCACCACGGCCAGGCCCATGCGCAGGCGGTCGCGCAGCGGCAGCGGGCTGAAGCGCAGCAGATCCAGCGGCGTCGTGAACGGGCGCGAGCGGTCGTCGACGAAGAACGCCATCGAGCTCTTGTGCCATTCGATCGGGTCGGCGACCCCGAGCTCCTCGCAGAGCTCGACGATGTGGCGGTCCGACGTGAACCAGTGGTGGTAGTAGCGCTCCAGCAGCGTGTCGTCGCCGACGTCGATCGTCGCCGCCTGCCCGCCGAGCCCCGGCCAGCGCTCGTAGACGTCGACGGTGTGCCCGTCCTCGGACAACCGCAGCGCGCAGACGAGGCCGGCGACGCCGGCACCAACGACACAGACCCGCATCAGCTCTGGCCGACTCGCTTCAGCGGGTCGCTCGTTGCGACAGTGGTCTCCGAGTCCACCGGCTGGGGCTCGTCCTCGGAGGTGACGTCGGTGTTGATGCGCTCGCGCACGAGGTAGAGCGGGCGCTGCTTGACCTCGTCGTAGATGCGCCCGACGTACTCGCCGATCAGCCCGATCGCCGATCAGCTGGATCCCGCCGAGCAGCAGCACGGCGATTACGGTCGTCGTGACACCCGGCACCTCGAAGGAGCCGGTGTACTTGAGGACGATCGCCAGCGGGATCCCGAGAAAGGCCATCGCGGCGAACAGGAAGCCGGCAATCGTCGCCATCTGCAGCGGCACGTGCGAGAACGACGCGATCGCGTCGAGCGCGAAGCGCATCATCTTGCCGACCGAGAACTTCGTCTCGCCCGCGTAGCGCGGGTCACGCTTGTACTCGACGGCGGTCTGCGTGAAGCCGACCCAGACGGTCATGCCGCGCAGGTAGCGGTTGCGCTCGCGCATCGACAGCAGCGCGGCGAGCGCACGGCGGTCAAGCAGCCGGAAGTCGCCGGAGTTCTCCTGCAGCTTGACGTCGGAGAGCTTGGAGATCAGGCGGTAGAACCAGCGAGCCGTCGCGCGCTTGAATGCGGTCTCGCCCTCGCGCTCGGTGCGCACGGCGTAGACGATGTCCGCCCCGCCGCGCCAGCGGTCGAGCATGTCGGGGATCAGCTCTGGCGGATCCTGGAGGTCGGCGTCGATCATCACGACCGCGTCGCCGCGGGCATGGTCGAGGCCGGCGGTGATCGCCGTCTGGTGCCCGAAGTTGCGCGACAGCGAGATCACCTTGACGCGCTGGTCGGACTCGGCGATCTCGCGCAAGACCGCGTCGGTGCGGTCGAAAGAGCCGTCGTCGACGAGCACGAGCTCGAAGGGCACGCCTTCGAGCGCCGCGCATACGCGGCGGTGGAACTCGTGAGCCGTGCCCTCCTCGTTGTGCATCGGCGCCACGACGCTGATCAGCTGCGCGTCTCGCATGAACCCCTGTGCGGAATACTCCCACGCCATGGCGGCGGCACGATGCACCGCCTGCGGCGCAGCGGGGTTGGAACCACACCTCAAGGTCGCAGGTGACATGGGCGAGGACGGCCTGATCCCGACGACGGACCAGTTCGGGACGGCGCTTGCGGACATCGTCCGCTGCGGCGCCTGCGGGCACATGCAGCTGGACCCGATGCCGCCAGAGGCCGTGCTCGATTCGGCCTATGCCGACGCGGCTTCCGACGATTACGTCGACGAGGCCGCGGGCCAGCGCGAGACCGCGCGCCGCATCCTCGAGCGTGTCGAGCGCTTCCGGCCCCCGGGGCGCGTGCTGGACCTCGGCTGCTGGGTCGGCTTCCTGCTCGCCGAGGCGCGCGACCGCGGCTGGGAGGGTGTTGGCGTCGAACCGTCGACGTTCGCGTCGCAGTACGCACGCGAACAGCTCGGGCTCGACGTACGCACCGAAGGGCTGTTCACCGCCGACCTGCCGCCGGAGTCGTTTGACGCCGTCGTCCTCGGCGACGTGATCGAGCACCTCGTCGATCCCGGCGCCGCGCTCGAGCGGATCGCGTCGCTGCTGGCGCCCGGCGGCGTGCTGACGATGATGCTCCCGGACGCCGGCTCGCGCCTGGCGCGGGGCATGCGCGGCCGCTGGTGGTCGGTGCTGCCGACGCACGTGCAGTACTTCACGCGCGCCTCGATGACCGCGCTGCTCGTGCGCCACGGCTGGGAGGTGCTCGACGTCGACACCGCGCCGAAGGCCTTCACCGTGCGCTACTACCTCGAGCGCCTCGGCGGCTACTCCAAGCCGCTTGCCGACGGGTTGGTCCGCGGCGCGACCGCGGTCGGCGTCGCCGAGCGGATGTGGGCGCCGGACTTCGGCGACCGCATGGTCGTGCTCGCACGCCGACCTGATTAATCTCCCGCGCCACATGGGAGAGCTGCCGAGCGAGATCTACGACCGCGAGTACTTCCTCTCGGAGAAGTGCGAGGGCTGGGACCAGTTCAAGTCCGGTCACGGCCTGTCGGCGCTGAAGCGCCGCGAGATCGCGATGCTCGCGCCCGGCCCGGGCGTGCACGTGCTCGACGCCGGCTGCGGGCGCGGCGAGGTGCTGCTGGCCTGTGCGCAGGCGGGTTCGACGGTTGCCGGCATCGACTACGCCGAGGCCGCCGTCGAGCTGTCGCAGGAGGTGCTCGCCGACGTCGAGGGCGCGTTCGTCGAGCGCGGCGACGTCACCCAGCTGCAGTTCGACGACGACAGCTTCGACCGTGCGTTGCTCGGCGACGTCATCGAGCACCTCACGCCCGAGCAGGCCGACAAGGGCCTGCGCGAGCTGCGCCGTGTGCTCAAGCCCGGCGGGCTGCTGGTGGTCCACACCGCGCCGAACCTGTGGTTCCTGAAGTACGGCTGGCCGCTGGCGCGGATCGGGATGAAGGTGCTCGGCCGCGGCGCCGCCGCCAAGGAGCTTGACGACTGGATCGCGGAGTCCAAGAACTACCACGTCAACGAGCAGTCGGCGCGTTCGCTGGGCAAGGCCTTGCGCGCCGCCGGCTTCAGCGACGTGAAGTCCTGGATCGACCCCGACGTGCTGCGCAGCGGCGACCATCACCTCACCGAGGACGTCGCCAAGGGCGGCGTGATGGGCCTCGCCGGGAAGCTCGCCGGCGCGCGGCCGATGCGCGAGTTCCTCGGCAACGACGTCTACGCGACCGGCCGCGCCTAGGTGTAGACCCGGAGGGTTGGGCGCGGCCGTTAACCGGGCGCCAGCGCTGGCGCTCGCCACGAGTGTCGGCTTCTCCTCCATATACGAGGAAAGCTCGACACTCGTCGCGCTGCGTGCCTCCCTCTCTATGCCCTGTTGCTCGCGCAGCGGGCCAACCAACGGCCCAAACAGGCGCGACACGATGCCAATCCACCAGCACCGCCCGAACAACCTTCCGAGGACCTAGACCTAAGCGAACGGGATCTTCCGGCCGCGCGCCCGGCGCGGCTGGATCACGCGCCGGCGCTCCCGCGCGCGCGGCAGCAGCCGAAAGAACTCGCCGTAGCCGCGCAGCAGCTCGCGCTCGCGCAGCAGGGCATAGCCCAGCGCGAGGGCCTCGTACGCGAGGATCTGCGGCCCGTCGCGCAGGAACGTGCGGCCGGTCTCGTTCTTGGCGATCATCAGCAGCCGGTTGCGGAACTGCAGCCGGCGGTGCTCGGCGGACAGCTGCGCGCGCGTCGTCGGCGAGTAGAAGCGCTTGTGCCACGCGACCGCCGCGGGCTCGTAGACGCAGCCGTAGCCCTGCAGCTGCGCGCGCCAGGCGAGGTCGGCATCAGACGCCCACAGCGCCATGTCCTCGTCGAGCACCTCGGCGCCGACCGCGCAGGCGTCGAGCACGTCGCGCCGGTAGAGCACGCACGCGCCGTCGCCGCCGAACGCCGCCCGCGCGCGATCGCCGGGATGGACGCGCTCGCCGTGGCCGACGAGGCCGTTCTTGCGGCGATGGTCGATCGTCATGCCCGCGGCGTCGAGGACGTGCAGGCGCTCCTGCGCGGTCATCCCCGTCGCGCGGATCAGGCGCGGCGCGACCGACCCGACCCCCGGCTGGCGCAGGTGCGCCAGCGCGGCCGTGAGGAAGTTCTCGTCGAGCACGCAGTCGGCGTTCAGCAGCAGCACCGCCTCGTCGCCCGCGGTCTGGGCGAGGCCGGCGTTGATCGCAGCGGCGTAGGAGACGCGCTGCGGCAGGCGCACGAGCGCGACGCCGAGGCGCTCACAGAGCGACACCGTCGTGTCGGTGCAGGCGTTGTCGACCACGACTACGCGCGCGCCCGGCTGGGCCAGCGCCGCCGGCAGCGAGTGCTCCAGCAAGGCCGCCTCGTCGACGCTCAGCATCAGGATCGTGGTCTTCACTCAGATCAGCTCGCGGTAGACGTCGGCGGTCAGCGCCGCGGTGCGCTCCCATGACCACGTCCGCGCCCGCTGCAGCCCGAGCGCCGATAGCTCGTCGGCGCGGGCGAGCGCGCGCAGGATAGCGGCGCCCATGTCATCGACATCCAGCGGGTCGAAGAGCTCGGCGGCTCCGCCCGCCGTCTCGGGAAGCGCTGTCGTGTTGCTGCACGCAACCGGCACGCCTCGCGCCATCGCCTCGGCGATGACAAGGCCAAAGCCCTCGTACAGGGAGGGATGCACGAGCAACGCCGCTCCGCGCATCAGCGCGTCGAGCTCGTCGTCGGGCAGGAAGCCGGTGACGCTGACGCCGTCGGGAACGTCCATCTCGCCGTGTCCGGCCAGCACCAGCTGCGGCAGGTCGAGCTCCCGCCAGGCGCCGATCAAGCGCTCGAGGTTCTTCTTGCCGCGGATGTCGCCAACTGCCAGCAGATAGTCGCCGGGCGGCGGCTCACGGTCGCTGATCGGCAGCGAGGGCGCGTTGGGAATCACGCGGATCTTCGCCGCGTCCACCCCGTAGCGCACGCTCACGTCGTCCGCCGTCGCCTGCGACACGCAGATCACGCGCTCTGCCGAACGGGCCGCGCGGGGGGTGATGAAGCGGTACTTCAGACCGGTCTTGCGGGCGAAATCCTGGGGGTGGACCTCGAAGGCCAGGTCGTGGATCGTGACCACCCCGGGGCAGGGACGACGCAGCGGAAGGAAGCAATTGGGAGCATGTACGACCGCCGCGCCGTCGCGGCGAAGCTGGGCAGGCAGTCCGACCTGCTCCCAAAGGACTTCGGGGCCGCGTCCGGTCTGCCGATACACCCGTACGAGGTCCGTTGGGAGGTGATGCGTCAGCTCCAGCGCGTAACGTCCCCACCCGCGTAGGGGTGCGGCGAAGGCGTCACGCGCGTCCAGCGCCACGAACGAGTTCGACATTGCAGCAAGAGCCTATGTCCGCCATCATCAATCGCTCCGGTAGGGGTCCCTTGGGCAGGGAGGTTCCAGATGGCAGTCATCGATGACGTGACCCGTGTTGCAGGTGTAGGGGAAAGCTCGCACGACGCGGCGACGTCGCGCATCTTCGAGATCCCGATCGATCTCGCGAAACCGGCTGATCTGCTGCGGCGGATTTCAAGCTGGGTCGGCGCCGGCCACAACGCGCGCCGCGTGATGTACGTCAACGCGCACGTGCTCAACCAGTCCCAGGAGCGCCCAGAGCTGCGCTCGGCGCTGGAGAGCGCCGACCTCGTCTACTGCGACGGCTACGGCGTGCGCCTGGCCGCCAAGGCGCTGGACGTGGAGATCCCGCACCGGATGACCGGCGCGGACTGGATCTGGGGCCTCGCCTCGCTGTGCGAGCTCAACGGCCAGTCGCTCTACCTGCTGGGCTCTGAGCCGGGCGTCGCGGCCGAGGCCGCCGCACGGCTGCAGCGCTGGTACCCGCGGCTGCAGATCGCGGGCACGCACCACGGCTACTTCGAGACCGGCACGGCGCACGACGATCGCGTCATCGAGGACATCAACGCCAAGCGCCCGGACATCGTGCTCGTCGGCATGGGCTCGCCCAAGCAGGAGCTGTGGGTGGAGCGCTGGGCGCCGGAGCTGGACACCGACGTCGTGTGGACCGTCGGCGCCCTCTTCGACTACGTCTCCGGACGCGTACCGCGCGCACCGGCGTGGTTGTCGGACAATGGCCTGGAATGGATCTTCCGCTTCGCGATCGAGCCGAACCGCATGTGGCGCCGCTACCTGGTGGGCAACCCGCAGTTCCTCAGCCGGGTGATGAATCAGGCCCGCCACCGCCGCGAGGGCGTCGCGGCAGGCTGATCAACGCCGGCCTCGCGTTTGCCGCGGCGCTCGTTGCGCTGCGGCTGGCGGAGGACTCCGGCGTTGTCGGGCGTGGCGCGGTCCCGGACCTGTTCCGTGGCGGGGTCGCCGCGGTCGCGCTGTTCGGGATCGGTGGCTTTGGCCTGACGCGGCTGCTGCTGCCCGCGGGCCTGCGCCGGTACGAGCTGTTGTGGGTGATGCCCGTCGGCGCCTGCGCCGTCGGGCTGTTCATGACGGCGCTGGGCTACGCGTACGTCCCCTACCGGGTGTCGCTGGCGGCGGTGCTCGTCGGCGGCCTGCTGCTGGCGGCGTGGGCGCTGCGGCGTGAGCAGCCGGCGTCGCATCCGCCCACGCGCGAGCTGATCCGCCTCGCCGGCTGGCCGGCATGGATCGCGCTGCTGCTCTGCTGCGTCGCGCTGATCCCGCTGTTTCGCGGTGGCTTTGCCACCGTCAGCGGGCAGGGCCAGGACGCGCACCTCGCCGTCGGCACGGCGATCTTCCTGCAGCGCCACCAGCCGACGCAGATCGCGCCGAAGGAGGCCGTCGACCGCGTCCCGCTCGTGTGGGCGTCGAAGCCGTCGATCTACTACGCGCTCGGCGCGAACGCCTCGCTGGCGGGACTCGAGGTCTACCAGACGCTCTCGACCACGGCGGCCGTGCTGCTGGCGATGGCGGCGTGCGGGTTCTTCCTGCTGTGCGTCTGCGTGCTGCGCGCGCCGCCCTGGCTGGGACTCGTCGCGATGGGTCTCGTCGGGCTGAACCGGATGGTGCTGCACACCGTGATGCACCCCTACTTCAACCAGACGTGGGGCTTCATGGCGATGATCTTCGCGCTCGTCTTGTTGTGGTGGCTGCTGCGGACGCCGAGCAAGGGCGGCTTCGCGCTGTTCGTGCTGTTCGCGGCGATCATGTTCATGAGCTATCCGCTGACGATGCCGATCCTCGCGCTGCCGCTGGCGTTCGCGGCGTGGGAGAAGCGCGACCGCTTCTCCTGGCGGCGGATCTACCACGGGCGGCAATCGCTGCTGTGGATGGTGCCGGCGTTCTTTGCCCTGCTGATCCCGATCTCCGCGGGCTTTCGCAAGGTCGAGAGCGCCCAGAACGTGATCCTCAACCCCAGCCGTGACCTGAAGTCCTGGGGCGGGGACCTGCTGCGCTACTTCCCCGAGCCGTGGTTCTTCGGCATGAACTACTGGGGGACGCTGATCGTCGCCGCACCGGCGCTGGCGTACTTCGCCTGGCTTGGCCTGCGCGACATGGAGGCCCCGCTGCGCCGCGGCCTGCTGGCGATCTTCGCGTTCGCGGCGCTGTTTGCCGTCTACTTCCGCGCCCGTTCGTACGGCTTCTACTTCGAGTTCAAGCTGCTGGCGTTCGTCGCGCCGATGTTCCTGACGGTGGTCGCCGCCGGGCTCGGGCACGTCCGCACGCGCTGGGTCGCGTACACGGCGGTCGCGCTGCTGCTGGTATCGGCGAACACCTCGGCCAACCGCGAGCTGAGCCGCACGTTCGATCAGCTGCCGAAGTCGACGCTGCAGTTGCGCGAGATCGACCGCGCGCTGCCGGCGGGTGCCTCGATCCGGCTGGACGTCGACCCGCAGCAGCAGAACTGGGTCGCGTTCATGCTGCACGGGCAGCCGCTGTGCTCGCAGCGCCCGCTGCTGGGCACGAGCTACCCGCACGTCGCGACCGCTCGCCGCGCCGACTACATCCTCACGATCAAGGGCGCGGACGTCCCGCGCGATGCCGTCGGCGCGCCGGTGACGCAGCTCGACTCGTGGACCTTGTATCGCGCCCGCCCGGGTCTGCCCGGGCCGGACCGCTGCTCGCAGCGGATGGTGCAGACCGTCACCGAGGTGACGGTGTGATTCGGCTGGCGACGCTGGAGGACCTCGACGCGATCGTCGAGATCTACAACGCCTCGATTCCGGCGCGGATGTCGACGGCGGACCTCGAGCCCGTCAGCGTCAACGACCGCCTGGCGTGGTTCGAGAGCCACACGCCCGACCAGCGGCCGCTGTGGGTATACGACGACGACGGCATCGGCGGGTGGCTGTCGTTCACCAACTGGCACACGCGCGCGGCGTACGCCGCGACCGTGCAGGTCGGCGTCTACGTCTCGCCGCGCTACCAGCGCCGCGGGATCGGGCGCGCGCTGCTGCAGCACGCGCTCGCCGCCGCGCCCGAGCTCGGCATCCGTCGCATCATCGGCCTCGTCTTCGCCCACAACGCGCCGTCGCTCGGTCTCTTCGAGTCCCTCGGCTTCGAGCGCTGGGGGCTGCTGCCCGGCGTCACCCTGCTGGACGGCGCCGAGCGCGACGTCGCGATCGTCGGCAAGCGGTGCTGACGGCGCCGCCGGCGGTGCTGCTCGAGCAGCACCGTCCGGTGCTCGTCTACGACGCGCGCGAGCGTGACCACGCGACGAGCGTCGCGCGCTGGCGCGATCCGCGTGCGCCGCACGCGGACGTCGTCTACGGCCGCGCGGTTCGCGACGAGGGGCGCACGTGGCTGCAGTACTGGCTGTTCTACCGCGACAACACGCAGGACCGCGGGGTCCTGAGGAGCGGTCGTCACGCGGGCGACTGGGAGTTCGCGCAGCTCGGCCTCGACGCAGCCGGTCGCCCGCGGCTGCTGACGCTCTCACAGCACTCGTGGTCTGAGACCTGCCGCGTCGCGCGGATGCCGGCGTTGTACGTCGCCCATGGGTCGCACGCCACCTACCGCACGCGGGGCGAGCACGGACGACCGTGGCCCGACCCCGACGACGAGGCGCGCGGCGACGGCCGCCGCGTCCGCCCGCGGCTGATCGTCATGCGCGACCAGTCGTGGCTGCGCTACCGCGGGCATTGGGGCGGCGCGCGCGCCGCCTGGTGGATGCCCGCCGAGCAGTCCTCGCCGCGCGGCCCGGCGTTCCAGGACGACGACCGCTGGACCGCGCCCGCCGCGTACGCCCGCGCCGCACGCGCGTGTGGCTCAGGCGCACCCGGCCACCCGCCCGTCGTCTGGGCGGTCGCCGCCGTCGCCGCCGCCGCGCTGCTCGCCGCCGCGGTGCGCGTGCTGCGACGATGACGCGCGTGCGCGACCCGAGCAAGCCGATCCGTGAGGCGCTGGACAAGCGCGTGCTGTGGGCGATCAGCCTGCTCGACGACCGCCTCGGTCGGCGCGAGGTCACGGTGCACGACCGCTTCGACGACATCGAGACGATGGCCCGCGCGACGCTGCAGGCAAGTGGCTGGGCACACACGCAGGATGCGACGTCGTCGCTGGAGCGGCTCGATGCTTCCCGCGCGGCGTACCTCAACTGGTCGGCCGGGCCCGAGGGCTACGCCGCGCAGGCGGGCATGTGGTTCAACCCGCCCGTCCCGGTCGAGCACCTCCCCGGCGAGGTCCAGCCGCTGCTCGTCAACGAGCGCATCGTCGAGCAGCCGTGGGTCTTCGCCGCGCTGCCGGCCGCGACGCCGCAGCGCGTGCTGGACGTCGGCGGCAGCGAGAGCACCGTCGCGTTGTCGCTCGCGACGCTCGGCCACACCGTGGATGTCGTCGACCCGCGCGGCTACCCGCTCGAGCACCGCAACCTCACGGCGCATCCGTGTCGCCTGGACGAGCTGCAAGAAGGCCACTGGGACGTCGCGATCGCACTCTCCTCGGTCGAGCACTTCGGCCTCGAGCACTACGGCCAGACCGGCTCGGACGACCGCGCCGACGTCCAGGCACTGCAGCAGCTGCGCGGCCTTGCCGACCGCCTGATCCTCACCGTCCCGTTCGGCCCCGAGGCCGAGGTCGCCGGCTTCGAGCGGATCTACGACGAGGCCGGGCTCGCGGAGCTGCTGGATGGCTGGGAGGTCGAGCAGCGCCTCGTCGTCGAGCGGCTCGACCGCCTCAGCTGGGAACGCAGCGACGCACCCGAGGGCCGCGCCGTTGCGATGGTCACGGCTCGATCAAAGCCCTGAGCTGCCGCGCGACCGCCTGCGGCTCGTAGTCGGCGAGGCGAGCCCTGCCACGCGCAGCGAGCTCGTCGCGCAGCTCGCCGTCCTCGACGACGAGCGCCACCAGCTCCGCGACGACCGCGAGGTCGCGGTCCTCCACGAGCAGCGCAGCATCCGCGGCGACCTCGGGGATCCCGCCGACCGGCCGCGACACCACCGGCAGGCCGGACGCAAACGACTCCAGCAGCGGGATGCAGAAGCCCTCGTGCTCCGACAGGCAGACGAACACCGCCGCGCGCCGGTAGCGCTCCGCGAGCTCCGCCGACGAGAGCCCGGACTCGATCGTCACCGCGCCCGGCGCCAAAGACTCGGCGAGCTCCTGCAGCGCCACGAGGTAGGGCGGGTTCAGCGGTTCGCCCACGAGCCGCAGCGTCGCCTCGGGCAGGCGGTTGCGGCGCAGTAGCGCGACGAGCCGGATCAGCTCGTCCTGGCGCTTGTGCGGCGCGAGCCGGCCGACGAACAGCAGCTCAGGCCCGGTGGCGCGCAGCCGCCGGCCCGAAGCCACGCGGGTCGAACAAGATCGGCACGACGCGCTCGGAGCCCAGCTCATGCGCGTTGTAGAGCGACACGCCCGCGACGACGTCCGCCGCCTCGGCGTACTCGGGCAGCTGCTTGCGCCCCAGCGCGCAGTGCACCGCGATCGTCGCGTCGTAGTCCCAGAACCAGCGCGCCGGCGTGACGTTGTGCGACAGCAGCACCGTGCGTTGCGGCATCTCCAGCACCCGCCGCAGCCGCGGCGCGTACGCCGAGTAGTGCACCAGCAGCACGTCGTCCGCACCCGGCGCCAGCTCGCGCAGCGGCGTGACGTCCTTCACCCGCGGGTCGATGTGCGACGCGTAGTCCACGCCACCCCAGCCCCAGCCACCGAACAGCGCGCGGAACGCCCGCGCCTGGTTGGTGACGGCGTCGTGCGGCCCGGCGCCGCTAAGAACCTGATGGACGATCACGGCTGGCCGCTTCGAGCCGCGTGACGCGGTCCTCGAGCTCGGCGACGTGGATGAGCAGGTGCAAGTTGAAGCGCGTCTGCTGCATGGTCAGCTCGTTGAAGTGCTGCTGCAGCGCGCGCAGCAGCAGCCGCTTGAAGCCGGTGATCGGTGCGCCGAGCCGCCGCGTCGAGCGCATCAGCCCCTCGTCGGGCTCGATCACCGCCCACTCCATCAGCTGCTCGGTCGAGACGCGGTCGGTCGGCGAGATCGCAAAGCCCTCGAGCGAGTCGTCGTAGGCGCCGCGCTCGCGCGCGGCGGCAGCGGCCGCGCGGGCCGCCTCAAGGGCATCTTCGGGCTTCACGTCTCGGTCCCCATCATGCGGTGGTAGTAGGGCATGCCCTCGCCCGTCGGGCCGTCGAACGCAACCTGGCCGGCGTCGAGCACGACGACACGCTCGCAGGTGCGCTCGACCAGGGCGGCGTCGTGCGAGACGAGCACGAGCGTCGCGCCACTGGACACCTGCGCGGCGATGCGCTGCTCGCACTTGCGCTGGAACGCCTCGTCGCCGACGGCGAGCACCTCGTCGATCAGCAGCACGTCGGCGTCGAGGTGCGCGGCGATCGCAAATCCCAGCCGCACGAACATGCCGCTCGAGTAGGTCTTCACCGGCACCTCGATGAAGTCGCCGAGCTCCGAGAAGGCGATGATGTCGTCCATCCGCGCCTCGATCTGCTCGCGGTTGAGCCCGTGCAGCGCGCCGTTGAGCAGGATGTTCTCGCGCCCGGAGAAGTCGCGCCCGAAGCCCGCGCCGAGCTCCAGCAGCGAGACGACCTGGCCGTCGATCTCCACGCGCCCGGAGTCCAGCGGGATGATCCCCGCCAGCACCTTCAGCGTCGAGGACTTCCCCGCGCCGTTGCGCCCGACGATGCCGACGGTCTCGCCCGGGCGCGATCCGCAACGTCACGCCGTCGAGCGCCTGCACGGGCGCAGGCCCGTTGGCGCGCCGGCCCAGCAGAAGCTCCTTGAGCGTCCCGCCGCGGTCCGCGCGGATGCTGAACGCGCGCGACGCGTTCTCGAGCACGATCTCGCCGGTCGTCAAACGACCACCGCCAGCTCGCGCTGCATGCGCCCGAAGAGCACCTTCCCGACAACCAGCGCCAGCACCGCCGCGACCGCCACGTACAGGCACGTCGCCGCGCTCGGCAACGCGCCCTCGTAGACGATGCTGCGAATCGTCTCGATGAACGGCGCGACCGGATTGCCCCAGGTCAGCGCCGCCTTCGCGGTCTCGTTCTTCGTGATGTCGCCCGGCTCGAAGAACACCGGCGAGAGGAAGAACCACGGCAACAGCACCGCCGACAGGATCGGCGCGACGTCGCGGAAGTACGCGTGCAGGATCGAGACGCACAGCGCCAGCCCGAGCGTGAACGCAAACAGCGCGACCATCGCGATCGGCAGCACCAGCAGCGCCGGGTCGAGCGTGCCGCGGATCGCCAGCGTCACGATCGCGACCAGCGCGAACACGATCACGAACGTCACCGCCTGCACCGTCACGACCGCGCCGGGGATCGTCTCGCGCGGAAAGCGCGCCTTGCGGATCAGCGACCCCTGCTCCAGCAGCGACGGCGCCGCGCTCATCAGCGACTGCGAGAAGAAGATCCAGACGACGATCCCGACCATCAGGAACAGCGGATAGTGCTCGTGCGTGAAGCCCGGCTTCAGCGCGACGCCGAACATCAGGTAGTACGCGCCCATCAGCACCAACGGGTTGACGACGTACCAGGCGATGCCCAGCACCGAGCCCTGGTATTTCTGGCGCAGCTCGCGCCGGACCATCTGCTCGAAGAGGTAGCGATAGCGCAAGAGGTCGCGCACGCGGCGGATTATCGTCGCAGCCCGGCGGCGAGTGCCGTGAAGGCCGGCTTGGCCCGCAGCTCGTCGTCCAGCAACGTGGCCGCGCCCATGCCGGGCTGGTTGGACGGGATCCACGAGTGGCGGTCCGTGAAACCCCACACGGTGACGCCCGCACAGCCGGCGCAATCGGCGATCGCGCGCTCGTAGATCGCGGCTTGCTGCGCCAGGCGCTCCTCGCTCGCCGGCATCGGCAATGCGACGTCGAGCTCGGTCAGCGCCACCTCCACGCCCAGCGCGCGGAAGCGCTGCACGTTCGCGCCGAACGTCGGCGGCACGCCCTGCAACGAGAAGTGCCCCTGAAAGCCGACGCCACCGACGGGAACGCCCTCGGCGCGCAGCGAGCGCACGAGCGCGTAGAGCGCGTCGGACTTCGGCCCGACGCCCTCCGCGCCGATCTCGTTGATCCACAAGCGCGCGTCGGGGTCGGCGGCGTGCGCGGCGGCGAACGCGTCGCGGATCGGGAAGCGCGGGCGGCGGCTGCCGTCGTCGCGCATCGGCTCGTTGACGACGTCCCAGTCGGCGACGCGGCCGCGGTAGCGGCCGACCACCGCGCGCGCATGCTCGCGCACCGCGCGCCGCAGCTCTGCGCCGTCCAGCGCCTCGAGCCATGCCGGGTTCTGCGTGTGCCACAGCAGCGTGTGGCCGCGCACGCGCTGGCCGTGGTCGCGCGCGAAGTCCACCACGGCATCGGCATCGCCCCACGCGAACTTCCCCTGCTCGGGCTCGATCACGCCCCACTTCATCGCGTTCTCCGGCGTCACGGAGGAGAACTGCGCGGCCAGCACCTCGCGGTAGCCGGGCTCGCGCGCCAGGGCGACCGCGTCCACGGCCGTGCCGACGTAGCGCGGGGCAGCCAGCTCGCGCAGCGGCGTGCCGGGCAGCCGCTGCGGCATCAGGCCCGCGCCGCTCGTCAGCAGCACGCAGCAGCGTGATCGCAAAGACGGCGACCACCGCCGCGAGGATGAGCCAGCGCAAGCTCAGAACGCGCCGCGGCGGCTGATGACCGCGGGAACCGTCTTGACGAGGATCGTCAGGTCCAGGAACGGCGACCAGCGCTCGAGATACAGGAAGTCCAGCCGCACGAGGTCGTCGAAGTCCAGCTCCGAGCGCCCGGAGACCTGCCACAGCCCGGTCATCCCCGGCAGCACGAGGTAGCGCTTCTTGTGCCAGTCCTCGAGCCGCTCGAAGTCGCGCTGCGGCAGCGGCCGCGGCCCGACGAGCGACATGTCGCCGCGCAGCACGTTGATCAGCTGCGGCAGCTCGTCCAGCGAGTAGCGGCGCAGCATGCGGCCGGCCTTCGTCACGCGCGGGTCGTCCTTCATCTTGAAGAGCGCACCCGAGGCCTCGTTGTGCTCCTCGAGATCGGCCTGACGCTCGTCGGCGTCGCGGTACATCGTGCGGAACTTCAGGCAGTCGAACGGCACGCCGCCGATGCCCGGCCGCGAGGAGCGGTAGATGATCGGCCCGCGCGAGCTGAGCTTGATCGCCAGCGCGCTGGCAAGCAGCACCGGGCTGAGGAAGAGCATCAGCAGCAGCGCGCCGACGATGTCGAACGCGCGCTTCACCGCGAAGTCGATGCCGTCGAAGACCGGCGGCTTGAGCTCGAACAGCGGCACGCTCTGGCCGGGGACGAACTCGGCGCGATGGATCAGCACCTCCATCGTCGACGGCGCGACACGCACGCGCACGCCGCGCTGGTGGCAGCGGTCGATCAGCTCGACGCACTCCTTCTGGGGGAAATCAGCGTCGGCGATGATCACCTCGTCGAGGCTGTGCTTGGCGATCACCTGCTGGATCTCGTCCAGCGTGCCGAGCGAGCGCAGGCCGTTGTCGGGCCGCGGGCGCAGCGAGATGAAGCCGACGACCTCGACGCCCGGATGCGGCCCGTCGGCCAGCGCGTGTGCCACGGCCTCGATGTGCTTGCCGGTGCCGACGAGCACCGCGCGGCGCTGGTAGCCGGCGGCCTTCAGCAGCGCCCCCGTGGTCCGCTCGTAGCCGAAGCGCAGCATCGACACGTAGGCGACCGAGAAGAACAGCGAGCCGTAGAAGATGTAGTAGCTGGAGAAGCGCTCGCCGTTGACCAGCGCGAAGATCAGCGTCACGACCATCGTCTGGAACAGCGCCGAGACGATCCGCGAGAGCCCGGGCCGCGACGCGCGGTCGGCGTAGAGGCCCGAGCGCGCGAACAGCAGCGCGGCGATCAGGTACCCGAAGGAGACGGTGTCCCTGGCCTCGTGCAGCGAGGTCTCGAAGTGCCACGCGTCCTTCAGCGCCGCCTTGAGGCACAGCGCGGTGAGAATCGCCGCGAAGATCCCGACGAAGTCGAGCGCCAGCAGCGTGACGACGCGCGTGACGCGCCGCAGCGTGTCGAGCTTCAGCAGGAAGCTCAGCGCCGGCGGGCGCTTGGAGCGAACGTCGCGATCGCCGAGTGCGAAGTCGACTGCGGGCAGCACGAGATCCTCACCCTCGTGGCGCTCAGCCTCCCTTGCCTCAGGCGTGGTCGACATTCCCTGACTCCCTAACGAGCCAGAGTTGCAGATGTAGTGGCGTTTGTCATCGAACACGCATCGCGCGGACGGGCGAGCGTCCAGGGCATCCAGAACGTCCTACCCCGCCAGTCGGCCGATGGAACGCCTGACGTTAGCGTCCGGTGCCGATGAGTTGCTGCTTGCCGGCCTGCTCGATCGTCTTCTCGAGGCCCTCGCGCAATGCGATCTCGGGCGCCCAGCTGAGCAGCTCGCGGGCCCGCGTGATGTCCGGGCGGCGCTGCTGCGGGTCGTCCTTGGGCAGCGCCTCGTAGACGATCTCCGACTTCGAGCCGGTCACCTCGAGCACGGTCTCCGCCAGCTGCAGCAGCGTGAACTCGTCGGGGTTGCCGATGTTGACGGGGTAATGCTCGCCGGACTCCGCGAGCGCGATCATGCCCCGGATCAGGTCGTCGACGTAGCAAAAGGAGCGCGTCTGGCTGCCGTCGCCGAAGACCGTGATCGGGCGGTCCTGCAGCGCCTGGCGCAGGAACGTCGGGATCGCGCGGCCGTCGTGCGCGCGCATGCGCGCCCCGTAGGTGTTGAAGATGCGCATGATCGCCGTGTCCACGCCCTGCTGGTTGTGGTAGGCCATCGTCAGCGCCTCGGCGTAGCGCTTGGCCTCGTCGTAGACGCCGCGCGGGCCGATCGGGTTCACGTGCCCCCAGTAGGTCTCGGCCTGCGGGTGCTCCTTGGGATCGCCGTAGACCTCCGAGGTCGACGCGATCAGGAAGCGCGCGCGGTGCTTCTTGGCGAGCCCGAGCGTGTGGTGCGTGCCGTGCGAGCCGACCTTCAGCGTGTGCAGCGGCAGGCGCAGGTAGTCGATCGGCGACGCCGGCGAAGCGAGGTGGTAGACGAAGTCGACGGGCTCGTCGACGAAGTACGGCTCGATGATGTCGATGTTGCGGAAGTCGAACTCCGGCCCGCGGATGTGCTCGATGTTCTGCAGCGAGCCGGTCTCGAGGTTGTCGACGCAGAGCACGCGGTGGCCGCGTGTCAGGAGCTCGTCGCAGAGGTGGGACCCGAGGAATCCGGCGCCGCCGGTGACAAGGCAGGTGGCCATAGGGCGTGCAGCCTAGAGGGCCACCACCATGCGGCGGGCCCTGCCAGCTTCACCAGGGCGGGCAGCAGCACGAGACGCACGAGCGTCGCGTCGAGCATCACCGCCACCGACAGGCCGACGCCGAGCTGGCGCAGGTTGCTGACGTCGGACACCGCGAGCGCGAGGAAGACGCCGCTCATGATCGCCGCCGCGCCGGTGATGATCCGTGCCGTGCCGTTGATCGCGTAGGTCACGGCGCCCTCGGTGGTGCCGGTCAGCGCGTAGCCCTCGCGCATCCGCGAGATCAGGAAGACCGCGTAGTCGATCGACAGCCCGTAGACGACGCTCAGCGTCCCGAAGACGGAGATCGCGTCGAGGAACCCGGGGCCGCCGAGCAGCGGGTCGTCGCCCTGGAAGGTCAGCGCGAGCACACCGAACGCCGCGAGGACGGTGGCGGCGTTGAGCAGGACCGCGATCGCCGGCAGGACGAGCGAGCGGAAGATCGCCACGAGCGCGAAATAGGTCAGGACGACGAGCCCGAGGATCAGCAGCGGCAGGCGCTCAGAGCTGACCTTGTCGAAGTCCTGGAAGACCGGGGCCGACCCGCCGACGTGCGCGCGCAGGCCCGTCCTCTCGGTGAAGCGCTCGGCGGCCTGCTCCAGGCGCCCGCGCAGCGGCTCGCCGGCGTGCGAGGGGTCGTGCTTGGCGACGACCGTGATGTTCGCTGCCGAGCCGCCACGCTCGAGGTTGACGATCAACCCGGCGGCGTCGCGATCGCGGCGCGGCGCGCTGTCCACGGCGGCCAGCAGCATGTGGCCCGAGCGCGTCACGCGGATCAGCTGGTCGCTGGTGCCCAGCGCGCGTGAGGACGCGACGCCGTCGCTGATGCGCGTCACGCCCGCGCTGAGCTCACCGCTGCGCGCGGCGCCGTCGTTGAGCCCGTCCGCGAGCTCCGCAGCCCCACCGGCGAGCTGTCCGGTTCCGCTGTCCAGCGCGCCCGCGCCGCGCCGCAGGCGCGCGAGCCCGTCCGTCAGGTCGCCGCCACCGCTGCGCAGGCGGCGCAGCCCGCCCTGCAGCTGCTCGGCGCCCGCGCGCAGCCGGCCGATGCCCGCGCGCAGCTGGCCGACGCCGGTATCCAGCGACGCCAGGCCGCTGCCGAGCCGCCGCAGGCCGTCGCGCAAGCGCTCGGCGCCGGCGACCGCTTCGTCGAGCCGCGTCGCGGCCGTCGCGAGCGCGGCGTCGAGCCCGTCGTAGCCCTCACGCACGCGCTGGCCGTTGCGGGGGTCGCGGCCGTTGACCGCAGCAGATGCCGTGCCGACCGCCTCGTAGATGCGCCGGTAGGCGGGGTCGAGCTTGGACGTCGCGAGCATGCCGTCGAGGTCCTTCAGCGCACGCTGCAGCTCGCGGTCGGCGATCTGTGCGGGCTCGCGCAGCTGGGCCAGGCCGCTGCGTCCTTCGCGCAGCCCACTCGCCAGCTGCGCGGCACCCGCGCCGCCGGCAGCTGCACCGTCGCGCAGCTCGTCGACGCCAGAGGCCAGCTGGCGCACGCCACGCAGCGCGGCACCGACCCCGTCGGCAAGCTCACCGGCGCCGTCACCTGCGCTCTCGAGCCCGGTGACGACCGCGCCCGCTCCGCGCTGGGCGGCGGCCAGGCCACGCTCCAGCTGCTCGGCGCCCGCATCGGCTTGCGAGCCGCCGGCGCGCAGCTGCTCGGCGCCGGTCGCGGCCTCGTCGAGCCCGTCGCGCAGCTGGCCGACGCCGGCGCGCACGCGCCGCATCCCGCTCGCCAGGCGCTTCTGGTCCTTCTGCGCCTTGCCAAGCTCGCGCGGGATCGCCGCGAGCTGCTTGGCGACCGGTTTCAGCGCGGCCGGGCCGACGACGGTGTCGACCTCGCGCAGGCGCGCGATGCTCGCCTGGAAGCGCTCGAGCTGACGCAGCCGCTGCGGCGCGGTGATCGGTCCCTTGTCGGCGATCACGAAGACGTCGAACGGCGCCATCCACCCGCCGCCCAGCGCAGTGCGAATCGCCTCGTAGTCCTGGCGCTCCGTGCTCTTGGCCGGCAGGCCGCGCACGTCCGGCGGGCCGGTCTGCAGCCCGAGCGCGGGCGCGGCAAGGGCCGCGAGCAGGCCGCCGACGGCGAGCGCAGCCACCAGCGGGCGCCGCAGCGCCGCGAGCGCGATGCCCGCGCCACGGCCCGCGCTCGTCGCGCTGCCGAAGCGCCAGCGGTCGACGCGCGTCCCGATCAGCATCAGCACCGCGGGCAGCACCGTGATCGCTGCGGAGACGGTCAGCACGCCGGCGACCATCGCGCCGGTCGTCGCCGACGCCAGCAGGCTGCCGGGAGCAAGCAGCAGCGAGATCGCGACCGCGGCCAGCAGCGCAAGGCCGGCCACGAAGACCGTGTGGCCCGCGCGCTGTGCCGCGATCGTCGCGGCACGTCTGACGTCACTGCCGGCGGCCAGCTCCTCACGAAAGCGCGAGACGACCAGCAGCGAGTAATCGACCCCCAGCGCGAGGCCGAGCGTGCTCGCGATGCTGAGCGCCAGCGAGTCAAGCGCGATGAAGTGGTTGACGAGGTCGATGACGCCGCGCGCCGCGGCGATCGTCATCAGCCCGAGCAGCAGCGGGATCGCCGCGGCGACCGGGCTGCGGAACACGAGCAGAAGGACGAGCAACAGCAGCGGCGCTGCGATCACCTCGGCGCGGCCGAGCGCGTCGAGGCTCGCCTTCTGGATCCCGTTCGCGACGTCCGGTGCCCCCGTGAGGTGGGCGCGCACCGGCGCGTCGACGTGCTCGCGCATCAGCGCGCGCAGCTGCGGGACGGTCTTGCGGCTCTGGCGCTCGAAGGGCGCGTTCTGGCGGACGATCACCAGCGCGCGGTCGCGGCGCGGGCGCAGCGCGCCGCCGCTGGTGCCGGCCGCGGTCGTCCAGGGGCTCAGCAGCCGTGCCTCAGGGATGCGGGCGATCGCCGCGGTCAGCTCGCGGCCCTCGCGGTCCAGCGCGCGCCGTGGCCCTTGCAGCAGGATCGTCAGCGGCACGCCTTCGCCGAAAGCGCGCTCGCCGGCCTCGTTCGCGCGCTCGGCCGCGCCCGGGACGGTGATGGCGCCGCGGTGCAGCCGGTCCTCGACGCCGAGGCCCTTCAGGGCAAGCAATCCGACCAGTGCCAGCCATACCGCGAGGACGAGCCTCGGGCGGTCGATTGCCAGCCGCGCAACCCGCATCGCGCTAACCTACCGACGAGTAGGTAGCCCTTCCAAGCACTGTGACCAAACGCACACGACTGACCGCGGACGAGCGCCGCGAACGCATCGTCGCGGCCGCGATCGAGCTGATGGCCAGTCGCGGCTACGACGCGATCTCAGTCGGCGAGATCGCCGATGCCGCGGGCTGCAGCAAGCCGGTTCTGTACGACCACTTCGCCTCGAAGGCACAGCTGGCGATCGCGGCCGTCGAGGAGATGGGCGAGAAGCTGATGGCGCACATCACCGCCAAGGTCATGGCGGCGCCCGACGGGTCGCGCCAGGAGCTGATGGTGTTGGGCATGGACGCGTTCTTCGAGTTCACCGAGCAAAACGTGGCGGCATGCCGGATGGTCTTCCGCGACCCGAGCCACGACCCCGAGGTCTTCGCCGCGCACAAGCGCGTCCACGCGAACTCCAGCGCCGGGGTCGCGGCGCTGCTCGACGCGAAGTTCGACGGCGAGCGCCCAGCCGACTACGCGCCGCGACTGGCCGCCTACGCGCACATGACGACATCGCTGCTGGCCGGCATGGCGCTGTGGTGGCAGGACCACCCCGAGGTCACGCGCGCGGAGATCGTCGACCTCGTCGTGTCCTACATCTGGCTCGGCCTCGATCGGCTCGGCCAGGGCGAGCGGCTCTAGCGCGCCCGCGCGAGCTTCATCGCGGCCTTGGGGATGTCGACGACGATGTACTCCGTCTTCGAGATCCGCTCCGCGTAGCCGGCCTTCTCGAGCTTCTTCAGCACCACGGGGCAGCGCTTGCAGCGCGGCTTGTCCTTGCAGCACTTCTTCTTCGGCTTGACGCGGCGGGCCATGCGGGGTCGCCCATGTTAGGGAAACCTAAGCCACTAGGCTTCCCGCCCATGCCCGCCCCTGATTTCGTCTCGTTGCTCAACGCGCAGATCGGCAACGAGTACGCCGCCCACCAGCAATACGTGGCGTGCGCCGTCTACTACGACTCAGAGACGCTGCCGCAGCTGGCGAGCTTCTTCTACCGGCAGGCACTCGAGGAGCGCGACCACGCGCACATGATGATCCAGTACCTGCTCGACACCGACGCCGACGTGAAGATCCCCGGCGTCGACGCGCCGCAGAGCACGTTCGCCGACGTCGTCGAGCCGATCGCGCTGGCGCTCGCGCAGGAGAAGCGCGTCTCCGACCAGATCAACGCGCTCGCCGCGACGGCGCGCAAGGCCGACGACTACCCCTCCGAGCAGTTCATGCAGTGGTTCATCAAGGAGCAGATCGAGGAGGTCGCGACGATGAGCGACCTGCTGCGTGTTGCCGAGCGCTCGAAGGACGACGTGATGGAGATCGAGGACTACGTCGCGCGCGAGCAGAACGGCGCGGGCGAGGATCCGACGTCGCCGCAGCCGGCCGGCGGCGGCGTGGGGTGAGCGTCCGCGAGCTCGGTCCCGACGAGACCGCGCTTGCCGCGCCGGCGCTGCTGGAGCTGCGGCCGGCGTTCGGCGACGTCGCGGCGATCACCGCGGCTGCCGACGCGCAGCGCGCCGACGGCTACCGCATCGTGGCGGCGTTCGACGACGGCGAGACGGACGCCACGGCCGCCGCGGGCTTTCGCATCGGCCGCAACCTGCCGTGGGGGCATCACCTCTACGTCGACGACCTCAGCTGCCGCGCGGCGTTTCGCCGCCGCGGGCATGCCGGCGCGCTGATGGGGTGGCTGCTGGAGGAGGCGCGCCGCGCCGGCTGCGCCCAGCTGCATCTCGACTCCGGGACACAGAGCGAGCGCGCCGACGCGCACCGCCTCTACTTCAACAACGGGCTGCGGATCACGGCGCATCACTTCCACGTGGACCTGGAAGCGTCCCGCTGACCCACTCGCCTTCCTCGGCCTTCCAGATCGGTGCCTTGGCCTTGATCTCGTCGATGATCTCGCGTGCACCCGCGAACGCCTCCGGGCGGTGCGGTGCGCTGGCGGCGACGATCACCGACGGCTCGGAGAGCGCGACGCGGCCGTGGCGGTGCTCGGCGGCCGCGGCGCACAGCCCGTGGCGTTCGATCGCCGCCGCGACGATGTCGCGCATCACCGGCTCGGCCATCTCGGCGTAGGTCTCGTAGTCGAGGTGCGCAACCTCGCGCGTCACGCCGGAGAACGTGACGACGGCGCCCGCGCGCGGGTCGCGCACGCGGGCGTAGAGCGCGTCGAGCGACAGCGGCCCGTCGAGGACGGCGACATGCGGGCTCGGCGCGCCACCGCTGACCGGTGGGATCAGCGCGAGCTCGTCGCCGGCGTGCAGCATCTGCTCCTCGGCGGCGTAGACGCGGTTGACGGCCAGCACGCACTGCGTGTCGCCGGCGACGTCCTGCAATGCGCGCAGCGCGTCACCGACGGACGCACCGTCGGGCAGCTCCAGCGCGACGCTGTCCTGCCCGGCGCGCTGTCGCAATCCGGCAAAGAGGCGGACGGTCACCTGCACGCCCGCCAGCGTACGCTTCGAGGCTATGGCGAGCATCGAGGAACGGACCGTGGCGCCGATCGTGGGCCCCGACGACCCGCGGCGATTCACGGACTCGGGCATCGAGATCAAGCCGCTGTATGACGAGGCAGACCTGCCCGACGGCCTCAAGGAGAAGCTCGGCGAGCCGGGCGACTACCCGTACACGCGCGGGCCGCATCGCGAGATGTACCGCAAGCAGACGTGGACGATGCGCCAGTACGCGGGCTACGCGTCGGCGAAGGAATCCAACGAGCGCTACCGCTACCTGCTGTCGAAGGGCTCGACCGGCCTGAGCATGGCGTTCGACCTGCCGACGCAGCTGGGCCTGGACTCCGACAACCCGCGCTGCCTCGGCGAGGTCGGCCGCACCGGCGTCGCGATCGACACGATCGACGACATGCGCACGGCGTTCGACCAGATCCCGCTGGATCAGGTCTCGACGTCGATGACGATCAACGCGCCGGCCGCGGTGCTGCTCTGCCTGTACGAGCTCGTCGGTGAGGAGCAGGGCGTCGCGTCCGACCAGCTGCGCGGGACGACGCAGAACGACGTGCTCAAGGAGTACATCGCGCGCGGCAACTACATCTACCCGCCGCAGCCGACGATGCGCCTGACGACCGACCTCTTCGCCTACTGCGCGGAGAACATCCCGAAGTGGAACACGGTCTCCATCTCCGGCTACCACTTCCGCGAGAAGGGCTGCTCGGCCGTCCAGGAGGTCGCGTTCACGCTGTCGTCGGGCATCGCCTACGTGCAGGCCGCGCTCGACGCCGGCATCGACGTCGACGTCTTCGCGCCGCGGCTGGCGTTCTTCTTCAACGGCCACAACAACGTCTTCCAGGAGGTCGCGAAGTTCCGCGCCGCCCGCCGGATGTGGGCGCAGATCATGCGCGACCGCTTCGGGGCGCAGAACCCGAAGTCGCAGATGCTGCGCTTCCACACGCAGACCGGCGGCGTGACGCTGACCGCGCAGCAGCCGATCAACAACATCGTGCGCGTCGCGCTGCAGGGCTTTGCGGCGGTCTGCGGCGGCACGCAGTCGCTGCACACCAACGGCTACGACGAGGCGCTGGCGCTGCCCACCGAGGAGGCAGCGAAGGTCGCGCTGCGCACGCAGCAGATCATCGCCGCGGAGTCAGGCGCGACGGAGACCGTCGACCCGTTCGCCGGCTCCTACTTCGTCGAGGCGCTGACCGACGAGATCGAGAAGCGCGCCGGCGAGCTGATCGCCAAGGTCGACGAGCTCGGCGGCTCGGTCAACGCGATCGAGTTCATCACCGGCGAGATCGACGAGTCCGCCTGGGGCTACCAGGAGCGCTACCGCATCAAGCAGGACGTCGTGGTCGGCGTCAACGAGTACGTCGAGGACGAGATCGAGGTGCCGGACCTGCTGCGCGTCGACCCGCAGTCCGAGCACGAGCAGCTCGCACGCCTGAAGGCATTCAAGGAGAACCGCGACCAGGCGCTGGTCGATTCGCGCCTGGAAGAGCTGCGCGGCGCGGCGCGCGGGACCGACAACCTGCTGCCGTTCATCAAGGACGCGCTGCGTGATCGCGCCTCGATGGGTGAGGTCTGCGGCGCGATGCAGGACGTCTTCGGCAAGTACACGCCGACGTTCTGATCGTCGGCTTGCAGCTCACATAACGGGAGGAGTCGCGCGGCGGCGCGCGAATCCGACCAGCGATGACCGAGCCACGCGCTCAGCGCACACTCGTGAAATCTCCGCCTGAGCTTTGGGCGGAGATCTCGGACGTCACCGCACTCGCCCAGCATCTTGGGGAGTTCGGTGAGATCCGCATCGTCCGGCTCGATCCGGAGACCACCGTCGCCTGGGAGGGCGATACCGCACGCGGAACGGTGGAGCTCCAGGAATCGGGCTGGGGGACAAAGGTCACCCTGACGGCCGAGCTGAAGGCCCCCGAAGCACCGAACGTACGTCCTGCCGCAGCTAGTGGGGGCAATACGTACGTTCGGCCCGTGGAGGAGCCGGAGCCCGTGGCGCCGGAGCCCGTGGCGGTGGCCGAGCCAGAGCCCGAGCCCGAGCCCGCGCCGGAGCCGCCCGCAGCGGCGGCGGAGCCCGTGAAGAAGGGCTTCTTCGCCCGCCTGTTCGGCGGAGGCCGCAAGCAAGCCGAGCTTCCGGTGGCTCCCCTCGTAGCCGAGCCGGTCCGCCCCGCGGAGCCGGAGGCCGTGGAGGAGCCGCCCGCGCCGGAACCACCGGCACCCGAGCCCGAGCCGGTCGCCGCCGAGCCGGAGCCCGAGCCCGACGAGCTGCGCCCCTCCGAGCCGGTCGCCGACCGCACGCCCGACCACGACCACGCCGTCGCGGTCCTCACGAGCGTCCTGGACGACCTCGGCTCAGCCCACCACCGGCCGTTCAGTCGTTGAAAGCGGGCGCGGACTAGCATTCCGCGCCCCATGAGCCAGCGCCAGCACAGCCCGGAGACGTTCGAGGAGAAGCTCGCCCACCTGGGCGAGCTGCGGGAGCTCGCCGCGCACACGGACCCCAAGGCCGAGGAGAAGCAGCACTCCAAGGGCAAGTACACGGCGCGCGAGCGGATCGAGAAGCTGCTGGATCCCGGCTCGTTCCAGGAGCTCGACACGTTCGTCCGCCACCGCACGGCCGAGTTCGACATGTACAAGAACCGGCCCTGGGGCGACGCCGTCGTCACCGGCCACGGCACGATCGACGGCCGCCGTGTCTGCGTCTTCAGCCAGGACTTCACGGTCTTCGGCGGCTCGCTCGGCGAGGTCATGGCCGAGAAGATGTGCAAGATCATGGATCTGGCCGCGAAGATCGGCTGCCCCGTGATCGGCATCAACGACTCGGGCGGCGCGCGGATCCAGGAAGGCGTCGTCTCCCTCGGCGCCTACGGCGACGTCTTCACCCGCAACGTCATGTGCTCGGGCGTGATCCCGCAGATCAGCCTGATCATGGGGCCGTGCGCGGGCGGCGCCGTCTACTCCCCCGCGATCACCGACTTCATCTTCATGGTGAAGGAGACCTCGCACATGTTCATCACCGGCCCCGACGTCATCAAGACGGTCACCGGTGAGGAGGTCGACTTCGAGTCGCTCGGCGGCGCGATGACGCACAACACGAAGTCCGGCGTCGCGCACCTCGCAGCCGACGACGAGGACCAGCTGCTCGAGGACACGCGCTACGTCATGTCCTTCCTGCCGCAGAACAACCTCGAGACGCCGCCGCGCGTGATGCCGTCAGACGACCCGCAGCGCATGGATGCCGAGCTCGACACCGTCGTCCCCGACAACGCCAACAAGCCCTACGACATGCGCAACGTCGTGCGGCTCGTGGTCGACGACGGCGAGTTCTTCGAGATCCACGAGCACCACGCCAAGAACATCATCGTCGGCTTCAGCCGCCTCAACGGCTACGCCGTCGGCATCGTCGGCAACCAGCCCGCCCACATGGCCGGCGTGCTCGACATCGACGCCAGCGCCAAGGCCGCGCGCTTCGTGCGCACGTGCGACGCGTTCAACATCCCGATCATCACGTTCACCGACGTCCCCGGCTTCCTGCCCGGCACGTCGCAGGAGTGGGGCGGCATCATCCGCCACGGCGCGAAGCTGCTCTACGCGTTCACCGAGGCGACCGTCCCGAAGATCACGGTCATCACGCGCAAGGCCTACGGCGGCGCCTACGACGTGATGTCGTCCAAGCACCTGCTCGCCGACTTCAACTTCGCCTGGCCGCAGGCGGAGGTCGCCGTCATGGGCCCCGAGGGCGCGGTCAACATCATCTACCGCCGCGACATCGCCGCCAGCCCGACACCCGACGAGCGCCGCCAGAAGCTGATGGACGACTACAAGGCGCGCTTCGCCAACCCGTACTCAGCGGCCGAGCGCGGCTACATCGACGACGTGATCGTCCCGCACGAGACGCGCCCGAAGCTGATCACCGCGCTGGAGACGCTGCTGACCAAGCGCCAGCCCGGCCCCAAGCGCAAGCACGGCAACATCCCGCTCTAGTTCTTCGGCGTCTGCGCGACCTGGACGTTGATGCGCGCGTCGGCGCTGACCGTGACGGTCGCGTCGTAGCGCTTGCCGTCGAGCGTCGTCAGCTCGCATGTCACGGTCGGCTTCGTCGGCAGCGGCACTTCGGCCGGGCATGTCATCCCGCGTGCCTTCTCGCCGACCTTCTCTTCGAGCAGCGTCTGCGCCTGCTTTGCGATCACCGTGCCGCGCGCGATGCCGCTGACAGCCTTGACGCTGAAGCGGGCCTTCTCGTCCTTGACCGCCGTCACGTTGCCCTCCAACACGAGCTTGGTGTTCGCCGGGTTCAGCGCCGTGCAGCGGATCGCCGTCCCCGTCTTGGCCTCGAGGTCGTCGGGGCAGGAGATGTCGTGCAGCGGGATGCCCTGCGCCTTGAACTGGGACGCGATCGTGTCCTTGAGCTCGTCGGTCTTCAGCGTCTTCTCGCCGCACCCCGCCAGCAGCCCGGCGGCGAGCAGCAGCGCAGCCACGCGCCTCATCGGCGGCCGAACCGCTCGAGCATCCGCTCCGCCGCCCCGCGCACCGGCTTCTTGGCGAGGTTGAGGCCGTGCGCGGCGATGTCGCGCGCCTGCTTGACGCGCACCTCGGCGTCTGACGGCTCAAAGCGCCGCCGCACGCGCTCGCGCAGCTCCTCGAGCGCATCAAGGTAATCCGGCCCGATCAGGAAGCGCTCGCGCGCGGGCAGGTCGTTCTCCCAGAACAGTCCTTGCAAGTGGTCCTCCAGCGACATCTTCGCGCGCCAGCGCGGCAGCACCCGCAGCGTCCAGTCGTGATGGATCGAGTGCGGCTTGTGCATGAAGACGAGCTCTCCACCGGACAGCTCGACGAACCAGCGGTGGTGCTCATGCCCAAGCCACGGCCCGTTGCCCTCGACGTTGTAGATCAGCTCGGCCTCGATCGTCGGAACCTCGACGTAGCCGGCACGTGCGACGCGCGACAGCTCGCGGCAAACCCAGATCGGGTCGCGGATGTCCTCGAGCGTCGTGACGCAGATCGCGAAGTCGAACTGGTCGTCCTTGAACGGCCAGGGCTTGTGGTCGCAGATGTCGCGCATCACCCATGTGCGCTGGCTGAAGTGCTCGCGCGACGGGCCGTAGCTGCCCATCGCGCCGCGCGTCTCGTAGGGCATCAGGTCGAGCACCCAGTCCGCGCGGTTGAACGGCGCCGCCCAGCCGCCGACGTCGAGGACGAGCGCGTCCTTCGGCAGCGTGGCAAGGATCCGTTCGGTTGCAGCGGGGAGCATCGACCCTCAGATTCGCACGCGCTGGGCCTGACCGCCCCGTCGCGCAGCGCCGCCATCACGGCGTGGGCGATCGCGAGGTCCTGAATCGCAAGGCCGGTGGAGTCGAACAGCGTCGCCGCCTCAGGCCCGGGGCGACCCGGCGCCGACCCGTCGAGGACCGCGCCGATCTCGGTCACCTGCTCGCGCGTGACGAGTCCCGCCTCGATCGCCGGCGTCAGCTCGCCGCCGTGGCTGGCCTGGTCGTACTCGTCGCAGAACAGCGCGCACGACGCGACCGCCGCCGGCGTCGCCTCCGCCTTGCCGGGACCGTCGGCGCCGAGCATGTTGAGGTGGATCCCGGGGCGCAGATCGCCGGCCTCGACGATCACCGTGGCGCCCGGCGTGACGCAGCAGACGACGTCAGCGCGCAGCGCCTCCGCACGTGTGCCGGCGCTCCAGCCGAGCTCGGCGGCCAGGGCCGCAGCGACGTCCTCGCGCGGATCGACGCAGACGCCGGGGCCGTAGCCCGCCGCTGCGAGGCAGCGCGCCGCCCACGCGCCGTTGAGCCCGCAGCCGATCAGGCCGACCGTTGCCGCGCCCTCGCGCGCCAGCGCCTGCGTCGCGACCGCGGCCGCGGCGCCCGTTCGCAGCGCGGTCACCGCACCGGCGTCCAGCAGCGCCAGCGGCTCAGAGGTCTGCGCGTCCGACACGCAGAGCACGCCGATCACCGTCGGCAGCCCGCGCTCGGGGTTGCCCGGGAACGACGAGATCCACTTGAGGATCGCGTACTCGCCGCCACGCGCCGGCATCGCACGGAAGTCCCCGTACGGCGGCGACTGCAGGTAGACCTTGCTCGGCATCACCCATTCGCCGCGGCGGTGGCGCAGGAACGCCTCGCGCACCGCGTCGATCGCCGCGGTCGGCGTGACCGCGGCGAAGACGGTGTCGGAGTCGAGAACCTGGAGGGCGGGCACGGCGCGGCATGATCGCAGCGAGCAGGTTCAGGGGGCGACCCGAGGGGGTCCCCCTGATGTCAGGGGGGACGTGGCGCCCGAGGATCGCCGCCATGTCCAACACCAAACGCAAGATCATCATCATCCCGCCGGCCGCGATCGCGGCGCTCGGCGCTTTCGCCGTCGCCGCGAGCGCGGCTGTCGGCCCACTCCAAGCGTCCTTCGACGCAACACCGGCCTCACCGCATCCAGGCGACGTCGTCGCGCTGCACTCGACCACCACGGGTGGCAGCGCAACCACGCCGAAGCAGTACGCCTGGGACCTCGACGACGACGGCGCGTTCGACGACGCGCAGACGGCCGACACGACGGTGACGTTTCCTAGCGAGGGCAACCACCGCGTGCGCTTGCGTGTGCGCCAGCCCAGCACCGCCACCACGATCGAGAGCATCGCGGAGCGCACGATCGTCGTCACCGCGCCGGCCACCGAGCCGCCGCCCACGGACCCGGACCCGCCGCCCACCGATCCGGACCCGCCGACCGAGACCACCCCTGCGCCCCAGCCGCCGCCCCCACCGGCGTCGGGCAACCAGCCGCCGGTGGCGCGCTACGACCGCGGCTGCACGAAGCAGGGGACGTTCCTCGTCTGCGGTGGCCTGAACGTTTACGAGGGCAAGATCGCCACGCTCGACGGTGGCCTCTCCAGCGACCCCGACGGCCAGGTCGTGCGCTACGAGTGGGACCTCGACGGCGACGGCACGTTCGAGACGGACGGCGGCACCAAGCCCACCGTGCAGCATCGCTTCGAGATGAAGTCGACGCTCGTCGGCGACCAGCGCAAGCGCCACGTCAGCCTGCGCGTCACCGACGACAAGGGCGCAACCGGCGTCGACAGCTTCGACCTGCGCGTGCAGGACCGGACCTGTCAGCAGACGGCCATGCACCGCGGCATCATCGTTCGCTCGGCCTGCCTGCTGGCGCGCAACCGCGTCGCCAACGGCCGCAAGGTCACGCGCTACACCACCACGCAGGACGTGACCGTCAACGGCCTCGCGATCGCTACCAACGGGCGCGCGTTCACGTTCGACGTCCCCCGCGACGGCAGCGGCGCGGTTCCTCACATCCGCACGACCGGCGTCGCCTCGATGCTCGTCAACGGCGCGGTCGCAACGCTGCAGACCGGTGCGATCGACTGGGCGATCCCGGCGCACCATCTGCGCGGGTTCAAGCTCGACCCGAAGGCGACGCTCAGCGGCTTGCCGATCACGGCGCCCGCGGGCGTGCTGCCGAAGGTCGGCGTCGGGCGCTTCAACTACGACGTCTACGTCGGCCTGACGAAGGACTTCGGCTTGCCGACGTCCACCGAGGAGGTCCACCTGAGCGCGGGTGGCGCGCAAGCGTCAGCGTCCAAGCCGCTGTCGTTCGGCATCCAGCACGCCGATCTCGGACCGATCCCGCTCGACGAGCTCGTCGTCACGTTCGACGGCGAGGACCTCTGGGAGATCAAGGCCACCGTCGGCCTGCCGCAGCCCTCCGCCGTGAAGATCAGCGGCGACGCCGGCGTGCGCAGCAACGGCGACTTCGACCACCTCGGGGCCGCGATGGACTTCGGCCCGGGCATCGAGATCGGTGGGCCGGTCCCGGTGTTCCTCAAGCGCATCTCCTTCCGCGTGGAGGTCAAGCCCAAGAAGAGCAAGTGCGTCCCGAACCAGGGGATCGTCAAGACGCCCGGCTGGATGGAGTTCATGAAGTACGCGGGCATCCCCGAGCAGGTCGACTACGGCATCCCGACGTTCGCGCTGTGCGGCGAGGTCGACCTGACCGGCGGCCCGTCGCTGCTGGGCGCCTCGGCGATGAGCCTCACCGGCGGCCTGGGCTTCGCGACGTATGACGACCGCCCGTGGGTGCTGCGCGCCTTCGGCAAAGCGCGGATCGTCGAGATCCCGGTGGCCGAGGCGAAGCTCGCCGTCTACGGCGACGGCTACATCAAGCTCGGCGGCCAGCAGCGTTGGGGCATCGAAGACGTCTTCCATATCAGCGGCGGCTTCGACCTCGAGATGATGGGCAAGAAGTTCAACGCGGCTGCGTGGGGCGAGGCCTGCATTGACTTCGTCGACATCTGCCGCGGATACCGGGGCGTCATCAGCGGCAAGGGCGTCGCCGTCTGCCTCAAGATCGACGTGGTCGTCGGCGACTGGACGCCGGGCATCGGCTACGTCTGGGGTGAGTCCTTCCCGGACCTCATCTTCGACGGCTGCGACGTCGGCGACTACAAGCAGCACATCAAGGCCCACACCCGCCAGGCCGGCGGCGCCAGTGGCCCGCAGACGCTGGACCTGCCCGCCGGGCTGCCCGGCGCCGTTGTCCAGGCCAAGGGCCAGGACGGCCCGCCGCAGGTGACGCTCGTGACGCCGGACGGTCGCCGCATCGCGACGCCCGCCGGCAACAAGGCCGTCGAACAGGACGGGTACCTGCTGCTGAAGGACCCGCGCAGCAAGACCACGCAGATCGTGCTCGGCAAGCCCGCTGCCGGCCGCTATACGGTCGAGCTGCAGGCGGGCTCGACGCCGCTGGTGTCCCTGAAGTCGGCGGAGGGCCTCGACAAGCCCGACGTCAAGGCGACCATCGCGGGCAAGGGTCGCGAGCGCACGCTGCGCTACTCGCTGACCCCCCGCGACGGCCAGAAGGTGACGTTCGTCGAGCGCGGCGCGAGTGCCGGCGGCGAGATCGGCGAGGCCAAGGGCGCCAAGGGCACCCTGCGCTTCTCACCGGCCGACGGCAAGGCGGAGACGCGCAACATCGTCGCGCTGGTCGAGCAGGACGGCATGCTGCGCGAGCAGATCAAGATCGCCTCCTACCGCGCCCCGGGGAGCATGCGGCCCGGCAAGGTCCGCTCGCTCACCGCGCGCCACCGTGGCTCGCGCCTGGCGCTGCGCTGGACCAAACAGGTCGGCGTCGGCCCGCTACCAGGTGCGGCTCACCACGACCGACGGGCGCACGCGCGTGTTCAGCACGACGCGCAACCGCCTCGACGTCGCGAAGGTCGCCCGTCGCACCACCGGGCGCGTGAGCGTCCGCGCGATCACCGCGAGCGGTCTGCTCGGCACGAAGACGACGAAGGTCGTGCGGTCCGCCCGCTGACGACGGCGCCGTGCGTCAGGATGTCGCGCCTTGGTGGACTCGGGCGGACCTCCTGACAGCGGCGCGACACTAAACGCCGAGGCCCTGCGTTTTCGCGACGCGCTGGCCATCGGCCTTGCAGCACCGGCCCCAGCGTTCGCCATCGCGGCGACGCTGGGGCTCGTCGTTTCGATCGCCGGCGTCCACGCGCCGGCGGTCTTGTTGTTGGCCGCGGTGCCGATGCTGTTCATCGCGATCGCATTCGCCGAGCTCAGCCGCGTCGACCCGGATTGCGGCACGGTCTACTCCTGGTCACGGCGGGCGCTCGGGCCGGGCGTCGGGTTTGCCGGCGGCTGGGCCATCCTCGTCGCCAGCGTCGTCGTGCTCGGCGTCCTCGTCAACACGGCGGCGCTCTACCTGTTCGTGCTCCTCGGAATCGACGGCTCGACGCTGGCCGTCACTGCAGTGGGCGCAGTCATGATCGTCGCGGTCACCGCCTTCAGCGTGCTCGGCGTCGAGCTGTCGGGCAGCGCGTCGCGCTGGCTCGTGACCTTCCAGTTCGTGGTGCTCACGGTGTTCGCGGTCGTCGCGCTCGCGAAAGCGGACCGTGGAGTACCGCAGCTCGCATGGTTCTCGCCGTTCGCGCTCGACGACGACGCGTTGCTGGACGCCGTTCTGGTCGCGATCTTCCTCTATTGGGGGTGGGACTGCGCGGTCTTCCTCGCCGAAGAGACGCACGACGGCGCGCGCGCCAGCGGGCGTGCCGGGATCGTCGCCGTCGGTGTGCTGGCGGCGATCTACCTGCTCGTCATCACGGCCGTGCTGTCGCACAGCGGCACCAGCGTGCCGGGACTCGATGCCGTCGCCACGAGCGTGCTCGGCGGCCCGCTGGACAAGCTCGTCGTGCTCGCCGTCTGCATCGCCTCGCTGGCGTCGGCGCAGGTGACGGTGGTGGCACAGGCGCGCACGATGCTGGCGATGGCCCGCACGCGCGACCTGCCGGCAGCGATGGCGCACATCAACCCGCGCGAGCACACACCCGATCGCGCGACGCTCTGGGCCGGCGGGCTGGGTCTGGCCTGGTACGTCGGCTTCACCGCCGTCAGCGACCAGGTGCTGGCCGACTCGCTGCTGGCGACCGGCATCTTCGTCGTCTTCTACCACGGCCTCGTCGGCGTGGCCTGCGCCGTGCGCTTCCGCCGCACGCTGCGCAGCTCGCCGCGCGCGTTCCTGCTGATGGGCGTCCTCCCGCTTGCCGGGGCGGCGATCCTCGGCTACGTGCTCGTGCGCACGATCGCCGACCTCTGGTTCGAGCCACCGCTCGTGATCGCCGGCGTCTTCACGCTCGCCGGCGCGGCATGGATGCTCGCCTCACGCCGCGTCGCGCCGCGCGAGCTCGATCGCCCGTGCTACGTCGACGCGTGAGCTCACGTCGAGCTTGCGAAACGCGTTGCGCAGGTGCGTCTCGATCGTCTTCTCGCTGAGAAACAGCGTCGCCGCGATCTCGGGGTTGGTCCGACGGTCGCAGACGAGCTCGGCGATCTCGCGCTCGCGCGGGCTCAGCGACGCGACCCCGCGGAGCTCCTGCGGCGCCGGGCCACGCGTCTCGGTGCGCGCCCCCAAGCTGCGCAGCTCCGCGCGCGCACGGTCTCGCAGCGCCCGCGCGCCGAACTTGTCGAGCTCACCCTCTGCCGCGCGCAGCTCGCTGACCGCGTCCTCGCGCGCGCCCGTGAGCGCCAGCGCACGCCCGAGCGTCAAGCGCGCCAGCGCCAGCTCCATGTGTGCACCGACGGCGCCGGTGCCGGCAACCGCCGCGCGCGCGTCCTGCACTGCTGCCTCACCGTCGCCGGCGGCAACCGCGACCTGGGCGCGCACACGCCGAGCCCAGCCGCGCGCCATCTCGCGATCGAGGCGGTCGGACAGCGCCACGGCGCGCTCGGCCGCCTCCCGCGCGGAGTCGAGATCGTTTGTGGCAAGCGCGTGGTCCGCCATGTTCTCGAACGCCATGATGCGCTCGCCCGTCGTCACGTTCGGTGCGTCCTGCCCGCCGACCGCGTCGAGCATCACTTCGTGTCCGCGCTCGCGGTCGCCCATCGCGATGCGCGTCACGCCGAGCATCCAGCCGGGCTCGGCCGACGCCGGCATGTTGCGCCCACGGCCACGGGCGACCTCGTCGCTCTCCTGCGTGAAGACGTACGCCTGCTGCACGTCGCCGAGCAGCCAGTGCGCGAGACCGATCTCCCACAAGGCCCAGAAGAGGTGCTGCGGGTTGCCGGCCAGCCGTGCGGAGTCGGCGGCCAGCTCGGCCGTCTGCAGTGCCTCGCGCAGGCGCCCCGTCAGCTCCAGCGCGAACATCTTCGACAGCATCAGCGGGACGATCATGTGCCCCCGCCCGTACGCACGTGCGAGCTCGAGGCCGCGATCCGCGGAGGCGAGCGCGTCGTCGTAGCGATCGAGGTACGTGAGCGCCCACGCCAGCACGTAGAACGTCTCGACGTCGCTGGCGAGCTGTTCGTCGGAGACGAGCGCCATGCTCGCAAGTGCCTCCGCGAGATGGGTGCGCGCTGCGGCGGTCCGCTCGCCGCACGCCTCGGCCAGGCACAGCACGGACGCGCCGAGCATCACGTTGAACGGGTCGCCGAGCGCGCGTGCCGCCGCCAGCGCACGCTCGCCGTGCGCATACGCCTGCTCTTGCTCGAGGTGGTAAAGCGCGTCGAGCGTCAGCTCGACCCCGAGCAGCACGGCAGCGGCGCTCGGCTCCGAAGGCAGGGCGGCGAACGCGCGCAACAGGCGCCGGCGTGCGTCGTCGTGCAGCCCCATCCAGTGCTCGCAGGCGGCAAGCGACACCGTCAGGCTCGTGCGCTGCTCGGTGTCGGCGTCGTCGTCGAGCAGCGCGACCGCGTCGGCAAGGGCACCGCGACAGCCTTCGAGGTCACCGCCCGCGCGCAGCGCGGTGGCACGGACGTGAAGCAGCTCGGCGCGGCGCTCGCGCGCAGCTACGGGCAGCAGCTCCAGCGCCGCTCCGAGCCAGCGCGCCGCGGCGGCCGGCGCACGCGCGATCGCGCCGCGTCCGGCATCGAGCAGCACGTCGGCGGCGGCGGTGTCACCCCGGACGGCGCACAACTCGAGGTGTGGCGCCTGCTCGGCGGCCGGCGCGCCGCGCTCGGCGAGCACCGCGGCCATGCGCCCGTGGGCGCCGATGCGCCAGCCGCCCGGCGTGCCGTCGTACACGGCGCGCCGCACCAGCGGGTGGCGAAAGCGAAAGCGCCGCGGCAGGTCGGCCTGGCGGACGAGGTCGCGCTCAAGCAGGTCGTCGAGGGCCGTGAGCGCCGCCGTCACGTCGAGGTCCGCGGCCACAGCCGCAAGGTCGGCCTCGAACGGCTCGCCCGCCACCGCTGCGCCCTGCAGCAGCGCGCGTGCGTCGGGTCCCAGCCCGCCCAGCTCGGCGGACAGGGACGCCGCCACCGCCGGTGGCACGAGCATGCCGATCACCTTGCCCCCGTCGCCGGCCCAGCTCGTGGAGCGCGTGAGCTGCTCGAGGTAGAACGGGTTGCCACCGGCTTCGCGGAAGGCGGCGTCGTGGTGGCGCGCTTCGAGGCGATCCCCCAGCAGCGCGGCGGCCTCGGCGCGATCGAGCGGGCGCAGCGTCAGCCGCGAGACGCGCTGGTCGGCCAGCGCCGCCGCGAGGCGCTCGGGCATCTCGCCGCTGCGAAACGCGACCACCAGCAGCGCCGGCCTGCCCGGCGGGCGGCGCAGCAGCGCGAGGATCAACTCGACCGTTGCGGCGTCGGCCCAGTGCAGGTCGTCGAGGACGATCACCAGCGGCGCCTCGGCCGCCAGCTCCTCCAGCAGGCCGCGGAAGGCGCGGTGCGCGCGGAAGCGCTCGTCGGTGACCTTCGCGACACCGGCGCCGGCCCGTGCGCGCAGCGACGGCAACAACTCCGCCAGCTCCTCGAGCATCTCCGGCGCCAGCCCGCCCAGCAGACCGGCGTCGGCAGCCACCGCCGCGTCGAGCGCATCGGCGATGACCGCGTACGGGTGGTCGCGCTCGAACTCCGACGCAGCACCGCGATGGACTTTGAAGCCACGGCGCTCGGCACGCTTTTGCAGCTCGCCGAGCACGCTGGTCTTGCCGATCCCGGGCTCGCCGTCGACGGCGACCATCCCGCCGTCGCCGCTGCCGAGCGTGTCGAGCACGTCGTCCAAGACGCCAAGCTCGGCGTCCCTGCCGATGAGCGCCGCGGGAGACATCGGCCCGCGACCCTACCGGTGTCCTGGCATCATCCCCGCCGATGCCGAACCGCCGGCCCAAGCTCGAGATCCTCGGCGCCACCGCGTCGCCGGAGGAAGCCGCCGCGGTTGCGGCGGCGATCGAGCAGTTCCTGCGCGACACCACGCCGCCGGCCGCGCCGCCGGCACCCGCGCACAACCCCTGGCAGCGCGCCGCGCTGCTGGAGGCCACGGGCCGCGAGCCCGACGCACCGACCCCATGGGGCGACCCGCACCCCTGGGGCTGAGACCGACCCGCGACTGACCCAGCACTGACACGCGGGCCGCTGCCCGCGATCCTCGCTCCCATGATCATGGGTGACGAAAAGGCATGGGCCGAGCGCTGGGACCGGGCGGCGGCCGACTTCCTCAACGAGCCGGTCTACGCCTGCGCACAGGGCACGCGCACGAAGGGCTGGTCCTCGCTGGCCCTCGGCCAGCTGTCAGGCGCCGCCGGGATGGTGCAGGCGATGCGCGGCAAGAAGAAGGCCGGCGGCCTGCCGCAGATGTTCCTCGTCGCGGTGACCGCGGACAAGCTCTACGTGCTCGGGATGCCGAAGGCCAACTGGAACCCGTCGAACGTGAAGGCGACCAAGGAGCTGGCGGTCTGGAACCTGGCCGACATCACGGTCTCGACCGAAGACGTCTTCAACGGCATCAAGCTGATCGTCGACGCGCCTGCTGAGGGCGAGCACGTCGAGCTGCAGCTGCCCAACGGCTGGGTCGGCGAGCGTGTCCTCGAGGCCGCGCGGCAGACGGTGGCGTCGTGACCATCCACAAGCGCCGCGGCTCGGGCTACGGCTGGTACTACGCGGGCTTCACGTTCGCGGCGTTCGGGCTGCTGGCTTTGATCGTGATGCTCGCCGCCGAGAGCGCGGCGATCGAGCTGCGGCCGCTGCGCCCGCTGGTCTATCTGCTTGCGATCGCCGCGATCGCCGGCGCGATCAAGCTGCGCAGCGCGCGCCGCCGCTAGGCGGTGCCGGTGGATTGGCATCGTGGCGCGCATGCTCGGGCCTAGCGTTGGCCGCTGCGCGAGCAACAGGGCAGAGAGAGGGAGGCGTGCAGCTAGGGCCCAGACGACTCGTCTGGTAATCGCGCCTCGCGCCGAACACGCCCGGTCTCCCGGACTTAACCGGGTGCGGAACGCCAGTGGCCTCCGCAACAGCGACGAGTGGATCGCGGCGGCGGAGAGCGGCGCCGGTTGGCGCCCGGTTAGCGGTTGCACCCGGGCGTGTGGACGCGCGCAAGAGCCCGGCACGCCCTTCCCCCTCAATGCCGTGTTGCGCGCGCAGCGGCCAACCGAACGGCCCGCACCTAAACCTCCATCCGTCCAGATCGCTGGACGAATCGTCTAGGGCCCAGGCGGGAGGTCCGATTCGTGCGATGTGCGTCGTGTGCTCGCAACTGGCATCGGACTTCTCGTCCTCGCCCTCCCCGGCGCGGCGACCGCGCGCAGCTGCGACCTGCGCGGCACCAACGCCGGCAACCGCCTGATCGGCGGCTGGCCCGGCGAGGTCCTCTGCGGGCTGCGCGGCAACGATGCGCTCTCCGGGCGCACCGGCGACGACCGCGTGCTCGGCGGCCCGGGCAACGACCGGCTGTCGGGCGGCTCGGGCAACGACCGCCTCGAGGGTGGCGACGGCGACGACGAGGTCGGCAAGCCCGCGGACTTCGCTGCTGAGCGCGGCGACGACGAGTTTCTCGGCGGTGCCGGCAACGACCGCCTCGAGGCCGGCCAAGGCGACGACCTCGCAGACGCCGGCCCCGGCGACGACGTCGTGCGAATGGGCTTCGGCGACGACCGCGTCGCGCGCGGCGGCGACGGCGTCGACCGCCTGTTCGGCGAGAACGGCAACGACGGCTCACGCCAGGGCGAGGGCGGCCTGCTCGGCGGCAACGGCGCCGACCTGCTCTCTGGCGGGCCCGGGGACGACGTCCTCAACGGCCAGGCCGACGACGACGTCGTCACCGGCGGCGGCGGCAACGACGAGCTGCACGGCGACGTCGGCGACGACTTCCTCGTCGGCGGCAAGGGCCAAGACGCCGTCGACGGCGGCGACGGCAACGACGTCGTCATCGGCAACAGCGGCGCCGACGAGCTGGCCGGCGGCGACGGCGACGACCTCGTCTGGGCGCTGGACTTCGAGCGTAACTCCACGACGCTGATGGACCCCGGCGCCGGCGGTGTTCCAGGCGACAACTCGATCGACTGCGGCCCCGGCAACGACCTCGCGGTGATCGACCTCGCCGACGACCGCAGCCGGCCTGCCGGCTGCGAGCACGTGATCGTCGTCCGCTCGCTCGACTCGTTCTGCTCGCCGCTCGCGCGCTGGCTGGTCTCGGGCCCGCTGAAGACCTCGCTGCTCTCCCAAGGCACCTACCCGCCGAACGCCAACCGCGTGCTGCAATCGCCGTCGCCGTTTGCCGAGAAGCCGGCGCTGCCGACTGACGAGGCGAGCCTGCGCTCGTGCGCGGCCTACGGCGCGCGCTACATGGTCGACCCGACCGACGACCCGCGCCCGAACGTCCGCGGCACCGAGGAGCCCGACGTGCTGACGGCCCTGCTCGGCGCGCTCGGCGTGCGCATCGAGGAGGCGGTCGGGGCGACCGTCGCGGCGATCTTCAACGCCGGCGAGGGTGACGACACCGTCCGCGGCTCCGACGGCGCCGACACCGTGCTCGCCGGCCCGGGCGACGACACCGTCTACGCGGGGGCGGGCGACGACGGCTCGATCGAGGGCGAGGACGGCGACGATCGCCTCTTCGGCGGCGACGGCAACGACCTCGTCTTCGGGCGCGGCGGCGTCGACCAGCTCTTCGGCGAGGCCGGCGACGACTACCTCGAGGGCGGCCGCGGTGCCGACGCGCTGTCGGGCGGCGACGGCCACGACGAGCTTTACGGCGGCTTTGACGCCGATCGCCTCAAGGGCGGCGCCGGCAACGACCAGATCTTCGCCTACGACGGCACGCGCGACGTGGTGAGCTGCGGCAGCGGCGTCGACGAGGTCGAGGCCGACCGCTACGACCAGCTGCACGGCTGCGAGCGCGTCCTGCGCCCTGCGAAGAAAAAGCGCGCCAAGCGCCGCCGTTAGCGGCCGCAGGCCGCAAACCCTACCGATCCGGTGCAGTAAATCCCGGAACTCCACTCGGGATTTGCTAGATTTCCCGCATGGAGCCCACTACGGTCGGCCGCGGCACGCTCGAGGACCCCGAAGTCCTGCAGCACGTTCCCGGCCACCTGATCCCCATCATCGAGCGCGAGTTCGACGACTTCGACAACGAAGCCAAGAAGTACCTCGACGGTCAGACGCCCGAGAACGAGTTCATCGGCTTCCGCCTGAAGCAGGGCGTCTACGGCCAGCGCCAGCCCGACGTGCAGATGATCCGCGTCAAGCTGCCCTACGGCGGCATCACGCCGGACCAGATGGACGCCTTCGCCGAGGTCGTCGAGAAGTACGTGCCGCTCAACAAGGGCCACGTCACGACGCGCCAGAACATCCAGCTGCACCACATCCCGCTGCCGCGACGCCGCCAAGGCGATCCGCGAGCTGTCGGCGGCCGGCCTGTCGAGCCGCGAGGGCTGCGGCAACACGATCCGCAACGTCACCGGCGACCCATGGGCGGGCGTCGCGGCGGACGAGCTCTTCGACCTCACCCCCTACGTCGGCGCGTACGTGCGCTACTTCGTGCGCCATAAGACGACGCAGCTGATGCCGCGCAAGATCAAGACGTCGTTCGACGCCTCGCCCGAGGACCGTGCGATCTCGAAGATCCACGACATCGCCTACCAGGCGGTCATCAACGAGGACGGCCAGAAGGGCGTGCGCGTGCTGGTCGGCGGCGGCACCTCGATCATGGCGCGCACGGCGCCGGTGCTCTACGAGTTCGTCGGCCTCGACAACGGCGAGTACCTGAAGGTCGGCGAGGCCGTCTTCCGCATCTTCGACCGCCAGGACTGGCTGCGCGTCAACCGCGCCCGCGCGCGCATCAAGGTCTTCGTCGACAAGTACGGCATCGACGAGCTGCGCCGCCAGGTCGACGAGGAGCTGAAGGGCGACTGGGTCAACGAGCGCGACTTCAGCATCGAGGACCGGATCTTCATCGACGACGAGGCGGCCAACGCCCCCGCCGTCCCCGCGACCTACGCCTCGCCAAATGGCGACGCCAGCGCGTTCGAGAAGTACGTCAAGGAGAACGTCCAGCCCCAGAAGCAGGACGGCTTCAGCACCGTCGAGGTGCGGATCATCCGCGGCGACCTCACCCCCGAGCAGTTCCGCGGCCTCGGCGAGATCATGCGCAAGTACTCCGGCGGCTACGCGCGCACCACCGTCCAGCAGAACTTCGTGCTGCGCTGGGTGCGCAACGAGACGCTCTACGAGGTCTGGCGCGCACTCGACGAGATCGGGCTCGCGGCCCTCGGCCCGCGCCAGGCGGTCGACGTCGTCTCCTGCCCCGGCACCGACTCCTGCAAGCTCGGGATCACCTCGAGCATGGGCCTCAACCAGGCCGTCATGGAGCGCGTCGAGGCGATGGGCATCGAGGACGAGCTGACCAAGAAGGTCCACATCAAGATGTCCGGCTGCCCGAACGGCTGCAGCCAGCACCACATCGCGAACATCGGCTTCTACGGCGCGTCGATCAAGGTCGGCGACCGCACGATCCCGGCGTACATCCCGCACGTGGCCGGCAACTACGAGCACGGCGACGTCATCTACGGCAACCGCCTCAAGGTCCGCCTCGCCGCCAAGCGCGTGCCGGAGGCCGTCGAGCGCTGGCTCACCGCCTACCAGCAGGAGCGCAACGACGGCGAGGAGTTCAACGACTACGCCAACCGCGTCGGCACGCGCCGCTTCGAGGAGCTCGTAAGCGACCTCACGATGCCGATCGAGTTCGGCCTCGAGACGATGAACAACTTCATCGACTGGAACCGCAACGTGCCCTACGAGGTCAGCCGCGGCGAGGGTGAGTGCGCGGTCTAGCCGACACCCTGGCTGAAGCGGCCAAGCACGAGAAGCTCACCTTCCTCTGCTCCTTCCAGAAGGAGGAGTCGGTGATCCTCGACGAGCTGCTGCGCGTCGCGCCGCACGCGCGCGTCGTCACGATCGACACGGGCGTGCTGTTCCCCGAGACGCTCACGACGTGGAAGGCGTTCGAGGATCACTTCGGCGTGCACATCGACGTCGAGGACGCCAGCGGCACGCCGGCCTGGACCGGGCCGGAGTACTGCTGCGGCACCGAGAAGGTCGCGGCGCTCGAGCGCGCGCTGGCGGGCAGCGACGCCTGGATCACCGGCATCCGCCGCGAGCAGTCCGAGACGCGCGCCAACGCGCAGTTCACCGAGTGGGACGAGAAGCGCTCGATGTGGAAGTACAACCCGCTGGCGGACTGGACCGAGAAGGACCTCTGGAACCGCATCTTCGAGCGCAAGCTCCCCTACCACCCGCTGCACGACCAGAACTACGCATCGATCGGCTGCTCGGTCTGCACGAAGCCCGGCGGCGGCCGCGAGGGCCGCTGGGCCGGCACCGACAAGACCGAGTGCGGACTGCACGTTGCTTGACCCCGTCGTCATCGCGTTCGGGCTCGGCGTCGGAGTCCTCGTCGGGCTGACCGGCATCGGCGGCGGCTCGCTGATGACGCCGCTGCTGATCCTCGTCGTCGGCACCAACCCGGCGGTCGCGATCGGTACCGACCTCGCCTACGGCGCGGTCACGAAGACGCTCGGCGGCTGGCGCCACCTGCGCAAGGGCACCGTCGACCTCGGCGTCTCGAAGTGGCTGGCGTTCGGCAGCGTCCCCGGCTCGCTCGTCGGGGTGTGGTTGCTCGAGCACGCGCTCGCGGGCTCGGTCACGACGCTGCTGTCGTTCGTCGCGGTCGCGCTGATGATCGCCGCGCTGACGGTGATCTTCCGCAGCCTCTTCCGCGTCCCCGAGCGCGAGAGCGTCGAGCTCGGCCGCCGCAACAAGCTGATGGCGATGGGCTCGGGCGCGATCCTCGGCGTGATGCTCGGTCTCACGAGCGTCGGCTCGGGCGCGCTGATCGGCCCGGTCTTGATCCTGCTGTTCGGCCTGACGCCGCGCCGCGTCGTCGGCACCGACGTCTTCCACGCCGCGATCCTCTTGTGGAGCGCCGGCATCGCCCACTGGGCCAGCGGCAACGTCGACTTCGGCCTGATGGGCAACATCCTGCTCGGCTCGCTGCCGGGCGTCTACCTCGGCACGCACCTGATCGACAAGGTGCCCGCCGACGTGCTGCGCCCGACGCTCGGCGTCGTCCTGCTCGGCAGCGCGCTCGGCGTCGCTACGAAGGCCGGGCTGGACCTGCCGGTCTGGACGATCGTGGGCGTCCCCGCGCTCGTCGGCCTTGGCTTGTACCTGCTGCACCGCTCCCGTCCCCGTTCCAACCCTGCTGCTCCGGAGGTCGTCCCCGCATGACCCAGATCACGCACCTGCAGGCCCTCGAGTCCGAGGCGATCCACGTCATGCGCGAGGTCGCGGCGGAGTTCGAGAAGCCCGTGCTGCTCTTTTCCGGCGGCAAGGACTCGATCGTGCTGTTGCGCCTGGCGGAGAAGGCGTTCCGGCCGGGCAAGTTCCCGTTCCCGCTGATGCACGTGGACACGGGCCACAACTTCCCGGAGGTCATCGAGTACCGCGACCGCGAGGTCGCGCGCCTGGGCGAGCGCCTCATCGTGGCGAGCGTGCAGGAGTCGATCGACAAGGGCCGCGTCGCCGAGGAGACCGGCGCGCGCGCCTCGCGCAACCGCCTGCAGACGACGACGCTGCTCGACGCGATCGCCGAGCACGGCTTCGACGCCTGCTTCGGCGGCGCGCGCCGCGACGAGGAGCGCGCCCGCGCCAAGGAGCGGATCTTCAGCTTCCGCGACGACTTCGGCGGCTGGGACCCGAAGAACCAGCGCCCCGAGCTGTGGAACCTCTACAACGCGCGCATGCGCAAGGGCGAGAACGTGCGCGTCTTCCCGCTGTCGAACTGGACCGAGCTCGACGTCTGGCAGTACATCCAGGACGAGGGCATCGAGGTGCCGTCGATCTACCTCGCGCACGAGCGCGAGGTCTTCGACCGCGACGGGATGCTCTACGCAACCAGCGACTTCATCACCCGCGACGAGCGTGACGGCGAGCCGTTCACCGAGAGCGTCCGCTACCGCACGGTCGGCGACATGAGCTGCACCGGAGCGGTCGCGTCGACCGCCGGCACGCTCACCGACGTCGTCGCCGAGATCGCCGCGACGCGCATCACCGAACGCGGCGAGACCCGCGCCGACGACCGCACCTCTGAGGCTGCGATGGAGGACCGCAAGGTTGCCGGTTACTTCTGATACTCCGCTGCTGCGCCTGGCCACCGCCGGCTCTGTCGACGACGGCAAGTCGACGCTGATCGGGCGCCTGCTCTACGACTCCAAGTCGATCCTGCAGGACCAGCTCGACCAGGTCGCCGAGGCGTCCGAGCGCCGCCACGGCAACGGCACGATCGACCTGTCGCTGTTGACCGACGGCCTGCGCGCCGAGCGCGAGCAGGGCATCACGATCGACGTCGCCTATCGCTACTTCGCCACGGCGCGGCGCACGTTCATCCTGGCCGACACGCCGGGGCACGTGCAGTACACGCGCAACATGGTCACGGGCGCATCGACCGCAGACCTCGCGATCGTGCTCGTGGACGCGCGCAACGGCGTCGTCGAGCAGACCAAGCGCCACGCGTTCATCGCGTCGCTGCTTGGCATCCCGCACATCGTCGTCGCCGTCAACAAGATGGACCTCGTCGACTGGTCGGAGGAGCGCTTCGACGAGATCGTGCGCGAGTTCTCGGACTTCAGCCGCGGCCTTGCGGCGCAGGACGTGACGTTCATCCCGCTGAGTGCGCTCAACGGCGACAACGTCGTCGACCGCTCAGACGCCGCGCCCTGGTACGAGGGACCCGCGCTGCTCGAGTACCTCGAGACCGTCGAGGCCGGCAGCGATCGCAATCTGTCCGAGCTGCGCTTCCCGGTGCAGTGGGTGATCCGCCCGGGCAACGACGAGCACCACGACTTCCGCGGCTACGCCGGCCAAGTCGCCTCGGGCATCGTCAAGCCCGGCGATCGCGTCGTCGTGTTGCCCTCCGGCATCCAGACGACGGTCGCCGCGATCGAGACCGCCGACGGCCCGCTCGACGAGGCCTTCGCCGGGCTCAGCGTGACGATCCGGCTGACCGACAACGTCGACGTCTCGCGCGGCGACCTGATCTGCCACGTCGAGGACCAGCCGACGCTGGACCGCGAGTTCACCGCCGACGTCTGCTGGATGTCCGATCGCCCGCTGCAGGCGCGCGGGCGCTACCTGCTCAAGCACGCGACGCACACCAGCGACGTGCTGATCGACGAGCTGCTGGACGTCGTCGACGTCCACACGCTGGAGCGCAAGCCCTCCCCCGCTCGAGCTCGACGCTGAACGAGATCGGGACCGTGAAGCTGCGCACCCGCCGTCCGCTGGCGTTCGACCCCTACATCGAGAACCGCGCCACCGGCCGGTTCATCCTCATCGACGAGGGCACGAACGACACGGTCGCGGCGGGCATGATCCGCTAGTCAGGGCCGCGCGAAGCTCAGGAACGCGCGGTGGTCGCTGCCGTACCACGCCAGCACGGCGGCGTCGCCCGCGGTCGCGATGCCGGCGTGGGCGACGTCGGTCGGCAGCGTCGCGACGAGCGCGAACGTGCCGTTCTGCTCGCGCTCCACGCCCCACCTGCCGCCCTGCGGCGAGACGACCAGCGCGCCCGCGCCGAACGCGCCGACCGCAGCCGGGCGGTCGAGTGAGAACGTGCGCCCGCTGCCGTTCACCAGCGCGGTTCCCTGCGACGTCGTGTGGAAGCGACCGGCGGCGGTCGCGACCGAGCGCACGCGGCTTGCGGCGGTGGCCGTGCTCCAGCCCCTGGACGGCGAGTAGCGCCAGGTGGCGTTGCCCGCGCCGCAGCAGACGATGGCCTGGCCCCCGGGAGCGGACGCGAACGCGGTGACCCGCCCGCTCCCCAGCCGCCGCACCTTGCCCAGCCGGCCCGCTGCCGAGACCGGCCGCGCGACGATGCCGCGGGCAGTCACGTAGACGGCCAGATAGGAGCCGTTGGGCTGCGCCGCGAAGTGGATCGCCCGTGCGCCGCGCAGTGGGTGCGCGCGCCCGGCCTTGCCGCTGCGCGAGACCAGCGCGTAGGCCGGGACCGCGTCGTCTCGGTGGTCCTGAACCAGTCGAAGGCGACGATTGCCTGGCCGCTGGGTGCGATCGCGAGGCCCTGGACGGGGCCCTGATAGCCCGGCAGGTCGACGGTGCGCAGGCTGGTCGCGTTGCCGACGGCAACCTCGTCCGCCCCGAGCACCCCGGTCCACTGCATGACGATGTCTCCGCGGCGGTTGATCGCGATCGGCGGCGGCCCGCTCAGGCCGCCGCTGACGTCGTGGCGCGGCAGCTCGCGCGCGGGCGTCCAGGTCAGCGCATAGGCGTCGGCGGCGCACACCAGCGCGGCGAGGACAGCGAGGATGAGGGTGTGTGGTCTCAAGGCCGATCTGAGGGACGTTCCATTAGCCTTCCCGGCCCTCATGTTCTCGAAGATCTTGGTGGCAAACCGTGGCGAGATCGCGATTCGCGTCTTCCGCGCGTGCCGTGAGATGGGCATCGCCTCGGTCGCCGTCTACTCCGAGACCGATCGCGACGCTCTGCACGTCAAGTATGCCGACGAGGCGTTCAACCTCGGTGAGGGGCCGGCATCCGAGAACTACCTGCACGTCGAGAAGATCCTCGATGTCGCCAAGCAGTCCGGCGCCGAGGCGATTCACCCCGGGTACGGCTTCCTGGCCGAAAACGCCCCGTTTGCGGCCGCCTGCAAGAAGGCGAAGCTCGTCTTCATCGGCCCGCCCGCGAGCGCGATCGAGGCGATGGGCTCGAAGACGAAGGCCCGCGAGCTGATGCAGAAGGCGGGCGTCCCGATCGTCCCGGGCACGACCGAGGCGGTCGACACCTACGAGGACGCGCTGAAGATCGCCAACGACGAGATCGGCTTCCCGGTCGCCGTCAAGGCCGCGTCGGGCGGCGGCGGCAAGGGCTTTCGCGTCGCCCTGACCGAGGACAAGCTCAAGGACGCCTTCGAGGGCGCCTCACGCGAGGGCGAGAAGTTCTTCTCCGACGGCACCGTCTACCTCGAGCGCTACCTGCCCGACCCGCGCCACGTCGAGGTCCAGATCCTTGCCGACACGCACGGCAACGTGATCCATCTCGGCGAGCGCGACTGCTCGATCCAGCGCCGCCACCAGAAGCTGATCGAGGAGTCACCGGCGCCGCCGTGGGTCGTCGACGAGGAGATGCGCGAGCGCATCGGCAAGATCGGAATCGAGGCCGCCAAGGCGGTCGACTATGTCGGCGCCGGCACGATCGAGGGCATGCTGCAGGGCGACGAGTACTTCTTCCTCGAGATGAACACGCGCGTCCAGGTCGAGCACTGCGTCACCGAGATGACGACGGGCATCGACATCGTCAAGCAGGGCATCAAGGCCGCTGCGGGCGAGGAGCTCGACTACAAGCAGGAGGACGTCGTCCTGCGCGGCCACGCGATCGAGTGCCGCATCAACGCCGAGGACGCGTCGATGAACTTCGCCCCCGCCCCGGGCAAGATCGGCAAGTACAAGGAACCGACCGGCCCAGGCGTGCGCGTCGACTCCGGCGTCGGCGAGTACGGCGAGGTCTCGCCGATGTACGACCCGATGGTCTCCAAGCTGATCGTCTGGGACGCCGACCGCGAGGCGGCCACCACGCGCATGCTGCGCGCGCTGAGCGAGTACGAGATCGAAGGTCTGAAGACCCTGATCCCGTTCCACACGAAGCTGCTGGCGACGAAGGACTGGGCCGAGGGCTCGACCTGCCGCGACCTGCTCGAGGACAAGGACTGGCTGAAGACGCTGGCGTTCGAGAAGCCCGCGCCCGTCGAGGACGACGCGCCCGAGAAGTCGACGAAGACCTACGAGGTCGAGGTCTCCGGCAAGCGTTTCGACGTCAAGGTCACCGGCGAGGCGTTTGCCGGCGTCGCTGTCAACGGTGCTGGGCCCGCCGCGGCCGGGCCGAAGAAGCGCGGCGAGCGCAAGTCCGGCGCCGCCGGCGGCCCCGATCTCGTCGAGTCGCCGCTGCAGGGCAACATGTGGAAGGTGCTCGTCAAGAAGGGCGACAGCGTCGACGAGGGCCAGCTGCTCTGCATCATCGAGGCGATGAAGATGGAGAACGAGATCACCGCCCCGAAGGCCGGCGTCGTCGAAGAGCTGCACGTCGCCGAGGGCGAGCCGATCGCCGCCGGCGCACCGATCGCGAAGATCGTCGCCGCCGCCGCGGCGGAGTAGTTCGTCAATTCAGGTCCGGAAACCGGACTCAGATTGACGCGCTTTTGAACGCGTCGAACAGCGCGTGCGCCTCGCGCGCCGCACGCGGCGCGTGCTCGGCGGTCGCGGCGCGCAGCGCGACGTGGTCGACGCCGGCGCGCGCAAGGTCGCGGCCCAGCTCGTCGGCGCGCATCCAGTCCTCGACGATCGCGGCGTCGACCTCGGGGTGAAACTGCACGGCAAGGTGCGGACCGCTGCGAAACGCGTGCACGGCGCGGCCGCTGCGCGCCAGCACCTCGGCGTCCGCGGGCGGCGTGATGAAGTCGTTGTGCCAGCACAGCCACGGCCCAGGCGCGCAGCCCAGGCGCGGGTCGACGTCGAGCGTCAGCCAGTCGATCTCGGGCGTCTCGCGCGCGACGCTGCCACCGAGCGCGACGGCCAGCGCCTGCGCGCCGAAGCAGATGCCGAGCACAGGAGCCTGCTCGACGGCATCCCGCAGCCACGCCAGCTCCGAGACGATCCACGGCTCTTCCTCATTGACAGAGCGATCCGAGCCCAGGACGACCACGAAATCCGCATCCACCTCGGGAAGCTCGCCGCGATCCGGCCGCGCAACCTCCAACGACACGCCGCGAGCCGCCGCCCAGTCGCCGACTGCGCCCGGCGGGCAGTCGTCCTGGTGCTGTAGGACGAGCGCCCTCAAGCGTCCTTGCCGGCGTCGAGGTGGAAGCGGTAGTAGCGGTCGCCCTTGTTGGTGAACCCGATCGACTCGTACAGCGCGATCGCTGCCGCGTTGGTGTCGTGTGTGTCCAGCTCCATGCGCCGCGCGCCGCGCTCGCGCGCCCGCGCGACCGCCGCGTCCATCAGCGCGCGCCCGAGCCCGCTGCCGCGGGCGGCGTCCTCGACGAACACGTCCTCGACGAGGCAGTCCAGGCCTGCCCGCCACAGGCCGAAGCGAAAGCGCAGCGCGGCGACGCCGCGCGCTTCGTCGTCGCCGTCGACGAAGCCGAGCAGGAAATCGCTGTCACGCTCGTCAAGCAGCTTCTCGACGCCCGCGAGAAACGCGTTGTCGCTCGGCCAGTCGTAGCCGAGGTGGTTGCGGAAGCCGATCATCAGGCGCGCGACAGCTTCGGCGTCGCGGTCGTCGGCGAGGCGGACGGTTGGCACGCCGATGAGTTTCGCAGCCGTCCGTCGTCTCAACCTCAGATGACAGTCACTTCCGTCCAAGAACCCGGCGCGCGAACGCGTACCCTCAGAGCGATGCCATCGGCTCTGTCCCTCAGCGGCCTGCGCAAGACCTTCGGCGACATCGTCGCCGTCGACGGCCTGGATCTGGACGTCCCCGCCGGGACGTGCGTCGGCCTGCTCGGGCCCAACGGCGCCGGCAAGTCGACGACGATGCGGATGCTGACCGGCCAGGCGATTGCCGACGCCGGCGAGATCGACGTGCTCGGCTGGAAGCTTCCCGAGGACTCCAAGCAGGCGCGCGCCGAGATGGGCGTCGTGCCGCAGCTGGACAACCTCGACACGACGCTCTCGGTGCGCGACAACCTGCGGATCTTCGCGCGCCTGTACCGCGTGGCGCCGCGCGATCGCGCCGCGGCCGTGGACCGTGGGATGGAGATCGCGCGCCTGACCGATCGCGCGACGACACGCGTCGACGCGCTCTCCGGCGGCATGCGCCGGCGCCTGCTGATCGCCCGCGCGCTGATGCACAACCCGCGCCTGCTGCTGCTGGACGAGCCGACCGTCGGCCTCGACCCGCAGGTGCGCCAGGAGCTGTGGGCGCTGATCGACGGGCTGCGCACCGGGGGCACGTCGATCCTGATGACGACGCACTACATCGAGGAGGCCGAGCGCCTCGCCGACACCGTGACGATCATGGCCGAGGGCAAGGCCGTCGACAGCGGCCCGCCCGCCGAGCTGGTTCGCCGTCACGCCGGGATCGAGGTGCGCGAGGTCTACGGGCCGCCCGCGCGGCTGTCGGAGGTCGAGGTCGACGCGCGCGCCGCCGGCTACGCAACCCGCCGCACCGGCACCAGCGTCGCGATCCTCGGCGCCGAGAACGCCGACGGCCAGCTGCCCGAGGGCGAGCGGCGCCCGGCGAAGCTCGAAGACGTGTTCGTGAAGCTCACCGGCGAGGAGGTCGACGTCTGATGGCCGTGAACGTGCAGCGCAGGCGCCTGAAGCGCATCGAACCCGTTGCGATCGCCGGCGTGATGACCCGCGAGGTCGTCAACTTCGGCTCGTACTGGCGCAGCGCGACCTTCAGCTCGACGGTCGAGCCGACGGTCTACCTGCTCGCCTTCGGGCTCGGTCTCGGCGCGGTGATCGACCGCGTCGCCGGCTACGACTACCTCGACTTCGTCGCGACCGGCACCGTCGCCACCGCCGTGCTCTTCACGTCCGCTTTCAGCGCGATGTTCGGGTCGTTCGTCAAACGCGAGTTCCAGCGGACCTACGACGCGATTCTCGCGGCACCGGTCGACGCCGAAGAGCTCGTCACGGCTGAAGTGCTGTGGCTGGCGTTGCGCAGCTCGATCTTCGGCTGCGCGCCGTTGATCGTCGGCATCGGCTTCGGACTGGATCCGTCGTGGACGATCTTCCTCGTCCCATTCGTCGCCGCGCTGACGGGCTTTGGCTTCGCGTCGCTCGGCACGTTCATCGCCGCGGCCGTGAAGTCGATCGACAACTTCAGCTACGTCACCAGCGCGCTGCTGACGCCGATGATGCTCGTCGCCGGCACGTTCTTCCCGATCTCCGAGCTGCCGGAGTGGGCCCAGGTGCTCTCGCAGTTCAACCCGCTGCACCACTGCGTCGAGCTCGTGCGCTCGGCGACCTTCAACGACTTCGAGCTGTCGGACCTCGCGCGCGTCGGTGCGCTGATCGTGTTCGCCGGACTCGCCTGGCAGGCGGCCGTCACGCGGACGCGGTCGCGGCTGATCCAGTAGTCCGGCGGTGCTTGGCGAAGATCTCGTGGGCCCACTGCGCACCGGGTCGAGCTGCCAGCTCGGCGCGCAGCTCGAGCACCGGCGCCGGCAGCGCTGACGGCATGTGCTCGCGCCCCGGCAGGTCGAGGATCGGTGTGAACAGCGCCGCGCCGGCGAGGTCGGCGACGCTGAAGCGGTCCCCGGCCAGGTAGCCGCTGGGCTGCAGCTCGGACTCGACGCGGTCCATCGCTGCGACGACCCGCGCGCGGTGCTCGTCGGCGCGGTTCAGGGGCGTGCCGTAGTCCCTGCCGATGCCGCGTCTGGCCAGCGGCACGGCCGCGGTCACCATCCGCTGCCACAGCGCAGAGGATTGCGGCGCGATCACAGGCCCGGGGGCGATGTCGGAGTCGAACAGCGACGCGAAGACGAACGCGCGCACGTAGGGCGCGAGCTGCTCGTCGAAGAAGTCCTCCAAGGCGAGCGCTCGCGTCCGATCGGCCGGATCGGCAGGGTAGAGCGGCGGGTCGGGCTGGTACTCCTCGAGCGCGGCGATGATCGCCGTCGAGTCGCCGATGCAGCGGCCCTCGAGGTCGATCACCGGCAACCGCCGGTGACGGCCGCGGGTCACGCGCATCGCGGTGAACCCGTGCATCACGGGCGCGGGCGTGCGCCGCTCGTGCGCGATGCCCTTGTACGCAAGGGCGAAGCGCACCTTCTCGTTGTAGTGCGAGACCCCGAGGTGGTAGAGGACGACGCCCACAGCGCTGGCCGCGACTTACTCGGAGGCCGCGGCGGCGGCCGAAGGGCCGAACAGCGCGTCGACGGTCGTCGGCGCGACGCCCGCGATGCACGCGTCGAGCACGTCGTCGCCGCTGAGCCGACGCACGAGCGTGTATCCGTCGGCGCCGAGCTCTGAGTGCTCGAACACGACGCCGGCGGGAAGGTCGATGTGCCAGTAGCGCGGGACGCCGGCGCGTGCGTAGACGCCGGCCTTGCGTCGATCCTTCGCGTGCGAGGTGACCGACACCTCGACGACGAGGTGGGCGGTCTCGGGACGGCGCTGGAGGTCGGGGTCAGGGTCCACCAGGGCAACGTCGGGCTCCGGCATCCAGCCGTCGGCGACCGACAGTGGCATCTGGATCCGCAGGAGCTCGGCACGCGGGACGAAATGCATCATCAGCGCCTGGAGCGCGCGGTTGTGCGGCTCGCTCGGCACGTTCATGTCCACGAGCAAGCCGTCGAGCAGCTCCACGCGCATGTCTTCGAGCGCGCCGCGCGCGACCATCTGCTCGTACTCGGCGGTCGTGAGGCGGTGAGGGGTGAAGTCGAGGGCCATCGGGGCACAGGGTACCCCCGACGCTGGCACGCAATCGCACGCGCTCAGCCAGATGTCACACACCCGTCACGCGATCGTGGCGGTTGCGTCGTAGGCCGTCGCAGTTGCGTCACGGCCGCTCCGCCGCTGCTGCTACCAGCCCGCGGCCTGTGCGTAGTACGCGGCGACGCGCTCGAGCTCGTCGCTGACGTCCGGGCGGTCCTTGCCGAACCACGCGACGCCGTCCTCGCGCGTCCACGTGCCCAGCGCGATGCCGTCACGCGCGACGACCGCGGAGATCCAGCCTTGGTCGCGGTAGATCGCGTCGCGGTTGGCGGCAGTGACGACGGCGTCCTCCTTGCGCGGCGCGGTGATGATCCGCCCACAGCTGCGCGTGCAGCCCGAGCGCTGCGGAGGTCACGGCAAGCGGGTCGCTGCCGCGCTCGGCGAGCCCCGCGGCGCGCCAGCGCCACGCAAGCGTCTGCGGCCAGCTCAGCTCGAGGGCGGCCACGCCATCAGCTCGACGAGATGCCCCGCTGGCGACCACACCTGCGTGCGCGGCGAGCCCCAGTACTCGCGCCGTGGGTCGCCGCCAAGCTGCGTGCGAACGCGCTCGTAGTCCTCGACCACCACCGCCACGTGTCCCGCTGTCGCCGGCTTCTCGGCAAACAACAGGTGGATCTGCGTCCCGCCGCGCTGCAGCCAGCGCGCGCCGTCGACGAGCGACTCGACCTCGGCAAAGCCGAGCAGCTCCCAGAACGCCACCTCGGCTTCGAAGTCGCGGCACTCCAAGCCCACGTGCTGGATCATCGCGTCGCCCGCCGCGCGAGCGGCAGCGTCCCGTCCTCGAGGTACCGCATGTCCTCACGCAGGATGGCAAGCGCGCGCACGCCGTCCAACACCTCGCCGTGCCCGGGCACGACCCACTCCGCCTGCTCCACCAGCGGCCGCAGCCGCTCCAGCGTCGCGCGGTAGGCGCCGTTGTCGACCACCAGCGGGATCTCCACCGGCGACAGGTAGTCGCCGGCGATCAGCACGCGCGCCCACGGGACCCAGACGGCCATCCCGTCGACGGTGTGCCCGTCCGCTGGGTGCAGCTCGAGCTCGCGCTCACCGATGTCGAGCTTGCCCGGCGCCGGCAGCGCCTGCACGCTGCCGAGCTGCAGCGGCGCAGGTCGCGACACGTACCACTGCTCGTCGAAGGCGCGCAGCTCGCGTGCCGCCTCGCCCGGCGCGCCGGTCAGCCGCGCCGCGCTCGTCTCCGGCACACCCAGTGCGGCGTCCGGGAACGCGAGCCGGCCGAGCAGGTGGTCCCAGTCGGCGTGCGTGGCGAGCAGCCCGCTCAGCGTGAACCCGGCTTGCTGCAGCAGCGCCGGCAGCGCCTCCAGCTCGGACGGCAGCACCGGTGAGTCGATGACGAAGCACTCGTCGCCGGAGCGCACGACCGTGCAGGTCGTCGCCCAAACCGCCGAGGTGGCGACGAGGATGTCTTCAGAGAGTGCTTGGACTCTCAGAGCCCAAGCGCCTTCATCGCGTCGAGCAGCGTCTTGACCTCGAGCGTCGGCTTCTTGACACCCGGGTCCAGCGGCGCCTTCGAGCGGTTGACCCAGATCACGGGGACCTTGGCCTTCAGGCACGGCTCGATGTCGTGGTAGTGCGACGAGCTCACGTGCACCCACCCCTTCTTGCCGCCGATGCGCCGCGCGAACTCCGTGAAGTGCGCCGGGTCGGGCTTGTAGGAGCGCACCTGCTGCGCGGTGACGACGAGGTCGTAGTCGCCGGGGATGTGGCGGCGCGTCAGCCCGAGCAGCTTGTCGTCGATGTTCGCGATCAGCCCGGTCTGGTACTTGCTGGCGAGGATCTTCTTCAGCTGCGCCGGCGTCTCCTTGAAGGGCGCCCAGCGCGACACGGAGTCGGGAAGGAAGCCCGCACGCGAGGGCTCGAGCGGCCAGCCGATCTCCTTGGCGATCTTCACCGCCGTCTGGCGCAGCACCTCGGCGTAGAGCTCGTAGGACCCGCCCTCGACCTCGCGGGAGGTCTCGTGAAACAGGCGGATGATCTCGTCGCGGTCCTCGATCGTGAAGCCGTCGCGCGTCGCCTCACGCGTAAACGCGTCCCAGACGCCCGACTCCCAGTCGATCAACGTGCCATAGACGTCGAACGTGACCCACTCGATGTTCTTCGGAAGCGCCATGAAGGCGGGCATTGTGCCACGGAGGGCCTCTGCGGCGTGGCCTCCCGTCGCCGCTGGTACGCTCGTTCCAATGGTGCGTGGGAGAGTGGCGTTGCTCGCGGCCCTGCTCGCGCTCGTGCCGACCGCGGCGGCGAGCGCGCAGACGCGTCCGGTCCTGCTGGTCGGCAACAACTGGGACGGAACGGCCGACGTGCTCGATGTGCCGAGCTACGAGCGCCTCAAGCGCCTGAACATCGTGCCCGATCTTCAGGAGCGTCTCGCCGAGAACGTCACCAACCCGGTGCGGCTTGGTGCCTTCCTCTTCATCCGCGCGATGATCGGCGAGGGCCACGACCAGATGGTCGACGACCTCTACACGTCAAACGACGGCCGCACGATCTTCGTCTCGCGGCCGAGCTTTGCCGACGTCGTCGCGATCGACATCGCCAGCGGCAAGATCGTCTGGCGGCGCCCGATGAAGGGCTCGCGCGCCGATCACATGGCGATCTCGCCGGACGGCAAGCAGCTCGCCGTCTCCGACCAGAACATCGCGGGCGACCAGCAGGTCGACATCATCGACACGGCGACCGGCAGCTTCCTCGGCCACTTCCCCTCCGGGGTCACGCCGCACGAGAACAACTACTCGCGTGACGGCAGCCTGATCTTCCACGCGAGCATCGGCCGCGTCTTCACGCCGCTGGACGCGGTGGCGCTGGATGCGACGAAGGGCGAGCGCTGGTTCCAGGTCGTCGACGCCAAGACGCTGAAGATCCTGCAGCGCGTCAACATCGCCGACAAGCTCGCCGAGGCCGGCTACCCGGACATGAGCTCGGCGGTGCGGCCGATGGCGCTGTCGCCCGACGAGAAGTTCGTCTACCTGCAGGTCTCCTTCTTCCACGGCTTCGTCGAGTACGACCTGCAGCAGCACAAGGTCACGCGCGTGGCGCAGATGCCGGTGCCGCCGGACGTCGCCAAGCTGCGCCGCGACGAGTACATCCTCGACTCCGCACACCACGGGATCGCGATGAACGGCGCCGGCACGAAGCTCTGCGTCGCCGGCACGATGTCCGACTACGCGGCAATCGTCGACCGCAAGGACTTCAGCCATCGCATCCACGAGCTCGGGGCACGCACGTACTGGTCGACGACGAGCGCCGACGGCAAGCGCTGCTACGTCTCGGTGGCCGGCGACAACACGCTCTCGGTGATCGACTACGAGACCGAGAAGGAGATCGCGCGCGTGCCGGTCGGCTACCACCCGCAGCGCGCGCGGACCGGCTTCGTGTCGACGGAGATCTTCGGCGCGCCGCCCGCGCAGCGCCTGCGCGCGAAGGGCCTGACGCTGCGCGCGAAGGCGCTGCGTGGCCGCCGCGTCCAGCTCAGCGGCCGGCTCGCCGGCGTCCCGCGCAGCGCCTGCCGCGGCCGCGTCGTCGTGCAGCTTCGCCGCGGGCTGCACACGGCCGCGCGGGCGAGTGCGACTCTGAGCCGCAGCTGCCGCTTCAGCCGCCGCCTGCGGGTCGCCAAGGGCGGCCGGCTACTCGCGCTGGCGCGGTTTGCAGGGACGTCTGCGGTGTACCCGCAGCGCTCCCCCGGCGCCCGCATTCGCGTGCGCTGAGGCTGACCGCCCAGTCAAGCGGCGACGCAATAGAGTCGCCGGTCGCTATGGACCTCCTCGAATACCAGGGCAAGCAGCTGTTCGGGCGCCACGGCCTGACGGTGTCTGACGGCAAGGCGGTCACGACCGTCGAGGACGCCGTCGCTGCTGCCAACGAAATCGGCTATCCCGTCGTCGTCAAGGCGCAGGTGCTCATCGGTGGGCGCGGCAAGGCCGGCGGCGTCAAGCTCGCCAGCAACGAGGACGAGGCGCGCGAGCACGCGACCAACATCCTCGGCCTCGACATCAAGGGCCACATCGTCCGCACGGTGTGGATCGAGCACGCGTCGGACATCGCCGACGAGTACTACGCCTCGATCCTGCTGGATCGCTCGGCCAAGAAGCCGCTCGTGATGTTCTCCGTCGAGGGCGGCATCGACATCGAGCAGGTCGCCGAGGAGACGCCCGAGAAGCTCGTCAAGCAGAACGTCGACCCGCTGGTCGGGCTGACAGCGGAGCAGGCGCTGGACATCGCGACGCAGGGCAACGTGCCCGAGGACGTCCGCGAGGGTGTCGCCGACGCGCTCGTGAAGCTGTACGAGGTCTGGATCGAGGAGGACGCCAGCCTCACCGAGATCAACCCGCTGATCATCACGCCCGAGCGCGAGGTCAAGGCGCTCGACGCGAAGGTCACGCTGGACGGCAACGCGCTCTTCCGCCACCCCGAGAACGCCGACCTCGGCGACTCCGCCAACGCCGACCCGATCGAGCGCGAGGCCGCAGAGAAGGGCGTCACGTACGTCGCGCTGGACGGCGACATCGGGATCATGGGCAACGGCGCGGGCCTCGTCATGTCGACGCTCGACGTCGTCGCGGGCGCCGGCGGCTCGCCCGCCAACTTCCTCGACGCCGGCGGCGGATCGGACGCCGACAAGGTCAAGGAGGCCGTCGGCCTGATCCTCTCCAACCCGAACGTCAAGGCCGTGCTCTTCAACATCTTCGGCGGCATCACGCGCTGCGACGAGGTCGCCAAGGGCATCATCGCCGCGTTCGCCGACGCGCCGCCGCCGGTGCCGCTCGTGGTGCGCCTCGACGGCACCAACGACGTCGAGGGCCGCAGGATCCTCGAGGAGGCGAACCTCCCGAACGTGTACCCCGCCAAGACGATGGACGGCGCGGCCGAGCAGGTCGTCGCGCTCGCGAAGGAGAACAGCTGATGGCGATCCTGGTCACCGAGAACACGAAGCTCGCCGTCGCCGGCATCACCGGCCGCGAGGGCTCGTTCCACACGCTCAACAACAAGCGCTACGGCACCAACGTCGTCGGCGGCGTCAACCCGAAGAAGGCCGGCGAGAACGTCGAGGGCATCCCGGTCTTCGCCGACTGGGAGACCACCGTCGAGGAGTCGGGCGCCAACACGGCGATGATCTTCGTGCCGCCGCCGTTTGCCGCGCAGTCGGCGCTCGAGGCCGCGCAGGCCGGCTTCGAGCTGGTCGTGATCATCACCGAGGGCATCCCCGCCCACGACGAGCTCAAGCTCTACAACACGGTCAAGCGCGACCATCCCGGGACGCGCGTCGTCGGCCCGAACTGCCCCGGCATCCTGTCGCCCGGCAAGGCGAACGTCGGCATCATCCCGGCGTCGTTCTTCAAGCCGGGCAACGTCGGCGTCGTCTCGCGCTCGGGCACGCTGACCTACCAGATCGGCAACGAGCTGGCCCTCGCCGGCTTCGGCAACTCCTCGATCGTCGGCATCGGCGGCGACCCGGTCCCGGGCTCGTCGTTCGTCGACATCATCGAGCTCTTCGAGAACGACCCCGAGACCGAGCTGATCGTCATGTCCGGCGAGATCGGCGGCTCGGCCGAGGAAGAGGCCGCCGAGTACATCAAGGAGCACGTCTCCAAGCCGGTCGTCGGCTACATCGCCGGCTTCACGGCGCCGCCCGGCAAGACGATGGGTCACGCCGGCGCGATCGTCTCCGGCTCGGCCGGCACGGCGGACGCCAAGGACGAGGCGCTCAAGGCGGTGGGCGTCCGCGTCGGCCGTACGCCGACGCAGGTCGCCGAGATCGCGATGGAGACGCTCGGCGCTAGCGCAGCTTGACGAGGCGCTTCTGCGCCTGCTCGCCGGCGACTTGAACGTGACGGTGTACTTCACGCCGTCACGCAGCGCGCGGCTTGAGGTGACGCGCACGCGGTAGACGTTGTCGCTGCCGTGCTTGCCGATCTTCTTGATCGTGCCGACCTTCGCGCCGTTGGCGAAGGTGATCTTCGACGGCGCCTTGTCAGCCGCGAAGCGCAGGCTGGCGGAGGTCGAGTCGATCTTCGTGAGGGTGGGCGCGCCGCCGAGCTTGGCGTCGGCGACAGCGGGGATGAGGGCGGTCGCCGTGGCGACGGCGATGAGGATCTTCTTCATGTCTTTCAGTCAACCGCGCCGCGTGCCGGGTTCGGACCCACCCAGGTGTGCGTCTTCGACACCCCCGCATCACCACCACGGCGGCGGCTTTGCGAGGATGGGCCGCATGCCCGACACGATCAGCTTCGCGCGCGGCGCGCCGTCCCTGGACATCGTCGACGTCGAGGGCCTGAAGGCTGCCGCCACGGCCGCGTTCGACGACGATCCCGGCGGCGTCACCGGCTACGGCACGTCGATCGGCTACGTCCCGCTGCGCAAGTGGATCGCCGAGCGCCACGGCGTCGAGCCCGAGAACGTGCTCGTCACCAACGGCTCGATGCAGGCCGATGCGTTCCTCTTCGACCACCTCGTGGCCGAGGGCGACGCCGTGGTCGTCGAGAAGCCGACCTACGACCGCACGCTGCTGTCGCTGCGCGGCCGCGGCGCCGACGTGCGGATGGTCTCGTTGGAAGAGGACGGGATCGACACCGACGAGCTTTCGGGCCTGCTGGCCTCCGGCGTGCGCCCGACGCTTGCGCACGTGATCCCCAACTTCCAGAACCCCGCGGGCTACACGTTGAGCGCCGCCAAGCGCGGGACGCTGCTGGAGCTCGCGCGCGAGCACGACTTCACGATCTTCGAGGACGACCCCTACGTCGAGATCCGCTTCCGCGGCGAGACGCTGCCGCGGATGCTCGAGCTCGACGGCGACGGCGGCAACGTCATCTACGCGTCGTCGTTCTCCAAGACCGTCTGCCCCGGCATCCGCGTCGGCTACCTCGTGGGTGCGCCGGACACGATCGCCCAGATCGCCAAGCGCGCGACGAACACCTACATCTCGCCGAACATGGTCGCCCAGTCGATCGTCTACCGCTTCTGCGTCGACGGCGGCCTGGAGCGCTCGATCGCGACCGTGAAGGCCGCGCTTGCCGAGCGTGTCGAGCTGCTCGACAAAGCGCTGCAGCGCGAGCTGCCCGAGGCGCAGTACACGCCGCCGGACGGCGGCTACTTCATGTGGGTCGAGCTGCCCGAGGGCACCGACGTCGGCGCGCTTGTTCGGCGCCGCAGCGGAGCGCGGCGTCGCGTTCGTGAAGGGCACCGACTTCCTGCTCGAGGGCGGCGAGAACACGCTGCGCATCGCCTACTCCGGCGTCACGTCCGACCAGATCGACGAGGGCATCAAGCGCCTCGCCGACGCGTACCACTCGCTGCCCGCGCGGGTGTAGTGCCCGACGGCGCGGCGATCCGCGCCGGCCGCCGGGTCGTGACGATCTCACGGCCCGGCAAGCAGCTGATCGGGGAGCTCACGAAGCTCGACCTCGCCCGCTACTACGACGCGGTTGCGCCGGTGATGCTGCCGCATCTGGCGGGCCGCCCGCTGAACCTCGAGCGCTATCCGGACGGGATCGACGGCCACCGCATCATCCAGCAGCACGCTCCCGAGTACTTCCCGTCGTGGATTCGGCGCGTGCAGGTGCGCAAGCACGGCGGCACGGTCGACCACGTCACCGCGACCGACGCCGCATCGCTCGTCTACCTCGCCAGGGCCTGCGCGGCGGGCGCTGGCCGCGCTGCGCGCTTCGGGGTGAGTCCTTGGACGATCGCGAGGCCGAGCAGCACGACGGCGGCGCCGCCGAGCTCCGTCGCTGACGGCTGCTCGCCGAGCGCCACCCACGCCGCGGCGATGCCGACCGGCGGCACCAGCAGCGTGAACGGCGCGACCTTCGCGACCGGGTGCTCGCGCATCAGCCAGGTCCACACGCCGAAGCCGAAGAACGTCGAGAGCACCACGACGTAGACCACCGCTGCAGCTCCAGCCGAGGTCGATGCTCGGCGCCGGCTCGCCGAGCAGCACGCTCAGCGCGAGCATCGGCAGCGGCGGGATCAGGCTTGCCCAGATCAGCAGGGCCAGCGGGTCGGGTGCCTGTGCCTTGCGGACGGCGATGTTGCCGAGCCCCAGGAGGCGCCGGCGGCGATGCAGAGCATCAGCGCGCCGAGTGGCACCGCTTCCGCCCGCCCGGTTGCGATCACCGCGATGCCAACCGTTGCCGTGGCTGCGCCGATCAGCGTCCTGGCGCCGGGCTGCTCTCTGAGCAGGAAGATCCCGAAGCCGATGGTGAAGAGCGCCTGCGTCTGGAGGATCAGGCTCGCGAGGCCGGCCGGCATGCCCTGGTCCATCGCGACGAAGAGCAGTGCGAACTGGCCGCAGCACATGAAGACGCCGACGCCGACGACGTACCTCAGCGCGACTCTGGGCCGCTTCACGAACAGCACGGCGGGAAACGCGACGAGCGTGAACCTGAGCGCGACGAACAGCAGCGGCGGGAAGCTGTCGAGCCCGACGTGGATCACGACGAAGTTCACGCCCCAGACGACGGCGACCAGCGAGGCGAGGAGCGCGTGACGGGCGGGCACGCATGCAGCGTGCCGAGTCTGACCCAACAGTCCCACTCGACTTTTGCTTGAGTACCCGTAAGCTGCGCTTGATGATCGACGTCCGCCGATTGCGCGCGCTGCGCGCGCTCGCCGACCACGGCACGATCGCGGCCGCCGCCGACGCGCTGCACCTCACCGCGTCGGCAGTGTCGCAGCAGCTGCAGGCGCTCGAGAGCGAGATCGGCCAGCGCCTCGTGGAGCCGGCGGGGCGCAGCGTGCGGCTGACGCCGGCCGCCGAGGTCGTGCTGCGCCACGCCGACGCGATGCTCGTCGAGGTCGAGCGCCTGGAGTCCTCCCTGTCGCAGCTCGGCGACGGCGCGACCGGCACGCTGCGGGTCGGCGGCTTCTCGACAGCGATCGCGGGCCTGATCATCCCGGCGCTGCGCGATCCGGCGCTGGCTGCGCTGGACGTTCGCATCGCCGACGTCGAGGCGCCCGAGTGCTTCACGCTGCTTGCACGCCACGAGCTCGACGTGGTGATCTCGATGGAGGCCGAGCACGCACCGCCTGCCGACGACCCGCGCGTCGCGCGGCACGAGCTGACCTCCGACGTCCTCGACGCCGCGCTCCCCGTCGGCCACGCGCTGGCGGCGCGCCGCGGCCTGACGCTCGCGGACCTGTCGCCGGAGCCGTGGATCGCTCCGCCCGTCGGCTGGTCGTGCGAGCACGTCATCAACGCCGCCTGCACCAACGCCGGCTTTCGTCCCGACGTGCGCCACCGCAGCCACGACTGGAGCACGATCCTCGCGCTCGTCGCGGAGGGCATGGGCGTCGCGACGGTGCCGCGCCTGGCGCAGTTCGACCCACCGCCCGGCGTCGTGATCCGCGCGCTCGGTCCGGAGGCGCCGGCGCGCCATCTCTTCGCGGCCTGCCGCCGCGGCGCCGAGTCACACCCGGCGGTGAGCGCGATGATCGCGGCGCTGCGGGTGGTGGCTAGCGCGCGGACGCGGACAATGGCGGCCGCCTAGCCGCAAGCGTCGCCAGGAGATCCGCCGAGTTCTCAGCCCACTCACGCGTCAGGTGACGCCAGGTGAAGCGGAACGGTGCGTAGTCGTTCGCGAGCGCGCGCTGATCCTTGCGCCTGTCCGCGTCCATCGCGGCGCGTTGCTCGTGCCAGGTCCGCGAGTCCAGCTCGGTCCAGACGCGCTCGGCGATGAAGAGGACGTCGGGGCTGACGACGAAGTCCTCGGCGAGCTTGAGCGTCGCGTTGCGGCGGTCGGGCGGGAGGTCGGGGTGCAGGTCGAGGGACATGTCGAGGAGTGCTCGCGCCGGTGAGGTGATTGGCAGGCCGCGGCGCTGGCGTGTCTCCGCTGGGAGCACCACACCGCGGTGGATCGCAACTCCGCGGCGCGGCCGTCGTTGAGTCGGCGCGATCACGTGGACGTCGCCGCGATAAGGCCGCAGGGCCCACAGCTGATCAGCTGAGTGAGACGCGATCAGCGAGTCGTCTCCGACGGCGAGGTGCGCAGCCCAGAGCTGCCCTGTCTGAGAGAGGTCCGGGGTGCCGAGGCAGTACACGCCGCGGCGGTAGCCGTGGATGTGCCCCGTCTTCGTCGCGTGGGTGATCTGATCGGGCGTCAGGCCGGTTGCTCGCAGCTGGGCGACGCTGACCGCTCGCCCCTGGCGTCGGCCCAGGGCCGCGACCTGCTGCCACGCAGGACGTCCGTCACGTTGATCGGCTCTGATGCGGTCTTTGTCACGCACCCCCGGGACCGTGCCGGAGATCGTGTGACGGCTCTACACCAGTCTGCGGACGAAAGCGCAACGAAAGTGCGTCAGGACTGCTTGCGCTTCGCGTCCCAGGGCGTGAAGCCGGCGGCCTCGGCGTCCTCGGGCGTGCGGAACCAGACGTCCGCGCGGGTGCGCTTGTACGACGGGGACGCGGTGGTGTGGTAGAGCCCCGACGTCTCCTTGGCCTTGATCGTGAAGCCCTCCGGCGCGGAGCCGTCCTCGCTGGGCGGCGCGCCGGCGGCGGGCGGCTCGGCTGCGGCCACGGGCGGCTCGGGCTCCTCGCGCGGCGCGGGCGGAATCGGCGCGACCGGTGCCGGCGGCACCACGGCGTCGGCGGCGCCACGTCGTCGCATCAGGTACGCCCCGCCAGCGGCGGCAGCCAGCAGCACCAGCTTCTTCATGCGCGATCAGCCTACCCGTCGAGCTGCGAGAGAAGGCACTCGGCCGGGGGCTTGTCGTCACGCCAGCGCTGCACCTTCGAGCCATGGCGGATGCGCCCGTCGGAGACGTGGTCGAACGTGATCTCGACGACGAGCTCGGGCCGCAGCTCGATCCACTCGAGCTCCTTGTCGGATTTCCAGCGCGACGGCCCGCCCGATCCGCGCGTGCCGGTCTCGTAGGCCGCGAGCCGCCCGGGCAGCTCACGCTTCTCCTTCGCGCTGAACCCCGACGAGTGCCCGACGACGCGCAGCGAGCCGTCGTCGCCGTACAGCCCGAGGATGATCGCGCCGAGCGTGCCCTCCGCCTTGCCCGGCCGCCAGCCCATGATCACCGCGTCGATCGTGCGGACGCGTTTGATCTTGACCATGCCGGTGCGTTCGCCGGGCTTGTAGGCGCCGTCGGCCTCCTTGGCGATCACGCCCTCCTCGGTCTGCAGCCAGCCCTCCGCTTCCGCGGCGGTCCAGACGACGGGCGTCAGCTCCAGCCCCGGCAGCTTCGCGAGCTCCTCACGGCGCTCGCGGTAGGAGCGCTCGAGCAGGACGTCGTCACCGCACGCGAGCAGGTCGAACGCGACGAACCGCGCAGGCGTCTCCTGCGACAGCCGCTCGATGCGCGACGCCGCGGGGTGGATGCGCTGGCCAAGCGTGTCGAACGACGACGCGACGATCTCGCCGTCAAGCACGTAGCGGCCCTCGGGGAACGCGATCTCCGGGAAGTAGCGCGTCAGCGGCTTGCCGTTGCGCGACTGCAGCTCCACCTCGCCACCGTCGACGAACGCGATGCAGCGAAAGCCGTCGAGCTTGGGCTCGTACCCCCAGCCGTCGCCGTCAGGCAGCGTCGTACGCGAGCGTGCGAGCTGGGGCAGCAGCGGGGACTTCAGTGGCAGGCTCACGCCGACGGACCCTAGCGTTCAGGACGACGACGGCCGACACCACGAGCGCGCCGCCGACGAGCTGCAGGTCTTGGAGGTGCTCCCCAAGCAGCAGCGCCCCGAGCGTCACGGTGATCACCGGCTCAACCGACGCGACGATCGACGCCGTCGGAGCGCCGATCTGCGCGATTCCCTGCCACAGCCAGGCCAGCGGCAACACGCTCGAGACGACGACCAGTCCGGCAAGGTCGATCAGCGCCGCGTCACCGGCGGGCACGGCGATCCCGCCCGAAGTCGCGGTTAGCGAGACCGCCGCCCCGCTCGTGACGAGCGCGGCGAGCACGAACGGATTGGCCTCGCGAACAAGACGACCGCCAAGCACGAGGTATGTGGCGTACGCCAGCGCCGAGCCGAGGGCGAGCAGCGCGCCCACCGTCTCGAACCCCGCGCCGCCGACTCCGCCGACGAGCACGAGCGCGGCACCGCCGAGGGCAAGCGCCAGCGCGATGAACCGCCGCGGATCGAGGCGCTCACGGCTGAGCAGCACGACGAGCGCGGGGTAGATCGACATGATCAGCGCGAGCAGGCCGACGTCGATCCGCTCGACGGCGACGAAGTAGAGGTGGTTCTCCAGCGCGTAGGCGGTGAGGCCCAGTGCGAACGCCGCAAGCGCGACGCGACGCGACGGCAGGGCGGCACGGCTGACGCCGACGATCACCCAGAACGCGACCGCGGCAAGGATGAAGCGGGCGGCGACGAGATCCTGCGGCAGCCAGCCGTCCGCGTAGGCGCGCTTGGCCCACAGGGCCATGGCGGCAAATCCAGCGGTGGCGAGCAGAACACGAAGCACGAGGACCATGATCGGTCGTCTGGTGCCATTGCGGTAGCCTTGATTGTCTTCGCTACCTCAAGGCAATGCCTATATGACGCTGCAGCAGCTCGAGTACTTCCTCGCCACCTTCCGCCGCGGCTCGTTCAGCGCCGCAGCCGAGGCGTTGCACCTCGCGCAACCCTCGGTGTCCGAGCAGATCCGCCGCCTCGAGGACGAGCTCGGCGTGCGCTTGTTCGAGCGCGTCGGCCGCGGCCTGATCCCGACCGAGGCCGGCCACACGCTGCGCGCTCATGCCGAGCGCACGCTCGACGCGGCGGCGGAGGCGCGTGAGGCGCTGGGCGCCGTCCGCGAGCTGCGCGGCGGCACCGCGACCTTCGGGATGTTCGGCGGCGGGCGCTTCTACCCGATCGCGGCGCTCGTGGCCGACTTCCGCCGCCGCTACCCGGACGTGAAGATCCGCCTCGTCGGCACCAACTCCTCAGAGGTCGCCGACGAGATCCGCGACGGGCACCTGGAGGCCGGCATGATCGCGCTGCCGATCGACGACCGCGGCCTCGACGTGCGCCCGCTGATGCGCGACGAGCTGGTCTATGTCTCCGCCGAGCCGCGCTTCGTGCGCAAGCCGAAGGAGATCGAGGACCTCGAGGCGCGCCCGCTAGTGCTCTTCGACGCGTCCTACGGCACCGAGGATCCGATGCGCCGCCAGCTGTCTGAGCTCGCGCAGCGCGAGGGCCGCCGTCTGGAGCCCGACATCGAGCTCGAGGACGCCGAGGGAGCGATCGAGCTCGCCGCGCTGGGCCTCGCCGACACGATCATCTCGCTCGGCACGATCCACGGCCTCGGGCGGCGGGTGCCGAAGAAGCTCGGCTGGGTCCCGTTCGCTGAGCCGCTGTACGACACGCTCGCGCTCGTCTCGCGCGAGGGGGCCACGCTCTCGCCCGCGTCGCGCGAGTTCCTGCGCCTCGCCGAGGCCCGCTTGACCGAGTTTGCACGGACGCTGAGCCGCTCGTCGCTACGATCCTCGGCGTGAGCAGCGATCACGCAACTGTCGCCGAGGAGGAGTACCTCCAGACCCTCTTCTGGCTCTATGAGGCCGGGCTCCCGATGACGGGGGCCAACCTCGCGCGGGCGATGCAGCTTTCGGCGCCCACCGTCCACGAGATGGTCAAGCGCCTGGAGCGCGACGGCTACATCACGCGTGGCGGCGACAAGCTGATCTCGTTCACCGACGAAGGGCTCGAGCACGCGAAGGCAACGGTCAGCCGCCACCGCCTGATCGAGCGTTACCTCACCGACATCGTCGGCGTGCCGTGGGACGACGTCCACGAGGAGGCCGAGCGCCTCGAGCACGCGATGTCGCCGCGCTTCGAGGAGTACATGAAGCGCGCCATCGGCGATGCGCGGACCTGCCCGCACGGCCACCCGATCGAGGTTGGCGCGCGCGTCGCCGGCGTGCCGCTGGCCGATGTCGAGGTCGGCGCGAAGGTCGAGATCCTGCGCTTCGAGAACGAAGCCGAGGACCTGCTGCACTACCTCAAGTCCACGGGCCTTGAGCCCGGCCTACGCGGGACGCTTGCTGAGAACGGCGACGGCGAGGTCGTCGTCGAGGCCGAGGACGGCGCGCGCTGCGCCGTCACGGCCAGCGTCGCGCAGACGGTCTCGGTCTCCGCCGATCCGTCCCCGCCCCCGCGCGTCACGCTGCCCGAGCAGCTCGTGCTCGGGCAGGATCGATACGGGCGCTAGCCACCAGGGCGTCAGACCGACGGTCCAACCCGGCTTGCGCGCATGGTCGATGTGCGCGCCGCGGCGCTGCTGTCACCGTGCGGATGATGCACAGGACCGACGCCGGGACGGCGCTCGGAGCCGGGGCACGCGCGCGCCTCGACGAGATCGTCGACGACCTGATGGAGCGCCAGTGGTACGAAGTGCCCGAGTTCTGGGTGACCGATGACCCGGCCTTCCGTGAAGCCGTCCACCGCAGCACCCGCGAGAACGTCGAGCTGATGCTCGATCTCGTCGAGCGGCCGGCTGCGCTGCCGCGCGTGCTGTGCGCCGGCGCCCGCCTCGAAGCCGACGTGAGCGCCCAGTACGGCGCCAGCGCCCACGCCCTGCTGCAGACCTATCACCTCGGCGAGTACACGATGGCCGAGCACTTCCTCGACCTCGTCGACTCGGGGACGCTCGACGACGAGCGCACCGTCATGCGCGAGCTGCGCGGCGCGATGCAGTCGGTTCACTCCTACATGGGCGCAGTGATGCCGCTGGTGGCACGCGAGCACGCCGACGAGCGCGCGCGGGTCGCAAGTCACCCCGACCTGCGCCGCGTGCGCCTCGTGCAGGCGGCGCTCGCCGGCGACAGCGTCGCCGACCTCGACTATCGCGTCGACGGCATGCACGTTGCCGTGGTCGCTACCGGCGGCACGGCCGAGCCGGCGCTCGCAGCCGTCGCGCACGCGCTCGACGCGCCGCTGCTGAGCGTCCGCACGCCGGACGGTCGCTGCTGGGCGTGGCTGATGACAACCGACGCGGCCGAGGTGCGCGAGCGCCTGCGGGGCGCCGTCGACGGCTCAGCCGGCATCGGCGGGCCCGCCGGCTTTCGCGCCGCCCATGAGCAGGCGCTGCTGGCGGAGCGAATCGCACGGCGCACAAGCGCGCCTGGGGCCGTCGACCTGCGCTCCGTCGCGCTGGAGGCGCTGGCGCTCGGCGACCAGCGGACCGCCTTCGCAGTTGCACGCGCCGAGCTCGGCCCGCTGGCAGGCCCGGCCGGTGCGCGCCACCGGCACCTGCGCGACACGCTCGAGGCCTGGTTCGCCGCACGCGAGAGCGTCGCGCAGACCGCCGCCGCGCTGAACATCGCGCCGCGCACGGTTAGCTACCGCCTGCGACGCGCCGAGTCCCTGCTCGGCCATCCGATCGCCGCGCGCCGCGCCGAGCTCGAAGCTGCGCTGCGTGTCGAGCGACTGCGTGGCGACAGCTGAGGCCCAGCAGCGCGACCAGGCCCGGCGACGCGGTCAGCAGCTCCTCAACGGGCACGGCGCCGACGTGGGCGAGCGTCATCCGTGGTGGTGACACGTCGCCGACACGCTGCGTGGCATGTCGAGCGCGGGGTTGCGGTCGAAGAAGCCACTCGGCTTGAGCTTGAAGCCGATGTGGGTGACCGGCATCACCGGCCAGTCCTCGGGCCGCACCACGTGGTGTGCGCCGAACGTGTACCAGACGACGAGATCGGTGTCGGCGACCGGCCGGTCGCCCGCCGTGAAGGCCGGCAGCCCTTCCCCACCTGGGTGCTGGTTGGGGTAGTCGCCGGCGGCGAACTTCTCGCGCGGGTCGTACGGCGTGACCCACAGGTGCTTGTGCGCGAAGCCCGACCGCGGCGCCTGCTGACTGTCGGGGTGGGCCATCGGCACGACGTTGTCCCCGGGCACGAGCTTGTAGGCGACCGGCGCGCCGACGGCATTTGCCACGCTCGGGTTCTCGATGCGCCAGTAGCGCGCCTTGAACGGGTCGATCAGTCGCTGGGCCTGCGCTTCGCTCTCGAGCGTCGTGGCCTTCGTCACCCAGGCGGTACCGACGGGGTTGTCCGGGCCGATCGGCAGCGGCTCGGAGTCGACCTCGACGACCGAGTTGCCGACGCCGTCGACCTCCATGTCCAGGCGCACGCTGAAGAAGTGCTGGTGATGCGGGCCGTAGAGGCCCGGTGCCACGAGCGTCCCGTGCTTCGGCGTCTCCCCTGGCGCGATCGCACCGGTCGAGATCACGCCCGAGAGCTTGACCTCGTATTCGATCGTGCCGTCGGTGTAGAGGTACCAGAAGTACCCGTACTCATAGTTTCCGACGGTGACGATCGTCGACAGCACGAGGCGGCGCAGGCGGCGCACCTCGACCTCCTCCGTACGGAAGTCGGTGTGCTTCCAGCTGATCCCGTAGTCCTCCTCGTGCATGCAGATCGCGTTCGGGATCGTCATCGGGTTGCCGTCTTGGTCTGAGACGACGCCGTCGAAGTAGAAGATCTCGCCGAGACAGTCGCAACCGAGCGTCAGCGGGTTGGCAAGCCAGCCGATGCCGTACTCGCCCATGTCGAAGACGTTCTTGAACTGGTGCGTCGGCGCGGGGTCGCCGTAGGGCACGTACATCTCCGACAGCGACGCGCGGTGGATGATCGAGCGGCCGTCGTAGGCGACGCGGTGCAGCACGAGCCCCTCGCGGGCGTTGAAGCCGACGTCGACGGTCCACTTCTGCCACGCCACATGGTGATCGTCGACGGTGAACGAGGCGCCCTCCGGCTGGACGATCTCGATCGGCTTGACGTCCGCGCGCGGCGCGAGCCCGGTGAGCTCGGGGACGTAGTTGCCGGGCTGCTCGGGGATTGCGACGACGCCGTGGTCGATCACCTCGACGACCTCCATCAGATCGAGGTCGACGACGCACACGAGTCCCTCGATCGGGCGCGCGTACCCGTGCTCGCCGGGCGCCGCGCGCAGCCACGTCAGCGGTCGCGCGATGCGCCGGCGCCCAGGGTCGTCGGCCGGGCCGGTGTAGCTCGACGCCCACGGATCGATCATTGCGAGCGAGAAGTCCTCGACCCCGCGCAGGCGCATCGCCGCCTGCCACTCGGGATCGGAGCGGACGACGTCCTCGCAGGCCATGAACTCCTCGAAGGTGATCGGCGCCTGCACGCCTTCGCGGTGGTCGTAGGAGAGCACGCGCGCCTCGCTCAGCGACACGACGGCCTCGACGACGCCGAGCCGGTCGCGGTCGCGCAGCACCACGAACGCCTCGCGCGCTGCCTCGCCCCCGGCGCGCAGCACGTCCTTCGGCGGCTCGTGCAGGACGATGAAGACGAAGCGAACGCTCGGCCCGAGCGACTTCTCGCTCTTGATGATTGCCGCCGCGGCGGCAATCTCCTCGGCCGTCAGCGGCGCCAGCGGATGGGTGCTGGCGGGAGCAGAGACAGGGTTCATGGATTCCTTTCAGGCGGTGGCGGGGACAGGCTCGTCATGCTCGAAGCTGCCGATCGCGTCGTAGCGCGCGGCGTCACGGGTCTTCAGGTACAGCGCGTAGGCGATGCCGCCGACGAACGTGATCAGCACGAACCACGGGATCCCCTTGACGAAGAAGACCTCGGAGCCGGCGAGCGCGCCACGGTTGTCGATCAGCAGGTAGCAGGCGCCGACCTGGCCGAGCAGCCCGAGGATCGGGGCAAGCATCGTCCGCCACCAGTGCGCGCCGTCCTTGGCCTGGGTCTGGAAGTAGCGGATGATCGCCAGGCAGCAGAGCGCCTGCACGGCGAGGATGCCGAGCACCCCGAGCAGCGGCGTCCAGGTGCCGAGCTTGAGGAAGAACGCCTCGGTCGAGGAGTCGTAGATCGTGAAGCCGAGGACGTAGAGGCCGATCATCGCGGCGACAGTCGTCGCCGCGACGTAGGGGCTCTGGTGCCTGGCGTGCGTCTGTGACAGGGCGCGCGGCAGCAGCCCTTCGCGCGAGAGCGAGAACAGGTAGCGCGCGGACGTGTTGTAGAAGGCCATCGCGCAGGCGAACGAGCTCGTGATGATCAGCAGCTCGAAGACCGTCGTCAGCCCGCCGCCGACATAGCGGTCAGTCAGCGGGTACCAGGCCGAGCCGTAGTTGCCCTCGAACTGGCCGCCGACGCCGGGGGCCACGCCGTCCTTGCCCCAGCCGATCACGAAGATGTAGGACATGACGATGTAGAAGAGCCCGAGGCCGATCACCGACGCGTAGGTCGCGGTCTTGGCGATCTTCTTGGGGTCGCGTGACTCCTCGGCGTAGTTGGGTGCCATCTCGAACCCGACCCAGGACCAGAACGCGCCGAACAACGCGATGCCGACGGCGGCGGCACCGAAGGTCTGGATCGCCGCGTCGTTGTCGAAGAGCTCGACGGGGTTCAGCGGAGCGGCGGTGAAGCCGGAATCGCCCGCCGAGAGGAAGACGGCGATCGCCAGCACGACGAGCGCGAGCACCTCGGCGACGAGCGCGACGCCGAGCACCTTCGCGGTCAGCTCGATGTGAAACCACGCCAGCGCGGCCATGACGGCGAGGCTCGCGAACGTGTACACCCAGGCCGAGATCGAGATCCCGAACCAGTCGTCGAACGTCGTCGACATGAAGTAGCCGAGCACCCCCGCGACAGCAGCCGAGAAGACGATGTAGCAGAGGGCGATGAGGATGCCCGAGCCGAGCCCGGCCACCGGACCGAGCCCGCGCGTGATGAAGGTGTAGAAGCCGCCCGCCGAGGTGACGCGCCGGCTCATCTCGATGTAGCCGACGGAGAAGATCGTCAGCACGATCGTCGCGATCAGGAATGCGGCGGGCGCGGCGAAGCCGCCGCCGAGCACGGTGATCGGGACGTTGAACATCATCGCGGCCAGCGGAGCGGCCCCGGTCACGATGCAGAAGAGGACCTGCGGCAGGCCGAGCGCGTTGGCAGCAAGCTTCTGGCCTGCCGGGTGGGTGGCGGTGGCGGAGAGGCCGGGGACGGCGTCCGGTCGGTCGATCGTGGTCATCGTCCCGCCATGCAACTTGGCGGCGGGCGGCGTCGGCACCGCCCACGCGGCCAAAAAAGGATCGACCGCCGGTCCTTCTGTTGCCGTCCGCGGCAGGCCGCTTCGCGCAGGTTGCCGCGCGCGGCAATGCTCAACCGCTAATCGCGCTTGCGATCCGTGTCGCGCGAGGGCTGAACGCGCTTGGGCTCGCCCGGCATCTTCGGGTAGTCCGGCGGGTAGGGCATGTCGCCGTCGCCCTGCGACTCGTAGAGCTCCAGCAGCGGCTCGAGCGAGTGGTCGACGTCGTCGATCGCCGCGAAGCGGTCGCCGATCTCCGCGAAGCGGGCCGGCATCGTCGCGACGGTGAAGTCCTCGGGCGCGCAGTCCTGCACCTCGTCCCACGTCAGCGGCGCCGATACCGTCGCGCCGGGCTTCGGGCGGATCGAGTACGGCGAGGCGATCGTGCGGTCGCGCGCGTTCTGGTTGTAGTCGATGAAGACGCGCTCGCCGCGCTCCTCCTTCCACCACTTCGTCGTCACCTCGCCCGGCATGCGGCGCTCCAGCTCGCGGCCGAACGCGATTGCCGCGTGGCGCATGTCGGTGAACGTCCACTTCGGCGTCATGCGCACGTAGATGTGGATACCGCGCCCGCCGCTGGTCTTCGGGAAGCCGACGTACCCGAGCTCGTCGAGCAACCCACGCGCCTCGGCCGCCACGCGCTGGGCGTCCACGAAGTCGGTGCCGGGCTGCGGGTCGAGGTCGAGGCGCAGCTCGTCGGGATGGTCGACGTCGTCGCGCCGCACCGGCCACGGATGGAACGTGATCGTGCCCATCTGCGCACACCAGCCGACGACGGCGATCTCGGTCGGGCAGATCTCGTCGGCCGTGCGCCCGGAGGGGAACGTGATCGTGCACGTCTCGACGTAGTCTGGGGCGCCCTTGGGCACGCGCTTTTGGTAGAAGGCGTCGCCTTTGAAGCCTTCGCGGGTGCTGATCTTCATGCCCGGGTGCACGCCCTTGGGCCAGCGCTCGAGCGTCGTCGGGCGCTCGCGCAACGCGCGCAGGATCCCGTCCTCCACCGACAGGTAGTACTCGACGATCTGCAGCTTCGTGACCTCCGCGGTGCGCTCGGTCGCGGGGAAGATCACCCGGTCGGCGCTGGAGACGCGCAGCTCGCGGCCGCCTGCGTCGAGCATGATCCCGTCGGACTTCGCCATGTCCTTGTCAGGATGGCGCACCGTGACTACCGGCCGTGCAAGCCTCGTCGCGCCCGACGCGTTCAAGGGCACCTTCAGCGCCGCGCAGGTCGCGGCGGCGATCGGCCGTGGCCTGGAGGCCGCCGGCCAGCCCCCGCCGGACCTCTGCCCGCTCGCCGACGGTGGCGAGGGCACGCAGACCGTGCTGCTGACGGCGCTCGGCGGGCACACCGACGGGCACCTCGCGTTTGTCGAGGACGGCGGCACCGCGATCGTCGAGGTCGCCGCGGTGGCGGGCCTCGGCCCCGACCCCACGCCCGAGGACGCGTGGAGCGCGTCGTCGGCTGCGGTCGGCGAGCAGATCGCGCGCGCCGACGACGCCGGCGCGGCGGTGATCTTGGTGTGCGCCGGCGGCAGCGCCGCGACCGACGGCGGCGCCGGGGCGCTGGAGGCGGCAGGCGACGTGCGCGCGCAGCTCGTCGTGCTCTGCGACGTGCGTGCGGCGTTCGAGCGCGCCGCGGCCGTGTTCGCTCCGCAGAAGGGCGCCGACACCGCGACCGTCAAGCGACTGGCGAAGCGCCTCGAGCGTCTCGCCGAGACGCTGCCGAAGGACCCGCGCGGCGTCGCGATGAGCGGCGCGGCAGGCGGCCTGGCCGGCGGGCTGTGGGCCGGTCTCGGCGCCAAGCTCGTCGGCGGCGCGGCGTTCGTCCTCGAGGCCCTCGACTACGACACGCGCATGCGCGCGGCGCAGGCGGTGATCGTCGGCGAGGGCCGGCTCGACGCGCAGACGCTGCTCGGCAAGGCCGCCGGCGAGGCGGCAACACGCGCGCGCCAAGCGGGCGTGCCGTGCTTTGCGATCGTCGGCCAGGACGGGCTCGGCCGCTTCGGCCACCGCATGCTCGATCTGCAGACCGTCAGCGAGGCGCCGACGCTGGCGGAGATCGAGGCGGCTGCCGCCGCGCTCACCGACTACCTGTGACGCGCTCGACCACGCCCGCGAAATGCGCGTAGTCGGGCGTCAGCTTCGCGCTGCCCCACGTCTGCTGCGAAAGCACGGCCAGCCGCGAGGCGATCCCCGCGGCGAGCGCCGCGGGCTTCGCAGCCGGCGACGACGGGTCGTCGTTCCACACCGCAAGCGTCGCGCCGAGCAGGCCACGCTGCTCGGCGACCGTGCTGCCGAGCCGCAGCGGCGTGAGCGACAGCCACGGCCCGGTGAACTGGCGCGGCTGCCACTCCTCGTAGAGGAACTCCTCGCTTGCCCGGTGGCCCTGCAGCGGACCGCCGGTGACGTAGTACAACGGCCACCAGCCGACGTTGAGCACCTCGCGCCCCTCGGCGAGCAGCTCAGCAGGTGGCGGCGAATGCAGCTCCTCCCACCACTCGACGACGACGTCGCGCGGCAGCCACGCCGTGTCCTCGCCGAGGCCGTCCGACCAGACGCGCAACCGCTTGCCCGCGGCGACGACCTGCTCGCGGATCTCCTTGACGAAGTTGGGCACGGAGTCGCGCTTGAGCTGCGGGTACATCGCGTAGTCCGCGGGCGTCGACAGCACGCCGAGGTACTCGTCGTTGCCCATGTGCCAGAACGGCCCGGGGAAGACCGCCAGCAGGTCGCCGACGATCTCGTGCGCGAACTTCCGCGCCGCGGGCGACGTCACGTCGAGCTTGCCGGGCTGCGGCTGGCCGAAGGCGTTGCGCAGCTGCAGCTCGGGGTGCTTGGCAAGCGCCGCCGTGAGATGGCCCGGCATGTCGATCTCCGGCACGAGCGTGATGTGGCGCTTGCGTGCCTCGGCGACCAGCGCGCGGATGTCGGCGATCGTCAGGTGCTCGCGGCTGACGATCTCCGGGTGCGACGGGACCTCGACGCGAAAGCCCTGGTCGTCGGAGAGATGCAGGTGGATGAGGTTGAGCTTGAGGTCGGCCAGCTGGCGGATGCGCTCCAGCCACCACGCGCGCGGGTAGAACGCGCGCCCGCAGTCGACCATCAGCCCGCGCTCGCGATAGGCCGGCACGTCGCGCGCGCGACCGCGCACGATCGCGCGCCCGCCGCGCACAAGCTGCAGCAGCGTGCGCCCGCCGTAGAACAACCCCGCGGAGTGCCGCGCGCTGACCGTGAAGACGCGGCCGATGCGCAGCTCGTACCCCTCGGCCCCGAGCGTCGCGGCGCCGCCGCGCCGCACCAGGACGTCGCCGGGTCGGGCGCGCTTGGCGGTGCGCACGCGCCGCCCGAGCAACGCGCCGAGGTCGGCCGCGAGCGTCCGCGCCTCGCGGCTCGTGCCGGCGACACGCGCGTCGCCGCGCAGCACGAACGTCCCCTCGCTCGGCGCGAACGACTCCAGCGCCGGCACGGTGTCCGGCCGCCCGTCCGCGGCCCCGGCCGGCGCGGCGCCGGCAACGGCAAGCGTCACGGCCACGGCGAACATCCTCCTCACGGCGGCGAGCGTACCTGCGCCGCTAGGGTCAGCGCACCCGTGGCCGATCGCCCACGCCCCCAGCTCCCTGCCGTCCCGCGCAGCCCGCGCATGCGCACGCCGTTCGGCCGCGGCGCCGTCGTCATCGGCGCCGGCTCGTTCGGCACCGCGGTCGCCGTGCTGCTTGCTCGCGGCGGCCTGAAGACGACGCTGCAGACGCGCACCGCCGAGCAGGCCGAGCGCCTGCAAGCCGACCGCCAGAACGCGATCTACCTCCCCGGCGTCGAGCTGCCCGAGAGCCTGCGCATCCAGCACGCCGCCGTCGGCGTCGCCCGCGCCGAGTTCGTCTTCCTCGGCGTGCCGTCCAGCGGCCTCGACGACGTCATCGCGGGCCTGCCCGCGGCGGGACTCGGGCCGCGTGCCGCCGTCGTCTCGCTGGCGAAGGGGCTCGTGCCGCCCGACGGTCGTGCGCCGACGGCGATGCTGCGCGCCTCGTTCGGTGCGCACCGCACGGCGTGCATCGGCGGGCCTGCCCATGCACGCGAGATGGTCCGCGAGGGTGCAAGCCTCGTCGCCGCCTCCGAGGACGAGGAGCTCGCCCACCAGCTGACGCAGGTCTTCATCCGCGCCGGCGTCGTCTGCGAGGAGTCCGACGACCCGATCGGCGTCGAGCTCGCGGGCGCCGCCAAGAACGCCGCGGCGCTGGCAGCCGGCGCGACCGAGCGCCAGGGCCTCAACGCGGCGGGCGCCGCAGCCGGCCACATCTTCGCCGAGGTCTGGCGTTACGCCGCAGGCGCAGGGCGCGCAGGCCGAGTCGATGATCGGCCTCGCGGGGACCGGCGACCTCGTCGCGACGGCGCTCGCCCCACAGTCGCGCAACCGTCGCGCGGGCGAGCTGCTGGCCGAGGGCGTCCCGACGGCTGAGATCCCCGGGCAGATCGGCCAGGCGATCGAGGCGCTGGAGTCCGTGCCGCTGCTGGCCCGCGCGCTGGAGAGCTCGCGCCTCGAAGCGCCGGTGACCGTCGGCCTCGCGCGCCTGATCGACGGCTCGCTGCCGCTTGACGACTGGGTCGCGCTGGTGCGCACCACCGTCCCGCCACCGACGCGCTTCCTCCCTTCGCGTCGGCGGCGTCGCGGACCCGGGTTCTGGGCGCGCCTGTGGGCGCGACTCAGGCGCCGCTAGCCAGGGTGCCGACGATCGCCTCGTAGGCGCCCTCACCGTAGGACGCCTCCGTGACGGTCGCGTTCGGGTGCGTCGCGAGGGCTTCGCGAATCGTCGGGTCGCGATCGGCGGCGTTCGCGACGAGGAAGAAGCGCGCCGACGTGCGCGCTGACGGCCATGTCCTCGCGCGAGTCGCCGATGGCGATGCACTCCTCGGGCGCGTAGCCGCGCGCGCGCATGTGCGCCGCGACGCCACCGGCCTTCGAAGCACCTGCGGGCAGCAGGTGGTAGGCGCGCGTGATGTCGAGGTGCTCCAGCGCCGCCGAGCGCCGGTGGACGATGCCGTTGTCGACAAGCCGCAGCGCACTCATGCCGTCGCTCGGCCATCAGCGCATCGGCCTCCCGCACGTCGACGTCGCCGCGCAGCAGGTGGCTCACGAGGCGGTTGCGATGCCACGGGTCGTGGTACTCCAGGCGCCCGGCGAAGTGCTCGAGCAGCAGCTTCGGCGCGCCCGACTCCTCGATGCGCTCGTAGATCGTCTGCCCCTCGCGCGGGACCCAGTCGCCGGTCAGCCAGTGCTCCTCGCCGTCGAGCACGAACGCCGCGCCGATCTCGAAGATGTAGGACTGAAAGCCGAGCATGCGCGCGTTGGCGCTGGCCGAGTCCTGGCGGCGCCCGGTCATCACGCAGAGCTCCACATCGGCCCGGTGGCACGCCTCGACGGCGCGCGCGCCGAGCAGCGTCGTGCCCCCGGTGGGGGCCGCGAACAACGAACCTCCCGGACCGAGCAGGGTTCCGTCGAGGTCGCAGTAGACGCAACGCAATGCCATCGCGCCCGGCACGCTACCGTCAGCTCGGCATTGGCGATCACCTCAGAAGCACTCCCTTGGACCGAGCTGCTGGACGACGGGCGCGAGGACGGGCGCCTCGTGCGCCAGGCATTCGAGGGAGCGCGCGCGCCGCGGCACGTCGAGATCCCTGACGGGCTGCACCCGAAGGTCTACGCCGCGCTGGAGAACGCGGGCATCGAGCAGCTCTACACGCACCAGGCACGAAGCGCTGATGCACGCGCTGCAGCAGACGACGATCGTCACCACGGGCACGGCGTCGGGCAAGTCGCTGTGCTTCCAGCTGCCGACGCTGCACGCGCTGCTGTCACGGCCGACCGCGCGCGCGCTCTACCTCTATCCGACCAAGGCGCTGGCGCAGGACCAGGCGCGCGCGCTCGCGCGCTTCGGGTTGCCGAAGGAGATCCGCCCCGCGATCTACGACGGCGACACGCGCACCGAGGACCGCCGCCAGATCCGTCGCCGCAGCAACCTCGTCCTGACCAACCCGGACATGCTGCACGTCGGGATCCTGCCCAACCACAACAAGTACGGCTGGGGCGACTTCTTCGCGAACCTCGACGTCGTGGTCGTCGACGAGGCGCACGTCTACCGCGGCGTCTTCGGCTCCCACGTGGCGAACGTGCTGCGGCGGCTGCGGAGGATCTGCGAGCCGCGGTTCCTGCTGGCAAGCGCCACGATCGCCAACCCCGGCGAGCTGGCCGAGCGCCTGACCGGCCTGGACGACGTCGCACGTCGTCGAGGACGACGGCTCGCCGGGCGCGCGCCGCCAGATCGCGATGTGGAACCCGCCGGTCATCGACGAGACGCTGCAGACGCGGCGCTCCGCGCTCGGCGAGGCCGGTGAGCTCGTCGCGCGCCTCGTCGCCGAGGGTGCGCGCACGATCTGCTTCATGAAGTCGCGCAAGGCGCGTCGAGCTGGTCTCGAAGATCGTCAAGGACGAGCTCGAGGCACTCGGCAAGCCGTCGCTGGCCGAGCGCGTCGCGCCCTACCGCGCCGGCTACACGCCGCAGCAGCGCCGCGAGCTGGAGCACCGGCTGACGACGGGCGACCTGCTCGCCGTCGTCACCACGGACGCGCTGGAGCTGGGCATCGACATCGGCGCGCTCGACGCCGCCGTCTGCGTCACGTTCCCCGGCACCGTCGCCTCGCCTGCGTCAGATGTGGGGCCGCGCCGGGCGTCGCGGCCGTGGCCTGGCCGTCTACGTGGCAGGCGAGGACGCGCTGGACCAGTTCTTCTGCCGCCACCCCGACGAGTTCCTCGATCGCCCGGTCGAGGCGGCGATCCTCGACCACGAGTCCGAGGAGATCCACGACGCGCACCTGCTCTGCGCCGCGCACGAGGGGCCGATCGACCCGGCCACGGACGCCGACGCGCTCGGCCCACGCGTACGCGCGCACTGCGAGCACCTCGAGGCGCGAGGCGACCTCGTGCAGCGCGGCGGGCGCTTCCTGCTGCGTCACCCCGAGGAGTTCCCGGCGGCGCGCGTGTCGCTGCGATCCGCCTCGCCGGACCGCTACGCGATCGTCAACGTCGAGGACGGCGAGCTGCTCGGCGACACCGAGGCCGCGCGTGCGTTCTCGACGGTCCACGAGGGCGCGATCTACCTGCACCTCGGGCCGGCCCTACGAGGTCCGCGCGCTGGACCTCGACGCGCAGCGCGCGCTGGTCACGCCGTTTCACGGCAACTGGTACACGCAGCCCAAGAAGGAGACCGACACCTTCATCGAGAAGCTGCTGGACCGCCGCGACGGTGCGCGGCGTGAGCTCTCCTTCGGCGTCGTCACGGTCACCGAGCAGGTGCTCGCCTACCAGCGCAAGCGCCTGTCCGACCACGAGGTCATCGGCATCGAGGCGGTCGACCTGCCGCCGACGTCGTTCACCACGCGGGCGCTGTGGTACGAGCTGCCCGCGGAGGTGCTCGACGGCTTCCCGCGCGAGGTGCTGCTCGGCGCGCTGCACGCCACCGAGCACGCGCAGATCGCGGTGCTGCCGCTGATCGCGATGTGCGACCGCTGGGACATCGGCGGCCTGTCGACCAACCTGCACCGCCAGACCGGCGGCCCGGCGATCTTCATCTACGACGGCCACCCCGGCGGCGTCGGCATCACGCGCATGGGCTACCGCGGGTTCGAGCGCCTGTGCGACGACGCCGGCCGCCTGATCGGCGAGTGCCGCTGCGAGAAGGGCTGCCCGTCGTGCGTGCAGTCGCCGAAGTGCGGCAACCTCAACGAGCCGCTGTCGAAGGCGGGCGCGCTGGAGCTGCTGTCGCGGATGGCCTCAGCAGGTGCGGATGCTGCGGTGCAGGACGCGCCGCTGCCCTGAGCGCATCCGCACGACGAAGCGCACGCGGTGTGTCCCTGCACCGGGAAGCGACACGGTCACGCTGCGGGCCGTACGCCGCACGGCCAGCCGGTGCGTGCCCAGCGTCGCCCGCGCCGAGCGCAGGGGCTTGGCAAAGCGCACGCGCAGCGTCGTCGGGCACGGCGGCGCGTCGATCGTCACACGCGTCGAATAGACGGCGGTCGTCGCGCCGAGGCGAAACTGCTGGACGGGGTTGCCCGGACCCAGCGGCACCGCAAAGCGCAGCCGGCCGTCGTCGCCCACCGACATCTGCTTCTCGGTGCGGTTGCTCGGCGACGTGATCGCCACGGACGCGGTGGCGCCGGGGCGATAGAACGCCGGCGTCTGCACGGTTGCGCGGCCGCTGCCGCGCAACGTGAAGCCGCGCGCGCCGGCGCGCAGCAGCGCGCTGAACTCGCGCGCCGGGCGCTCGGGATCGACGGTCCACCCCCACTGCGAGTACGGGTCGTCGGCGCTCTCGTAGTCGATCGTCGCCGGCGGCGGGTCGGGCCGCTCGAAGTCGCGCATCAGCGCCGGCATCATGTCGCGCAGGTCGCGCGCCCAGTAGGGCCAGGTGTGCGTGCCGGGGCCGTAGTCGTGGAAGTCGATCGGGATCCCGCGCTCGCGCAGCTCACCGACGAACAGGGTGGTGAGCTGGTAGACGCCCGCTTCGATCGGGTCGAGCCTGGTCGCGCCGTTGCCGGTGTAGGCGTACAGGCTGGTCGCGCGCAGGTTGCCGACGAGCGTCGCGGGGTCGTGCGCGGCCCAGTTGACCTCGTTGGTCAGGCGGTCGCCGAAGAAGGTGTTCGGCGGGACGCCGTTGAGCCCGAACTCGGTCGCGTTGACGATCGGCGTCACCAGCGGGACGACGACCAGCGGGTTCGCCGAGATGTCGACCGCGCCAGAAAACGAGCCGGCGACGCCGAAGAGGTCCGGGTGGCGCGCGGCGTAGCTCATCGCCCCGAAGCCGCCCTGCGAGAGGCCGACGATTGCGCGCCCGCGGCGGTCGGCGACGGTCCGCAGGTGACGGTCGATCCACGGGATCAGGTGCTGGATGTGCCAGGTCTCCCACATCGGCGGCCCGTAGCGCCCGCCGTTGACCCAGTCGGTGAACCAGCTGCCGCCGTCGCTCTCGATGCCGGCGTCGGGCATCACCGTGATCAGCGAGCGGCCGTTGGTGGTCTCGGCGGCCTCGCCCATCTTCGTCCAGTCGCGCGCGCCGCCGCTGGTGCCATGGAACAGCCACAGCACCGGGTAGCGCCGCGTCGCGTCGGCGTCGTAGTCGGCCGGCAAGAGGATCTGCACGTTGGTCGGTGCGGTCAGCAGCGGTGTCGTCAGCCGCAGCTCGAAGAGCCGCGGGCTGAGCTGTTTGACCGCGACGACGTGCAGCTTGTCGGCATCGGTGAACGACGGCGGCTGCACCGCGCTCGCGCTGCTTGTCAGCACGAGTGCGGCGAGCGCTCCAAGGAGACCCACCCGGCGCATAGGCGGGTGACGCTACCTCCTGCAAGTTTCCGGCGCCGAAGTTGTGCAAAGCCGCGCGCCTGCGCTGAGGGTCACGCGCGCGCGCCGAAGATGCCGGCAGGATGCGTTGGCTCGCAGGGATCGCTGTCTTCGCGCTGCTCGCGCTTGCGAGCACGTCGAGCGCTGCCGCCGGCGGCGTCGAGTACACCGGGCAGTCGGGCGGCGCCGTGTACGGCGCGACCGTCAAGCGCCAGCCTGTGGCGCTGCAGTTCGCGGTCTCGCCGCGCAAGCTGCGCGCCGACCGCGCACCGCAGGTCGTCGTGCACATCGACGACCCGGACGCGCGTGCGGTCACGGCGCGCGTGGCGTTCCGCGCGCGGCGCGGCAAAGGCGTCACCGTCGCGGTCCCGCTCGGGACGGTGCGCACCGGCCGCGTCGTGAAGGTCGCATGGCCGAAGGGCGCGCGCTTGGCGCCCGGCAGCTACCGTGTGCAGCTGCACGTCACCGATCCGTCGGGCCAGGTGCTCGCGCGCGAGCGTGGGCGTAGGGGGACGACGTCGCTCGTGGTCGTCGCGGCGCCGAAGCCCAAGCCCGCCCCTGTCGTCGTCGCGCCGGCCGTGACGCCGGTGCACCCCGACGGCGTCTTCCCGGTCCAGGGCCCGCACACCTACGGCGACGGGATTGGCGCGGAGCGCGAGGGCCACACCCATCAGGGCGTCGACATCGCCGCTGCCGAGGGCACGCCGGTCGTCGCACCGACCGCGGGGACGATCGCGTTCGTCGACTACCAGCCGTGTTGCGCGGGGCGCTACGTCGTGCAGAACGCGGTGGACGGCCGCGCGTTCTTCTTCGCGCACTGCCGCACCAACTCGATCGCGGTGACGCCGGGCCAGCCGGTGGCCGCCGGCGCGCCGATCTGCGGGGTCGGGACCACCGGCGCGTCGTCGGGCCCACACCTGCACTTCGAGATCTGGGTCGGCGGCTGGCGCGTCAACAAGGACTCGCGGTTCGTCGACCCGTTGCCCCAGCTGAAGGCCTGGGACCGCTAGCTCATCCTCGAGGCGGAGCGCGAAGACCACACCTGCGACCGATGGCAGCACGTGCGGCGCGACATAGCGTCGTCGTGTGCCCGATCTGCGTCGCAAGCATCCGCGCCTGTACGCCGCGCGCCATGTCGTCAAGACGGTCGCGGGCATCGTCGTGCCGTTGCTTGGCATCGGTGCGCTCGTCGCATTTGCCGTGCCGAGCATCTCGCTGCCGGACCTGCCGTTTCCGTCGCTGCCGCGGCCCGATCTCGACCCGCCGGGCTGGGCGCGTTACGTCAAGTGGGTCGTGCTGATCGCGATCGCCGTCGGCATCGGCGTGCGCGAGCTACGGAACCGAGACGCGCAGCTCACCGACGGCGCCGGTGGTGGCGGCGCGGACCCAGCCAGTGACCGCTGACGGCACGACGAGGTCACGCGGGATCGCGCCGCCGGTGAGGCGCTCGAGCTCGCGGAAGAAGAGCTCGGGCTGCAGCGTCAGCGTCGCACCGCCCGCGGCGCCAGCCGGCCGCGGCAGTGGGCGCGCGGCAGCCGCCGCGCGCAGGTCGCTGCCTTCGCGGTTGCTCAGCACGAGCGCCTTGCCGAAGACGCCGATTTGCAGCGCGAAGCGGCCGTCCTGCTCGACGCGGTAGGCGTCGCCGTCACGGTCGATGCGAACGTCGGCGATGCCGAGGCTGCGGGCGAGACCGGAGAGCGCGTCGAAGCGATTCAGCGTGCGCGACCAGTCGCCGGGATCGTCCGGCTCGACGCGGACGGTGAGGCCGCCGCGCGCGTCGCTGGCGAGCGTGCCGCTGGTGCCGAGACGCTCGAGGTCGGGGCGCAGGATGCTCGGCAGCTGGTCGAGCACGTCCAGCTCCGGGAACAGCCCGGCCTCGCGCGCGAAGCGCAGCGTGCGGGCCGGGTCGCGGACGCCGGCGACGAGCTCGCCGCGTCCCCGCGTCTGCGGAGCGGTGCGGCCGGGCGCAAACGGCAGCGCGTCGGCGGGTGCGGCGCCGTTGAGGCGAAACGGCAGCAGGATCGTGTTGCCGCGCACGACGAGCGCGGCCGCGCCGTCGCGTAGCGCGCGCCCCCACCGCGTGTTCCCGGCGCCGGCGGCGAAGCGGCGCAGCAGCGTGTTGGGCTTGAACGCCAGGCGCACGCCCGCGCGGCGCGGAAGGCCGGCGAGGCGCCGCTCGAACGCCGCGCGCGTGGCGCGTGTGCTGAAGCGCGCGCCCGTCGTGTGGACGCGGTCGCGGCCCTGGAACGCCAGCCAGCGGCGGCCGTCGCTCATCACCGCCAGCGCGCCACGGCCGCGGGCGGGCAGCTCGGAGCGCAGGTTGGCGGGCAGCAGCTGGCGAAACGCGATCGCCGGCAGCGGTGCGGCGAGGTCGACGTCGACGAGGACGTCGGCGTTGGCGGGGACGAACGTGATCGGGTCCGCCAGCGCCTTGCGCTGCGCCGGCTTGTCGTCGTCGCCCCCGCTGAGCAGCAGCAGGAGCACACCGGCGACGACGGCCACGGCAACGGCGGTCAGCGCGATGAGGCGGTGGCGATCCACCGCGCGGACGCTACCGGCGAACGATCATCTGCAAGCCGCCACGCGGGCTCAGCGTCGGCGACAGCGCCGTGTGCAACTGGTAGCCGGGGACGAGGTCGGCACGCGCGTGCTGCAGCAGGGTCTTCGCGACGGTCTTCACCACGAGCTGGCCGAAGCGCTTGCCGATGCAGATGCGCTGGCCGCCCCCGAAGGGCATGTACGCGCCCTTGGGCAGCTCGCGCCGCGCCTCGGGCAGGAAGCGGTCCGGGCGGAACTCGTTGGGCTCGGGGAAGACGTGCTCCATGCGCTGCGTGACCCACGAGGAGTGGACGATGTGCGTGCCGGCGGGGACGACGTGGCCGTGCAGCTCGAACTCGCTGACCGTCTTGCGCGGGCCGAACCACACCGGCGGGTACATCCGCAGCGTCTCGTCGACCGCGCGGTCGAGCTGCTCGTCGTCGTGCGCGGCTTGCTCGCGGATGTCGGGGTTGCGCGCGAGCTCGTACATCAGGAACGCAAGCGTCGACGAGGACGTGTCGTGTCCGCCGAAGAGCATCGTCATCACGTGGTCGCGCAGCTCGCCGTCGGTGAAGCCCGAGCCGTCTTCGTCGCGGGCGGCGATCAGCATCGACAGCAGGTCCTCGCCGATCTCGTCGCTGCGTCGCCGCTGCGCGATCTCGGCGTGGACGATGCGGTCCAGCTCGCGGCGCGCTGCCTGCATCTTGGCCCACGGCGTGCGCGGGCCGCGCAGCAGCATCAGCACCGTCTCGGTCTCGTAGAACGCCAGCGCGCGCTCGAACCAGGTCGCCGCCTCGTGGCCCTTGCCGCCGTGCGGGTCGAGGCCCATCAGCGCGCGCATCGCGATGCTCATGCTGAGGTCGCGCATCCAGTGGTAGACGTCGAGCGTCGCGCCGGGCTGCCATGCCTGCAGTGCGCGCTCGGTCTCGTCGACCATCACCGCCTGCGCCGTCTCCATCCGCCGCGCGTGGAACGCGGGCATCATGATCCGCCGCGCGCGGTCGTGGTACTCCCAGTCGGTCGTGATCAGGCCCGAGCCGATCAGCGGGATCAGCTGCTCGCCGAACATCCCCTCGCGCCAGGAGAAGTGCTGCGCGCCGGAGACGGTGACGAAGTGGTTGGCCTCCGGCCCGAGCAGCATCACCGTCGGGCGGTGGACGATGCGCGCGCTGGAGACCGGGCCGAAGCGCGCGTAGAAGTCGAGCATCGACCCGAGCGGGTCGCGCTGGAAGCGGTGCGAGCGCCGCGGGCTCAGCCCCATCTCGCCGGGCGGCAGCTTGGGCCGGCGCCGCAGCTCGTCGGCGACGTCGGTGACGACCCGCGCGACGCTCGGCGGCCGTTCCCGGGGCGGGGCAGCGGTTGCCATTCGTCGGAGGGTAGAACTTGACACTCGGGCGTGTCAAGATGCTGGCGTGGTTGTCCGCCCCTACCGCGGCGTCAGCGCCGACGAGCGTCGCACCGAGCGCCGCGAGCGCCTGCTCGAGGCCGCCCTCGAGGAGATTGGCGCGGTCGGCCTGTCAGGGCTGACGATGAAGCGCGTCTGCGCGCGGGCCGGCCTGACCGAGCGCTACTTCTACGAGAGCTTCCGCGACCGCGACGAGCTGCTGCAGGCGCTGCACGACCTGCTCCACGCCGAGGTCGACCGCGCGATCGCCGCCGCGCTGGCCGACGCGCCGGACGAGCTGCTGCCACGCTTTCGCGCGCTGGCCGGCGCCGTCGTCGCCGTGCTCGCCGACGATCCGCGGATCGCGCGCACCTACGGCGAGGCAAGCGCCGCGGACGCGCTGCGCACCCGCCAGCGCGAGGCGACCGAGCAGTACTCGTCGCTGCTGGCCGCGCTGATCCGCGCGCACCACGGACTCGACGACCGCCACCAGCCGCGCCTGCAGCTGATGACGCAGGTGCTCGTCAGCGGGCTGATCGTGACGATCGGCAGCTGGCTCGACGGCACGATCGCACTCTCGCGCGAGGAGCTTGTCGAGGAGATGGCGCGGCTCGGCGTGGCAGCCGCCGACATCGCCGCCGGGTCGGTACCCTGATCGACCGCGGCGAGATAGCTCAGTTGGTAGAGCACGCGACTGAAAATCGCGGTGTCCCCGGTTCGAGTCCGGGTCTCGCCATCGCAAAAGGCGCTGCTAAGCGGCGCCTTTCGCTCCTGCGAGGGTGCCCGATGAACTCGGCCTCGAGCGACTAGCGCGGTCGAGCTACGGTCGGACGGACACCGACATCGTGCAGTTCAGCACCGTTGTTCGAAATCCGGTGCAGTCCGTGCCGAGCGTTGGCCTGATCTCCGCCCACCTGCGGTCGCTCACCGCCCCGACGCCGAACACGACCGTGTACGGCGTGAAGGCGATCGACGTCAGTCGCGCCGCGGCAGAGGTCGTGCGACAACCGCGGCACGAGGTCGTCGGCGCTGCCGCCATCAACGTCCCATCGGCGCCCTTGATGGACAAGTAGCTCGACAGGTGGAAAATTGCCGCGAGCACGACAGCTCCGCGCGCGCATCCAGGCCCACGAACAGCAGGGCGGTCCTCGTCGTCGTGACGGCGATCCGTGCCGTGCACGCTCCGCGGCGGAAGGACAGGCGGTACGTGGTGTCGCTGGGCGCTGCGGCAGCCGCAGCCGACGGCGCGAGGAGTGCCGCGGCCAGGGCTGCCCCGGACACCAACCAGCGGCCGCGCCGCCGCGGTGTCGTCAGCGCGGTCATGCGAACTGCCGGGAGACGCGGAGCAGGGCCGTTGGTCGACCACGGACGGTGATGCGGCGTTTCACCAGCGACCGCCAAATCGGCGACCTGCCTGCTGCGATGTCGACCCACTCTCCAAGCCGACAGCGGACGACGACGTCAACACGGTCGGCCTGGCCCCTCCTGACGTCGGCCACACCGTCGCCGACGCGAAGGTGCCGCCGCTCGGCGTCGCTGAACTCCCACTGGATCGTCGTGACCGCCTGCCGCGCCGCCTCCGGGTCGACCTGCCGCCGGATGCTGTCGAAGAGGATCTCGGTGGCTTCGGCACTCGGGACCAAGTGCGTCGGGGCCGGTCCGATGTATCCCGCTCGGAGCATGACGAGCCCCCGTCGCGCGCGCTCGCCCGGAGGCAGGTCGAAAGGGATGCCAATCCGCAGCCGCTCGACATCCAGCCCGCACGCCCGCAGTCGCGACTCCATCGCTCTCGCGCCGTCCTCGTAGAGTTCGTCGAGCTGCGAGCCGAAGCACTCGACGTATCGCTCGTCGCCCCCAGGCGGCGCGAACACCGTGGCGGTCAGCGGGACCACCTCACGCAGGAGGTCTTCGACGGCGTCCTCGCACTCGGGGCTCTCGCGCAGGAGCTCCGAGAGCAGCTTCACCCCGAACGCAATGTGACGTTGCTCGTCGAGCGCGACATGTTGCATCCCCTCGCGCAGGCCTGGCAGGACGTCGTGTCGCGTCAAGTACGACTCGATGAAGTGCTGCCCCGGTTGAGCCAGTACGCCCTCGACGATCAGGTGATACAGCGTGACCGCGCGAGCGAGCTGCGGCGCGCTGCGGTCGCGGCGAAGCTCCGTGACGACGCGATCCAAAAGCTCGAAAACCCGGCGAAAGCCCCAGCTGAGCTGAGGCCGGGTCGCGCCGAGGGCACGCGCCGTGTCCCCGTCGATGCCGACGACCTCGCGCATGAAGCGAGCGAAGAAGACCGCGTGCCGAGCCTCATCTGCCTGCTGGGTGGCGAGGAAGTACTTCTGCTCCTCGCGCGGCGCTGCGTCGATGAACGGCGAGAGATTGTCGGCGACGGCGTCCTCGCCGTGAAGGAACATCGAGTAGTGCCACAGCGCGGCACGGCGCTGGAACTCGGTCAAGCGCTCGGTCCATTCGACGCGATCGTCGGAGAAGTCGATCGCGGTCGCGCTCCAGTTGCCTGCTTCCCAGCGCGCGTACAGATCTTCGACGGACACCGCGTCGACTGGGCTGAATGTGACGTTCATCTCTGTGACCCCACTGGTCGGTAGGCGATGATGTGACTGCCGGCGGCGACGAGCACCAGGTTGCGCGCAATCGCCACTCCCCCGCTGTTCATCAGCGTCGCTGCCTCCGGCGCTCCGTCGAGGGCCAGCGACCGTAGGGCGAGGATCTCGCCGCTGCGCGCATCGAAGACGTCTAGGAAGCGGCCACCGTTGTCGATCGTGTAGATCACCCCAGCGGCCACCGAAACCGGGGGGTAATGGAAGATGTCGGCGACCGCGGTGCGCCACCGGACCTTGCCATCACGGGCGCTGATCGACGTCATGAAGCTCCCGGGCGAGGCGGCGGCGTAGATCTCTCCCGTTGACCGCGAGAACGCGGTGGAAGCGCCGTTGCAGACCTGGCACGAGGCGCCGGCCAGCGACTTCCAGGCCGGCTTCATGGTGTCCGTGTAGACCGCGTGGTAGACGCCGGACTTCTGCAGGTCACCGACGACCCGCCTACCCGCGGCGTCGGCGAACAGGTTCGGCGCCGCGCCGAAGTCGAGGTCGAGTTGACCGCACGGAAGGCTGTCTCCTAGCACCCCTTGCAACGCGGCCAGCCGCGGGTCGCCGAACTGCGGGATCTCACGGATCGCTGGATCCGGAAGCAGCGCGCACGTGGGCCGGGTCGCCGCGTGCACGAGGTCGTTGGACTGCTCGATGTCTCCCTTGTAGGAGCCGACGATTCGGCCGAACGTTCGGCGCCCGCGCCGAACGTCCACCTTGATGATCGCGTTCGTGTTGGGGTGCTCGCTCTTCTTGCTGAACGGGTTGCCCGTGCCCATGTACGCGTAGCCCGCGGCGTCGATGGCAGGCGTCGTCCACACTCCCCCGCCTCCGAACCGCTCGCCGTCCTTCCCGACCCAGGCGCTGCGGGGGATCGTGTAGGTCCGCGCCAACAGCCGCCCCGTCGCGGCGCTGAGCAGCGCGACACCGCCCTGCGCGTCGGGGTCGCCCTCCTCGCCCGAGAAGCCGGCCAGCAGCACGCCGCGGGATATGACGGGGCTTGCGTTCGTGAAGGCGTTGCGTTGCGTCACGAAGGGCCGGCTCCGCCACATGACCTCGCCCGAGTACCGGTTCATTGCCACGACGAACGGCCCGCGGGCCTTCCCGTCGCCCTTCTCGTTGCCCAAGAGGTAGAGGGCGTTGCCAACCACGGCGGGAGACCCGACGAACGCACCGCCGATCGCCGGCGCCGCGATCGCGATGTGGCGCCGCCAGACGACGCGTCCGTTGTTGATGTCGATGGCGAAGACGTTGGCAAACGCCGGGTCGGCGACGGCAGAGGCGACGTACACGCAGCCGCTCGCCGCGACGGGCGTGCTGTTGAGATCGCCGAGGCTAAATGCCGTCCCGCCCGACGGGTGCCCCGTATAGAACGTCCAGGTCGGCTCGAGGCGCCGCGCGGCGTCCGGTGTGATCCGATGCTCCCGCGGTTGCAGGCGCGACCCGGCAAGGTCGCGCCCGGACACGGGCCAGTCTCCGGCGGCGCTTCGCTTGGCGGAACACGTCGGATGCGCCGCGGCGGTCGCCGAGCACACCGCGAGGAGCGTGGCGGCGATAGGGAGGATGCAGGTCAGTCGTCGCATCCCGATCAACGCAGTCGCTCGATGAGGACGGCCTGGCCCATGCCACTCGCAACGCACATGCAGCCGATGCCGTAGGTGCCGTCGATCTCGCGCAGCCCGTTGATGAGCGTCCCGACGATCCGAGCGCCGGTCATCCCGTAGGGGTGACCCAGCGCGATCGCGCCGCCGAACGGGTTGAGCTTCTCCACGGCGATGCCGAGCTGCTGGCGGCACGGGACGATCTGGGCGGCGAACGTCTCGTTGATCTCGACGATGTCGACGTCGTCGATCGTCATCCCGGTCGCCGCGAGCAGAGACGTCACGGCCGGTACGGGTCCCAGGCCCATCATCTCGGGCTCGAGCGCCGCGACCGCCGACGCCACCACTCGTGCAAGCGGATCGAGCGCGAGATCACGCGCCTTGGCGTCTGACATCACGAGCAGCGCCGCCGCCCCGTCGCTCATCGGGCAGGCGTTGCCAGCGGTAACCGTGCCGTCGCGACGGAAGGCCGGCGGGAGGCGGCCCAGGCCTGCCAACGTCGTCTTTGGACGCGGGCAGTCGTCCTCGCGAACGACGGTGGTCGACACGGTCGTGGTCCCGTCGTCGGCCGCAACGCTGTGGCTCGGCACGACGACGGGAACGATCTCGCGCGCGTGGTACCCAGCTTCGCGAGCCGCGGTAGCCCGCTGCTGTGAGAGCAGCGCCCACTCGTCCTGCTCGCTGCGCGTGACGGCACAGCGCGTGGCGACGTTCTCGGCGGTGAGACCGACCTGCACGTAGACGTCGCAGAAAGCGTCAGGCGACCCGTCGAGGCGGCGGTTCTTGGCTTCTGGCGCCATCTTCGTGCCGACGCCCGCCCGCGAGATCGCCTCGACGCCGGCCGCGATGTACTGCTCGCCCTCGCCGGCGACGATCGCGTGCGTCGCCATCCGCAGCGTCTGCAACGACGAGGCGCAGCAGCGATCGACCGTGCACGCCGGGACGTGCGGTCCGAGTCCGGCCAGCAGCGAGGCGGTGCGCCCGATGTTGTAGCCCTGCTCGCCGACGGACGACATCGCGCCCATGAGTACGTCAGCCGTCTCGTCGAACTCGACAGCAGGGTTGCGTTCGATCAGCGCGCGGATCGGGACCGCGGCGAGATCGTCGGCGCGAACGGCCGCGAGCGCGCCGCGGTTCGCGCGACCGATTGGGGTACGCACCGCATCGACGATCACCGCGGCGGCCATGGCTACGCCGAGACGGATGCGAGCGCCGCGCGAGCGCGCCCGGCATCCTGTGATGGATCGATCGGACCGGCCATCGCATGGTGGCCGCCATCGACATGGAGGATTTCGCCGGTGATGCCTCGTGCGACGTCGGACAGCAGGAAGCACGCAGCGCGCGCCACTGGCGTCGGGTCCCATGCGTCCCAGCCCAGCGGTGCCTGCGCCGCCCAGGTCTCGGCCATCGCGGAGAACCCGGGGATTCCACCGGCGGCCGGAGTGGCCAGCGGCCCCGCGGAGACGAGGTTCACGCGGATGCCGCGCGGGCCGAGATAGCGCGCCAGGTAGCGACTGATGGACTCCAGCGCAGACTTCGCGACGCCCATCCAGTCGTACGCAGGCCAGGACAGCGACGCGTCGAAGTCGAGACCGACGATGCTTGCGCCCTCTGCGCGCTCGAGCAGCGGCAGGACGGCGCGCGCGAGCGAGTTCAATGAGATCGCGCTGACCTGGATGGCTTGCAGCGCGCTCTCCTCGGGCGTGTCGAGGAACTGTCCCCCCAACGCATCGCCCGGCGCGAAGGCGATCGAGTGCAGCACGCCGTCAAGCGCCTCCCACCGTGTCTCGAGCTCGCGCGCCAGCGCGCCGAAGTGGTCGGGCTGCGTGACGTCGAGCTCGAGGACCTCCACCGGCTGGTCTAGGTGCCTGACGGCTCGCGCGGTCATGCGAGCGGCGCGCCCGAAGCTCGTCACCACGACCTCCGCGCCGCAGCGCTGGGCCTCCTGACAGACGGAGTAGCCGATGCTGTCCTGAGTCAAGACGCCGGTGACGAGCAGTCGTTTTCCCGCCAGGCTCAGCATCGCCGAGCGTGCGGGACTGGTGTCCATCGCGCTCATGGTGCGCTCCTTTCGTCGCGGTCGGGCACTCGCTGGACTCGACGGGGTGCCGCAGTCGCGAGTGCCCACACCAGCCGGTCGCGGGTCTCTTCGGGCGCGATCACCTCATCGATGAAGCCACTGCGCGCGGCGACCTCGGCGTGGAGGTGCTCCTCGGCATAGCGAGCGGCCAACTTGGCCCGCAGCACAGGGTCGCCGTCCGCGGACTCGAGCTCGCGCCGATTGATGATGCGCACCGCTTGATGAGCGCCCATCACGCCAATCTCGGCGCCGGGCCAGGCGAACGTCAGGTGCGCGCCGAGGTCCTTCGAGTTCATGGTGATGTACGCGCCGCCAAACGCCTTGCGCAGCACGACCGTCAAGCGCACGACCTCGCTCTGGGCGAAGGCCCGGAGCAGATCGGCGCCGTGGCGGATGATCCCGGCGGACTCCTGCTTGACCCCGGGGAGGAAGCCCGGAGTGTCGACGACTGCGACGATCGGCCGGCCGAACGCCGAGCACGTGCGGATGAACCGAGCGCCCTTCTGCGATGCCTCGACGTCGATGACGCCGGCGCGATAGGCCGGTTGATTGGCGACGAATCCGACGGACCGGCCCTCGATTCGCCCCAGAGCCGTCACCAGGTTCGGCGCCCAGCGACTGGATACCTCGAGCAGGACGCCGTCATCGACGAGACAGCGCAACACCGCGCGAACGTCGTACACCGATCGCGGATTTGCCGGAACGTTGGCGGCCGGATCGTGGTCGACGGGGGGACGCGGCTGGCGCGACGGGGGGCTCGCATCTGCGTTGTCGGGAAGGTAGGAGAGCAACTCCCGCGCCAGCGCGATGCACTCGAAATCGTCGCGACCGACGAAGTCGCAGACGCCGTTGCGGCGGTGCACGCGGAAGCCGCCGAGCTTGTCCGGCGTTACGTCTTCGCCCATGACGTCGCGCACGACGCCGGGGCCGGTCAGGAACATGCGGGCCTGCTCGCTCATGATGGTGAAGTCCGTGAGCGCCGGCGAGTAGCTGCCACCGCCCGCGGACGTCCCGGTGACGACCGAGATCTGCGGGATCCGGCCTGACAGCCGCACGTGCTGGCGAAACACGCGGGCGTAGCCGCCGAGCGCCGCCGTGCCTTCGTGCATCCGCGCCCCGCCCGACTCCGAGAGGCCGATCACGGGGACACCGGAGCGCCCGGCAAGCCGCAGCGCGCGCAGCATCGAGTCCGCATGCGCTTCCCCGAGAGACCCGCCCAGGAAGCGCGAGTCCTGGGCGTAGCAGACCACGCGACGGCCTTGGACCATGCCGGTCGCCGTGACGATGCCGTCTCCAGCCTGGCTGTTGCCGTTGAGCGCTCGCGAGACGACCGCCGTGCGGATGAGATGCAGGCTCCCGGGATCGCACAGCTCGCGGAGCCGGTCGACCGGCGCCAGAGATTGCACGGTGCCAAGCGTCATTCCCGCGCGTCGCCCGCGAGACAGAGAACACTGTTGTGCCCCCCGAATCCGAATGAGTTCGACATCGCGATCGCCGGCCGAGGAGCATCGTCGCCGCCGCCGCCGGGACCGAGCGGCCGCGGTCCGTTGGCGACGTAGTCGAGATCCAGGCCGTCGTCGGGCTCCTCGTAGTTCAGCGTCGGCGGAGCGGTGCGATTGCGCAGCGCCTGGAGCGTCGCGATCGCCTCGATTGCGCCGGCCGCTGACAGCAGGTGACCGATCGCCGACTTCGTCGACGAGACGGGGACCTGCTTCGCGTGGTCGCCGAGGACGAGCTTCAACGCAACCGTCTCGGAGCGGTCGTTGAGCGGCGTCGACGTGCCGTGTGCGTTGACGTAGTCGATGTCGTGCGGCTGCAGCGACGCGTCGTCGAGGGCGCGCCGCATCGCGAGGGCCGCGCCGCCCCCCGTGGGGTCGGGCGTCACGACGTTGTAGGCATCCGAGCTCGCGCCCAGCCCGAGGATCTCGCCGAAGACAAGCGCGTCGCGCCTGCGCGCGGTGTCGAGATCCTCGATGACCAGGATCCCGGCGCCTTCTGCGAGGATGAAGCCGTCGCGGCGGCGGTCGAAGGGCCGCGAGATGCCCTCCTTGGAGGTGGCCTGCATCGCGGCGAAGTTCTGAATCGTGAACTTCGTCATCGACGACTCGGTGCCGCCCGTCACGGCGGCGTCGACCTCGCCCGAGCGCACGAGGCGCACCGCGGTCGCGATCGCGTCCGCGCCCGCCGCGCACGCTGAGACGACAGCGAACGCCGGGCCGCGCAAGCCGTGGCGGATGGAGATCATCCCCGCGGGTGCGTTGCACATCATCTTGGGGACCGTGTACGGCGAGACCCGCCGTTCCTGCCCCTCCGGCGTGGGCTTGTCGCCCTTCGACGGACGCACGTTCTCCATCGTGCTCATGCCGCCCCCGCCGGCGCCCACGATGCAGGCGACGCGGTCGGGATCCTCGAAGGGATTGCGACCGTCATTCGTGGCCTGACCGACCGCCTCTTGCGCCGCGGCGATGGCGAGCTGCGTGAAGCGGTCGCAGCGCAGGAACTCCTTCTTGGTCAGGAAGTCGAGCGGGTCGAAATCCAGGCACCGACCAAGGCCGTCCTCGATGCCCGACTGGCGCCCGGCCCATCCCTCGTAGAGAGATGGAGCGCCCAGCCCAAGCGGCGAGATCGCGCCGATGCCCGTGACGACGACCCGGCGTCTCATGACTGCGCGCGCTCCCACACGAGGTCGAAGACGTCCCCGACGGACTGCAGCGTCTCGGCGTCTTCCGCGGTCAGCCAGACGCCCGTCTCCTCGGCGATGATCTGAGCGATCTCGATCAGGTCGAGCGAATCGATGTCGAGCGCCGACAGCGTCGCCTCGCGGGTGATGAGCTCGCGCTCCGATCCGATGTCGGCGATCGCGTCGATGACCTTCTCCTCGAGCGCCTCGCGGCTGATGGTGGTTGACACGTGTTCCTCCTGGTTGGTTGGTGGTCAGGCGGTCAGGCCGCCGTCGACGGTCAGCACGGAGCCAGTGACGTAGCTCGCCTCGTCCGACGCCAGGAACCGCACGCACGCAGCAACCTCCGCCGGCGTTCCGAGGCGGCGCGCAGGAATCACGGCGGCGGCCGCTTCGAGCCCGGCCGTCATGTCGGTGGCGATGAGCCCGGGGGCGACGGCGTTGACGGTCACGTTGCGTCGCGCTACCTCCACGGCGACGGTCTTCGTCATGCCGATCAGGCCTGCCTTGGCGGCCGCGTACCCGGCCTGGCCGGGGTTTGCGCGTTGACCTATGACCGACGCGACGTTGACCACGCGCCCGAACCGCGCTCGGATCATGGGCCGCAACGCGCGCCGGGTCAGCCGAAACGCCGCTGCGAGGTTCGTCTCGAGCAGGTCAGACCAGTCGTCGTCCGAGAGCTGCGGCGTGAGGGCGTCGCGACGGATCCCGGCGTTGTTGACGAGGACGAGGACGCGCCCGTAGCGCTCCTCCAGTTCCTCGAACAACGGCTCGACGACGGTAGGGTCGCGGACGTCGCCCCGCACGAGGGCTGCATCGCCCCCCAGTTCGCAGACCTCGGCCGCCACCGCCTCGGCAGCGTCGCTGTTGGCGCGGTAATTGAGCGCGATTGGCCAGCCTTCGCGCGCCAGCTCGCGGGCGATCGCGGCACCCAGGCCCCGGGATGCCCCAGTGACCAGCGCGCACCCCTCACGCGTCCGCGGCGACGAGCCGCGACCCATAGGTTCCGACAGCGCAGTCTCGGCCATCCTCGTCCTTCGCAGTTCTGTGGTCGGCACGCGCCACGCCCGGGTTCGAACAGCGTTGGCTGCACCTCCCGGTTCGCTGCGCGGCGGCACCATGTCAGCGCGGCGAGTGTCGTCGCAATGGGGACACCCCTAGGAAAGCCCCGAGGCTTTGCGCGGGTCGTCGGCGCGGGCCGGCGAAACTGCTACACAGCGGCCATGGCGCGAACCGCATTGCTTTTCCCCGGCCAGGGCAGCCACGCCGAGGGCATGGACGCGCCTTATCGTGAGTCGCTGACCTTCGAGCGTGGACTCGCGCACCTACGCTACGACCCGTTCGAGCGTCTTGACGAGGGCACCCGAATGCAGCAGCCTGCGTTGCTGCTGTGCTGTGTGGCCGCCTGGGAGCACGCCGGGTGGCCCGACGGCCTCGCTGCCGCGGGACATTCGCTCGGCGAATACGCGGCGCTCGTCGCTGCGCGTGCCCTGTGCCTGGAGGACGCGCTGACGCTCGTCGACGCCCGCGCTGTGGCGATGGCGGAAGCGGGCCGAGGCTCGGCGGGTGGGATGGTCGCGATGCTCGGCGGCGATCGGGCGACCGTCTGCGCCGTCGCTCGCGACCTCGGATTGACGGTGGCGAACGACAACGCGCCGGGTCAACTCGTGCTGTCCGGGCCGACGGCTGCGATCGATGCCGCGTGCGCGCAGGGCGAGGAACTGCACATCCGCGCTCGCCGCCTCGATGTCAGCGGCGCCTTTCACTCTCCGATGATGGGCGCTGCGCTGGCGACGCTGCGCAGCGCGCTCGCGCGCGTCGAGTTCGCGCCGCCGCGGTTCCCCGTCTACTCCGGTGCGACCGCGCGTCCGTTCGCCGACCCGCAGGACGAACTTGCTCGCAACCTTGTGAGCCCGGTTCGGTTTCGCGAGACGCTGCTGGCGATGCGTGCTGCCGGTGTCGCGGAGTTCACCGAGCTCGGGCCTGGCAGGGTTCTCACCGCGTTGGTGAAACGCACGCTGCCGGCAACTCGTCGGCGCCCGGCGGCAACGCAAAAAGCCTAGGGCTTTACCTCGGGGCGCCCCCATTGCACGCCCCGCGCGGTCTGGACGAGAGTCACGAGCCGATCGATGCGGCAGAGATCGTCCGGCTGCCGTCATGTCTCCGACGAAGGATGATGATGCACGCCGACGGCGCTTCGACATCAGCTGTGCTGCTCCCGGCGTCCGTGCGCAGCTTTGCCGATCACGGCGCCGGCGCGCCGCACGTCCAGACGCTCGTCGAGCTGATGCAACTGCGTGCGGCTGGGGACCCGGATCTGCGGTTCCTGACGTTCCTCGAGCGCGGCGAGGTCGAGACGGAGACGCTGACGGCGCGCGAGACCGAGGTCAGGGCCCGCGCAGTCGCCGTGCGACTCGCAGAGATCCTCGACGTCGGCGATCGCGCATTGCTCTTCTTCGGTCCGGGGCTCGACTTCACGCTGGGATACTGGGGGTGCCTGTTCGCAGGCGTGGTCGCCGTGCCAGTGCCGTCTCCCGGAGCCCGCGCCGTCGACTCGGGGCCGCGCGTGCTGTCGGTTGCAGCGCATTCCGGCGCCCGCGCCCTGCTGACGACCAGCGACTTCCTACCCCACGTCGAAGCCATGCAGAGCGCCGAGCCGGCGCTTGCGGCGCTCGACGTCATCGCGGTCGACCTGGTCGATGACGCGATCGGAGCGGCATGGGTGTCACCGGACATCGACGGAAGCGCTTTGACCCACCTGCAGTACTCGTCGGGATCGACCGGCACACCGAAGGGCGTCGCGCTCACCCACGCCAACGTGCTGTCGAACCTCGACGAGATCTGGGGTGTCGCCGTCGACCGTACTTTGTCGTCGCCGTACGGCGACCAAGGCGTCACCTGGTTGCCGATGTTCCATGACATGGGACTCGTGCTGGGCGCGTTCCTCCCAGTGTTCGCGGGACGTCCGCTGTGGTTCATGTCGCCGATGTCGTTCCTACAGCAGCCCCTGCGCTGGCTGCGGGCGGTGTCGCGGCTGCACGCGACGCTGACCGCCGCTCCGAACTTCGCGCTCGACCTCGCCGTCGAGCGGACGACGCCTGAGGAGCGGCTGGAGCTCGACCTCTCGAACCTGCGCGCGATGTGCATCGGCTCTGAGCCGGTGCGCTACGAGTCGCTGCAGCGCTTCGCCGAGGCTTTCGAACCGTCGGGCTTCGACCCGAAGTCGTTCATGCCCTCATATGGGCTTGCCGAGGCGACGTTGATGGTTAGCGGTGGGCCCGTCGGGAGTGGCGTGACGCGATTCCCGGCCGATCCCGACCACCTCGCGAGGGGTCGCGCAATTCGCCTCGACGACGACCGGGCGCTGTCGATCGTCGCATGCGGGCAGGTACCGACCGGCGTGCGCCTCGCCGTGGTCGACCCCGAGACCCTCGGGCGCCGGGACGACGGCGAGGTCGGCGAGATCGTGATTGCCGGCGCCGGCGTCGGTAGTGGCTACTGGAACGATGCCGCAGCGACCGCGCAGACCTTCCACATCGCCATCGACGGAAGCGACGAGCGCTTCATGCGTACCGGCGACCTCGGGTTCACGCTCGATGGCCTGCTCTTCGTCACGGGGCGCCGGAAAGAGATCTTGATCGTCCACGGGCAGAACCACTACCCGCAGGATCTCGAGCTGACGACCAGCAAGAGCCACGCCGCGATCCGCGCAGGCAGGTGCATCGCATTTGCCGTCGACGGCTCGGAGGGGACCCGCGTCGTGATCGTCTCGGAGGTCAACCGTCGGGCGCTGAGGGAAGCTGAGGGCGGCGAAGCCGAGGTGATCGGTGCCGTGCGCGAGGCGATCGCCACGCATCACGGCCTGCGCGTCGACGACGTCGTGCTGACGCGGCGCGTGCCGCTGACCTCCAGCGGCAAGCTGCGGCGCACGACGTGTCGACAGCTCTTCGAGCAGGGCGCCTACGCCGAACCAGCCTCCACGGGTGGCACGCGTGGCGCTTGACGCCGCGGCGATCGAAGCGTGGCTGTGCGAGCGCATCGCACGGCAGCTCGAGGCCGACGCGGCGAGGATCGACGTCGACGCGGCGTTCGAGAGCTTCGGACTCAGCTCTGCAGACGCGATCGCCCTGTCGGGCGAGCTGGAGAGCCTGCTCGGCCGCGAACTCGATGCCACGCTGCTCTACGAGCACCCGACCATCCGGCGCGTCGCACGCGCGCTCGTCACGACGGCGCCGCCCGCGCCGGCGGCGACGCCGGCGCGGCGGCCCGCGTCGACCGAGGCGGTCGCGATCGTCGGCATGGCCTGTCGCCTTCCCGGCGGGCTCGAGGAGTACCAGTCGCTCTGGCAGATGCTCGTCGAAGGTCGCGATGCGATCGGCGGTGTGCCGCCTGACCGCTGGAGCGCCGAGGCCTACCTGGACCCCGATCCGGGGGTGCCGGGGAAGGCGTACACGCAAGCAGGCGGATTTGTCGACGACGTGGGCGGCTTCGATGCCGGGCTGTTCGGGATCCCGCCCGCGGAGGCGCTTCGGATGGACCCCCAGCAGCGGATGCTGCTCGAAGGGGCGTGGGAGGCACTCGAGGACGCCGGCCTCGCGGCCGATCGGCTCGCCGGCTCGCAGACCGGGGTGTTCGTTGGGTTGATGGAGAGCCTGCAGTACACACAGCTGCAGCTCGAGGCTGCGGGCGCGGACGTCGCGAACGACCCGTTCTTCGCGATGGGTGCGGCGCAGAGCGTCGCGGCCGGCCGGATCTCATATTTGCTCGACCTCCGCGGACCGGCGGTGTCGATCGACACCGCGTGCTCGTCGTCGCTGGTCTGTACGCATCTCGCCGTCCAAAGCCTGCGTCGCGGCGAGTGCGACTTCGCGATCGTAGGCGGCGCGAGTTTGATCGCCCATCCGCAGGCGATGGTCCAAGCGTGCAAGATGGGCATGCTCGCGCGCGACGGCCGCGTCAAGACCTTCGACGCGGCGGCCGACGGGTTCGCGATGGCCGAGGGCTGTGGAGTACTCGTCCTGCAGCGCGCCGCCGACGTCGCCGATGGACGCCCGATCCACGCGATCATCGAGGGGTCTGCCATCAACCAGGACGGGCGCTCCAATGGGCTGACAGCGCCCAGCCGGGCGGCCCAGGCGGCAGTGATCCGCGAGGCGCTTGCAGACGCCGGCGTTCGACCGGACGACATCGACTCCGTCGAGACGCACGGCTCAGGAACGAAGCTCGGCGACGCGCTCGAGGTCGGAGCCCTTCGCGACGTCTTCGGCGAACGCGCGGCCGCGGTGCCCGACCTCACGATCGGCGCCGTCAAGTCGAACCTCGGCCACCTCCAGGCGGGTGCCGGCGCAGCCGGCGTGATCAAGACGGTCCTCTCGCTGAAGCACGCCCAGCTTCCGCGCACGCTCCACGTGCGGGAGCTCAATCCCGCGCTGCGGCTCACCGGCACGCGGATCACGCCGGCGCTCACCCACCGCCCCTGGCCGGTCTCCATGCGACCGCGGCGCGCCGGGGTCAGCTCGTTCGGCTGGTCGGGCACCAACGCCCACGCGATCCTCACCGCACCGCCGCGCACCCCCGCGCGGCGGCAGGCAACCGAGCCCTGGCAGCTGCTCGTCCTCAGCGCGTCGACCGATGCCGCGCTGGCTGACGTCGCAAGGCGGCTGGCCGCCCGCCTGTCGAGCGACGACACCCCGGCTTTGGACGACGTCGCGCACACGTTGGCAACGGGCCGCGCGCGACTGGCCCGGCGCCTGGCGCTCGTCTGCCGCGATCGGCGCGACGCGATCACCCAGCTGACGGCAGCGGCGCAGAACGGCGCCGGGTCGCTCGGCGCTGGCGCAGCCAACGGCTGCGTCGGGGACGCCGCGACCGTCCAACGGCGCGAATCGCTGGACGACGCGGGCATGCGCTGGGTCGCGGGCGAGGCGGTGGACTGGAGCTCCCTCTTCGGTGGCGCGGACGTGCGCTTGACGCAGTTGCCGACCTACCCGTTCCAGCGCGTGCGCTACTGGCCAGAGCAGATTGCCCTCGACCACGATGCGTCCCCAACCGATACGACCCTTCCCACCCGGCGTGCGGACGTGGCAGATTGGTGCTGGGCACCGAGCTGGCATCGGTCGTTCGACATCCCGGCCGAACTGGCGACGGGTCCGTGGCTCGTCTTCGCCGGTGACGACGTGGGGCAAAGGCTGATCGAGATGCTCCGCGCACGCGGGGATGTCGTCACCGTGGTTGCTCGCGGCGGGATGCTCGTGGTTCGCCCCGGGGGAGCCTGCGTCGTCGACGCGGCGAACCCCGACCACGTCGCACAGCTCGTGGCGGGGCTGAAGGAAGCGGGAGCCCTTCCGCACAACGTCGTGCACGCGTGGATGACCGCGTCTGAGCCCAACGAGCTGGACGGTGAACTCGATCACGGCTACTGGAGCGTGAGCGCGCTCCTGAGGGAGCTACTGTTGGCGGCACCGAGGGAGGCACTGGACGTGCTCGTCGCGGCACGCGCGGGGTTCGCCGTCTCGGGCAGCGAGGTCCCGAGGCCGGCCCGGGCGATGGTCGCCAGCCTCTGTTCGAGCGCGGCGGCCGAGGCCAGCGGGCTGCGCTGCCGCTTCGTCGACGTCGAGACCGACGATCAGCTCCTCCAGGAGGCGACGACCGAATCAGACGACATCGCCGTGGCCTGGCGCGCCGACGCGCGCTGGGTGCGCGAGCTACGACCCGTCCCCCTCCCCGTTCGCCAACGCACGGCGTGGCGCAGCGGTGGCGTCTACCTCATCACTGGAGGCACGGGCGGACTCGGCCTGGCGCTCGCTCGACACCTCGCGCAGACTCTCGGCGCGCGGCTCGTCCTGATCGCGCGCTCCGCAGACGAGCACGCTGCTGCGGCCACCGCGGAGATCGCAGCCCTCGGCGGCGAGGCGCTCGTGCTGGGCGCGGACGTCGCCGACCTCGATGCCATCGCGCGATGTGTTCGGGAGGCCAAGCAGCGCTTCGGCGCCCTCCACGGCGTCATCCACGCTGCGGGCGTGCCCGGTCAGGGCCTGCTGATCGCAAAGGGCCGCGAGGCGGCGCGCGCGGTGTTGCGGCCCAAGGTTCTCGGCACGCTTGCGCTGACGGCGGCACTGAGGGACGAGCCGCTGGACTTCGTGGTGGCGTTCTCCTCGTCGGCCGCGATGCTCGGGGGCGTTGGGGAGAGCGATTACGCTCCGGCCAACGCCTTCATGGACGCGTGGGCGCAGAGCGCGCCGCTCGCGGGGAACGTCATCGCGGTCGGATGGGGCGCGTGGCAGCTCGACCGCTGGCAGGAGCGCATCTTCGCCGCGGCACCGGCACTCCTCGATCGCGTCCGCGAGTACCGCAGCCGGCTGGGGATCCCCGAGACCGAGGGCTTCGAGGCCCTCTCTCGCTTGCTGACATCCGGGCTTCACCACGCCCTCGTCTTGCCGCAGGACCCAGCGACGATCAGGCGCGCGATCGCTGACGTCGCCACCGGGGCGGCGGCGTCGGCTCCCGCGCGGCGCCAGCTCTTCCCCCGCCCGGATCTGCGCGTCGCGTATCGCCCTCCGCGCAGCGAGCGCGAGCAGCAGTTTGCGACGATCTGGTCCGAGCAGCTCGGTCTTGAACGGGTCGGTCTGGACGATCCGTTCTTCGAGCTCGGCGGCACGTCGCTCGTCGCGATCTCGATTCATGCTCGCATCGAGGCGGACCTCGGTCTGTCAGTGCCCGCGGCGACGCTCTTCGAAGCCGGAACCGTCGGCGAGCTCGCCGCAATCCTCGACAGCGGCGGCCAAGCGGAGCAGGAGCAGCTCGTGGTCCCCAGTGAGCGTGGCGAGCGCCGCCGCCAGCGCGCACAGGCCGCGCGACGCGGGAGGCAACCGGCATGACAGACGAGGCTCACGCCGAGCTGCTCGATCTCGAGGACGCGATCGCGATCGTCGGCATGGCCGGGCGCTTCCCGGGCGCGCGGGACGTGACGGAGCTGTGGCGCAACGTGCAGGCAGGCCACGAGGCGATCACGCGCTTCTCGGATGCCGAGCTCATCGAGGCCGGCGTCGACCCGAGCGTGCTCGCCGACCCTGCCTATGTCAAGGCGGGGCGCGTCCTCGACGACATCGAGAGCTTCGACGCAGGCCTCTTCGGCTATGCGCCCCGGGACGCGCAGGTGCTCGACCCGCAGCAGCGCCTCTTCCTCGAGCAGGCCTACACCGTCCTCGAGGACGCCAACTGCGACCCCGCGCGCTTCGACGGTGCGATCGGCGTCTTCGCCGGGTCGGCGCTCAGCACGTATCTGCTGCACAACCTGATGAGCAACCCGCAGCTGGCCGCGACGGTTGGCGTCGTCCAAGCCGTGCTCGGGAACGACAAGGACTCGCTGGCCACCCGCACGGCGTACGCGATGGATCTGCGCGGTCCTTGCTACTCCGTGCAGAGCTACTGCTCGACCTCGCTGGTCGCGGTGTGCCAGGCCGCGTCCAGTCTGGTCTCGGGCGAATGCGACCTTGCGATCGCGGGTGGCGTCGCGATCAGCGTCCCGCATCGCGTGGGCTACTTCCACCAGGACGGTGGGATGTCGTCGTTGGACGGTTGCTGCCGGGCGTTCGACACGCGTGCCGAGGGCACCCCGATTGCCAGCGGCGTAGCCGCGGTAGCGCTCAAGCGCGTAGACGACGCCATCGCAAGCAGCGATCGGATCTACGCGGTCATCCGCGGCTGGGCGGTCAACAACGACGGCGCGCGCAAGGCGGGCTTCACCGCTCCCGGCGTACGCGGCCAGGCAAGCGTTGTCGCCGAGGCGCTCGCGAACGCGGGGCTCGCCCCGCGCGACGTGGAGTACATCGAGGCCCACGGCACCGGGACGCGACTCGGCGACGCCACCGAGGTCGCCGCGCTCAAGCACGTCTTCGCCGGCCTGCCGCGGGCCTCATGCGCGCTCGGATCGATCAAGTCCAACCTCGGCCACCTCGACCGGGCCGCCGGCGTCACGGGACTCATCAAGGCCGCGCTCATGGTCCGCGACGCCGTGATGCCGCCAACGCTGAACTGCGACGAGCCCAACCCTGAGCTCGGCATCGACGACAGCCCGTTCGTCATCAACACCCACCTGCGCCAGTGGGATGCACCGCCTGGCCGCGCACGCGTCGCCGGGGTCAGCGCCTTCGGCATCGGGGGAACCAACGCACACGTCGTCGTCAGCGAACCGCCGCAGCTCTCGCGAGCGGTCGCGCATCCGCGGCGGTCGCACGTCCTGACGATCTCGGCGAAGACCGCGACGGCCGCCGACCGGGCCGCCCTGGAGCTGACCGATCATCTCGCGCGCGAGCAGAGCTCGTTGGCCGACATCGCGGCGACGCTGCAGACGGGCCGCCGCGAGCTCGAGCATCGGCGCGCCGTCGTCGCGGCGACGGCCGACGAGGCGATCGCGCGCCTCCGCGGCGAGCGCTTGCTGTCCGCGCGGGTGGAGATCCCGGACCGTCCCGTTGCGTTCCTGCTGGCCGGCGTTGGCGAGCACTATTCGGGCATGGCGCGCGGACTCTACGAGCAGGAGCCCGTCTTTCGCGAGGCGTTCGCGCGCTGTGCGGCGCTGACGTCCGCACGGGTCGACGTCGACCTCGCTGCCGCGCTGTGGGAGGACGCGGCGGTGGCGCAGGCATCGGACCCTCTGGCCGCGATGCTCGGGCGCAACGGGGGCGTCGTTCTCGGCGACCTCGCGCGCCCGATGGTCGCGCAACCGGCGATGTTCGCGATCGACTATGCGCTCGCCGCGCTGCTGGCGAGCTGGGGCATCGCGCCATCGGCACTGCTTGGGTACTCCCTCGGCGAGTACGTCGCGGCGTGCCTGGCGGGTGTGCTGACCCTCGACGAGGCGACGGCGATCGTCGCCGAGCGCGCGCGCTTGATCGAATTGCTTCCGTGCGGCGCGATGCTCGCTGTGCCGCTCGGCGTCGACGACGTCCAGCCGTTGCTGACCGCAGGCCTCGACATCGCGGCGGACAACGGGCCGAGCGCGTGCGTGGTCGCCGGACCACAGGAGGCGGTGAGTGGCTTTCAGCGGACATTGGCCGAGCGGTCGACCCCTTCGAGTCAGCTCAACGCCACGCACGCCTTCCACTCCCGCCAGTTGGCTTCATTGCGTGTGCACCTGTCGGCTTGGGCGCGCGAGCACATCGAACCCAAGCCGCCGCAGATCCCGTACGTGTCCAACGTCACGGGCACGTGGATCACGCCGTCGGACCTGCGCGACCCCGAGTACTGGTCGCGGCACGCGTGCGGTCGCGTGGAGTTCAGCCGCGGCATCGCGACCCTGCTCTCGCGCGAGGACGTGGGGCTCATCGAGCTCGGGCCGGGCCAGTCATTGGGCGCCATGGTTCGCACGCATCCCGCCTGCGCGCGTGAGCGCTGGCCGCACATCGTCGGCACGCTGCCCGGGCAGCACCACGCCGAAGACGACGCAGCGGCGATCACGGAGACCGTCGCGCGTGTCTGGCTCTCGGGGCACACCGTCGATTGGGAGGCGTTCAACGACGGCCGCTTCGCCCAGCGCGTGCAGCTGCCGACATACCCCTTCGAGCGCAAGCGCTTCTGGATCGATCCCCCACACGCGCAGCCCACACGCGCCCGGCTGCACGTGACGCGGTGGGACGAGGCGCCGCTGCCTGCGGGCGACGTCGCCGGACCGGTCCTGCTGCTCGAGGACGAGCGCGGAGTCGGCGCCAGGCTCGCCGATGTGCTGACTCTCCGTGGCGTCGAGACGATCCGCGTCCGCGCGGCCACGCCGGGCGACGCTGGGACCGCCGGCGCGGTCAGACCCGGGGTCGCCAGCCATTACCACGACCTGTTCGAAAGGCTACGCAGCGAAGGACGCATCCCGCGGACTGTCGTCCACCTGTGGGCGATCGACGCGGCGGAGGGCGCATCGACGTTCATGAGCCTTTGCCTGTTGGCACGCGAGCTCAATCGGTACGAGCCGGAAGCACGGCTGGCGATCGTCACCGACGGGCTCTTCCGGGCCAACGCGGCGGACGAGGTCGTCGCTGCCCAGGCACTGACCCTCGGACCGGCGAAGGTCATCGCGCAGGAGTACCCGACGCTGAGCTGCCGCAGCATCGACGTCCACGCAGCCGAGCCCGGGGCCGAGACACGACTTGCCGACGAGCTCGCATGGGACCACGACCGTGCGGAGGTCGCTCTGCGTGGCGACCGACGCCTGGCGCCGAGCTACGTGCCAGCCGAGGAGCCAAGCGAACCGGCGCTCGTGCTCCGCCAGGACGGCGTGTATCTGATCGTCGGCGGCCTCGGGGGCGTCGGGCTGACGCTCGCCCGGCACTTCGTCCGCGACGTCGGGGCACGCGTCGTCCTGACCACGCGCGCCGCGGTCCCCGAGCGCGACGAGTGGACGCACCGCGAGCGCTACCGAGCGCTCGCCGAGCTCGACCCCACCGGCGATCGCATCGACGTGATGACCGCCGACGTGACTGACCAGCGTGCGCTGCGGGAGGTGCTGGCCCGTCTCGACGAGCGGTGGGGTCGTCTGGACGGCGTGTTCCACGCTGCCGCAGACACGCGCCCCGAGAGCTTCCGCATGATCGAGCACATCGACGAGGCGGCGGCCGCGAACCAGCTCGCCGCCAAGGTCGACGGTCTGGATGCGCTGGAGCGCGCGCTCGTGGGTCACCACCCCGACTTCGTCGTGCTGATGTCCTCGATCTCCACAGTGCTCGGCGGGCTTGCGCACGCCAGCTACGTAGCGGCGAACAGCTATCTCGACGCAACGGCCGTCGCGCGTCGCTCAGGCCCGACGCGCTGGGTGAGCATCTGCTGGGACACGTGGGAGCCAACGGCAGACGCCGTCGCAGGCCTGCAGGTCGGCGCGGCGATGCGAGAGCACGTGCTCAGCGCCAGCGTCGCATGCGACGCGCTGGCGCGCTGCCTGGCACTCGCCGCGCCGCGCGTCATCGTCGCGACCGGCGATCTCCAGGCGCGCATGACGCGCTGGGTCGCCGGCGCACGAGATCTCCCCGAGGCCTCGGCCGAGCGCCACCGGCGTCCCACGCTCAGCGTGCCGTACGTCGCGCCCCAGACCGAGCGCGAGCGTGAGCTCACCGAGATCTGGGAAGAGCTGCTCGGCATCGACGGGGTCGGCGCGGACGACCACTTCTTCGAGCTCGGCGGGACCTCGCTGCTCGGCGTCCAGCTCATCGACCGCCTCAAGCGCGAACTCCGCGTCGTGGTCCCCGTCGCGGCGCTCTTCGAGGCGCCGACCGTGCGCGCGCTCGCAGCTGTAACGGCATCGAGCGCCGAGGAGAGGTTTGCGCTGACCGCATCGCAAGTGAAGGAGAGCTCGCTGTGAAACGCATCGGAGTCATCGGCGCCGGCGTCATGGGCACCGGCGTCGCCCACAACCTCGCCGCGACGAACCATGAGGTCGTCCTCGTCGACGTCAGCGCGACGGCCGTGACACGCGCGCGCGACGAGATCCGGCGCAGCGTCCGCATGGCCGCGCTGCTCGGCGGCGAGCGTCACGACCCCGACGAGGTGCTCGAGCGCATCCACGGAACGACCAACTACGACGCGCTCGAAGACGTCGAGTTCGTGGTCGAGAACGCGACCGAGAAGTGGGACGTCAAGCGCGACGTGTATCGATGCCTGGACAGCAGCTGCCCGCGCGACGCGGTCATCGCCGCGAACACCTCGGCGATGCCGATCACCAAGCTCGCGTCACTGTCGGTCGCCCCGGACCGCGTTCTCGGCATCCACTTCATGAACCCGGTGCCATTGAAGGCGGCCGTCGAGCTCATCCCCGGAGTCCACACCTCCGAGCGGGCGCTCGAGCACGCTCGCGACCTCTTGGCCGCCATCGGCAAGCGCCCGATCCTCGTCAAGGACGCGCCCGGCTTCGTCTCCAACCGCGTCCTGATGCTCACCATCAACGAGGCCGCGTTCCTCGTGCACGAGAACGTAGCGACCGCGGAGCAGGTGGACGACGTCTTCCGCTCGTGCTTCGAGCACCGGATGGGACCGCTCGAGCTGGCCGACCTGATCGGCGTCGACACCATCCTCTACAGCATCGAAGTTCTCCACGAGAGCTTCGCCGACTCCAAGTACCGGCCGTGCCCGCTGCTGCGGCAGATGGTCGACGCCGGGCTTCACGGCCGCAAGTCCGGTCGCGGCTTCTTCATGTACGCGACACCCGCACACTCGAACGGAGGGAATGGTCGTGTCCACGCCAGCCAATGAGATCCGGAGCTTCATCCAGCAGAAGTACCCCAACGTGAACATCGCCGACGACGAGGACATCTTCGCGCTCGGTTTCGTGAACTCGCTGTTTGCCCTCGAGCTGGTGATGTTCGTCGAGCGGCGCTTCCAGTTCCAGGTCCCCGTCGACGACATCAAGGTCGCGAACTTCGCCACCGTCGCCGCGATGGAGCAACTCGTGATCCGCCACAGCACAACCGTCGCCGCCGGCTAGCCGTGGCCGCGACCGCGGACATCGCAAGGCAACACGTGGCCGAGCCGCGGGCGCCATTCCGCGCGGTCGTCGACGAGCACATCGCTCCATACGCCGAGGAGTTCGACGCCCACGAGACGCTGCCACGGCACCTTCTCGAGCTCGTCGCTCAACAACACTGGTGGGGGGCCACGCTGCCGACCGACATCGGGGGCACGGGGATGGACTGGGTCGCGTTCGGGGTGCTCCATGAGGAGGTCGGCCGCGGCTGCTCCTCGCTGCGCAGCCTGATGACCGTGCACGCGATGGTCTGCGCCGCGGTCGATCGCTGGGGACGCGACGATCAGCGAGACAGGTGGTTGCCGGCGCTCGCGCGAGGAGAGCGCCTCGGCGCGTTCTGCTTGACGGAGCCTGCTGCGGGCAGCGACGCCAGCGCGATCGAGGCGACCGCAGAGCGCCGCGCGGGCCACTTTGCGTTGAACGGGACAAAGCTGTGGGTCACGGGCGGCCAAGTCGCCGGGATCTATCTCGTGTTCGCGCGCCATGGCGCGGGGCTGTCCGCGTTCGTGGTGCCGCGCGAGGCGCACGGCCTGATCGTGACGCCGATCGAGGGGGCGCTCGGCACGCGCGCCAGCATGCTCGCTCGGATCGACCTCCGCAACTGCGAGGTCGACGAGGCATGCCTGCTCGGACCCGAAGGCATGGCGCTGCCGACGGTGCTCACGGCCGCCCTCGACATCGGGCGCTTCAGCGTCGCGTGCGGCTCCGTCGGCATCGTCTCGGCCTGCCTGCAGGCGTCCGCGCGTCATGCCGCCGCCCGGGCACCCGGCGGCAACCGGCTGGCAGATCAACAGCTCGTCCGACGCATGCTGAGCGACATGGTCCTCGACGTCCGCGCGGGACGACTCCTGTGCCAGGAGGCGGGGCGGCTCAAGGACGCGCAAGACCCCGCGACGCTGATGGCGACCTGGGTCGCCAAATACCACGCGTCGCGCGCCGCCGCACGAGCAGCGTCGGACACCGTGCAGATCCACGGAGCCGCGGGATGCGCCGCCGGCCATCCCGCCGGCCGCCTCTATCGCGACGCGAAGGTCATGGAGATCATCGAGGGTGCAACCGAGCTGCAGCAGACAACCATCGCCGACGACGCCTTCCGGCTGTGACATCGACGCCCGCACCGGTCGCGCGCCGCACTGCCGGCAAGCCGCACGCGACGAAATGCGTCGTGTGGGATCTCGACGGGACGATCTGGGAAGGCACGCTCCTGGAGGACCGCCAGGTTCGGATCAAGCCGGAGGTCGTGCGCATCATCGAGGAGCTCAGCGAACGCGGCGTGCTCCACTCGATCGCCAGCCGCAACGACCACGAGTTGGCGATGGAGCGGCTGCACGCGGCGGGCATCGCCGACCACGTCATCCATCCGCAGATCGGCTGGAACCCGAAGTCGACCTCGATCAGCGAGATCGCACGCCGGATCAACATCGGCATCGACGCGCTGATGTTCGTCGATGACCAGCCGTTCGAACTCGACGAGGTGGCGTACGCGCACCCCGACGTGATCTGCCTGACCGTCGACGAGATGGTCGCGAGCGCGCTCGAGCGCGCCGAGCTGCGGCCGCGCTTCATCACCGACGAGTCGCGGCAACGCCGGCATCTGTACCGCACTGACGTCGAGCGCGGGGAGGCACAGGCGGTCTACGAGGGAACCGCCGAGGAATTCCTGGCAACGCTCGGCATGGTCTTCAGGATCGAGCAAGCCACCGAGCGACACCTGCAGCGTGCCGAGGAGCTGACGGTGCGCACGAACCAGCTCAACTCGACCGGACGCACGTACTCCTACGAGGAGCTCGACCGACGCCGCGTCGATCCGAGCCACGTCGTTCTCGTGGCCTCGCTCGAGGATCGGTACGGGCCCTACGGAACGATCGGGCTGGCGCTCGTCGACCGCACGACCGACGTCTGGGCGTTGCGCCTGCTGCTCATGAGCTGCCGTGTGATGGCCCGCGGCGTCGGCATGGTCCTGCTCAGCCACATCATGCGGCTCGCCCGCGACGCGGGGGCTCAGCTCACGGCTGATCTCGTGGACACCGGGCGCAACCGGATCATGCAGATCACGTATCGGTTCGCTGGCTTCGAGGTCGTCGGGCGGGACGGCGAGCGCCTCGTGCTCGCGGCTGGCCTGACGCAGATCCCGCCGATTCCCGAACATCTGACGCTCGAGCTCGGGTGACGGCGACCGCAGACCACACCAGCGCCCTCTGGTGGCCCTGCACGCCGCCCGACAACGCGGCGGTGCGTCTCTACGCGCTGCCGTACGCGGGCGCGGGCACCCTGGCCTACGAGGGCTGGCGCTGCTCGCTCCCCGCCCACGTCGCGTGCGTCCCGGCGCGACTCCCCGGCCGTGAGTCGCGCATGAGCGAGCCCGCGCTGACGGACCTGCACAGCGCCGCCCAACAAGCGACCGCGGCGCTGCTGCCCAGGCTCCAGCCGCCATACGTGCTCTACGGGCACAGCATGGGGGCGCTGCTTGCCCTGCACGTGCTGCGCGACCTCGAACGCCGCAACGTCGAGCCGCCGATCGGCCTGGTCGTTGCCGCGCGTCCGGCTCCACATCTGCAGTCCTCGCGCCCCGGCACCGAGCGAATCCCAGATGACCGGATCGTCGACGAGTTGCTCCGGCTGGGTGCACTCCCTGAGCAGATCGCCAAGAACCCGGCCGCCGTCGCCCTGTTCCTGCCGCTGCTGCGCGCCGACCTGGCGCTCAACGAGGTGCGCGAGGACCCGCCGCAGCCGGTCGACGTCCCGATCTTGGCGCTCGCGGGCGCACGCGACCCTCGCGTAAAGCCTTCCGATGTCGCGGCGTGGCGTCTCCACACGACCGCGGGATTTCGGTTCGACGTCCTGCCCGGAGGCCATTTCTTCGCGTTCACGGACGTGGCGGCGACGGCGAATGTGATCGTCGAGCAAATCGACGCGTGGACGCGCGGCGCACGATGAGCGGAGATGTCGTCGACGTGTGGTCGGTGACGCTGGACCACGACGACGCAACCGCCGCCGCGCTCAGCGCCACGCTGGCTGACGACGAACGCGCACGAGCGCGTGCCTTGGCGTTTCCGCGCGATCGTCGTCGCTTCGCCGTCGCCCATGCTGCGCTGCGCGAGATCCTCGCGAACCGGCTCGGGGCCGCGCCCGCGGACATCGAGTTCGTCCGCGGCTGCAACGGCAAGCCGGCGGTGGGCGGCTCGAGCATCGAGTTCAGCCTTTCTCACAGCGCAGGCCTTGCGCTCATCGCCGTCTCGCCCACCCGCCCCGTCGGGGTGGACGTCGAGCGCATCCACGCCAACGTCATGATCGAGGCCATCGCAGCGCGCCACTTCGGCTCGCGGGAATCGACATGGATCGCGCGCGCGAAGCCGCACGAGAGCCTCGGCCGCTTCTTTCGCGTCTGGACGTGGAAGGAGAGCTGCCTCAAAGCCGACGGACGCGGGCTAGCCGGGCTTGCCGAGGTCCACCTGGACCCTGGGGACCTGCCGCTATTGCGCGCGGGCGGTTGGTGGATCGTAGAACTTCCAGTCCCAAGCGGATATGCCGCAGCGCTGGCGACCGCGAATACGCAGTCGCACGTCTCGCATCGCTGGACTCCAACAGCTGATGTGGAAACCTAAGTCGTCACTTGTTAGACTACATCGGTCATTGTGAGACGGCACGGGGACACTAGGCAGCGATTGATCGACGCTGGTCTGCGGCTGTTCTCCGAGCGCGGCTTTCAGGCCTCGACGGTCGCCGACCTCGAGCGCGAGGCTGGCCTCTCGCCAGGGTCCGGGGGCCTCTACCAGCACTTCCGCGGAAAGGCCGACCTCCTCGAGGCCGTCGTCGAGAACGCGATTGCGTCGGTCGACCAGCTCTCGGGAGCGTTTGCGCTGCTGCCCCTCGGCGACCTGCGCGCCGAGCTCACCCTCCTGGCCCGATGGAACCTGGCCTCGCTGCGCAGGCGGGCCGAGTTCAACCGCTTTCTCGCCCGCGACCGCGAGCTGCTGTCCGCCGAGCAGCAGGCCGAAATCTACGAGCGCCTCGTCGCCGGCCCATATCGCGGCGTCACCGAATGGCTGCGTGCGCGCTTCAACGCCGCGGACGCCGGCGACCTCGACGTGGAAGCGCTCACTGTCGCGCTGATCCAGTCAATGGCCGGCTACATCGCGCTCGAGGCGAACTTCGGGCAGGTGCCGGGCGACGTCGACGATGAGCGCTTCGTCGCTGCCTGGACAGAGATGGCACTGGCACTCGCGCCCGACCCGGCTCCCCTCTCTGGTCGGTCCGCATGAGGGCCTGGTCGGCACGCAGCACACGGCACTCGGGGGTGCGCGTGCTCGTCACGGACGGCTCGAGCCTGAGCGCACGCCAGGTCATCACGGCCGCAGGGCAGATGGGCGCATCGGTCGATCTCCTAGACGGCGCCCGCCGCTCGCTCGGACGGTTCTCGCGATTCGTCGACGAGGTCTTCCCCGTCCCACCGTTGGGGGTTGACCCGCGCGCGTGGCTGGAAGCTGCGCTCGACGTCTTGCGCCTGGGGCGGCATGACGTTCTCCTCGCTGTGCACGAGCACACAGCAGTCGTCTCGCGCGCCGCGGACGAGGTGCGCGCCTGCGGGGCGCGCATCGCCGTTCCCGAGTTCAGCGCGATCAGGTTGGTGCAGCACAAGGTGTCGGCGCTGAACGCTCTGCGTGACGCGGGGCTCGAGCATCCGCCGACCCACATCGTCGCGACGGGGCGCGAGCTCGCGGCGATGGCCGCTGAGCTTCCGGCCTACGTTAAGGCGCCGATCGGCACCGCCAGCGCATCGGTGTTCCGGGCCGTCGATCAGCGATCGCTCAACGTCGCGACCGCACGCATGCGCGCTATCGGTGCGTTCGAGGACGGCGGCGCACTGCTTCAGCGCGCCGTCAATGGTCCACTCATCATGACCCAGGCCTTGTTCGACGAGGGTGAGCTGATCGCCCATCACGCGACGCTGCGCACCCGCGAGGGTGCCAACGGATCCTCCAGTCACAAGCGCAGCACCGTGGTCGACGGTCTCGAATGCGATCTCGCGGCACTCGGCCGCTCGCTGCAGTGGCACGGCCCGCTCTCGCTCGACGCGATCATCACGCGCGACGGGCTGCGCTACATCGACGTGAACCCGCGGCTCGTCGAACCAGGTAACGCACAGCGCGCTGGCGTCGACCTTGTCGGGGCGCTGATCGACCTTGCGCTTGGGTGCGACGTCCAGCCCGCGCCTACCGGCCGACCTGACGTTCGCACGCACCAACTGCTGCCCGCCCTGCTCAGCGCTGCCGAGCTCGAGGGACGACGCGGGCTCCTCAAGGAGCTCACCGCGGCAATGCTGCACTGCGGGCCGTATGCCTGCAGCCACGAGGAGCTGACCCCGGTACTCGCGGACCCGCCGACAGCGGTTGCGGTGATCGCGACTGCCGTGTCGCTGTTGCGCGACCCCAAGCGCGCGCAGGCCCTCACGGGCGCGACGGTTGCAGGCTACGCGCTCACGCCAGCCGCGTGGCGCCGACTCTGTGAGGACTGGCCCACCTCTCCGCATCTCGCGAGCAGCGCCCGGTGATGTTGACGTGAGAACGCGCCGCGCCCGCCTCACAGTGATCGTCTCGATCGTCGCGATCGCGATCTGCGGCGCGGCAGGCCTCGGCGTCGAAGACCGCCTGCACCGCACTGACACGAAGGTCAATGGCACCGCCTCTGCACGCGCGTCGGACCTGACGAAGCGCTACTTCGGCGAGAGCCACACCCTCGTGATCCTGCTTGCCGGCCCGCAGCACACGATCCTCCGCGCGAGTCAATCGCTGGCCGCGCGGCTCGAAGCCCGCGAGCGCGTACAGATCCTCGGCCCCTGGGTCCCGGGTGCGGCACAGGCGCTGCGACCCGCGCGCGACCGCGTGATGCTGGTGTTGCGCGCCGACGCGAGCTTCGAAGAGGTGAGCGCCCACGTCGCCCCGGCGGTCCGCAAGGAACTCCGACGTTCCGTACAGCCCCCATTGCGGGCGTATCTCAGCGGCTACCCGGACATCGCAAACGGCATCAACGAAGCATCTGTTGACGCGCTCAAGCGTGCCGAGCTGATCGCGGCGCCGCTGCTCCTGCTGATCCTGCTGATCGTCTTCCGTAGCCCCGTCGCCGCGGCCATCCCGGTGGCACTCGGCTTGGCAACTATTGCCGCCGCCGGAGGCGTGTTGCGGATCGTCAACGAGATCACGCCGCTGGACGCCGTCGCGCTCAACATGGCGACGATGTTCGGGCTGGCGCTCGGGGTCGATTACTCCCTGCTGATCGTCTCGCGGTTCCGCGAAGAGCGACAACGCGGGCTCGACGCCGCGAGCGCCGCGGCGGTTGCGTCGGTCACGGCAGGGAGGACAGTCCGCTTTGCCGGCGTGACCTTGGGGTTGGCGATGATCGCAGCGGCGATCGTTGCCCCGGGCAAGCTCCTGCTGTCGGGTGGGATCGGAACGATCGTCGCGGTCGGCATCAGCGTGCTGGGCGCGACGGTCACGCTCCCGGCATTCCTGTCACGCGGACCCGATCTCGAACGCTGGCGCATCGGGCGCCACCCAACTGCCGACGCCGGTCGCGTCGCCGGCCTGCTCGCGATGGCCGCACGGCGGCCGCTTGTCGTCGGGAGCGCGGTCGTGGCGTTGTTGCTGACGCTATCGCTGCCGACGGCGGCGATCTCGATGGGCGTGCCGGACCCGCGCGTGCTCCCGCACTCACGTCCTGAGCGGGCCGACTTCGACGCGATCCGCCACGCGGTCAAGCCCGGCTGGCTCGCGCCGTACGAGATCATCGTCGTTGCAAAGCGCGCTGCGATCACCGCTCCGCACACCCTCGCGCGGCTCGACCGCTGGCAGGACGAGCTCGCACGCGACCGGCACGTCCGGTCCGTGCTCGGCCCCGCAGCCATCTACCAGCGCTCGAAGAGCTCGACGCAGTCACTGCGGGACACACAGGCCCAGCTCCGGCGCGGACAGCACGGACTTGCGCGGGTGTCGAGCGGGCTCGGTCGCGTCGATCGCGGCATCCGCGACCTCCGGGCTGGCCTCGATCAGGCGTCTGCCGCCGCGACCCGCGCCGCCGGCGGTGGCAGCGCCGCGGCTGCCGGCGTGACTGCGCTCAGCGACGGCCTGCAGAAGGCAAGCCGGGGCGCGGAGCGGCTGCAGACAGGCGCCGCCGCCGTGCTGCGGGCGGCAGGGACGCTCAAGCTGCGTGGCGGTGCGGCGGCGACCGCCACGCGTCGGTTGGCCAGGGGCGCGCGAGACCTCTCGCAGGCAACTAGCAAAGGCGCGACCGATCTCCGGCAGCTGGCCGGCCAGTTGCGCGCTGGGGCAGCCGGGCTCGACGCCTTGCGCGGGCCTACGCGCGAGGCAGACGCGGCATTGGCGCGCGCACGTAGCGCGCTGGAGTCCTTCGGCCCGGTCGCAAAGCTCGACCCGCGGTATCGACAGGCATATACCGACGTCCTGCGCGCGGCCGGCGCGCTGTCAGGTCGCGACCCAAGATCCGGCGCTGAGGTTGCCCCGGGCTACCGAGGCGCCGACGCGGAGCTGCAGGCTGCCGCCGCGAGGACGCGCGCTGCAGCCGACGAGCTCGGCACGGCGCGCTCCCAGCCCCTGCTGAGCGCGATGACGCACCTGCGCCGCGACACCACAGCCCTGGCCGCCGGCCTCACGCGCCTCGAGGCGGGCGTCGGCCGCCTCGAGGGATCACTCGCCGAACTGCGTGCGGGTGCCACCGCGCTCGACCGCGGGCTCGGGTCGCTGACCGTCGAGCACGGGCCGCTGCAAGACGGGATCCGCCAGCTACAGCACCAGTCGCAGCGGCTCGCCGGCGAGTTGCGGCGCGGTCGCACTGAAAGCGCACCGCTGGCCGCCGGCCTGGCGCGCGCGCGCAATGGAGCAGACCGGGTCCGGGGGACCTCGCAGGACCTAGTCGACGATCCGATCGGCGGACGCATCATCGACTCGTCCTACTTCACGCTTGCCGGTCTCGACGTGGCGACGCGCCGCGAGCGCGCGGCGGCGGGCTTCTCGGTAAACATCGATGCTGGCGGCGCGGCAACTCGCCTGGTGGTCGTCGGCCGCGATGATCCGACGCGTCCGGGCAACCCACTGCGCAACGAACTCGAAGCCGACGCGCGCGCGATGGGAGGGCGGGATTTCCAAGCGGCGGTTGGCGGGCCTGCAGCCCAGCTGCAGGACTTCTCGGATGCTGCTGCAAACGGCATCTGGCTGCTCCTGCTCGCTCTCGCCGGCGTCAGCTACGTCGCCCTCGTCGTCGTCCTGCGCTCGCTCGTGCTGCCGCTACTCGCAGTTGCGCTAAATCTCTTGACCGTTTCGGCTGCGCTCGGCGTCCTCACGCTGCTGTTCGAAGGCTCCGCGCCGCTCGGCGGACCCGGAAGGCTCGACGCGATCATGGTGCGGGCGATTCTCAGCATCGTCTTCGCGCTGTCCATCGACTACGCCGTGTTCTTGATCACGCGGATCCGGGAGGAGTATGAGCGCACGGGCGACACGAACCTCGCCATCAGCCACGGAGTGGCGACGACGGCGCGCGTCATCACCGGAGCGGCGCTCATCATGGTTGGCGTGTTCGCGGCGTTTGCGCTGTCGCCGGTCACGAACACGCGCGCGCTCGGGATCGGCCTCGCGGTCGCAGTGATGCTCGACGCCACCTTGGTGCGGCTCCTGCTGCTTCCCGCCGCGATGCGCCTGCTCGGCCCCGCGAACTGGTGGATGCCGGCACCGCTGTCTCGGCGACTCCCGCGGCGCGGTATCGAGACGGCGCCATCATGAGTACGGGTAAGGCACCGCGATCCGTCGATGCGGCGACCGCGCGCATGACGGCCCACATCGCCGAGCACAGCCCGGCGCGAGCACGCAAGCTGCCGCGGCCGCACCGGGCGGATTCGAGCGCGGAGGCGCCGAGCCGACACGCCCTCGGTGTGGTTCAGCTCATCGAGCGGGACGCCGAGTTGGCGCACGTCGACAACGCGCTCGACGCCCTTGCCGCGTCCCAGGGCGGGCTGATCATCGTCGATGGTCCACTCGGGATCGGACGGTCGAGCCTCCTCAGCGCCGCGTGCGCCCGCGCGGTGCAGCGCGGCTTCGCCGTCATCGATACCCGCGCGACGCGGACGGAGCAACGGTTCGAGTTCTCGATCGTCAGGGAACTCCTGCAGGGCCTCGGTGAACCCGAAGTGGCGGAGGAGATCGACGCCGCCAACGACGTCACCGATCGTGCGCACGAGGCGGTCTTCGATTGTCTCCAACACGCTATTCGCCGCATTGCGAAGGAGCACCCGGTCGTCCTCGCCATCGACGACGTCCACTGGGCCGACGCCTCTTCGTTGGCCGCGCTCGGCTACCTCGCGCGTCGGATCCACCACGCACCGGTCCTGATGATGGTGACGTGTCGAACAAGCGCGCGCGGTGACCGCAGCGAGGCCCTCGACGATTTGCTCGACGATCCCGATGCCCGAGTCATGTTGCTCGACCCTCTGAGTGAGGCCGCGGTCCATGAGCTCATCCGCCGCCGGCTCGACCCGTCGGCCGACCGCGGGTTCTCGGCAAGCTGTCACGTCGCCGCCGGTGGCGTGCCACTGCTCGTTCATGAGGCGCTCGACGGAGTCCGCGCCGCCGGCATCGCACCGGTGGCCGAACACGCCGCCGCCGCCCTGGACGCAGCGTCGCACGCGCTTGGGTCGCTCGCGATGACGCGTCTGCGTCGCTGCTCGCATGCCGCCCTCGCGCTTGCCGAAGCGGTCACTGTCCTCGGAGATGAGATCGGGTACCGCCTCGCTGCCGACGTCGCGGAGATCGACTACGACGCCGCCGCCATCGCAACGGAGGTACTCATCGAGGCTGGCATCTTCGCGCGGTCACGCGCCCTCGCGTTCGCCCAGCCGCTGGTTCGCGACGCCGTGCTCGTGTCGACCAACCCCGCTCGGCTCGACGCGCTTCACCACGCAGCGGCGCGGCACCTCCATCAGCGCGGCGCACCGCTTGAGCTCGTGGTCGAGCATCTGCTTTCGGCCGAACCTCGCAGCGAGATGTGGGTGGTGGACGTGCTGCGAACCGCGGCGGAGCGCGCGCTTCGAGCGCGGCAGCACGAGCAGGCTGTCGCGCTCCTGCGCCGGGCCCTGGCGGAGCCTCCCACTGGCGACCGCGCGCCCCGCCTCCACAGCTTGCTGGGATCGATCGAGGTGGAGCTGGGCCACCCCCAAGGCCTCGCGCGGCTGCGTGCTGTCGCCGAAGAGGCAGATCCCGCGCTGCGATGCGACGCCGCGCTTGGGTGCGGTCGCCTCCTGACACTCGCCGGCGAGCCCGCGCAGGCGCTCGAGCTGCTGCGTCGTGTCCGCTCTGATGTCGAGTCCTCGCACGAGGCAGCGGAGCGGCTCGATTGGCTGATCGCCACCAACGAGCTGAACTGCGCGTCGACCGCGAAGGCGGGCAGCGAGCACATGGCGCAGCTCATGGGCAACGACCCCCACGACGAAGGTCCTCAGGCGCTTGCTGCGCGGGCGCTGCTGGCTTCCGTGCGGGCGACGCGCCGGTCCGACGCGCTTCGTCATGCACGTGCCGCCGTCGACGTGATCCACACCCCCGACAGCGATCCGGTGGCCGCGGCCTTTGCGATGTGCGCGCTCACATGGGCCGGGCATACGGAGCTTGCCGAGACCCTCCTCGATCAGATGGAGGCGCACGCCGCAGAGCGGGGGTCGCGACTCGTCGCCGCGCTGACGCTCGCGCACCGGTCGCATCTTCTCTTGCGGCGCGGTTGCGTCCATGAGGCGCGAGAGCTCGCTGCTCGCGCGCTCGACGACGTGCACCGCGACGCGTGGTCGACACAGGCCCAGGCGTATCCTGCCGCCTTCCTCGTCGACGCGCTCGTCGAGGAAGGCGAACTCGACGCAGCGGGCCACGTCCTCAGCGCCGCCGACCGCGGTGGCCGCCTGCTCGATCATTGGTCGAACAACTTCGTACTCGCAAGCCGCGGGCGGCTGCGGCTGGCCCAGGGCGACTGCGAGGGTGCGCGCAAGGACTTCGAGGAGTGTGGCCGGCGGCTCGCTGCCTGGGGCGTCGACAACCCTGCCGTGATCCCGTGGCGGTCGCTCCTCGCGCGAACGCTGGTGCGCATCGGCGATGTCGACCAGGCCTCGACCTTGGCTGAGGCCGAGCTCCAGCTGGCCCGTACGTTCGGTGGGAGCGCTGCGATCGGCGTTGCGCTGCACGCCGCGGCGTTGAGCAAGGGACGCGACGGCGCGTCTGAGCTCTACGAGGCCATCCACGAGCTGCGCACCGGCGAGGCACCCCTCGCGCTCGCGGGCGCACTCACCGATCTCGGCACGCTCGTCAGCGGCTCGGGACGCAAGCGCGAGGCGCGGGGCCCGCTTCGCGAGGCGCTCGACCTGGCGTCGCGTTGCGGCGCCACGGCCCTCAGGGAGCGTGCGCACGCCGAGCTGCTCAGCTCAGGAGCACGCCCGCGGCGATTCGAGGCGACGGGCATGGCCGCGCTCACCCCGCGCGAGCGACGCGTGTCCCAACTCGCCGCGGAGGGACTCACGAACAAACGCATTGCCGAGGTGATGTTCCTCAGTGAGAAGACGATCGAGCTGCACCTGCGCAACACCTACGAGAAGCTCAGCATCGCGGGACGGTCCGCACTGTCCAGCGCGCTCGCGCCCGCCGATGCTGAGGCCGAGGCGATCGCGAGTTGACAGCACCTCCTCCGCTGCGGGTCGCGTCGGCTTGCGATTATCCGCCGGCATGAACAACCGTTCGGATAACTAGGAGTTATCGCCGGTGCCACGGGTGAGCATCGTCGTGCCGGTCTTTAACAGCGTCTCGCACCTTGGCACCTTCTTCGACGCGCTAGCCGAGGCGTTGCCGGCGGACTCCGAGGTCCTGGTGGTCGACGACGCATCGACCGAACCAGTGCTCGATGCCGTCCCTGATCTCCCGCGCGCGGGGCGCGTGGTGCGGTTGCGCAACGAGAGGAACCTCGGAGTCGCCGGCGCCACGAACCGAGGCTTGGCTGCGGCAACCGGTGACGTCATCGTGCAGCTCAACACCGATGTCGTCGTTGCGCCTACCTGTCTCTCGGAGATGATCGACGTGATCCAGTCGCGGACCGGTGACGTCGGCATTGTGGCTCGCGACTCGTGTATCCGACGACGGGCCTCACCCAGAGTGCGGGAATGGCGTTCGGCCTGCACTCCAAGCGCCATCTGTTCCGTCATCTACCGCGGGATCATCCGCTTTGCCGGAGGACTCGCGAGGTGCAGATCCTTGGCGGCGCGACGGTCGCGATGACAGCCAAGGTCGCGCACTCGTTGGGGCCGCTCGACGAGGCTCTCTATAACCACAACCCCGATATCGACCACTGCCTCAGGGCGATCAGGCACGGGCTTCGCAACGTGATGTGCGCCCCGTCGGTCGCCTACCACTGGCGAAACCTGTCCGGCACGATCCGCCACGCCCGCGTGCAATCTGCAGAAGCCGCCTTCTGGTCGAAGTGGGGAGGGGCCTATCGGGTCGACCTGGGGGAATTCCTCGACGAGGGGTTGGAGCACGCGCTAGACGCGCACCCTTCGCTGGAGCACGTGCCATTCACCATTCTCGATCTCTCCCGAACCGCGGATCAAGCCATCGCGTTGGAGCGCATTCTCGTGCGCTGGCCCGACGCCGAGGGGCGAATCCGCCAAGCGCGCCAGATGAACAACGCAGCACCTCGCCTCTGGCTGCCGCTGCTGCTCCCGCATTGGCTCGTCAACGACCCGAGTCCGTTCATGTATCTGGTCGATGACCATCAGGAGCTCTCCGAGAACGCGATGTGGTTCGAGCGGCGTCATGAGATCGTCGGCGACGAACTCGTCGTCGACCTAGCGGGGTGCGCCGTACCTACGTCCGCGCTGCGCCGGTGGGGCTCAGGTTAAGAATCGTCAGTACAGGATGTAATCCACATCGTCGACGCGCAGCCACTGGAAGTGGCGAGGCTGATCGTCGTACGGCTTGACCAACCCACGCGCGGGATCGCTGAAGTCATCGCGAAGGGGCGGGTACCGCTCGAGGATCTCGAACCCGACATCGTCGCCCGCCGCGATGAGCATCCCGACGGCCGCGACGATACCTACGCGAAGCATCTGGAACCGGGGTGACCGCTCAGGCTCGGAATAGTCCGAGAGGGAGTCGTCCATGATCTTCAGCGCCGCGACGACGTGGTCGCGGGCGCTCTCGGTGACCAAGCCTGCATCGCGATATAGCGCGGTCGCAAGATTGAGGTGCGACCGCCACAACGTCTCCATCTGGCGACCACGCGCAGCACCGGCGACGCCGTACGCGAACCACGAAGCCTCGTCACGCTCGCCGTCAACGGCGGCCACGACTCCGCGGACCAACGCGGCGGCCCCGGCATCGGCATAAAGGCCAAGACGGCGGCACGCGTCGTGCGTGACGGTCATACGATCCCTGGCTTCCGCGAGCAGCGCGTGACGTCTTGCAGGAGCGGTCCCGCGAGCGTGTGCCTGAAGGACCAGCGCCATGCTCAGGTGAACCTGCAGCAGAAAGCCGTCGCTTGAGTCACCGTCAGGCCAGCTGGCGACGCAGTCGCGGAGCACCGCTTCGCCACGCATCGGGTCTTCGGAGAGCAACATGCTGCCGTACGTGCTGACCACCTTCCTGGCGAGCGGCGACATAGAGCGTCGGGCGATGTCGGCTGCTGCGGCCGAGGAGCGGACAGCGAGCGGGAACTCACCCGACAGCGCGTGTGCGCACGATTCGGTGTACAGCGCCTCCATCTCAAGGGTCTCCCAATCGGCGTCCGACGAGGTGCGCCTGCGGCGGGCCTGCGCACCGGCGATGACTTGCGCGGCGAGATCAGCAGACTGTGCCGGGCGGCGGTCGTTGAACAGCACCTGCGCGTGGAGCGCCTCCGCGGTCAGTTGGCGACGCAGCAACGCATCGAGCATGCCAGGAGACATGGCCTGAGATCTCGCGTGCAGTCGCTGTCCGACTCGCGCCCGGACGCGCTCCAATCGGTGCGCCGCCCAGCCACGATCAATGCCCAGGAGATCGCGACAGAGCGCAAGCTCGTCGTCGCAGGACACGAGGAAGCTCGCGCTTGCAAGTGGGGCCTGTTCGTCAAGCCGCCACGCCTGGTCGAGCGAGAACACAAGGATCCGCCGCGTTAGTCGCGGGTCGCCGGATCGTCGTGAGCTCTTCAGCGCGGACGCGAGCAACGTTCGCGCACGCGAGACGTCAGGCGCCGGGTGCGCCAGAATGACCTGAGCCCAGCGGAAGCGATCCGCTGCGCTAGGGCGGCGCAATCCATCGAACCATGCGCAGTAGGCATCCACGACGTGTCGGCGGTCGGCGTCGGACATGGTGAATCGCCGGATCGATTCGAAGTAGTTCTCATGCCGGAAGACGACCGCGTCGTTGTCCCCGTCGCCGGTCCACAACATGTCGGTCGCGTCAATCTCGCGGAGTGACACCTCCGGGGCGAGAGTCGTCCAGAGCGATCGAAACATCGGGGCTGGGAGTCGGTCCTCGAGCAGTGCCGCTGCCCACACGAGCAGTGCAAGATCGGGCGCGCGGCGACGCATGTATTGCCAGCGCTGGCGGATGGCCGCGAAGACCGACTCGGGCAACGGCGCCACGGGTGGAACGACTTCCGCGAGGTAAAGTAGTCCAGTGCGCGGGTTCTGACCGACCGCCCCGAGTTCGCGTAGCAACCGTACGTGCTCAAGCGTGTGGAAGGGGTTGCCGCCCGCCGCACGATGCACGCGTTCCGCGATATCACTCTGCAGGTCGAGCAGATTGTCCGGGACGATGCGATGAGCGTTGTGGCGGCCTTCGAACAGTCGTCGTGTGAAGGCGAGTCCGTCCTCCGGTGCAAAGGCGGAGCACCTTGCCGTGATGCTGTCCGATCGCGCAAGGAATGCCTCGAAGGGCGCGGAGCTCCACGTGTCGTCGCTCTCCTCGTGACTCTCACGGACACGTCCTTCGAAGAGGAAGAGGACGCCGTTCGTCGGCAACTGAGCAGGGGAGGTTGCGGTACGGACCTGCGCCAGCTGGCGGACGAGGCGCTCGAGCAGCGACAGGACCTCCGCGCCGCACCAATGGAGATCCTGCAGATGCACGATGAGCGGTCCTTCTCGCATGCGCGCCATCACCAGCACCAGCAAGGCGGAGATCATGCTCTGGTCGGATGTGGCTGCCGAGGTGGTGCGGGTCTCAAAGAGGGAGCGCACTGCGGGAGCCACGCGAGTGGCCAGGGCGCTGTCGTACTGGGCGAGCGATTGGACGATGCCCTCGGGCTCGGGACCGTCGAGCGGGGAGTTGCCTGTGAGTGCTGACAGAAGGTCCGCGAGGATTCGATGAGGCGCTTGATGAGTCTTCGGATGCTTGACCGCGACGACGCCACATCCCCTGCGGCGCTTGTCGAGCGAGAACTCTTCGCACAGCCGGCTCTTGCCGCTTCCTCCGGCACCCACGACACCTACGGAAAGGACCGCTCCGCCGCAGATCCGCGCGTAGGCGTCGCCGAGTAGGACCAGGTGGCCGCGGTACGGGCGCTCGAAGAACCGTGGACGCACGTTCTCGAGAATCTGGACGTGTCCGAGATCGTGCGATGCCGCCGCGGCGGCGCCGTGTTCCGCAAGCCCGATCCGCAACTCACCGAGGTCGATGCGGCCGACGGAGAAGGTGACCATCTCGAGCGAGAACGCCGCGCCGAGGGGATCGCTCGTGGAGCTCTTGTCTCCCAGCGCAACGCCGGCTTGCCCATCCGCATTGACTGGTCCGATCAGCGTTACGGTCTCCGAGTCGTCGCCAGACGCGGGACGCCACCACACGCGCGCGCCCGGGTGGGATGCGAGCGACCACCGCACGTCGACGGCGACGCGAAATGGCTCGCCGGCGAGAGCGCGCGGCACCGCAACCCAGGAGATAGAAGGCGCCAGGGTTTCCGGGCGTCGGTCCTCGAGATAGCTCAGCACGTCGTCCCGGTCCGCCGCCGCCAGCGCCTCGATCAATACGCCGGACACTAGCTCCAGGTGCTCGGCCATCAGTCCTTCGATCTGCGCACGGTCGAGGATGTGACAATGCCGCTGACACTGACGCTCAAGCGTCTCCCGAGCTCGGCGAACACGGCGCTCGGTCAGGCGAGCCGACAGCGCAACCACAAAGAACGTGGGGTTGAGCGCATCGGCCATCTTGATGAGGCTGCCGGCGATCTCGTTGATCACGTCGTCGACACGTGTTCGCTTCTTGCACTGTCCGCCCACGGTGATCGCGGCCGAGATTCCGAGCGTGCTGTCGTCGAGAAACCTGTGCACGCCGACGAAGTCGACTCCCTCGTCCGGGAGGTTTGGCGTGATGGACCAGAGAGCTCGGTCGTGCCGCCGCCAAGATGGTGGTCACCAGCAGTTCGAAGATTTGCAGCCGGGCGGACGACACCGGACCACCCCCGCTGTCGCGGATCTGGACGGCGTCGTCCGGGGACACCGCCCATTCGACGTTTTCTGTCAAGAGGTCCCAGACTCGGCGCTCTCGGGTCACGGGGCGCGGCACCTGTGGGCGATAACTCCTAGTTATCGCAACGTCATCGCCACTCCGATGACGTCCGCCTTCACGAGGACGCGTTGGAGTGCGGGGTTCGAGACGTGCGTGTAGACCTCGGTCGTGCTCAGGCTGGCATGACCAAGGAGGGTCTGAATCAACCGGATGTCAACCCCGGCCTCGATGAGCCTGGTCGCGGCGGTGTGCCGAAACATGTGGGGCGTCACGGCGACCCCGACGCTCGCGCCGCGCGCGACCGTCGTCAGTCGCGCGCGCAACGCGGGCGCGGTGAGCGGCGCCAGCCGCCGGTTGAACAGCAGGAGATCGTGGTCGACGCCGAGTCGCGAGCGGACCCGGAGGTAGTCCAGCATCAGGTCGGCAACCCAGTCGTTGGTCAAGTACACCTGTCGCTCGCGGCTTCCCTTCCCGAGGATCCGGATGGTGCCCCGGACGAGATCGATCTCGGCGCAGCCGATGTTCACGAGTTCGTTGACCCGCACCCCCGTCGCGACCATCAACACCACGGCGAGCAGCGTGGTTGTCTCGTGCGGCTGTTGGTCGACGAATGCGACGTCGTCGACGTCCGTCATGCCGGCCCGGGTGCGCAACGTCGCCAGGAAGGCATCGAGCGCGGCGTCCGGCACAGCGCGCGGAAGGCGCCGCGACCGACCCATCGATACCCGTAGGCCGGCCCAGGGATCGTCATCGAGTAGCCCGGCCTCCGCGAGCCAGCTGAACATGCCCCGTACCCCGGACGCGCGACGCTTGATGCTCGCCGGCGCAAGCCCACGCGACCGCTGCGTCTCCAGGAACGCGACCAACTGCTCGCGGCTGATGTCGCGAGCAGGTACGTGCCGGCCCACGTGTCGCTCAAATGCCGTTAGGTCGCCGTCGTACGCACGAATCGTGTGCGCGGACATGTTGCGCGTCGCTCGGAGCCACCTGACGTAATGATGCCTCGCCTCGGCGATCTGCATCTGCGAGAACCTCCCTCGATCGGATTTCCGATCGCGACTTCCGTCATCGGCGCGCAGAACCCTCCGACGTGATCCATCCAGCCCGTCGTCGGCGAAGCTGATCATCGCGCTCACATCTCGAGGCTTGGCGGCGCGGGGACCTCGAGATCGAGATCCCGTTCCACGTCGTAGGCCGGAAGCTCGTCGTCGAGCTCTTGCTCGTATCGATCCGCAAGCTCGTCGTCGATCGCCAGGCGGCGTGCCGCGTCTTCGGCGTGCTCGTCCCACCAGCCGTCGAGGTGTCGCCCCCGCTCGCGCAGGTCGCTCTCGACCTCGTGCAGCGCCCCGAGCCGGTCGAGGTCGCGCTCGGCGAGCAGACGCTGGGCGTGTGCCGTGTCCACCAACGCGCTGCGTGCACGCCGTCGCATACCGGGTGTCTGCGCCGCCTGCGCCTCGAGCCCCTGCGCCTCAGCCTCGGCCGCGTCGATGCGCTCGTTGACGACTTCCTTGTCGCGTTCGATCCGCAGCGTCTCGCGCGCGCCGTCGCGGTCGAGGTGCAGGAACGGGTCGCCGAGCCGCATCGCCTCCTCGCGGAGCTCTCCCGTCCCGAGATCGCGGGTACCCTCGCGCAGCTCGGCGGCCATCGCCTCGAGACGATCGGCCCGCAGCTCCCCGAGCACGCCGCGGTAGCGGTCGAGCGTCTCGGTGAGCCTCGGCATCTTCTCCCGCGGCGACGCCTCCACCTGCTGCGGAATGAACCACCAGTCGGGGAGGTCGGCGATGTCCGGCAGGTCGATCGCCAGGTCGTAGTCGATCTCGTCGAGCGCGAGGCTCGCCATGCGCTCCTGCGAAGCCATCACGCGCTTGCCGTAGATCACGTAGCGCTCCTCGTCGTCGCGGTCCAGCCCGAGGCTCTCGCGATCGACGTGCACGTGCAGGTACCACTCGGCCCGCGTGTCTGCCGTATAGGTGCCTTCCTTGTCCTGGCTGTGGTGCCCCGCGAGCACCGCCACGTCCTTCACCGTCGCGCCCTGCAGTGGGAACGGGTGGAACGCGTAGGCCAGGCGCAACGCCGGCACCCGCTGCTCGCCTCGACGCATGCGGTCGCGCAGCACGCGCTGGTCGATCTCCACGATCCGGCTCTCCACGCCAGGCTCCTCCAGGCGAACCCGGACGACGTCGGCGCGGGCATCGACGCTGTCGACGATCCCGATCGTGCCGTTCTCCACCCGGCGATCGCCGTCGTCGGGTGCGTACGCGCTCTCGCGGAGCATCACCACGTCGCCGCGGTGCAGGCGGTAGGTGCGGTCGACGGCCTTGACCGACTCCTCTCCGAGGTCACCGGCACCGATCCGCCGCTCCTGCGCCAGCTCGTTGACGCGGTCGACGTCCTCGTTGGCGCCGTGCACCACCAGGATCGCGTCGCGCGCGTCGTCGTACGCGCGGCGGCGCGCATCCCACCCGTCGACCAACGCCGTCATCGACTCCTCGCGCGTCGCGTGCATCAAGATCGCGTCGTGCTCGCGGAGCATCGCGACGGCCTCCTGCCCCTTGCCGCGGTCCAGCAGCGTCTGGTAGTCGGCAAGCCACGGGTGCGGCTTGCTCGGGTCCAGCGGGTCGCGGTGGCGATGGATCGCCGTCAGCTCCCGGGTCGGCACCCCGGCGTCGGTCAGCATCTGCTCGAACATGCCGGGCAGCTCGATCGCCCCGAGCTGTCCCGCGTGGCCGATCGCGATGACACGCACCCCGTCGCGCCGCACGAGCCGCGCGACCGCCCCCCAGTGCTCGAGACCGACCTTGCTCGCCTCCTCGATCAGGATCACGCTGCGGTGATCCAGCCGCAGGTCGCCCTGGCTCTCGCGGTAGAGGATCTGGTCGATCGTCAGCGCTTGGGCCTTGATCTGATGCCCGAGCCGCTGCGCCGTGGCCCCATCGACCGCGCCCGCGATCACCTGCCAGCCGTCGGCACGATGGGCAGCGGCGACGGCCTCGAGCACCGGCCCCTTGCCGGTGCCCGCGCGCCCCGTCAGCGTCGTCCAGCCGGCCCCTGAGGTGAGCGTCGCGATCGCGTCCTGCTGCTTGGCGTCGAGCGCCTTGCCCTCCCCGAGGGAGCGATCCGCCACCGCCACGCCCGCAGCAACGGCGTCCTCGGACATGCCCGCGCCGCCGGCCCGCGCCGCCGCCGTCGCGGTGGCCATGACCTCCTGCTCCAGCGCACGAATCTCGCGGGACGTGACCATGACGCGCCGCTCGTGCTCTTCGCCGTCGGGCACTTTGCCCTCCAGCGCAACCAGCTCGCCCTCCTGCTGGAGCTCCACGAGCAGGTCGCTCGCCTGCTGCAGCGACAGGCCCATCGGCGCGACCTCGTAGGCGATCGCGCGCGCCGCCCCCGCGGACACCGTCGGGCCCTGCTCGCGCAGGCGGGCCAGGATCGCGTCGCGTGCCTCGGCCCGCAGCTCGTCGAGCGAGCGGCTCGCGCGCGTGCGGCCCCGCAGCCCCTCGATGCTGTCGCGGCCGAAGTCGAACTCCGCCGCAAGCTCGTCCCACGCCCCGACGATCTGCTCGGCCGTAACGCTCTTGTCCTTCGCCGCGCGGCTCATCATCGCGACCGCCCCGAGCGCCGCACCGCTGAGCTTCATGCCCGACTGCGCCTCGATCTGGGCGGCCATCCGCAGGACCTCGCGGGTGCGTGGCGACATCGCCTCGACCAGCCCCTTCGGGACACCGACGATCTCGAAGAAGCGACCGTTGCGCCCGGTGCCCCAGTCGAGGTCGAAGCCGATGCCGCGCAGCTCCTCGGCGAGGCGCGCACGGAAGACGGCGCCACCCTCCAGCGGGGCGTCATCCTTGAACAGCGCGGCCGTGTCGGGCGTCAGCAGGCGCTCGCCGCCGTCGTCGACCCCGACGACGACGCCGTGGACGTGCAGCTGCGGCGCCGGCACCGCGTCCCCGCGCGCCGTCCGCGCCGTCACCTGCAACGCGGCCGAGGCCGCGAAGCCGGTTGCCGCGATGCCCTTGCCCTGGATCACGGGCTTGGTGCGCATCATGTGCTCGAGGCCCGCGTTGGCGGCCTCGAACATCGCCCGCTCGATCTTCTCGCGCAGCTCCGGTGACGCCTGGCTCCACAGCACCGACACCGACTTCGGCGCCGAGAACGTGAGGTCCGCGCTGTTGACGCGCGCCTCACGGACCTCCACCGGCTTGCCGTCGGGACCGATCTCGCCGGTCGGCACCAAGCGCGACCCGGCGCGCCGGACGCGCTCGCCCTCGGCGTCCAGGCCTTGCAGCGCCGAGGCCAGCTGCTCCTCTGCCACCGTCGTGCCGCGCTCGTACCCGAGCTTGTCCAGGGTGGCCTGCGTGCCGAGCCAGATGACGTTCGGGCGTTCCTGCGCAAGCCCGGCTTCCTCGGCCGTGTAGTAGCCGGCGCGTGCGAACGCCGACGGCGCCTCGGCGCGGTCGAGCGAGTAGCGCGCAGCGCGCCCGGCGGCCCACGCGTCGCCGACGGTCACGCCGATCTTGCGCACGGTCATCATCGACCTTGCCATCCGGCGACCGCGGCGAAGCGCCCCCCTCAGTCCATCTAGTCTG
>CAVSFU010000007.1:0-455067 GCA_963727365.1 Paraconexibacteraceae bacterium | reverse complement strand
CACGGTCTCCCCGTCGTGGGTGACGGCAAGCCCGCCGAGGAGGCGGACGTCCAGCATCGGGCGAGCCTACAGAGAAGGCTGGGGGACATCTGCACGTTTGACGCGAGGCTGACGGACGCCTGACGGTGCGCGCGGATCCTCGTCAAGACAGGGATCCACAAACAGGAGGCATTCATGGCCGTTAACGACACCGTCCTCGACGAAGGACGGCTGGAGGAATTCGTGGGACGCTTCGCCGGCGACCTCGGCGCCGCGCTCCACCAGACCACCGTCCTCATCGGCGACAAGCTCGGCCTGTACGCCGCGATGAGCGACGGCGAGCCGGTCACGCCGGAGGAGCTTGCCGCGCGGACGGGCACCGACGAGCGCTACGTGCGCGAGTGGCTGTGCGCTCAGGCCGCCAGCGGCTACACGGAGTACGACGCCGGCAGCGAGCGCTTCTTCCTCACGCCCGAGCAGGCGGCGTGCCTGGCCGATCCGGAGAGCCCGACGTTCCTTCCCGGCGCGTTCTACATCGCCGCCTCGTGCGTGCGCGACGAGCCGAAGATCACCGAGCGCTTCCGCACGGGCGAGGGCCTGGGGTGGCACGAGCACGACGGCGACCTGTTCTGCGGGACCGAGCTGTTCTTCCGGCCCGGCTACGTCGCCAATCTCGTGCCGTCGTGGCTGCCCGCGCTCGAGGGCGTCGAGGAGAAGCTGCTGGACGGCGGCCGCGTCGCCGACATCGGCTGCGGCCACGGCGCCTCGACGATCGTGATGGCCAAGGCCTACCCGAACTCGGAGTTCGTGGGCTTCGACTACCACGCCGAGTCGATCGAGGCGGCGCGTCGCGCCGCCGAGCGCGCCGGGGTCGGCGAGCGTGTGCGCTTCGAGGTCGCCAGCGCCAAGGACTTCCCCGGCGAGGGCTACGACCTCGTCTGCGTCTTCGACGCGCTGCACGACATGGGCGATCCCGTGGGCGCCGCGGCGCACGTGCTGGGCTCGCTGGCTCCGGACGGCAGCTGGCTGATCGTCGAGCCGATGTCCGGCGATCGCACCGAGGACAACCTCAACCCGGTCGGGCGTATCTTCTACTCGGCCTCGACGATGGTCTGCACCCCAGCCTCGCGCGCGCAGGAGGTCGGGCTGGCGCTCGGCGCCCAGGCCGGCGAGGCGCGCCTGCGCGCCGTCGTCACCGAGGCCGGCTTCACGCGCTTCCGGCGCGCGACGGAAACCCCGTTCAACCTCGTTCTGGAAGCACGGCCATGACCGCCCCGATCCGCAGACTGCTCTGCGCCGCCACCGTCAGCGTCGTCGCCGCCTCGGCGCCGGCGCCGGCGGTGGCGGTGGCCGCCGACGGTGGCCTCGTCCGCCAGTGGAACGCTCTCGCCTTCATGGCTGTGCGGGCCAACAACGCGTCCGACGCGCAGGCTGCGCGCCTGTACGCGATGGTCAACGCGGCCATGTATGACGCGGTCAACGGAACCGTGACCGTCGGAATGCCGCGCACCGCGGCGATCGTGACACCGCCGGCCCCGCAGCCCGGCGATCCCGGTTCCGCCGCCGCCCAGGCGGCGCACGACGTCCTGACCGCTGTGTACCCGTCGCACGCCGCGTCCTACGACGCGCAGCTCGCGGCGGACAGCGGGGCCGTGGCGGACGAGACGGCGCGCTCGCAGGGCCAGGCCTGGGGCGCCGAGGTCGCCCGGCAGGTGCTCACCGCGCGAGGCAACGACGGATCGAGCCCCAACGAGACCCAGTTGGGCGGGTCCGGTCCCGGCGTCTTCACAGCGTCGTGGTCGGGCGTGCAGTTCCGCAACCTGGCCCCGTTCGCGATCACCGATCCGGACCTCTACGTCGGTGCAGGTCCGCCCGCGCTCGCCAGCAAGGCCTACGCAAAGGCGTTCAACGAAGTAAAGCTGTTGGGCAGCGCGACTCCAGTCGATCAGGCCAAGTCCGACACCTTCAGCTACTGGAGCCTCGGGAGCCGGACGAACCAGCCGCCGGGCGGCTGGCTGCAGGTGGCCGAGGCGGTGTCCGCGGCCCGGGTCATGTCGCTACCCGAAACGGCGCGGCTCTTCGCCTTGCAGAGCATGGCCATGGCCGACACGGTCGCGCCCACCTACAAGACGAAGTACATCTTCCACTTCTGGCGCCCGACGACCGCCATCCAGCAGGCCGACACCGACAGGAACAAGAAGACCGACCCCGACCCGACCTGGGCGCCGCGCGCCGGCTCACCCGGATCCTCACCGGAACACTGGTCGGGGCACAGCTCCTTCAGCGCCGCCGGCGCGACCGTTCTCGCCGGGTTCTTCTGCAGCGACAAGATCCCCTTCTCGCTGCGGACCGACACCGCCCCGGCCGGGCAGCCGCGCACCTACGACCGGTTCTCAAAGGCCGCCCTCGAGGCCGGCCGATCCCGGGTATACGGCGGCTTGCACTTCCAGTTCTCCAACCAGGCCGGGCTCGTGGCCGGGCTGCGGATCGGCTCGGAGGTGCTCTCGAAGGCACTGCTGCTGCGCAGCGGCCCCACGCACCACGGCTACTGCCCGAACTGAAGTAGGTAAGGCATCGCGTCCGGCCGAGACCGGGCCGGGCGGAGGTTGCTCGACTGGCTGAGGACGGCGTCGACTTCCCCGATAGCTGATCCCAACCCTCGTAGGCGGCGTTGCTGACCATCAGGGTCCCCTGGGCGAAGGGCGTCCATTTAGTACCGATGTAGGGGGGTGGGGGGACGTCGGAAGTCTCAGCGGCCCCGGAGGGTGTTTGTGGGACGGAAGTGTGGGACGACCATCGATGCGAACCCGTCTGAAGCACGTTCCCGAGTCGCCCAGAACGACGAAAACCCTGCGATTTGCAGGGTTTTCGTTTCTCATGCGCCGAAGAGGACTCGAACCTCCACGTCCCGAGGGACACAAGGCCCTCAACCTTGCGCGTCTACCAATTCCGCCACCGGCGCGATGGGGCCGTGAGTGTAGCCAAGGGGCGGCGCGCGCCGCCGTTCCAATTGCTTCCGTCCAACGGTCCCGGTACTCTGCGAACACATGTTCGTACACCCCATTCGTCCCACGGCCAGGAAGGAACGCTGACGATGGACATTGCGAAGGACCTGACGAAGCGCCAGCAGGAGATCTTCGACTACATCAAGCGCTATTCCGCCGAGGTCGGCTACCCGCCGACGGTGCGCGATATCGGCAAGGCTGTTGGCTTGGCCTCCTCGTCCACGGTGCATGCGCACCTGGCGAACCTCGAGAAGCGCGGGCTGCTGCGTCGCGACCCGACGAAGCCGCGTGCGATCGAGTTGCTCGACCGTGTCAGCTCGGCTGTACAGGAGACCGCGCGTTCGCTCGTCTCCGGGCCGGGTTTGCCGCTCGTCGGCTCGGTCGCGGCCGGGCAGCCGATCCTCGCTGAGGAGAACATCGAGGAGTACGTGCAGGTGCCGCAGGTCGCCGGTGGCGAGCAGGGTGAGTACATCCTGCGTGTGCGCGGCGAGTCGATGAAGGACATCGGCATGCTCGAGGGCGACTTCGTCGTGGTCCGCCAGCAGGACACCGCGGTCGACGGCGACATCGTCGTCGCGCTCGTGGGGGAGGAGGCGACGGTGAAGCGCTTCTTCCGCGAGCCGGACCACGTCCGCCTGCAGCCGGAGAACACGTCGATGGAGCCGATCCGCTCCAAGGACGTCAAGGTCATGGGCCGCGTCGTCGGACTCTTCCGGAGCGTGTGACGATGGCTCCCGCGACGATCGAACGCGCATACTTGGGCGACCGCGTCACGCAGCTCTCGCTCGACGTGCTCGAGACGGTGCGCGCCGCACGCCTTGCGCCCGAGGCGCGCGTGATCCCGCCGGCAACGGCAGCCGCGCGCGCGGCCGCGGCGGTGGTCCGCGCCGCGGCGCCGGCCGCGTCCGCTGCTGCTCCCGCTCCGGTCGCCACTGCGGCTCCGGCGCCCGCCGCCTCGGCCGTGCCCGCCGCCGCCGCGGGAGCCGCGGCTCCGGCCACCGTCGCGGCTGCCCCCGCCGCCGCCGCGGGAGCCGCGGCTCCGGCCACCGTCGCGGCTGCCCCCGCCGGCGGCACGCTCGATGACCTCATCGCCGGCGCGTGGCGCCAGCTCGGCGCGCAGCGCGTCGCGGCATGCCCGATCTGCGCCGAGCCGATGCGCGCCGTTGCGGGCACCCGCTCCGCCGAGTGCCGCAGCTGCGGCGCGACGCTTTCCGGTTAGCCGGTCTTAGGCGCTCGCGGCGAGCAGGGCTGCCGCGAAGAGGAAGGCGACATGCAAGCTCTGGTCGATCGACATCCAGAGCGGGGAGCCGAACGGCGCCGTCGTCTTCTTGACGTTGGTCACGTACCAGACGAGCGCGCGGCCGTCGTCCTGCACGAGGTGCGTCCCCAGGACCACCGCGGCGCACGCTGCAGCGGCCGCGAGGCTCTCCTCGTCGACGATCCACACGAGGGCCGGGACGAACGGAATCGCGTAGGTTGCGATGTGCATCAGCAGCGCGCGGCGCTTGACGCGGTCGGCGCCCAGCCCACCGTGCTTGTTGAGCGCTTGCCACTCCGTTTGGAGCACGAAGTCCCCAAGCAAGTGCGCGACGAGCAGCACCGCGAAGATCTCGACCCACGGCATCCTGAAGTGCAACCTAGCGCCGCGCGGCAAACGGGGCTGCAGGCTGTGCGGAACGTCACAGACTCGCTACCGTGTGAAGGGCAGGTCAGGCAGTCGCGGAGGAGGCATCGCCGACTTCGAGGAAAGTCCGGACACCACAGGGCAAGGTGGTCGGGGGACCGACCCGGGGAAACCCGCGGGAAAGTGCCACAGAAATACACCGCCGATGGCGCTCGACCACGTGGAGAGCGCACAGGCAAGGGTGAAATGGTGCGGTAAGAGCGCACCAGCGTCGCGGCGACGCGGCGGCTAGGCAAACCCCACCTGGTGCTAGTCCAAGCAGGACCGATGACGCGGCCCGTCGAGGTCCAGGTAGGACGCAAAGATGGATGACTGCCCAACGACAGAATCCGGCTTACCGACCTGCTAACGAGAGGCCCCGCGAGAGCGGGGCCTCTCTATTTCGCGGACCGAAGCGGGTGCGGCGGCCGTAGTAGGGGCGTGCTCGCTCGCCGGGAGTTCCTCGAAGTGCTCGCCGGGTGGGTGGCCGCGGCGGTCGGTGGCGGTGTCGACCGCGGCAGCGGTGGCGCTGCGGGCGGCGGGCCGCGGCGCGCGGCGCGCGCGCTTGTGACGGCAGACACCGAGGCGCACGTGGCGGTCGTGTCGCTCACCCGCAACCGCGTGATCAAGCGGATCCGGACGATCGAGGGACCGCGCAGCATCCAGCGCACCGGGCCGGGTCGCGCGCTTGTCGGTCATGCCGACGCCGGCGCGATCACGCTCATCGAGGACGGCGAGGTGCGGCGCGTGCTCAGGGGCTTCGGCCAGCCGCGCTACGCAGCCGTGCACCGACGATCGCGCGTACGTGTCCGACGGCAAGAACGGCGAGATCGCGATCGTCGACCTCAAAGCGGGGCGAGTGCGGCGACGTCTGGCGGTCGGCGACGGCGCGCGGCACATCACGATCGACCCGGCCGGCCGAACGCTCTGGGTCGCGCTCGGGTCGAGCGCGCAGCGGATCGCCGTGGTGCAGATCGACGGCTGGGAGATCAGCGAGATCCGTCCACCGTTCCTCGCGCACGACGTCGCGTTCAGCCCCAGCGGCAACCACGTCTGGGTCACCGCGGGCCGGGAGCCGCGCGTCGCGGTCTACAGCGCGGCCGGCGTGCTGCGACGCACGCTCGGCGCAGACCGCGCACCGCAACACGTGAGCTTCGGCCCGACGCGCGCATACGTAGCGAGTGGGGAGGAGCCGAGCGTCCGCGTCCACGCGCTCTCCGACCAGCGCCTGCTGCAGACCACGAAGGTCCCGTACGGCTCCTACAACGTGCAGCGCAGCGCAGGCCGCGTGCTCACGCCCTCGCTCGGCACCGGCGCGCTGACGATCCTCGACCCGCGCGGACGCATCAGCGCGCAGATCGACGTTGCCCGCAACGCGCATGACGTCGCCGTCGCATTACCCCCGAGGTCATCGACCAGCAGCGCGCCAGGCGGCAGCCTGCAACCCATGAACCTCAAGCTCGCACTCAAGCTCGACGCCGTCATCACCGGCGCCAACGGCATCGCCTACCTCGCGCTCGCCAACCCGCTGCACGACGTTCTCGGCACCGAAGCCGGAACCCTGCGGCTCCTCGGCGCCTTCTTGGTGTTGTTTGCCGTGGGCGTTGCGGCGGTGGCGCGCGCGGCGGCGCCCAACCGCACCGCCGTCACCGTCGTGATCGCCGCAAACGTCCTCTGGGTCCTCGACAGCCTCGTCGTCGTCGCGGCCGGCTGGCTGGACCTCGAGACCGCCGGCGCGATCTGGGCTGTCATGCAGGCCGGCACCGTCGCCCTGTTCGCGGCGCTGCAGACGAGCGGCCTCAGGGCCCTAGCTCGATGACCTGCTCCCAGGTGCCGCGGTCGAAGAACGGCAGCGGCGGGGCCTGCTGAGCACCCTGCGCGGCGACGTCGTACATCTGCCGCGGCTCGCGCCAGCGCGCTGGCTCACCAGACCCGAAGCGTTTCGCCAGTGCCGCCGCCGCCGCAACCGCGGCGGCGCGGTACTGCGCGACCGACAGCGTCCGCAGCGCGTACGCCTCCTTGTCGGTGATGTCGAACGCGTGGCTGCTGCCGGGCCTGTCCTCGAAGTGCTTGGCGCCGGCCGCGAACGGCTCGACCGCGATCCTCGCCGCCTGCGACTTGAACTCCTCCCACGTCGCGACGCCCTGATCGACCGTCCCCGCACCGTCGACACGGACGTAGTCGCCGTCCCAGTCGAGGATCGCCTTGAAGACGGTCGCGGCCTCGCCCGAAGCACCGCGCGCGGCACGCCGCAGCCGCGCGCTCGCCAGCGGCCGCTGCTGCGCGATCGACCCGGCAAGACGCACCGCGTTGTTGGCGTCCGCGAACGTCGGCGCCTTCAGCCCGTGCAACCCACGCACGACCCGGTTGAGCCAGCCCGACACGATGGAACTGCCCGGTGACGCGCTCGGTCGCCTCGCCGTCGCCCGTGGTCCAGCCCTGCGACGGAATGTTGTTCCAGTTCGCCAGCCACCCCTGCTTGGGGTTGATCACGCGCGGCATGCGTGAGCGCGGCACGAGCCCGCCCCACTCGGCCTCACCGGTGCCCGGCAGCGGCAGCCGCTGATCCCAGCGCGCGGGGCGGATCTGCACGAGCCCCGGATGCCAGTAGCCGATGTTGCCCGCCGAGTCGGCGGCCATGATGTTCTCGTTCCACGTGACCGCGCGCGCGGCAGCGTCGACATCGCGGATGGTCTTCGCGCGGTTGAGCATGTCGATCCCGATCAGGGACTCGAGCTCGCGTCCCCAGATCGCATAGCGCCGCGCGTAGGCGACGTTGCCGTCGACGTGTTGCACCGGCCCGTGGACGGTGCGGCAGATGCGCTCCTTCGTCGTCCCGATCTCCGGCAGACGGCCACCCAGCAGCGCGGCCGCGCCCTCCTTGTAGTGGAAGGTCTCGGTGCGACAGCGCATCTCACGCGTCTGTCCCTTGTGCTCGTAGCGCTCGCGCCCGGTGACCTTCTCGGCGTAGAGATCGTCCTCGTCGGACAGCCCGCTCGTGAAGCCCCACGCGACGTCGTTGTTGTGGCCGATGCCGATCACCGGCACGCCCGGCGCGGTCACGCCGCGCACGTCGAAGCCGGGCGCGTGAACCTCGAGCTCGACGAACAGCTCCGGCGCCGCGAAGCCCAGCTGCGGGCCGTTGAACAGCAACGCGCGCTTGCCCGGCGCGCGCACCGCGAACATGTAGGAGCCACCGATGCCCTGCTTGGCGCGTGTCGCCATCGCCGGCGGCTTGGGCAGCGTGTCGGCAAACGCCAGCGAGCGCTTGCGCGCCGCGCTCGCCTGCTTGGCGGTCAGCCGCTTGCCCTGCGGGAAGAGCCCGTTCGCGCGCGGCACCGTCGAGATCTGCCGCTTGATCGACAGCGGCAGCAGCTCGTCGAGCACACGCGGACCGCCGTCCTGCAGCGCGCGCAGGTTGCGCAGCTCGTTGCCGTCACCTGACGGCACCGTGCGCGCGAGGAAGATGCCGATGCTGATCGAGTCGATCGTCCGCCACGGCGTCGGCAGCGTCGCGGTCGCGACGTACTCCGCCGGGATCTGGTCGAGCGGCATCGTCTTGATCCAGGCGTTGATGCCGTCGCGATAGGCCTCGACGCGCCGCTGGAACGTCGGCGGCAGCTCCTCGAACATCTGCATCAGCTCGCCAGGCGTGTAGTAGTCGCGCCGCGAGACGAGGTCGTCCTCCAGCGCGCCCTTGCCCGTCAGCTCCGCGAGCCGGCCCTGCGTGGCATGACGAAATGCCTCGAGCTCGAACAGCCGGTCCTGGGCGACCGCGTAGCCGGCGCCCCACCACGCGTCGACCTCGGTGTCGCCGTAGATCGCGGGGACGCCGAACGCGTCGCGCACGATCTTCACGCCCGCGCGCGGGAGCTCGGTCGTGCCCGCCTGGTTCATCTGGAACGACTTGCGCCTGAAGTCGATGAACAGCGGCTGCTGGTCGTAGGCGTGCGGCGACCCGGTGCCGCTCGTCAACCCGGTGAGCGAGACGAACCCGCTCTGCCCCGGCGGCAGGATCCCCTCGGCGTTGATGATCCGCGCGCTCGCCGGCGCGCTGATCAGCAGCACGGCGCAACACGTCGTCAACACGACCCTCACAACCCCCATCGTGCAGACAGTACCGTGACGACCCGATGCGGTTCGCACTGCTGTTCGAGCTTGCGCTCCCGCGGCCCTGGGCCCCGGACGGCGAGCACCGGCTGGTGCGCGACGCGCTCGCGCAGGCCGAGCTCGCCGACCGCCTCGGCTTTCACCGCGCGTGGGCGCTCGAGCGCCACTTCCTCGAGGAGCACTCGCACACCAGCGCGCCCGAGGTCTTCCTCGCGGCGGCGTCGCAGCGCACGCGCCAGATCCGGCTCGGGCTCGGCGCGATCGGCGAGCCCGCGCGGGTGGCCGAGACGACCGCGACGCTTGACCTCGTGTCCGACGGGCGCGCGGAGCTCGCGGCGACGGCGGACATCGACGTCGTTGCGCGAATGTTCATCGAGACGCCGTTTGCCGGCGGCGGGTCGGTCCCGCCGCGCAACGTCGTCCCCAAGCCGCTGCAGCAACCGCACCCGCCGCTGTGGCTCGTGTGCCCGCGGCGCGCCGCGATCAGCGTCGCCGCCGAGCAGGGCGTCGGTGCGCTGCTGCTCGCGCCGGTCGCGCCGGAGGAGGCGGAGGCGTGGGTCGAGGAGTACCACGCGATCGTCGAGCGCTGCGTCCCTGCGGGCTTCGCCGTCAACGCCCAGGTGGCCGCGGTGCTGCCGATGCACGTGCATGCCGAAGAGGCGCACGCCCGCGGCGGCGAGGGCGCGGACTTCTTCGCGTACGCTCGCGCGCACTACGAGGTCTTCGGCGACCACGAGCCGGGGCGCACCTCGATCTGGGACGAGTTCCAGGCGCGCCGCGAGCTGCTGGCGGCGCAGACCACCGCGATCGGGACGCCGGCTGAGGTGTCCGAGCTGATCGCGCGCTACGAGTCCGCGGGCATCGACGAGCTCGTCTTCGCCGTGCAGACGGGCAAGACCTCGCACGAGCACGTCTGCGAGACGCTCGAGCTGTTCGCGGCCGAGGTCATGCCGGCGTTCCCCGACGCCAAGCAGCCCGCAGCGCACGCCGATGCGCTCGCCCGGCGCGAGCCGCCGCGCAAGGCCCCGGCGGGGTACGCGTTCGGCCCGGTCGAGGACGCTGCGCCCGCGCAGGCGCCGGTCGTCACGCCGTCACGTGCGATGTCGCTGCGTCGCGGGGGCGAGGCGGCGTTCCGAGCGTTCGTGCGGCGCTCGGACGACCGTCGCCTCGAGCGCACGATCGGCAGCGCCCAGGGCCTGCGCGTGCTCTTCCGCGGGATGGCCGCGCAGTTCGACCCGGACCGCGCCGGCGGCTTCGTCGGCGACATCGGCTACGAGCTGCGCGTCGGCGACGGCAGCGTGCGCACGTGGACGGTGTCGGTCGGCGCCGACAGCGCCCGCGCGTTCACCGGCCGCGGCACGCCGCGCCTGACGATCAAGATGACGCTGGCGGACTTCATCCGCATCGCCGCGCAGGACCTCGACTCGGGCAAGGCGCTGCTGGAGGGACGGATGGACCTCGAGGGCGACTTCTCCCTCGCCGCGCGGCTGGGCGAGATGTTCGGGCAACAGCCCTGACGCCGACCGCGAGCTCCGTGCAACTCGCGGCCGGCGGTCAGGCCGTGAACAACCGGCGCTTGCGCGAGGCTACGCCGCCGCGGAGCGAGATGAAAGCGGGAGTGCGTCGACGAACTCGGGGTTGAAGCATGTGCGAACATATGTTCGTCTTGATCGTCAGCGTCCTGCTTCCACGTTTCGAGCTCGTCGTCGCCGCCGGTGGCCGTGAGGCGCTGCTCGAAGGCCCGGTCGCGCTGGCGCCGGCGCCGGGGCGCGAGCAGCTGATCGGCGAGGTCTCGGCAACCGCGGAGGTCGCCGGCGTGCATCCGGGGATGCGGCTGGGGGAGGCGCTCGCGCGCTGCCCGCGGCTGATGCTCGTCTCACCCGACCCCGTCGCGGTCGCCGATGCCTGGGAGGCGGTGCTCGTGCGGCTGGAGCGCATCGGCGCGGCGGTCGAGCCGGCGCAGGCGGGCAGCGCCTGCTTCACCTCCGACGGGCTCGAGCGCCTGCACCGCGGCGACGTCGTCGCGGCGACGCGGCGTGCGCTCGGCGTCCCTGCGCGGATCGGACAGGGCCCGTCGCGGTTCTGCGCGCAGGTCGCAGCGGCGACGGCACGGACGCGGCGCGTGGTGGTGATCCGCGGCGCCGAGGATCTCGCGCGCCAGCCCGTCGCACTGCTGCGTCGCCGGCCGGAGGTCGCCGCGCTGGTGGAGCCACTCGAGCAGCTCGGCATCGGGACGCTCGGCGCGCTTGCCGCGCTGCCGGCGGGTGACGTCTCCGATCGCTTCGGCAAGCCCGGCCTGCTCGCGCGCGCGCTCGCGCGCGGGAAGGACGACGCGCTGCGCCCGCGGGTCGCGGGGGAGACGCTGCGCGAGACGCTCGAGCTCGAGGAGTCGGCCTCGGGCGCGCAGCTGCACAAGGCGCTCGAGCTGTTGATCGACCGCATGCTCGCGCGACGCGAGCGGCGGGGGCGGACGCTGCGCGCCGTCGTCTTGAGCGCACGGCTGGTGGAGGGCGGCAGCTGGAACGAGCGTGTCGTCTTCCGCGAGGCGCTCGCCGACGCGCAGCGGATGCGCTTGGCGCTCAGCGGCCGGCTTGCGCTGCTGCCTTCGCCGGCGGACGCGCTGCGCTTGACCGCCGAGCGCTTCGGTCCGCCGCACCAGCAGGGCGAGGCGCTGTTCGAGGACGGCGCGACCGAGCGGCGGGGGCGGCTGCGCGAGGCCGTCCGCCAGGCGCGTGCGGCGGCTGGGCCGGACGCGGCGCTGCGCGTGCTCGAGGTCGACCCGGACTCGCGCGTGCCCGAGCGCCGCGCCGTGCTGACGCCGTTTGAATGAGTCCTGGGCCGCGTCGTCTGGGCACGCCGGTGCCGGTGGAGGTCGACGCGTCGTCTGAGGACGGGCGGCCGCTGCGGGTCGCGGGCGACGGCGTTGCTGCGGTGCGCGAGTCGTGGTTGGTCGAGGACCGCTGGTGGACCGACACCCCGCTGCGGCGGCGCTACTGGGAGGTCGTCACGGACGGTGGGCGCAACCTCGTGGTATTCAGGGATCTGATCGACGGCGGCTGGGCCAGACAACGATTAGCGCGCACTTTTGTCGTTGTTTCGTTGCAGAGTGGTGGTAGAGCCGTAACGCGATCGCCGGGATCGTCCGCTGCGTGCGCGGACAGAGCACGATCGAGTACACGGCGGTGGTCGCGCTCGTCGCGATCGTGCTCACGATCGGCGGCGCGCTGGCCGGGGCGACAGGCGTGACGAACGCGGTCGGGCGGGCGCTGATCCGCGCGCTCTGCCAGGTCACCGGCAGCGGCTGTGCGGCGGTGCGGTTGCAGCCGTGCGTCGTGCGGACGACGACCGTGCGCGGCGGCGTGACCGCGCGCGTCGTGCTCGTGCGGATCGGCCGCGACAGCGCGGTGATCCGCTCCGAGCGCTCCGACGGCACGATCGACGTGACGCTGCTGGACGACCTCAGCGCGGGGCTGCGGGCGACGCTCGGCGCGCGCGGGCGCGTGGTGCTCGGCGACACCGCGCTCGGCGCCGGTGCGGTCGCTGAGGCGACGCTCGTCGCGTCGCTCGGCGGCGGGCGCACGTGGCGCGTGCGCGGGCGCGCCGCAACGCGCCGGCTCGAGCGGCGGATCGCGCAGGTGCTCGTCGGGCGCACGGCGTCGGCGCTGCCGGGCGTCGGGGTGCTGCTGGATCTCGGGCAGCGGATCCTGCGCAAAGGCGCGCACGTGCGGCTGCCGGAGCCTCACGCGCGGACGCTCAGCGGTGGTGTGAAGGCGGAGCTCGGTGTGTTGCTCGGGCCGCTCGAGGACGTCAGCGGCGGGCTAGGTGTGGTGGTCGGGCGGCGGCGCGAGCGCGGCGGGGCGTGGACCTGGTTCACGCGTTTGACGGGTGACGCGCGGACACCGCTGGCGTCCGCGGTCGGGCTCGACGCGGCGGCGACCGGTGAGGTCTCGCTGGCGCTGGCGGTCGACATGCGCGGGCGGCCGAAGACGCTCACGGTCAGCGCGGCCGGGACGCTGTCGCGCGGCACGACGCTCGCGGGCTTCGTCGGGCCGGCGGGCAAGCTCGGCGGGGCCAAGCGCGCGCAGATCAGCGCGATGCTCGACCTCAGCGACGCAGCGGATCGGGCGTTGGTGAGCGCCGTCGCACACGGGCGACCGGGCGCGCTGCGCGCGCTGGCGGCCGCGGTTGCCGATCACGCCGCGATCGACGTTGCGACCTACGACGAGCAGCGCCGCGGCGTCAGCTTCGACGTCGCCGGCGGCATCGGCGCGGGGGTCGGCGTCGGCATCGAGGCCTCGCGTCTGGGCCAGCGCTTGACGGGCGCGTGGTCGCGCCCGCCGCGCGGGGCGTGGGAGACGCGACTGGATTGCGTCCGACGCTGATGCGAACATACGTTCGACCCTTGTACGCCGAGCTGCACGCCCACTCCGCCTTCTCCTTCCTCGACGGCACCTCGCTGCCCGACGAGCTGGCTGCTGCCGCGGTCGAGCAGGGCCATGCGGCGTTCGCGCTGACCGATCACGACACGGTCTCCGGCTCGATGGAGTTCGCGCAGGCCGCACGCGAGCTCGACCTGCGCGCGATCCACGGTGCCGAGATCTCCGTGCGCGAGGACGGCGTTGCGCCGGCGCCGGAGCCCGGCCGGCCGTGGGAGCCGCCGCCGGTGCGCCACATCACGTTGCTCGTTCGCGACGCGACGGGTTGGCGCAATCTGTGCCGGCTCTTGACCCGCGCGCACTCACATACGCGGGGCACCGTCTCGGGGCGCCAGGAGCCACCCGCTTTCGCTCGACGTGCCGAACACGCCTTCGCTCACCGTGCGGCCCCCGGCGTCCCCGATACGGCGCCCCGTCACGCTGCGACCGCCGCTCCTTTGCGCCGCTCCCTGGCCCCGAGCGTCACGCTCGCCGACGTCGCCGAGCACGCGGAGGGGCTCGTCTGCCTCACCGGCTGCGCGCGCCAGGGCATCCGCGACGAGCCGAGCGTGCGGCGGCTGCTCGACGCCTTCGGGCCAGACGCTCTGCGCGTCGAGCTGCAGCGCCCGTTCCTGCGCCACGACCGCGCGCTGAACCGCGGGCTTGCGTCGCTTGCGCGGCGGCTCGAGCTGAAGACCGTTGCCACCGGCAACATCCACGCGCACTCGCGCGCGCGGGCGCGGCTGCAGGACGCGTTCGTGGCGATCCGCGAGCACACCACGCTCGACGCGTCCGAGCCGCTGCGGCGCGGCAACCACGCGCACGTGCTGACGACACCGCAGGCGATGGCGGCGCGCTTCGCCGATCACCCCGAGGCGGTCGCGGAGACCACGGCGCTCGCCGAGGAGCTGTACTTCGATCTCACCTACGACCTCGGCTACCGCTACCCGGGCGCCGATGACGGTGAGGCCGACTCGACGCTCGCAGCGGTCTGCTCGGCGCGCTTCGACGAGCGCTACCCGCCCAACAGCCGCTATCGCGAGCGGGCGGCGGCGCGGCTGCAGGAGGAGCTGCTGCTGATCTGCCGCCTCGGCCTGTCGGGGTTCTTCAACCTGCACTTCGAGATCCTCGAGCTGGCGCGGACGGTCGCCAGCGAGGTCCGCGGCGCGGAGACGGCGCGGGCGCTACTGCCGCCGGGACGCGGGCGTGGCTCCAGCGTCTCCTCGATCGTCTGCTACCTCACGGGGCTGTCGCACATCGACCCGATCGCCAACGAGCTCTTCCTCGGGCGCTTCCTCAACGAGGAGATCACGGCGCTGCCGGACATCGACATCGACTTCCCGCGCGACGTGCGCGAGAAGCTGATCCCGCGCATTCACGAGGTCTACGGGCACGACCGCAGCGCGCTGGTGGCGGCGTTCCCGACCTACCGCGCGCGTGGGGCGATTCGTGAGCTCGGCAAGGCGCTAGGCCTGCCGCCGGGGGAGATCGAGCGCGTCGCGAAGTCGTCGGAGGGCTTCAGCGCGCGCAAGGTGGACGAGGACATCACGACTGCGCTCGGCCCCGAGCGGGTCGAGGACGGCGGGCGCTGGGCCTGGCTCGCACGGCTGGGACTCGAGGCGCAAGGGCTGCCCCGTCATCTCAGCCAACACTCCGGCGGGATGATCGTCTCGACGCGGCCGCTCGTGGACTGCTGCCCGGTGGTGCCGGCGGCGATGGAGGGCCGCCAGATGGTGATGTGGGACAAGGACTCCTGCAGCGACGCGGGCTTCCTGAAGATCGACCTGCTCGGCCTCGGGATGCTGTCGGCGGTGGAGCGCTGCGTCGAGGCGATCCACGCGCGGCGCGGTGAGTTCATCGACCTCAGCCGGATCCCCTATGACGACGGGCCGACCTACGAGGCGATCCAGAAGGCCGAGACCACCGGCGTCTTTCAGATCGAGAGCCGCGCGCAGATGGCGTCGCTGCTGCGCACGCAGCCGAAGAACCTCGACGACCTCACGATCCAGGTCGCGATCGTGCGCCCGGGGCCGATCCAGGGCGGCGCGGTCAACCCCTACATCGAGCGGCTGCAGCGGCTGCGGATGAACCCGTCGTTCGTCGTGCCCTACGAGCACGAGTCGCTGCGCGGTCCGCTCGCCGACACGCTCGGGACGATCATCTTCCAGGACCAGGTGATCGAGGTGGCGATGGCGTTCGCCGGCTTCTCACCGGGGGAGGCCGAGTCGCTACGCCGCGCGATGAGCCGCAAGCGATCGGCCGCGGCGATGGACGCCCATCACGACCGCTTCATCGAGGGTGCGATGCGCACGCACGGGGTGGATGCGGCAACCGCCGAGCGCGTCTACGCGCAGATCTCGGGCTTCAGCGGCTTTGGCTTCCCCAAGGCGCATGGGGCGGCGTTCGGGCTGCTCGCCTACCAGTCGACGTGGCTGCGCGTGCACTACGGGCCGGAGTTCCTCGCGGCGCTGATGGACGAGCAGCCGATGGGCTTCTATCCGCCCGATGCGCTCGTGCACGAGGCGCAGCGGCGCGGGATCGAGGTTCTGGCGCCGGACATCAACGCATCGGCTGTGGGCTGCACCGTCGTGCCGCTCGCCGATCACCGCCCGGCGGCGTCCTCGGTCGCTCACGTACCCCCGTACGCCACGCTCCCTGCGTCCTTGCCGGGCGGCGCCGGCGAACGGCACCAGAGCGCAGTTCAGGTCGGGCTGGGATACGTGCAGGGCGTGCGGTCCGACGAGATCGCGGCGCTCGTCACCGCCCGCGAGGCCGACGGGCCGTTTCGCTCGGTCGAGGACCTTGCCTCACGCGCGGGGGCCGGCCGGCCGGCGTTGGCAAAGCTCGCCTGGTCAGGGGCGTGCGATGCGCTCGTCGCCGGCGAAGTCAGCTCGCCGGGGCACCGGCGGCGCGCGGCGCTTTGGCGCCTGGGCGCGGCGCTGCCGGGGATCCGCGTGCGCTCCGGCCGGGTGGAGCACGGCACGCAGCTCGCGCTCGCGACCGACCTGCCCGCGGCGCCGGCATTGCCGGCGCTCGGCGCGTGGGACTCGATGATCGCCGACTACGCGACCACCGGGATGACCGCGTCGACGCACCCGATCGCGCTGCTGCGACCGGTGCTTGACGAGCGCCGCGCGGCGAGCAGCGCGGCGTTGCGGACGATCGCGCACAACAGCACGGTGCGCGTCGGCGGGCTCGTCGTCGCGCGGCAGCGGCCCGGCACCGCCAAGGGCATCGTCTTCATGCTGCTCGAGGACGAGCACGGCACGATCAACCTCATCGTCCCTCCAGACGTCTACGAGGCGCACCGGCTGATCGTCCGGACTGAGCCGCTGGTGGTCGTCGAGGGCCGCCTCGAGCGCCATCCGCTCGGCGGCGGCCAGGTCAACGTCCTGGTGCGGACGATCACCGCGCTCGAGGCCCCCGGGCGGCCGGTCGCCGAGATCAAGGACTTCTCACCGTTGGATCTCCGCGAGCTCGAGCGGCAAGCCGCCGATCACCGCCAGGCTGCGTCCTCGGTCGCTCACGTACCCCCGTACGCCACGCTCCCTGCGTCCTTGCCTGGCGGCGCCGGCGACTTGCCGGACGTTGCTGACGGCGGCGACTTCCGGGCGGTGGCGCCGCCGGTCATGAACTTCGGTGCAGGGCGTCGCTAGCACGCCCCACGGGGGCGGTGCCAACGCTGCTTAACGGCCCGGTGCAACAGTGGCTGGCTAGGCGATAGGGTGCGCGGCGTGATCGCCTCGACCGCACTCGTGCTCGGGTTCATTGTCCTCGGCCTGATGGTGCTGTTCTTCGCCTTCGGCGGCGGCGCGCAAGGCGCCCGCGAGCAGCTGCACGCCGGCCAGACGCGCCGCGGCCGGCGCGTCGCGATGGGCGGGACGCTGCTCGCGATCGTCGTCTTCGGCGGCGGCATCCCGGCGCTGGTGATCGCGCACAACAGCAACTCCCAGTCCGATGACGCGATCGGCGGGGTCACGCTGTCTGCGGTCCAGCAGGAAGGCCGCGAGCTCTTCGCCCAGAAGTGCGCGAACTGCCACACGCTCAAGGCCGCCAACGCCGTCGGCCGCGTCGGGCCGAACCTCGACACGAAGCAGGGCCTCAACCGCGCCCTCATCGTCAACGCGATCGAGGAAGGCCGCGCGCAGGGCAACGGCCAGATGCCGGCAAGCCTCGTCAGCGGCGACGACGTCGATCACGTCGCCAGCTTCGTCGCAGCCGTCGCCGGCCGCTAACCGCGTCGGTCGGAGGGCGCGGAGCGGGCCGCGCGGAGGGGCCGCAGAGCGACGGCGCTACGCTCATCGGCGATGCCGACTCCACCGCCCATGCCCGAGCCGGGCACGCTGGGCGCCAAGCTCACGAACAACGCAGTCAAGCTGAACACGCTGCTCTACCGCGTCAGCGGTGGGCGCATCGCGAACACGATGAACAAGGGCAAGGCGCCGATCCTGCTGCTCGACCATGTCGGGCGCAAGAGCGGGACCAAGCGCACGACGCCGCTGCTCTACCTCGCGGATGACGACAAGCTCGTCATCGTCGGCTCACGCGGCGGCTCCGAGGCGATGCCGGCGTGGTGGCTGAACCTCCAGGCCAACCCGACGACGACCGTGCAGGTGAAGCGCGACCGCCGCACGATGAGCGCGCGGGAGGCGACGCCAGAGGAGCGTGAGCACTACTGGCCGCCGCTGACCGAGATGTACCCCGACTACGCGGTCTACCAGTCGCGCACGGACCGCAAGATCCCAGTCATCGTGCTGTCGCCGGCCTAAAGCGCGGCGGCCTTCAGCGCCTCGAGCTCGGCGGCGAGGCTCTCCATCAACGGCCACGCGTCCGGCACCATCTCGCGGTCGGCGACGATCGCGAAGTCGAGGCGGTCCTCGTAGCTGAGGACCGTGATGTTCAGTCCGAGCCCATGGGTCACGGCTGACACCGGATAGTTGGCGAGCAGCCTCGCCCCGCCGCAGTACAGCGGCAGCGGCGATCCCGGGACGTTGGAGATCACGACGTTGAACAGCGGTGCGAGCACCTCGCGCGCGCTGATGCGCAGCGTCACGCGCGCGGCACGCCCGACGATCGCCGGCGGGATGAACGCGGTGGCGTCCTGCAGCAGCGAGGCCGGCACGGCCTTGTGGTGCTCCTTCGCCGAGCGCATCGCCTCGTGAGCGAAGTGCAGCCGCTCCAGCGGCTCCGCAAGGTGCGTCGGGATCGGCACCCCGAGCGTCGAGACGCGGTTGCCATACGTCCCGACCTGCTCCTTGGTCCGCACGGACACGGGGATCATCGCGACGAGCGGCTCGTCGGGCAGCTCTCCGCGGTCCTCGAGAAACGCGCGCATCGCGCCGGCGCAGATCGCGACGACGGTGTCGTTGACCGTGACGCCGTGCGCGTTCTTGATCGCCTTGACGTCGGTCAGCGAGAGCGTGTCGAACGCGACGCGTCGATGCGCGGTGATGCGCCCATTCAGCGACGTGCGCGGCGCCGTGTTGCGCGGGGCTTCGAGGATCCCGCCGTCGCCACCGGCGCGGCCGACGCGTCCGAGGCGCCGCGTCATCCGCGCAAGCCTGGCGGCACCCGGGATGTCCTGCACGCCGGGGATCGCGTCGAGGTGCGCGAGCGTCTGCGGCACCGCGCGCGCGGCGCGCATCTGCGCGCGCGGCAGGCCGGCGATCCCACGCGCAAGCATCGCCATCGAGCTGGGCAGCGCGTCGGGCCGTGGCTGGCGCTTGGCGGGCAGCACCTCGCGACCCTCCGGGGAGGGGTCGAGCAGCACGCCGAGGATCTCCGCGCCCGAGACGCCGTCGATCGCCGCATGGTGGATCTTCGTGAACATCGCAACGCGCCCGTCTCGCAAGCCCTGGATCACGTACAGCTCCCACAGCGGGTGCGCGCGATCCAGCGGCCGCGCGTGGATGCGCGCCGCCTGCTCGGCCAGCTGGCGGTCGTCGCCCGGAGCGGGCAGCGCCAGCTCGCGCACGTGGTACTCGAGATCGAAGTGCGGATCCTCGACCCAGTAGGGCAGGTCGATGCCGAGCGGGACCTCGAGCAGCTTCCAGCGAAACGGCGGCAGCATGTGCAGGCGCTCGGTGAGCACCTCGATCATGCGGTCCGCCGTCAGCACGCCGCCGGGCGCCGTGCTCGGGTCCAGAATCGCCAGCCCCGAGACGTGCCCGAGGTTGCGGCCGTCCTCGACCGCGAGGAACTGCACGTCGAGGCTTGTGAGCTGGCGCACGCTCCGACACTACCGGGGGCGCCGCGGCGCTACTCGCGCTCGCCGTTCCAGGTGTTGTCCTGGGGGTTCTTGCTCGCGTCGGTGTAGGACCAGGTGCCGCGGTAGGACTTGCCACCGGAGTCCAGCGTGAAGAGGAACGTCCCGGTCGTCTGTGCGCCCTCGCGGCGGTCCCCACAACTCTCTTCCTCGCGCCACTGCCCAGCCAGCGTGCGGCCCTTCGTCGTGCCCTCGAGCTGCCCGTCGCAGAACTCGTAGCTGCCCGTGACACGCCCGCCCTGTTCGGCCAGCTCCAGCTGGCCGAACGAGGTCTTCCACGTGCCGGTCCAACCCCTCGCGCCGCCGGAGAGGGTCGTCCACGTCTGCGCGGCATTGCCCGAGGTCGAGGTGCAGCTGATCGAGTTCGCACTGCCGCTTGCGGACACGAAGCAGTCGGCGGTGGCGCCGTCGGCGTAGGTGACCTTGCAGTCAGCCTTCTCGTCGCTGCCGCTGCACTTGACCGACTCCGGCTTCGGCGTGCGCGCGAGCAGCGCCTCCTCGGCCTTGCCCGTCTTCGAGCCCTCGTCAGAGTCCGAGCCGCCGCATCCGGCGAGCACGACGACCGCCGTCGCGAGCGCCCCCAGCCGTCGCATGGGGGCGCAAAGCTCCCGAATCCTTATGCAGCCGCGCGCGGGCGACCTCCTCGACCGCCCATGACGGCGCGCATCGCGATCAGCAGGATCACCACGCCGATGACTGCGCTCAGCAACCCGCCGAGGTCGAACGCGTCGTCGTCACCGATGCCCAGGCCCTTCGTGAACGCCAGCCAGCCCAGCCACGCGCCGACGAGACCGACCGCGATCGAGGCGATCCAGGACGTCGGCCCGGACAGGCCCTCGAGGGCGTCGTTGCGGACGAGCGCGCGGCCGATGAAGCCCGCGACGAGTCCGAGGATGAGTGCTCCGATCATGTCGCTGAACCTACCCGGATCAACGGGCAACTAGGCTGCCAACCGATGAGCGCGGCAGCCATGTACGCAGCGGACCTCCTCGCCGGCCAGGTCGCGCTGGTCTCCGGCGGCGGCACCGGGCTCGGTCGCGCGACGGCCGCTGCGCTGTCGGGATGCGGCGCGCATGTCGTCGTCTGCGGTCGCCGCCCCGAACCGCTCGAGGAGACCGTCGAGCAGATCGGCGCCGAGCGCTGCGAGGCGCGCGTCTGCGACATCCGCGAGGAGGATCAGGTCGCGGCGCTTGTCGACGGCATCGTCGCGCAGCACGGACGCATCGACGTGCTCGTCAACAACGCCGGCGGCCAGTTCCTGACGCCGGCCGAGGACATCACTCCGAAGGGCTTTCGCACCGTCATCCGCCTGAACGTGGAGGGCACCTGGCTGATGACCCACGCCGTCGCGACGAAGGCGATGATCCCGGCCGGCAGTGGCCGCGTCGTCAACGTCACGATCTCGCCGCGCAACGGGATGCCGGGCATGGTCCATTCGGCCGCCGCACGCGCCGCGGTCGACACGATGACCAAGACGCTCGCGACCGAGTGGGGACGCTTCGGCATCCGCCTCAACAGCATCGCGACCGGCCAGTTCGGCACGGACACGCTGCTGACGAAGTACCCGCCGTCCGTGGTCGAGGCCACCGCCGGTCAGGTCCCGCTGCAGCGCCTCGGCGACCCCGACGAGTTCGCCGCGCTTGTCGTCTACCTCGCCTCGCCGCTGGCGGACTTCATGACCGGCGCCGTGATCGCGCTCGACGGCGACCGCGACAACTGGCGCGGCGAGTACCCGCCGGTGTGGATGGCGCCCGAGGCGCGCAAGTGACCGCCACGGAAGCGCGCGCCGGGCGCGTCCACGTCGTCGGGCACCGCAACCCCGACACGGACTCGATCGCCTCCGCGATCGGCTACGCCGAGCTCAAGCGCGTCATGGACCCCGCGACCGACTACGTCGCCGCGCGCCTCGGCACGCCGAACCCGCAGACGCGCTGGGCGCTGGAGCGCAGCGGCGCCGAGACGCCCGCGCTGCTGCGCCACATCTACCTCCGCGTCGGCGACGTGATGCGCTACGAGTTCCCGGTCGCCAACCAGGAGGAGTCCGTCCGCGTTGCCGGCCGCATGATGGCCGACGCCGGGCTCGACCTCCTGCCGGTCACCGACGGCGACGGCGCGCTGGCCGGTGTCCTCACTGAGCGCGCGCTCGCGCGGCGCTACGTGCGCGAGTCGCACCAGACCTCGCGCCTGGAGGCACCGACCACCGTCCGGACGATCGCCGAGACGCTCGACGGGACGCTCCTGACGAAGGTCGAGCACACCGCGTTCGGCCGCGTCTGGGTGCTGGCGATGGACGTCACCTCGATGCTCAGCGACGTTGCCGAGGGCGACGTCGCCGTCGTCGGCGACCGCCCTGACGCGCAACGCCGCGCGATCGAGACCGACGTCGCGGTGCTCGTGCTGAGCAACGGCGCGCGCCCGGCCGACGAGCTGGTCGCGCTGGCCGAGGAGCACCGCACGTCGGTGATCACGACGCCGCTCGACAGCTACGTCGCCGGCCGCATGATCACGCTCGCCTCGCCGTGCAAGGCGCTGCTCGAGACCGACGCGCTGACGACGCGCGTCGACGATCTCGTCTCCGACATCCAGGAGTCCGTCAAGGACGTCTCCTACCGCGCCGCCGTTGCCGTCGACGGCGCGCGGCGGCCGATCGGGCTCGTGACGCGCGCGGATCTCGTGTCGCCGCGGCCACGCCGCGTGATCCTCGTCGACCATGCCGAGCAGGCGCAGAGCGTCCCCGGCGTCGAGCACGCCGAGATCGTCGAGATCCTCGACCACCACCACATCGGCTCGATCGAGACGAAGCTCCCGGTCGTCGCGACGTTCGACCCTGTGGGCTCGACCGCGACGCTCGTGACCGAGCGCTTCCGCGCCGCCGGGCAGACGCCCTCGCGTGAGACGGCGACGATGCTGCTGGCGGCGGTGCTCTCGGACACCGTGATCCTCAACTCGCCGACGACGACCGACCGCGACCGCGTCGTGATCCAGGCGCTCGGCGAGCAGCTCGCGATCGACCCGCTGGAGTTCGGGCGCGAGATGTTCGCCGCCAGCTCCGACGTCTCCGACGTGCCGCCGGGCGAGCTCGTCAGCCGCGACGCGAAGAGCTACGAGCTCGCCGGTGGGCAGACGATCCGCATCGCGCAGATCGAGGTCGTCGGCGACACGATCGACGGCCGCCTGCCCGAGCTGCGCGAGGCCATCGCCGCAGAGCGCGAGGGGGACGACCTGCGGCTCTTCGCGCTGATGATCACCGACGTGCTCGCGCACGGCACGCGCCTGGTGGTCGACGGCGACGTCCCCTACGCCGAGCGCGCGCTCGGCGTGTCGGCGGTTGACGGCGTCATCGACCTACCCGGCGTGATGAGCCGCAAGAAGCAGGTCGCGCCGCGGCTGCTAGCCGGCTGAGTAGGTCAGGTGCGTCACGCCGGGCGCGTCGATGACACGCTCGAGCTTGAACGTGCCGGGCTCGAGGCCGTCGAGCAGGCGCTCGCCGCCGCCGAGCAGCATCGGCACGACGTGAATCGTGAAGCGCTCGACGAGACCGGCCCGGAGGTACTGCTGGACGGTGCTGGCGCCGCCGGCGACGAGCACGTCCTTGCCGGCAGCGGCCTCGGTCGCCTGTGCCAGCGCGGACTCGATGCCGTCGGTGACGAAGTGGAACGTCGTGCCGCCGTCCATCGGCACCGACTCGCGCGCATGGTGCGTCAGCACGTAGACCGGCACGTGGTAGGGCGGGTTGTCGCCCCACCACCCCTTCCAGCTGTCGCCGTCCCACGGCCCCGGGCCGCCGCCGAACATCTTGCGACCCATGATCACCGCGCCGCAGTTGTCGAACATCTCGTCGACGACGATCTGGCTCTGCGGCGAGATGTCGCCGAACTGCCACGGGTGCAGCTCCTCGCCGCCGACGCCGAGGGGTTCGTCGATGGTCTGATTGGGGCCCGCGCTGTAGCCGTCGAGCGAGACGGCGTTCTGGAATCGCAGCATGCCCGGCACGCTAGACGACGAGCCCGTGGCGCACCGTGTTCTCCGTTACCGCGTGCGCCTCGCAGAACTGCAGCAGGTAGTCCGGCCCACCGGCCTTCGGCCCGGTTCCCGAGAGGCGGCTGCCGCCGAACGGCTGGCGGCCGACCATCGCGCCGGTGATCTCGCGGTTGACGTAGAGGTTGCCGACCGGCGTGCGCGCCGTGACGCGGGCGATCGTCGCCGGGCTGCGGCTGAACAGCCCGCCGGTGAGCGCGAACGGCGAGGCCTCGACGAGCGCGCATGCAGCGTCGACGTCCTTCACGACCTCGACGCTGAGCACCGGCCCGAAGATCTCCTCCTCGCGCACACGCTGGGGCGGGTCGACCAGCATGCGTCGGCTCGAGGTAGAGCCCGGCGAGCGGGCGGGCGCCGTAGCCGGCGATGCGCTCGTGGGCCTCGTGGTCGATGACGGCGGGGACGTCCGTCGCGAAGTCCTCGGCCGGGCCGACGCGCAGCGTCGCGATCGCGCCGCGCAGGCGCTCGATCAGCGCGTCGGCGACGTCCTCGTGCACGAGCACGCGTGAGGCCGCCGAGCACTTCTGGCCGGCGAAGCCGAATGCGCTCGTGACGATCGCCGGGACGGCGTCGTCGAGGTCGGCGTCGGCGTCGACGATGATCGCGTTCTTGCCGCCCATCTCGGCGACGACCCTCTTGATGTGACGCTGGCCGGGAACGACCTTCGCCGCGGTCTCGAGGATCTGCAGGCCGGCCGCGCACGAGCCGGTGAACGCGATCGCGTGCACGCCGGGGTGCGCGACGAGCGCCTTGCCGGGCTCGTCGCCGCCGGGCAGCAGCGCCAGCGCGGCGTGGGGGACACCCGCGGCATGCAGGGCGTCGACGACGGCCTTGGCGCACGCCGGCGTCTGCTCGGCGGGCTTGAGGATCACGGCGTTGCCGGTCGCGAGCGCTGCGCTGACCATGCCGCAGGCGATCGCAAGCGGAAAGTTCCAGGGCGCGATCACGGCGACGACCCCGCGGCCGCAGTAGCGCAGCGCGTTGCGCTCGCCCGGCAGCTGCAGCAGCTGGCGGCCCTCGCCGAGCGCCTCGGCGCCGAGCGCGTAGTACTCGAGGAAGTCGATCGCCTCGCAGACGTCGCCGTCGGCCTCGGGCCACGGCTTGCCCGCCTCGCGGACGGCAAGCGCGGCAAGCTCCAGCCGCCGGTCGCGCAGCAGCTGCGCGGCACGGCGCAGGACCGTCGCCCGCTCAGCGGCGGGGCGCGCGTTCCACGCGGCGAAGCCGTCGCCGGCGAGCGCGACGGCAGTCTCGACGTGCGCAGCGGTCGCTGCGTGCGCGTCGGCGACGACACGCTCGGGCGCGCACGGGTCGACGGACTCGAAGCGCTCGGCGTGCAGCAGCTCGTCGCCGATCAGGATCGGGACCTCGAGCGGCAGCCGCGCGTCGAGTGCGCGCAGCGCGGCGAGCGCCTCGTCGCGGACGGCCGCGCGACGCAGCTCGAGAAGGGGTTCGTTGGTGAAGGTCACGGTGCCTCCAGGAGGCTGTCGAGGTCGGCGCCGGCGGCGTGCGCGGCGAGGAAGGAGTCGTTGGACGTGTTCTCCAGCAGGCGGCGCACGAGGTACGCCATCCCGGCGACGAGGTCGCCGACCGGGCAGTACGTGCGCACAGGCCGACCGGTCGCGCGTAGCGCGGCCTGCATCTCGTCGCCAAGCCCGCGCAGGACCTGGAACTCGTAGGCCTCGATCCCGTGCGCGTCGGCGTAGGCCGCGGCGTGGGCAACCGAGCGCAGGTTGTGGCTGGCGATCGCGGGGCGCACCAGCGGCACCGCATCCAGCAGCCTGCGCGTCAGCAGCTCGAACTGGCGGTCGCTGTCGCGGCGCTCGGTGAAGACGGGTGGCGCCCAGCCGTGCTGGGCCGCCTCGACGACCTCGTGGTCCCAATAGGCGCCCTTCACGAGGCGGACCGTCAGCGGGTGTGCACGCCGGTGCTCACGTGCCCAGGCAAGCAGCGCGTCGAGGTGCTCACCGGACTCGACGAGGTAGGCCTGCAGCACGATGCCCGCCGACGGGCCGTCGGCGAACTCCGGCTCGGACAGCAGCTCGAGCGTCAGGCTCGTCACCGCCTCGCGCGTGTCGAAGGACTCCATGTCGACGTGCAGGTGCGCACCGAGCTCGCGCGCGACGCGCAGCAGGTGGCGCAGCCGCTCGCGCGCACCGTCCGCGCCGCGCCCGGGCGCGTTGGGGCGCAGCTGCGGGGTCAGCGCCGAGACCTTGACGCTGAGGTCGGCGTGCTCGCCCAACGTGCGCAGAGCGTCCTCGCAGCGCTGCATGTAGCGGTCGGCTTCGTCCTCAGTGACGGTTGCCTCGCCGAGCAGGTCGACGGTGGTGGCGATGCCGTCGCGCCACAGCTTGCGCAGCTCGTCGAGCGCGTCGGTGGCGTCCTCGCCGACGATGAAGCGATGGGCCATGTGCTTGACGCCGGTGGCCGCGGCGAGCGCGGCGGGGCGCTTGGCGTGGCTGATGAGGTGGGCGGCGGCGGTGTGCTCGGCGTCGGCAAGCAGCTCGGCGAGGTGGCGCGCGATCTCGTCGCTGGTGGCACAGGCGGGGCGGACGTCGACGAAGCGAAAGAGCGCGGCGCGCAGCTCGGGATCGTCGACGAGACGGCGCATCATCGCGCGCTCCAGCGCCGCCGCGGGCGTGCGCCTGGGCTTGGGGTAGTGGGCCGCGAGCTTTGCGCCGACGGCGTGCGCGTCGGGGGTGGCTCGCGGCTGGGGCGGTCGCGGCGGCGCGCTCGTCGTCATGTCCCCAAAGATGCCCGGAGCGTGCGGGCGCTTCGAGAGGGGCGCTGTCGCAGGCTACGAGCGCGGGTGCGACAGCTGTCGCAGGCGCCAGATTCGCAGGCCGAGCTGGGCCAGCAGGCGGTCATCTCCGCGTGTGAGATCGAGCCCTGATGCTTCCTGCGCGCGCTGCAGACGGCGATAGAGCGTCGCGCGGTGGACGTGCAACGCGTCGGCGGCCGCGGCGACGTCGCCGCCGGCCTCGAGCACGGCCTCGACGGCCTCGATCAGCTCGTCGCCGTGGCGGTGCTCGGCCAGCGCCAGCACCTGCGCGGGCGCGGGCGGGCGCCCGGCCCGGTCCCAGAGGTCGGTGACCTGCGCCCAGGCGCCGAGCTGCTCGAAGGTGACGGCGGCGCCGAGCGCCGGCTCCGCAAGCTGCGCAAGCCGGGCGAGGCGTGCGTGGCGCAGCCCGTCACGCGCGTCGCGGAGGTTGGGCGCCGCCGCGGCCGCGACACGCGGCGCGCCCGACAACGCATCGGCGAGCGCTCGGGGGGTGGTGGCGGCGACGACGAGGATGCCGGGCGCTTCGGTCGCCCACGCCGCTGCGAGATGCCGAGGCACGACGTCCTCGCCGCCCTCGGCGACGGCAACCGCGACGTGCGGTGCGTCGAGCGTGTGCAGCTCCAGCGCGGCGTGGCCGACGGCCACCTCGTCGTCGTCGAGCAGCAGCGTGCGCACCAGGTGCTGCTGCGCGTCGAGCTGCGTGCGCCGCTCCCACAGCAGCTCCTGCGCGGCGCTTGCCACGCGCTCGAGCGCCGCGCGCTCGCCGTCCGCCAGCGGGCGGTCGCCGACGACGACCCAGACGAAGCCCAGCAGGACGTCCTCGTGGCGTACGGGCATTACGACGCGCGCGGCCATGTCGAGCGCGTCGTTGGGCGGCACGTCGACGAGCGCGCGTGCGGAGAGCACGCCGAGCGACTCGAGCCACGCGGCCACTGCCGGCGGTGCGCTGCGCGTCAGGATCGTCGTGCTGCGGACGCTGTCGGTCGCGCCCGTGTGGGCGCTGTGGGCCAGCAGGCGCCAGCGGCGGTCCTCGACGGAGATCGGCCGGCCGATCTCCGCGGCGAGGTCATCGACGAGCTCCTGGAGGTCAGCCACGCCCCCAGACGTATACAGCGGTGATCGGCAGCCCGCGATGGCGCTCCCATGACGGCTTGAGCTCGATCCACTCGTCGTCGATGAGTCGCTCGTGCATTTCGGCCAGCCGCCAGCCGGCCGCGCGCGCCGCCTGGACGTGGTCGGAGACGAGGTGGACGTTCGTCGTGATCGCGATCTCCTCGCCTGTGGCGTTGCGGAAATGCGTGGGCATGCCGGAGGCGATGATGAAGTGCGGGTGGAAGCTGACGAGGACGAACAGCGCCGCCGGTGTGGCCAGGCGCCGCGCCTCGGCGTAGAACGGCGCGAGCTCGTCGAGGTGCTCGTCGACCAGCGAGCTGATCACCAGGTCATAGCCGCCGCCCGGCAGGCCCGTGGCGGCGACATCGGCCTCGCACAGCGACGCGTGCGCGCCGCGCTCCTGCGCGCGAGCGAGCATCTCCGGGGTGACGTCGACGCCGTCGATCGGCGCGCTGACGCCGTGGTCGCGCAGCCACGCGGCGGTGCGGCCGGTGCCGCAGCCGAGGTCTGCGACGCGCTGCACCGCGGTCCAGTCCGGCAGCTCCAGGCGCTCCAGCAGCTGGAGGTCCATCGCATCCTCGACGGTGTCCTCGTAGCTGTCGACCCACTCGCCGTAGCCGGTGCGGGCGTCGACGGTGCGGTAGCCGCGGCGGTCGTACTCGGCAAACGAGGGCATGGGGTTAATCGTAGTACCTGCCTAGGCTGCCACCCATGAACGTCAGCGACGTGTGGCGCCTGAACCACCCGTGGGCGACGCTGTACTCCTTCGGCGTCGAGCACCCGCCGCTGGCCAAGCCGTTCGTCCGCACGTTCATGGGCTCGGACTTCGGCCTGCTCTACGAGGCGACCGCTGCGATCGCTGACCAGCCCGCGGGCGCCGCGGTCCTCGACGTTCCGTGCGGCAGCGGCGTCGCGTTGCGCGGCCTGAGCCCCGGGCAGGGCGTGCGCTACGTCGCGGCCGACATCGCGCCGGCGATGCTCGACCGCACGCGCAAGACCGCCGAGCGCCGCGGTGTGTCCGACCAGGTCGAGACGATCGAGGCGGACGTCGCCGCGCTGCCCTTCGCCGACGGCGAGTTCGACCTCGTCGTGACCTTCACCGGCCTGCACTGCTTCCCCGACCCGCGCAAGGCGATCGCCGAGATCGCGCGGGTCATGCGCCCCGGCGGCGCGCTGCGCGCAAGCTGGTTTCGCACCGACGGCGGCGCGCGCTACCGCCCGCAGATCGCCATCGGCCGCCTTTCGGGCCTGCTCGGCCCGAGCGCCACGGTCGCCGAGGTCCGCACCTGGCTGGCCGAGTCGGGCTTCAAGGACATAGAGCTCGTGGAGTCCGGCGCACTGGCATATGCCAGCGCGACGCGCGCGTGATCAAGTACCTCGGCTCCAAGCGCACGCTCATCCCGCTGATCGAGCAGGTCGTCGCGCAGCTGCCCGTCCGCAGCGCGTGCGACCTCTTCGCCGGCACGACACGGGTCGGCCAGGCGCTGCGCCGGCAGGGGCTGGACGTCGTCAGCAACGACAGCGCGACCTACTCCGAGGTCCTCGGCCACGCCTACATCGCCGCAACCGCAACGGATCGCGACGCCGTTGCCGCGGCACTTGCACAGCTCGACGCGCTGCCCGGCCGGCGCGGCTACTTCACCGAGACGTTCTGCGAGGGCGCGCGCTACCTGCAGCCAAGCAACGGCGCGCGCGTCGACGCGATCCGCGACGCGATCGACGCGCTCGACGTCACGCCGACCCAGCGCGGCCTGCTGCTGACGGCGTTGCTCGAGGCGGCCGACCGCGTCGACTCGACCACGGGGCTGCAGATGGCCTACCTCAAGGGCTGGGCGCCGCGCGCGACCAACCCGCTGCAGCTGCGCATGCCGGCCGCGGTCGATGGACCGGCAGGGACGGTCGTGCGCCAGGACGCCAACGCGCTCGCACCCACGCTCGACGTCGACCTCGTCTACGTCGACCCGCCTTACAACCAGCACTCCTACTTCTCCAACTACCACGTGTGGGAGACGCTGATCCGCTGGGATCAGCCCGCGCACTACGGCATCGCCCACAAGCGCGTGGACTGCCGCACGACGAAGTCGCCCTACAACTCCAAGCTGCGCGCGAAGGACGCGCTCCGCGACCTGCTCACGCGGCTGGCGCACGTGCCGTGGCTGATCGTCTCGGTGTCCGACGAGGGCTACCACGACCCTGCGGAGGTCGCGCGGCTGCTCGCCGAGCGCGGACACGTCGCGGTGCTCGACGTCGACTACAAGCGCTACGTCGGTGCGCAGATCGGGATCCACAACCCCAACGGCAAGCGCGTCGGCACCGTCTCGCACCTGCGCAACACCGAGCATCTGCTCGTCTGCGGCCCCGACGAGGGGGCCATCGCGCAGGTGAAACGAGTTCAGTTATAGGCTGCCGGGCATGAGTGGACCCTTGAGCGGCGTGCGCGTCGTGGAGATCGAGAGCATCGGGCCAGGCCCGTTCTGCGCCATGTTGCTGGCGGACCTCGGCGCCGACGTCGTACGCGTCCAGCGTGCAGGTGGCAGCGGCAGCTTCGGCAGCGGCATGCCCAGCGCGATGAACCGCGGCCGCGCGATGGTGACAGCCGACCTCAAGTCCGACGAGGGGCGCGAGCTGGTGCTCGGGCTGATCGAGAAGGCCGACGCGCTCGTCGAGGGCTTTCGTCCCGGCGTGATGGAGCGGCTCGGCCTGGGGCCGGACGAGGCGCTCGCGCGCAATCCGCGCCTGGTCTACGGGCGGATGACGGGGTACGGCCAGGAAGGGCCGATGTCGAAGGTCGCCGGCCACGACATCAACTACATCTCGCTGGCGGGCGCGCTGCACACGTTCCGCCGCGAGGGTGAGAAGCCGGTCCCGCCGATGAACCTCGTCGGCGACTTCGGGGGCGGCGGCATGGTGCTCGCCCTTGGGATCGTGGCGGCGCTGTACGAGGCGAAGGGCTCCGGCGAGGGCCAGGTCGTCGACGCGGCGATGGTCGAGGGAGTCGCCGTGCTCACCACGCTGATCCACGGCCTCGCCACGATGGGCGTCTGGGACGACACCAAGCCGGGCACGAACGTGCTCGACACCGGCGCGCACTTCTACGAGACCTACGAGACGAGCGACGGCGGGCACATGGCCGTGGGCGCGATCGAGCCGCAGTTCTATGCCGAGTTGCTGCGTCTGCTCGAGATCCCGTCGGAGGAGATGCCGCAGTTCGACAAGGAGCGCTGGCCGCAGTTCAAGGAGCGCTTCGCCGCGGTGTTCGCGACGAAGACGCGCGACGAGTGGGCCGCGATCTTCGAGCCCGCCGAAGCCTGCACGACCGCGATCTACGGCCTCACCGAGGCAGCGCAGCATCCGCACAACGTCGCGCGCGGATCGTTCGTCGAGATCGACGGCGTCGTGCAGCCGGCGCCGGCCCCGCGCTTCAGCCGCACGCCGCTGACGATCCGAGATGGCTCGTCGGCACGTGAGGCGTTCGGCTTGGAGGGTTAGTCTCAGGCGCTGATGGAGCGCACCCAGTGGGTCCACAGCAAGGACACCGACATCGCGTATCGCGTCATCGGCGAGGGGCCGATGGACGTGCTCTTCATCGGCGGCCTCGTCGGCCATATCGAGGTGATCCTCGACGAGCCGGGGATGGAGCGCTGGTTCCTGCGGATGGCGCAGATGGCGCGCGTGGTGATGATCGACCGCCGTGCGATCGGCATGTCCGGCACGCCGCCGGCGGACTGGACCGTCGAGGACGAGGTCGCCGACATCGCGGCGGTGCTGGACGCGATCGGCAGCGAGCGGGCGGTGCTGCTTGCGTACGGCTCGGGCGGCCCGCCGGCGGCGGCGTTCGCGGCGACGCGCCCGGAGCGCACGCTGGCGCTTGTCCTCTACGCGGCGATGGCCGCGAGCCGACCCGACGAGGACATCACCTGGGCGTGGACCGACGAGCAGCGCGACGAGGCGTTCGGGCAGTTCACGGAGGTCTGGGGCACGGGGGTGCAAATCGAACGGCTGGCGCCGAGCGCCGCAGACGACGAGCGCATCCGCGCCTGGCTCGGGCGCCTGGAGCGCCAGTCGCTGAGCCCTACGGCGGTGGCGCGCGTCGGCGCGATCCACGCGAGCTTCAACGTGAAGGCGCTGCTCGGATCGATCCGCGTGCCGACGCTGGTGCTGCACCGCGTCGGCGACCTGATGATCGACCCGCGCCACTCCGTCTTCCTCGCGGAGCGGATTCCCGGCGCCAAGCTCGTCCAGCTGCCGGGTGCCGACAACCTCCCGATGGTGGGCGACACCGAGGCGCTGCTGGGCGAGGTCGAGGACTTCCTCACCGGCGGCCGGCGCAGTGGTGCTCCCGATCGCAGCCTGCTGACGGTGCTCTTCACGGACATCGTCGATGCGACGACGACCGCCTCCCGGCTGGGCGACAGCCGCTGGCGCGCACTGCTGTCTGACCACGACAAGGCGGTGCGCGCCGAGCTCGACCGCTACGGCGGGGTCGAGGTCAAGACGATCGGCGATGCCTTCCTCGCGGTCTTCGAGGGGCCGCCGTCGCAGGCCGTGCGCTGCGCGCGCGGCATCCTGGCGGCCGCCGAGCGCCTCGGGATCTCGCTGCGCGCCGGGCTGCACACCGGCGAGTGCGAGCGCATCGGCGGCGACGTCGGCGGCATGGCGGTGCACATCGCCGCGCGCGTGTCGGCGCTGGCCGGGTCTGGCGAGGTGCTGGCGTCCGGGACGACCTTCGGGACCGTCGTCGGCAGCGGCCTGGACTGGACGTTCCGCGGCGAGGAGCAGCTAAAGGGCGTTCCGGGGTCGTGGCCGCTGTTTGCCCTGAACCTATGAGCGGATTGTGAGGACGCTGACAGTCGCGCAACCTTGTGTCGCGGATGCGGGTTCGTGGAGGTATGTCCCTCAAATCGTCTTTTTCCTCCCACACCGTGCGGTGGCTGCTCGGCGGCGCCGTGCTCGTCGCGCTGCTTGCGTCGCCGTTTGCGATGGCTGCCGGCGAAGGCAACCCGCTGAAGGGCGGCAAGCGCAACCCGTCGTCCAACGCGAGCCTGTCGTACAGCTCCGAGACGGAGATCATCGCCAGCAACGACACCTACGGCACGCGCCAGTCCAACAAGGGCAACGGCGGCGGCGCGATCTACGGTTGCCGCAGCGCCCCGGGCGCCGAGCCCTGTGTGCGTGGCGTCAACCTCGAGAAGGGCCGCGCGTTCGAGTTCGCGACCGATGGCGCCGAAGGCGGCCAGATCACCGCTGCCGGTGGTGACAACGCCAAGCCGTTCACGACGAACGCCACGGGCGTCGCGACGGGCCTGAACGCCGACCGCGTCGACTCCAAGAGCGCCGACGACCTCACCAAGGACGCGGTTGCCGCGGTCCAGAGCGGGCTGCTGAACGCGACCGTCGCCTCCGACGGCACGCTCGGTGCAAAGCGCGGCGTGACGTCGTCCAAGCGCAACTCCGAGGGCACCTACGAGGTGCTCTTCGCGGGCGACGTCTCGGGTTGCACGTTCTCGGCGGTCCAGACCACCGTCTCCAACGCGGGCGCCGTCGGCGTCCAGCTCGGTGCGGACAAGAAGACGCTCACCGTCGTCACGCGTGCCGGTGGCGGCGCGGACGGCAACGGCGCCACCGCGCCGGCGGACCGTCCCTTCCAGGTGACCGCGACCTGCCTCTGAGGTCGGTAACACTGCGGGCGTGACCCGCAGCTATCCACAGCGCCGCTTCGAGCTGCCCCCTGACGCGACCGAGGTGATCCTCGTCCGTCACGGGGCCTCGGAGCCGGCGGTGCCAGGTGTGCAGTTCGCGTTGCGCGACGGCCACGCCGACCCCGCGCTCGAGGACCCGCGCGGGGTCGAGCAGGCCGAGCGCGTGGCGCGGCGGCTGGCCGGCGAGGAGCTGCACATGCTCTTCAACACCGGGCTGACGCGGACCGAGCAGACCGCGGGACCGATCGCGGCCGCGAGCGGATTGCAAGCGCAGACGGTGACCGGGCTGCGCGAGGTCTTCCTCGGCGAATGGGAAGGCGGCGAGTTTCGCATCCGCATGCAGAGCGGCGACCCCGACGCGCTGCGGGTGCTGACCGAGCAGCGCTGGGACGTCGTGCCGGGCGCTGAGCCGGGCGCGGACTTCAGCGCGCGCGTGCGCGCGGGCTTCGAGGAGGTCGTGCGTGAGACCGGGCCGGGGCGGCGCGCCGTGGCCGTCGTCCACGGCGGCGTGATCGGCGAGCTCTGCCGCGAGGCGACCGACAGCCGCCCGTTCGCGTTCGTGCACGCCGAGAACTGCTCGATCTCACGCGTGGTCGTCTTCGGCACTGGTCATTGGCTGCTGCGCAGCTTCAACGACACGGTGCATCTGGGCTAAGCCTTCGTCGACGGCGTGACCATGTTGTTCGCGCCCGTCATGCGGCGGACGAGCTTGGGCGCGATCACGCGCAGGCCGGCGAGGAACGCGTAGGGGCGCGGGACGTAGCGCTCGGGCTTGCGCTCCAGGCCGGCGTCGATGATCGCCTCGGCGACCTTGTCCGGGGTCGAGACCATCCAGCGCGTCGCGGCGCGGTCGCGCAGCTCCTTCTGCGGGAAGCCCTCCGTCGCGACGAAGCCGGGGAGGACGAGGCCCACGTGCACGCCGTTGGGACCCTCCTCGCCGTAGAGCGCGTCGCTCCAGCCGATCAGCGCGAACTTCGACGCCGAGTAGGCGCCCGAGTTGGCGCGTGCGATCCGTCCGGCGACGCTCGCGACGTTGACGACCGCACTTGGCGCACTCGTGCGCAGCAGCGGCAGCAGCGCCTCGGTCAGGCGCAGGACGGCGTCGAAGTTGAGGTCCATATGGCGCTTGACGCCGGCGTGGCCGAGGTCGGCGAACGTCCCGCGCCAGGCAGCGCCGGCGTTGTTGACGAGCAGGTCGAGGCGGCCGTGCTGGTCTGAGACTGTCTCTGCGATGCGCGCTGGCGCGGCCTCGTCGGTGAGGTCGGCGGCGATGTAGGAGGCGTTGCCGATCTCTGCGGCCAGGGTGCTGAGGCGGTCCTCACGGCGCGCGACGAGGATCACGTGGGCATCGCGCTCCTGGGCCAGGCGGCGGGCCGTGGCCTCGCCGATGCCGCTCGATGCGCCGGTAATCAGGGCAATCATGGGCAAGGAGACTCGCAGACGCGTCTTGCGGGTACTGGGAGGGCATGGCGAACGCGAGCTTCGACCTCGAGCGCCTCGAGGCCGGCGACGACGCGATCGTCGTCGTGGGCGATGGAACGGCGTCCGCGGGATGCGCTTCGTGCGCCCCACGTTGACCATCGGAGGCCGGCGGCTGCTGGCGACGCTCGAGCACAAGCCGTGGGCGCCGGACGAGGAGACCTGGGTCGCGGCGTTCCCCTGGTCGGGCGACACGGTGGATGTGAGCGACTGCTGGCTGGACGTCGCACCTGGCGTGCTCGTGCCCCTTTCCCCAGGCGCGGTGCGCGAGCCGGAGGTCGACGAGACCGAGCTGCTCCGCGCGCAGGTGCGGCGCCTGAAGGGCGAGCGCGACCGCGCGTCGCAACGCTGCGACGAGGCGATCCGCGACCGCGAGGCGGCGATGCGCACGCGCGAGCGGATGGAGTCCCAGCGCGATGAAGCCACGCGCCTGGCAGAGCGTGCGCAGGCGGCTGCGGCTGAGGCGCAGCGCGCCCGCGACGACGCCCGCGCGCAGCGCGACGACGCGCTCGGCGCGTACCGCGCGCTGCAGGACCAGCTGCGGACGCTGCGGGCCGCGGCGGCGGAGCAGCCACCGCGGGCGGAGGAGCCCCCGCCCGCCGCCGAGGAGTCACCGCGCGCCGCGGCGCCGTCACCGACCACCACACCGGCGCTGCCCGACGGTCCGCCACTCGGTGTCAAGGCGATCCCCGCCGCCCGCGCCGAGGGCGTGCTGCGGCCGCGCGAGTATCAGCTGACGGCGTTCGACCTCTACGCGTTTCGCATCGTCGGCGGGATCGCCGCGGCCTGCTTCGTGGTGCTCATGATCGCGCTGCTGAAGGTGTTCATCTAATGTGGATCCATGGCTCACGAGAGCGATTGGGTCGTCGTCGGATCGGGCTTCGGAGGCAGCGTCAGCGCACTGCGGCTGGCTGAAAAGGGCTACTCCGTCACGGTCCTCGAGTCCGGCAGCCGCTACGAGGACGACGGCTTCGCGACGAGCGCGTGGAACCTGCGGCGCTACTTCTTCCTCCCCAAGCTCGGGATGCGCGGGATCTTCCGCCTGTCGCTCTTCAAGGACGTCACGGTGGTCTCCGGCGCGGGCGTCGGCGGCGGCTCGCTGGGCTACGCGAACACACTCTACGTCGCGCCCGATCGCTTCTACGAGGACGCGCAGTGGCGCGACCTCGCGGACTGGCGTGGGGAGCTTGCGCCGCACTACGCGGAGGCTGAGCGCATGCTCGGTGTCGTCGACGTCACCGGCGACGACCCGGTCGACCGCGTGCTGCACCGCCTCGGGGAGCACCTCGGTGTCGAGGACACATACGGCAAGACGCGCGTCGGCATCTACTTCGGCGACGCGGGCAAGACCGTGCCGGACCCGTACTTCGGCGGCGAAGGTCCCGACCGGACGGGCTGCATCGCCTGCGGGCGTTGCATGGTCGGCTGTCCCCACGGCGCGAAGAACACGCTGCGCAAGAACTACCTCTGGTTCGCCGAGAAGCTCGGGGTGCAGATCCAGGCCGAGACCGAGGTGGTCGACATCCGCCCGCTCGGGGCCGGCGACGGCAGCGAGGGCTACGAGATCACGACGCAGCGCGCGGGCGGTCTGCTGCGCCGGCGCCGGCGCACGTTCCGCGCACGCGGTGTGGTGATCGCCGCCGGCGCGCTGGGCACCAACAGGCTGCTGCAGCGCTGCCGGCTGCAGGGCGGGCTGCCGAACGTCTCCGACCGCCTCGGCGAGCTGGTGCGGACCAACTCGGAGGCGATCGTCGCCGTCACGCTGCCCGAGGGCGCGATCGGCGACCAGACCAAGCGCGTGGCGATCACGTCGAGCATCTATCCGGATCCGGACACGCACATCGAGACCGTCAGCTACGGCCACGACGGCGACGCGATCGGCTACCTCTACAACCAGATGACGGGGGGTGGGACGAAGCTCACGCGGCCGCTGAAGTTCCTCGCGGCGTCGCTGCGCCACCCGCTGCGCTCGCTGCGGATGCTCAACCGCCGCGGCTGGTCGCGCAACACGATCATCCTGCTGGTGATGCAGACGCTGGACAACGCGATCGCGTTGCGGCCGAAGCGGACGCTGTTCGGCGACATCCGCCTGCAGACCGAGCAGGACCCCGAGAAGCCCAACCCGACGTTCATCCCGGTCGCCAACTACGCGGCGGAGTGGATCGCCAAGCAGTACGGCGGGATTCCCCAGAGCTCGGTGATGGAGTCGCTGGCCAACGTGCCGACGACGGCGCACATCCTCGGTGGTGCGGTGATCGCGGCCGACCCGTCGCGCGGCGTGATCGACGCGCGCCACCGCGTCTTCGGCTACGAGAATCTGCTCGTCTGCGATGGTGCGGCGGTGCCCGCGAATGTTGGTGTGAATCCGTCCCTGACGATTACCGCGCTGGCCGAGCGCGCGATGACCTTCGTCCCGCCTGCGGGCGGGCGGGCTCCTATCCGGCCGGGCGCGGCCGAGGTCGCGGCGTGATCGCGCGCGAGCGGATCGCCGAGCTGACCGCGCGCGAGGAAGCGCGGCTGGCTGAGCGCACGGGCGCGTCGCGCGACATGTACGAGCGTGCGCGGGTGCCGCTGTCGGGCGGCGTGGCGTCGTCCTACCAGCTGCGCGAGCCGTGGCCGATCTATTTGGAGCGGGGCGACGGGCCGCGCGTCTGGGACGTCGACGGCAACGAGATGTGGGACTTCCACAACGGCTTCGGGTCGATGGTCCAGGGTCACGCGCATCCGGCGATCGGCAGCGCCGTGGCCGAGCGTTACGGGCTCGGGACGCACTTCGCGGCGCCGACGGAGGACGCGGTCGTGGTGGGGGAGGAGCTCGCGCGGCGCTTCCGCATGCCGAAGTGGCGCTACACGAACTCCGGCTCGGAGTCGACGATGGACGCGATCCGCATCGCGCGGGCGCTGACGGGGCGCCACACGGTGCTGAAGATCTTCGGGTCCTACCACGGCCACCACGACACGGTGATGGTGTCGATCGGCGTCGCGTACGACGAGATCGGCCCGCACGACGCGCCCAACTCGCTGCCCTACGGCGGCGGCATCCCGCAGTCGACGGTGGACGAGGTCTTCGCGGTCCACTTCAACGATGCCGAGTCGATGGACCGGCGCCTTGCCGCTTTGGACGCGGAGGGGCGCAAGCCGGCCTGCGTGATCATGGAAGCGGCGATGATGAACCTCGGTGTCGTGCTGCCCGCCGAGGGCTATCTGCAGGCCGTGCGCGAGATCACCGCGCGCCATGGCGTCGTGCTGATCTTCGACGAGGTGAAGACCGGGATCTGCATCGCGCCGGGTGGCGCGGTGGAGAAGTTCGGCGTCGTGCCGGACATGGTGACGCTGGCCAAGGCGCTCGGTGGTGGCCTGCCGTCGGGGGCGATCGGGATGAGCGAAGAGGTCGCGCGCGTCGTCGAGGACGGGACCGTCTTCCAGGTCGGCACCTACAACGGCAACCCGCTGTCGATGGCGGCGGCGCGAGCCAACCTGCTCGAGGTGATGACCGCGCCTGCGTACGCGCACCTGGATGTGTTGAACGACCGCATCCTGGCGGGGTGCGACGAGGTGATCGCGGAGTTCGGGTTGCCCGGCTACAGCGTCGGTGTCGGGTCGAAGGGCTGCGTGACGTTCTCGCCGGTGCCGATCGTCGACTACGAGAGCTTCAAGGCCAACCAGGACGCCGAGCTCTCAGACCTCGCGTGGCTGTTCAACATCAACCGCGGGATCTTCATGACGCCCGGGCGCGAGGAGGAGTGGACGCTCTCGGTGACGCACACCGAGGAGGCAGTCGACGCCTACGTCGCGTGCTTCCGCGAGCTGGCGTCGGAGCTCACCGCCTAGACGGCTTCGAAGACGGCTGCCATGCCCTGGCCGCCGCCGATGCACATCGTCTCGAGGCCGTAGCGCGCGTCGCGGCGGCGCATCTCGTGCAGCAGCGTGGCGAGGATGCGCCCGCCCGTAGCGCCCACGGGGTGGCCGAGGGAGATGCCCGAGCCGTTGGGGTTGAGCCGAGGGTCCGCTGCTTCGACGTCCCACTCGCTGAGGACGCCCAGCACCTGTGCTGCGAACGCTTCGTTCAGCTCGATGACTTGCACGTCTGAGAGGGAGAGCCCTGCCGCTGCCAGCGCCTTGGCTGCCGACGGGACCGGTCCGAGACCCATCAGCTTCGGCTCCACGCCGGCGGCGCCCCAGCTGACGAGTCTCGCCAGCGGCTGCAGCCCGAGTTCCTTGGCCTTCTCTGCCGTTGTCACGACGGCCACGGAGGCGCCGTCGTTCTGGCCGGACGCGTTGCCCGCCGTCACGGTCGCGCCGTCGATGTCCATGATCGGCGTGAGGCTCGCGAGCTTCTCCAGCGACGAGTTCGCGCGCGGGTGCTCGTCGGTGTCGATGTCGCCGACGGGGACGATCTCCTCGGCGAACTTGCCCGACTGCTGCGCGGCCACTGCGCGGCGGTGGGACTCGAGCGCAAGCTCGTCCTGCTCCTCGCGCGAGATGTCGTACTTCGCGCGCACGTTCTCGGCGGTCTCGAGCATCCCGCCCGGCACCGGGTAGTGCTGGCCGCCGGCGGTGACGCGCGCGGTCTTGAGGTGCTCCTCGCCGGCGCGGCTCATCGACTCCGCGCCGCCGGCGAGGACGACGTCCGACGCCCCGGTCTGCACCTGCATCGCGGCGGTCACGAGCGCGGTCAGGCCCGATCCGCAGCGGCGGTCGACCTGGTAGCCGGGGACCTCGACGGGCAGCCCGGCGTCGAGCGCGGCCTGGCGGCCGATCGCCGGTGACTCGCCGTTGGGGTAGCACTGGCCGAAGATCACGTCGTCGATTGCCGATGGGTCCAGCTGCGTGCGCTCGAGCAATCCCTGGATGACGGTGGCGGCGAGCGTCGTCACCGGGATGTCCTTGAACATGCCGCCGTAGCGGCCGACGGGCGTGCGCAGCGGGGAGCAGATGACGGCGTCTCGCATCGCGCGGACACTAGCTTTCCGTCCGTGAACTTCGCGGTCGACATCGTCGAGGCGGCACCGGGCGATCGGCTTGCGGTCGTGGAGCTGCAACGCGACGGCAGCCGCGTCACCCACGACTTCGCAGCTGTGGCCACCGCCGCGCAGCGGCTCGCCGGCCACCTCCACGCGCTCGGCGTCCGCCGTGGCGACGTCGTGATGACGCTCGTCGGCAATCGCTTCGAGTGGGTCGTCGCGATGGTCGCGTGCTTTCGCCAGGGCTACGTGGTGTTGCCGTGCACGGAGCAGCTGCGCGCGAAGGACCTCGCTTTGCGTCTCTCGGTTGCACAGCCCGTGGCGCTGGTGGTCGACGTTCGCAACGAGGGGGTGGTGGCGTCGGCGGGGTGGTCGGGTCCCACCGTGTGGGTGCCCTTTGACGCAGCGGCTCCGGCCTTGCCGCCACTGCCCGCCGACCTCGCGCCTTCCGACCCCTGCCTCATCACCTTCACCTCCGGCACCGCGGGCGAGCCGAAGGCCGTGCTCCACGGCCAGCGCTATCTCTCCGGGCAGGTCGTCCAGGCCGAGCACTGGCTGGCGCCTGCCGCGGGCGAGCTCGTGTGGTGCACCGCGGCGTCGGGGTGGTCGAAGTCGGCGCGCAACGCGTTCATCGCGCCTTGGATCCGCGGCGCCGCCGCGCTGCTGCACGACGCGCGCTTCGACCCCGCCGAGCGGCTCGAGCTGATCGAGCGCGAGGGCGTCAACGTGTTGTGCATGGCGCCGACGGAGTACCGCGTCATCGCCAAGCGCGCGACGCTGCGGCGGTTTCCTGCGCTGCGCGGCCTCGTCGCCGCGGGCGAAGCGCTGAACCCCGAGGTGCTGAGCGCCTGGCGCGAGGCCACCGGGCTCGACGTCCGCGACGGCTACGGCCAGACCGAGACGGGGCAGATGACCGCCAACCCCCCGGGCGTCGCTGCGCGCCCCGGATCGATGGGCCGCGCGCTGCCGGGCGTCTCGCTACGCGTCGAGGACGGCGAGCTTGTCGCCGACGCCGCGACCGTGCCGACGTTCTTCCTCGGCTACCTCGGCGACGCGCCCGCGGACCTCTCGACGCCGTGGCACACGGGCGACCGCGTGACCATCGACGACGACGGCTACCTCTACTTCGAGGGCCGCACCGACGACGTCATCATCAGCGCCGGCTACCGCATCGGACCGTTCGAGGTCGAGTCCGCGCTCGTGTCCCACGCCGCCGTCGCCGAGGCCGCCGTCGTCGCCGCGCCGGACGACGAGCGCGGCAGCGTCGTCCGCGCAGTGGTGGTGTTGAGAGACGGCTTCGCACCCTCAGACGCGCTGGCAGCCGAGCTGCAGTCCCACGTCAAGGACCAAACCGCGCCCTACAAGTACCCCCGCATCATCGACTTCGCCGCGGATCTCCCGAAGACGACGAGCGGCAAAGTGCAACGCGCGAAGTTGCGAAGTTGACGCAGTATTTCCGCAAAGCCCCACTAGATTCGTAACGCTCCGCGGTGCTGTCATGGCTGCATGAGCAAAGCGCGTCAGATTAGGTCCGGAAACCGGGCTCAAATTGACGAGCTATGGCGTCGGCAGTGGCTGGTTGCGTCGTCGCGGCAGCTGTAACGGCGTGGGATGCCGAGCCAGCGATCGCGCGGGCGTCGCCTCGAAGCGGCTGTTCCTCGTCCACCGCGGCATCTACTCGCTGATCCCCGCGGACCTGCTGAGCGTCGAGGGGCGGATGGCGGCGGCGATCCTCCTCGGCGGCGACGGCGCGGTGCTCTGCGGTGAGACCGCACTGTGGTGGTTGGGCCTGACGAAGCGCCGGCCAATGAAGATCGATGTGGCGGTGAGAAACGACCGGCGTGAAGCGGACGGCATCGAGTGGCACAGGCCCTCCCTCAATGCCAACGACGTCACGCACCACCGCGGCTTCCCAGTCACCACCGTCGAGCGGACGCTGCGGGATGTCGCGGACACGTTGACGGAGTCGCAGCTGCTCAAGGCGATGGCCGAGGCCGAGTATCACCACGGCGTCGGGGCGGAGGCGTTGCGGCCGCGGCAGGGGCAGCCGGGCGCTGCCGCGCTGGGGCAGGCGATCCAGCGCCACACCCCCGAGCTCGCCGCGACACGCTCCGAACTGGAGCAGGCCTTCGTCCTCCTTCTCAGAAGGAACGACCTAGCGCTACCCCTCATCAACCACCGCAAGGGCGTTGCAACGATCGATGCGGTCTACGAGAAAGAGCGCATCGCCATCGAGCTCGACGGTGTTCGGGGACACAGTGGCGAACGACGAATCCTCAGAGACCACCGACGAGACCTGCACCGGCGCAAGGATGGCTATCTCCCTCTCCGCTACCACTACACCCAGATCACGCAAGAGCCGCAGCTGGTCATTGCTGATCTTCTTCATGCTGGCGTTCCCCAGCGCGGCCGAGGCGCAATGTCCCGGTCAGCTGCCTGACGCGACGACCTGCTCCTACAGCGCGGCGAGCGAGATCGGCCAGCGGTCCGGCGGCGTGCTGCGCTTCCCGCAGGCCGTGGCGGTCGGGCCTGACGGCGCGGTGTACGTCGCCGACCAGAAGTCCCACACGATCCAGGTCTTCAATCCCGACGGCAGCTTCCGCCGCGACTACGGCGTCGCCGGCACCAAGCCGGGCCAGCTCAGCTCCGTCGGCGGCGTCGCGGTGGCGGGTGACGGGAGCGTCATCGTTGCGGCCGGTGCCAACCGGATCGACCGCTTCGCGCCAAGCGGCGCGCTGGTGAAGTCGTTCGGGCGGACCGGCTCGGCCGTCGGTCAGTTCGCGTTCGGCTCGGGCGGCGGCAACGACGCGGGAGCGGGCGGCGGCATCGCGATCGGCCCCGACGGCATGCTCTACGTCGCCGACTCGGGCAACGATCGCGTCCAGCGCTTCGACCTCGACGGCGGCCACGGTGCGCAGATCGTCGCGCCGGGGACGCTCGCGTATCCGATGGGCCTCACGGTCCGCAAGACGCGCCTGCTCGTCGCCGACAACCAGAACCACCGCGTTGTCGTCTTCGACACCGGCGGGCGACAGCTCGCCACGATCGGCGCCGGCAAGGGCGGGCGCCCCGGCCAGCTCGAGCATCCCTACGACGTCGCCGCCGACGCCAACGGCCGCGTCTTCGTCGCGGACGACATCAACCACCGCGTCGTGCGCTTCTCGACGCTGCCCAACTACGTCTACAAGGCGCGCTGGGGCTCCTACGGCCAGGGCTCCGGCCAGCTCGCCTACCCACGCGGGATCGCGACCGACCCGGCCGGCCTGATCTACGTCGCGAACACCGGCAACGACCGCGTCGACGTCTTCGACAACGGCGGCCGGCTCGTCCGCACGATGGGTCGCTCGGGGCGCGCGAGCGGGCAGTTCGACGAGCCGACCGGCGTCGCGGCTGACGCCAGCGGCGTGCGCGCGGTCACCGACTCCGTCAACGGCCGCGTCCAGCTGCTCGGTCCCAACGGCGAGGTCATCGCGATCTGGGGCTCGCCGAACCCCGGCCCGACGATCCTGCCGGACCCGGTCGCGGTCTCCTTCGACGCGGCGGGCAACGCCTACGTGCTCGACGGCCGCCGCTCGCGCATCGTCGTGTTCTCGCGCGCGACGGGCAAGCCGGTGCGCACGATCGCGAGCGAGGGCTCCGGTCCCGGCAAGCTGCTCGACCCGCAGGCGCTTGCGATCACCTCCGGCGGGACGATCGTGGTAGCCGACACGGGCAACGAGCGCATCGCGCGCTTCCGCACCGACGGGGCGTACCTCGGCGCGCTCACCGACATCGGCGACCCGCGTGGCATTGCCATCACGCCCGACGGCGCGCGCATGTACGTCGCCACTGGCGCCAACCGTCGCATCCGCGCCTACAGCCCGTCCGGGGACCTGCTCGCCGAGTTCGGCGGTCGCGGCACGACGCTCGGCAAGCTCGACGCGCCCGAGCAGATGGCGCTCGACCCCGCCGGCAACCTCTGGATCGCCGACCGCGGCAACTCGCGCGTCCAGCAGTTCGGCCCCAACGGCGAGCGCCTCGCGTCGATCGGCCAGCGCGGCACGGGGCTCGGGCAGTTCATCCGCCCGACGGGCGTCAGCGTCGACTGCCGCGGCATCCTCACCGTGGCCGACAACGGCAACAACCGCGTGCAGCAGTTCCAGCTCGCAACCCCGCCCGCGGCGACCTGCGCGACGCTGCCCGCGCCGGCCGTCCCGCCGCCGCCGAAGGCGTTCACGCTGCCGCCGCCCGACGGCCCGGTGCTGAGCGTGAAGGTCCTGCGGCACACGGGGTTGTTGACGCGACGTCAGCTGCCGTTGCGCGTCGGGAGCGATACGGCCGCGGCCATCGTCGCGAGCGGGACGCTCACGGTGCAGCCGAAGAAGCGCAAGGGCAAGAAGAAGCCGAAGGCCGTCGTGGTCGCGTTCGCGCAGCAGAAGCGTCAGCTGGCAGCGGGAGCGTCGGCGGTGGTGCGACTCTCCCTCTCAGAGAAGGGCGCAAGGAAGCTTAAGAAGGGCGCTTGCAGGACGCAAAGCAATCGCCGCGGCGCTCCAGATCACCGCAACCGCCAATGCCGGCGAGCCGACCACGGAGACCCTCAGGCTGAGCGCGCGGCGCTGAACCGGCCTCCTGAATATCCTGACGACACCATGTCCGTCACGACCGATCCCTCCGCCCGCACCGACGAGCAGCAGGCCATCTGCGAGATGGTCCGCCAGTTCGCGGACGAGCAGATCATCCCGAACGCCGAGCACTACGACGGCGCGGACGAGTACCCGGCGCCGATCGTCGACCAGCTCAAGGAGCTCGGCCTCTTCGGCATCACGATCCCGGAGGAGTACGGCGGCCTCGGCCTCGACCTGACCACGTACGTGATGGTCGTCGAGGAGCTCTCGCGCGGCTGGATCTCGATTTCCGGCGTGATCAACACGCACTTCATCGGCTCCTACCTGCTGATGAAGTACGGCTCCGACGAGCAGAAGCAGAAGTACCTGCCGCGCATGGCGACCGGCGAGATCCGCGCGGCGTTCAGCCTGAGCGAGCCCGAGCTCGGCTCCGACGTCCAGGCGATCAAGACGAACGCCAAGAAGGGCGACGACGGCAAGTACGAGATCAACGGCCAGAAGATGTGGGTCACCAACGGGCTCATGTCCGACCTCGTGTTCGTGCTCGTCAAGACCGACCCCGACGCGAACCCGCGCCACAAGGGCTTCACCTGCTTCATCACCGAGAAGGAGGCGGGCGTCGGCGAGAACACCGGCGAGTACGCCGGCCTGACCGTCCCGCCGAAGCTCAGGAAGATGGGCTACAAGGGCGTCGAGTCCACCGAGCTCGTCTACGACGGCTACAAGTGCCCGCCGGAGAACATCCTCGGCGGCGAGGAAGCGGGCCTGCACAAGGGCTTCGCGCAGATGATGGACGCGCTCGAGGTCGGGCGCGCCAACGTCGCCGCCCGTGGCGTCGGCCTCGCCCAGCGCTCGCTGGAGCTGGCGCTGCGCTACTCCCAGGAGCGCAAGACGTTCGGCGTGCCGATCGCCGAGCACCAGGTGATCACGTTCAAGCTCGCCGACATGGCGACGCAGGTCGACGCCGCGCGCCTGCTCACCTACCGCGCCGCGCGCATGAAGGACGCCGGCGAGCGCTCCGACATGGAGGCCGGCATGGCCAAGCTCTTCGCGTCAGAGGCCGCGCGCTTCTGCGCCGAGGAGTGCCTGCGGATCCACGGCGGCTACGGGTACTCCAAGGAGTACGAGATCGAGCGCATCTACCGCGACGCGCCGCTGCTGCTGATCGGCGAGGGCACAAGCGAGATCCAGCGCATGGTCATCGGCAAGAAGCTGTTGCAGCGCCACAAGATCTAAGTGTCGGACGCCAGGCCCATGATCAAGACGGCCGTCGAGGACTTCCTCGAGGAGGTCCCGTCGCTGAAGCCGTTGAAGCTCGTGGTCGGCATCGATCTGATCGGCCGCGGCGACGTCCAGCAGTTCAAGCTCGTGATGCCCGAGGTCGAGGTCACCAAGGACATCGCACCCGAGGCGCGCGTGCGCGTCGAGATGCGCCGCGAGTTCTTCAACGCGATGGTCGAGCACAAGGCGAAGGTCGCCGACTGGCGCGAGGCGTTCACGTACGGCCAGGCGAAGGCCAACGGCGTCGAGCAGTACCTGCGCCTGATCGCCAACGTCGTCGGCAAGCAGGAAGAGCGCAACCGCACCCGCCGCGCGCGGGACTGACCCATGCGCATGCCCCCGGAGTGGGCGCCGCACGAACGCACGCTGATGGCGTGGCCGTGCCGGCGCGAGGTCTGGGGGACACAGCTGCCGCAAGCGAAAGCCGAGTACGCGGGCGTGGCCAACGCGATCGCCGCGTTCGAGCCCGTGACGATGGTGTGCGGCTCCCCGCAGGACGCGGCGGAGGCAGGCGCGGCGCTGACCGCCGCGACCGACATCGTCGAGCTGCCGATCGACGACTCGTGGATGCGCGACAACGGCCCCGTCTTCGTCACGGGCGACGGGCAGCGCGCCGGCGTGCACTTCGGCTTCAACGCCTGGGGCGAGAAGTTCGTCCCATACGACAAGGACGCCGCCGTCGGCACACAGCTCGTCGAACACCTCGGCGACGAGCTGCGCAGCGTCCCGATGGTCCTCGAGGGCGGCTCGATCGCCAATGACGGCGCCGGCACGCTGCTGACGACCGAGCAGTGCCTGCTGCACCCCAACCGCAACCCCGGCCTCACGCGCGAGCAGATCGAGCGCACGCTGCTCGACGCGCTCGGCATGGAGCGCGTGCTCTGGCTCGGCAACGGCCTCGTCGAGGATCGCGACACCGACGGACACGTCGATCTGATCTGCGTCCCGCTGGCGCCCGGTCGCGTTCTGCTGCAGTCCGCACCACCCGGTGACGCGAATCACGCCGCGATGGTCGAGAATGCGGAGCGATGCGTCGCGGGGGGAGTCGAGGTCGTGCCGTTCGAGCCGCTCGCGCGGACGAACGTCGCGACGCTGTCCTACATGAACCTGTACCTGTGCAACGGCGCGGCGATCGTGCCGTTGGCGGGGACAGCGGAGGACGAGCATGCGCTCGCGCGGCTGCGCGAGGTCTTCACCGACCGCGAGCTGGTCGGCGTGCCGGCGCTGACGATCGCAGCCGGCGGTGGCGGGCCGCACTGCATCACGCAGCAGGTGCCGCAGGCCTGACGCTGCTCCTGGCGACGAGCGCGCACGCCGCCGCACCTCCGGGCACGACCTCCAAGGAGTACTTCTTCCGCTCCGGCGACGGCACCGTCCTGCACGCCGACGTGATCCGCAAGTCGGGCGTGCCGGCCAACGAGAAGCAGCCGGTGATCATGGCGATCGGCCCGTACTTCGCGCACATCGGGCAGACCGTCGAGGATGCCGACCCGCTGCGCAGCGGGCCGAACGTCTACTACAAGGAGCTGCTCGCGGAGGGCAAGCCGTTTGACCGTGGCTACACGCTCGTGCAGGTGGACCTGCGTGGCTTCGGCGGCAGCGAGGGCTGCAACGACTTCGGCGGCAAGGGCGAGCAGGCCGACGTCAAGGCCGCCGTCGAGTGGGCCGCCTCGCAGCCCTGGTCGACCGGCAAGGTCGGGATGTTCGGCAAGAGCTACGACGGCTGGACGCTCGTCATGGGGCTCGCCTCCAAGCCCAAGGGGCTGGCTGCCGTCGTGACGCAGGCGCCGATCGTCTCGGGCTACCGCGCGCTGTACATGAACGGTGTCCACTACGCGCTCGGCTGGTACATCACGCCCGGGCTCTACCAGTCCACCGACCTGCTGCCGCCGACGATCTTCGACTCGCCCGAGTACATCGTGCACTCCGCGCTCGGGCTCAACCCGGCCTGCTACGCGCTGAACATCGCGCTGCAGACGGCGTTGACCGATCGCGACGACGGCGCCGGGTTCTGGGACGAGCGCGACCTGATCGAGCGCGCCGCCGGCTCGACGGTCCCGACGCTGTGGGAGCACGGCTTCCTCGATGCCAACGCCAAGCCCGACAACTTCCTCGACGTCTACTCCAAGCTGCGCGGCCCGCGCCGTGTCTGGGCGGGGCAGTGGGAGCACGACCGCCCGACCGAGGCGCTCGTCGGGCGCAAGGGCTTCTACGAGGAGTCGATGCGCTGGTTTGACCGCTACGTCAAGGAGGCGCCCGGCGTCGCCGACGACCCGGTCGCCGAGATCGAGGACGGCGGCACGCAGCGCTGGCGCGCCGAGGACCAGTGGCCGCCCGGCGACGCGGTCGTCCACAAGCTCACCGTCCGGCCTGAGGACCGCTGGTCGGTCTCGCCGAAGCTGCCGCACGACGTCCACCTCGCGGGGACACCGCGGCTGACGGTGGACGCGCGGCTCTCCGGCCCGCGCGCGAACGTCTTCGCGATGGTCTACGACATCGACACGTCCGGCCGCATCACGCTGCTGACGCGCGGTGCGTACGCGGTCACGCGGTCCGGGACGATCGCGTTCGACCTCTACCCGCAGGACTGGACCTTCAAGGCGGGCCATCGCATTGGCGTGCTGATGCCGGAGTCCGACCTCGAGTGGTTCATGCCGCTGCCGACGCTGGGCTCGGTGTCGCGCACGGGTGCGTCGCTGGCGCTGCCGTTCCTGAAGTACAAGCGCACGAGCTTCCTGCCGGGCAAGAAGACAAAGGTCGAGGCGGACCGCCCGCCCGGCCAGAACGTGACGAGCGTGATCGCCGGGGCGGAGACCGCCTTCGAGCTGCCGCCGGCGCTGGTGGACCGTCCCGTCGCCGTGGCGCCGAAGCCGCGCTTGACTGTGAACCTGCGGCGCCTCGGCCCGCGGCGCGTTCGCGTGAGTGGCCGCGGACCCGCCGGGCTGGCGCTGCGCGTGCGGATCGTCGCCGGCAAGTCGCGCACGGTGCTGACGCGCAAGCTGACGATCCGGCGTGACCGCACCTGGCGGGTGACGCTGCGGCTTGCGAAGCGGCGCGGGCGTGTGCTGCGCGCGGTGGTGACGGCGCGCGTGGACGGCAAGACCGTGCGCGTGCAGTCGCGCCGCATGCGCTGATCGTGGAATTGTGGAACAATCCGTCGCGTGGAATCGGCGACGATACCGGCGGTTGGGCCCAGCGGCGCGGCGGTCCCCACGCGCGCGCGGCTCGAAGTGCTCGCCGCCGCGCTGTGCTTCGGCACCACCGGCACCTCACAGGAGCTGCTGCGCCCGTCTGACGCGAGCACGCTTGCGGTCGGCAGCGCGCGGATCATCCTCGGCGCCGCGCTGCTCTCCTGGATCGCCCGCGGCCGTGCGGCGGTCCGGCTCGGTCGCGCGTCGCTGCCGCTGCTGCTGATCGGCGGCATTGGCGTCGCGATCTACCAGCTCGCGTTCTTCGCGGCCGTCGACAAGACCGGCGTCGCCGTCGGCACCGTCGTCGCGATCGGCTCGGGCCCCGCGATCGCGGGGCTCCTGAGCTTCCTCGTCAACCACGAGGCGCTGACCTCGCGCTGGGCCGTCGCGACCGGCCTGGCATGCGCCGGTGTCGCGCTGCTCGGCGCGGCCTCGGGTGGGGACGCGTCGCTCGACCCGTCCGGCGTCGCGCTTGCCGTCATCTCGGGCGCCGGCTACGCGACCTACACGGTCCTCGCCAAGCGCCTGCTGGACCGCGGCCACGCGCCCGAGCAGGTGATGGCCGCGACGTTCGGCACGGGCGCGGTCATCCTCATCCCCGTGCTCGCGCTGGAGGGTGCGGGCTGGCTCGGGGACCCCAGCGGCCTCGGCCTCGCGATCTACCTCGCCGTCATCCCGACTGCGCTTGCCTACGCGCTGTTCGCGCGCGGGCTGCGCCGGCTGTCGGCGGGGGAGACCGCGACGCTGACGCTCGCCGAGCCGCTGACGGCAACCTTGCTCGGCGCGATCGTCCTCGGTGAGCGACCGGGTGCCGTCGCACTCGGCGGCGCGCTCCTGATCCTCTGCGGTCTGCTTGTCCTGGCGGTGCCGCGCCGATGAGCACGCCGCTCGGTCGCGTCTCCACCGTCGACGCGCTCGTTGCCGCGCTGCGCCAGCGGATCCTCGACGGCGACCTTCCCGCGGGTGCGCGGCTCGTCGAGCGCGAGCTCACCGAGACCTACGTCGTCGCGCGCCACACGCTGCGTGCGGCGCTGCGCCAGCTCGCGGTGGACGGGCTCGTCGAGTTGATCCCCAACCGCGGCGCGCAGGTCGCGGCGCCGCGGGCGGACGCGATCGCCGAGCTCTTCGAGCTGCGCACCGCGCTGGAGATGGAAGCAGCCCACCTCGCGCTCGAGCGCGACCGCGACGGCCTGCAGCAGCGCCTCGACGCGTCCGCAGCTGCGCTGCGCAAGATCTGCGCGCGCCGCCGGCCGGCCTGGAGCGACGTCGTCGACGGGCACGCCGCCGTCCACCACGCGATCGTCGACTCCGCGCATTCGGCGCGGATCGCCAGCGCGTACGCCGCGCTCGACGGGGAGATGCGGCTGTTCCTGATCGCGCTGCGCCCGGTGTGGACCGTCGAGCGCATGGCGGAGCACCACGAGCAGCTCGCGCGCGACCTGCCGCGCCGGGGGCCCGCGGCGCTGCGCGCGCACCTCGCAGACGGCGCCGCGTCGGTCCTGCGGACGAGCTAGGCGTTCTCCTCGCGGTCGGTACGCGGGTTCGGCGCACCCGCGCGCACGGCCTCGAGCTGCGCCGCGAACGCCAGGCCGAGGAACAGCGCGACGGACGTCGCGAACGCCCACAGCAGCACGCCGATCGTGCCTGCCAGCGGGCCGTACGTGGCGCCGAAGGAGTCGGTGGCGTCGATGTAGAGCTTCAGCAGCGCCATGAACACCAGCCACAGCACTGTCGCCGTCGCTGCCCCGACGGCAAGCCACGACGGCTCGGGCTGGGGGCGGCGTGGCGAGTACTCGAAGAGCAGCGCGATCGAACCGACGACGAACGCCAGCCCCAGGGGCCAGCGCGCGATCGACCATGCGACGTCGAAGTCGTCGCCGAGGTCGAGCGCGTTGCCGATCGCTGCACCGCCCACGAGCAGCACGACTGAGAGCACGCCGAGGGCACCGGCGGTACCCGTCAGCAGCAGCGCCGTGGCGTACTTGCGCAGGAACGGGCGGTCGCGCTCGACGCCGTAGATGCGGTTCGCGCCACGTTCGACCTGCGCCATCGCCGTCGTGCCGGCAATCGTCGCGGCGAGCAGGCCCGCGACCAGCGCGGTCTCGCCGGACTCTTCCGCGCTGGTCCCCTGGTGCAGCGCCGCGGTGAGGAGGTCGCCGGCAGCGCCCGGAGCGAGCGTGCCGACGGTCTCCTCGACGACGCGGCGGAAGGTCTCCTGCTCGAGCGCCTCGGCAAGGCCGACGACCGCGATCAGCGCGGGCAGCAGGGTTAGCGTCATCTGGAAGGCCAGGGCGCGCGAGTGGCTGAACCCGTCCGCTGCGCGAAAGCGCGTGATCGAATCGAGCACCAGTTGGCGTCGACCTCGGCGTCGCAAGGTCTCGAGCGCGTCGTCGCCCTCGAGCTTGCCCCGGGTGCGCGGCACCGCGGCAGCGGTTGTCATCGCCGCAACGTACCCGGGGCTCCACGCCGGCGGACTTACACTCGCGGGGCGATGCAGTTGCTCACCGCTTATACGCCGCCACCGTCGCTGGCGCGGGTCGACCCGCCGACGCGCCCGCCGCTGCGTGTCGCCGCCGTCCAGCAGGCGTGGCACGCCGACCCCGACGAGCACGAGGCCGCGCTGGCGGAGGGCATTCGCCTCGCGGCGCGCGAGAGCCCGCAGCTCATCTGCCTGCAGGAGCTGACGCTGTCGCCGTACTTCGCGATCACCCCCGACGGGCCGCGGGATCCGGAGCCGCTTCCCGGCGGCCCGACGCACGACTTCGCAGCCCGGCTCGCCGCCGAGACGGGCGTGCCGATCCACGCGTCGCTGTACGAGCGCGCCGACGCCGACGACGGCCTCGGCTTCAACACCGCGATCGTCGTCGCGCCGAGCGGCGAGCTGGTCGCGCGCACACGCAAGCTGCACATCCCGGTGACCGCGGGCTACTACGAGGACAAGTACTTCCGGCCCGGCCCGCCCGGCGACGATGCCTATCCGGTCGTCGCCCTGGCCGATGCCAGCTTCGGGTTCCCGACGTGCTGGGACCAGTGGTTCCCCGAGCTCGCGCGGGCGTACTCGCTTGCCGGCGCCGAGGTGCTCGTCTACCCGACGGCGATCGGCTCAGAGCCCGACCATCCCGAGTTCGACACCCAGCCGCTGTGGCAGCAGGTGATCGTCGGCAACGGCATCGCCAACGGCACGTTCATGGTCGCCGTCAATCGGGTAGGCCACGAGCCGCCCTTGACCTTCTACGGCTCGAGCTTCATCTCCGACCCCTACGGCCGCGTGCTCGTGCAGGCGCCGCGCGACGAGCCCGCGGTGATCGTCGCCGACCTCGACCTCGACGCGCGCAAGGACTGGCTGGAGCTGTTTCCGTTCCTCACGACGCGCAGGCCCGACGCCTACTCGTCGCTGACGTGAACGCCGACCGCCCGCCGATCACACTGGACCTCGTCCCGTTCGGGACGACGCGCATCGTGCAGACGCGCGCGTACTCGCGCCGTCACTACGGCCTCGATCGCGCGCGGCTGATCGACCCGAAGGTCGTCGTCATGCACTTCACGGCGTCCAACACGTACTCCAGCGCCCACAACACCTTCGCCGCCAACGCACCGGACGTCGAGCTCGGCGAGCGCCCCGGCGTCTGCGCGCACTTCATCATCGACAAGGACGGGCGCATCTACGAGCAGGTGCGCCTGAAGTGGATCTGCCGCCACACCGTTGGTCTCAACTGGACGTCGATCGGCATCGAGCACGTCGGCACGAGCGACGCGCAGATCCTCGGCAACGCTCGCCAGATGGGGTCCTCGCTGCGCCTGACGCGCTGGCTGATGGCGAAGTTCTCGATCAAGACGCGCAACGTCATCGGACACAACGAGTCGCTGTCGAGCCCGTACCACCGCGAGCGCATCGCGCGCCTGCGCCGCCAGACGCACGGGGATTTCCGGCGGGCAAGCATGAACGTGTATCGCCGGAAGCTCTAGGCTCGCCGCCATGCCTCTGCCCGTTCCTGCGCCGGACGCTACGGCGCTCATCACCGGTGCCTCCTCGGGGATCGGCGTCGACCTCGCCCGCCAGCTCGCGCAGCGCGGGCACGGCGTGACGCTCGTCGCGCGCCGCGAGGAGCGACTGCGCACGGTTGCCGACGAGCTGAGCTCGCGCTACGGCGTGCGCGCCGAGGTGCTTGCCTGCGACCTGGCCGATGCGACCGCGCGCGACGCGCTGCCCGCGCGGGTTGAGCAGCTCGGCCTGACGGTGAACGTGCTGGTCAACAACGCCGGCTACGGCACCGCGGGGCCGTTCATCGAGCTCGATGTTGCGCGCGAGGTCGACATGGTGCGCCTGAACTGCGAGGCGGTCGTCGCGTTGACGGGCGTCTACGCGCCGCAGATGGCCGCCCGCGACCGCGGCGCGATCCTGATCGTCGCGTCGTCGGCGGGTGTGCAGCCGATCCCCAACCAGGCCACGTACGCGGCGTCGAAGGCGTTCGCGCTCTCGCTTTCCGAGGCGCTGCACGTGGAGCTGCGCAAGCACGGCGTCGTCGTGACCGCGCTGTGCCCGGGACCGGTGGAGACCGAGTTCGCCGCGGTCGCCGACATGGAGAAGGCGTTCTCCAATGCGCCGTCCTTCAGCCTCGTCTCCCCCGAGGAGTGCGCACGCCAGGCGATCGACGGCCTCGACAACAACAAGCGCGTCGTCACGCCCGGCCTGGCGATCCGCGCCGTCGGCATCGCCGGCCGCTACACGCCGCACAGCGTGCTGCTGCCGATGATCCGGAAGTTCTATCCGGTCTAGGACACACGGCGGTTACGTGCGGGCGCCATGCCCGCCACGACTGCGGGTCAGCGCACGAGCGCGGTGCCGAGCCGGTCTGCCAGCCGCACGCTCGCCTCGATCTCCAGCTTGCGGATCGAAACGGATTCGATGCTGATGCCGAACGGAACGCCCATGCGACGGCAGAACGACAAGAGCTCGAGCGCGGTCGCCTCGGCGTGCTCGACGGACGCGTCGAGGGTGTCGTTGGCGTGTCTCAGGTCGTTCTCGATCCAGCGCGGCACGTGGATGCCGAGCCATCGGAGGAACGCCAGAGTCTTCATCGAGCCACACACCGACAGGGTGAACACGATCGGGACCGGCTCGACTCCGCGGTCGCGACACTCGTAGGCGTAGTCGGACACCAGGTTCTTGGCGGCGTTGACGTCGTAGACGATCTGGGTGACGAAGTACGAGCACCCGGCCTCTTGCTTGGCGACGAGACGAAGGTGCTCGGCGCCTTTGCGAGTGTGCCGTTCAGGTATGGCTACGCCGCCCAGGAGCAGGTCCGGGTTCACTTCGGTGCGCAGCTGCTGGGCCATGCGCAGCGTCGTCGCCACGGCCTTTCCTTGCGAGGAAGCGCCGACGAAGACAGCCATCCGCTTGGCGGTGTCCTGGGTCTTCATCCAGTCGCGAAGATCTTGCTCGGTGTACTTCGCCGTCGCGCGATAGACGACGACCGGCGTGTGCCAGGCCTGGAGGTGTCGATCCAAGTAGTCGGCCGGGTCCATCGTCGGCAAGAACGGGAACGGGCGATCGTCGGGGTTGCGGTCGGACTCGTCGTCGATGTCGTAGAGGATCAGGCCGTCCACGCCGAGGGGTTCCAGGCGCTCGAGGGTGACGTCAGCGATCGCCTGGGCCTGCTCCGAACTGGTCGACAACCGCGGTGGGGTCAGGGCGAAAAGCAGGAACTCTCCCTCGCCGGAGACGATGCGACGCCGAAGATCCACGTTCGCAAGGCTATCTGGGGTAGGACGAGCCACTGCCGCGTGGGGTGCGCCGAGGACTACGTCGCGGCGAACATCGCGGTGGCGTTCAACGGGCGCGGCCTACTCGCCATGTTCTGCGGCCGCGCTCAGCGCGGAGTGGTGGCGGTGATCCGGGCTAGCGCCTGATCTCGACGAGGCGGCCGCGGACGGTGGCGAACACTTGGCCGCGCAACAGCACGAGCTGTCGCGGCGAGGCCCTGAGCCGCACGCGCCGTGTCTTGCCGCTCAGCAGCGAGCGCACCGACACGTCGCGTCCGCGGCTCCATGCGACGTGTGCGCGGCCTAGGGCCGGACCTGCACACGGCCCGCCGCAGCGCGTGAGCAGCTTGGGCTTTCGCCCGCATTGCAGGAGCAGGAGCTCGGGCGTGATCGCGCGACCGGCATTGGTGTAGTTCGAAACGCCAACGGCATATCGGCCGACGACGGTCAGCGGGCCGGCGATCGGCTGGGTGCCGCCAAAGCCGGTCGGCCACTCGACGAGCGGTCGACGCATGCCGCTGCAGAGCGGGCGGGTGAGTTCCGGCAAGTTGGGGTCGATGAGCAGGCGCCGGTTTGCGTCGTCCGGGCGCGCCACCACGCCAGTCGTGCGGTTCACGTACGCCGTTTCATAGTTCCGGCCCTCCTGGTGAGTGACGCGCACCCAGAAGCGTCCGAGCCCGCTGAACGACCACGGGTCGAGACCGAAGTTCGCCTTCTGCGCTGGCTGCTGCACCACGGTGGTCGTGCCCGTGACGAGATTGCGGACGACGCCGATCTCCTCGCTCGCGAATGGCCAGCCGCAGTTCCACAGCAGCTCGAGATGCGACACCTCCGTCGGCCCGCAGCCGCGCGGCGCGGGGATCGTCGTGTGCGTGTGTGTGACGACGTCGTAGGTCTTCGCGGCATTGCTAGCGGAGTCGTTCCAGAAGAGAAAGCGCTCGCCGTCGGCCTGCATGAACGAGACCGGGATCGGGCCGCGATCGATCGCCCGCAGCGGCGCCGCGCTCGCTGGCGTCGCGAGCAGCAGCGCGGCGATCACCGCAAGGGCCGCGCGAATCACAGCAGGACCTCCAAGAGGCGGCGGTTGGCGCCGATGAACAGATGGCTGCCGACGACCAGCGGCTGCGAGGCGCCGCCCGCAGGCAGTCGTATCGAACGCGTCCGTCCCCCGGCGAGCGTCCGCACATACAACCGCGTGTAAGGCGATCGTGTGCGCGTCCAGGCGACGATCCGGGTGTTGATGGCCGGCTGCGAACAGAAGCTCGGTGGATCGCAACGTTGCAGCACGCGTTGGCGATCGCCGCAACGCTGCAGTAGGACGGTGGTGCCGGAATACTGGTCGCCGGTGTACGTGGTTGCTGCTGCGCGACCACTGGAGATCGCGAGCGGGCCGGGCTCCATACGGAAGCCCGACTCGTCGTCGGGGACGAGCGGGCGCCGCATCCCGCGGCAGAACGGCCGGGTCAGCGAGGCCGCGTCGAGGTCGAACAGCTGCCGGCGGTTGTCGTCCCTCGCAGTGTTCATCTGCCCGGTCGCACGGTTCACGTGCACCACGTAGGCGTAGTGGTAGCCGCCGCGCCGGACGCGGAGCCAGCGCCGACCGAGCCCGGTGTACGCCGGGCTCTCGACGTCCGGCGCCGTCAGGATCGGCAGCATCGTGCGCTTGGCGGTCGCGAAATCCTGGATCACGCCTGAGCCGTCGTTGCAGCTCCACAGCAGCTCGTCGTCACGCGAGATGTCGGCGAACCTGCAGCCAGGCGGTGCACCGATGTTGCCGCGACGCCGGGTGATCGCGTCGTAGACATCCGCCGATGCCTGCCCGGTGTCCGAGAGCACGAGACGCTCGCCGTTGGTCCGCAGCTCGTACGACGCCGGTCCCCGGTCGACGAAACGCAACGGCGGGGCCGCCGCGGCGGGCGCCGCGGCAACGAACAGGAAAGCCAGCGTCAGCGCCCGGAGCACGTCAACAGAACGTGCCCCGAGCAGTGGAGTTGCGGCGACGCCCGTGTTAGTCGTCGTCGTCGCTGCGCTCGGTCTTCTCGCCGACGACGTTGAAGCCACGATCGAGCTGGACGTCGTCTGTGAGCCGTCGGCGTTGGTCACCTCGACCTCGTAGTAGCTCTCCTCGTCGCCGGCCTCGGTCTCGGCGACGCGACCGCCGCCGGTGTGAGCAAGCGCCGCGTCGGACGCGCCCTTCAGCGCGCTGCCGGTGATCGCGGTCTCGGTGCCGTCGTCGTTCTCCCCGCCCGCCGTCGCGATCGCCGTGGCGCCGACGGCGGCGGCGCCGCACACGACCGCGGTTGCCGCGATGCGTTTGGTCTTTCTGGTCATGGTTGCGACGTTAGGCCGGTCCGTTGAGACGACGCTGAGGCAGGGATATCCGCACCCCGGTGCCGGCAATCGTCGCGGTGCCGCCGTGTGCCTCGGCAATCGCGCGGACGATCGCGAGGCCCAGCCCGGCACCCGCGCTGCGTGTGCGGGCCGCGTCGCCGCGGGCGAAGCGCTCGAAGGCGTCGTCACCCGAACCCAGGCCCGTCGTCCGTGACCTGCAGCGTCCCGCCGACGGCGCGCAGGACGATCTCGCCCTCGCCATGACGCAGCGCGTTGTCGACCAGGTTGCCGAGCGCCTGGCGCAGGCGCAACGGGTCGGCGTCGAGCACTGAGCCGTTGGCATCGACGGTGATCTCGCGCTGGTCGCGCCGGGCGCGGTCGGCGAACTGCGCGCGCACGCCGTCGAGCAGCTCAGCCGCGTCGACGAGCTCACGCCTGACGGGGAGGCGACCCTCACTTGACTGCGCGAGGATCAGAAGGTCGTCGGCGAGCTGCGCGAGGCGGTCGCACTCCTCGATCGCGGCGGTCAGGCTCTCGCGCGCGAGCGGACCGGCATCTCCGGCCTGCAGCGCCGCCTCGAGCTCGGTCTTGATCACCGCGATCGGCGTACGCAGCTCGTGGCTGGCATCGGCGACGAACCGACGTTCGCCGGCGTACGCGCGCTGCAGGCGCGCGAGCATCTCGTTCAGCGTCTCGCCGAGTCGGCGGATCTCGTCGTCGGCGGCCGGCAGTGGCAGCCGATCGTCGCCCGTCGGCGAGACCTCAGATGCGCGCCGGCGCATCGCCTCGATGGGCGCGAGGCCGGAGGTCGCGAGGCCGTAGCCGATCAGTGACGCAAGCAGCAGCGCGGCGGCGCCGCCGATCCCGAACGACGTGAGGACGCCGTCCAGCGCCTCGTCGCGGTCTGACAGCGACTGTGCCGCCACGACGAGACCGCCGTCAGGCGCCGGGCGTGCGAGCAGGCGGGTGCGGCCCTCGACGCCGGCGACGCGACGCTCGACGAGGATCTCGCCGTTGGCGGCACGTCGTCGCTCGCTGGTGGTGAGCCGGGCGCCGTCGCGTGCGACGAACGCCTCTTCCGGATCCTCGACCGGCGGGAGCGGCCCGCTCGCGAGGGCGGCTGTCGCCCGCTGGCGCAGCGTCGTGTCGACGGCCTCGTTGAGGTCGGCGCGCAGGCGCAAATAGACGAACGCGCACGCCCCTGCGAGCACGAGCACGAGCGCCAGCGCGAACGCCGCGGTCAGCCGGGCACGGATCGGCAGGCGGCTCATCCACCGCCGTCCTCGTCCAGGCGGTAGCCCATGCCGCGCACGGTCTGCAGCGATGTCGCCCCGAACGGCCGGTCGACCTTCTCGCGCAGGTAGCGCACGTAGACCTCGACGACGTTCGAGCGTCGCTCGTACGCGAAGTCCCACGCCGCGTCGAGCAGCTGCTCTTGGGACAGCACGATCCCGGGGCGGCGCATGAACGCCTCGAGCAGTGCGAACTCGCGCGCGGACAGCGCGATCTCGGTGTCATCGCGCCACACACGGCGCGTCGCGGGATCGAGCCTCAGCGGGCCGACGACGATCTCCGCCGGCCGCTCGACCGCGCCACGGCGCGCCAGCGCTCGCAGCCGCGCGAGCAGCTCAGCGAGCGAGAACGGCTTGGTCAGGTAGTCGTCGGCGCCGGCGTCGAGGCCCTTGACGCGGTCCTCCACGGCGTCGCGCGCCGTGACCATGATGATCGGCACCCAGACGCCGTCAGCCCGGAGGCGCCGACAGGTCTCGAACCCGTCGGCGCCCGGCAACATGACGTCGAGCACCATCGCCTCGTAGTCGGCGGCACGCACCATCCACGCCGCGTCCTCACCGTTGATCGCGACGTCGGCGACGACTCCGGCGGCCCGCAGTGCCCGCCGCATGGCCGCAGCCATCCGGATGTCGTCCTCGACGACCAGCACGCGCATACGCAGATCATCGCGTCCCAGATGAGAGCCCGCTGAGAACGCGCTATCGCTCGATCGAGAGCATGCGGATCCTTGCGCCCAGCCGGGCCGCATGATCGGCAGCCGAGGCGAGGTTGCCGGCGTCGCTGGCGATGCGAATCGCCCGGAGCCGATCGTGGATCTCGGCGGCATCGACCGTATGGACGATCCGGTCGCGGATCCATTCGAGCGTCGCCACGTCGCCGCGCACGGCGCCGGCTTCGCCGGCGTCGGCGTCGACGCGCAGCTGCTGCGTCCAGAGATGGAGGCGCTCGGCGTCGACCGTCGCGGCCGGCACGTGACGCAGCCGAAGGTCGAGCAACGGCTGGGCAACGTCGAGCGCTGCCTGTGCACTCGCGCGCTCATCGCGCTGTCTCAGCGCGCGATCGAGCAGCTTCAGCGTCGTGCGGATGCGTGCGGCCACCAGCGGCGGCGGGTTGCTCGCGCGCAGCTGCGCCCATGAGGACGTCAGTCGCTCGTGCGTGCGGCTTACGGCTGGCCAGTTGCGCAGACGCAGCGCTTCGAGCAGCGCCTCGGTGGCGGTCGAGGCGACGTCGAGTGCCGGCGGGACGGGCTCGGCGAGCGCGTCGGTCGGCACCGCGAGCGCGAGCGCCTCGACGTCGCCGCCCCCGGCCGTGCGGAACTCGCCGTAGCCGGGCGCATAGATCTTGTCCTCGCGGGTGCCGTCCATGTGCAGTTCGGATGCGACGAACGCGCCGCGCACCCGGCCACGCGGGCCGTCGTACGTCCGCTCGACAGCGCGGATCGTGACCTCCTCGAAGACGACGCCGGGCGCGTTCTCGGTGCGGTAGACGGCGCCGAGCTTGGGCTTTGCCGGCGTGATCATCGCGCCGGGGCCTTCGCGCCCTGCCTGCCAGGTGCCCTCGGTCACCGCGACGGTGCCGCGCTCGTAGTCGAAGACGTCCTCACCGAGATACCAGACGGAGCCGTCGTCGGCTTGGGCGTAGCGGTCGAGGGCCACCTCCGTGACGCGGCCGTCCAGATAGGCCATGTACTGCGAGACGAGCGTCTTGATGCGCCTCCCGTGCCAGATCACGGTGTCGGTTCCCGGCAACAGGGTTGTCTCGGTGCGAAACGCCTTGCCGTCGACCTTGCCGAGGAAGACGACCGAGCGCAGCCGGCTGATTGGGAGAAGGGGGTTGGTGATCCTCGTCGGGTTGGAGAAGACCGGCGCGGTGAGATCGACGCGCTTGCCCGGAGGCGCGCAGCCGCGGCCACTGTTGGTGCCACAGGGCGTCGAGGGCAGTTTCGTCGCGGCGCCTTGTGGCGCGTCGGGCTTGCCGGCACCGCAGCCGGCGAGCACGAGCGCGGCGACCAGCGGGGCGGGGAGGATGCGGGCAATGATCATGGCGGCGACGCTAGGTCGGGCCGCTGAGCCGTCCCTGAGCGCGCTCAGCTGGCTCTCATCGGCGGCGCGTTAGCTGCGCCGCATGCTCGCCACCGTCGCCGTGTTCGCCGCGCTCACGCCGTTCAGCACGCAGATCGACAACCCGTACTTCCCGCTGCGTCCCGGCGATGTCCGCGTCTATCGCGTCAGCGATCCGGACGGCACGCGCCAGCGCGCAGTGATGGCGGTGACAGAGCGCACCAAGCGCGTCGCCAGCGGCGTGCGCACGCGGGTCGTCACAACGGTCGTGACCGAGCGCGGCCGCGTCGTGGAGCGCAACGACGCGTGGTTCGCGCAGGACGCGGCGGGGAGCGTCTGGTATCTCGGCGAGCGCGCTCGCGAGATCTCGCGTGGCCGCGTCACGAGCACCGAAGGCTCGTGGGAGGCCGGGAGGCGTGGTGCGCAAGGCGGCGTGATGATGCCCGCTTCCCCGCAGCCCGGCCTTGCCTACGAGCAGGAGCGTGCCCCTCGCGTCGCCGAGGACCGCGCCGAGGTCGTGAGGCTGGGGGAGCGCGTCCAGGTTCCGGCAGGCCGCTATCGCAATGCGCTGCTGACGAAAGAGGGCAGCGGGCTGCAACCCGCCGCCCTCGACTACAAGCTTTACGCCCGCGGGGTCGGGCTCGTGCTGGGGCTCGAGGTCTCCGGGGGTGCCGAGCGCGAGGAGCTCGTGCGCTTTCGCCGCGGGCGCTAGAGAACCGCTTCGCCGTCGTAGAGCTTCAGCACGCGGACCTTGCCGGGCGCCGGCTCGTAGCAAAGCTTGCAGAGCACGCACTCGTCGAGGTTCTCCTCGACGATGTCGACGCCCGACTCGGTGCCCTTGTAGATGTTCACCGGGCAAACCTCTTCGAGCTTGGCGCCCGTCGCCGCGTCGATCGAGTCGTCGACGTCGGCAGCGATGAAGATGGCGTCCTTGCGCATCAGGCGGCGCTCCTCTCAGCGATCTTCGACTTGACCAAATCGGGGATCTCGTCGATCCGCTGCACGACCGGGATGCCGGCGGCCTCCAACCGAGCGATCTTCTCGGTCGCGGAGTCCTCCTTGCCCTCGACGATCGTGCCGGCGTGCCCGAACGACATGCCCTGCATCTCCTCGTCGTCCATGAACTTGCCGGCCATGAACGCGATGATCGGCAGGCGCGAGTTGTTCGCGCGCACCCACTCCGCCAGCTGCGCCTCCATGCGCCCACCCGGCTCCGTGTAGATGACGATCGCCTCGGTCTGCTCGTCGGCCTCGAAGTACGGCATCAGCTCGGCGTACGTCGAGCCGATGATCGCGTCGCCGCCGATCGAGATCGCCGTCGAGACGCCAAGGCCCGCGGCGGTGAGCGTCGAGGAGATCTCGGTCGTCATACCGCCCGACCGCGACATCACGCCGACGACGCCGGGCTGGTAGGCGACTGCCGCGTTCTTCGCGGGCCCGCCGATGCCGCCCATCTTCGCGACGCCCGGCACGATCAGCCCAAGGCAGTTCGGACCGATGATGCGCGCGCCCTTCTGATCGGCGAGCTCGACCATCGCCGCGACGTCACGACGCGGAATGCGCTCGGTGACGATCACGATCGCCTTGATGCCGGCGTGCAGCGCCTCGAAGACCGCGTCCTTCGTCCCCGCGGGGGGGACGGTGACGATCGAGCCGTCGGGAACGGCGCCGTCGTTGTGCGCGATGACCTGCTCGATCGTGTCGAACACCGGCACGCCGTGGACCTCGCGGCCCTTGCGCCCCGGCGTGACGCCACCGACGATCTTCGAGCCGTAGTCCAGGCACTCGCGCGTGAGGTTGACCGCCTCGCGACCGGTGATGCCCTGGATGATGAAGGTCGTGTTCTCGTTGATGAGGATCGACATCAGGCAGCCTCTCCCTGGATCTTGGCGACGGCTCTGCCGGCGGCCTCCCACAACGACACCGAGCGGTCGCAGTACTCGATCCCGTACTTGTCGAGGATCTTGAAGCCCTCTTCCTCCCAGGCACCCGGGATGCGGAAGATCGCGATCGTCTCGGCCGGGTCCTTGCCGAGCTCCAGGCACGCCTTGATCACGCCGCGCGCGACGATGTCGACGCGGGTGTTGGAGACGATCGACATCATCACCGCGACCTGCTCGACGCCGTCCTTCTGCAGCACGGCCTTAGCGAGCCCGCAAGCCTTCGCGACCGACGGGTTGCCGCCGATCTCGGAGTAGTTGGCGGGCTTGCCGCCCTGCTGGCGGACCGCGTCGGTCAGCGTCAACGAGCCGCCGCCGGCGCCGATGATCAGGCCGATGTTGCCGTCGAAGCCGTTGTCCTTGCCCTGGATGACACCGCGATGGTCGGCGGCGTCGACCGCAAGCACGGCCTCCTCGAAGGCGGACGGCGTGTAGGTCTCGCGCGTGCCCTCCTCCTCGCCGATGCCAAGCGCCTTGATCAGCGCGCGCTGGCGGGGCATGCCCTCGTTCTCCATCTCCATGTGCGCGTCGAGCGCGACGAAGGAGCCGTCCTCCAGCTCGGCCAGCGGGTTGATCTCCGCAAGCAGCATGTCGTTGTCGAGGAACAGCTGCGCGAGCCGCGCGAGGATCGGCGTCGCGCGCTGTAGCGCGCGACCGGTGACGCCGGCGTCTGCGATGCACTGCTTGGCCTGGAAGTCGCTGAACGGCTCCAGCGCGGAGAAGTGGCGGCGCCCGACGTGGTCGGGATGCTCCTCGGCGACCTGCTCGATGTCGATGCCGCCCATGTCGGAGAACAGCATCAGCGGCTTCTTCGCGGCGCCGTCCCAGACGACGCCCGCGTAGTACTCCTGCTTGACCTGCGCTTTGGGATCGACGAGGACCCCGCGCGGCATCAGGCCGTTGATCTCGAGCTGCAGGATGTCCGCGGCGTGCGCCTCGGCCTCCTCAGGCGTGTCGGCGAACTTGACGCCGCCGGCCTTCATGCGGCCGCCGGACAGCACCTGGGACTTGATCACGGTCGACCCGCCGATGCGCGCTGCGATCTCCTTGGCCTCCGCGGCGTCCGTGGTGAAGCCGTAGTCGGTGACCGGGATGCCAGCGCGCTTGACGATCTCCCGTGCTTCGTACTCGTAGAAGCGCATAAGCGGGCGCGAACCCTAGTGAACGCGCCCGCAACGAACGCCGTCAGGTCACATCGATCAAGCACAGCCTCGCGGTGCCCGGATCGGCGGCAAAGCGCGGCGCCTGCTTGGCCAAGAAGGCCTGCTGGCGCGCCGAGTGCGCCGGCGCGACGACCTCGCGCCGCGCGCCGTTGGTCAGCCGCAGGACGTCCACGCCACGCGTGCGGTCCGCCGTGTAGACGTAGCCGCCGCGCGAGTAGGACGCCCAGACGATGCCGTCGTCCGGGCGCCAGTAGGCGAACTGCGTCGGGTTCGCGGGGTCGGAGATGTCCAGGAAGCGCGTGCCCTCGCCGTACCACGCGTACGTCACGGTGCTGCCGTCGACGTCGAAGTAGTGCGCCGAGCAGAAGTTCGCCGCCGGGTCGTACGGCCCGCCGGGCGGGCGCGAGCCCTCCTTCTCGAACGGGCTCCACTTGCCGACGACCGACAGCCGGAACGGCGCCGCCGGCGTCGACTTCCAGGCCTCGCCGCCATAGCTGCCCGCCAGCGAGGCGATCGTGAACTGCCCGCGGTCCTTGCAGGCATCGGCCGCCGGGCCGAAGTCCTCCTCGGTCGCCAGCAGCAGCTCGCCGCGGCGGTAGCGCGGATCGTCGCCGGGCGCACGCCGCCCAACAGGCCGCCACGCGTTGTGCTCGAAGCCGCCGGTCTCGTCGCCGGTGACGCTTGCCGGCAGCCCGCCGCCGGCGTAGGGGATCGGGTCGAGCGCGGTGGCCTGGCGTGCGCGGCCCTGCAGTGGATCGAAGTGGCGCCCGTCCGTCCAGTACCCGCGCGTGCCGCCGTCGCCCGAGACCCACGCGATGCCGGCGTCGTCGACCTGCACGTCGTGCGAGTAGGCGGTGACGCCGTCGCGGCGGAACAGGTCCACCGGCTTCATCGGGTGGGCCTGCGGCTTCTTGGGGTTGGACAGGTCGGTGACGATGATCGGCCGCCCGAACGTCCAGCCGAGCACGTCGCGCTGGTGCGTCGTGCTCGCGGGGCCGCCCGTCCACAACCAGCGGCAGTCGTTGATGCACGTCGTCGTGTGACCGGTCGGCAGCTGCTGGAAGCTCAGCAGGCGCAGATCGCGCGGGTCCTTTGCGTCGACGACGTAGACGCCGGCGATGTTGGTGGCGCCGTTGGGATCAGGCTCGCCGGGCTCACGCGACGTCGACCCGCGGTACGCGCGCGGATCGCGCGACAGCAGCGCGAGCTTGCGGTGCTGGTCGACGTCCATGTCCTCGTTCTGCCAGAACGTCGACTGGGCGGCGCCGAAGTCGACCGGCGGATCGCCCTGCAGCCGCAGCTCCTCGGCGGTCAGCCCGTCGAGCAGCTTGGGGTGGGCGGGATCGGCCAGCGAGTAGGACTTCAACCCGAAGCGACCCGTGACGAGCATCACGTCGGCGCGGTGCTTGAACTCCAGGAAGTTGACGGCCGTGGCGTTGGCCGCCTCCGGCAGGTTGTCGAGCAGCTCGACGTTCTTCGACGCCCCTGAAGCGGCAGGCGCGAATGCCAGCAGCAGCGCGGCGGTGGCAGCAGCAATCCCTCTCCTCATGGCGCCCCGGTACCCAGCGATGCCACCGCCAGAAACACGGTGCGTCGTAGCCGACACCAAGCGTGGGATGCTCCCGCCATGGCGTTGCGCCGGGAGGACGGGCTGCCGCTGGTGGCGGCGTTGCCGGCGCTCGCGCTGTTCGCGTGGTGGATCGTCGACGACGGCGGCTACTTCTCCGTGCAGTGGCTGCCCGGCACGCTGGCGCTGCTGTGGCTGGCGCTGCTGCTGCTCGCCGCGCCCGGCGTGCTGCGCCGGCCGTCGCGCGCGGCGACGGTCGCGCTGCTGGCGCTGGCCGGCTACACGGCGTGGTCGTTCGCATCGATCGCCTGGGCACAGGCGCCCGGGGTCGCGCTGGAGGGCGCGACGCGCACGCTGCTGTACCTGACCGTGTTCGCGGTCTTCGCCGCGCTGCCGTGGACACCGCGCTCTGGCCTCGCCGTGCTGCTGGCGTTTATCGCGGCGGTGACCGCGATCGGCGTCGTCACGCTGATCCGCGCGACGTCGGGGCTGCCCGAGCTGGACGTGATCTTCGACGGCCGCCTCGTCGCGCCGCTCGGATACCAGAACGCCGCCGCCGCGCTGTGGACGATGGCCGCGCTGCCGGCGCTGGCCCTCGCCGCCTCGCGGACGATGCCGTTCGCCGCCCGCCCACCGCTGCTGGCGGCCGCGGGCTTCCTGCTCGGCTTGGCGGTGCTCGCGCAGAGCCGTGGCTGGCTCTACACGCTGCCGCTGATGGGCGTGCTGATGCTGGCCGTCGTCGGCCGCGAGCAACGCGCGGCGATCGTCCTGCTTGCGGTCCCGGTGGCGGCGGCCGTCGGACTTGCCGCGTCGCGGCTGATGGAGCCCTACGAGGTCGGCGGCGCGCGCCCACCGCAGGAGGTGGCCGAAGCGATCCACGACGCGATGGGCCCTGCCGCGACCGCGCTCGTGCTGGTGGCCATTGGGTTGCTGGTGGCGGGGGTCCTGCTGGTCTGGGCTGCCGAGCGGCTCGGCGAGCGGCTGGAGCGGGCGGGCACGGCGGTGGTCGTCGTCCTGCTGCTGGGCGCAGTCGCCGGTGGGCTCGTGGCGACGCACGGCGACCCGATCGACCGTGCCGACTCCGCCTGGACGGACTTCAAGGATTACAAGGGCACGCAGGCCGAGGCCGGTACGAGCCGCTTCAGCGACCTCTCCAGCGTGCGCTACGACTTCTGGCGCGTGGGGCTGAACGCCGTCCGTGACCACCCGATCGGCGGGCTCGGCCAGGACAACTTCGCCACGACCTACGTGCGCGAGCGCGGCACGCCCGCGACGGAGGCGCGCTGGCTGCACAGCCTCGAGCTGCGCGCGCTGGTGCACACCGGCATCGTCGGCGCGGCGCTGCTGGCCGCGTTCCTGGTCGCCGCGGCACTCGCGGCGCAGCGCGGCGCGCTCGTGCTGCTGCCTGCCGTGGTGTGGTTTAGCCACGGCTCGGTCGACTGGCTGTGGGAGTACCCCGCGCTCAGCGCCCCCGCGCTCGCGCTCGCGGGCGTCGGCATGGCGCGTGGTGGGCCGCTGCGCGTCCCACGCGCGGGGATCGGTGTGGCTATCGCGGCCGCGCTTGCCGGCAGCGTCGTGATCGTCGCGCCGTACCTCGCTGAGCGCGACGTGCGCGATGCGCTCGCGAGCTGGCGCTCTGAGCCCGATGCGGCGCTGGACCGCCTCGACCGCGCGCGTGACCTCAACCCGCTCGCCGCCCGCGCGCCGGTGGTGGAGGGCCTGATCGCGCTGCAGCTCGGCCGCGGCGACATCGCGCGTGCGGCGTTCGCCGAAGCCGCGAGCCGCGACGAGGGCGCCTGGCTGCCGCGCTTCCAGCTCGGGATCGCGGCGAGCGCCACCGGGGAGGGCGATCTCGCCCGTCGCCACCTGCGCGAGGCGAGCGTGCGCAACCCGCACGGGCGGACGATCAGGGCGGCGCTACGGCGCGTCGCAACCCGGCGACCGATGACCCGCGCCGAGGCGGCGACGGCGATTGCGAACGAATCGGCCAGTCAGCGCGGTCTCACCCCCGTCGCACCCTGATTGACAATTTCCTGGTGGATGTCCACTATGGGGTGAGGGGCCGCACGGCTGCGGTCCGTTGGGGGTACGGTGACTATGGAGGGAATTCGAATGCGCAATAGGACGGCGATCCTCGCAACGATCGTTGCGGTGTTCTCGTGCACGTCTGTCGCTGTCGCGCAGGACCCCGTGGGCGATGCCTACGGCGGCGAAGGCGCTGTGCAGGGCGAAGTTCAAGGAAGCGGCTCTGAGGGCACCGGCTCGGAAGGCACGGCGGGAACGCCGGCCGGCGAGACGGCTGGGACCACCGCCGGGACCGAGGCGCTTTCGGCGTCTGCCGGCGACGGTGACTCCGACGGCTCCGGCAGCCTGCCGTTCACCGGCTTCGACGTGCTGCTGCTGATCCTCGGTGGCGCTGTCTTGATCGGCGCAGGCGCGCTGATCCGACGGCTCACGCCGGCAACACCCAAGACCTAGACCCGAGGCGGCTCCGTGCGCCAGTCTCGTCGCAGCGACGTCGTTTTCGACGCGCTCGCGGTTGCGCTTGCCATGGGCGCGACCGCGCTCGGCGCTGCCGCGGGGCTCGACGTCTCGCTCGGCTGGTGCGCCGCCCAGGCGCTGCTGACGCTGGTTGCGTTGCACGTCCGCCGAACGGCACCGCGCACGCTGCGGCGCGCGCCGATCGACGACCTCGCGCAGGTGCTGGCGGTCACGACGCAGGTCGCGATCTTCACGGTCGCCGCGCGGGCGGCCGTCGGCCACGAGGCCGGCGCGTTCGGCGACGCGGTGCGGATCTGGCTGTTCGCGACGCTCTTCCTCGTCGTCCGTCAAAGCGACGCGGGCGCGGCCGTACGCCGCGCCTACCGCCGCGGCCAGGGCCAGGTCGACACGCTGATCGTCGGTGCCGGCGAGGTCGGCGAGCGGCTCGCCGAGCGCCTGTACGCAAGTCCCGAGCTGGGACTGCGGCCGGTCGGCTTCCTCGACGACGAGCGCGCCGACGCAATCCTGCCGATCCTCGGTCCGCCGGCAGACGGCGAGGCCGTGATCGTGGCCAACGGCATCGGCCACGTGATCGTCGCGTTCCCGCAGGTCGAGTACGAGCAGCTCGTCGCGCTGATGCGCGCCTGCCGGCGTCAGGGCGTCGAGTTCTCTGTCGTTCCGCGCCTCTTCGAGGAGGTCACCGAGCGCGTCACCGTCGAGCACGTCGGCGCGATCCCGTTGCTGCGCACCGAGCAGCCCAACCCGCGTGGCTGGCGGTTTGGCGTGAAGTACGCCTTCGACCGCGTCGTGGCGGTCATGGCGCTGATCGTGCTCGCGCCTTTGCTGGCGCTGATCGCGCTGGCGGTGAAGCTCACATCGCGCGGCGACGTCTTCTTCCGCCAGCAGCGCGTCGGGCGCGACCACCGCCCGTTCACGATGCTGAAGTTCCGCACGATGACCGGCGACCCCGCCATCGACGGCGAGGCCGACGCGTCATGGGCCGCGGAGACCGTCGACGGCGCGCCACGCAACAGCCATCGCGAGGTCACGCGCGTCGGCAGCGTCCTGCGCGACCTCTGCCTCGACGAGCTGCCACAGCTGATCAACGTCGCGCGCGGCGAGATGTCGCTCGTGGGGCCACGGCCCGAGCGCGTCAGCTACGTCGAGCGCTTCGAGAGCGAGATCCGCCGCTACGACGACCGCCACCGCGTCAAGGCCGGGCTGACCGGCTGGGCGCAGGTCAACGGCCTGCGCGGCGAGACGTCGCTGTCGGACCGCATCGAGTACGACAACTTCTACATCGAGAACTGGAGCCTGCTGCTCGACCTCCGGATCCTCGTGCTGACGCCGGTGGTCATCGTCGTCGCGCTGGTCGACGCCGTGCGCCGGATCGGGACGTCGCCGGATAGCGTGGAGCCGTGCGCGAGGGTGCCGGCAACAGGGCCGCAGACGGTCCGCACGGCGCCGGAGTAACCCGCGACGCCGCGGGGGTGCTCGCCGCCACGGCGGCGGGCTTGGCGATCACGTTCCTGACGTACGTGGTGATTGCGCGCGCGCTCGGGCCCGACGGGCGCGGGGTCGTCGCGATCCTGCAGGCCGACGCGATCGTCGTGGCGTCGCTGCTGGGCCTGGGCGTGCCGTGGGCGCTGTTCTACTTCGCCAGCCAGTCGCCCGAGCCGCAACCGCGACTGCTTGGCATCGCGGCGGGGCACGCCACCGCGCTGCTGGTGGTGAGCGTCGCGCTCGCGCTGCTGCTGGGCTCTGCGCTGGCCGACGCGCAGGACGTGCCCGACGATCTCTGGCTCTACGTGATCGCGGCGCTGCTGGTCCCTGCGACGTTCCTGGAGTACGCGTTCGTCGACATGCTGCGCGGGCTGGGCCGCTTCGGCCTTGCGAACCGGATCGTGCTGGCCGGCCGCACGCTCGGGCTCGTCACGGTCGTGACGCTGATCGTCGTCCTCGACACCGGGCTGCGCGGGGCGATCATCGCGCTGACCGTCGCGTCGGCGGTCCAGGTGCTCGGCGCGCTGCCGGTGCTGGCACGGCGCGGCATCGCGTTCTCGCGAGCGGTCGCGCGCGAGGTCGGGCGCTACGGGCTGCGCGCGCAGGGCGCGTCGGTGTCGCGGCTGCTGTCGCGGCGCTTTGACGTGCTCGTGCTGAGCGTGTTCGCGCCGACGGCCGTCGTCGGCCAGTACGCCGTCGCGCAGACGCTTGCCGAGCTGACGCTGCTGGTGCCGCAGGCGCTCGGCCTCGCACTGAGCCCGCTGATCATCCGCGGGGATGCCGGCGTGCCGCTGACGCAGCGCCTGGTGCGCGTCAACGGCAGCCTCGCGCTGGTTGTCGCGCTCGCGCTGGCCGCGACCGCGCCGTGGTCGGTCGAGCTGGCGTTCGGCGGCGCGTTTGACGCGGCGGTGGTGCCGCTGCTGATCCTGCTGCCGGGAGCGTGGATGTTTGCCTGCGGCGACCTCGTCGCGCACGTGCTGGCCGCGCGCGGACGACCGGGGACCGCGTCGCTGCTGTCCGGGCTGCAGGCGGCGCTGACGATCGCGCTCGATCTCGCGCTCGTGCCCGCGTACGGCATCGAGGGCGCGGCGGTCGCCTCGACGATCTCCTACTCCGTGTACGGCGTCGCCAGCCTCGTCGTCGTCGCGCGTCACGACGGCATCTCGGCGCTGCGGCTGGTGCTCGCGCGGCCGCGCGAGGTCCGCGCGCAGGTCGCTGGGTAGGCTCGGGCGCGATGGCTCGCGGCGACGATGTCGAGCGGATGACACCGGCCGAGGCGCTGGCGTACTGGCGCGAGCACGAGCAGCGTTTCGCTGACGTCGACTGGGAGCGCGACCCCGACGGGCTCGGCGGCTACCTCGGGCCGGGGCAGCCGGCCTGGCTGAACGCGCGCTATGCGGCGCTGCAGGGCGAGGTCTTCGACCGCCTGCTGGCGCGCGTCCCTGCAAGCGGTGAGCGCGCGCTGGACATCGGCTGCGGCGCCGGACGCTGGACGCGGCGTGTCGCGCGGCGCGGCTACGCCGCCGTCGGCATCGACCTGCAGGAGCGCATCATCGCCGCCAACCGCGAGCGCTTCCCGGAGATCGAGTGGCGCGCGCTGCCGTTGCAGGAGCTGCCCGCCGGCGAGCGCTTCGCGCTCGTGACGTCGGTCGGCGTGCTCGAGATGATCCCGTTCGCCGAGCAGCCCGATGTGATCGGCCGCGTCGCCTCGGTGCTCGCACCCGGCGGCCACGCGATCGTGCTGACCGTGCTGCGCCACCCCTCGCCGCAGAGCTATCCGCACAGCATCGGCGGATGGGCGCGGCTGTTCGAGGACGCCGGCCTGGCCATGGTGCAGCAGCGCTCCTACTGCTGGGAGCCGCTGCGCCGTGCGGCCGCCGCAGCGGTCTCCCCGGCGCGTGCGCTGACGCCGCGCGTGCCCACCGAGGCTGCGCCGGTGGACGCGTCGCAGCCCGCAGGGGAGACGTGGCGCGCTCCGCGCGGGATGCGTGCCGTCGCGGCCGTCGACGACCGGCTCGAACCCCTGCTCCAACGTCTCCGCCCGCACGGCGCTCGCGCGCGCTGGTCGGCATTCCTCCTGCGCCGCCCGTGATCGTCGTCGAGCATCCGCCGGGCTACGCGGCCGAGCGCGCGCATGCGTTCGACGTCGTCTTCGGCGCGATCCTCGGCGTCGGCTACGAGGCGCGCGAGACGCAGCGCAGTGACGTCGCCATGCGTGTCGCGGGCGAGGAGGGAGAGCTGCGCGTCCCGGACGTGTTGTTCGCGACGCCCACCGAGGACTGGCTTACCGAGCGTGCGCTGCCGGCGCTGCCGCTGGCACGCGACGGCGCGCTGGCGCTGCTGTACTCGGCGGGCGGCGAGCTGGACGTCTTCGGCAGCGCCTTCTTCATGGCCACGCGCTACGAGGAGGCCGTCGTCGGCGAGCGCGACGAGCACGAGCGCTTCCCCGCCGCCGCCGCGATCGCCGTGCGCGAGGGCTTCGCGACACGCGCGATCGTGCACGACTACGCCGAGCTGCTGTGGTCGCAGCTGCAGGCGCTGTGGCCGCGCCTGGAGCGACCGCGCAGGGCGGCGCGCCTGCAGCCCTCGCACGACATCGACTGGCCGTCGCTGCCCGCGCGCTCGCTGCCCGACGTGCTGCGCACGCTCGGCGGCGACCTCGTCCTGCGACGCGACCTGCGCTTGGCCCGCGACCGCACCGGCTGGGAGCTTGCGCGCCGGCGCGGGCGGCTGCAGCGCGACCCGTACGACACGTTCGACGAGCTGATGGACGTCAGCGAGGCGGCGGGCGTGCGCAGCGCGTTCTACGTCCTCGCCGACGGCAGCTATGAGCTCGACGACGTCGCACCGCTGCTGCGCCGCATCCACGAGCGCGGGCACGAGATCGGGCTGCATCCCGGCTACGGCAGCTTCCGCCGCCCTGAGCTGATCGCCGCGCAGCTGCAGCGTCTGCAACAGGCGTGCTCGCGGCTGGGCATCGAGCAGGACGGCTGGGGCGGGCGCATGCACTACCTGCAGTGGGAGAACCCGACGACGTGGCAGGCGTGGGAGGACGCCGGCTTGGACTACGACGCGACGCTGGGCTACAGCGACCGCGGCGGCTTTCGCAGCGGCATCTGCGTCGAGCACCCGGCGTTCAACCTGCGCACCCGCACCCAGCTGCGCCTGCGTGAGCGCCCGCTCGTCGCGATGGAGGGCGCGCTGCTGCGCCACCGCGACGCCGAGCAGGCGATGGTCGCGCTGCGCGCCGAGTGCGAGCGCGTCGGCGGCGACTTCACGCTGCTGTGGCACAACAGCGCGCTGCTCTCACGGCGCGAGCGCACGCTCCTGCACCGCATCATGGGGGCATGAGCGGCGCACCGCGCGTGTCGATCGTCGTCGCGGTCCTCGACGAGGCCCGCTTCATCGCGCGTGCCGCGGCTGCGATCACCGCGCAGGACTACGCGGGCGAGCTCGAGATCCTGTTCCTCGACGGTGGCTCGCAGGACGGCACGCTCGACCACCTGCACGCGCTCGCCGCGAGCGATCCGCGCGTACGCGTGCGGCACAACCCCGGCCGCACGCAGGTCGCTGCGCTCAACGCCGGCCTGGCCGCCGCGACCGGCGACGTGCTCGTGCAGATGGATGCGCACACCTTCTACCCGCCGACCTACGTGACGACGGGCGTCGAGCGCCTGCAGCGCGGCGACACCGAGTGGGTCAGCGGCCCGCCGATCCCGCGCGGGGAGGACGCCGGCTCGGCGCGCGTCGCGCGTGCGCTGAGCTCGCGCTTTGGCACCGGCGGTGCCGACAAATGGCGCGTGGCCGACGAGGAGATCGAGCTCGACACCGGCGTCTTCGGCGGGGTCTGGTGGACGTCGACGCTGCGCCGGCTCGGCGGCTGGGACGAGATCTGGGTGGTCAACCACGACGCCGAGCTGGCGGCGCGCCACATCGCTGCGGGCGGCCGCATCGTCTGCCTGCCCACGCTGGCCGCCGAGTACGTGCCGCGCTCGACGCTGCGTGGGCTCTGGCGCCAGTACCGCGGCTACGGCTACTACCGCGTCGCGACGTCTGGGCGCCATCCCCACAGCATGCGGCCCTCGCACGTGCTGTCGATCGTGCCGGCGGTGTCGCTGCCGGCAGCGCTGCTGCCCGGCCGCGTCGGCCGCCTCGCGCGTGCCGGGCTGCTCGGCTACGCCACGGTGGCGCTCGGTGTCTCGGCGCGCCTGGAGCGCGGTCCCGCGCTTGTCCCGGTGTTCGCCGCGATCCACTTCTCGTGGGGCTTTGGCTTCCTGCGCGGCTGCCGCGACTTCGGCGTGCCGTGGACGGCGTTCGCGTTGGTCGCGCGTCGCCTCAGCGGGCGGCCACCTGCGCCATGAACGCCAGCCGCGCGCGCTCCTTCGCGGGCGTGCCGACGCGCTCGGCGATCTCCTCGCGGGCGACTCGCCGGCCACGCACCCGCTCCAGGAACGCGCGCACTTGATCGGGCGCGACGTTGCCCTCCTCGTTGGGTAGGCGCAGGACGAACCAGTCGTCGTCGCTGAGGTCGGTGTCCTCGTGGGCGATGATCACCGGCAGCCCGTGGGCGAGGTACTCGCGGACCTTCAGCGGGCTGCCCTCGTTGACGCCGGCGCGATGCATCGCAAGCGGGCCGATGCCGGCGTCGGCCCGCGCGAGGATCTCCGCGTAGGCCGCGCGCCCCATCGCCGGGTGCGCCTGCACGTTGGCCGGCGCGTCGGCGGGCAGCGCGGCGCCGATCACGGCGAAGTCGCACTCCGGCAGCGCCCGCGCAAGCGCCAGCAGCTTGTCCAGCCCATGGCGCGGCATCGGCACCCCGAGCAGGAACGCGGCCAGCGGCCGCGCGCCGGGTGCCGGCGCTGACGGGTCGACATCCAGCGGCGCACCGTTGGCGATCACCTCCGTCGGCTTGGCGAACGCGGCAACGTCCTGCGCCAGCTCGCGCGACACGCAGACCAGCCCGGCGGCGCCGCCGAGCAGCGAGCGGCGCGCGAGCGCGTTGAGCCTGCGCCGCCCGCGGGCCGCAGCCTCGACGCGATCGCGCCCGTTGATCTCGACGACGCTCGGGAAGCGGCGCTGCAGCGGCGCCAGTGACGGGATGAAGAGGCCGTAGCGGACGTAGATCACGTCGGGCGCGTAGCGCCGCAGCGCCCGCCGCAGTCGCAGCGTGTCGACAACGCTTGCAAGCGGCGCCGCGCGTCGCGGGCTGCGCTCGTAGCCCGCCGGTGCCAGCCGGAAGAGCTCAACCTCGTGGCCGGCCCCCCGCCACTGTGCAGCGTGGCCTTCGACCTTCGCGCGGACGCCGTCGGAGACGTCGGTGGTCCAGCGCCCGACGTAGGCGATCCTCATGCGCGGGCGCCGCGGTCGCGCAGCAGCCGCGCCGCCAGCGCCGTGCCGACCCCGGCCCACAGCCACAGCTCCCAGTTGGAGTGCAGCGCGTAGGAGAACAGCGCATTCGCCAGCGCCGCGCCGAACAACGCGACGACCGCCGCGACCGTCAGACGGTCGTCCGGGCCCGCCCGCACATACGCTCGCGCCATCCGCCAGCCGGCATGGAGCAGGAACGCCGTCAGCAGCAGCATGCCCGCGATCCCCAGCTCGACCCACGCCTCGAGGAAGATGTTGTGCGGGTAGATCATCGGCGGGTTGATGTCGGCGAACCCGCCCGTGCCGATACCCAGCAGCGGGTTCTCGCGGATCTCGCGCACCGACTGCGCCCACATCTCCGTGCGCCCGCTCGACGTGCCCTCGACGTCGCTGGTCGCGAACGAGAACGAGCGCACGACGCTGGCCGACGGCACCGCGACCTGCACCATCGCCCCGGCGATCACCACGCCGGTCGCGATCGTCAGCATCCGCCGGCGGGCAACGGGGTCCTGCAGGCCGATGACCAGCAGCGCCATCAGGCCGGCGATCATCGCGACCACCGGCCCGCGCGCCCCGGACGCGACCAGCGCGGTGATCAGCAGCGGCAGCGACGCGAGCGCGACGAGCCGCGCCGACGGGTCGCCGCGCCCGAGGCTGAGCGCGAGCGCGACCAGCACCCCGACCGCCATCTGGCGGCCCATCGAGATCGAGTGGTCGCCGTCGGAGAACGTCAACGGCACCGGCAGGATCGCCTGCGAGCCGCCGCCGGCGACATGGAGCACGAGCACGACCGCCCCGGCAACCGAGATCGCCAGCAGCGCCAGCAGCAGCAACCGCAGGCGCTCGGCGCTCCAGCCGACGAAGATCCCGCCGATCACGAAGACGACGTTGCTGATCGCAAAGAAGGCCGTCTTCAGCGAGCCGTAGTTGGTCTCCGGCGACGCCGGCTCGCGCACGATCAGCAGGCACAGCAGCAGCAGCGTCAGCACCAGCGACGCGCCGACGAGCACGCGCGGCGGCGGGATCGGCTCGCCACGCTGCACGGCGACGGCGATCGCGAAGAGGATCGCGCACGCGAGGCCGATCGAGACGACGCCCTCGGGCAGTGGGTTGTCGGCGAAGATCCCGAAGATGATCGGCGGGATGCCGGCAAGCGCGATCGGGTAGGCGATCGAGCGAAACGCGAGGTAGGCCACGATCCCGACGACGCTCAGCGCCAGCGCGGCCTCGGGACGCAGGAACAGCGGGAGCAGCAGGATCGGCGCGGCGAGGACTGCGAGGCCGCTGAGCCCCGCCCGCGGCGCGGTCATCGCGTGACGGCGGGATCCCCCGTCTGCGGCTGCGTCGCAGGCCGCGGCGGGTAGTACGTCTGGTCGAGCTCACGCTCGGCGAAGACGACGAGGCCGACGATCGGCGTGCGCGTCTGGCGCACGCGCTTGATGCCGTCGGTGAGGTCGGGCCGCGACGTCGTGCCGGCGCGCACCACCATCAGCACGCCGTCCGACAGCGACGACAGCAGCAGGCCGTCGGCAAGGCCGCCGAGCGGGGGAGAGTCGATCAGGACGAGGTCGAAGCGCCGCTCCAGCGCCTCGACGATCTCGCGCATCCGCGGCGTGTTCAGCAGGCGCGGCGGATCGGGTGTGGGCGCGCGTGCGGCGATCAGCGAGATGCCCGGCGTGACCGCCACCAGCGCCTCGTCGATCGTCGCCTGGCCGGCGATCACCTCGGCCAGGGTCGCGCCACCGGGCGCGCCGAAGCGCGCCGACAGCGCCGCGAGGCGCAGGTCGGCGTCGATCACGGCGACGCGGCTGCCGGCGCGCTCGGCCGCGTGGGCGAGACCCTCGACCGTCGAGGACTTGCCGGCGCGGCGCGTTCTCGCTGACGATCGTGATGACCCGCAGGCCCTGGTCGCGCGCCTGGAACATCAGGTTCGCGGTGAGGACGTCGTAGGCCTCGGCCAGGACCGGATCGCCCGACACCACACGCCGGCGCAGCGGCACGGTCGCCAGCACCTGCGTGTCGCTGAGCGCAGCCGCCTCCTCGGCGGTGCGCAGCGGCGCCGCGCGGCGCTCGCGCCACCAGGCCAGCGCCGCGCCCAGCAGCAGGCCGAAGACGAGGCCGGCGACGATGTTGAGCTTCGGACGCGGGCTGACGGGGTCGGGCAGCGCGCTCGGCGGCCCGACACGCCGCGCGCTGACGGCCTCGGCAATGCCGTCGGCGACGAGCTGCGCGCCCTCGTCGACGAGCGCCTCGCGCGAGAGGCGCAACTGCGCCAGGCGGCTCTCGGCTGTGCCCGGCGGCGACTGATCGATGCGCGCGGTGAGCAGCGAGACCTGCGCGTCGATCTCCGCCTGGCGGCGGCGCACGCGCTCGTTGGCGTCCTCGCGCAGCGAGGCGATGAAGGTGGCCGTGATGGCGGCGGCGAGGTCACGCGCCTCGGCACCGGAGTCGCCGCGGACCTCCAGACGCACGACAGCGGTGTCCGGCAGCGCCTCGGCCTTGACGTGGTCCTGCAGGTCGGTCACCGACGGCTGGCCGGGCAGGTTGCGGCGCACGCCTTCGAAGAAGCTGCCCGAGATCAGCACCTCGGCGTAACTGCGGGCGAGCGCCTCGTTGGCCTCGGCAGAGCCGCCGCCGCGGTCGGCGAGGATGCCGGCCTGGATCGTCGCGCGCGCCTCGTAGACCTTGTCCTGCAGCACGGTCGCGAGCACCGCGGCACCCACGGCAACGAGCACGCAGAGGCCGACGATCAGCTTGTGCCGCCACAGAATCGTTGTGATGTAGGGCTCGTCCACGCCGCCGGTGCTCCTCCCGCCCGGCGGATGCTACCCGCGGCGTCAGAAGCCGTACGCCGCTTTGAGCTCCGGGTCCTTCTCCGCGAGCTGGCGCGCAAGCGAGACCATCACCTGGCACTGCTTCCACGTCGCGTCGTCCTGCATCTTGCCGTCGATCATGTGGACGCCGCGGCCGTCGGGGATCGCCTCGATGACCTTCTTGGCGAACAGCACCTCGTCGACCGCCGGCGAGAAGACCTTCTTGGCGATGTCGATCTGCACGGGGTGCAGCGACCACGCGCCGACGCAGCCGAGCAGGAACGCGGCGCGGAACTGCGCCTCGCAGGCCTTGACGTCCTTGATGTCGCCGAACGGCCCATAGAACGGCAGCAGCCCGTTCATCGTGCAGGCGTCGACCATGCGCGCGATCGAGTAGTGCCACGGGTCCTGCTGCGCGGTAACGCGCGGGCCGTCGACGATGTTGCCCTCGCCGTCGAGCTCGGGGTCGGAGATCGACACGTAGCCGGGGTGCCCGCCGCCGACGCGCGTGGTCTTCATGCGCCGCGACGCGGCCAGGTCGGCGGGGCCGAAGCTCATGCCCTGCATGCGCGGCGAGGCGGCGGCGATCTCCTCGACGTGCGCGACGCCCTGCGCCGTCTCGAGGATCGCGTGCACCAGCAGCGGCTTCTGCAGCCCGGCGCGCGACTCCAGCTGCGCAAGCAGGCGGTCGACGTAGTGGATGTCCCACGGGCCCTCGACCTTCGGGACCATGATCACGTCGAGCTTGTCGCCGATCTCGGTGACGAGCGTCGTGAGGTCGTCCAGCACCCACGGCGAGTCCAGCGCGTTGACGCGCGTCCACAGCTGCGTGTCGCCGAAGTCGGTCTCCTTGCCGACGGTGACGAGGCCGGCGCGCGCGGCCTCCTTGCGGTCGACCGGGACGGCATCCTCGAGGTTGCCGAGCACGATGTCCGCCTTGGCGATCGTGGCGGGCAGCTTGGCGACCATCTTCTCGTTGGACGCGTCGAAGAAGTGGATCATCCGCGACGGCGGGAACGGGATCTCAGTCAGGGGGTCGGGAGCGCCGACGCAGAGGGGCTTGAAGAAGTCTCGAGGGCTGCGCATGTGGCCGGGAACGCTAGTACGGTCGACCCGTGCGGCGTCTGCTCGCGCTGGGGGTGGTGCTTGTCGCGGCGATGCCGGCGCGTGCCGATGCGCTCGAAGCCGGTGCAGCGTCGGTCGACATCACGCCGCCGGTGGGGACGCCGATGTTCGCCTACACGGCGCGCTCGGCGATCGCCTCGCCCGACAAGCTGCCGGGCGTCGTCGAGCAGCTCGTCGCCGACCCGCCGACCGGCAGCTACGCGAAGACGTTCGTCGCCAGCCGCGGCATCCACACGCGCGTCAAGGCACGCGCGCTTGTGCTGCGCACGCCGCGCGGGCCGTTTGCGCTGGTGCAGGCAGACCTCGGTGGGATCCCGCAGCTGCTGACCAACGTCGTCCTCAACCGCATCGCGGCGACGGGCATCACCGCCGACCGGCTGATCCTCGCCGCGACGCACACGCATGCGTCGACGGGGCCGATCTGGCCGTCGGACTCGCTCGGCTACGCGCTGCTCGGCGGCGACCTCTACGACCCGCGGATCTTCGCGTTGACCGCGGGCGGCATCGCCGAGGCGATCCTCGACGCGCACGCGCGGCTGGCGCCCGCGCGCGCCGGGGTCGGCACCACCGAGTTGCGCGGCGCGTCGCGCAACCGCAACGTCGTGCCGTTCCGGCGCAACGCCGACGCACCGCAGGAGCAGATCGACCCGACGCTGACGGTGCTGCGCGTCGAGCGTCCCGACGGCACGCCGGTCGCTGCCTGGTCGAACTTCGCAATCCACCCGACGTCGTTCGGCGACGACAACCTGCTGATCAGCGGCGACAACGCGGCGACCGCCGAGCGCGTCGCCGAGGCGCGCATCGGCGCGCCGGTGGTGTGGACGAACGCCGCCGAGGGCGACGTCAGCCCCAACGGCGACTCGTCGGGCCTGGAGTACGTGCCCAACGCGTTCGCGTCGGCCAACCTCGCGGGCGACCGCGTCGGCCGCGGCATCGCCCGCGCCTGGCGCAACGCCAAGCCCGGGGCACTCGACGTCGACAGCCGCTACACGCTGATGAGCCTCGGCGTGCTGCCGGCGCTGGGTGCGGGCGGGATCGTCGCGCCCGACGGCACCTGCTCACCCGTGCCGAACCTCGCCGGCCCCGGCCAGGGCAGCAAGCTGCCGCTGGTCGCGGCGCCCGGTCTTGCGCCCGCGACGGTGCCGGTGTCGACATGGCGGCTGGGCGACACGGTGCTCGTCGCGCTGCCCGTCGAGATGACGACGCAGATGGGCCGCCGCGTGCGTGCCGCCGTGCAGGCCGCGACGGGCGCGGCGCGCGTCGTCATCGTCGGGCTCGCGAACTCCTATGCGTCCTACACGGCGACGCCCGAGGAGTACGACGCCTGCCACTACGAGGGCAGCTTCACGCTCTACGGCCGCGACCAGGGCGCACGGCTGCGCGACACGAGCGTCGCGCTCGGACGTGCGCTGGCGACCGGCGGCGAAGCGCCGGCACCGGTGCTGCGCTTCCCGCCGATCCTCGGCCTGCCGGGCGGCGGCGGCAGCCCGCCACGCGCGACGCCGAACGCCGGGAAGGTCGTGCGCCAACCGGCCGACCGCGTCACGCGAATGGGCGTCGTGACGTTCTCCTGGCAGGGCGGCGATCCGCAGGTCGACGCGCCGCGTGGACGCACGTTCGTCGCCACCCAGCGCCACACGAAGACGGGCTGGCAGACGGTCGCGACCGACGACGGCGTGCAGGACACCGTCGAACGCGCGCGCGGCGACGTCTGGACGCAGCGCGCGCAGATCGGCGTCTGCGAGCCGCTCGGCGAGTACCGCTTCCTCGTCACCGGTCGCTCGGCCCGCGGCGCCTACTCCGTCACGTCGCAGTCCTTCCGCGTCGAGCGCGTGCAGCTGCGCCCGAGGCGCTCGCAGCGGCGCGTGACGCTCGGCTACCCCGACCCCGGCAAGAACGTGCTGACGGCGCTGCCCCGCCGCGCACGCAGCGGCAGCGTGCTGGTGCGTGTCGGCAAGCGCCGCCAGCGCGTGCGCGTCGGGCGCACGCTGCCGAAGGGCGCGCACGTGGTGAGCGTGCGCGACGGCTGCGCCAACACGGGCTGAAACGACCCAGAACGCCAGTTCGCCCGCGATCCGGCAGGATTCCCGCCCTCATGACCGACACCGACTTCACCACCGACCAGCGCGCGCGCGAGGCGTCGGGCGGACACGCTTACGGCCGCTACTTCGAGGAGTTCGAGGAGGGCGCCGTCTACAAGCACTGGCCCGCGAAGACCGTGACCGAGGCCGACGATCACCTCTTCTGCCTGATCACGATGAACCACCACCCGCTGCACATCAACGACGTCTACGCCGCGCAGTCACAGCAGGGCCGCAACGTCGTCGTGGGGCCGCTCGTCTACTCGCTGGCCCTTGGAATGAGCGTTTCTGACGTCTCGGGCAAGGCGATCGCCAACCTCGCGACCGACGAGCTCTCGCACCCCAACCCGGTTTTCCACGGCGACACGCTGTTCGTCGAGACCGAGGTGCTCGAGAAGAAGGCGTCGCAGTCCAAGCCCGACCGCGGCGTCGTCAAGGTCCATACGCGCGTCCTCAACCAGGACGGCGTGCTCGTGGCTGAGTTCAAGCGTCTCGTGCTGGTCCCCAAGAAGAACCCTGGTTCTTGACCTGACACCCTGACGCCGGGCTGCGCGGTAGGCTGCCCGAGCTGAGAAGGGGGCGCCAACCGGTCGCCCCATCTTTCGTTTAGACGTGAATATCGAGGAGCCAACCTTGAGCGAGATGACGACCGCACTGCCCACAACCAACGCGAAGCTGAGGACCTGGGTAGACGAGATCGCCGCGCTCACAGAGCCCAAGGACATCGTCTGGTGTGACGGTTCGGCGGAGGAGTACGACCGCCTCGCACAGCAGCTCGTGGACGCCGGCACGTTCCGCCGGCTGAGCGACGCCAAGCGTCCCAACAGCTACCTCGCCTGGACCGATCCCTCCGACGTCGCACGCGTCGAGGACCGCACGTACATCTGCGCCGCCAGCGAGGAAGAGGCCGGGCCGAACAACAACTGGCGCGCCCCGGACGAGATGCGCGTCGAGATGGACAACATCTTCAAGGGCGCGATGCGCGGGCGCACGATGTACGTGATCCCGTTCTCGATGGGCCCGATCGGCTCGGACAAGTCGATGATCGGCGTGCAGCTGACCGACAGCGCCTACGTCGTGGTCTCGATGCGGATCATGACCCGGATGGGCCAGGCCGCGCTCGACGCGCTGGGCTCCGATGGCGAGTTCGTGCCGTGCGTGCACTCGATCGGCGCACCGTTGGAGGAGGGCGAGGAGGACGTCGTCTGGCCGACGAATGCCGAGACGAAGTACATCGTCCACTACCCCGAGACCTCGGAGATCTGGTCCTACGGCTCGGGCTACGGCGGCAACGCGTTGCTCGGCAAGAAGTGCCTCGCGCTGCGGATCGCCTCGATCCGCGCCCGCGACGAGGGCTGGATGGCCGAGCACATGCTGATCCTCAAGCTGACGTCGCCCGAGGGGAAGGTGAAGTTCGTCACCGGTGCGTTCCCCAGCGCCTGCGGCAAGACGAACCTCGCGATGCTCGTGCCGACGATCCCGGGCTGGAAGGTCGAGACGGTCGGCGACGACATCGCCTGGATGAAGTTCGGCGAGGACGGCCGCCTCTACGCGATCAACCCCGAGAACGGCTTCTTCGGCGTCGCCCCCGGCACGGGCGCGGACACCAACCCCAACGCGATCGCGACGATCGAGAAGAACACGATCTTCTCCAACTGCGCGCTGACCGACGACGGCGACATCTGGTGGGAGGGCCTCACGAAGGAGAAGCCCGCGCACCTGATCGACTGGCACGGCAACGACTGGACGCCGGACTCCGACAAGCCCGCCGCGCATCCCAACGCGCGCTTCACGGTGCCGGCAGCGCAGGCGCCGTCGATGGCGCCGGAGTGGCAGGACGCAGCCGGCGTCCCGATCGACGCGTTCCTCTTCGGCGGGCGCCGCGCCTCGGTGGTGCCGCTCGTGCGCGAGGCGTTCGACTGGGAGCACGGCACGTTCCTCGGCGCGACGATGTCCTCGGAGATGACGGCTGCCGCGTTCGGCACCGTCGGCCAGCTGCGCTTCGACCCGTTCGCGCAGCTGCCGTTTGCGGGCTACAACCTCGGCGACTACATGGCGCACTGGCTGAAGCTCGGGAAGACCCCGGGCGCCCAGCTGCCGAGGATCTTCTACGTCAACTGGTTCCGCAAGGACGCCGACGGCAAGTTCCTGTGGCCCGGCTTCGGCGAGAACTCGCGCGTGCTGGAGTGGATCTTCCGCCGCTGCGACGGCGAGGCCGACGCGGTGCAGACGCCGATCGGGCTCGTGCCCGCGCCGGGTGCGCTCAACGTCGAGGGCCTCGACGTCAGCGACGAGCAGCTCGCGGAGCTGCTGACGGTCGACACCACCGCGCTGAAGGACGAGATCGCCCAGGTCGAGGAGTACCTCGCTCAGTACGGCTCGCACCTTCCCGCGGAGATCACAGCGCAGCTCGACGCGCTGAAGGCGAAGCTCGGCTGACCGGTCGCCGCCTAGTCGCCGTCGTCGCTGCCGCTGCGTTCAGCGCGGCTGTGGCGCCCGCGGCGGCGCAGAACCCGTGGCTGACGCAGCGGGTGCTGAACATGACCCACCAGGGTGGGGAGGACGAGCACCCGTCCGGGACGATGTACGCCTTCCGCGAGTCGCTGGCGCTCGGCGCGGACATGCTCGAGCTCGACGTGCAGCCGACCAAGGACGGCCAGCTCGTCGTCCTGCACGACCAGAGCCTGCAGCGCACGACGGGCGCGGCGCAGTCGGTCTACGACACGCCGCTGGCAGACGTCCAGAAGCTCGACGCCGCCTACAACTTCGTGCCCGGTGAGGGAACCGAGATCGGCAAGCCCGCGTCGGCGTATCCGCTGCGCGGCGTGCGCACCGGCGACAAGCGCGCGCCGCTGGGCTACCGCGCCGAGGACTTCCGCATCCCGTCGCTGGAGGAGGTCCTGAAGACGTTCCCGGACGTCCCGATCAACATCGAGATCAAGGGTCGCTCCGACGCCGACTGGCAGTCGTTCCTGCGCAACGCCGACCTGCTCGTCGCGCTGCTGCGCCGCGTGCCGCACAAGCAGCTGATCGTCGTCTCGTTCTTGCAGGACGCCGTCGAGCGCTTCCACGCGCAGATGCCCGAGGTCGGCGTCGCGCCCGGGATCCTCGGGATGGGGACGTTCTATGCCGCCAACCTCGCGCCCGCGGGCACCGTCGCGCTGCAGGTGCCGCCGACGTTCAGCGGGCTGACGATCATGAGCCCCAGCTTCGTCCAGCGCGCACACCAGGGCGGCTACGCCGTGCACGTCTGGTTCAGCGGCCTGGAGGAGTCCGAGCGCGTGTACAACGCGATGCTCGACATGGGCGCCGACGGGCTGATGCCCGCCAAGCCGCGTGCGCTCGAGCGCACGCTGTGCCTGCGCAAGGCGCCGCGCCTGCCGGGCAACCCCAACCACTGCGGTGGTGGCCCCGCCGAGGCCACGAAGCGCTGTGTCGCCGCCGTGCACAGCGTCGCGCGCATCGCCGCAGGCCGTGGGATCAGGCTGGCGCTGCGCCGCTCGGGCCCGGCGAACTTCGCCTGCGAGGGTCAGGTGTCGCTGCGCCAGCGCCGCAGCGGCGGGCTGCGCTACGGCACCGCGAGCTTCCGCTTCCCCTACGGGGTCAGCGAGACGATCACGGACATGACGCTGAAGCGCAGCGCACGGCGCGTGCGCAGCGCGATCGCCCGCGCGAAGGTCGACGGTCAGAGCGTCTATCGCGTCAAGCGCGTCACGCTGCGGCGCTGACGATCCACGTCGACGCCGGCGCCCAGACGCCGTCGGGCGTCACGAAGTCGGCCAGCCCCTCGCGCAGCTTGGCGTCGATCTCGCCGTGCAGGTGCTTGGCGTCGTCGCCTGCCAGGCGCAGCAGCTCGCCGGCCGGGCCGAGCGCCATCACGAGGCCGATCGCCTCGTCGAGGTCGCGGCCGGCAAGGATCGGGATGTCGCTGCGATACAGCGAGACGTCGGTGAAGCCGGCGATCTTCATCTGCTCGGAGACGGTGTCGGCGTTGGCCATGCTGAACGGGCCTGGGCCGCAGGTCGGCTCCTCGTGCTCCTCGGGTCGCGGCACGATCTGCTCGACGATCTCCTGCGCGCGGTAGATCCAAGCGTTGTCGGTGCGCTGGCGCCACACCGCCGCCACGAACGGCGCGCCCGGCTTCAGCGCGTCGTGGATGTTGCGCAGCGCCTGCACCGGGTTGGCGAAGAACATCACGCCCATCCGCGAGAACGCCATGTCGTAGGGGCCGCCGAGGTCGCCTGCCTGCACGTCGACGACGGCGAAGCGCGCGTTGGCGACACCGGCCTCGGCAGCTTCCGCGGTCGCGGTCTCGATGAAGCGCGGCGCCGCGTCGACGCCGATCGCCTCGCCGTCTGGCCCGACGAGCTCGGCGATGCGCTGCGTCGTGTCGCCGAAGCCGCAGCCGATGTCGACGACCTTCCAGCCCGGCTGCGGCGGCACCAGCTCGAGCGCCTTCTCACCGTGGGCGCCGAGCCCGCTGGTGAGGACGTAGCGAAACTGCACGAAGCGCTCGTAGAGCGGCCCGTCCCACGCGGTGATCGCCTCGGCGTTCGGCTCGACGCCCCACTTCGTCTCGGCCATGACACGCACGCTACGGCCGCCGCGCGCCGCGCGCTACCGTGGTTGCATGAGCAACGACGAAGAGCTATTCGGTGACGAGCACGTCCGCGTCTACAAGGAGACGGGCGGCGAGCGCGGCTACAGCTGGCGCCGCGGCTCGAAGATCGTCCTGCTGACGACGAAGCGCCGCAGCACCGGCGAGCCGGTCACGACGCCGCTGATCCATCGCGTCGAGGACGGCAGCTACGTCCTCGTCGCCAGCAACGGCGGCGCCCCGGACGACCCGGCGTGGTTCAAGAACCTCGAGGCCGACCCGGAGGTCGCGATTCAGGATCGCGCCGACGAGATCGCCGTCAGCCCGCGGGTCGCCGAGGGCGAGGAGCGCGAGCGGCTGTGGCGCCTCATGAACGAGGTCTGGCCCGACTACGACGCCTACCAGGAGCGCACGGACCGCGAGATCCCCGTGGTCGTGCTCGAGCCTAAGCGTTAACGCGCGCGGCGCTCGGCCGCGCGCTGCAGCGCTTCGAGCTTGCCGATCCACCCGGTCGCGTCGCCGAGCGGCGCGGGCGTCGGGACGTAGCGCGTCTCGCGCCCGGCGCGCTCGCCGCGCACGAGACCGGCGTCGGCCAGCACCGCGAGGTGCTTGGCGACGGCCTGGCGCGTGATCGGCAGCTCGGCGGCAAGCTGCGTCGCGGTCGCGCTGCCGCGCGTGGAGACCTCCTCCAACAGCTGGCGGCGCGTCGCGTCGCCCAGCGCTGAAAAGACGTCAGGCAAGGCAGAGCGGCCCGACGGGCTGCTCGAAGACGCTGATGCGCGTGCCGCCGACGGCGTCGGTCAGCAGGAACTCGACGCGTGCGTCGTCCCACCAGAACGACAGGCGCTCGCCGTGCTCCTCGTCCTCGATGACGGCGTCGCGGTCGGCCCAGTCGCCGAGCCACTCGCGGCGTGCGTCGTCGTCGGTCAGCAGCTCCCACGCGGTCTCGCGGTCGACGGGGAGGAGGATCTCTCGTGCAACCATAGAGTTGCATGCTAGCGTGTGGCAAAACGCGCAACTCGGAGGTTGCATTTCATGCCACTCGTCCCCATGGTGATCAAGTCCGACGGCCGCGCCGAGCGCTCGTTCGACATCTACAGCCGGCTGCTCAACGAGCGCATCATCTTCCTCGGTCAGGCGGTCGACGACGAGATCGCCAACCTCGTCGTCGCACAGCTGCTGCACCTCGAGGCCGAGGACCCCGAGCAGGACATCTGCATCTACGTCAACTCGCCCGGCGGCGGCGTCTACGCGGGCCTGGCGATCTACGACACGATGCAGTTCATCAAGCCCGACGTGCAGACGATCTGCTGCGGGATCGCGATGTCGATGGGCGCGCTGATCCTCGCGGGCGGAACCGACGGCAAGCGCGCGGTGCTGCCGAACTCGCGCGTCCTCATCCACCAGGTGACCGGCGGCTACCAGGGCCAGACCTCGGACATCGAGATCCACGCCAACGAGGCGCTGGCGCTGCGCGACATCCTCGAGGACCTCTACGCCAAGCACACCGGCCAGCCGCGCGAGCAGCTGCGCGACGACATGGATCGCGACCACTTCATGTCCCCCCAGACAGCTGTGAAATACGGGTTGGCAGACCGTGTGCTGAACACGCGGGCGGAGTAGTGTCGCCATGTGAGCACCACGGCCACGGACGCGTTGCAGGCATTCGCGGCGGCCTACACGCGCCGGCTCGACGCGGCCGGCGCAGAGCCCGACCCCGAGGCGCTGCATGCGGAGATCGCGAGTGCCTTCGCGCACGCCGACGGGCGCGGCGGCGCGCCGAGCGCGGTGCGGGCATTCACGCCGGAGGACTTCGCCGCGGGCGTCTCGGTGCTGCAGACCAACACGGCCGACCTGCCGTTCCTCGTCGACTCGGTCAGCGCGGAGATCCGCGCGCGCGGAGTGGGCGTGCAGCGCGTCGTCCACCCGATCGTCGGGATCGAGCGCGACGGCGACGGGCACATCCTGCGTGTGCAGCACCCCCGCGAGGGCGGGCGCGAGTCGGTCATGCACTTCGAGCTGGACCGGCGCCTGGCGCCGGCCGAGCTCGCGGCGCTGGAGGACGGCGTGCGCGACGTGCTCGCGCAGATCGCGCGCGTGGTCGCGGACTTCGACGAGCTGCGCGGGCGCGTCGAGCGGATGGTGCAGCTCGCGCATGCGGCCCGCACGCGCTACGAGGCTGACGACGTCGAGGACGCCGAGGCGTTCCTGCGCTGGCTGCTGGACGAGCACTTCGTCTTCCTCGGCTATCGCGAGTACGAGGTCGTCGACGGGCTCTGGCGCGTCGTCGACGGCAGCGGGCTCGGGCTGCTGAAGGACTGCTCGCGCTCCACGTACGCCGAGGGCAAGCCGCTCGCCGAGATGTCCGAGGGGTTGCGGCGCCGCGCGCTGGACGGCGACCTCGTGGTGATCTCGAGGACGAACTCCGAGTCGCCGATCCGCCGGCGCGAGCGGATGGACTACATCGGTGTGCGCCGGGTCGACGAGAGCGGCGAGATCGTCGGCGAGGCGCGGATGGTCGGCCTGTTCGCTTCGCGCGCGTACGCCGAGCCGGCGAGCGACGATCCCGCTGGTCGCGCGCAAGATCCAGCGGATCGTCGCCGCCGAGGACCTGATCCCCGGCAGCCACGACTACAAGGCCGCGCTGCGGCTGTTCGACAGCTTCCCCAAGAACGAGGTCTTCGGGGCGACCACCGAGGACCTGCGGGCGGAGATCGTCGCGCTGCTCGGGCTGACGGGCGACCAGGTGCGCCTGCTCGGGCGCCGGGGCGCCGACGGGCGCACGGCGACGCTGATCGTGGCGCTGTCGCGGCGGCGCTACGACGAGGCGCTGCGGCGCGACCTGCGCGCGCTGGTCGGCAAGCGCTTTGGCGTCGAGAAGGTCGAGGCGCACGAGGTGATCGGCGAGGAGGACCGCGTCCAGTACCACCTCACGGTGCACTCGGCGGCGGCGGACCTGCCCGAGATCGACATCGCCGCGCTCGAGGGGGAGCTGCGCGAGCTTGCGCGCACGTGGGACGACGGCGTGCGCGACGCGCTGATCGCGCGCCATGGGGAGGAGCGCGGCGCGGTGCTTGCCGCGCGCTGGCTGGATCGCTTCCCGCAGGCCTACCGCGCGGCAACCGACGCGGAGGTCGCGGCGCGCGACGTGGACGGCCTCGAGGCGCTGCACGAGGCCGCGATCGACTTCGGTGTCGGGCTGCAGGACGAAGGCGGGCGCACGCGCGTCGCGTTCTACAAGCGCGGCGCGAAGGTCGAGCTGTCGCAGGCGACGCGGCTGCTGGAGGACCTCGGGCTGCGGGTGATCGAGGAGCTCCCGACGCAGCTGACCGGCGAGGGGCGAGACGTGGTTGCAGGCGTTCGGGGTGCTCGGTCCGGGGGACGCGCCGCTGTCGTTGGACGTCTGCAGCAAGCGCGTTGCCGCGACGCTGCGGGCGGCGTGGAACGAGGAGATCGAGACCGACTCGCTGCACCGCCTGATCGTGCTGGCGGACGTCGACCACCGGCAGGTCGAGGTGCTGCGCGCGTACCGGCGCTATCGCCAGCGCCTGGGGTCGCGCTACACCGAGGGCTACCAGAACGATGCGATCGCGGCGAACGCCGAGCTTTGCGCGAAGCAGATGCGGCTGTTCAAGCTGAAGTTCGACCCGTCGGTGGCGCGCGACGAGGCGGCCGAGGACGAGTTGCGCGAGGAGATCTTGCGCGACCTCGACGCGGTCGTGCTGCTGGATCACGACCGCATCCTGCGCAACCAGCTCGGCGTGATCGACGCGACGGTGCGTACGACGGTGTACCGCAAGGACCGTGGCGCGATGGCGTTCAAGCTGCGCAGCGCGGACGTGCCGACGATGCCGCCGCCCGCGCCGCTGTACGAGATCTACGTCTACGCGCCGGACGTGGAGGGGATCCACATCCGCGGCGGGATGATCGCGCGCGGCGGGCTGCGCTGGTCAGAGCGCGCCGACTACCGCACCGAGGTCTTCGGGCTGATGCGCGCGCAGATGACGAAGAACGCCGTGATCGTGCCTGCCGGGGCCAAGGGCGGCTTCCTGCTGCGCCATCCGCCTGGGGAGATCGGGGCGCTGCGCGAGGCGGTCCGCGCGGGCTACGAGAAGTTCATCGAGGCGCTGCTGGACGTGACGGACAACCTCGTGGAGGACAAGGTCGTCCATCCCGACGGCGTGCGCGTGCTCGACGGGGAGGACCCGTACTTCGTCGTCGCGGCGGACAAGGGCACGGCGACGTTCTCGGACGTCGCGAACGGGATCGCGCTGCGGCGAGGGTTCTGGCTCGGCGATGCGTTTGCCTCCGGTGGGTCGGTGGGCTACGACCACAAGGCCCTCGGGATCACCGCGCGCGGGGCGTGGGAGTCGGTGAAGCGCCACTTCCGCCAGCTCGGGCACGACACGCAGAGCGAGCCGTTCACGGTGGTCGGGATCGGCGACATGTCGGGCGACGTGTTCGGCAACGGGATGCTGCTGTCTGAGCAGATCCGGCTCGTTGCCGCCTACGACCACCGGCACATCTTCGTCGACCCGGATCCCGACCCGGCGGTCGGCTTCGCGGAGCGCAAGCGCCTGTTCGAGCTGGCGGGGTCGTCGTGGGACGACTACGACACGGCGCTGATCTCCGAGGGCGGCGGCGTGTTCCCCCGCAGCGCGAAGTCCGTCGAGCTCTCGCCGCAAGCCCGCGCCGCACTGGGCATCGAGGACGAGCAGCTCGCCCCGACCGACCTCATCCGGGCGGTGCTCCGCGCGCCTGTGGATCTGCTGTGGAACGGCGGCATCGGGACGGTGGTGAAGGCTTCGTTCGAGACGGATGCCGACGCGATGGACCGCTCGTCGGATGCGATTCGCGTCGATGCTTCGGAGCTGCGCGTGCGGGTGATCGGGGAGGGCGGCAACCTCGGGCTGACCCAGCGCGCGCGGGTGGAGGCGGCGCGGCGTGGCGTGCTGGTGCACGCGGACTTCATCGACAACTCCGCCGGCGTCGACTGCTCCGACCACGAGGTCAACCTGAAGATCCTCTTGGGGATGGAGCCCGGGCTGGAGTACGAGGCACGCAACGCCCTGCTGGAGGAGGTCACCGAGGACGTCTGCGACCACGTCCTCTACGACTCGTACTCGCAGGCGCAGATCCTGGCGCAGGAGGTGCTCGTCGCGCCTGCGCGGCTGTATGCGTACGAGGACCTGATTGCGACTTTGGAGTCGTCGGGCATGCTGGCGCGGGCGATCGAGAAGCTGCCCGACGGCGAGGAGCTCTCCGAGCGCCGGCGTGCGGGCGAGGGGCTGTTCCTGCCCGAGCTGGCGGTGCTGCTTGCGTATGCCAAGCGCGACATCGCGGACGCGCTGCTGGAGTCCTCGTTGCTCGACGATCCGGTCTTCGACGAGGACCTGCGCGGCTACTTCCCTGACGCCGTCGTGGAGCGGCTGGGGGAGCACATCCCGGCGCACCGGCTGCGCCGCGAGCTGGCGGCGACGATCGTGTCGAACGACGTCGTCAACTCCTTGGGCCCGACGTTCGTGTCGCGGCTTGCAGACCGAGCGCGGGGCGGCGGTCGACGCGGTCGTGCGTGCGTACCGGATCGCGGTGATCGCGACGCGGGCGCGCGAGCGCTGGGATGCGATCGAGGCGCTGGACGGGTCGATCGCGCCGGATGTCTACTGGACGCTGATGCGCGGCGTCGACGAGCTCGTCGAGGACGTCGCACGCTGGCAGCTGGCCAACGCGCCGGCGGGGGAGATCCGGCCGATCGGCGCGGCTGGGCGTGCTGGCTGCGACGAGCTGCTTGCGGTGCTGCCGGGGCTGCGCAGCGGCGAGTGGCTGGCTGAGGTGGAGGCCGAGGCGGCGGCGCTGGTGGAGCAGGGCGCGCCGGACGACCTCGCGAGGGCACACGCGATGCAGCCGGCGCTGGTCCACGCGCCCGACGTGATCGTCGTGGCGCAACGCGTCGAGCGCTCGATCGAGGACGTCGCGGCGTCGTTCTTCGCACTGGGCGACGGGCTGCGCCTGGAGTGGCTGGAGGATCAGGTCGAGGCGCTGGCGGTGAGTGGGCGCATGCAGCGCTGGGCGGCGTCCGCGTTGGCGGACGACGTGCTGGCGGTGCGGCGCGAGCTCGGCGAGGCCGCGCTCGCGGAGAACCCCGGCGCAGCGCCCGAGGCAGCGGTGGAGGCGTTCCTGACATCCCGCGCGGAGCAGCTGGAGCGCCTGCGCGGCTTCATGCGCGCGCTGTCGGCCGAGGACGCCGACCTCGCCGGCCTGACCCTTGCGTTGCGCCAGCTGGGCGCACTGGCGTAGGGGTCAGATCTTGCAATCAAGCACTTCCTGGGTTTGGGGTCAGAGCGTGCGCGGCCCCGTACGCCACGAGCGCGCCGCTCTGCGGGGGTAAACCCGCGGCGTGCGCGATTGCAAGATCTGACCCTCTCTCGGCGTCGAGCGACGCCTGGGACCCGGCGAGCGCATCGAGTTCCCTGCGAACACGCCGCATCGCTTCTGGAATCCGGCGGAGGAGCTCGCGCACTCGATCCGGCATTTCCGCCCGGCACTCGAGATTGCGGCGTTCTTCGAGACGTTCTTCGCACTGGCCGAGCGCGACGAGCTTGACGCGAAGGGCATGCCGAGCTTGCTCCAGCTCGCCGTGATGATTCCCGAGTTCCGAGACGAGATCCGGCCCGTCTCACCGCAGGCGCTGGTGCAGCGCGCGTTGGGCGCGGTGCTCGGGCCGGTCGCGCGGGCGCGCGGGTACCGCGCGCGGCTCAGCTGAGTGTGATCACAGCGTCGGCACCGCGCAGCTGCGCGATCCGCTCGGCCTCGTCCTCGAGCGGGCCGCGTGGGATGCGCTTCAGCTGCTCCACCGCGATCTCGAGCTGCTTGCCCTTGGCCTTAGCCCGCCAGACTCCCGCGAGGCGGCCGTTGTGGAGGACGACGCCGGGACTCGCGACGGGCCGGAAGAGGCGCTTGCGCAGGTCGTCGTCCGGTGCGAGCAGTGGCCGGTTGGGCTTCTGCAGATACGGGTCGCCGGGCGGGAGCAGGCGGATGCCCTCGGCCTTCGGCGGCGATTCCAGCTCGTCGGTGTCGCTGGTGAGCAGCCAGGCTTTGCGCTTGCCGACCCTGGTCTCGGTGAGCTCGTCCTCGATGTCGTCCCAGAGGCGCTCGGCGTGTGGCTTGGCGAGCCCCGCCCAGTCTGCGAAGTCGCTGGGGGTCGCGGGGCCGTAGAAGCTGAGAAAGCGGCGAGCGGCGGCGCTGGGCGTTGGCTTGTTGCGGCGCTTGGCCTTCGTGTAGCGGCGCTCGGCGTCGACGCGTGCGTTTGCATTGACGGTCGCGTAGCGCCACAGCATCGGGGCAACGTGGTGGCTCTTGCAGCCCTTGCACCACGGCATGAGGTCCTTGCCCACCCGCGAGCGCATCTGCTCGTGGAGCTCGTTCTTGTCGAGCGAGTCGTGCTTTGCGAGCGCGTCCGTGATCGCTGCGGTGACCTCGTCGAGCGCGTCCGTCGGCGCGACGTCGTGCTCGTTCGCGAGGCGCTGGATCTGCTGCCCGAGCTGCTTGCCGAGCTCGTCGTCGTCCGTGGCGATCAGCGCGCGGCCGTACAGCGCGTGATCCTTCGGATCGATCGCGTGGATCGCGCCGCGGATCACATGTGCCACGACGAGCTTGCCGCTGTCGACCGCGCGGTCGTACGCCTCGCGGGTCACGCCGTCGGCACGGGCAGCGAGCGCGATGACCGCGGCATCGCGGTTGAAGTCCGATGCCGGGCACGCCGCTGCTTCGGCGAGGCTCGAGACGTTGCGGTCGGCGAGGCCCGAGCGGGCGAGCCGGAAGGCAAGGACCTGGTCGGCGTTCACGCGTTGAGCTTAGGACGTGAGGTGGTGGCGGACCCCGGCGACGAAGCGGTCGGGCTCGCCGAACACGAGGTCCGAAGGAGCGCGTCGCACGCGCCAGCTCGCGGCCTGCCAGGTCGCGGTCTTGATGGCGTCCTCGCGCTTGTCCTGGTGGAACTGGTCGCCGTCGATTTCGATGATCAGCCGGCGGTCCTCCCAGCTGAGGTCGGCTTCCTTGCCGGCGCGGTAGATGTTGATCTGCGGGAGCGGGAGGCCTGCTTGGTCGATCAGCTCCACTGCGTAGGCCTCGGCGTCCGACTTGCACCTGTGGAGTTGCAGGCGCTGGTAGCGCTGGGACACCCGCAGCAACGACCGGGGACCAGTGAGGCGCGGGTGGGTGGTTGCTTTGAGACGCAGCGCCTCTCGGAGCATCTTTCTCTGCTGGTGGTCGTTCAGCTTGGGCCACAGGTGGGCGAGCGTCTGCTCGGGCGTTGTGATCGGCAGCCCCCGAAGGGTGGTGGTGTCGAAGCGCTTCGCGCGGCAGACGAGGAGTGGGCCGAAGCGCCGCGGGCCGCCGTTTCCGTGCTGGAGGACGACCTCGAACGCGGATTCCCAGGGCCGGAACCCCCAGGCCGCGCCCGCGCTGGCATGGCTGAGGACGCGACCGGGCGCGGTGAGCGCCGCGGCCCACCACCGCTGGCGGCGGGTGATCGGCGCGTCGCCGGTGACCCAGACGCCGTCGTGGAGGCGGCGAAGGTCGGCGGTGTGGTGGCGGATGGCGCCGCGCGTCATCCCGACCAGCTCCAGCCGCCACGCGCTGACCACGCCCTCACACCTCAGCGCCTCCGCGCGGAAAACGTCCTTCATGTGTAGCTATAGCTGCCAAGGAAGGACGTTTCGCCCCCCGCGGCCCCGCAGCCGGTTCGGACGGTTACCGCAGCGCCGAGATGCGCCACTCGCCGTCGGCGAGCCCCAACGTCAGCGTATCCTCCGAGGCCTTCTGGTTCACCGCCGTCGTGCGAACCCGCACGCGCGCCCTCGTGCCGTCCACCCGCACCGAGCGGATGATGAGCTTGGGCTTGCGCACCGACTCCAGCCCGCGCCTGAACGCCAGCTCACACGGCAACCCGAACTCCTCGACGTTGTCGGTGAGCGAGCGGGCGAGCAGGTCGTCGCAGATCGCCTGGTAGTCCTTCTTCGCGCTCGCGGTCCCGAAGCGGTTGACGACATCACGCACCGCGTCCTCGGGCTTCGTGCCGTCGTCGCCGCCGCAGCCGGGGACGAGTAGCAGCGCGGCAACAGCGAGGACGGCCGCTCGTCCAGTCGCGGAGGCTCGGGGCTGCACGCCCGCAAGATACCCTTGGTCGATGCAGCGAGCCCCACTCGTGGATGGGCACGGGCGCGCGATCGGTGATCTGCGCGTGTCCGTCACGGACCGCTGCAATTTCCGCTGCCAGTACTGCATGCCCGCCGAGGGGCTGCCGTGGCTGCCGCGCGACGAAGTCCTGCACTTCGAAGAGATCACACGCCTCGTCAACGTGCTCGTCCAGATGGGCGTGCGCGACGTCCGCCTCACGGGCGGCGAGCCGCTCGTCCGCCGCGACCTCCCGACGCTCTGCGCGCAGCTCGCGGCGATCGACGGGATCGAGGACCTCAGCCTGACGACCAACGGCGTCCTGCTCGAGCGCGACGCCGCCGCGCTCGTCGATGCCGGGGTGATGCGCTTCAACATCTCGATCGACTCGCTGCAGCGCGAGCGCTTCCACGAGATGACGCGCCGCGATGCGCTCGACCGCGTGCTCGCCGGCCTGCACCATCTCGCCGCGCAGCCCGGCGTCGGACCGATCAAGGTCAACGCCGTCGCGATCCGCGGCTTCACCGAGCAAGAGGTCGTGCCGTTCGCGCAGTTCGCGCGCGAGCACCCCTTCGAGATTCGGTTCATCGAGTTCATGCCGCTCGACGCCGATCACGCCTGGGAGCCGGACGCCGTGCTGACCGGCAAGGAGCTGCGCGCGCTGATCGAAGAGCGCGTCGGCCCGCTCGTCCCCGAGACGCGCGCGGCGCACAGCACCGCCCGCACCTACCGCTTCGCCGACGGCAAGGGCCGCATGGGCTTCATCAACCCGGTGTCCGAGCCGTTCTGCTCGGACTGCAACCGCATCCGCATGACCGCCGACGGGCGGCTGCGCACCTGCCTGTTCAGCCTCAACGAGACCGACCTGCGCGGACCGCTGCGCGCGGGCGCCAGCGACGACGAGCTCGACGAGATCATCCGCGCCGCCGTCTGGCGCAAGGAACTGAAGCACCACGTCAACGAGCCTGGGTTCATCCAGCCGACGCGCACGATGAGCGCTATCGGCGGCTGAGCCGCGCCAAGTCCTCCGGGGTGTTGACGTTGAAGAAGGGCGTGTCGTCGTCGAACTCGACGATGTGTGGCTGCAGCGCCTCGACAGCAGCGGTGAGCGGACCTTCGGTAGCGAGCCGCTCCAACGCTGCGGCGCCATAGAGGGCGCACAGCGGCTGCAGGCGACCGCCGGCGCGCGGCACCACCGCGACGTGGCCCGGCTCGGCCAGCACGCGCTGCACGGTCGCCGCGTCCAGCAGCGCCAGGTCGGCCGCGGCCACGAAGACACCACGCGGCGCCGCTTCGCGCAGCGCGTGGTGCAGCCCCGTCAGCGGATGGCGTGGCTCGTCGGGTTCGAGCCACACCTCCAGCCCCGGCGGAAGCACCGTGTCGCGCTTGGCAACCACCACCACGTCCTCGATGCCCGCTGCGCGCAGGGCGGCCAACGGCCGCTCGATCAACAACGCGCCGTCGACCTCCACGACCGCCTTCTGACCGCCCATCCTGCGCCCCAGCCCACCAGCCATCACTGCCCCCACGACGGTCACACCCCTAGAGTAAGCACGGATGGAGTCGTCAGCCGAAGCACCCGCCTGGCTGCGTTGCTACCGCTGCTGGTCGCGGGACCTCGAGGTCCAGGTCCACTACGAAGGCATCCACAAGATCGATCCCGAGACCGGCGAGCGCGGCGAGGTGGTCGACGAGCTGCAGGAGGCCGTCGTCCAGTGCCTGGACTGCATGCACGACCAGCCGCACCTCGCGTTCGTCAACGGCCGCGTCGAGCACATCGAGGACCGCTGGGAGCGCATGGTCGCGGGCACACCGTGGGTCGCGTCATGCACGGTCAGCGTCGCGACGGAGGACGTCGAGACCTGCAGCGGCCCCGAGGCGTCGGACGCGCTCTCCTACGCGGCGTTCGGCGACCACGGCACACGCGAGTTCTTCACGCATGTGCGCTTCCACAAGCACGAGGGCGAGGAGTACATCGTCGTCCACCTGCTCGTCGAGCTCTACGCGCGCTCGCTCGAGGAGGCAACCCAGGTGCTGGAGGACGCCGCCCGCGGGCAGCTGACGATCACGATGCTCGACGAAGAGTCACGGCCGCCCGCGGCGACGGGGACGGACCCGCACTAGGACTGCCGACTAACCCACGCCGCGTGCTGCGCGCACACGGCGTCCCATAGCCGCCCGACCCGCGGCGCGTCGAGCGCGATCCGGAACGCGTCGCGCAGCGTCGCGTCCAGCTCGTCGGCGCTCTCCAGCACGCGCCGCTCCTCGCGGTTGACACCGCGCACCATGAACGTGCGCGCGCGCAGCGTGCGCACCTCGTCGTCGAACGGCTGCTGCACCACGAGCGTCTGGACGAACCCGGACTCCGGGGACGTCGACAGGCGCAGGTGGGGCTCGAAGAACGCGTCCATCCCGACGACCCCGGGCAGGATCGTGAAGCCGTCGCCGCCGGTCCACGCGCGCGTGTCGCCGATCCACCAGCCGCCGTCGCCCTCGGGCTCGAGCAGCCACCCGTCCGAAGACCCGGCGCGCAGCGCCAGCGGCTCCAGCGGGCCCTCGCCGTATCCAGCCTCGACCACCCAAGAGCCGTCGACCACCAACGCCAGATGGTTCACCTCGGCCGCGGCCCCGCGCGCGCCGACCACCGCGCGGTAGCGCTCCACGCCGAACCCGAGCTGCTCGAGCATCCATCCGAGCACGCCGTTGACCTCGAAGCAGTAGCCACCACGTCCGCCGCCGTGCAGCAGCCGCTGCGCGACACGATCCAGGTCGAGCGGCTGCTGCTCCCCGAGCTGGATCGTCAGGTCGTCGAACGGCACGGACGACACGATACGCGCGGTGCAGCTCGGCCAGCCCGGCGGAGCGGTCGGCGCCGATCCGCTCCAGCAACGCGTCAAGGTCGAGCATCACGCAGACCCTGCAACCCACCGAAAAGCAATGCGACGAGCGCGACGGGCACCGTCGCGGGCAGGGAGTCGAACTCCCAGAACAGCAGGTCGAACACCAGCGACACGCATAGAAGCACGACCGACGCCCCGCACTGCAGCAGCGCCGACGCTCCCTCCTTGCACAGGATGCCGCCGAGGACACCGGCAACGAACAGATCGCCATACCCCATCGACGCTCCGTCGAAGGCCGCGAACTGCAGTCGCGGCAATCCCGGCGCCGGCGCAGCGGCGATCAAAGCCGCGTTCGCCTTGTCGATCCCCTCGGAGAACACCAGGACCGCATCGATCACCGCCATCGCGACCAACCCGACCCGCAGCCACGTCGTCGGCGACGCCCCGGCCAGCAGCCGCCCCAGCGTCACGCACGACAGCGCGCTCAACGCCAGCGCCGCCAGCTCGCCGGCGCGCGAGTCCACCGACCACAAGCAGACGAGGAAGGCCCCCACCGCAAATAGCGCAGCGGCGGGGTGCGCGCCACGTACGCCCCACCCGAGCGCGGCAGCAGCCAGCGGCGGGATCGCCAGCAGCGCCAGCCACGTCAACCCGTCGGCAAGCTCCGGCACCACCGCAAGCAGCCCGACCACCACGACGATCGACCCCGGGATCACGAGCCACCACGAGACGCCCGCAAAGCGCCGCGCCCACGCCGGTAGCCCCGCACCCGGCAGCGCCACGATCGCCGCCTGCGCGGCCACGAGCACGACGTTCTGGGCTGAGTACGGGAGCACTACTCGCGCGTCAACAACCACACGAGCGTGGCCGCGAACGCCATCTGCCCAAACGTCAGCGCGGTCCCGAAGTTCGTCGCGCCGAACAGCTCGGCAACCAGCGTCACCACCGCGAAGACCGCGACGAGCAGCGCCAGCCCCCTCACGCCCGCGCCTCCAGCGCCGCGACCAGCGCCGGCACGTCCATGCCCGCATCCTGCTCTTCGAGGAACTTCAACGCCGCCCGCCGGCCGCCGAGCGCACGCAGTCCCTGCTCGCCATGCTCGACGACGAAGTCCGCCAGCGCACTCGCCCGCCGCGCCGCCAGCCGCCGCGCGCTCAGATCGAGTCCCGAGCGATGCTCGTCCAGCGCCGCCACCAGCTCGTCGAAGCCCGACGCCGGCGAGATCGACGACACCGCCACCACGCGCGTGTCGCGGGCACCCGCCGAGCGCAGCGCCGCCGCCAGATCCCGCCGCGCGCGCAGCGCGATCTGCCCGAGGTCTGCCTTCGTCACGACGAGCACGTCGGGGATCTCCATGATCCCCGACTTCAAGAACTGCAGCGCATCGCCAGAACCCGGTTGCACGACGACCGCCACCGTATCGGCGACCTCGGCGACATCGGTCTCTGACTGCCCGACACCGACCGTCTCGACGACCACGACGTCGAACGCCGCCGCCAGCGCCTGCGCCGCCGCCCGTGTCGCCCGCGCGATCCCGCCGAGCCGCTCGCCCGCCGCCGTCGAGCGGATGAACACGCGCTCGTCCGCCGGGTCGTAGGCGATCCGCGCACGGTCTCCGAGCAGCGACCCACCCGACCGCCGCGACGACGGATCCACAGCGAGCACCGCAACGCTGCGGTCCAACGCGCGCCACGCGCGCACAAGCTCGGACAGCAGCGTCGACTTGCCCGCGCCCGGCGGCCCCGTCACGCCGACGACGTGCCCCGGCGCCTCACCGCCGAGCACCGCCGGCGCGACCGCCCGCAGCAGGGAAGCCGCCTCCGCGCGGTCGCCAGGCGTCGAGGACTCGACGAGGTTCAGCACCGCAGGCGCGGCGGACAGATCGCCGGCCCGCAGCCGCTCCCCAAGCTCAGTACCGCTCACGCAGCAGCGGCGACGCCGTTGGCGGCGGCCACCAGCCCGACGATGTCGCGCATGATCTGCGAGAGATCGAAGTCCTTCGGCGTGTACACCGCCGCGACGCCGGCGCTTTTCAGCGGCTCGACGTCGGCCTCCGGGATGATCCCGCCGACGACGACGGGCACGTCCACGCCCTTCTCCTGCAGCGCCGCCATCACGTCCGGGATCAGCTCACGGTGCGAGCCCGACAGGATCGACAGCCCGACGACGTGGACGCCCTCCTGCAGCGCGCTCGACCCGATCTGCGCTGGTGTCAGGCGAATGCCCTCGTAGACGACGTCCATGCCCGCGTCGCGCGCGCGCACCGCGATCTGCTCGGCACCGTTGGAGTGCCCGTCCAGGCCGGGCTTGCCGACGAGGATCTTCAGCCGCCGCCCAAGCGCATCGGACACGCGGTCGACCTCCTCGCGCAGCTCCTCCAAGCCGGCGTCGTCGCCACCGGCCGCGGCCTCGCCGACGCCCGTCGGCGCGCGGAACTCGCCAAAGGCCGCGCGCAGCGTCGCCGACCACTCGCCGGTGGTCGCGCCCGCGCGTGCGGCCGTGATCGTCGCGGCCATGATGTTCTCGTCCGACGCGGCCACCCGCGCAAGCTCCTCCAGCGCGCTGTCCACCGCCGCCTGGTCGCGCGACGCACGCCACGCGGCAACCGCCTCGCGCTGCTGCTGCTCGACCGCTGCGTCGACGGTGAGGATGCCGCCGTCGGCGCCGGCCTGCAGCGGCGAAGGCTCGCTCTCGACGTAGCGATTCACGCCGACGACCGTGAGGGCGCCGGACTCGATCTTGCGAATCCGCTCGCGGTGCGAGTCGACCAGCGAGCCCTTCATGTAGTCGACCGCCGCCACGGCACCGCCGTGCTCCTCGACGATCGCGATCTCCGCGCGCGCGCCCTCGAGCAGCTCAGCGACGAGTCCCTCCATCACGACGGACCCCTCGAACAGGTCGGGGTACTCGAGCAGGTCGGTCTCGAACGCCAGCACCTGCTGGATGCGCAGCGCCCACTGCTGGTCCCATGGGCGAGGGAGACCAAGTGCCTCGTTCCACGCCGGCAGCTGGATCGCGCGCGCCCGCGCGTCGCGCCCCAGCGTCACCGCCAGCGCCTCCAGCACGATGCGCTGGACGTTGTTCTCCGGCTGCGCCTCGGTCAGCCCGAGCGAGTTGACCTGCACGCCGTAGCGGAAGCGCAGCTCCTTCTCGTCCTGCACGCCGTAGCGCTCGCGGCCGATCTGCTGCCACAGGATCGACATCGCGCGCAGCTTCGCGTGCTCCTCGACGAAGCGCACACCGGCGTTGACGAAGAACGAGATGCGGCTGAAGACCTTGCCCATCTGGTCCTGCGGCACGCGCTCACGCGCCGCATCGAGAACGGCGATCGCGTTGCTCATCGCGTAGGCGATCTCCTGCACCGGCGTCGCGCCCGCCTCCTGCAGGTGGTACGAGCAGATGTTGATCGGGTTCCACTTCGGGACCTCGGTGACCGTGTAGGCGATCATGTCCGCGATCAGCCGCATCGACGGCTCGGGCGGGAACGCGTAGGTCCCGCGCGCGAGGAACTCCTTGATGATGTCGTTCTGCGTCGTGCCCGCCAGTGCGTGCTGGTCGACGCTCTGGTCCTCGGCGGTGACGATGTACAGCGCCAGCAGCCACGCCGCCGTCGCGTTGATCGTCATCGACGTGTTCATCGTGTCGAGCGGGATGCCGTCGAGCAGGTCCTTCATGTCGCCGCGATGGGCGATCGGCACGCCGACCTTGCCGACCTCACCACGCGCCAGCTCGTGGTCGGCGTCGTAGCCGGTCTGCGTCGGCAGGTCGAATGCGATCGACAGCCCCGTCTGGCCCTTGGCGAGGTTCGAGCGGTACAGCTCGTTGGACTTCTTCGCCGTCGAGTGACCGGAGTAGGTCCGCATCATCCACGGCCGGTCGGGCTCGGGCAGGCGATGGCTGCTCATCGTCCAGATTCTACGGTGGCATAAGGTTCAGCGCCCTCCATGACCGACTTCGTCGACGTGATGCACCAGGGCACGCCGCACTCGATCGCGGCGTTCTACGGCCCCGACTGGCTGCTCGACCCGGGCCCCGAGTCCGCGCACGAGACCTTGCTCGCCGGCCTGCCCGACGGCTTCGAGCCCAAGCGCATCATCCTCACCCACATCCACTTCGACCACGCGGGCGCGACCGGACGCCTGCTGCAGCGCTGGCCCGACGCCGAGGTCTGGGTCCACGAGCGCGGCGCGCCGCACATGATCGACCCCGAGCGGCTCGTCAGCAGCGCCCGCCGCATCTACGGCGAGAACTTCGACCGGCTCTGGGGAGAGGTGATCCCGATCCCCGAGGACCACGTCCGCGTGTTGCAGGGCGGCGAGACGATCGACGGCTGGCGTGTCGAGTACACGCCTGGTCACGCGTCCCACCACGTCTGCTACCTGCACGAGGGCACCGCGTTCTGTGGTGACATCGCCGGCGTGCGCGTCGGTCGCGGCCCTGCGCTGCCGCCGACGCCGCCGCCGGACATCGACGTCGAGCTCTGGCTGCAGTCGATCGAGACCGTCCGCGCCTGGAATCCGGCGGAGCTCGCCGTCACCCACTTCGGCACGTACACCGATGCTCAGGCGCAGCTCGACCAGGTCGCGGCCAACCTCCAGGCGCTCGCCGACTTCGCACGCGGCACCGATCTCGCGGGCTTCTCAGCGCGCGTCCGCGAGCTCGTCGAGGCGCAGTCCCCCGACGAGGAGACGCGCGCCGCCTACGAGCGCGCCAACCCGCCGGACACGCTCTTTCCGGGTCTGGATCGTTACTGGCGCAAGCGTGCGGAAGCGGCCGCTGCCGGGTAATCTCCGGCGCGATGTCGAAGACCATCGAGCGGCCACGCACGGCCGGTCCTGACTCCGAGATCGGCGGCGCCTGGCGCGTCATCGTCCTCAACGACGACCACAACACGTTCGACCACGTCGCGGCGGTGCTGGCGCACCACATCCCCGGCGTCAGCGTCGACCGCGGCTACGCCTACGCCAACCGCATCCACAACTCAGGCCAGGCGGTCGTCTGGTCCGGCCACCTCGAGGCGGCCGAGCTGTACCACGAGCTGCTGCGCGACTCGGGGCTCACGATGGCCCCGCTCGAGCAGGGCTAAGCCGCTGCGGCTACGCCGCGCCGTTTCCGTTCGGGCCGGTGCCCTCGGTGACGACGTCGTGCCACGCGTACTGCAGCGGGATCTGGTACCAGCCTGACGTGACGGCGCGCATGCGCGTCATCTCCTCGCCGTACCAGAACGCCTCCCAGTCCTCGTGGGACTCGAAGGCGACGGTCTGCAGCATCTTGTAGCGGTCGTCCGCCGAGCGGTGGACCGTGTACGCCGTCGCGCCGTAGCGCACCGCAAGCGGCGTCACCTCGGCAAGCGCCTCGGCGAGCTTGTCGCCGCGAAACGCGGTGGCGTACCAGGGGATGTGGACGACGCCGGCCATCAGCTGCCGACCTCTGCGTAGATCGCCCCGGGGCCGTCAGTGGTCTTGCCCTGGCCCTCGCTGTCGGCGCCGACGAGGATCGCGATCTTGCCGAGATGCTCGTTGTCGCGCATCTGCTGGTGGGCAAGCGGCACGCCGTCGAAGCCGTAGGTCTTCCACAGCACGGGGCGGATCGCGCCCGTCTCGATCAGCTCGTTGGCCTTCATGCACTCGTACGCGTTGGCGAAGTGCGAGCCGAGGATCTCCTTCTGGCGCATCCACAGATAGCGCACGTCGAAGTCGAGGTTGTAGCCCGTCGTGCCGGCGCAGATGACGACCTTGCCGAACGGCTTCACGGTGAACACCGACGTCGGGAACGTCGCCTTGCCGACGTGCTCGAAGACGATGTCCGGCTTGGCGCCGAGCAGCTCCTGCACGCGCTTGTCGAAGGCGCGCATCACCTTGAAGCGGTCCTTCTCCTCCTCGGGCGTCTCGGTGCCCGTGCGCATCATCCCGCTGAACTCGCTGCGGTTGATGTAGTCGCTGGCGCCGAGCTGCTTGACCAGCGCGCCCTTCTCGTCGGAGTTGACGACGCCGATGCACTCCGCGCCCGCGGCCTTGCAGATCTGCGTCGCGAAGACGCCGAGGCCACCGGCCGCACCCCAGATCAGGACCTTGTTGCCGGCCTGCAGGTTGCAGCGCGTGATCAGCATCCGCCACGCCGTGAAGTAGGTCAGCCCGTAGGACGCGGCCTCTTCCCACGTGAGGTTCTGGGGCTTTGGCAGCAGCTGCTGCGCCTGGACCTTCGTGAACTGCGCGAACGAGCCCCACGTCGTCTCGTAGCCCCAGATCCGCTGCGACGGGGCGGCCAGCGGGTCGAGGCCGTGGACCTCGGGATCCTCGTAGGAGGCCTGGTTGCAGTGGATGACGACCTCGTCGCCTTCCTTCCAGCGCGTCACGCCCGCGCCGACCTTCCAGACGACGCCCGAGGCATCCGAGCCGCCGATGTGGTGGCCGTACTCGGGGTGGTCGCCGTAGCGCCACACGCCGACGGGCTCGCCGAGGGCGGCCCAGACGTTGTTGAAGTTCACGCCGGCCGCCATCACGCGCACGATGACCTCGAACGCGCCGGGCTCGGGAACCTCGATCTCCTCGACCTGGAAGGCGTCGCGTGGCTCGCCCTCACGTTCTTCGCGGATCACCCATGCCGCCATCGTCGCCGGGAGCTCGCCCGGCTCGGTCGACACCGACGAAACCTGCGTCAAATCGACTGCCATGGCCCGGCAGCCTACCCGGCGGGCTCGGGTATCGCCTCCACGGTGGGAGCCTCGTCCAGACGCGGCTTGGGGGCGATCAGCCACCACGCCACCGCGGCGCCGATCACGGCGGCCAGCGCCGCGTAGCGCATGCCGGTGTTGAGGGCGTCGACGAACGCCGCGCCCTCGCTGTGGCCGATCACCGCGCCCATCACGGCGACGCCGAACGTGCCGCCGACCATCCGGCTCATCGACAGCGTGCCGCTGGCGACGCCCGCCTTCGACGGCGCGACGCTGTTCATCGCGGCGGTGCTCATCGGCGACATCACGAGGCCCATCCCGAGGCCCATCAGCATGAACGCGCCGAACAGGAACGAGAACGGCGTGTCGACCGCGAGGTGGCCCTGCCAGAAGAGCGATCCGGCGACGATCAGCAGTCCAGAGGTCATCAGCGGGCGCGGGCCGATGCGGTCGGACAGCCGGCCGGCGATCGGCCCGGCGACGATGATCACGAGCGTCGTCGGCAGGAAGCGCACGCCCGCCTCCAGCGGCGAGTAGCCGCGGATGTTCTGCATGTAAAGCGCGAGGAAGAAGAACATCGCGAGCATCGCGAAGCTGACGATGAATGCGACGAGGTTGGCGCCCAGGAACGAGCGGTCGCGGAAGAACGTGAAGTCGACCATCGGTGCCGGCACGCGGCGCTCGACGAGCACGAACGCGACCAGCGCGACGACGGCGACCGCGAACAGGGCGATGATGCGCCCCGAGCTCCAGCCCCACGCGTTGCTCTCGACGAACGCGAGGACCAGCGCGAGCAGGCCCACGGTGAGCGCGACGACGCCGGCGATGTCGACGCGCCGGTCGGCGGTCTCGTCGCGCGACTCGTGCGCGGCGAACAGCGTCACCACGACGGCCGCGGCGGCAACCGGCAGGTTGAGGAAGAAGATCGACTGCCAGGAGATGTGCTCGACCATGAAGCCGCCGACGACCGGCCCGATCGCGAGCGCCATGGCGGACACGCCGGCCCACGTGCCGATCGCCTTGCCGCGCTCCTCGGGCGGAAACTCGTTGGCGATGATCGAGAGCGTCCCGGGCATCATGAACGCGGCGCCGATGCCCTGGACCGCGCGCCACGCGATCAGCCAGGTGTCCGACTGGGCGAAGCCGATCATCGCGCTGGAGGCCGCAAACACGACGACGCCGAAGAGGAACATGCGGCGGCGCCCGAAGATGTCGCCGAGGCGCCCGCCGGTGACGAGCAGGACCGCGAAGCTCAGGGTGTAGGCGTTGACGGTCCACTCGAGACCGGAGACCGACGACTTGAGGTCTCGCTGGATCGACGGCAGCGCGACGTTCACGACCGTGTTGTCCAGCATGATCATGAACAGCGCGAAGCACATCGCGCCGAGGGTCCACCAGCGGCGGTTGTCGTCGGTCATTCGGATGCGGTCAGTCATGTGATGCTCCGCAGCGCGGCGTGCAGAGCGTCGCGCTGGTCGGGGGAAAGGGTTTCGGCGTAGACCTCGATGCCGGCGAGGCGCGCGGCCTCCAGGCGCTGCAGCGTCTCTTGGCCCTTGGGGGTGATCGTCAGGCGCTTGATGCGGCGGTCCTCGGCGTCCTCGCGGCGCTCGAGCAAGTCGCGCTTGAGCAGCGCCTCGACGGTGCGGCTGGCACCGGGGAGGGAGATGCCGATCTGCGTGGCGAGCTCCTTGACCGAGAGGTCGGTCTCAGCGTCGGAGAGGATGTGCAGCACCTTCATGTGCGTCAGCGAGAGGTCGAGCTCTTCGAGGATCCGCACCATCGACGCGCCGGACCCGCGCATGACCTCCCGGAAGAACGCGTGCATCTCCTTCGCCAGCTTGGCAGGAGTTACATGCGCGGCTGCAGCATTTGCTTGCACGTATGCAAGTATTTCAAAAACGAAACGTTGGCGCAAGCCAACTATTGACCGGCGTCAGCCTGAGACGGTGGTCTCGCGCGCGCGGCCGCTGGCGCGCATCGTGCGTTCCGACGCGTCCCAGCGGTAGTCCTGGTGGCGCAGCTTGCGCGGGCAGCAGACGTCGTCGCCCTCTTGCCAGACGGGGCGGCTGAGCGTGAGCATGCCGTTGGCGATCCGCACGGTCACGCGGTACTGCAGCTGGTTGCGGTAGGCGATCCGCAGCCGCCCGTTGGACGAGCCCTGCGCGCTGAAGACGTAGACGGCGACCGAGCCGGCCGCGCCGCCGCTGTCGACGCGCACGACCGCGTCGGCCTTGCCGTCGCCGGTGAGGTCGCCGTACTGCGAGGCCGGATCGACGAATCCGCCGCGGTCGTTGAGCAGCTTCTTGATCGCCGACGACGTGCGGCTGTCGTCGAGGATCGACTCCTTGAAGAAGTCCGCACCGGTGTCGTCAGGGGCCGCCTGCTGGGCCCAGGCCACGACTGGCGCCGCCGTTGCCACGGCGAGCAGCCCGGCAAGCATGGTCCGGCGAGCACGCATCACCTGCCGATCATGCCAACGTGCAGGCGGTTCGGGTGCAATCAGCCCTGCGTCAGCCGCAGGCAGCGGCGCCGAGGGCGCGGCTGTCAGGGGAGGAGGAGCTCGTCCTGCGAGCTCTTACGCTGCGGCCCGACCTTCACGACCGCTGCCTTGATGCCACCGGCGCCGACGCGGACGGTCGCACTGCCCTCGGGCAGGTCGGCCTTGATCGTGGCCGCGTCACCGGGGTTGATCGGCGACGTGCTCTGCTCCGGGCGCCCGGCCTCCGACTCCACGGTGACCTCCTGCGGCGCGCGCGTGAGGTTCGTGATGATCAGGCTGACGGGGCCGGCGCCGAAGCGCGCGGGAGAGACGTTGATCCCGTCCTCGGAGATCGACGCCGTCAGCACGATCGGGCGCGGGGGACGCGGGTCGTTCTTGTAGTCCTCGTCGTCGCCGCAGCCCGCAAGCGCGATGGCGGCGACCCCCGCGACCAGCGCGGCACGGCCGATCCTCATATGGCGAAAGATCCTCTCCATCCCTCTGACCCTGCGCGCAACCCTAACCGGAAAGCAGGCGCGCAGGAAAGGCGACTTTACGCCGCCGTACTTTCGGGTGCGACCTCGCCGCACTCCACGGCGGCCTCCCGCAGCTCGTGCTGCAGCAGGTCCCACGCGATCAGCTCTGTCTCTTCGTAGTCGGCAACATCGACGTCGAGACAGGCGATGCGGTACCCCTCCCATGCTTCCCGCACCCGCTCGGCGTAGGTCTGCGGCGCAGCGGCGGTGGTCATGCCCGGTGACCGTAACGGTGGGTTCGGACGTGCATGGCGTCCGACCGCGGGTCTACAACGCGTCGGTGAGCCTGCGCACCGCCGAGTTCCTCGTGGTGGACACCGAGACCAACGGTCGCGCGGGTGCCGAATGCGAGCTCACCGAGATCGGCGCCGTGCTGGTTGGGGGCGGAGAGCTGCACGATCGCTGGGAGACGCTCGTCGCGGTCCGGGCGCCGCTGTCGCGCGGAATCCAGCGCTTCACCGGCATCTCGCAGGCGATGGTGGACGAGGCGCCGCCCGCGGAGGTGTCGCTGCCCGAGCTCGCGGAGCTGCTCGAGGGACGCGTGCTCGTCGCCCACAGCGCGAGCTTCGACCGCCGCGTGCTGGCTGACGCCTACTCGCGCGCGGGACTGCACTGGCCCGACCCGCCGGCGTTGTGCACGGTCGCGCTGGCGCGGCGCCTCGCGCCGCTGGTGCGCCAGCGCGCGCTGCGCCCGCTGGCGGAGTCGCTCGGGATCGAGGTCACCGTCAGCCACCGTGCACTGGCCGACGCCGAGACCTGCGCGCGCGTGTTCTGCGCGCTGTTCGCGCGGCTCTGCGCTCAGGCGGCAACGATCGAGGACGCACTCGAGCTGTGCAAGCCCCGCCGCCCGGGCCGTGCACGTCCGCCGCGCGGCGCCAAACTGCGCGGCGTGCGCCGGCGCGCGCCGGACACCAGCCGGCTGCCGGACGCGCCCGGGGTCTACATCTTCCGCTCGGCGTCAGGGCAGCCGCTGTACGTCGGCAAGTCCGTGCGGTTGCGCTCACGCGCCCGCGCGCACTTCGCGCCGAGCTCGGAGGAAGGCGACTGGATCACGCAGGTCGAGGTCGTCGACCATGTCGAGACGGCCTCCGAGCTCGGCGCGCTCCTCACCGAGCATCGCCTGATCACGGCGCTCGAGCCGCCGGGCAACGTCGTCCACCGCCGTCGCCACGACGGCTGGCTGTGGCTGCGCTGCCGGCTGGACATCGCCTACCCGGTGCTCGAGGTCGCGCCCGAGCCCGCCGCCGGCCGCGCGATCAACATCGGTCCCGTGCGTGGGCGGCGGGCGGCCGTCGAGCTGACCGAGCAGCTCAACTCGCTGTTCGGCCTGCGTCACTGCGGGCGGCGGCTGCAGCGCCGCGCCTGGCCGTCGGCCTACGGGCAGATGGGGCGCTGCATGTCGCCGTGCCTCGGCGACCTCGATCCGAACCTCTACCGCGCGCGGCTCGACGCGGCGCTCGACGCGGTCTGCGACGGCGGCACGGCGCTGCTGCGCCACGTCGACCTGCAGCAGCGCGAGGCCGCCGCCGGCCGGCGCTACGAGCGTGCCGCGTGGCTGCAGCGGCGCCGGCGGCGGCTGGTGCAGCTGCTGGACAGCATCGGCGGCGCGCTCGACGCGGTCCATGCCCGCCCACGCCTGGTCGTCGCGCCGAGCCCCGACGGGGGGCGCGGCGAGCTCGTCTGGCTCGTCGGCGGGCGTGTGGCGGACTGGGGCCAGCCGGCGTCGGTGGAGGACGCGGTCGATCGCACCGCTCGCGCGCTGCGCGATGCACCCGAGGCCGGGCCGCCCGTGCTCACGCCGCAGGAGGCCGCGCTGGCGCGCGTCGCGACGACCTGGATGGCGTCCAACGAGCCCGCGGTGCTCGACCTGCGCCCGGCGCCGTCGCCGCAGCGGCTGGCGGCGTTCCTGCGCTCAGAAGGGCAGCTCGACGACGGTGGCGCTGCCGTCGTCGCCGACGGTGACGACGTCGCCGGGCGCTACCTCGCGGCGCACGATCGCCAGGCCGATCGGGCCGTGAACGGGGGAGACGGCGACGCTCGTGAGGCGGCCGACCTCGCGCTCGCCGCTGCTCAGGGCGTCGCCCGGTTGCCCGGGCTGTGACAGGCGCAGCCCGCGCAGGTGGCGGTTGGGCTTGCCCTTGTAGTGCAGCCGCGCAACCGTCTCCTGGCCGACGTAGCAGCCCTTCGTGAAGGACACGGCGCGCGCGTTGAGGCCGGCCTCCTGGGGGATGACGCCGTCGTCCAGCTCGGCGCCGTAGCGCGGGCGCCCGCGCTCGACGCGCACGACGTCTGCCGCGTCCTCGTCGACATCGACCGCGCCCGCGGCACGCAGGGCCGGTGCGACATCGTCGGCGCTGAGCACGTCGAGGCCTGTGTCGGTGCGCACGACGAGCACGTCGTGGCCGTCGATGAGGCCACGTGCGTTGTCGTGCTCCTCGGGGCCGGGGTCGATGCCGGCGACCGCGACCGACTCGGGGCCGATCAGCACGTGGCGGGTCAGCTCGAGCGTGCGTTTGTGCAGCTCGGCGTCCCAGCCGATGATCGCGCGGCGCAGCGTGTCGAACAGCACCTGCAACGTCGCGCGCTCGGTCAACAGCAAGAGCTCGTCGCCGGTGTGCAGCACGCGCAGATCGGCGAGCATCTTGCCCTTGTTCGTCAGCAGCGCGGCGTAGCAGCCGTGCCCGGGGGTGAGCGACTCGGTGTCGTTGGTCACCTGGCCGCCGAGGAACGCCGCCGCCTGCGGTCCCACCAGCGCGAGCTTGCCGTCCTCCGGCGCGCAGACCAGCCCGCAGGCGTCGGTGAGGACGTCGTAGGCGGCAACGGGCATGACTCCAAGGTAGCCTGCCGGGAATGGCGCTGGCCGACACCTTCACCGCGGTCGTCGAGTCGCTCCCGAGCGACTGGACCGATTTGGAGCTGGACCTGCGGATCTTCGACGAGGATCGCTACATCGACGCGGCCGTGTACCTGACGACCTGCAACGCGCAGCCCTACTCCAAGCACGACTGGCACTGGCGCCTGCTCGTCGCGCACCGCTTCGGCCACGCCGCGTCGCACCTCGCGGTGCACGGCACGCTGCAGCTGCTCGACGACGCCGGGATCCACGGCGAGCTTGCGGTGCGCGAGGTGCGCACAGGCCGCGCGCCCGTGACGCAGGGCTGGGGCCGGCCCGAATCGGTGCGCCAGGAGTTCCGGCGCCTGATGTCGCAGTGATGGCGCGTGTCGCGCTCGTCATCCCTGACCTGATGCTCGGGTCGCGCGTGCAGGAGCTGCTGAAGGCCGGCGGTCACGAGCTCGTGCGCGAGGACGCCGACGTGCTCGTCGTCGACCTGATGGCCGACTGCGTCGACGTCGAGCGGCATGCGTCGGGGCCTGAGAAGACGCTCGGCGTGTTCGCGCACACGCAGCCCGAGGTGCGCGAGCGTGCGCTGGCGGCCGGCTTCGACCTCGCGGTGCCGCGCTCGCGGATGGTGCGCGAGGGCGCGGCGCTGGTCGACAATCTCGCCGCGGACTAGCCGTCCTCTTCGGACTAGCCGTCCTCTTCCGACGCCTTCTTCGCGCCGGTGCGGGCGAACGAGCCGTCGAACATGAGGTCGACATCGGGGCGCTTCTCGACGATCCCGAGGCGCTGCTCCCACGCCGACCAGCGCTCGAGCGCTTGCGTGTCGAACGTGCCGATCGTGCCGCCGCTGCCCTGGAACGTCGGCATCACGGCGTCAAGCTCCTTCAGCGCGAGGTCGCGCTTGGTTCCCGGCGCGGCGCGCATCAGCGCCGCGATGCCCGACTCGGGGTCGGCGATCGTCTCGCGGTAGCCGCGCTGCAGCGCGTGGACGGTGGCACGCACGAGGGTCGGGTCGTCCTGCAGCGTCTCGCGCGTGACGGTGAGGACGAGCTCGGGGTAGGCCGGCGCGCCGTAGTCCTCGAGGCGGAAGATCTTCGTGCCGGGACGGCGCTGGGAGATCGCGACGCCCTCGGCGTTCCAGAACGCCGTCGCCGCGGCAACGCGCTTGGCGACCAGCGCGGGCACGGCCTCGAAGCCGATCGTGACGCGCTTGACCTTCTCCGGGTCGCCGCCGTCGCCGCGCACGATCGAGTCGAGGACCGCGAGGTCCGACGGCAGGCCGGTGACGCCGACGCGCTTGCCCTCCAGCGCGCGCGGCGAGCGCGTGCCCGGCGCGGCGATCAGCGCCGCGAGGGGGTCCTGGACGATCGCCATCACCGCGACGAGGTCGCGGCCCTTCCCGCGCGCGATCGCGAGGTCGTGCAGGTCGAGGATCGCGAACTTCGTGCGGCCGGTCAGCAGCAGCGTGACCGAGTCGGTCGACTGCGACGGCGCCTGCACCTCGAGGTCGACGCCCTCGGCGTCGGTGAAGCCGCGGTCGACGGCCAGCTCGATCCCGGCGTGGACGGCGTTGGGCTGGAAGTCCAGCGTCAGCGTCGCGCTGGAGTTCGGCGCGCCGTCGCTGCCGCTGCCGCCGCAGCCGGCAAGCAGCAGCGCCGCGCAGGCAAGCCCGTGCCGGGCCCTTCGTAGACTCTGGCGATGCGCCGCCGCGTGACCTTCTCGCGCAACTTCACGTTGTCGCTGTCGCGGACGTGCCAGTGCTACTGCAAGTACTGCGCGTTCAAGACCCATCAGGCGCATTTGTATTCCCCCGAGGAGGTCGAGCGCTTTCTGGAGACGGCGGTGCGGCGCAACGCCAAGGAGCTGCTCGTGCTGACTGGCGAGCGCCCGGAGGTCAACGCCGACGTCGCGTCGCGGCTTGCGGAGTACGGCCACGAGGACTTCACGTCCTATGTCGTGTGGGCCTGCGAGCGGGCTCTGGAGCGTGGGCTCCTGCCGCACACCAACCTCGGCGTGCTCTCCAAGCGCGACCTCGCTCGGCTAAGAGAGGTGACCGCGTCGCAGGGCTTGATGCTGGAGTCGGTTCGCGATGACTTGGTCGCACACCAAGGCTCGCCGACGAAGCATCCGGAGCGCCGGCTGGAGACGATCCGCTGGGCCGGCGAGCTTGCGATCCCGTTCACCTCGGGGATCCTCGTCGGCATCGGCGAGAGCGAGTCCGACCGCCTCGCGGCGTTGGATGCGCTTGCGGCGGTGCAGGCGGAGTTCGGGCATCTGCAGGAGGTGATCCTGCAGAACTTCGTGCCGCACGACTCCTACTACGGGCAGGAGCCGGCGCAGATCGCTGACGAGGCGGCCACGCGCTACTGGCGCACGGGCATCGGCGACGCCCCGGCCAGCGCGCTGCCGAGCTGGGCTCAGCCGGTTGGCATCGAGGACATGGAGCGGCTGATCGCGCACGCGTCTGAGGTGCTGCCGGGGGTCGGGATCCAGGTGCCGCCGAACCTCGCCGACTGGTGGCCACGGCTGGTGGCCGCCGGCGCGACCGACCTTGGTGGGCTGTCGGCAAACGGCGATCACATCTCGCCCGAGCATCCGTTCCCCTCACCGCACCAGGTGCGCAAGCAGCTGCAGCCCGAGGGCTACGCGCTAACGGAGCGCCTCTGCGTCTACCCGCAGTACATCGACGCTGACTGGGTCGCGCAGGGTGTCCTCGACGTCATCAAGACGAAGTACTGGAGCTTCATCCCGCGGCGCGGCAGCGGCCGCCAAGAGGCACCATTTGCGATCCGCTCAGACCTCGTCGGACCGGCCACCGCGCGCGGCCGCGACGGCGGGACGCTCTCTGAGGAAGAGCTGACCGCCATGTTCGCTTGCACCGATCCGGTCGCGATCTCCGAGATGCAGGCTGCCGCCGACGAGCTGCGCTCAGAGCTCGCGGGCGAGCTCGTGACGTTCGTCGTCAACCGCAACATCAACGTCTCGAACATCTGCACGGTCGGCTGCGCGTTCTGCGGGTTCGGGCAGGGGAAACGCTCGCCGGATGCCTACACGCACGACGAGGACGCGTTCGTCAGTCGCATCGAGGACGCCGTCGCGTTCGGGGCCACCGAGATCTGCATGCAGTCGGGCATCCATCCGGACTGGTCGTTCGAGGATTACCTCGGCTGGCTGCGACTGGCAAAGAGCGCCGCCCCGCAGCTGCACCTGCACGCGTACTCGCCGATGGAGATCCACTTCATGGCAGGCGACCTGCCGCTGGACGAGGTCTTCGCGCGGCTGATCGACGCCGGCCTGGGCTCCGTGCCCGGGACCGCCGCGGAGGTGCTGCACGACGGCGTGCGCGAGCGGATCTCGCCGAACAAGCTGCCGGTCGCGCGCTGGGTGCAGATCATCGAGGCCGCCCACGCCGCCGGGCTGCGCTCCACGAGCACGGTGATGTTCGGGCACATCGAGGAGCCGTGGGAGCTGGCGGAGCACATGCGCGTCATCCGCGCGGTGCAGGAGCGCACCGGCGGCATCACCGAGTTCGTCCCGCTGAGCTTCATCCCGTTCCACACGCTGCTCGGCCGCACGCACGGCGTCGAGGAGATCTCACGCGAGGAGAACCTCAAGCACACCGCCGTCTTCCGGTTGGCACTCGGACGGGCGGTCCGCAACCTGCAGGCCTCATGGGTCAAGATGGGGCTCGACGCGGCAACCGAGGCCCTGTCGTGGGGCGTCAACGATCTGGGCGGCACACTGATGGAGGAGAACATCAGCCGCCTGGCAGGCAGCTACCACGGCGTCAAGCTCGATCCCGAGGATCTCGTCGCCGCCGCGCACCGCGCCGGCCGCCCAGCGGCTGAGCGCAGCACCCTTTACGACATCCGGCGCGGCTACCCGTTGCCGGCAACGGAGAAGACAACGGCATGAACGACGGCGAACCGATCACCGCTGAAGGACTCGAGGCCTTGCGCTCAGAGCTCGAGCAGCTCGAGGGCGACGGGCGCCGCGACATGGCCGCGCGCATCCAAGCCGCGCGCGAGCTCGGCGACCTCTCAGAGAACGCGGAGTACCACATCGCCAAGGAGGACCAGGCGCACCTGGAGACGAAGATCGTCCGCCTGCGCGAGCGCCTGCGCAACGCGGTCGTCGTCGAGGGCGACGCTGCCGCCGGTGTCGTCACGTTCGGCGTGCCGGTGACGATCCACGACGAGCAGATGGGCAAGTCCATCACGTGGACGATCGTCGGCCCAACGGAGGCAGACGTCAAAGAGGGCAAGCTCTCGGCGGAGTCACCGATCGCGGTCGCGCTGCTCGGCGCGCATCCCGGCGAGACGGTGAAGGCCAACACCCCGAAGGGCGCCCGCGCGCTGCGCATCGAGAGCATCGGGTAACGAAACCCACGTATACGGTGGGTTTCGTTACAGGAACAGGTCCTCGGACGACGGGCGCACCAACGCAGCGGCACCCGGACCGTCCTCCTCTGTGACAAGCCGGTCCAACCCGGTCACCACCACGACGGGCTCACCAGCGTCCTTGGAGCGAACCAGGTCCGCGGCAGCCGCAATCGCATCGGCAACCGCCAGCCAGGTGGCGCGGAGCTCGAGACCGCGCGAGTCAAAACGCCCCCGCCAGTCATCCAGCGGCGCCAAGCCCGCGAGCCCTACACACACGTCCACCTGCCCGTGGCGCCAGGCACGCCCGAACGAGTCGGAGATCAACACCGCCGGCCGGCCCGGCAACGCCGCGCGCAGCGCACGAGCCGAAGCGTCGGGGTCCTCGGGGAGCAACACGACCTCGTCGGAGCGAGCCGCGTTTGAAGCATCCACGCCCGCATTCGCACACACGAAACCGTGGCGCGTGCGCGAGATGATCACGCCACGCTCCGCCCGCAACACGGAGACCGACTCCCGCAACACGACCTCAACCACGCGCGGGTCCTTCTCAGATCCGGCCAGCTCAACAGCTCGCGGCGAGGGCGACACGGAAGCCAGCGACACGACGCGTCCCTCGGCCTTGGACACCACCTTGTGGGCGACGCAAAGAATCGAGCCCGCAGCGGAGTGGGGCGCAAGCAGCGCCGCTAGATCGGTGCCCGCGGCAACCTCGGGCAGGCCGGCGACTGCGGCCGCCTTCACCGCTTCGACAGCCGGCTGAACATCCCGCGCGTGTGCGCGGCCCCGCCGTGCCCGTCAGCCAGCGCCTCGCGCACGACGTTCAGGTCCTCCAAGGTGTCCACGTCCAACGCGAACCCGACGATGTCGGCCACCTCCGCCCGCGCGCCCGCCGCCTCGGCAGCGCGCACGTGCCGCGCGCACGAGCCGGGCCCGAACGCCGGCTCGATCACGTCCGGCGGCGTCAGCAGCAACCCGTTCGTTCCCGCGCCATGGCGGTCGCACAGCACCACCACGTCCGGCGGCTCCTCGTCACGCGCCAGCAGCGCGTCGATCTCCGCGGGGTCCAAAGCCGGGCAGTCGCCTGCCACCAGCAGCACCCGCCCGGCGCCGCGCTCGAGCGCCTCCTTCACGCCGATCCGCGCGGCCTCGGAGTGCGACGGCGCGCCGGGGTCGACGACGGTGTCTGCGTCGTAGCCGTGCGCGAGCGCCTCGACGCCCGTGTCTTCGGTGACGACGAGGACGCTGTCGACACGCGTCGCGCGGCGCAGCGCGATCAGGACGTCGGTGACCATCGCCTCGACCAGCGCGCGGCGCGTGCCGGCGCCGAGGTCATCGGCCAGGCGCTGCTTGGCGACCTCGAGCCGCTTGATAGGGAGGACGGCGATGGTCGACATGCGCGGTCAGCCGGCCAGTCCAAGCGCGAAGTCAAGCGTCGCGTGAGCAACACGGGCGCGCGCGTGCGGGTCGTTCATCAGCGTGTCCATCGAGAGTGCGGGGATACCCATTCCAGTTCCATCTTCATCCGTGACGATGCCGTCCAAGAGGGGACCGTAGTAGTCCGCGATACCCGCCGCGCTCAGGCTTTTCCCAGCCCAGCGCAGGAATTCCGCGGTCGGTCCCTTCACCACGCTACCGGCCACGACGGGCGACACGCCGACCACCGGTGCATTGGCCTGCGACAGCGCATCGCGAATACCTGCAACCGCGAGGATCGGAGCGATCGAGATCACGGGGTTCGAGGGACCGATCACGATCGCCCGCGCGGACGCGATCGCGTCGAGCACTTCCGGCGGCGCAACGGCAGCGTCCGCGCCCTCGAAGGCGACGTCCTGCACGGGCCCTTCGCCACGGCGAACGATCATGAACTCCTGGAAGTCCCACCAGCGGTCCTCCGTGCGCACGCGCGTGCGCACGGGCGTGTCGGCCATCGGCAGCAGCCGGACGTTCACACCCATCGCCGCCGCGAGCGCGCGGTGCGCCTCGGTCTGGCGCTCGCCCGCCGCCATGCGCCGCGCACGCTCGATGCACAGCGCAAGGTCCTGGTCGCCGAGGTTGAACCACACGTCCACACCGAGTGCGCGCAGCCCGTCCATCACCGCGAACGTGTCGCCGTCCAGACCCCAGCCGCGCGCGTCGATGCGGTCGGCCAGCCAGAACGTGCACAGGTCCGGATCCGGGGAGACATGCGCGCCGTAGATCTCGACGTCGTCGCCCGTGTTCGCGACGACGACGAGCTCCTCGCCGACCACGTCGAGCATGCCGCGGGCGAACTTCGCGCCGCCCGTGCCGCCCGCGAGGACGACGACGGTCACGCGCTGGGCAATCCGGTGATGCGGATGCCCGCGTGCGTCTTGTAGCGGACGTTGATGCCGATCAGCAGCGGCGTCAGCGACTCGATGATGCGCGCCTGCTCCAATCGCCCGCAGTCCACGCAGTGCAGCCCGGGGATCAGCTCGATCACGTCGATGACGCGCTGCTTGTCGGCCTTGCGGTCGCCGCACACGAGCACGTCCTCGTCCAGCGTGTGCTCGAGGTCGCCGAGCATCGCCGCGCTGACGGTGTGCAGCGCGCTGACGACCGTGACGCCGTCGGGAACCATCTCCTGCGCCTGCTCGGCCGCCGAGCCCTGCCAGACGCCCAGCAGCCGCGTCGCCTTGCCACTGATCGCCGCCGCCAGCGGCACCGTCGCGTCGACGACGAGCTGCCCGGGCTGCAACGCGTTCTTGAGGTTGGTCAGCGTCTCGGACTGGTTGCGAAACGGCACGCACAGGATCACGAGCTGGGCCTTGGTCGCGGCCTCGTCGTTGGCGAATCCCTCGACCTGCGCGCCCGCCACCTCGGCCTGCACCTTGCTCGCGGCTTCGGCGGCGCGGCCCGCGTCGCGCGAGCCGATGACGATGGGGACGCCGGCCTTCGCGAGGCGCGCTGCGAGGCCGTGGCCGAGCGCGCCGGAGCCGCCGATGATCGAGACGGGTTCAGTCATGGGGGCGGCGGAGTATAGGAGGGCGCTTGCGCTAATCTCACGTCAACGTGAGGTTTGCTGAGTACAAGTGGCGAGCGCTCAGCTGCAGCTCGCTGGGCATGCTGCTCGTCACGTTGAACTCGGGCACGCTCGTGATCGCGCTGCCCGATCTGGAGCGCGCGCTCGGCGTCGGGCTGCTCACGCTGGTCTGGGTGATCCTCGCGTTCCTGATCGCCTCCACGGTGCTGCTGCTCACGTTCGGGCGGCTCTCGGATCTGTTCGGCCGCAAGCGCGCGTTCGTCCTGGGGTTCGCGATCTTCACGCTCGCCTCGCTCGGCGCCGGCTTCGCGACGGGCGGCACGTCGCTGATCCTGTGGCGCATCGTCCAGGGCGTCGGCGGCGCGCTGCTGTTCGCCAACGCCTCCGCGCTCGTCGCCGACGCGTTCCCGCGCGAGCAGCTCGGCCTGGCGATGGGCACCAACGTCATGGTCGCGGGCGTCGGCCTCGTGCTCGGCCCGGTGCTCGGCGGTGCGCTCGTGGAGCTGTCGTGGCAGTGGGTCTTCTGGTTCAACGTCCCGATCGGCGTCTTCGCCACGGTGTGGTCGGCGGTGATCCTCGAGGAGCTCGCGCGCCCCGACGCCGAGCACCGCTTCGATTGGCCCGGCACGCTGACGTTCGTCGTCGGGCTCACCGGCCTCACGTACGGGATCTCGCGCGGCGGCATCGTGTCGTGGACCGACGCTCCGACGATCGGCGCGCTCGTCGCCGCCGTCATCCTGCTGCCGGCGTTCGTGCTGATCGAGCGCCGCAGCCGCGACCCGATGCTCGACCTGACGCTGTTCGAGGACCGCGCGTTCAGCGCGGCCACCGGCGCGGCGTTCCTTGCCGGGCTCTCGCGCTTTGCGCTGACGTTCGTCTTCGTCCTCTACTTCCAGGGTGCGCAGGGCGACGACCCGATCCTCGCCGGCATCAAGCTCGCGCCGCTGGCGCTGGGGATGCTGATCGCCTCGCCGCTGGCCGGCATCTACGCCGACCGCCACGGCGCGCGCACGCTCGCCGCGCTCGGGATGGTCGTCACCGCGCTCGGCCTCGCCGGGATGACGACGCTGCAGACCGACAGCAGCTACTGGTGGCCCGCGATCTGGCTGCTGATCGCCGGCGTCGGTCAGGGCATGTTCAACTCGCCGAACACCGCGGCGATGATGGGCGGCGTGGCCGAGCACCGTCGCGGCATCGCCGGCGGCACGCGCATGATGCTGCAGAACACCGGCTCGATCCTGTCGATCGCCTTTGTGCTGGCGATCATCACCGCCGCCGTGCCGACCGACGTCCTGCTGTCGATCTTCAGCGGCCTGACGACGGGCATCTCCGACGCCGCGCTCGCGCCGTTCATCCACAACATGCACGTCGCGATGTGGCTGCTGGCGGCGACCGCGATCGCCGGTGCGTTCGTCTCGCTGCTGCGGCCGCGCGTGCCGGCAGCGGTGCCGGAACCGGCCTGATGCGCATCAGCGAGTTTGCTCGCGCCGCCGGCACCACGGCTCGCACCGTCCGCTACTACGAGGAGATCGGGCTGCTGCCGCCCGGCGGTGAACGCGCCAGCGGTGCGCACCGCACCTACACCGAGGACGACGTCACGCGCCTGCGCGAGGTGCTGCGCCTGCGCGACCTGCTCGGCCTGTCGCTGGACGAGCTGCGCGAGATGGGCGCGGCCGAGGGCGCGCGCGTCGCGCTGCGATCGGAGTTCTGGGACGCGGGCACGAGCAAGCCGCGGCGCAAGGCGATCCTCGACGAGTTCGAGGTCATCGTGACCCGCCAGCGCGAGCTTCTCGACCGCCGCCGCGCGCAGCTCGACGAGCTCGAGGCAGAACTTGCCGATCGACAGCGTCGAATCGCCCAGCGCCGTGTTGAACTCTGATGTGCCACCCTGTCGAACCGTGAGGCGCCGTACAACGCTGCTCGCCGTGGCCGTGGCCGCGGCGATCGTCACCCCAATGGCGTTCGCCCAATCGGTGAACGACTACAAGAAGCTGGTCTTGAAGATCCGCAAGCAGAGCGTGCAGGCGACGCTCGGCTTCCGCTGCGTTCCCACACCGCAGGGGTCCGAGTGCCCGCCGGCCGAGAGCCAGCCGAAGTACCCGCTGAAGACCACCGGGACGCTGAAGAACCTCAAGCCCGGCGACGAGATCACGCTGCTGTTCGGCGCGCCCGTCGGCGACGTCAAGTGGTGGACGGCGCGCATCGACGGCCGCGGCGACGAACGGCCGACCGCGAGCGGGCTCGCCAAGGTCATCAGCAAGAAGGCCAAGAAGCGCTGGCGCATCACGCTGCCGAAGAACCTCAAGAAGAACTCGAAGATCCTCGGCGTCTACGCCGAGGCGCCGAACGCGCAGGCGTCCTTCGAGGTCGGCATCACAGTCCGCTAGCGCAGATAGGGTCGGCGCATGCCGCTCCTGCGTGTCCCGGAGTTCCGCGGCGCGCAGGTCGGCGCCGGGGTCGTCGTGCTCACGGTCCTTGCCGTGCTGCTCGAGGCGCGGATGCCGTGGTCGCCCGGCGTCTTCCTGGCGTGCAACGCGGCGCTCGGGCTGCTCGTGTGGGCGCTCGTGATTGGCACGCCGCCGGCTGAGGGCGCCGCCCGGCCCTGGCTCGCGGCGCTATGCCTGTCAGCGCTCGCGCTGCTAGGGCTGACGCTGGGCCACCTCGCCGACGTGCTCGGCAGCGACGGTACCTACGGCGCGGAGGAGGACGACATCCCGCACCGCGCGCTGGTGATCTCGCTGCTCGTGCTGTGCCTCGCGGCGACGTGGTGCGCACGCCGGCGCGGCGCGGCGTCGTGCGCGCTCGTTGCCGCGATCGTCGGCGTCGCCGCTTTGCTCCTGGCTGCCGATTGGGTGGCAGACCCGTCCGTGCAGACGATGCGCTGGCTGCTGGCCTTCAGCGCGTTCGTGCTCCTCGTCCTGACGATCGCCCAGCGCGACGGCAACCCCGAGCACGCGGCGCAGCTCGCCAACGCCGGCGGCCTGGCGACCGCGGCTATTGGCCAATCCGCCGGGATCGGCCCGGCCACCCTGCTGTTCTTCTTGTTCTTCGAGGAGGAGCCGCATCTCGCCACCGGCTGGCAGCTGCTCGTGCTCGCCGCGGGCTTCGGGCTGATGGCCTACGGCGCCGTCGACGGTCATCGCGGCCCGGTCGTCATCGGGCTGGTGAACATCGCGATCTTCGTGGCCGCCGCGGCACTCGGCGACAACGACTTCGTCGGCTGGCCGCTGGTGCTGCTGCTGGGCGGCCTGGCGTTCCTCGTGATCGGCCTGCGGCCGACGACGCCGGCCCCACCCGAGCCAGGCTCGGGCGAGGACCTGCCGCCGCCGATCGAGGTCGACGTCCGCTAGTTAGAAGGGTGCGCCGGCGGGTGGCGGCGCGTCGTCGTCACGCGTGGCCGGAGGAGGCGGCGGAGGCGGCGGCGGAGACGGCGGCGGCGGTGCCGCGGCCGGTGCATCGCTGGCGGTCGTCGCCGGTGCGGGCGGCGGCGGAGGCGGCGGGGGCGGCGGGCTTGCGAGCGTGCCCGGCGTCTGCGCGACACCGCTGTCGTCGGAGATCGGCGGCCATTTGTCGGTCAGCAGCGCGGCGTAGGCCATGCCGCGGTTGTAGTAGCCGAGCAGGAACGTCAGCGCGTTGTGCAGACCCTCGGGGCTCTTGCCGGTGAACAGCGCGGCGAACCACAACACGACCGCCACCAGCTGCGCAGCGATGCTGAACGCGTACTGGATGATGTAGACCGGGATGAAGAGGACGAGGCGGAACAGGACCGTCATGCGGTTCTGCTCGCTCGGCGTCTCTGGGATCGCCAGCCGTGCCGGGTACTCCGGATGATCACCCGTGTCGAACGGCGGGTAGGCGTCGGTCTGCAGGTACATGTAGGCGTTGAGGCGCGCCATGAATTGGGTGACGCCACGGACGAAGCTGTACAAGCCACCGGGGTACTGACCGGTGAAGAGCAGCGCAAACCAGGCGATGACGATGCAGAAGAACGCCGCGAGGATGTAGAAGATCCCGACGATCAGCACCGGGATCACGAGGATCAGCCGGAAGAAGACGGTTAGTCGATTCCGCTGCTCTGGCAGGTCGGATTCGTAGACGATCGGATAGCTCACAGCGCGATCATCCCCCGCCTGTCGAGGCATTTACAACACCACGATCTAGTAGATCGCGATCCAACGCCGCAACGAGCGCAAGTCCGAAGGCGGCGGCCGCATCGGAATCGGGCGCGCTGATCGCGATCGCAGGCCAGCGCCGTGCGCGCGCGGCCAACGCCCCGGAGGAGTCCGCGTCGGCGATCGGCCGCGCTCCGAGGCTCGGCTCTGCACGTGCGACCGTCTCGGCGAGTGCACGCAGCTGGGCGCTGAAGCGCCGCGGCAGCACAAGTCCCTGGTGCGTCCACCAAACCGCGGTGTCGTACTCACAGGGGGCGAGGTGCAGGACGCAGATCTGCTCGCCGCGCACACCCTCGCGCGCCTGCTGCGCAACCCAGCGGCGCATCCCCATCGCGTGCGCGTGCCCGGCGCCGGCGAAGACGACGTCCACCGCCAGCATCCGCGGCGGGCGGCGCTGCAGCGCCTCGAGCATCGCGAGCACTGCAGCAGGCGCGCTGCCGTCGTCGGGCACGGTCGGTGCCGCTGCGCGGTCCAGCAGCAGGCCGATCACGACGATCAGCACGACGGTCGGGATCAGCTGCACGATCCCGAGCGCCGACGGCGGGTCGTCGATCGCCACGCGCACCGCGCAGCACGCGGCCAGCGCGACCAGCGCGAGCACGAGCGCACCGTGCACCGGCCAGCGGCGCTGTGCCGGCGGCGCGTCGGTCGCGGCCGTCAGCACCAGCCGCACCGGCCGGCGCTCCGGATCGAGCGAGACGACGTTCTGCGTCGCGCGCTCGAACGTCAGGCGGCGCAGCACCTGCACGCCCGCAAGGTCGAGCACGAGCGCTGCCAGCGCGCCGGCGCTGAGTGCGAGGCCGGCGACGTCGTGGTCCACCGACAGCACGCTGCCGGCGACCGCGACCGCGCAGATCAGCGCATGCACCACCGGCCAGTGCGGGCGTACCCAGACGGTCTGCAGGCGCGTGCTGCGCCGCCCCGCGCGGCGCAGCCGCTGCGCCAGCGCGCGCGCCGCCCGCCGCTCGGCGTTGCTGCCCGCGACACGGCGCTCGATCGCCGTCAGCTCCGCGATGACCTCACGTGTGTCCATCCGGCGGGCCAACCTATCCGGCGCCGCGCCCGGCGGCGTCATATGTTCTTGGGCATGGACGCCACCGAGCTCGCTTTCGCAGGCGCTGACCGGCAGGTCGCGCTGCTGCACGCGCGTGAGATCTCCGCGCGTGAGCTCGTCGACGTGTACCTCGAGCGCATCGCGCGACTGAACCCGACGCTCAACGCCTACCGCGTCGTCTTCGCCGAGCAGGCGCTTGCCGCCGCGGACGCGGCGCAGGCGCGGATCGAGGCTGGGGAGGAGCTGCCGCTGCTGGGCGTGCCGGTGGCGATCAAGGACGACACCGACGTGGCGGGCGAGGTCACGGCCTGCGGCTCGCTGGCCTACGGGGCGCCACCCGAGCGCGACGCGACGGTGGTGCGGCGACTACGCGACGCCGGTGCGATCGTGCTGGGCAAGACGCAGGTCCCGGCGCTGACGCACGGGCCCTACACCGAGTCGCTCGCGTTCGGCGCGACGCGCAACCCGTGGAACCTCGGCCGCACGCCCGGTGGCTCCAGCGGTGGCAGCGGCGCGGCGCTTGCCGCGGGCCTCGCGGGCGTCGCGCTCGGCAGCGACGGCGGCGGCTCGATCCGCATCCCCGCGACGTGGTGCGGGCTGTTCGGGATCAAGCCGCAGCGCAACCGCATCTCGATGGCCCCGTACGAGGACGCGTGGCAGGGGATGGCGCACAACGGCCCGCTCGCGCGCACGGTCCGCGACGCCGCGCGCTTCCTCGACGCGACGACCGAGCTGCCGGCGCCTCCCGGCGGCTTCCTCGGCGCGGCCGAGCGTGCGCCCGGCACGCTGCGGATCGCCGTCTCCACGAAGCTGCCGCCCGCCGTCCTCACGCGCATCGGGCGCGACCAGCTGCGCGCCGTCGAGGAGACCGAGGAGCTGCTGCGCGGCCTCGGGCATGACGTCATTCGTCGCGATCCCGACTACCCGCTGGACCTCATGACGCTGAGCTTCGTGCGCGTGCTGCGCGGGATGTACGACCAGGGCGCCGCGATGGCGCATCCCGAGCGCTACGAGGCGCGCGCGAAGGCGATCATGCGCGTCGGAAAGGCGATCCCTGACGCGTTGGTCGCGCGGGCGCGTGGCGCCGAGCAAGCCCACGCCGCGCGCATCGGCGCATTGTTCGAGGACGTCGACGTGCTGATGACGCCAGGGGGTCTCAAGGGGCCGTACGCGATCGGCGCGCACTCGGGCTACGGCTTCGCGCGCTGGGTGGCCATGGTCGCCGACCGGATCGCGCTGTTCCCGCCGTTCAACGTCACCGGCCAGCCGGCGTGCGTCGTCCCATCGGGGGTCGACGGCGACGGGCTGCCGCTGAGCGTGCAGCTCGTCGGCCGCGCCAACGACGAGGCGACGCTGCTGTCGCTGGCGGCGCAGCTCGAGGCCGAGCGCCCGTGGGCGCAGCGGCGCCCGGTGCTGGCGGCGTGACCACGCTTGCGATCGCCGAGGAGGCGGCACGCGCCGCGGGCACGCTGCTGCTCGAGCGCTTCGGCGCGGGCCGCGCCGCCGCCGGCGCGATCGCCAGCAAGTCGACGCCGACCGATCTCGTCTCCGAGGCCGACCTCGCGGCCGAGGTGGCGATCCGCGAGGTCCTGCGCGCGCGTGCCCCCGACGACGCGATCCGCGGGGAGGAGGGCGACGACGAGCCGGGGGCCAGCGGCCGCGCGTGGATCGTCGACCCGCTCGACGGCACCGTCAACTACCTCTATGGGCTGCCGCAGTGGTGCGTGTCGGTGGCGTGTGAGGGCGAGGCGGGCGTGATCTTCGATCCCGTGCGCGACGAGCTGTTCGCGGCCACGCACGATGGCCCGGCGACGCTCAACGGCCGCGAGCTGCACCTGGACGGCGTGCCGCCGCTGTCGCAAGCGCTGGTCGCCACCGGCTTCGGCTACGACGCGCGTGTCCGCGAGGCGCAAGCGGAGGTCGTCGCGCGCGTGCTGCCGGTGGTGCGCGACGTCCGCCGTGCGGGGAGCGCCGCGCTGGACCTCGCGTGGCTTGCGGCCGGCCGGCTCGACGCCTACTACGAGCGCGGGGTGCAGGCGTGGGACATCGCGGCCGGCACGCTGATCTGCGAGCGCGTCGGTTTGTCCGTCAGGGTTCTGACAGGCGAGCCTGCGGGTATCTGTGTAGCGCCCCCAGCGTTGATAGACGAGCTTTTCGGGCTCGTTGGGTAGCGCAAGCGCGCCAACAATCGCGCAAGTGGCCAACCTTGCGAGCCGCGCAGGGGTGGATGGGTGTTGATGTGCTGGAGCACGAATGACGTCCCCTTCCGATGAGCGGCTTGTCAAGCGCGCCGCAAACGGCGACGAGCACGCGTTCGCGCAGCTCTACGACCGTTACGCCCCTCGATTGCTGTCGTTCTGCCGCTACCTCCTGGGCTCGCGCGAGGAAGCGCAGGACGCCGTCCAGCAGACGTTCATCCGTGCCCACCGTGCGATCGCCGGCGGCAAGCCGCCGGAGGAGCTGCGGCCGTGGCTCTACACCGTCGCGCGAAACCGCTGTCGCACGCTGCGTGCAGCACCCCGCGACGTCCCCGTCGAAGACATCGGCGACGCCGTCGCGCTCGACGGTCTCGCTGACATCGTCCAGCGGCGCGAGGATCTGCGTGCGCTCGTGCGCGATCTCGACGGGTTGCCCGAGGACCAGCGCGCCGCGCTCGTCATGTTCGAGCTCGGTGACCTCTCGCAGCGCGACATCGGTGGCGTCCTCGACGTGCCCGAGGCGAAGGTGAAGGCGCTCGTGCACCAGGCACGCACCCATCTGATCGCCGAGCGGGCCGCGCGCGAGCGCGACTGCGACGACGTGCGCGCCGAGCTTGCGGTTGCACGTGGCGCAGACCTGCGCCGCGGGTCGCTGCGCCGTCACGTCCGCTCGTGCCCATCTTGCCGCGCATGGCAGACCGATGTCGGTCGCCAGCGTGCGGCACTCGGAGCCGTGCTGCCTGTCGCATTGATCGGCTCGCGCGACGCTGTGCTGACCGCCCTCGGGGTGGGGGCTGGAAGTGCCGGCGCCGCCGCGGGTTTGACCAGTGCGGCGGGCGGCGCGGCGACTGGGTTTGCCACGAAGGTGATCGCCGGCGTCGCGGCGCTCGGGCTCGGCGCGGCCGGGACCGAGGTCGTCGTGCAGTCCACCGCCGATCCCGAGCCCAAGCGCGCCCCGCGCGTCGTGCAGTCCGCACAGCCTGCGACACCGGCCGCCATGATCAGGACGCCGCCCGCCGCTGCGTCGGCCACCGCCGGCGCGACGAACGGCGCCAGCGCACCTGGTCGCAGCCGCGCGGAGGCCGTCCACCGGCGCAACGCCGAGCGGCAGGCCGCGAAGCGTCGCCTGCAGCAGCTGCGCAAGGAGCAGAAGGACGCGCTCAAGGCTGCGCGTGGCAACGGCAAGCCGCAGGGCGCCAAGCCGGCGAAGCCGACCAAGCCCGCGGCCGCGAAGGTCAAGCGGCCCAAGCCGACGCCAAACGGGCGGGCGAAAGCGCCGAAGAAGCCCAAACCGCTGACCGCGGCCGCTCCGGCTTCGACCGATCCGCTGGTCGCGGCATTGCGCGGCAAGCGCAAGGGCCACGAAAAGTCCAAGTAGCGCCAACGCGCCAACTTCTGGACGCGCCCAACCTTTCCCGGGGCGGCGGGGTGCGTTGGGGTATGCATTCCAAGCTGATCCGGACGTTCACGCTGGCTGTCGCCACGACGGCGGCGTTCGCAACCACCGCACTTGCGGCTGATGCGATCAAGGGCACGAACGGCCCCGACACCCTCACTGGCACGGCCAACGCGGACAAGATCCACGGCAAGGCCGGCAACGACACGATCAACGGCCTCGCCGGCAACGATCGCCTCCACGGCCAGCGCGGCGACGACAACATCTCGGGCGGCGACGGCAATGACCGCCTGCACGGCGGCCGCGGCGCCGACACGCTCGACGGCGGCGCCGGCGACGACGTGATCCAGGCCCGTCAGAACGGCAAGGACACGATCACCTGCGGCGACGGCAACGACACCGTCCGCGCCGACAAGGGCGACACCGTCGCGGCCGACTGCGAGAAGGTCTCGATCCGCGGCACCGCGCACAAGGCCGAGAAGCCCAAGCCCAAGAAGCCGCACCCCGCCCACTCCAACAAGGGCGGCAAGAAGAACAACGACTGAGCGTCCGTCTCAGCTGAATCCTCTCCCTTTCGAGGGAGACGCGAAGGGCCCCCGTGCGGGCCCTTCGTCGTTCCGTCACACTGGTCGGCGTGCTGGGCGCACCGACCAGAGCGCCTTCGGACGAGCGGCTCGTCCGCCGCGCGGCCGAGGGGGATGAGCAGGCGTTCGCGCTGCTCTACGAGCGCTATGCGCCGCGCTTGCTGTCGTTTTGCCGCTACGTCCTCGGGTCGCGCGACGAAGCCCAGGACGCGGTGCAGCAGACGTTCCTGCGTGCGCACCGCGCGATCACCGCGGGCAACCCGCCGCAGGCGGTGCGGCCGTGGCTCTACACGGTGGCGCGCAACCGCTGCCGCTCGATGCTCGCCGGCCGCCGTGAGCTGCCGCTCGACGAGGTCCGTGATGGCGTGGCGCTGGACGGGCTTGCCGACGTCGTCCAGCGGCGTGAGGACTTGCGCGCGCTCGTGCGCGATCTCGACCGGTTGCCGCAGGACCAGCGCGCCGCTTTGGTGATGTTCGAGCTCGGCGACCTGTCGCAGCGCGACATCGCGGGCGTGCTCGAGGTGCCGGAGCCGAAGGTCAAGGCGCTCGTGCATCAGGCACGGGCGCACCTGATCGCCGAGCGTGCGGCGCGCGACCGCTCGTGCGAGGACGTGCGTGCCGAGCTCGCGGTCGCGCGTGGTGCGGCGCTGCGCCGTGGTCCGCTGCGGCGGCACGTGCGCTCGTGCGCGGCGTGTATGGCGTGGCAGGCGCAGCTCGACAGCCAGCGTGTTGCGCTGGGCGTCGTGCTACCGGTCGCGTTGCTGGGAACACGACACGCGGCGTTGACGGCTTTCGGTGCAGGGTCGGCCGGTGCTGCAGCGAGCGGCGTGACCACCGGCGCGGTCACCGGCGGTGCGATCGGAGCGGCGGTGCAGACCGGCGTTGCCGTGAAGGTCGTCGCGGCGGTCACCGCGATCGCCGCCACCGGCGCCGGGGTCGTCGGGGCTGGAGCCGTCGCGCGGCCGACCGCCACGGTCACAGCCGTCGCCGCCGCCCCAGCCAGCACGGCACCCGCGACCGCCAAGCGCCGCGCCCCCGCCGCCGCGACCACCGCGCCCGCCGGCGCTAAGCGCGACGCTCCCGCGCCCGCCGCAGCCATACCGCCCGCCGCCGTCACGGCGACCGCGCCGACGGTGGCAGCATCGCCCGCCGCCGCGGCCACGCCGCCCGCCGCAACTATGCCGCCCGCCGCAACGACGCCGCCCGCCGACGGCGCGCCACCGGCAGCTCCCACCGCGGCCGAGCCCGCCGCATCGCCCGCCACCACGACAACCGCCGCAGCCCCGGCCACGACCAGCGCGCCGGCTGCTCTCCCGACCGAGAAGCCCGAGCCGCCGGGCCATGCCAAAAAGCCCGAGCCAGTTGCCAAGCAGGAGCCGCCCGGCCACGTCGAGAAGCCCGAGCCGCCCGGCCATTCAGAGAAGCCCGAGCCCCCAGGCCATGCGGCAAAGCCCGAGCCCCCGGGCCATGCCGAAAAGCCCGAGCCCCCCGGCAACAGCGGTGGCAAGGGCAAGCCGTAATACCCGGGGCGGGATTTGAACCCGCACGCCCCGAAGGGCAACGGCTTTTGAGGCCGTCATGTCTACCGTTCCATCACCCGGGCGTGGGCACCGGTGATGGTACGCGGTCGCTAGGTGGTTGCGGCTATGCGACCGCGGGTGCGGCGCCGCTGGAACGGTCGTCCGGGTAGCGCTCGACCTCGACCGACCACTTCTGCGACACGCCCTGCAGCGCGGCAAGGATCAGCAGGATCTGGACCGGGATGACGAGCACCGTCAGCAGGCCGAGCATCTCGGCGCTCATCGCCGGGTCGTCGAAGCCCGTCTTGTCACGGTCGAACCAGCCCGGCACCGCGACGCCGGCGAAGATCACGACGATGATCGCGATCGCAGCGGCGACCGGCAGCACGCCCGAGTTCCAGCGCCAGATGTAGTACGCCATCAGCACGTAAACCAGGATGAACGCGACCGAGACCGGCTTGGCGCCCGCGAGGACTTCCCAGCCGCCGAACGTGATGATCGCGATCAGCCCCGCCGAGATCAGGAGCAGGAGCACCACGACGGACTTCGTCGTCTTGCTCGCCGCCTTGTCCCGGTTGGGATGCTCGATGACGAAGTTCTGCTCCTTCAGGACGACCATGGCGCAGCGAGCCTACCTCGCATGACGGCGGCGTGCAGCAGGTTTGCACCCCGCAGCGGCAATCGCCGTCGCCCGCCGTGCGATGCTTCGCACCGGCCACGCGGGCGTGGCGGAACTGGCAGACGCGCGAGGTTTAGGTCCTCGTGGGGAAACCCGTGGGGGTTCGAGTCCCTCCGCCCGCATCACTGGTGGTTAGTGGCTATTTGGCAGAGTGGCTCATGAGAACGTCGGTGAGAACATTCGCCCGGGAGGCGGCGTAGGTCTTCGCCGAGTCATCCATGGGGCGGGAACAGGCATGACGTTCCTTGGTCCCCATCGTCGGGCGGTTACACCCCCGGGCCTTTGCGCGGCGAGGAGTCTCGGGACGCTCAGCCGGGCATGTCCGCTGTCGACCCGGACCGGGGTATCTGATCGGATACAATACCTTGCATGAGCGAAGCCAACCTCATTCGCCGCGCCCGTGATTCCGCGGGCCTTCCGCAGGGCGAACTGGCCATGCGGGCCGGGACGTCGCGCCCGACGCTCTCGGCCTACGAGCACGGCCGCAAGGCGCCGAGTCTTCCCACGGCCGCACGGATCGTGGGCGCGGCGGGGTTTGATCTGGCGTTGACGCCACGAGTTGAGTTCGTCGAGCGCCCGGCGGGCCGAGGCCATCCGATCGTCGTCCCGACAGCACTGCCACGCCTGCCCGTCGAAGATGCGCTCGCGGTGATCGAGTTGCCGCTTCACCTCAACTGGTCCGGACCGCGTCGCCCCTTCGACCTCCGCACCCGCGGCGATCGCGCGCGCGTATACGAGATCGTCCTGCGCGAGGGCGGCCCCGACGACATCCGGCGCTACGTCGACGGCGCGCTGCTCATCGACCTGTGGGACGAGTTGGTCCTCCCGGCAGCGATCAGGTCGGCATGGTCGACCGTCGTCGGTGGCGTGGCATCTGCGGAACGTGCTGCGTAGGGATGGACGACGACGCGCTCACCGACTTCCAGCGCGAAGTCGCTGGGCTGTTCTTCTCGCTTGCGGAGTCCGAGGGGTATCTCCTGGCCGGCGGCGCCGCACTCGTCGCCAGCAAGCTCACGGCTCGCCCTACCCAGGACCTCGATCTCTTCACCCACGCCCCCGCCACCACCGTGGACACCGGACGCGACGCCCTGCTGCGCGCGATCACGGCCCGCGGCTGGACGGCAACAACCGCCCGTGACACCCCGACCTTTTGCCGCCTGGTCATCCACGGACCCGAGGATCTTCTGATCGACCTTGCCCTCGACGCCCCGCCAATCTCCGCACCGACGAGCACCGACCTCGGTCCGACGCTCGCACCGCTCGAGCTCGCTGCGAACAAGCTTCTCGCTCTCTTCGGCCGCGCCGAGCTCGCGACTTCGCCGACGTCTATGTCCTCGCACAACGCTTCGGCAAACCGGCGCTGCTCGCCCACGCCTCACAGATCGACCCCGGATTCGACCAGCGCGTGCTTGCCGCGATGCTCACGACACTGAACCGCTTCGCCGACGACGACATCCCGGCCGATCCATCCAGCGTCCCCGCCGTCCGCGCGTTCTTCGCCTCCTGGGCTGAGGAGCTCGCCCCATAGACCGCCGGCGCTACGCGGCGGACGTGCGCAGCGATAAGCCAGGCCCGTTACTCACGATGCGCTGCTCGCGTCCGAGCTTGCCGCCGATCCCGCGTTCGCGGAGAAGTGGGAGCGGCTCAGCTTGGCGTCAGCCAACCGCGCGTCGTCGAACTTGAGTCAGGGGAGAAGAACCCCACGTTCGACACGCTGGTGAAGATCTCGGCTGTCACGGGGCTGGAGTTCGCGATCAACATCGCACGTGTCGATCGCGCGCCCAAGCTGGCCGTCAAGGCAGTGAAGGAATCGCCGGCACACGTCTACGGCGGCGCCAAGCTGCTGGTCGCCGCGCGCTGACACTGATCGTCTGACGAGTCCGCTCGACAGCCGCGACTCCCACGGGATCCGCGTCGTCGCCAATCGCGCACCGGCGTGTCGGTGCTACGCCGGCGGTGCAGGCGCGGCGGCGAGCGCAAACGGGCTGCCCTCGGAGTCCCGGCATATCGCCCAGCGATCGCCGGGATGGATGATCGTGCCACCGAGCGCGCGGACCTGCTCGAGTGTCGCAGCCATGTCGGCGACGGTGAAGTACGGCAGCGAGGCGGTGTCGCCGGGACCCGGTCCGCGCTCGTGAACCCCGAGGCGCAGGCCGTCGGCGTCGGTCTGCCAGCCGGATCCCGCCGCGACGGGCCGTGGCGCGAGGGTGACCCCGAGGACCCCGTGCCAAAACCGCTGGGCACGCTCGGCATCGTCGGCCGGGAACTCGATCAGCGGCGCGGGCATGGACGCAGTATGGCCGTCGCTCGCGCTGGGCTCTCGTGTGCCCGAACGTCGCCGCTACGTGGCAAGGCCGGCGGTGTCGCCTTGGAGCCCGCGGTCACGAAGTCCCTAGACGAGGTTCGCGGCGAGATCGGCGGTCGCGCGCTGACCGCCGAGGAATTCGAACAGCATTTCGGAGATCTCCCGGCTAACGGCGAGGGATAGGCGTTGAAGTGCAGCTCCGAGCCGCTGATCAGGTCGCGCACCGTGTCGGTGACGAGCACCTCGCGAGCGCCCGCGAGCGCGGACACGCGCGCGGCGATGTGGACGGCCATCCCGCGCACGTCGCCATCGGGTGGGCGCGCCGTCTAGCCGTGTGAACACCGGCGCGGAGCCGGCGCGGCGTGTAACGGATCGTCCGGTGCGCGGACGACGAGAGAACCCGGCGTGAGGTCCAGGCGAAAGGGGAGCGATACCAATGTTGAGGGGACGAGTGGGAGCGATCGCGATCAGTGCGACGGTGGTAGCTGTGGCCACGGTCACGGGCGCCGCAGCGGTGATCCCGGACGGCGAAGGGACGGTTGAGGCATGCGTTGCGAAGGATGCGCGGACCTCGAACACGGGCCTGCTCGGACCGCGGGTGACGCTCGACCGCGAGGGTGCCTTGCGGGCCGTTGATGCGCAGGCCGCCGAGCAGTGCCGGGCCGATGAGGAGCCGCTCCGCTTCAACGTCCAGGGTCGGCCAGGCGAGCCGGGACCGCAGGGCGGGCCAGGACCGCAGGGCGAGCCAGGACCGCAAGGAGAGCGGGGACCGCAGGGACCTGCCGGATCGCAGGGACCGCAAGGCGTGGCTGGTCCGCAAGGGCCCCCCGGCGGGGTCGTGACGGCCAGGATCGCCTGGAAGGAGGTGGAGCTCCAGCCGTTCACGCAACACCTAGAAAGGGTCGTGTGCAACGCGGACGAGCTCGCCACGGGCGGCGGCCATGGTGGAGCGTCTCGCGACGTCGAGCTCGGGTCCAGCGCCCCCACGCCGGGCCGCGGCCTCTTCCCGCCGCGCGACGACGATGATCCCAACCCGCCGCCGCAGGGCTGGGACTTCGTCCTCACCAACCTGAACCGCGATGTCCCTCGGGAGCACTACATCTACGTGGTCTGCATCCCCTGGAGTCGATAGCGAGCGCTTGATCCGAACGGACACAGGCGCGCTGCCGCAAATCGCGCATTGCGACAGCGTGCTCCGAGGCACGTCCGCGGTCGCGTGTCGGTCGCTACGCCGGTCCTCGTTGGCTGACCCGTTACTCGAGGTAGTAGTCGACGTCGCAGAACAGTGAACACGACGACGTAGTCGGCGACACACACCACGCCCGGGCTGTTGTCGGCGACGCCGACCTCGAGCGCTGGCAGTCGCCGCGCTGCAGCGCGCTGACCGGCGCCTACTCGGACTATCGCTGGCGCAAGCTCGCCGAGCGCGCGATCGTGCGCGGCGGCGACCGCGCGCTCGCGCGGCACATCGCGGCGTGGATCGCCCGCACGCGCACCGACGCACATCGTCAGGCCGTGTACGTCCAGGTCGCGGCGCGCCACGCGGTGCTCGCGCCGCCCGGTCCTGAGGCGCGCCGGCCGCCCGCGTTCAGCGAGCGCACCCTGGTGACGCCACTCGCTCCGCCGCATCACGCTGCGCCGCGTGCAGCGCACGGGCCTGGGGCGCGTCCATCCACATCTCCCACCGCCGCGACGCCGAGTGGCGGTCGCTGAGGAAGCGGTACGGGCGCATCCCGCCGAACTCCGTGTGCCGCAGCCGCGAGACGCCGCCGAGCACCGACGCGATCCGCCGGCGCGGCCAGCCGATCGCGTCTTCGATCGCCGGAAACGGGCGTGGCTCGTCGGGCGCGGCCGCAAGGCCGTCGAGCAGCTCGCGCATGAGGTCTGAGCAGCGGTCGTGAAAGCGCGCGATCTCGTCGGGATCGCTCATCGCGTTCTGCGGCGCGTGCTGGGGCTGCATGAGCAGCCCCGATGGTCTCACGCGACCTGGCGGAGCACCGGCCCGCGCACCTGCGCGAGCGCGCCCGTGCTGGCCTCGATCGCACTCGCGATCGCGACCTCCGCGAGGCAGCCCGGCGCGGCAACCTGGTCGCCGCAGAGAAAGACGCCGTCGCCGCGCTCGATCGCCGGCCGGTCGCGCCAGCTCGTACCGGGCAGGTCGAGCGCACCGCTGCGCCCGTCCATCACCTGACGGCGGCGCCAGGTCGTGCGCTCACGCCAGTCCTCGAAGGACGCGTCGAGCAGCCGCTCGAGCCGCAGGCTCGCCTGGTCGGCGCTCTCGCCGGGACGGATCGGCATCTGCGCCTGCACGAGCTCCTCGCCCGCGGGCGCGAGCGTGCGGTCGGGCCCGGTGAATCGCTCGATCCAGCCGGCCTCGTCGAGGTCGGAGACGATGTACGGGTCGCCACGGCGGCGGCTCAGCCCGAGGTCGAGGCACAAGGTCGTGCCGCTGGCCCAGGTCAACGAGTCGTCACCGAGCAGCGTGCGCGCGTCGGACAGCTCGAGCGCGACGATCGTCGGCGTCGAGGGCAGGGCGTCGACACGCTCGCCGGTGACGATCTGCACGCCGAGCTCGCGGGCGCGGTCGGCGAGGTTGGCGATCAGCATCGCCCAGCCGCCGACGACGTAGCGCGCCGGCGGCGGCGCACTGATCAGCACGCGCACCGAGTGACCCCAGACGAACGCCGCGGAGAGGGAGCCGGGATCGTGGTGGAACGTGTAGACGCCGGCGGCGTTGGCGAGCATGCGTGCGGTCTGCTCGTCGGCGTTGTCGGCCGCCCACGACTGGAAGTCACGCTCGATCGGAGCGCTGCGGCCGCGCAGGCGCAACGTGGCGGGGATCATGCTCAGCGGCGGGGTGCGCTGGACCTCGCCGTCGTAGCGGAAGCGGATGCCGCTGAGCAGCGGCCGCGTCATCGGGGGGAGGAGGTCGCGCTCCTTCAGCCACTCCCACGTCGCGCCGCCCTTGTAGAGCGCGTGCGGACCGAGGTTGGCCTTGTAGTCGCCGTCGGTGCTGCGGGCACGTCCGCCGAGCTGCTCGCGCGCTTCGAAGAGACGGACCGGAGCGCCACCCTCAGCGCAGGCGATTGCCGCGGTGAGGCCGGCGACTCCGCCGCCGATGACCGTGATCTCGCTCATGGCACTGGAAAGTACGCCGACACTGGCTCGGCGTACAGTTCCAGTTGTGGCTGTCTTGAAGGGGCCAGTTGATCTGCTCGTGGAACTCGACCGCAGCGTCGAGACGCCGCTGCACGAGCAGATCGAGCAATCGCTGCGCGACGGCATCCGCGGCGGGCGCCTGCAGGCCGGCGCGCAGCTGCCGTCGACGCGACGCCTGGCCTCCGAGCTCGGCGTCTCGCGTGGGGTCGTCAGCACGGCGTACGACCAGCTCGCAGCCGAGGGCTACCTGCAGACGCGCCAAGGCGCGCCGGTGCGCGTCGCGGTCACGGTGCGCGCGCCGGAGCTGCGCCCGCCGGCACCCTCGCTGGTCCCGCGCTTCGCCTACGACTTCCGCCCGGGCCTGCCGGACCTGGCGGGCTTTCCGCGCGACCGCTGGCTGCGCTCGCTGCGCGCCGCCTGGCGCGACGCGACGCTCGACGTGCTCGGCGACGGTGATCCGCGCGGCGTGCCCGCGCTGCGCGAGGCGCTTGCGGACTACCTCGGCCGCGTGCGCGGCGTGGCGGCTGACCCGGAGCATCTGCTCGTCTGCACGGGCTTTCGCCAGGGCCTGTCGCTGACGTGTCGCTGGCTGCGCCAGCACGGCGTCGAGGAGGTCGCCCTCGAGGAGCCCGGGTGGCACGCCGCGCGCCTCGTGGCCGAGCAGTCGGGGCTCGCGGTCATCCCGATCCCGGTGGACGCCGACGGCCTTGACGTCGACGCGCTCGCGCGCAGCGGCGCGCAGGCAGTCGTCGTCACGCCCGCACATCAGTTCCCGACCGGCGCCGTGCTCAGCCGCCAGCGCCGCGCGGCGCTGATCGACTGGGCCGAGCGCGGCGACCACCTGATCGTCGAGGACGACTACGACGCCGAGCTGCGCCACGACCGCGGCTCTGTCGGCGCGCTGCAGGGCCTCGCGCCCGAGCGCGTCCTGTACGTCGGCTCGGCGGGCAAGCGCCTCGCGCCGGGCATGCGCCTGGGGTGGATGCTGCTGCCGTCGTGGCTGGCGTGGCCGGTGATCACGGCAAAGGCCGTCGAGGACGCGGGCACCGGCGTGCTCGGCCAGCTCGCGCTCGCGGATTTCATCGCGCGCGGGGAGCTCGACCGCCACCTGCGCCGCATGCGCCTGCGCTACCAGTCGCGCCTGCTCGCCCTGCGCTCCGCGCTCGCACGCGACCTGCCGGACTGGCGCGAGACCGGCGACGCCGCCGGCCTCTTCACGCTCGCCCACCTGCCGCCCGGGCTGGAGGAGCACGCCGTCATCGCCGCCGCCGCCGAGCGCGGCGTCGGCCTCGAAGGCCTCGGCCTGCACTGCTACACCGGCACCGCACCGCCCGGCCTCGTGCTCGGCTTCGGCGGCCTCGCCGAGCCCGCCATCGACCAGGGGGTTCGTCTGCTGGCCGCGGCGGTATCCTCCAGCCGCGAAGGGGAGTAGCTCAGCCCGGTTAGAGCATCGGTCTCCAAAACCGAGGGTCGCAGGTTCGAATCCTGTCTCCCCTGCTAGGAATCCATCCGGTGGCGAACGTATGTTCGCCCCGTGGCGCAGCGCATCCGACGAGATCCATTCACGATCGCCGCGGCGCTTGAGGCGATCGAAGCCGGCGAGTCGCGGGCGGACGTGCGCGGCGCGTCTTGGCGTACCGAAAGCAGACGCTCCGCAACTGGTGCAGCCGGCACACGCCGTACGCGGCGCAGCGGCTACTCGCTGGCGACCGCGCTGTGTCGACCGGCTGCGGCGGTGACCACGACGTTCGCGCGCTCGATCCCGCCGCCTACGCGTACCTGCTCGGCGTCTACCTCGGCGACGGCTGCATTTCGGCAGTATGCGGCGGGCGAACCTCACTCAAGGTATCGCTTGATGCGATCTATCCCGGACATCATCGACGAGGTCCGCGAGGCGATCGCAACGATCCGAGGGCGGCTGCCGTCACGCGGCCCCGCATCCAGGTGAAGCGGATGGTCACCGTCTGCTCGTACTGGAAGTCCTGGCCGTGCCTGTTCCCGCAGCACGGTCCGGGCAAGAAGCACACACGGCTGATCGAGCTCGTGCCGTGGCAGTACGACCTCGTCGACCAAGCAACGGGTGCGCTCCTGCGCGGGCTGATCCACACCGACGGCTGGCGTGGCGAGAACAAGGTCACCGCGAAGGGCAAGCGCTACAGCTATCCGCGCTACCAGTTCTCCAACCGCTCACACGACATCCGCAACATCTTCATCGACGCATGCGAGGAGATCGGCGTCGAGTGGCGCTCCTGGGGCCCGTGGCACGTGTCGGTCGCGCGCAAGGACTCGGTCGCGCTGCTCGACGAGCACGTCGGGCCCAAGCGCTGACGTAGGCTCCCTCCGTGCCCGGCCTCGATCCCACCGCGCGCCTGCGTCGCTACGCGAACGCGTTCGCCGGGATCGAGCCGCCGTTCGCGTTCGTCGACCTCGACGCGATGTGGTCCAACTCCGAGCAGATGCTCGAACGCGCGGGCAGCAAGCCGATCCGCGTCGCCTCGAAGTCCGTCCGCTGCCGCCCGCTGCAGCGCACGATCCTCGACGCGCACGAGCGCTATCAGGGGCTGCTCACGTTCACGCTGCCCGAGACGCTGTGGCTCGACGACGAGGGCTTCGAGAACCTCCTGCTCGCGTACCCCACGACTGATCGTGCGGCACTTGCCGAACTCGGGAAGCGGGACAAGCCGCACGCGCCGATCGTGATGGTCGACTCCACCGAGCACCTCGACCTCATCGCTCAAGCCACGAAGGCCCCGATCCGCGTCTGTCTCGACGTCGACGCCGGCTTCTGGCTCGCCGGCGGGCGCGTGAAGATCGGGCCCAAGCGCTCGCCCATCCACACGCCCGAGCAGGCGCGCGCGCTGGCCGAGGAGATCGGCAGACGCGCAAGTATCACCCTCGTCGCCGTCATGTCCTACGAGGGCCACATCGCGGGCTTCGGCGACGAGAGCCCAGGCAAGCGCGCCCAGAACATCGTGGTCAAGCGCATGCAGCGCGCGTCGATCAACGAGCTGCGCGAGCGCCGCGCGAAGGCCGTCGCGCTCGTCCGCGAGGTCGCCGACATCGAGATCGTCAACGCCGGCGGCACCGGCGACCTGCATCTCGTCGCCCAAGAGCCGGCGATGACCGAGGCCACCGCCGGCTCGGGCTTCTACGCGCCGACGCTGTTCGACACGTACTCGAGCTTCGCGCTCGAGCCCGCGGCGATCTTCGCGCTGCCGATCTCGCGCAAGCCCAACCCGGACACCGCGACCGCACTCGGCGGCGGCTACCTCGCAAGCGGCGTCGGCGCAAAGGACCGCATGCCCAGCCCATACCTGCCACTGGGTCTGAAGCTCGACGGCATGGAGGGCACCGGCGAGGTCCAGACACCGCTGCACGGCGCGCCCGCCCGCCAGCTCAACATCGGCGACACCGTCTACTTCCGCCACACGAAGGCCGGCGAGCTGTGCGAGCGCTTCGACCAGCTGCACCTCGTCGAGGGCGACGCGATCGTCGACAGCGTCCCGACCTACCGCGGCGAGGGCCGCACGTTCCTCTAAGCGATGGGTGTCACCACCGCCAGCGACGAGGTCATCGTCGACGCCTCACCGCAGGCGGTCTTCGCCGCGCTGATCGACTACGAGGGCATGCCCGCCTGGCACGGCGCCGTCTCCGCAACGACCGTGCGCGAACGCGACGACGAAGGCCGCGGCACCGAGGTCGAGTACGAGCTGGACCTCAAGATCCGCACGCTGCGCTACGTCAACGCCTACAGCTACGACGCGCCGCACGCGATCGACGTCACGATGGTCGAGGGCGACATCAAGTCGGTCGCCGCCCAATACCGCCTCCGCGACCTCGGCGACGGGCGCACGCGCTTGTGGCACGAGGTCTCCGTCGATCCGGGAATGTTCGTCCCCGGGCCGATCAAGAACCTGCTCACCGGCCGCATGCTGAGGGAGAACCTGAACGCGATGAAGACCCGCGCCGAGGAGCTTGCATGACCGACGTCGCCGCCCCCGCCGCCGAGCAGCAGACGCTGCGCGATGTCGTCGAGGCGCTCGCGCCGCTGGTGCGCCGCGCCGGCTCGCCCGAGGAGAAGCAGGCCGCCGAGTGGATCGCCGCCAAGCTGCAGCAGGTCGCGGGCAATGCCCGCGTCGAAGAGGAGCAGTTCCTCGACGGCTACGCGCCGCTGATGGCCAAGCTGTCCGCGGTCGGCGTCGCTGCCGGCCTCGCGGGTCTCGCAAGCAAGCGCCTGCGCGTCCCCGCCGCGGCCGCCGGCCTGGCCGCCGCAGCCGCGATCGCCGACGACGCCTCCAACGGCCCGCGCGTCGCACGCAAGGCCACGCAGCAGCCGAAGACCACCTGGAACGTCGTCGCCGAGACCGGCGACCTCGCCGCCGCCCGCACGCTCGTCGTCTGCGCGCACCACGATGCCGCGCCAACCGGCAAGTTCTTCGAGCAGCCCGCCCAGGCCTATCTCGGCGAGAGGTTCCCCGGCGTGCTCGAGCGCATCGACACCTCGCTGCCGAACTGGTGGCCGACGATCGCCGCGCCCGCGCTCGCCGGCCTCGGCGCGCTGAAGCGCAGCCGCCGCATGATGGCCGCAGGCATCGGCCTCAGCGCGCTCGGCACCGCCGCGTTCGCCGACATCGCGCGCAGCCCGATCGTCCCCGGCGCCAACGACAACCTCACCGCCGTCGCGCTGCTCGTCGCGCTCGCAGAGCGGCTCAACGAGCGCCCGATCGAGGGCCTGCGCGTGATGCTCGTCTCGCTCGGCGCCGAGGAGGTCCTGCAGGGCGGCATCTACGGCTTCATGGCCCGCCACAAGGAGCAGCTCGACCGCGAGAACACGCACTTCCTGAACTTCGACACCGTCGGCTCGCCCGAGCTCGTGATGCTCGAGGGGGAGGGGACGACGGTGATGGAGGACTACTTCTACCGGCCCTTCCGCGACCTCTGCGCCCGCGCGGGGGATCGTGTCGACGCACCGTTCCGGCGCGGCATGCGTGCGCGCAACAGCACCGATGCGGTGATCCCCAGCCGCATGGGCTACCCGATCGCCTGCTTTGCCTCGATGGACCGCTACAAGGCGCTGTCGAACTACCACCTGATGTCCGACACGCCCGAGAACGTCGACTACGACACCGTCGGGCACGCCGTCACGATCGCCGAGGCCGTCGCGCACGAGCTGCTCAGATGAGCCCGCTGTGGACCAACTGGGCCGGCGAGCAGCGCTGTGCGCCGAGCGCGATCGAGCGCCCGACCTCCGAGGATCAGCTCGCCGAGATCGTCGCCAGGGCGACCGCGGAGGGGCAGCGCGTGAAGGCCGTCGGCAGCGGCCATTCCTTCACCGACTGCGCGTGCACCGACGGCGTGATGATCGACATGACCGGCATGAAGCGCCTCGTCAGCGCCGACCCGCAGACGGGGCTCGTCACCGTCGAAGGCGGGATCAAGCTGCACGCCGTCGGCCCGTTGCTGGCCGAGCAGGGCCTCGGCCTCGAGAACCAGGGCGACATCGACGCGCAGTCGATCACCGGCGCCACCGCCACCGCGACGCACGGCACCGGCGCGCGCTTTCAGAACCTCTCGGCACGGGTCGTCAGCCTGCGCCTCGTCACGGCCAGCGGCGAGGTGCTCGAGTTGTCCGACGGCGACGACTACCTCGCCGCGCGCGTGTCGGTCGGGGCGCTGGGCGTGGTCAGCCAGGTGACCGTGCAGACCGTGCCGCTCTACACGCTGCACCGTCGCGACGAGCCTCGTCCGCTTGCCGAGACGCTCGACCGTCTCGACGAGCACGTTGACGGCAACGACCACTTCGAGTTCTTCGTCTTCCCCTACGCCGACCGCGCGCTCACGCGCACGACGCGCCGCAGCGACGAGCAGCCCTCGCCACCGCCGCAGTGGAAGCGCACGCTCTCCGAAGACGTGATCGAGAACACCGCCCTCGATCTCATCTGTCGCGCCGGTCGCCGCTTCCCGAAGGCCGCGCCGCGCCTGAACCGGCTGATCACGAGCGCGATGTCCGCCAGCACCGTGCAAGACCGTGCCTACAAGGTCTACGCGACCGAGCGCCGGGTGCGCTTCACCGAGATGGAATACGCGCTCCCGCGCGCCAACGCGCGCGAGGCGGTCGAGCGCGTGATCGCCCTCGTCAAGCGCCGCGCGCTGCCGATCATGTTTCCGCTCGAGCTGCGCTTCGCCGCGCCCGACGACGCGTTCCTGTCCACCGCCTACGGGCGCGACACCTGTTACGTCGCCGTCCACCAGTACTCGCGGATGGAGTTCGAGACCTACTTCCGCGCCGTCGAGGAGATCATGGACGGCTTCGGCGGGCGCCCCCACTGGGGCAAGCGCAACTACCAGACGGCCGCGGTCCTGCGCGAGCGCTACCCGGAGTGGGACCGCTTCCAGGCGGTCCGCGACCGGTCGGACCCGGCGCGCGTGTTCCTCAACGACTACACGCGCCGGGTCCTCGGCGACTGACTACCGCTGGGCCTGCGGGCCCTTGAACTGCTGGGCCTTCTTGCCCTTGCGCTTGGCCGCGTCGACCTCGGTCAGCGGTGCGCTGCGCGTTGCCATTGCCGCCACAGCGTGCGCCGCCGCGTCGGAGAACTGATCGAGCGCGGTGGCGTTAACGTTGCCGAGCGTGTCGCACGCCGCGTGGTAGCACGGGTCGTACGCAAGACCGGCGGTGCCGCCGTAGATCGCCGCCTGCGCGGCGGTCTTCACGCCCTCGGCACCTGAGAACAGGCCACCGGCGGGGATGCCGACCGCGATGAACGGGCCGTAATCCGAGCGTCCGTCGAACGCCGTCGGCTCGCTCTCCAGGCCGCGCCGCGACCAGAACTCCGTGAACGTCTTCTCGATCACGTCCGAGCCAACCGGGCCGGGACCGGTGTCCGGGTTCGCCGAGCCGTCGCCGTCGTAGACGAAGCGCACGAAGTTCGGCGAGCCGACCATGTCGAAGTTGAGGTTCGCCATGATGCGGTCGCGCTGCTGCTGGCTGAGCCCCGCGACGTAGTGCTCGGACCCGAGCAGGCCGCTCTCCTCAGCGCCCCAGAACGCGAACACGACACGGTTCGCGGGCTTCTTTACGGTCTTCGCGTATGCCTCGGCAATCGCGAGGTCCTGTGCTGAGCCTGAGCCGTTGTCGTTGATGCCGGGGCCTTCGGTGACGCTGTCGAGGTGCGAGCCGACGACCACCTTGCGGCTGGCATTGCCAGTCTCGGAATCGGCCAGCACGTTGCTCGTCTGGCGCGTCTCGGACACCGTCGACGTCGTGATGTGCACCTGCGTCTCGCCCGCCGCGGCGAGATCTGCGAGCTCCTTGCCCGCAGCGAAGCTCATGCCGAGCGCCGGGAGGTCGGCAGGTCCGCCGAGCGTGCCGGCGACCACGTCGGTCCGGCCTTCCTGGCCTTCGTTGAAGATCAGCGCGGCGCTCGCGCCGGCCTCCTTGGCGTTGGCGACCTTGACGGCGAAGTCGCAACTGCCGCGCTGCATGAGCGCGACGTTGCCCGCGGTGAAGCCGGTGAAATCGGCGTCCTCGCAACCGGAGGTGCTGCTCGGCTCCTGTGACGGCGGCAGCGTCAGGTCGACCGCCTGCACCGCGGCGGTGACGTCGCCGCTGGCGGAGTAGTCCATCGTGGCGAACTCGTCCGCGCCATAGGTGTGGGGATCTGGGGACACGCGTGTGAACGTCGAGGGCGCGAGCTCCTCGAAGTACGGAAAGTCGAACTTCTGCGTCGTCACGCGGTAGCCGGCCGCGCGTAGGCGACCCGCGACGTACTGCGCGGAGCGGTCGTAGCCGGGCGTGCCCGAGGCGCGTGTGCCGCCGTTGCGTTCGGCGATCGCCTGGAACTCGCGAAGATGTGTCTGGATCTGCGCTGTCCCGACTGCCTCACGCAGCTTCGCGGAGACCTTGTCGGGGTCCGGCGCAGCAACGCCGGCTGTCGGTGTCGCGGTCACGGCGGCCGTGGCGAGTGCCAGGGCCAGGGTGGCGCGTCTCATCGTGGAGATGACCTCCTGATCGGGGGGCAAACCCCGCTGCTACCGAGCTGACGGAGTCCGAAACATCAGCGGCTTGAGGCCTGACGAAACCTGTTGGACGAATGTCGTAGTCACGGTCTGTTCTCCAACCGCCGATGGTGGTCTCGTTCGCAAACCATTGGGGGAAGTGGATGCTCTGGGTCTGTAGACGTGTGATTGCCGCGGCGGCGTGCGCCGCGGGCGTGCTGGCGCTGGCTGCGCCCGCCGCGAACGCCGGTCCGATCGGCGATGGCGCCGATTGCTCCGCGCAAAGCGCGCTGAACCGCGTGTTCCTGCCGTGGGCAGACATCGCGCACTACGCGCTGTCGCCTGACGGTGGCTTTGAGAACGGTGCCTCCGGCTGGTCGCTCAACGGCTCGTCCGCGACGGTCTCGGGGAACTCGACGCATTACGTCGGCGGCATCGACAACGGCCGCTCGCTGCGGATCCCGGCGGGGTCCAGTGCGCAGAGCGCGCCGATCTGCGTCGGGCTGGAGTGGCCGACGATTCGCTTCTTCACGCGCTCCAGCAACACGAACCTGCTGTCGCTGATGCTGGTCGAGGTCGTCGTCGACGACGCGCTCAGCAACAGCCCGCGGTCGGCGCTGGTCGGCGTCGCCACCCCGAGCGGCTCGTGGCAGCCGACGCTGCCGATGCTCATGGTCGTCAACGCGCTCGGCGCGCTGACGAAGGACGGGATGCTGCCCGTCGCGTTCCGCTTCACGCCGTTCGGCGCAGGGACGTGGCAGGTCGACGACCTCTACGTCGATCCGTGGCGCGGGCCGTGATCTCACGGCGGCGCGTCGCCGTCAGCACCGGGTCGGGGGGCTGGTCGCCCGACGTCGAGGCGGCGGCACGCGAGACGCGTGAACGCCACCACCATGCGCTCGCCGGTCGCGAGCGCCTGGTGGGCGCCCCGTTCGGGCTGGCCCTGCTGGCCGCGGTCGCGGTCGTCGCGCTTCTCGTCGACGACCCGCGCGGGCTCGAGGTTGGGCCCGTGCTGGCGTTCGTCGCCGCGTTCGCGGTCGCTGCCCGCGTGGAGTTCCAGACCGGCGCGGGCTACGCCGTCCCGACGCAGCTGGTCTTCGTGCCGATGCTGTTCGCGCTGCCGGCGCCCGCGGTGCCGCTGGTGGTCGGCGCGGGCTACGTGCTCGCGCGCGCGACTGAGCCGTCGCGCCCGCCGCTTGGGCTCGAGCGCATCGTCGGCGAGTTCGCGAACGCCTGGTATGCGCTCGCACCCGTCCTTGTCATCGTGCTGGCAGGCGCCGAGCAGCCGGCGCTCGAGCACTGGCCGATCTACGTCGCCGCGCTCGGTGCGCAACTGGCGCTCGACGCGCTGACCGCTGGGCTGCGCGCCTGGCTGGCGTTCGGCACGCATCCGGTGGAGATGTTGCGCGAGCTTGGCTTCGCACAGCGCCTGGACGTCGTGCTTGCGCCGCTCGGCCTGCTCGCCGCCCTGGCGGCACGCGAGGCGCAGTTCGCATGGCTGCTCGTGCTCCCGCTCGTCGCGCTGATCGCGATCTTCGGACGCGAGCGCCGCGCGCTGATCGACAACCAGCTCGAGCTCTCGCGCGCCTATCGCGGCACGGCGCTGCTGCTCGGCGAGGTCGTCGAGGGCGACGACGAGTACACCGGCCGCCACAGCAAGGGCGTGACGCTGCTGGCGATCGACGTCGCCGACCACATGGCGCTCGACGCAAGCGCACGACGCGACGTCGAGTTCGCCGCACTGCTGCACGACGTCGGCAAGGTCGTGATGCCCGCCGAGGTCATCAACAAGCCCGGTCCGCTGAGCGTCGAGGAGTGGGCGGTGATGCGCACGCACACGATCGAGGGGCAGCGGATGCTCGACCGCGTCGGCGGCGTGCTCGCCGGCGTCGGGGCAATCGTGCGCGCGTCGCACGAAGCGTGGGACGGCAGCGGCTATCCCGACGGGTTGCGCGGCACCCAGATCCCGCTCGCGGCGCGGATCGTGAGCTGCTGCGACGCCTACAGCGCGATCACGACCGACCGCCCATACCGGCGCGCACGGTCGCATGAGACTGCAATCGCAGAGCTGTGCGCCAACGCGGGCAGTCAGTTCGATCCCGAGGTCGTCGAGGCGCTGGTCGCGGTGCTCGGTGCGGGGCAGGCGGCGGACAAGTCGACCGTTCTCTCGGGACACACACTGGACCGGCTGTCCTCGGAGATCGCGCGCGACGAGCCGGCGGAGCACGTCGGCAAGCGCCGTCGCCGCGCGTCCTACCGCGCGCTGATCGACGCGCTCGACGACGGCGTCGTGATTCATGGCAGCGACGGGGGCGTGCGCGCATCCAACCCAACCGCTGAGCGCTTGTTCGGTGGCTCGGTCGAAGGCATGTCGGTGGTTGACGAGGACGGCCGTCCCGTCGCGCCGCAGGACCTGCCGTGGCAGGTCGCGCTGGACAGCGGCGCCGCCAGCGAGGCCGTGACGCTCGGTTTCGAGCGGGCGCGCGGGGCCGTGGTGTGGGCAACCGTGCGCTCGCAGCCGCTGCGCCATCGCGGCGGACGTGCGCGCGCGGTCGTGACGTCGTTCACCGAGGTCACCGACGACGCGGTCGCGCTCGTGTTCGCGACCAACGACGAGGCGCGCCTGCGCGAGGTCGCTGCCGTCCTGCGCGAGCGGCTGCGCAAGAGCGACGTGTTCGGGCTCATGGGCGACGGCCGGCTGACCGCGATCCTGCCGCACACGACCGCCGCGGAGGCGCGCGACGTTGCCGCCGCGGTGCTCGGCGATGCGGCTGACGTGCACGTCTTCGTGATGGATCCCGCAGCTGCTGCTGCCGCGTGATTCAAGTCCGCGGGTCGTCTGTTCATCGTGACGCGAATCCGCGAGGAGCTCGCGGCCGGGCGCACCGTCGAGGACGCGATCGCGACCGGGATGCAGCGCACCGCCGGAGTCGTGACTGGCGCGGCGCTATCGATGCTCGCGGTCTTCGTCCCGTTCGCGACGGCGGGCGTCACGAGCCTGCGTGTCTTTGGCATCGGGCTGGCCGTGGCGATTGCTCTGGATGCGACGATCGTCCGGCTCGTGCTGCTGCCTGCCGTGCTGCGGCTGCTCGGGCGGCGGGCGTGGTGGCCGATGATGCGGGCTGGCGCTGAGACGCCGTTGCGCGTAGCGTCTCCCCGTGCGCCAGCTCTCGAGCCTCGACACGCAGTTTCTCGCCCTTGAGTCCGCACGCCAGACCGGCCATGTCGGCGGGCTGGCGATTCTCGATCCGTCGACGGCGCCCGGTGGGCGCGTCGACATCGAGACGATCTCTGCGCTGCTGACCGAGCGGCTGCCGGCGCTGCCGCCGTTTCGCTGGAAGCTGACGGAGGTCCCGCTCGGCCTGGACTACCCGTATTGGATCGACGATCCCGACTTCGACCTGGACTTCCATGTGCGTGAGCTCGCGCTGCCGGCGCCGGGCTCGGACGAGCAGCTGGCCGAGCAGGTGGCGCGGATCGTGTCGCGGCCGCTGGATCGCTCGCGTCCGCTGTGGGAGCTGTACGTGATCCACGGGCTGCCGGATGGCGACGTGGGGGTGCTGACGAAGATCCACCATGCGGTGATCGACGGCATGTCCGGCGCGGAGATCATGGGGCTGCTGCTGGATCTGACGCCCGAGGGTCGTGAGCCACCGGAGCCCGTGCAGGACGGCGCGGGACCCGCGCCCAGCGGGGGAGAGCTGCTGCGCCGCGGGCTGCTCGGGTTGACGCGCCAGCCGCTGCGGGCGGCGCGTTCGCTGCCGCGGGCGCTGCCGAACATCGAGGAGACGCCGTTCGCGACGCTCCCCGGCGTGGGATTGCTTGGGCGGCTCGGGCGGGCGCCGCAGACGCTGCGCCGCGACGGGTCAGCCCGCGGCGGGCCGCGCTTCGTCGCGCCGAAGACGAAGTTCAGCGGGCAGATCTCGCCGCACCGGCGGTTTGCGTTCGGGGAGATGGCGCTGGCCGACGTCAAGCGCGTGAAGGACGCCTACGGCGCGACGGTCAACGACGTCGTCGTCGCGATCTGCGCGGGCGCGGTGCGGCGCTGGCTGGTGGAGCACGATGACCTGCCCGACGATCCGCTGATCGCGCAGGTGCCGGTGTCGGTGCGGACCGACAAGCAGATGGGCACCTACGGCAACCGGATTCTGATCATGGCGGCGCCGTTGGCGACCAACGAGGACGATCCGGCGGCGCGGCTGGCGGCGTGCCGCGACGCGATGATGGATTTGAAGGCGCGTCATCGCGCGCTGCCTGCGGACCTGCTGCAGGACGTCAACCACTTCATCCCGCCGGCCGTGTTCGCGCGGGCGGCACAGCTGACGTTCCGCCTGTCGACGACCAACGCCGGGCGCCCGACGTGGAACCTCGTGATCTCGAACGTCCCCGGGCCGCAGTTCCCGCTGTACATGGCGGGCGCGCGGCTGAAGGCCAACTACCCGGTGTCGGTGATCACCGACGGGATGGGCCTGAACATCACGGTGATGAGCTACAACGGCACGATGGACTTCGGCATCATCGCCGACCGCGAGCAGATGCCCGATGTGTGGAAGCTGATTGGGTGGCTACGGGATGAGCTGCAGGCGCTGGCGGATGCGGCGGGGGTGACGCTGGGTTGTTGAGCTCGGCGAGCAGCTCCTTGAGCTGCCGCCAGCGCGTGGGACCGAGCTGTGCCTCCCAATCGCGCTCGAGTTCGGTCACCGCATCGCGGATGACGCTGATCGTGGAAGTACCGCGAGCGGTGAGGTGAACAGTGCGTGAGCGGACGTCGGTTGGGTCGACGCGCCGCTCGATGTATCCGAGTTCCTCGAGTTGACCGAGCAGGTAGTTCATCGCCTGCCGCGTCATGCCCGCCTGCTGCGCGAGCTCGACCGGGCGTTGCCCCCGCGGCCCCGGCCAACGCAGCACCTGGAAATGCGCGCTCGTGATGTCGGTGAATCCATGTTCGTGCAGCGCATGCAGGATCCGCTGGTACACGCGGTCGAGAGGGATCCGTAGTAGCGCGCCGATGAGGGGAGGTTCCGAGGTTGCCATGGGTCTGCGTAAAGGAACTTGACACGGAGCATCCAGCCTGAAAGCATCCGTGTCAAGTCACTTTACACACCGCGGAGGAAGCCACATGCCGAATCAACCCATCGAGGCCCCGGAGATGAAGATCCAGTTCCTCGTCGAGGGCACCGAGACCAATGACGCCGTCTCCATCTTCCGCTGCGATTTCGAGGCCGGCGCGCGCAGCCCGATGCCGCACAGCCACGACGGCTTCGACGAGACCGTCGTCGGGCTGAGCGGCGAGTTCACCATGGTGGTCGACGGGGTCGGCGCCACGGCCTGACGCCAGCGCTCGCGGGCGCTTGAGCCATAAGTCGGGGAGAACGCCGCTGAAGGCCGGGTTCAAGCGTTCGCCTGGGCCGCGTGTCTACGCCGGTGGCGTGTAGCCGGGGCAGTCCTCGATCGTGGCGCGCGGGTCACCCGCGACAGCCACGACGATCCCAAAGAAGCCGGCGTCTTCGACGTAGACGTCGCCTACCTGGACCGGATCGTGAACAACCACGAACGACGGGTCCTGCGGGTCCACCGTCGCCGCGACGGCGCTGGCAGGGATCTCGATCGGGCTGCCGTCGACCTGCAGTACCTCGTCGACACCAGGCGTGCCGCTGTAGTTGCAGGCGTTGACTTTGCCGTCCGGAACGATGTCGGGCTCCACTGCGGTCACGGTGCAGCTCACGCTGGTGAGCACCCACAACAGCTGCGGCTGATCCCACGCACATGCCCCCACGTAAGTGCCCGGTGGCGCCGGGGCCGCGGGCGACGCACCGGTGCAGCTCGAAGCGCCCGCCACACACGCGGTCGACAGCACCGACCCGACCGTCAGCCGGCCACCGACTCGCCCCACCCGTACCGCTGATCTGGCGGTCACCGTGGCGCTGATCGCACACGCCCCCGAACACGCCACCGGCGGCGTCTGGCAGCGTGGCGCCAGAAGCGACCCCAACGTCGCCAAGCTGCTGGCGCTGCACGACACCGTCGTCGATGCCGCGTGCGCGGACCCGGCCCCCACGCCAGCACAGCCGTCATCGCCCCCGCCAGCACCAACCCCTTAGTGCGCATGCGCACGACCCTACGCCCAGGTTTCCTGACTAGCAACCCGCCCGCCGCCGGCCGGCCCCAGTCGCCCGTCAGCTGTCTGAGCCGGGTCGGATACCGTGCGCCCGAATGACGACGGTGAAGATCTGCATCGACGTGGCCGACCTCGACGAGGCCGGCGCGTTCTACTGCGAGGCGCTGCAGTGCACCGAGGTTAGGCGCAACCCGCGGACGGTCACGGTGGCCGCGGGTGGCACCGAGATCTATCTGATGCTGCGATCTGAGGGCTCGATGCCGTTCCTCGCGGCGACCGAGGGGCGTTCATTCGCCAGACACTGGACGCCTGTCCACCTCGATTTTTCCGTTGAGGACGTCGGACGGGCCACATCGGAGATCACCAGGCTCGGTGGAATCGTCGAGGGCCGGGAGTCGGGCGACTGGGGCAGCCTGACGCGCTGCGCAGATCCCTTTGGCAACGGCTTCTGCCTGGTCACGACGTAGGCGGCCTGAGGCCCTCACTGGCCCAAACAGAAAAGAGTCGGGGAGAAAGCCGCTGAAGGCCGGGTTCAAGCGGTCGCCTGGCCCGGGTGTCTCCACCGGCTTCGGCTTGCAGGCGAAAGCGGCGCTGGCGGCTGCTCTACCAGGACGATGAACGCTACCGCCGCTTCACTCAAAGCGACAGTGGGCGACCCGCCGCCGTTCCCCGCTGCTACTCGCTGGAGCGAGCGCCTCCGCGTGGGAGACGACTACGGTCATCGCCCGCCGTCAGCATAGCTGCTGCCTCCGAGCAGAAGTCTTGGAGAGGTGGTTGGTCATCTGAGTGTGATGAGAGCGTGGAGAGTCACTGTTGTGGATGGTTTGTTCCGGCGTCTTGAGGGTTTCGGAATCGTGCTGGCTCGCTCGGCCGACGAAGCTCGCGAGACGACTACCGAATACTTGAGCCGCCAGACCGCCTACGGCAATCCTTTCGAGGTATCGGAGGTCGAGACGCATGACTACCCCGAGCCGCACGTCGTCTTCTACTCGTGGAGCGGAACGGACGGCTGGCCGCAGAAGTATGAAACCGACGACCTAGAACCTCTTCCCAACGACGTGCCCGCCGAGGTCGGGCCGCGCCGTTTCGTCGCCCCCGACGGTCAGCCGTTCTTCGGCCATCGGCGCGGGCGGCTACTGGTGTTCTGGGCTGAGGCGGACGAGGAAGACCGACACGAGGCGTATTGGGACGACAGGGATCGGTTCTATGCGCTCGTCCCGCTGGCCTCGACGTTGGGCTACGTGATTGGCAAGGACGAGTATCCGCCGTGGCTCCGTGATCTCGAAGTCGACGTCACGCACGAGCTCGCAGGATTCGAGGACTCCGAATAAGGCGGGGACCGGTCAGGGCTAACGAAGGCCCGGTCCGCGAGCGAGGCTCCGAAGTCCAGGCCAGCTCTGGCAGCCGATCGCCGCTGTCGCTTCGAGGCAAGAGCGGCCCGTTCGCTCCCAGGCGACAGCAGCATGATCGGCCTCAGGGTCCGACCGTCGCGCGACGAGCCATGTCGGTGGCGAGGGCACTGAGAGGACCAGGGATCACCTCGATGGCGAAGCCGCGAGCGATGCACTCGAACGTCGAGTCGTGGAACGCGAAGACGAAGTGGCGCAACGCCCTGAAGGAATCCGCATCGTGGTGTGGGTGCAAGCGCTTCATCCGTTCGATCTTGCGCAGCCATGAGGACCGCTCGACGCAGAAGACCCTGTACGGACGAAGTCCTCTTGAGGCGAGAGGATGCCCGCTGACGGCCCATCGTTGGGTGGTCCGAAGAAGTGCGCCCTGGGCTGGTCGAACTCGACGCGAACCACAGGTTCGTCTGATTGGGCGTCAACCAGTCGCACTGCCGTCCCGTCCCACGCGGGTCGCTCACCTCTCCGAGGTAGGCGAGTAGCAGGCGCCCTTCCGCAGCCACGAGGAGCGGCAGCGGAGCGCCGACGGCCGACTGAGGGGAGTCGATCTCTACGACTCGGTCTTTGCGGTCGACCTCGTACACGGCGTGGAAGCCTAATCCCCACCGCTTCTGCTCTTGAGGCATCAGGACAGGCCAGCGCGCGCGTCAACGTCTATCGGCGGTGAGCCCGCGGCGACGAGGCTTAGTTGCCGAGCTTGTCGTCGAGCGCGACCACGATCCCCGCGCTGCCCCACGCGCCGACGGCGAGGAGCTTCCCGTCCGGTGAGACCGCGACGTCGCAGTTGTACTCGACCTCTTCGCTGAACTCGTGAGAAAGCTCGCGCGAGAACTCGGCGGCTTGGGTTGGGCCATTTGCCGCGAGCAGATCGCCGCTAGGGCTCCATGACAAGGAGCCGCGTGTGCCGATGTCATGGGGGTGGCGCGCTACCAGGATCCATTCGTCCGTCGTTCCGCGCTCGTAGACCTTGAGTCCAGCCTCGGCGACTGCGAGCCGGCACTGTCGTCGCTCACGGCCAGGCTCGAGGCCTGCGTGACGCCCGGCACGGCGGCTGGTGCGTGATCGTCGAAGGGCCAGCTTCGGACGACGGCGCGACTTCGTTGCTCGGCCTTCGACCATGTGCTGTACGCACACGTCAGCCGATCGCGTGTCCTGACAAGCTCGAACACGTCGTCGCCGTGTTCCTCCCACACGATGGTGCCGGTGACACGCGTCCCGTGAGACCAGCCTGCCGGACCAGGTTCCATGCACGAGCTCACCACCGGGAGCGAAACACATATCGGTGCCTTCGCCGAAACCGCGGCCGGAGTGGTAAGCGACCTCGTTCAGATCGGGCACGTCCATCACGAGGATGTCGCCTGACGTGTTCTTCGCTGCCAGCAAACCTCCGTCCGCGGCGAAGTCGATCGACGACGCTCGTGGCAATCGTGGACCCTCGGCGACCCGCTCGCGCGTGGCGACGTCCCATAGCGTGATGCGTTGCCCGAGAGTCGCCAGCCAGCGACCGTCGTCGCTGAACCGAGCGCGAAACGAAGCGCCGATCCGAAGGCCCGGAGCAAGCCGTCTAGCGATCAACCGATCGTATCCTCAGTCGGGGAGAAAGCCGCTGAAGGCCGGGTTCAAGCGGTCGCCTGACCCGGGTGTCTTGCGCCGTGTCTCACCGGCTTTTGCTTTCAGGCGAAAACGGCAGCGCAAGGCGCGGGTCACGGCGGGGGCGCTGTCACAGCGGCCCCCGCTTAGGAACGCGTGCTGCCAGCCGCTACTTCTGGACGGGGAACAGGCAGATGACGATCGGCTTGCCGATCAGCGACAGATTGATTTTGATCAGTGAGCAGCTTGGTGCCACAGGTGGCGGTGGCGGTGGCGGTGGCGGAGGCGGAGGCGGAGGCGGACTGGCCCCGAACTGCACGGTCGCGGCCGCTTCGCCGCAGCCCACGGGCCCGAGGCCTGTGTAGTTGGGGTCGCCCGAGTAGGTCGCCGTCCAAGTGAAGTAGCCGGTGGCGGTGACGGGTGCCGCGGCGCTGGTCGGGTAGGCGCCGAAGCCGTTGACCGGCACCGTGTTGACGAAGGCCGTCGTGCCTGTACAGCTGGCCGCGGTCGGGACCGATGCGAAGGGCCCGTAGAGGTTGAACGTGATCGTGCCGAGCGGCGCTGGGCCCGGTCCGGGGACGGTCTGGCTCAGGGTTGCCGTGGCAGACGTCGTGCCGGGGACGGCAGTGCCGCTCTGGGTCGCGACGGTCGACAGGCTCTCAGCGGCCAACGCCGATGACGACGCGGAAAGGAGCGCGACCGCCACGAGCGTGGATAGCTGCCACCACTTCCGCCCGGACCCCAACATCATCACTCGCCGACCGTGCCTCATCGGTCCTCCCCCTTGCTCGCATACCTCCCGCCAGGCGACGGTACCCCAGGGACACCCAGAATGCGAGGCCGGCGCAGTCGCTTTGAGACACGCAGAAGCCTGGCGAGGCCGCGCCGGGCCGGAACAGGCCTCTTGAAGCCCTCACTGGCCCAAACAGAAACGAGTCGGGGAGACAGGATTTGAACCTGCGACCGCCCGGCCCCCAGCCGGGTGCGCTACCAGACTGCGCCACTCCCCGTGACGAATGAGCAGGGTATCGCTCGGCGCCGGGTAGCCGCCTGCTGATGGCTCGAGCGCTGATCGTCGTCGACATGATCAACACCTACGGGCACCCCGACGGGGAGCGCTGCGCGCAGCGTGCCCGCGAGGTGATGCCGGCGATGCGCGAGGCGATCGAGCGCGCCCGCGAGGACGACGACACGTCGCTGCTGTACGTCAACGACAACTACGGCCTCTGGACGTCAGATCGTCAGCAGCTCATCGAGTGGGTGCTCGACGAGGCGCCCGACCGCGAGCTGATCGAGCCGATCCTCCCCGAGGCCGACGACGAGCTGATCGTCAAGGCGCGCCATTCGATCTTCTACGAGACCTCGCTGGCATACCTCCTGCGTCAACGCGAGATCGAGCACCTCACGCTCGTCGGCCAGGTCACCGAGCAGTGCATCCTCTACAGCGCGCTCGACGCGCACGTCCGCCACTTCGAGGTCGCCGTCGTCACCGACGCCGTGATCGCGATCGATGACGAGCTCGGCGACGCGGCACTGCGCATGATGGAGCGCAACATGCGCGCCGAGCTGCTCTAGGATCAGTGGCAGCGCGGGTGTAGCTCAGTTGGTAGAGCGTCAGCCTTCCAAGCTGAATGTCGCCGGTTCGAACCCGGTCGCCCGCTCTCAGCCGCAGCCCACGCCCGGCCCACCGAGCCGGTGTGCGAGCAGGAAGCTCATCATCAGGCGCTGGAGCTCCAGGCCGGCGTCCTCGTAGAACAGCAGGCCGTTGATGAGGTGCTCGTAGGGCGAAGTGAGGAACTGGCCGACCTCGCACGAGCCGCGGCGGTAGTGCTCGATCACCATCGGCAGCGGCAGGGTCGTCTGGACCACGCGAAGTGAGACGTTCGACGGCAGTCGCGACACCGACCAGTTCGCGCGGCCGTCGTCGGCGTAGTCGTCGGTGCCGAGCCACTGCAGGATGTTCGCCCGGCCGACGAGCGGATAGAGGCTGATCTCGTCAAGCAGCCCCTGCTGGATGAACGCCGGCACCGGCCGCGCGCGGGGGCCCATCGCGCGGTAGGCCTGGATGCCCGAGGCGTCGAAGATCGCGTACGGCGCGCCGGCCGACGGTGCGATCGCGGCGTAGCAGGTCCGGATACGTCGCGCCCATCACCGTGGTCATCGCCCCGCCGGCGGAGTAGCCACCGACGTACACGCGCGCCGGATCGCCCGCCACCTCGGTGAGCACCGAAGACGTGATCCCGGCGAGGATCGACGGTTCCCCGATGCCGCGCTTCTGGTGCCCGGCGCTGGGCCAGTTCCAGCAGCGCAGCCCGTTCGCACTCGACGGCTGCACGGGGTAGACGACGGTGAAGCCACGCTCCTCGGCGACGCGCGCCAACGCGTGCCCCGCGCTCATCGTCCCCGGCCCACCGCAGCCGTGCAGCCACACCATCACCGGCTTGCCGGCACCGCCGGCGACGGGCTCGTAGACGAAGTACGTGCGTGTCCCGGCGCCGTTGGAGAACGACTCCTGCTCCATCACGCCCGGCGTGGCGGCGACAGCAGAGGGGACGACGAGAAGCGCCGCAACGACCGCGGCCAGCAAAACCCGGAGCATTGCTACGCGACCGTACTATGCCGCGCGCACTGCCCGCAGACTTTCCTCCAGCGCGGCGATCAGGTCCTCGGCCGGCTCGGGCGTCTCCGGCTCGGGCGGCGCGCTGATCTCACCGCCCTTGCGCTTGCGCGCGATCAGCCGCTCGACACGCTTGCGGTGACGGTCCTCGTACTCCGAAGGGTCGAAGTCCGCGGCCAGCGCCTCCACGAGCTTCGTCGCCTGCGAGACCGCCTTCGTCGAGGGCTTGTCGCGCGCCGTCACTCGCGCCGCGCCGAGCTCCTTCTCCGGCCGCAGCTCATTCGCAAACAGCATCGTGCTCAGCGCAATCACGCCGTCGCTCACGCGCAGCGCCACCATCCGCTCGCGCGTGCGCAGCACGAAGCGCCCCAGCGCAACCCGCTCTGACCGCTCCATCACTCGCGCCAGCAGGCGGTAAGCCCGCGCGCCGCCCTCGCCACCGGTCGGTACGAGGTAGTACGGATGGTCGAATAGCGCCGGGTCGATCTCGTCCAACCCGACGAACGCCTCGACGTCGATCGTCTTCGTCCGCTCCGGCGCGAGCGCCTCGATCTCCTTGTCGCTGAGCATCACGCACTTCCCGTCGACGGAGAAGCCGTGCGCGATGTCCTCGAAAGCGACCTTGCGGCCCTCCTTCGAGCACACGCGCCGGATCTCGATCCGCGACTTGGACTTCTCGTCCAGCTCGTGGAAGCGGACGGTGAGATCGCGCACCGCCGGCAGCAACGCGACCGGCACGTTGACAAGGCCGAAGCTGACCGCACCGCTCCAGATCGCGCGTGCCATCAGCTCTTCAGGCTCGCTTCCAGCGCCGCCAGCAGATCGTCGGGCGCCGAGGGCTCCTCGACCGGCGCCAGCTCCGGCGCCTTCCCAGCCGCCTTCTTCTTCGCGTATGCCGTGACCCGCCGCGTGAACGAGTCGCGATACGCCGACGGGTCGAACGACGCCTCAAGACCCGACACGAGCTTCTCGGCCATCTCGATCTCGCGCTTGCTCGGCGCGCGCTTGGGCGTGTCGACCGACGGCGGGTCGACGAGCTCGTCCGCGAAGCGCATGGTGCTCAACCGCAGCACGCCGTCGCCCGGCCGCAACGCGACGAGCTGCTCCTTTGCCCGCAGCACGAAGCGCCCGATCCCGACGCGCTCGGTGCGCTCCAGCGCCCGCAACAGCGCCGCGAACGCATCGCGCCCGTCGTCCTGCGCACCGAGGTAGTACGCGCGATCGAAGAACACCGGGTCGATCTGCTCGGCGGGAACGAAGTGCTCGATCGCGATCTCCTTGCGCTCCGGCTGCTCGACCGCGCGGATCTCCTCCGGCGCCAGCACGACGTGGCGCCCCGCGCTGGTCTCGTAGCCCTTGACGATCCGCTCCTTCGGAACCTCGCGGCCGGTCTTGGCGGACACCTTGCGGTGCTCGATCGGCGCGCCGTCCTTCTCGTGCAGCTCGCGGAAGTGCGCGCGCTGCTCCTTGGTCGCGGCGAAGAGCTTGACCGGGATCGCGGTCGCGTAGATCGTGATCGCGCCGTTCCAGATCGAGCGAGGCACGCCAGTGCCCTACCCGGCGCCGGCGCTAGTTCAACTGCGCCGGCAGCCCGAAGCGCTCGAAAACGCTGACGACGCGTTGCTCGTCCTGCCCGTGGTCGGGCCAGTCGGTGTAGTCCTCGTCGGGGACGTCGAGCGTGCGCGTGATGAACGACGTCACGTCGATGATGCGATTGCCCTCGAAGCTCAGCACGTCCAACGCGAACGGCAGGTACGCGCCGGCGTCGTCGTCCCAGATGTACGCCGCGGCGGCCGGCTGACCGTTTGCGGTTGTCGCCAGCCGCTTCCAGCGCCATGCGCCCTTCAGCGGGTTCTCCGCCAGGAATCTCGCGACGTTGTCGATGCCGCGGAACCAGCTCGTCAGCGGCGGCATCGACCACGCGACGTCTTGCGCGAGCATCTCCACGACCGCCGGCACGTCTTGGCGGTCCATCGCGTCGACGAAGCGGGCCACGACACCGCGCAGCTCCTCGTCGCCGATTGCCCGCAGCGTCTCCTGCTGCGACTGCTCCGGCAGCTTCTCCTCCGCGGTCTTGCGCGCACGCTGCAGCGCCGAGTTGGCCGACGCGACGCTCGTGTCCAGCAGCTCCGCCGTCTCCTGTGCGGAGAAGCCGAGCACGTCACGCAGGATCAGCGCCGCACGCTGGTTGGCGGGCAGGTGCTGCAGCGCCGCGATGAACGCCAGCTCGACGCTCTCGCGCTGCTCGTAGCGCGCGTCCGGGGACGCAAGCCCGTCGGCAAGGCCGAGCTGCTCGTCGGGATAGGGCTCGACCCACACCGACTCGGCCAGCGGCTCGCCGACGCCACGCGCGGGGTCCCAGGCCTGCACCTCGTCGATCGGCAGCACGCGCTTCTGACGGCGGTTGATGATGTCGAGGCTCGCGTTCGTCGCGATCCGGTACAGCCACGCGCGCAGCGAGCTGCGCTCCTGAAAGCCCTTGAGCCCACGCCAGGCCTTCAGCAGCGCGTCCTGCAGCGCATCCTCGGCGTCGTGCAGCGAGCCCAGCATGCGGTAGCAGTGTGCGTGCAGCTCGCGCCGGTACGGCGTGACGAGGCGCTCGAACGCAGCCTCGTCGCCGCCGCGGGCGGCAGTCAGGGCAGCGGTGTCAGCAACGCTCACACCGCACAGCCTAGGAGGCCAGCCGGTCCAACATCGGAACGAGCTCGTCAACCGCGTAGCGCACGCTCAGCGCCGACGGGAACGCGATCGACGTCGCGGGCCCGATCGGCACCGTCGCGTACGCGCCGCGCTTCACCGCGGGCAGCCGCCGGAACAGGTCGTCGCCCACGAACTGCTTGAGGCTGCGCTCCGTGTCGGTGGTAGTGCCGAGCACGACGTCGGCGTCGAGTAGGCGCAGCTGCTCCTCGCTGACCTCCAGGCGCCCGTCCTTGCCGCGGCGCTTCTCGATCGCGGGCGAGAGCTTCATGCCGAGCTGCGAGAGGAAGCGCACCGAGAAGTCGGCCGGGTCGCTGATGGCGTGCGCGTTGCCCTTCCAGTAGTTGAAGAGCGTCACGGTCTTGCCCGACAGCGCCGGATGCTCGGCGCGCGCTTCCTTCACCAGCTTCTCGGTGGAGGCGACGAGCTGACGTGCCTGCGGCTCACGTCCGAGCGCCTTGCCGACGCGCAGGGTCGTCTCCTGCCAGGTGTCGCGGCCCGGCGCCGTCTTCCACGTCACGACGGGCGCGATCGCCTTCACCTTCGCCAGCACCGGCTCGAGGTTGTAGGTGCTCGTCGCGACGATCACGTCGGGCTTCAGCGCCGCCAGCTGCTCGAGCGGGATGTTCGTCTCGTAGTCCAGCTGCTGCGGGCGGCGGGCGCCGAGGGCAGCCTGCGTCCAGGTCTGGATGCCGCCACGGACGTACCCGACCTTGCCGACGGCGACCGGCGTGATGCCGAGCCCGACCACCGCGTCGGCGCTCGGGAAGTCCAGTGCCACCACGCGCTTCGGCGTCTCACCGCCGCCGCCGCCGAGCTCGCGCGCGAGGCCCTTCAGCGCGTAGGGGAGGCTCAGGACGGTGTTGAACGCCAGCGCCGCGCCGAGCTGGTCGCCCGAGTAGTACGCCAGATTCGTCACGCGGCCCTCGCGTGCGACCGCGAGGCGGCTGAAGAGCGCGTCACGCTCCAGGCGCTTGCGCGCCGGCAGGTCGATCAGCAGGAACAGGCGGTCGACGTCGAGCAGGTCGAAGCGCTCCTGCGCGATCTCGGCGCCGAACTTGCGGCCGATGCGCTTGGCCAGCGGCGGCGACCCGTTGAAGCCGAGCGCCTGCAGGACCTGGCCGCGCGGGTCGCGCTCGGAGAACGCGTAGACGTTCTTCGGCGCCGCGCCGGCATCGGCGATGGTGGCGGTCTGCTGCGCAAGCTCGGGATGGCGCTTGCGGAAGTCCGCGAACAGCCCCTCGGTCTCCTTGATCAGCTCCGCGCCCTTCTCCTCACGGCCGACCGCCTTGGCGATCGCGCGCGTCTGCTCTTGCCATGGCGTCTGGTAGGCCTCGCTGTCCTTCGACTGCGCGACCGTCGGGGCGATCTTCGAGAGCTTGTCGTAGTCGAGCTTCTTCAGCTCGGCGTAGATCCCCAGGATCAGGTCCGGGCGCAGCGACGCGACCTTCTCGAAGTCGATCTCGAAGGAGTCCTGGCTGACGATGGTCGGCAGGTCGCCTCCCCACGCGGGCTTCTCCCACGCCCACTTGCCGAACGTCTTCTCGCCGAACCAGTCCATCGCGCCGACCGGCTTGAGGCCGAGCGCGAGCACGGTCTCGTGGTCGGAGTAGCCGACGGTGACGATCCGCTTGGGGTTGGCGGGGACGGTGGTCGTGCCGAGCGCGTGGACGACCGTGCGCGGCTTGGAAGAGATCGTGGGTTCGTCGCTGTCGCCACAGCCGGCGACGATGAGGGCAGCCGCGGCGAACACAGCGGCGAGCAGTCGGGAGTGCATGATTAGGGGACCCTAACAAGCAAGCGGCGATTTCGTTAGGCTTCCCTAATGTGATTGCCGATCGTAGTACACGCCGTGGGTTTCTCGCGGGCGCGGCGGGCCTGGGCCTCGTCCTGGCGGGCTGCGGCGACGATGAATCGTCTCCGTCCGCGACGCCCACCGCGAGCACGCGCTTCCCGGTCCGCGTCCCGCACAAGTTCGGCGCGACGGAGGTCGCAGCCGCGCCGAGCCGTGTCGCCGCGTACGGCGGCGGCGACGTCGACACGTTGCTGGCGCTCGGCATCGTCCCGGTGCTCGTGCCGAACATCGACCCGCGCTGGAAGGACCTCGGCGGCGTCGGCCCATGGGCGCGAGCGCGCCTGAAGGGCGCCAAGCCCGTCGTCGCCGCAAACGACGAGCTGCAGTTCGAGCGCATCGCGAAGGTCCGGCCCGACCTCATCACGACCGTCGAGTTCGACCTCAAGCGCTCGGACTACGACAAGCTCTCCGCGCTCGCCCCGACGATCCCGCCGCCGAAGGGCTTCGCGCCGTGGACCGTCCCGTGGGATCGCATGGCAATCCAAGTCGGGACCGGCGCCGGCCAGCGAGACAAGGCGACGCGGTTGGTGGCGCAGGCGCGCGCAAGCATCGCCGCCGCCGGCCGCGCCAACCCGGCGTTCGGGCGCAGCCGCGCCCTGCACATCTCGCCCGACGACGACGGCGGTGTCTACGTCTTCGCTCCGGGCGACGTGCGCACGCGCTTTCTGAAAGGCCTCGGCTTCACGCAGCCCGCGGAGATCGAGAAGCTCTTCGGCGATCAGTTCTACGCGCAGATCAGTGCCGAGCGCCTCGACCTGCTGGACAGCGCCGACGTGCTCGTGCTCGACGCCGCCCGCGGGCCGCAGACACGCGCACTGAAGGCGTCGCGCACGTTCAAGGCGCTGAAGGCGAAGGTGATCACCGTCGACGACCCCGATCTCTCGATCGCGCTGTCGTACTCCTCGCTGCTGTCGTTGCCCTACCAGCTGCGCGCGCTCGTGCCGCAACTGCGCGACGCGCTGGCCGCGTGACGCGTCACGCCGCGATCCTCTCTGCCGCGGTCGCGGCGCTGCTCGCCGTCCTCGTGCTCAGCATCAGCGTCGGCGCGCGACCGATCGCGCTGGACCGCGTCTGGTCGCTGGTGTTCCACCCGGACGGCTCCGACGACGCGATCATCGTCCAGGACCTGCGCATCCCGCGCACGATCCTCGGGGTGATCGTCGGTGCGGCTCTCGGGGTGGCCGGCGCGCTGATGCAGGCGCTGACGCGCAACCCGCTCGCCGACCCCGGCCTGCTCGGCGTCAACGCCGGTGCCGCCGCGGCCGTCGTCACCGCGACCGCCGTCTTCGGCGTGACGGGCACGATGGGCTACATCTGGTTCGCGTTCGCCGGTGCCGCCGCTGCCTCGGTGGTGGTGTACGGCATCGGTGCGACGGGGCGCAGCGGGGCAACCCCGGTGCGCCTCGCGCTGGCGGGGACGGCGGTCACGTTCGCGTTGATCTCCTACGTCCAGGGGCTGTCCCTCGTCGATCGCCAGGCGCTCGACGAGTACCGCTTCTGGCAGGTCGGCGCGCTCGCCGGTCATCCCGCGTCGCTGGCCTGGCAGATCGGCCCGTTCATCGCCGTCGGGCTGCTGATCGCGTTCGCGCTGGCGCGCCCGCTGAACGCGATCGGGCTCGGCGACGACGCCGGCCGTGGGCTCGGCGTCAGCCCCGCGCGCACGCGCGTGCTCGGTGCGCTCGCGGTCACGCTGCTGTGCGGTGCCGCGACGGCCGCGGCCGGCCCGATCGTCTTCATCGGGCTCACGGTCCCGCACCTGGCGCGTGCGATCTGCGGCCCCGACCAGCGCTGGGTGCTGCCCTACGCGGCGCTGCTTGCGCCCGTGCTGCTGCTGACGGCCGACATCGTCGGGCGCGTCGTCAACCGGCCCGGCGAGCTGGAGGTCGGCATCGTCAGCGCCGTCATCGGCGCGCCGGTGTTCATCGCGATCGTGCGCCGCCGGCGCATCGCCCAGCTGTGATCCGCGTGGCCCCACGCACGGCGGGCGTCGCAGGCGTGCTGCTTGCGCTGAGCTTCGTGCTGCTCGTGCTGTCGGTCGGCACCGGGGAGTACGACATCCCACCCGGCGACGTCATCGCGACGCTGTTCGGCGGAGGTGACCGCGGCACGCAGTTCGTGATCGAGACGCTGCGGCTGCCGCGCGCGGTGACGGCGATGCTGGTCGGCGCCGCGCTCGGCGCCTCCGGCGCGATCTTCCAGAGCATCTCGCGCAACCCGCTCGGCAGCCCGGACGTCGTCGGCTTCGTGCAGGGCGCGTCGGCGGGCGCGGTGCTCGAGATCGTCGTCTTCGGCGGCGGGACGTTCGCGATCGCGGCAGGCGCGGTCGTCGGCGGTGTCGGCTCGGCGCTTGTCGTCTACCTGCTCGCGCTGCGCGGCGGCGCGCAGGGCTACCGCCTCGTGCTCATCGGCATCGGCATGGCCGCGTTCCTCGTCGCGATCACCGACTATCTGATGACACGCTCGACGCTGGAGGAGGCGCAGTCCGCCCAGGTCTGGATCACGGGCAGCCTCAACGGGCGTGGCTGGGAGCACGTGCGACCCGCGGCGCTGGCGCTGCTGCTGGTGCTGCCGATGGTCGTGGTGCTCTCCCGGCCGCTGCGCACGCTCGAGCTCGGCGACGACGCTGCCCGCGCGCTCGGCGTCAGCGTCGAGCGCAGCCGCGCCGCGCTGATCCTGGCGGCGGTGCTGCTGGCCGCCGTCGCGACGGCATCCACCGGCCCGGTCGTCTTCGTCGCGCTTGCCGCGCCGCAGATCGCGCGGCGGCTGACGCGCGCCACCGGGCCCGGGGTCGGCAGCGCCGCGCTGCTCGGCGCCGTGCTGTTGCTCGGTGCCGACTATGCGAGCCAGCGCGTGTTCGGCGACGTCCAGCTGCCGGTCGGCGTGCTCACGGGCGTGCTCGGCGGTCTCTACCTGATCTGGCTGCTCACCCGCGAATGGAGGACACGATGACGCGCCTGCTTGGCGCCGGCCTGAAGCTGGCCTACGACCAGAGGGTCGTCTGCGAGGACCTCGACGTCGCGATCCCGGACGGCTCGTTCACGGTGATCGTCGGCCCGAACGCGTGTGGCAAGTCGACGGTGCTGCGCGCGCTGGCCCGCCTGCTCAAGCCGCAGGCCGGCCACGTGATGCTCGACGGTGAGGAGATCGGCTCGCGCCCGACGAAGGAGGTCGCGCGGCGGTTGGGGCTGTTGCCGCAGACGCTGACGGCGCCCGATGCGATCACGGTTGCCGACCTCGTCGCACGCGGGCGCTACCCGCACCAGGGCCTGCTGCGGCAGTGGTCGCGCGAGGACGAGCGCGCCGTCGACGCGGCGTTGCGCGCGACGCACGTCGAGGACCTCGCGCTGCGTGCGGTGGACGAGCTGTCCGGCGGCCAGCGCCAGCGCGTGTGGCTGGCGATGGTGCTTGCGCAGGAGACGCCGCTGCTGCTGCTGGACGAGCCGACGACGTTCCTCGACATCGCCCACCAGATCGAGGTGCTCGACCTGCTTGCCGAGCTGCACGAGACGCGCGACCACACGCTCGTCGCCGTGCTGCACGACCTCAACCAGGCGTGCCGCTACGCGACGCACCTGATCGCGATGTCCGAGGGCAAGATCGTCGCCGAGGGCGACCCGTCGGAGATCGTCGACGCGGCGCTGATCGAGCGCGTCTTCGGGCTGCGCTGCCGCGTCATCGACGATCCCGAGACGGGTACGCCGCTCGTCGTGCCCGCGGCCCGCCGCGCGGCACTGGTGGCGTCATGACCGAGCGGCCGTTCCCACTGCACACCGGGATCGCGACGGTCACCGCCGTCACCCGCGTCACGCCGGCGATGACGTGCTTCACGCTCGAGCACGAGACGTTTGCCGACCCCGGCGTCGAGCAACCGGGGGAGATCCTCACGCTCGGCTGGGCGCCCGACGGCGAGGAGCTGATTCTGCCGGGCCTGGGCTGGCGCTTCCCCGGCGGGATCGAGCAGCACTGGCGCAACTTCACGGTCCGCCGTCACGACCGGGCGGCCGCCACGATCGACGTCGAGTTCTACCTGCACGGCGACATCGGGATCGCGTCGGCGTGGGCGGCGCGCGCGGCGGTCGGCGACACGGTCGGCTTCGCCGGCCCGCGCACGCATTGGGTCCCCGCCGACGACGTCGACTGGTGCCTGCTCGTCGCCGACGAGACCGGGCTGCCGGCGCTGCTGGCGATCCTCGAGTCGCTGCCGTCTGATGTCGAGGCGATCGCGGTCGCTGAGGTCAGCGACGAGGCCGAGCGCCAGCGCGACGACGTGCGCTGGGCGATCCGCAATGGCGACAAGCTGGGTGACGCGCTGCTGCGCGAGATCCGCGCGCTTGAGCTGCCCGACGGCCTGGGGCAGGTCTGGGGTGGCGGCGAGTCGCGGGTGATGGCAAAGGTCCGCCGGCACGCGCGCAAGCAGGCTGCGCCGGGGTCGACGCTGCAGGTGCTCGGCTACTGGGCGTAGACCGTCGCGCGCACGGGCGGGTAGTCCGGCCGCGTCACGACGATGCTGCGGCGGCCGCGTGAGCGCAGCCGCACGCGCAGCGCGGCGCGGCCCGCCTCGTCCGTGCGCACGACGCGGTTGGCGAAGCGCACGCGCGCACCGGCAACGGGCCCGACGGCGTCGCGCACACGCACGCGCACGCGGGTGACACGGCGGGTCGCCAGCCGCCGCGGCGCGGTGACGCGCAGCCGCGGTGCAGCGCAGCCGGCGCTGCTGGTGCCACGCGCGCTGACGACGACCTCGATGTCGCCGGCGCCCGGGCACGCGGCGAGCACGAGCGTGCGCGCGCCCGGCTGCGACACGACCACGCCGTCGCGGGCGGCCACCGCGTAGCGGCCGGTGAAGACGTGCTCGGGGAGGAAGATGCGCGTGCGCGCGTAGCGCTCGAACTGCCCGCTGCGGTCGGCGCGCACCGTCGTGTAGCGCAGGTGGAAGCTCGCGGCCTGTGGGTCGAAGCGCCAGGACTGCGGCGTGCCCGAGACGAGCTGGGGGTGCGGCCGCGAGAGCGTCTGCAGCAGTGCCGTGTCGACGTTGTCGCCGCTGGGTGCGCGCTGCGGGTCGCGGACGAGGCTCGGCGTGCCGGCGAAGTCGGTGACGCCGGTGCGCGAGTAGGTCCAGTGCATCCAGCCGACGCGGTGCGTGTCCGCGGTGGCGGCGACGCGCGTGACCTCGGGCAGGTGCGGCGTGGAGCCGAACTCCGTCATCAGCAGCGCATCGCCGGTGGACCGCGACTGGCGCTCGGCCTGGTCGAAGACGATCTCCTCGATCGTCGGGCAGGCGGCGTCGCGCAGCGCCGCCGGCACGGTGGTGCCGAGGATGCTCAGCGTGCAGTAGACGTGAAACGAGTTGCCGGCGTGCTCGTCGCCCGTGTCCGGCATATGCGACGCGCCGCCGGCGCCGCCGAAGATGTTGGGCTCGTAGAACGCCAGATGCGCGGGGTCGGCCTGGCGCAGCGCGGCGATCGTCGTGTCGAAGAACGCGCCGAGGCGCGAGTCGAGCGGGCACGCCAGCGGGTTCAGGCATGTCAGCCCGAGCGTGCCGTTGCTGGGCTCGTTGACGAGGTCGTAGCCGAGCACGTAGGGGCTGCTCTTGAAGCGCCTGGCGACGTGCTGCCAGAACGCGCGGAAGCTCGCCTGCACGCCGTCGACATCGTCGTAGAAGTTGTCCCACGCGCGCCCGAGCGCGGGGTCGCCGATCGGCGAGGGGACGTGCGGGAAGCCGTCGTCCTGCACCGCCCAGTCGGGGAAGCCCTGGCCGCCGTAGCGCTCGTTGAAGCTGTCCTGGTGGAAGTCCAGCAGCGTCGCGACGCCCGCGCGGCCCATCGCGTCGACGACCTTGGCGACGCCGTCGAGGTAGGCCTCGTCGTAGCGGCCGCGCTGCGGCTCGACCGCCTTCCACATCACGCCGAGGCGGATCGCGGTGAAGCCGTGCTTGGCGAGGAACTCGGCGTCGTCGGCGCCGACGCCGATCGCGTCGGCCGAGTAGGGCGGTGTCTTGGCGATGACGTTCATGCCGTGTATGACGACGACGCGGCCCTGCGCGTCGGTGATCCAGCGGCCGGCGTGGTCGTACGCGGCGCCGGCGTCGCTGACCAGCAGCAGCGCGGCGGCGGCCGTGGCGACGAGCGTCCGCCTCACCGCTGCTCCCGCAGGACGAGCAGTCCGTGGGAGGCCAGGGCGGCCAGCGTCGCGACGGCGAAGCCGCCCGCGACGCCGAGCGGCCCGAGCAGCAGCGCAAGCAGCACGAAGAAGAGGACGAAGCTCACGAGGCCGGGCACGAGGCCGGCGAGCAGCTCGACTGCGGCGTGCGGCCCGGCTTGGGCGTGTGTGAACGCTGCGAGCACGCCGGTGATGATCGGAAACGGCGCGAGCAGCCCGCTGAGCCATGGGTCGAGCGCGCCGGAGAGCGAGGTGAGCGCGAGCACCATCGCGGCGGTGGCCAGCAGCCGCCAGACCATCAGGTCGCTGCCACGCGGGCGCGGCGGCGCGGGCTCGCGATGGTGCAGCCACCAGCTCGCGGCAAGGACCGCGACGGCGGCAAGCGGCGCGGCGGCGCCGAGCGGCAGCTGAGCGACGTCGAAGAGCAGCGTGCCCGCGCCGAACGCGCCCCAGCCGGCAAGCAGCGCGCCGCCGACGCCCGCGTGTGGGGCGGCCAGCGCGTAGGCGACGCAGAAGCCGACGAGCGAGACGATGCCCAGCACGGTGGCGCGCGAGGCGTGCTCGGCAAACCCCTGACCGTGCTCGATCGCGTAGATCAGGACGATCGGCGCGGCCACGACGGGCAGCCCGCCGACGAGCCCGCCGGCGCGGTGGCCGAGCCTGCGCGCGACGCGCGTGGCAGTACCGACGAGGCCGGGCGCGAGCGTCAGCTTCAGCGCGAGGACGCCGAGCAGGCTCAACCGCGCCACCCCGCGGCGAGCTGCGCGCGCGGGATGCCGTCGATGCCGTTCGGCGTGGCGTAGCGCTCGAGGTAGCCCGTGATCATTTCGATGCCCTCTTGCACGACGTGCTGGTCGCCGCGCAGGTCGCGACTGTAGGCGACGGCGAGGAAGGCGTCGATCATCTCGGCCACGAGCCGCAGCGGCAGCTCGCCGACGTCGGGCCGGATGATCCCGGCGGCGACGCAGAACGCGCGCATGTCCTCGGCGATCTGGTGGGTGCGAGCGCGCACGTCCTCGCGGATCTCCGCGCTGACGCGGCCCTGGAACCAGAGCACGACGAAGCTCGGGTAGTCGCGATAGCCCGCGACGTAGGCGTCGACGCTCGTCGTCACGAGCGTGCGGACGCTGTAGCGGTCGATCGCGGTGACGGCGGCCGTGAGGCGCTCGTCCATCGCCTCGACCTGCCGCGCGATCAACGCCTTGATGATCGCGTCGCGGTCCTCGAAGTACTGGTAGAGCGTCGCGACCGGCAGCTCGGCGGCCGCGGCCACGGTGCGCGTGGAAAGCGCCTCGACGCCGTCCTTCACGACGATCTGCTCGGCGGCGAGCAGCACGCGCTCGACGCGTTCGCGGCTGCGGCGCTGGACAGGGGTGCGGCGGCCAGTTGACGCTCCCACGGTTTGGACTCTAACATGACACTTGTTCAGGTTTTGACCGAAGGGTGCGCATGACGGATACGAAGGTGCGGCGGCGTGGCTTCCTGGCCGGCGCTGGAGCGGGTGCGTTGGCCGGCGCCCTGCCAGGCACGGCCGAGGCGGCGACCGCGAAGAAGAAGCGCACCAAGCGCGTGGACGTCTGCGTCATCGGCGCGGGCCTGTCGGGGCTGACTGCCGCGCGCGAGCTGCGCAAGCGCGGGCTGCGCGTCCACGTCGTCGAGGCCGACAAGCGCGTCGGTGGGCGGATCTGGACGGTTGAGACCAAGAGCGGCACGACCGCCAACTTCGGGGCGACGTTCATCGGCCCGGGACAGGACAAGATCGCCGCGCTCGCGCGTGAGCTCGGCGTAGCGTCGCACCCGACCTACGCCGACGGTCAGAACGTCCTCTACTTCAACGGCGCCAAGCAGACCTACACGGGCACGATCCCGCCGATCGACGCGGCGGCGCTGGTCGAGGGCGCGTTGCTGATCGAGCAGATCAACGGGATGGCCCAGCAGCTCAACCCTGCTGCGCCGTGGTCGCACCCGCGGGCACGCGAGTGGGACGGGCAGACGTTCGAGACGTTCAAGCTGGCGAACGCTCGCACCGAGGGCGCACGCAAGCTGATGGACCTCGCAATCGAGGCGTTGTTCAGCGTCGAGTCGCCGGAGATCTCGCTGCTGTACGTGCTGTTCTACGTGAAGTCGGCGGGCAACCTGAACCTGCTGCTCGACACCCCGGGTGGCGCGCAGGAGCGCCAGTTCACCGGCGGCTCGCAGCAGATCTGCGAGAAGCTCGCGGCCGGGCTGGGCAAGGGCGCGGTGACGCTGCGCTCGCCGGCACGCTTCGTGCGGACCAAGGGCAAGCGCACGACGGTGGTCAGCGATCGCATCGACATCAGCTGCCGGCGCGTCGTCGTCGCGGTGCCGCCGGCGATGGTGAACCGCATCGTCTTCGAGCCCGGCCTCGCGGCGATGAAGGACCAGCTCTACCAGCGCATGCCGTTCGGCTCGATCGGCAAGGCGATCGCGATCTACGACGAGCCGTGGTGGCGCAAGAAGGGCCTCAGTGGTCAGGCGACGAGCGACACCGGGCCGATGAAGGCGACCTTCGACCTGACGCCGCCCTCGGGGAAGCCCGGCGTGCTGATGGGCTTCGTCGACGCGCGCGACGCGCGCGAGTTCAGCACCTGGTCGACGGCTGAGCGCCGCGCGCGCTGCGTCGACCAGTTCGCGCTGTACTTCGGTGAGGAGGCGCGCAATCCCAAGGAGTTCCTCGACGTGCTCTTCGACGAGGAGATCTGGCACCGCGGCTGCCCGGTCTGCTTCACGGCGCCGGGCGTGCTGACGGCCTACGGCGAGCAGATCCATGCGCGCGACGGCGCGCGCTACTTCGCGACGACGGAGACAGCGACGGTATGGGCGGGCTACATGGACGGGGCGGTGCAGGCCGGTCAGGAAGTGGCGGCGACGATCGCGAAGGAGCTGTCATGAGGCGCATCGTGGCCGCGGCGCTGCTTGCGGCGCTGCTCGTGCCGGCTGTGGCCGACGCGCGGGACAAGTGGGACACGAAGGTGTTGGCCCAGGTACCGAAGCCGGGGTTCCCGGCGCATCCCTACGTCGACCCGAAGGGGCGGATCTGGGAAGGCACCTACGTGAACATGCTTGGCGACGCGCTGATGTCGCGCGTGTTCGAGTTCGGTGCCAACGGCGACGTGCTGACGAACTTCACGATCCCCGGCCAGGACCTCTCAGCCGAGCACGGCGTCCAGGTTGCGACGAGCGATGCGAAGGGGCGCCTGGTGCTGCTTGATCGCACGCCCTCGCGCGCGCTGATCCTGGATCCGCAGACCGCACGGATCACCGAGTACGCGCGCTTTCGCGAGCTGAAGCCGTGTGCGTGGGGCGGCGGTGGCGAGTGCTCGGCGACGCGTGGCGACGAGCCGGTCTTCGCCAACTACGCGGCGTGGGGACCGGACGGCTCGCTCTACGTCACCGACTATCACCAGGCGACGATCTGGAAGGTCCCGCCGGGTGGTGGGACGCCGACGATCTGGCTGACGCATCCGCTGCTGGACGGCGGCGCGTTCGGCACCGCCGGGATCTGGCTGCTGCCCGACCAGCGGACGTTGCTGATCTCGCAGGCGCTGAGCCTCAGCGGCGGCTCGGTGACCAACGGCTACCTCTTCAAGCTGGCGATCAACCCGGACGGCTCGCCGGGCGCGCTGACGAAGCTGTGGGAGTCCGACCCCGCCGACCTGCCCGACGGCTTCGCGGTCGCGAAGTCCGGAACGATCTACATCGCAAACGTCGGCCTCACGGCGCAGATCGCGCAGATCGCGCCCGACGGCACCGAGGTCGCCCGCTTCCCGCAGACGCCGCTGACCGGTGAGAACGGCTCGCCGGTGCCGTTCGACGCGCCGTCTGGCCTGTTCTTCCGCGGCACGTCGGTGATCGTCGCCAACCAGAGCGCGATCTTCGGCAATGCCGCCAACCAGGCGCTGCTCGACGTCGAGGTCGGCGAGGAGGGCCAGCCCGAGTTCATCCCGCCGAACGCCGGGCCGGTGGACGTCGTCGGCAAGTCCGAGGGCGGCGCGAAGCTGACCGCGCGGGTCGTGTCGCGCCGCGGCCGGGCCGTCGTGCTGACGCTCTCGCGCGGGGTGCGCGGCGCGCCCGCTCGCGTCCGCGTCACGGCGCGTGGCCGCACGCTCGCGACGGGCACGCTGCGCGGGCGCACGCTGCGGCTGGTGCTGCGGCGCGGCGCGCGGCTTGGTCAGCGCGTGACGCTGCGCGGCGGCAAGCTCCGCCCGCAGGCGCTAGCGATTCGTTAGCGGAGGCTGGTGGATTCACATCGTGCTGCGGGGGCTCAGGCCGAGCGTCTTCGGCTTCGCGGAACAGCCGCATTGAGGGGACGGGTGTTTGCACGGCGCGTGCCCTATACCACCGAACGTACGTATTACCCCCTCTCTGCGGGGGTAGTACGTACGTTCGGCATCGGCGGCGCCCAACCGCACGGCCCAAGCAGGCGCCGCACGATGTCAATCGACTGGCGCCGGCCAATCCGCCCGCGGGTCGGGCAGGGGCGTGAGGCGCGCCTCGACCGCCTCGCGCTGATCCTCGAGCCACGGCGGCAGGATGATCCTGCGCCCGAGCTCCTCGACCGGGCCGTCGACGGTGAAGCCGGGCTCCTCGGTCGCGAGCTCGAACAGGATCCCGCCGGGCTCGCGGAAGTAGATCGAGTGGAAGTAGTGGCGGTCGACGAAGCCGCTGTTGGGGATCCCGACCTCGTTGAGCTGCTCGAGCCACTTGCGGTGCTCGGCGTCGGTGGTGCCCCACGCGATGTGGTGGACCGAGCCGGCGCCCTGGCGCCCGGGCTCGGACGGGGCGTCGTCGAGCGCGATCCAGCCGCCGCGCTTGTCGCCGCGCAGCTCCCACGAGCCGTCGTCGCGCACCGTCGCGTTCATCAGCTGCTCGAGCACGGCCTGCGTCCCGTCGGGGCGGAAGCTGTGGGCGCGCACGCCCTCGAAGCCATGCAGCGCCAGCTCGCCCGGAATCTCGGGGTGGTCGGCGATCAGCGGCGCGTCGCCGCTGGCGTCCACGACGAGCTCGTGCGCAAGGCCCTCGGGGTCGGCGAAGCGCAGCGCGCCGTCGCGGCGTTCGGCGTCGGGGATCCGCGCCGCCCAGAAGTCCAGCGCGGCCTCCGAGCCGACGCGCCAGACGATCGTGTGGATCGCGCCCGCGCCGGGGCGCCCGCGCGCGGCGCCGGGATACTCGAAGAACGTCAGGTCGGCGCCGGGGCGCGCGAGCTCGTCGCCGTAGAAGAGGTGGTAGACGGTCGGGTCGTCCTGGTTGACGGTCTTCGCCGTCAGCCGCAGCCCGAGGACGCCGGTGTAGAACGCGACGTTGCCGGGCGCGTCGCCCGTGATCGCGGTGATGTGGTGGATGCCGTCGAAGCGCATGCTCATCGACCCACCACGGTACGAGCCTCCTCCAGCTGCCTGGCGATGTCTGCCGGCTTGGCGCCGTCGGCGAGGTCGCGGAAGAGCTGCCACATGCCCTGGCCCACGGTCGCGCCGAACTCCGGCGGCTGTAGGTCGGACAGGTCGAAGCGCACGACCTGCGCCTGTGTGAGGTGGTGCGCGGCGACGCGGGTGAGCGCGTCCGGGTAGACGTCCGCGGCGACGCGGTTGTTGGGGGACGTGAAGCCGCCTGCGCGCGCCCACTCCGCCGCCGCGGCGGGCGTCGCGAGGAAGCGCACGAGCCGGCTGGCTGCGCGCGAGCGCGTGAAGCGCGCCGCGACGTCGCCGCCGACGACGACCGAGCGCGGACCGCCCGCGCGCACCTGCGGGAACGGCACGACGGCGACGTCGTCGGCCTCGGTGTGCAGGAACGAGCGCACGAAGTCGGCCTCGGCGATGAACGCCGACGGCCCGCCAGGTCCGAGCGCGTCGCGCACGGAGGTCTCGAACGTGCGCCGCAGCAGCGCGTCGCGCTCACCGACGAGCTTCTCGTCGGTGAGCACCTGCGCCAGCCGCGTCAGCGTGCGCACGACGCTGGCGTCGGTCCACGGCAGCGCGTGGCGCGTCAGCGCGTCGTAGCGCTTGCGACCCTCGCCCTGCAGGTAGAGGTTCTCGAAGAGGTCGGTGAGCGTCCAGCCGTCGGCGCCGCTGATTGCCAGCGGCCGTGCGTCAGTCGCCGCGAGCTTGCGCAGCAGCTCCTGCAGCCCGTCCCACGTGGCCGGAGGCTGGGCGACGGCGCCGGCGCGGTACCACAGCAGCGACTTGTTGGACGCCTTGAACCAGACGCCGTACAGGCGCCCGCCGACCGTCGTCAGCCGCCGCCACGTCGGCCCGTAGCTGCGCCGCACGAGCGCGGCAGTCCGCGCGTCCAGTGGCCGGATCGCGCCCTCACGCGCGAACTCCTCGAGCAGGCCGGGCTGGGGGATCAACGCGACATCGGGCGGGCAGCCGGCAGCCACACGCGCGCGCAGCTTCGCCGGGATGTTGCGCGTCTCGTAGCGGTAGACGACCTTCACGCCGGTCCGGCGGGAGAACTGCTCGAGCACGCGCGCGAACGTGCGTGCCTCGCTTCCGGACCAGACGGCGGCGACCTCGATGGCGTTGCCCGCCCGCGCGTCGGGACACGCTGCCGACAGCGGCGCGATCGTCACCGCTGCGGCGGTCGGCGTGCGGTCCAGCGTGCTCGGCAGCACGGCGATGACCCCGACGACGGCGGCGGCCGCGGCGGTCGCGCGCAGCACGACGGCAGGCCGCCGGCGCCGCGACCCGCCGGGCTCGGCAGCGAGCGCGGCGAGGACGCGCTCGTCCATCCCCTCGGGGGGGTCGGGCAGCCCGGCGTCCAGTCGCTTGCCGATCTCGCTCATGGTCCAGCAGTCCAGACGAATCGCTTGGCCGCTCTGACGAGGGCGAGCGTGCGGTCATGTCCGGCGAGAAGCCGTTCGGCGTCCTGCAGCCAGCCGTCACGACCCGCCGCGCGCTGCGCCCAGCGGGGGTGCGCCGCGATCCAGCCGTCCTCTGCGACGGTGATGGCGGTGAGCGGCTCGTCAGCGGGAACGCGCTCGTCGACGGCCTCGAAGAACGCCGACAGGTCGTCGGGCGCGTGCAGGTGGCCGGGCGGCGCCGGCGCGCGCGACACGACGATCGCGCGGTCGGGCGGCGCGTGGAAGACGCCCCAGACCTCGGCATGCCCCAGCGCGGGGACCGTGAGCGCCGCCTCGAGGTCGACGCGCGCACGCGCGACGCGCGAGCGCAGCGTGGAGGACGCGCGCAGCCCGAGCACCGACGCGGCTTCGTGGCTCGCCAACCCGAGCACGTCGACCAGGAAGAACGCCTCGACGTCGTCGGCCGCCAGCGTTGCGAGGCCGGCGCGCAGGTCGATCTGCCCGTCGAGGTCGGGCTCGTGGCCCGGCGGCTCGAAGTCCAGCGGCGCAATCGGGTGCGCCGTGCGCGAGCGCAGGCGGTCGAGGCAGACGTTGCGGCAGATCGTCAGCAGCCACGCGCGCTCGGAGCCCGGCCGGCGAAAGCGACGGCGCGCGCGATAGGCGCGCAGGAACGTCTCCTGCAGCGCGTCCTCGGCCTCGTGCGGGTCGGACAGCCTGAACGCCGCGAGCTTGAAGACCGGATCGCGGTGCTCCCGATAGAGCGACGTGAAATCGACGTGCAACGACAATCGACACTACTCCTCGTCGTCAATCTCGTCGGCTGCTTCGTCTAAGGGGGTGGAGGAGGAGCAGCAGTTGGGTCAAGTCAGCTTCGAGAAGGTCTCAAAGGTCTATCCGGACGGCACCAAAGCGGTGTCCGACCTGGACATCCAGATCGGCGACGGCGAGTTCATGGTGCTCGTCGGGCCGTCGGGGTGTGGCAAGACGACCGCGCTGCGGATGGTCGCCGGCCTGGAGGAGATCTCCGCCGGCGAGCTGCGCATCGGCGAGCGCGTCGTCAACCACGTGCCGTCGCGCGACCGCGACATCGCGATGGTCTTCCAGAGCTACGCGCTCTACCCGCACCTGACCGTCTACGACAACATCGCCTTCGGCCTCAAGGTCAAGGGCACGCCGAAGGACGAGATCCAAGCGCGCGTCAAGGACGCCGCTCGCGTGCTCGACCTCGAGCCCTACCTCGACAAGAAGCCGCGCGCGCTCTCCGGGGGGCAGCGCCAGCGCGTCGCGATGGGCCGCGCGATCGTGCGCCGCCCGCAGGCGTTCCTGATGGACGAGCCGCTGAGCAACCTCGACGCGAAGCTGCGTGTGCAGACGCGCGCGGAGATCGCGCGTCTGCAGGACGACCTCGGCGTCACGACGGTCTACGTCACGCACGACCAGATCGAGGCGATGACGATGGGCGACCGCGTCGCGGTGATGCGCAAGGGCATGCTGCAGCAGGTCGCGCCGCCGCAGGAGCTCTACGACCGCCCCGTCAACGTCTTCGTCGGCGGCTTCATCGGCAGCCCCGCGATGAACCTCTTCGAGGGCAAGCTCGTCAACGGCCACGTCGACATCGGCGGCCAGTCGCTGCAGCTGCCCGACGCCGTCGCGCGCGCACGGCCCGAGCTGCAGCGCTTCGTCGGGCGCGACGTCATCGTCGGCATCCGCCCCGAGCATCTCGAGGACGCGGCGCTCGGCGGCGGGCCCGGTCGCCTGAAGGGCACCGTCCAGCTCGTCGAGGCGCTCGGCTCGGAGGTGATGGCGCACCTCGACATCCCAGCGCGCGCGCCGCGCACCGCGGAGACGCGCGAGCTCGCGGAGGACGTCGGCAAGGAGAGCCCCGGCGGCGAGCAGGACCACGCGCCGCTGGTCGGCCGCTTCGACCCGCGCTCGCGCCTGAAGGCAGGCGACAGCACCGAGGTCGCCGTCCAGACGGGCGCGCTGCACTTCTTCGACCCAGAAACAGGCCTAGGCATCTACGACGGAGGAGCACCGTGAGAACCCTGAGGATTGCCGCGTTTGCCGCGGCAGGAGCACTCGTGTTCGCCGGCTGCGGCGAGGACGACGACGGTGGCGATGGCGGCGGTGGCGGCGCCACCACCACGGCGGCGGAGTCCCAGCCCGACGTCAAGGGCACGATCTCGGTCGTCGGCATCTGGACAGGCGACGAGCAGAAGTCCTTCAAGGCCGTGATCGACGGCTTCAAGGCGGCCAACCCCGACGTCACGGTGAAGTACAACCCGGCCGGCGACAACACGCCGACCGTGCTGACCTCGGCGGTCGAGGGCGGCAACCCGCCGGACATCGGCGCCGTCGCGCAGCCCGGCCTCGTCAAGCAGTTCCAGGAGAAGGGCGCGCTGCAGCCGCTGGACTTCGCCCAGGACACGATCGAGGCGAACTACCCGCCGGACATCGCCAAGCTCGGCACGCTCGGCGGCAAGCTCTACTCGTTCGTCTTCAAGGCGGCCAACAAGTCGACGGTGTGGTTCAACGTGCAGGCGTTCGAGAACGCCGGCGTCACGCCGCCGAAGAACTTCGAGGAGTTCACGCAGGCCGCCGAGACGCTGAAGGCCTCCGGCACCCCGGCGTACTCGATCGCCGGTGCGGACGGATGGACCCTCACCGACCTCTTCGAGAACATCTACCTGCGCCAGGCCGGTCCGGAGAAGTACGACCAGCTCTCCACGCACGAGATCAAGTGGACCGACCAGTCCGTCAAGGACGCGCTGAAGACGATGGCGGAGGTCCTCGGCGACTCCAAGAACATCGCCGGCGGCACGTCGGGCGCGGGCGAGACAGAGTTCCCCGCCTCGGTGTCGAACGTCTTCAGCGACGACCCGAAGGCCGCGATGGTGATCGAGGGCGACTTCGTCCCCGGCGTCGTCTCGAGCAAGACGAAGATCAAGGCGAAGACCGGCTACGACGTCTTCGCGTTCCCGGCGATCGGCGACGCCCAGAACGTCGTGGTCGGCGGCGGCGACTCGATCATGCTGTTCAAGGACACGCCGGCGGGTCGCGCGTTCGTCGAGTACCTGGCGTCGCCTGAGGCGGCGGAGATCTGGGCCAAGCGCGGTGGCTTCTCGAGCGCGAACACCAAGCTCGACGCCAGCGCCTACCCGGACGAGATCACGCGCACCACCGCGACCGCGATCGCCGAGGCGGAGACGTTCCGCTTCGACATGTCCGACCTCGCGCCCGCCGCGTTCGGCGGCACGCCGGGTCAGGGCGAGTGGAAGATCCTGCAGGACTTCCTCGCCAAGCCATCGAGCGTGGACTCGACCGCGTCCAAGCTCGAGGCATCGGCCGCGAGGGCGTTCAAGTAGGACATGCCCGAGGCGGCCCGCAGGAGGCGTCTCACAGCGCTGGCGTTCCTCGCGCCGGCGCTGCTCCTGCTGGGCGTGTGGGTCGTCTACCCGACGATCCGCACGATCGTGCGGTCGTTCTTCGACCGCGACGGATCAGGGTTCATCTGGTTCGACAACTACGAGACGATCTTCACGACGGACACGCTGACCAAGGCGATCGAGAACAACGCGATCTGGGTGGCCGTCGTGCCGGCGCTGGTCACCGCGTTCGGGCTCGTGTTCGCGGTGCTGACGGAGCGCGTCTCGTGGAAGCTGGCGTTCCGCACGGTCGTGTTCATGCCGATGGCGATCTCGATGTTCGCCGCCGGCGTGATCTGGCACGTGATGCTCGACAAGGACCCCGACAAGGGTGCCGTGAACGCGTCGATCGGCGCGGTCAAAGATGCCTTCGGCGGCTCGGCGGGGGTGCTCGAGAACGCCCAGGGCTCGACCCCGCGGATCACCGGCAGCCCGGAGCGTGGGTTCGTCCTGCGCACCGCGGTCCAGCCTGGCGGGACGGCGTTGCTCGGCTTGACGGCGATCCCGCCGAAGGCCGTGCCCGAGGGCGCAAAGCCGGCGCAGACCCCGGCCAGCGCCCCGGGCACGATCGCCGGTGCGGTCTGGCGTGACTTCAAGCCCGGCGGCGGGCGGGCCGGCGTCGTCGAAGCCGGCGAGCAGGGCATCCCCGGCGCGACGGTGGAGCTGCGGCGCGGCAACGACGTCGTCAAGACGACGAAGACGAACGACGACGGCACGTTCACCTTCGAGGACGTGGAGGCGGGCAGCTATCAGGCGGCGGTCGGCAAGAAGACGTTCGACCCGCCGTTCGAGGGCGTCTCCTGGCTCGGGCCCAAGCTGATCATGCCCGCGGTGATGATCGCCTACATCTGGGTGTGGGCGGGCTTTGCGATGGTCGTGATCGCCGCCGGGTTGAGCTCGATCTCGCGCGAGGTGCTCGAGGCCGCGCGCACCGACGGCGCCACGGAGTCGCAGGTCTTCCGCCGCGTGACCGTGCCGATGCTTGCGCCCGTGCTGACGGTGGTCTTCATCACGATGATCATCAACGTCCTGAAGGTCTTCGACGTCGTGCTGTCGGTTGCGCCGCAATCGACGCAGGACGACGCCAACGTCATCGCGCTGGCGATGTGGCGCACCTCGTTCTCCGGTGTCAACGACTTCGGCCTGGGCTCGGCGATCGCGGTGCTGCTGTTCGTGCTCGTGATCCCGTTCCTGGCGCTCAACATCCGGCGCTTCAAGCGAGAGGAGGCGTGATGGCCGCGTCGATCGTCAGGCGCTTTGCCACGCTGCCGCTGCAGCTGTTGATGGTCTTCATCGCGGCGATCTGGATGGTGCCGACGTTTGGCCTGCTGCTGACGTCGCTGATGCCGGTGGACATCATCAGCCAGGAGGGCTGGTGGAAGCTGATCTCCAGCCCGTCGGAGGCGACGTTCGACAACTACAACGCGCTCTTCGACAACGACGACCTGATGAACTCGCTGTGGGTGACGGTGCAGATCGCCGTCGGCAACACGCTGCTGCTCGTGTTCGTCGCGGCGCTTGCGGGCTACGCGTTCGCGTGGATGGAGTTCCCCGGGCGCGACTGGCTGTTCGTGATCGTGATCGCGCTGCTCGTGGTGCCGCTGCAGGTCGCGCTGATCCCGATCTTCTCGCTCTACGACACGGCGCACCTGTTCGACACGGTGCTCGGGCTGATCCTCTTCCACGTCGCCTTCGGGCTGCCGTTCGGGATCTTCCTGCTGCGCAACTTCTTCGCGGGGATACCGAAGGACATCCTCGAGTCGGCGCGCATCGACGGCGCGTCGGAGGCGACGATCTTCTTCAAGCTGATCCTGCCGCTCGGGCTGCCGGCGATCGCGTCGCTTGCGATCTTCCAGTTCCTGTGGAGCTGGAACGACCTGATCGTCGCGCTGACGTTCGGGCGTGACACGCAGCCGATGACGGTCGCGATCTTCAGCCAGCTGCGCCAGTTCGGCTCGAACATCGAGATCATCGCGCCGGCGTCGTTCGTCTCGCTGGCGATCCCGCTGTGCGTGTTCCTCGCGTTCCAGCGCTACTTCGTGCAGGGGCTGCTGGCCGGCTCAGTCAAGTAGGCGATCGGCCGCCGCGAGCATCTGCGGCTTGATCGCCTCCCAGCGCGCGTCGACGGCCTTGCGGCCGTTGATCGGGATCGCCATCACGAGGCCGCGGATGATCATCACTGCGGCGTCGAGCACCGCCGGGAAGTCGCTGCGGTGGACCTCGCTGGGGAACAGCGTCGTGGCGGTGGCCATGATGATCTCGGTGATGCGCTGCTCGAGCTCGTTGAGCGCGGCGGCCAGCTGCGGCTCTGACCAGGCCGCCGTCCACAGCTGCGCGGCGGCGAGTGCCGGCGGGGAGGTGAACTCCTGCCACGCCTGGTCGAGGACCTTGCCGCGGTGCTTGCGGTCGCGCAGGCGCGTGAGGTCGAGGTTCTGCAGGGCGTGCTGCGCGAGCTCCCAGGCGAGCCGCTCGACGGCTTCGATCAGCAGCGTCTCGCGCGCGGGGAAGTGGTGCATCAGCGTCGACTGCGCGACGCCGGCGCGCTCGGCGACGCGGCGCGTGGTCCAGGCGGCGTAGCCGTCCTCGACGAGGCAGTCGGCGGCGGCCGCGACGATCGCCGCGCGCGTGGCGTCGCGTTGCTCGGCGCGTGTGCGTGGGCGAGTTTCGTCGATCACGTGATCGACATGATATCTTCGCGCTCACCGATCGCCTGATCGATGAAAGTGAGGATGCAGTGACCAGGACGCCACGCGTCAGCGGCATCGCCATCGCGCGAGACCTCGTCCAGAACGGCCTCGCGGTGGACGGCCCGCTCGTCACCGGCGCGCCGGGATCGGACATCGTCCGCTTCCGCATCGGCCGGCGCGTGGGGATCTCGCTGCGCCATCCCGACTACGTCGATCACGTCCTGCACGAGGGCACCGACGGCTACCACAAGAGCGTGGAGTACGAGCTCCTGCGCAGCGTCGTCGGGCTGAGCATCTTCACCGACGAGGACGAGTCCTGGCGCAAGCACCGGATGCTGCTGAACCCGGTCCTCGCCAAGCGTCATGTCAACGGTCTGCTCGACCTGATGATCGACCCGATCGAGGAGTTCATGGGCGGTCAGCAGGCGGGGCCGATCGAGATGAGCGGGGCGATGACCGAGCTGACGCTGGACGTCGTCGGCTCGGCGTTGTTCGGCAAGCGCCTCGGCGAGCTGGCGGTCGAGCTCAAGCCGGCGGTCACCAGCGGGTTGCACGGCGCCGAGGTCGCCGCGCGGTTGCTGATGCTGTTGGCGCCGCCGGTGTGGGCGATCCGCCTCTCGGCCGGGTTCATCCACCACGTGCCGCAGGTGCTGCCACAGCATCGCCGCCTGCAGTGGGTGATGAAGACCGTCGACCGCTCGGTCTGGGACATGATCGAGGACCGCAAGGCCCATCCGTCGGACAGTCCCGACCTTCTCGGCCTGCTGCTCGAGCAGCCTGAGCTGACGCCCAAGCGTGTGCGCGACGAGGCGACGACCTTCATGCTCGCCGGCCACGAGACGACGGCCAACGCGCTGGCGTGGACGTGGTACCTGCTGGCGCAGAACGACGACGCGCGCGAGCGCATGCTCGCCGAGGTCGACAGCGTGCTCGGCGGGCGCCGGCCGACGCTTGCGGATCTGCCGCAGCTGCGCTGGACGACGGCGTGCTTCGAGGAAGGGATGCGGATGTACCCGCCGGCGTGGGTGATCCCGCGGCGGGCGGTGCGCGACGACGTCATCGACGGGCACAAGATCCCGAAGGGCGCGACGGTCTTCATCCCGATCCACGCGATTCACCACGACGCGCGCTTCTGGCCCGAGCCCGAGCGCTATGACCCCGCGCGCTTTGAGAACGCGAAGGGCCGGCACCGCAGCGCGTACCTGCCGTTCGGCGGCGGGCGGCGCGTCTGCATCGGCACGAGCTTTGCGCTGATGGAAGGCGCGCTGATCCTCGCGATGATGAGTCAGCGCTACACCTACGCCCTGGATCCCGCGCATCGCGTCGTTGCCGAGGCGACGTTGACGCTGCGGCCGCGGCGCGGGATCAAGATGATCGCCACGCCGCGGCGGCTTGCACACGAGGTGGCCGCATGAGCGTCGCGGCGCGCGACGCGCGCGTGCTGATCACCGGCGCGGGCAGCGGGATCGGCGCAGCAACGGCGCTGCGCTACGCCAAGCAGGGTGCGCACGTGGTGGCCGTCGACATCGACGGCGACGCCGCGACTGCGACCGCCGCGACCTGCGGGACCGTCGGGCATGCGGCGAGCGCGCACGTCTGCGATGTCGCTGACGCCGCGGCGATGCTGGCGCTGGCCGAGGAGGTGGGGGAGGTCGACGTGCTCGTCAACAACGCGGGCGTCGGCGTCGCCGGGCCGTTCCTCGAGGCGTCGCTGGCGGACTGGGAATGGCTGCGCTCGATCAACGTCGACGGCGTCGTGCACGGGCTCCGAGCGTTCGTGCCGGCGATGCTCGAGCGCCGGAGCGGGCACGTCGTCAACGTCGCCTCGATGGCGGCCTACACGCCGCACGGTGGGCTGGCGGCGTACTGCGCGTCGAAGTCGGCGGTGGTGATGCTGTCGCAGTGCCTGCGTGCCGACTGGGCGTCGCGCAAGGTCGGCGTGAGCGTCGTCTGCCCGGGCGTGATCGACACGCCGATCGCGAAGAACACGCGGATGGTCGGGCGTGCCGAGCGGCGGCGCTCGCAGGCGATCAGTGCGCTGCGCATGGGGCATTCGCCCGACCTCGTCGCCAAGGCGATCGTCAACGCCGCGGCAAAGAACCAGGGCATCGTTCCCGTGGGGATCGAGTCGACGCTTGCCTTCCGGGTGATGCGGTTTGCGCCGGGTCCGATTCAGGGTCTCGTGGCGCGGGCGGGCGCGGTCTAGCCCGGCGGGCGCTGCTCGTACCAGCGCTCCTGCGCCTCGAGTTGCGCGGCGAGGCTGATCAGCAGCGGCTCGGAGTTGGCCGGGCCGAGCAGCTGCACGCCGATCGGCAGGCCGTCCTGCGTGAAGCCGGCGGGGATGTTGACGCCGGGCCAGCCGAGGACGTTCCAGGCGTAGGTGAACGGGCAGTTGGCGACGAGTGCCTTGTCGGTCGCCCAGCCGCTGAGGTCGTCGATCGCGTCCGCGGCCGGCGGTGGCTGTGCGGTGGTGGGGGCGATGACGACGTCGGCGTGCTTGAAGATGCTGCCGATGCGCCGCTGCAGCGAGCCTTCGAGCCGTGTCGCCAGCGGCAGCGCCGGCGCCAGCACGCGGCCGACGGTCGCGTTGTGGCGCGTGCGTGGATCCAGCAAGGACGGATCCGGAACCCGCTGCGACCACCGCAGCACGCCGGTCATCGAGCGCGGCATGAACAGCGGGCCGACGAGCCCGTAGCGCGGTTCCCCGTCGAAGACCTCGTGGCTGAGGCCGGCGGCGACCTCTCCGATCCGGCGCACCGCGGCCTTGATCTCGGGGTGCAGCCGCCACGAGGTGCCGCTGAACGGCGCCCTGAAGGAGAGCGCGATGCGCAGGGGCGGAGGCTCGCGGTCTGCCGCCTCGGTGTATGGCTCGGTTGGCGCCGGCGGCTGGTAGGGGTCGTCGGGGTGGTTGCCGGTCAGCACGTCGAGCAGGTACGCGGCGTCCTTGACGGTCCTGGCGAGCGGGCCGTTGCACGGCAGGCCGTTGAACGCGTCGGGTTCGGGCCAGAGGCTGATGCGCCCGCGCTGGGGCTTGATGCCGACGAGGTGCGTCCACGCCGCGGGGATCCGCACCGAGCCCGCGCCGTCCGAGCCGACCGCCGCGGGCACGATGCCCGCCGCGACGGCAGCCGAGCTGCCGCCCGACGAGCCGCCGGGCGTGCGCTCGAGGTTCCACGGGTTGCGCGTGATCCCGAAAGCCGCGCTGGTGGTGAACGGGTATTGCCCGAACTCCGATGAGTTCGTCTTGCCGACGATCACCGCGCCGGCCTCCTTCAGCCGCGCCGCGGTCCACGAGTCGGCGTCCTTCACCGGGAAGTCGCCGCGACAGCCGAACGGCGTCGACTCACCGGCCAGGTCGACGTCGTCCTTCACGGCGACCGGGACGCCGAGCAGTGGCGCGCTCTCACCTGCCGCAAGCCGCCGGTCTGCCTCGGCAGCCTCTCGCCCGCGCGGCTTCGGCGCGCGTGCAGCGAAACGCGTTGATCGTCGGCTGCGTCTCGCCGATCTGCGCCAGCGCCCGCTCGACGAGCTCGGCGGACGTCACCTCGCCGGCGGCGAGCGCATCACGCGTGGCGATCAGGCCGGCGAAGAGATCCACCGGCCGACCCTAACGCGACGAGTGACAGCTACACGTCGCTATAGAACGAGTAGCTGTCACTCGTGCCGCCGCGGAGATCGGCGGCGCCTCGCACCCGGCGCGCCTCGCGACGAGTGACGGCCAATCCTCGTATATGGAGGAAAAGCCGACACTCGTGCCGCTTGCTACGCCGTGACGGCTCCGCCGAGCTTCTCGGCGAGCAGCTCGACCGACCAGTCGCCGTCGGTGGTGTGGCCCTCGCCGACCGTCCAGCCCGCGCACTCGTTGATCTGGCCGCCCTGCACCGAGAAGAGCTTGCCGTTGATCGTGCAGCTCTCCGTCGCCAGGTAGGCGACCAGCGGCGACACGTGCTTCGGGTTGAAGGTGTCGAACGCGTTCGGGTCCTCGGGCTCCTTCATCATCTCGCCGACGAAGCCGGGGACGTCGACCGTCAGGCGCGTGCGCGCGACGGGAGCGATCGCGTTGGAGCGCACGCCGATCCGCGGCAGCTCCGCCGCCTCGACCAGCGTCAGCGCCGCGATCGCGGCCTTCGCCGCGCCGTAGTTGGCCTGGCCCGGGTTGGGCATGAACGTGCCCGATGCGGACGCCGTGTTGACGATCGACGCGCGCACCTCCTGCCCGGCCTTTGCGCGCTCGCGCCAGTGGTCGATCGCGTGGCGCGTGGGGGAGAAGTGACCCTTGAGGTGCACGCGCACCACGAGATCCCATTCGTCCTCGGTCATCTTGTGCAGGAAGTTGTCGCGCAGGATGCCGGCGTTGTTGACGAGCACGTCGAGCTGGCCGAAGCCGGCGATCGCCTCGCGAGATGAGGTTGCCCGCGCCCTCGAAGTCGGCGACGTCGTCGTGGTTGGCGAGCGCCTCGCCGCCGAGCGCGCGGATCTCCTCCACGACCTGCTCGGCTGCCGAGGTGTCCCCGCCAGCCTCGCCGTGCTTGCCGCCGCCGAGGTCGTTGACCACGACGCGCGCGCCCTCGCGCGCGAACAGCAGCGCGTGCTCGCGGCCGATGCCGTTGCCTGCGCCGGTGATGACCGCGACGCGGCCGTCCAAAGAACCCATCTAACGAACCTCCGCGAGGCCATCTTTGATGGCCGTGTTGCCGTTGTCAGAGACGGTCTCGAAGGCAAAGCCCTCGTAGACGTTCGTCGTCACCTTCTCGCTCGGCTGCACGATCGCGCCGAAGCGTCCCGCCAGCCGCGACAGCTGCGAGGGGTCGTCCGGGCACGCCGCCTGGATCACCGCGCGCGACGCGAACGCCAGCGTGCACATGCCGTGGGCGATGATCCCCGGCAGCCCGACTGACTTGGCGAAGTCGTCGTCGAGGTGGATCGGCATCGGATCGCCCGACGCCTGCGAGTAGCGCTGCGTCTGGTCGGGGTCGTAGCCGTGGGTCACCGACACCAGCGGCTGCGTCCCGCGCAGCGCCTCGGGGAAGCCGTGACCGGGCGCCGCCTCGCCGTGCGAGCCCTCCAGCTCGGCACCGCGGAAGAACGCGGTCATGTACTGGTCGACCACGGGATCTCCGTCGGGAGTCTCCGACGTCGCCTTGATCACGACTGCGACGCCGCTGGAGCGGCCGTGGACGCCGACGACACCGCCGCGCGAGACCAGCGTCATGCCCGGCACCACTGGCTGGTGGTAGCGGAAGTCGTGCTCGCCGTGGACCACGCGCATCAGCAGCTCGCCCGGCACGACGCCGACGACCGAAGGCACGAGCATCTCGAACGCTGCCACGAACGCGAAGACCGGCGGCGCGAGCTCACCCGAGAGGTGCTTGGGATGCTCGTCGTTGGTCGCCTCCGCGTAGGCGATCGTGCGCTCCTTCTCGACGACGAACTCCTTCGGCTCGCCGAGCTCCCCGATCTTCTCGAGGTTCCACGCCTGCGTTGCTTCGGTGCTCACGCGATCTCCTTCAGCTTGGCCAGCGACTTCTCGAGCTCGCTGCCGGCCTGCTGGGTGACCATGTCGCCCATCGGGCCCTGGATCCCGCCGCCGGAGAACTCCGCCTCGTAGGAGACCGTCGCGCCGTCGCCGCCGGCGGCCGTGGAGATCGTCGTCGCCAGCTGCGCGCCCATCGGCCCCGCGCCGGTCATCTTCAGGCGCGTGTCCGCCAGCTCCTCGACGGTCCAGTTGACGTCGGCGGGCATGCCCATGATCTTGATCTTCTGGGTGAACGTCTGACCCTGCTCGGGCGCGCCCGGCTCACCCTGCGGCCAGCTGTCGTGGATCGTCAGCCACTCGCCGAAGCGCGAGGTGTCGGTCGCCAGCGCGAACGCCTCCTCGGGCGTTCCGGGCAGGTCGACGGTCTTGGTCACTGAAGGCATGTCTCTCCTTACAGGCCCATCGTCTTGCCGATGAGCTCTTTCATGATCTCGTTGGTTCCCGCGTAGATCCGCCCGATCCGGGCATCGACCCACGCCTTGCCGATGGGGTACTCCGTCGTGTAGCCGTAGCCACCGTGCAGCTGCACGCCGGCGTCGGTGATCTCGCACAAGAGGTCCGTCGTCCAGTACTTGGCCATCGCCGCCTCCTGCGGCGTGCAGCCACCGGCGACGTAGCGCTCGATGCAGCGGTCGACGAAGCAGCGGCTGATCTCGACCTTCGTCTGCAGCTCCGCCAGCAGGAAGCGCGAGTGCTGGAACGTCCCGATCGGCCGCCCGAACGCCTTGCGCTCCTTGACGTAGTCCAGCGTGATCGCCAGCGCGACCTCGCAGCCGACCATCGACGACACCGCGAGCGTCAGGCGCTCCGGCACGAGCCGCTGCACGAGCTGGAAGAAGCCCGAGCCCTCCGCACCGAGCAGGTTCTCGGCGGGCACGCGGCAGTCGTTGAAGAACAGCTCGGCCGTGTCGGACGCGTGCTGGCCGAGCTTCTCGATCTGCTTGCCGCGCTCGAAGCCGTCCATCCCGCGCTCGACGACGAACATCGACAGGCCACCGTGCTTGTCCTCCGACGTGCGCGCCGCGACGATCACGAGGTCGGCGTTGATGCCGTTCGTGATGAACGTCTTCGCGCCGTTGATGACGTAGTGGTCGCCGTCGCGCTTGGCGCTGGTCTTGATGCCCGCGAGGTCCGATCCGGTACCAGGCTCGGTCATCGCGATCGCCAGCACCTGCTCGCCCGACGCGATCGTCGGCAGCCAGCGCGCCTTCTGCTCCTCGTCGGCCGAGTTCATGATGTAGGGCAGCACGACGTCGGAATGCAGCAGCGGCCCGGCGAGTGCATCACCGCAGCCCGAGCGCACCGACTCCTCGTTGAGCACGACGTTGAAGCGCCAGTCCTCGACGCCGTTGCCGCCGTACTCCTCGGGGATCTCGATCGCGAGGAAGCCGTGGTCCGCGCACTTCGTGAAGAGCTCACGCGGCACGAGCTGCGCCTGCTCCCACTCGGCGTAGTGCGGGACGACCTCGGCCTGACAGAACTTCGCGAAGCTCTCGCGCAGGTCCTCCTGCTCGGGGGTGAACAGCGCGCGCTTTGCCGCGGGCGGGGCAACCATCGTCGCCATCAGGCAGCCGCCGGCTTGTAGACGGAGACCACGGCCGCGCCGCCCAAACCGATGTTGTGCTGCAGCCCGACCTTCGCGCCCTCGACCTGGCGCTTGTCGGCGCTGCCGCGCAGCTGCCACGTCAGCTCCGAGCACTGCGCCAGCCCGGTCGCGCCGAGCGGGTGGCCCTTGGAGATCAGGCCGCCCGAGGGGTTGACGACGGGGCCGTCGCCGCCGTAGGTGGTCGCCTCGGCGTCGACGAGCTTGTGGCCCTCGCCCTCGGCGGCGAAGCCGAGCGCCTCGTAGGTCAGCAGCTCGTTGGCGCTGAAGCAGTCGTGCAGCTCACAGACGTCCACCTGGTCGGGGGAGACCTGCGCCTCCTCCATCGCCTGCTCGCGCGCGGTCTTCGACATGTCGTAGCCGACGACGCGGATCGAGGACTTCGCGTCAAACGTCGAGCTGAGGTCGGTCACCATCGCCTGGCCGGCGATCTCGACCGCGCGGTCCCAGAGGTCGTGCTCCTCGACGAAGCGCTCCGATGCGATCACCGCGGCCGCCGAGCCGTCAGACGTCGGCGAGCACTGCAGCTTCGTCAGCGGCGCATAGATCTCGGGCGCGTCCTTGATCTCCTGCAGCGAGTAGTCGGTCTGAAACTGCGCGTAGGGGTTGTTGACGGAGTGGTGGTGGTTCTTCCAGCCGATCCACGCGAAGTGCTCGGGCGTGGAGCCGTACTTCTCCATGTGCTCGCGGCCGGCCGCGCCGAACATCTGCGGCGCCGGCGGCGCGTTCTCCCACTCGCGCAGCTCCACGAGCGCCATCAGATGCTTGTCCATGGGGTTGGTGCGATCCATGAACTTCGCGCCGAGCGAGCCCTTCTCCATCTTCTCGAAGCCCAGCGCCAGCGCGCAGTCGGCGAGGCCGCCCTTCACGGCCTGGCGCGCGAGGTACAGCGCGGTCGAGCCGGTCGAGCAGTTGTTGTTGACGTTGATCACCGGGATGCCGGTGAGGCCGAGGCCGTAGACGGCGCGCTGGCCGGCCGTCGAGTCGCCGTAGCAGTAGCCGACGTAGGCCTGCTCGATCGCGTCGTAGCCGATACCGGCGTCCTCAAGAGCCGTGCTGCCGGCTTCCTGAGCCCAGTCGGGGTAGTCGCCGTCCTTGGTGCCGGGCTTGTCGAACTTCGTCATGCCCACACCGACGACGAACGTGCGGTTGCTCATGCACGGCAAGATACAGATCGAGCGCTCGGTTTGTTGTTAGGATGCGGAGCGATGGCCACGCCGACCGTTCGCCGCACGCAGGAGCAGCGCCGCGCCGAGATGCGCGACCGCCTGCTGCAGGCGACGATCGAGTGCCTGCGCGAGGACGGCTACGCCGCGACCACGCTGCGTGCGGTCGCTACCCGCGCCGGCGTCTCCCAAGGCGCGATGACGCACCACTTCCCCCGCCGCGTCGACCTGGTCGGCGCCGCGCTCGAACGGCTCACCGAGCAGCGCATCGACGCGATGCGCGCCGCCGTCGACCAGCTGCCGGCCGCAGCGCCCGATCGCGTCGCCGCGCTGCTGGACATGGTCTGGAACGACTTCTCGAGCGACCTCTTCGCCGTCGCAGTGAAGCTGTGGATCGCCGCCGACGACGACCCAGAGCTGTACGAGCGGCTCGTCCCGCTGGAGCGCATGCTCGCGCGCGAGATCGCCAAGGCCGTCGCCGAGCTGAGTGTCGCGTTCGAGCGCGAGGACCTCACCGCGCGCGTCACGACGGTGCTCGCGACGATCCGCGGCCTCGCGCTGACCGATGCCTTCCTGCCGCGGCGCCGCAATCCCGGCGACCAGTGGAAGCTCGTGCGCCCAGTCCTCGCCCGTCTTGTCCTGGCTGACTAACCGGACCGGTACGCCCGTCTAACCCTGTAGGGTCGCGACGGGGTTATGTCCGCGGGAGAAGCAGCGACCGACGGTGGTAACGGCCTGAGTGCAGCGGGACGTATGGCCATCGGGGCCGCGCTCGTGCTGGCCGTGGTCGGGCTCCTGCTCGTCCTCGTGATGGGCGGCAGCGACTACCGCGTCAAGGCGCGCTTCTCGACCGCGTCGGGCATGGTCAAGGGCAACGAGGTCAAAAGCGGCGGCCGCGTCGTCGGCACGATCGAGTCGATCGAGTTGACGCGCAACGGCGAAGCTGAGGTCGAGCTCAAGCTCGACGACACCGTCGCGCCGCTGCGCGCGGGCTCGCAGGCGACGCTGCGCCTCTCGTCGCTGTCGAGCGTCGCGGGGCGTTACGTGGACCTGCGCATCCCATCCGCGCGCCCCGGCGCACGCGAGGACACGATCCCCGACGGCGGCGTGCTCCCGAGCACGAACACGAACTCGGCAGTGGACATCGACGAGCTCTTCTCGCTCTTCGACGAGCGCGCCCGCAAAGGCCTGCGCAACGTCATCCGCGGCTTCGGCGCGTCCTATGACGGCGCCGGCAAGCGCTACAACGCCGGCTGGCGCTACCTGGATCCGTCGCTGCGCGCCGCGCAGCTGCTGTTTGCCGAGGTCAACCGCGACACGCCGCTGCTGGAGCGCTTCGTCGTCGAGTCGTCGCGGCTGATGACCGACCTCGCCGAGCGCGACAACGACATCTCCGCGCTGGTCGATCGCTGGGCGACCGCGACCGGCGCGATCGCCGCCGAGGAGCGCTCGCTGTCTGACGCGATTGCCCAGCTGCCGTCGTTCATGCGCCGCGGCAACACGACCTTCGTGAACCTGCGTGCCTTCCTCGACGACGCCGAGCCGCTCGTCGAGGAGTCGCTGCCGGTGACGCCGAAGCTGCGCGCGGCGCTGGCGCAGCTGCGCCCGCTGGCGCGCGACGCACGCCCCGTGGTCGCCGACCTCGCCGACGCGATCCAGCGTCCGGGCAAGGACAACGACCTGATCGAGCTCGGCAAGGCGACGCTGCCGCTGCGCGAGGTCGCCGTCGGCCCGGTGCAGGACAACGGCGCCAAGCGCCCCGGCTCGCTGCCGACCTCGACGAAGGCGTTCGCGGGCGGGCGCCCGCACTGGGCGTTCTTCCGGCCCTACTCGGTCGACTTCACCGGCTGGCTGGACGACTTCAGCCACTCCGGCGCCTACGACGCCAACGGCTCGGCCTCGCGCAACGTGCTGTCGGTCAACGCGTTTGCCCTCGTCAACGGCCTGCTGCAGCCGATTCCGCCGGAGCTGCGCAACCCGATCTTCGACGCGGTCGCCACGCGCGACCAGCGCAACCGCTGCCCCGGCTCGGCCGAGCGCCCGGCCAAGGACGGGTCCAACCCGATCTCCAGCGCAGGCTTGAACTGCGACCCCACGCAGATCCCACCGGGCCCATGATCAGGCGCGCCTTCGGCATCCTCGGAGTGATCGGCCTGCTGGTGGTGGCGGCGCTTGCCGTGGGCGCCGGCGACGACAAGCAGGGCGGCACGGACTACTGGGTCGAGCTCGACAACGCCTTTGGCCTGATCGAGGGCGCCGACGTCAAGGTCGCCGGCGTGCGCGCGGGCAAGATCACCGAGATGGACATCGAGGAGCGCGGGATGCGCGCGCTCATCGGCATCGACATCAACAAGCCCGGCTTCGAGACGCTGCACTCCGACGGGTTCTGCGAGACGCGCCCGCAGTCGCTGATCGGCGAGTACTTCATCGACTGCCAGCTCGGCGGCAAGGGCCGCGCGCTGCCGCGCGGCAGCAAGCTGCCGGTCACGCGCACCGCCTCGACGGTGCCCGTCGACCTCGTCAACTCGATCATGAAGCGCCCCTACCGCGAGCGCCTCTCGATCCTGCTGTCGGAGCTGGGCGTCGGCCTCGCTGCGCGCGGGGAGGACCTCAACGCGACGATCCGCCGCGCGGTGCCGGCGCTGCGCGAGACCAACAAGGTGCTGCGCAAGCTCGCGGTGCAGCGACGCACGATCCGCGACCTCAACGACAACGCCGACACCGTGCTCAAGGCGCTGTCCGACGCGCGGGAGGACGTCGGGCGCTTCGTCAGCGAAGCCGCCGATACCGCCGACGTCAACGCCGCGAATGCGCGCGAGCTGCGCGCGCAGTTCCAGCAACTGCCTGGCTTCCTGCGCGAGCTGCAGCCGACGATGCGCGCGCTTGGCAGCGCGGCATCCGACCAGGCACCGGCGCTGCGCACGCTTGCCGCCAACAGCGAGCGCCTGCAGCAGTTCCTCGGCGCGCTCGGCGACTTCTCGACGGCGTCACGCCCGTCGACCCGCGCGCTCGCCGCTGCCGCCCGCCGCGGCCGGCCCGCCGTGAAAGCCGCGCGCCCGCAGGTGCGCCGCCTCGGCCGCGTCGCCAAGCCGCTGCCGGAGATCTCGACCAACGCCGCGATCACGCTCGAGTCGCTCGACGATCCCAAGCGCGCGGTCGAGAAGGATCCGCGCAGCCCGCGCGGCGGCAGCGGCTACACCGGCTTCGAGGCGATCCTGCGCTACGTCTGGGGCCAGACGCAGGCAACCAACGTCTACGACTCCGAAGGCCACCTGCTGAAGATCAACGCGCTGCTGACGCTGCCGTGCGCGTTCTACGCCGACGCCGAGGACGCCAAACAGGCCTCGCACGACAAGTGCGCCGCGATCCTCGGCCCGAACCGCCCGGGCATCAACCAGCCCGACCCGTCGAAGACCGAGACGCCCGCCAAGGCGCGCGCCAAGAACCGCCGCGGCGCGCCGTCGAAGATCGCGCCGCAGCCGACGCTGCAGCCGCCCGCGACGACCACGCCCGCGCCGCAGACGCCGGGCAACCCGATCAAGAAGGCGATCGACGACGTCCTCGATGCCTTGAAGCCGATCATCGGCGGCGATCCCAAGCCGCAGCAAGACCTCACCGGCCTGCTCGACTACCTCCTCGGCGGAGGCGGCGCATGACCCGCCGGCCCGGCACCTCGATCATGGCCAACCCGGTGCTCGTCGGCGCGATCACCGTGCTCGTCGTCACCGTCGCGGTCTTCCTCGCCTACAACGCCAACTCCGGCCTGCCGTTCGTGCCGACGCGCACGGTGCACGTGCACATCTCAAACGGCGCGAACCTGCTGCCCGGCAACGACGTGCGCGAGGGCGGCTACCGCATCGGCATCGTCGACGACATGAAGCCGCTGCGCCTGGCCAACGGCGACGTCGGCGCAGATCTCGTGCTGAAGCTCGACAAGAAGGCCGGGTCGATCCCGGTCGACTCGACGATCGACCTGCGGCCGCGCTCGGTGCTCGGCCTGAAGTACGTCGAGCTGACGCGCGGGCGCTCGAACCGCACGATCCCCGACGGTGGCGCGCTGCCGCCCGACCAGGCGACCTACCCGGTCGAGCTGGACCAGCTCTACGGGATCTTCGACGCGAAGACGCGGCGCTCCTCGCAGACCAACCTGCAGGAGCTCGGCAACACGTTCGCCACACGCGGCGCGTCGCTGAACAACGCGATCGCCGGCCTGCCGCGCTTCGTCACGCACCTGCGTGGCGTGATGCGCACGCTCGCCGAGCCCGAGGTCAACCTCGAGCGCTTCTTCAAGGAGCTCGGCGACGCCGTGCGCATCATCCGCCCGGTCGCCGGGCGCTACGCGCACTCCTTCACCGCGGGCGCGGATGCGTTCGAGGCCTGGTCGCGCGATCCCGAGGCGCTCGCCCAGACGATCCAGAAGTCCGCGCCGACGCTTGAGGTCGGCACGCGTTCGCTGCGCGCGCAGCGGCCGTTCCTCACGCACTTCGCGCGTGCCTCGCGTGCGCTGCGCCGCGTCGCCGACCGCGTCCCCGCGACGCTGCCGGTGATCACCCCGGCGCTCGAGACCGGCGCACGCGTGCAGCGCCGCGCCGTGACGCTGAACGAGGAGCTGGGCAAGACGCTGGACTCGCTGGGCAAGCTCGTGCGCGACCCGCAGACGACCGTCGCGCTGCGCGGGCTGCAGGACACGACGCGCATCCTCAACCCGCTGCTGCGCTTCGTCGGCCCGTACATCACGGTCTGCAACTACTTCAACTACGCCTGGACGCACGCCGGCGAGCACGTCACCGAGCCCGACGCCGACGGGCACGTCGCAGCGCTCGCTGCTGAACCAGGCCTCGCGCACCGCCAACCCGCTGGACTCGAGCCTCGGCACGCTCGGCGCGCGCACGCCGGCCAACGGCGAGGCCGTGCTGACGGGCGCGCCGATGAACCTCCACGTCAACAACTACTCGGCGGCCGTCGACGACCAGGGCAACGCCGACTGCGAGTCCGGCCAGCGCGGCTACATGCAGCGCGCGGCGACGTTCCACCCGAAGAACCGCAACATCGTCGTCGACCCGCACACGCCGGGCAACCAGGGCCCGACGTTCAGCGGGCTCTCGCGCGTGCCGCCGGGCCAGACCTTCACACGCGCCCCGGAGTACGGCCCGCGCGTTCCACAGGAGCTGGATCCGTGAACCGCGTCGTCCCCGAAGCGGTGATGAAGCGGCGCAACTTCAAGGCCGGCGCGATCGTGCTCGCCCTGATGGCGGTCGGCATCTACTTCGGCTTCACGAAGGCCAACCCGTTCGCATCTCACTTCGTGCTGAACGCGGCGTTCGACGACGTCGTCACGCTGAAGCCGGGCGCGCCCGTCCGCGTCGCCGGCGTCGTCGTCGGCAAGGTCACCGACGTGCAGCAGCCGCCCAGCGGCGACCGCGGCGCGACGGTTCGGATGGAGATCAACGACAGCGGGCTGCCGCTGCACTCCGACGCGCGCCTGCACCTCAAGCCGCGGATCTTCCTCGAGGGCAACATGTTCGTCGACCTGCGCCCGGGCACCCCCGGCGCGAAGGAGCTGAAGGACGGCCAGACGCTGCCCGTGACGCAGACGTCCTCGCCCGTCGGCTTCGGCCAGGTGCTCGGCGCGCTGCAGAAGGGCACGCGCGAAGACCTGCAGACGGTGCTCGACGAGTACGGCAAGGCGCTCAAGGGCGGAGCCAAGGCGATCAACCGCTCGACGGAGCACTGGGAGGGCGCCTACCGCGACGGCGCGATCGTCAACGACGCGTTGCGTGGCCAGCGCACGCACGACCTGTCCGAGTACGTCGACAGCGCCGGCGTGGTCGCCGCGGCGCTGGACCGCGACCCGGTCGCGCTGAAGGACCTCGTCACCAACTTCGCGATCACCGCCGACGCGTTCGCGTCCGAGCAGGACCGGCTGCAGACCGCCGTCGCGATCCTGCCGCAGACGCTGCGCCGCGGCTACGCCGCGTTCGGCGCGCTGAACGACGCGTTCCCGCAGGCGCGCCGCCTGGTCGCCGCACTGCGTCCCGCGGTCCGCTCCAGCGGTCCCGCGCTCGACGCCCAGCTGCCGCTGCTGCGCGAGCTGCGCGGGCTGCTGTCGAAGGCCGAGCTCGGCGGCATGTCGCGCGAGCTGCGCCGCGTCGTGCCCGACCTCGTCGAGATGGCCCGCGGCGGCGTTGCGCTGCAGACGCAGGCGCGGCGCCTGGCGTCCTGCCAGCTGAACTCCGTGATCCCGACGGCCGAGGCGAAGATCGACGACCCGGCGTTCCCGACGACGGGCAAGGTCTACGAGGAGGGCGTCAAGTGGCTGCCGGGCATCGCCGGCGAGAGCCGCGGCTTCGACGCCAACGGCCAGTACGTCAAGACGACCGTGCGCGGCGGCCTGAACCTCGTCTACCAGTTCGGCGACGACCGCTTCTTCATGACGAGCCGGCCGCTGCTGGGCGTCAACCCGCCGAAGTCCGCGCAGCCGCCGTACCGCGCCGACGTGCCGTGTGAGACGCAGGACGCGCCCGACGTCCAGAGCAAGCCCGCGGCCGCGCCGCAGGGTCACCGCATCAGCCGCAGCGGCGAGCGCTACGAGCAGCGCTACTCGCGCGCCCAGTCGCGCGCGCTGACGTGGCTGCGCCGCCAGGTCAAGCTCGAGGGTCTGAACAAGCTGCTGAAGGTCGTCTCCGAGCCGGTGGAGAAGGCCGACCTGCGGACGATCCGCTCACAGGCGCTGAGGGCCAAGCGATGAGGCGCGCGATCCGCATCCACCGCTGGGACTTCGTCGCGATCCTCGGGCTCGGCGCGATCGCGATCGCCGTCGGGCTCTACATCCTCGACCACCAGCGCATGCGCTTCCCGCTGCTGGACGACAAGCCGGTGACGCTGAAGGCGGAGTTCTCGACCGCGCAGGCCGTGATCCCCGGCCAGGGGCAGACGGTGCGCGTCGCGGGCGTGCGCGTTGGCGACATCGCCAAGACCGAGCTCGTCGACGGGCACGCGGTCATCACGATGCAGCTCGACCGCAAGTTCGAGGACCTCGTGCACGAGGACGCCGAGGCGACGCTGCGGCCGAAGACCGGGCTGAAGGACATGTTCGTCGAGCTCGACCCGGGCACGCCGGGGGCGCCGCGGGCGGACGAGGGCTACACGATCCCGATCGCCGCGACCGAACCCGACGTCAACCCCGACGAGGTCCTGTCCGCGCTGGACGCCGACACGCGCGACCACCTGCGCGTGCTGCTGCAGGGCGCCGCGCGCGGCCTGGACGGGGAGGGCGAGACGCTGGCGGAGGTCTTCAAGCGCTTCGAGCCGACCTACCGCGACATCAAGCTCGTCTCCGGGACGGTGCAACAGCGCTCACGCGAGCTCAAGCGCCTGATCAACTCGCTGGCGAAGCTCAACACGTCGCTTGCGGGCCGCGACGACGACCTCGCGCGCCTGGTGCGCAGCGCCAACGGCACGTTCCGGGCGTTGGCGCAGGAGCGTGGCAACGTCCGCGACACCGTGCACGAGCTGCCTGGCGCGCTGCGCGAAGCACGCAACGCGCTGACGCAGGTCGAGCAGTTCGCGCGCGTGCTGCGCCCGGCTGCGGGCAAGCTAATCCCGGTCGCCGGTGCGCTGCGCGAGGCGAACCGCGCGATCACGCCGTTCGCGCGTGAGGCCGCACCGCAGGTCAAGCGCGACATCCGCCCGTTCGTGCGTGAGATGCGCCCGCTGCTGCGCGAGCTGGCGCCGACTGCGCACAACATCGTCGAGGCCGAGCCGGACCTGACGCGCACGTTCAAGGTCCTCAACAACGTCTTCAACATGCTCGCCTACAACCCCAACGGCCGCGAGCCGTCGGGCAAGCCGGGCCGCGAAGAGGGCTTCCTCTTCTGGCTGTCGTGGCTCGGGCACACGTCGACCACGCTCTTCAACACCGCCGATGCGAACGGACCGGCGCGCGCGATCACGCTCGGCGGCACCTGCAACACGATCAAGGCGCTCGTCAACCAGGGCGGCCCGCAGCTGGAGTTCATCTTCGGCCTCACGGGCTTGCTCACCGACCCGCGGATCTGCGGCGGTAGCTGATGGACAAGACCGCTCCCAGCCCGACGAAGATCGCGATCATGCTCGTCTTCGCGATGAGCTGCTTCGGGCTGCTGCTCTTCCTCTGGACGACGTTCGGCGGCCCGACGCCGCTGAAGCCAAAGGGCTATCGCGTCGAGGTCGCGTTCCCCGAGGCCACGCAGCTCGCCGTCGAGGCCGACGTGCGCGTCGCCGGCGTGAAGATCGGGCGCGTTGCCGAGAAGACGCGCGACGGGGTCGGCAACCGCACGCTCGCGACGCTCGAGATCTCGCCGAAGTACGCGCCGGTGCGCTCTGACGCCCGCGCGACGCTGCGCCAGAAGACGCTGCTGGGCGAGACCTACGTCGAGATGACGACGGGCTCTGAGCGTGCCGCGGCGGTTGCCGACGGTGGCCAGCTCAACGCGCGCCAGGTGCGTCCGAGCGTGGAGCTCGACGAGATCCTCAACGCGCTCGATCCGTACACGCGCGCGGCGTTCCGCACGTGGCAGCAGGACCAGGCGGTTGCGATCAGGGGGCGCGGCGGCGACCTCAACGCGGCGCTCTCGACGCTGCCGCAGTTCGTCGACGACGGCGCGGACCTGCTCGAGGTGCTCGACGAGCAGCAGGCGGCGCTCGGCGGCGTCGTCAAGAACACCGGCGTGGTGTTCGACGCGCTGACACGCCACGAGGGCCAGCTGCGCGCGCTCGTGTCCAACTCGGACTCCGTCTTCACCGCGATCCAGCGTGAGCGCGAGAGCTTTGCCGAGACGTTCCGCATCTTCCCGACGTTCCTCGACGAGTCCAAGGCGACGTTCCGGCGCCTGGACTCCTTCAGCCGCAAGGCCGAGCCGCTCGCGCGCGACCTCGGCCCGGCGTTCGACGACCTCGCGCCGGCGCTCGACGACGTGCGCGCGCTGTCACCGAACCTGCGGCGGCTGTTCCGCTCGATCGACCCGCTCGTGACGATCTCGCGGCGCTCGATGCCGGCGACGCGCGAGATCCTCGACGCGTTGCGCCCGATGCTCGGCGAGCTCGGTCCCTATCTCGGGCAGCTCAACCCGGTGCTCGACTGGGTCTCGCTGCATCAGAACACGCTCACCGACGTGTTCGCCAACCTCGGCGTCGCGACCGCGGCGAAGGCGACCTCGCGCTCGCCCGGCGCGCCCGGCCACTACCTGCGGCAGTTCGGCCCGCTCGGCACCGAGGCCGTCGGCGTCTGGCCGACGCGCCTCAGCGGCAACCGCGGCAACGCCTACTTCAACCCGCTTGGCGTCATCGCCTCGCCGAAGGGTGCGCAGACCGGCGTGCTGCCGTCGTTCGACTGCAACAACAGCGGCGGCGAGGTCCCCGCGGGGACGGGCGTGCCGCCAGGCCCGGCGTGCCACGAGCAGGCGCCCTACGACGGCAAGAAGTTCCCGAACGTCGCGTCGCGCCCGTACACGCCGTAGCCGAACGTTCATCACACCCTCGATAGCCGCGGCACGATGAACGTTCGGTCGCGAAGGCCGGCGGATTGGCATCGTGCGGCCTGCGTTCGGGCCGAAGGTTGGGCGCTTCGCGGGGAACAGCGCATTGAGAGGGGGCTGGCAGCGAGGGCCGACAGGGCTCGTCCGGTAATCGCGCCGCGCGCCGGGCACGTCCGGTCGTCCGGCGTTAACCGGGTGCCAGCCGGCGCTTGACTATCGCAAATGGCTGCCGCAAGCACCGAACGTACGTCGTACCCCCTCCCAGCGGGGGTACGACGTACGTTCGGCGTCCGCGGAGGGCGGCGCCGGCTGGCAGCCGGTTAGCGGCTGCGCCCTGGGGCGTGTGGGCGCGAGGCGCGACCGCAGCCGCACCCTGCACCGACGCACGAACCCTCAACGCCCTCCCCTCAAAGCGGCTGTTCCCGCGAAGCTCCCAACCGCAGGCCCAAACCGGCGCCCCACGATGCCAATCCACCAGCCCTCACCAAGGCGCCGGCGCGAAGTCCTTGAGGAAGCAGCCGTGGAGGTCCTCGCCCGCCTCGCCGCGGACGATGGGGTCATAGACGCGCGCGGCGCCGTCGACGAGGTCCAGCGGCGCGTGGAAGCCGGCGTCGGCCAGGCGCTGCTTGGTGTGGTGCGGGCGCTCGTCGGTGATCCAGCCGGTGTCGACCGAGGTCATCAGGATGCCGTCGGTCTCCAGCATCTCCTGGGCGCTCGTGCGCGTCAGCATGTTCAGCGCGGCCTTGGCCATGTTCGTGTGCGGATGGCCAGGCCCCTTGTAGCCGCGCGCGAAGACGCCTTCCATCGCCGAGACGTTGACGACGTAGGTGCGTCGCGCGGGCGAACTCGCAAGCGCCGAGCGCAACCGGCTGATGAGGACGAACGGCGCGGTGACGTTGCACAGCTGCACCTCGAGCAGCTCGAGCGCGTCGACCTCCTCGACGCGCTGCGTCCAGCTGTTGATGTGCGTGATGTCCGGGACCAGGCCGCCGGCGTCGACATCGGTCGGGCGCGCCTGCAGCGCCGTCGCCAGGCGCGCGTCGTGCTCGGGCGTGCCGCGCGTCAGCGCCAGCATCTGCGGCGCGCCTGCGGGCAGTGGCTCGCGCTCGGCCTCGGCCAGCAGCGCGTAGGCGCCGGGGCTGCGGCGCACGGTCTGCGCCGCGTTGTTGATGAGGATGTCGAGCGGACCCTGCGCCGCCACGTCTTCCGCGAGCGCCACGGTCTGCGCCGGGTCGCGCAGGTCGATGCCGACGATTCGCAGACGGTCCAGCCACTCGCCGCTGTCGTCCATCGCCGCGAAGCGCCGCGCGGCGTCGCGCGGGAAGCGCGTCGTGATCGTCGTGTGCGCGCCGTCGCGCAGCAGCCGCAGCGCGATGTACATGCCGATCTTCGCCCGGCCGCCGGTGAGCAGCGCGCGGCGCCCGCTCAAATCGGTGCGCGCGTCGCGCTTGGCGTGATGCAGCGTCGCGCAGTCGGGGCAGAGCTGGTGGTAGAAGGCGTCGACCTCGGTGTAGCGCTGCTTGCAGACATAGCAGGGCCGCGCGCGGCTGAGCGTGCCGGCGCGTGCGCCGGGAGCACTCGAGACGAGCGCGATGCCGGCGGTCTCGTCGTCGATCCGGCCCGGCGCTGCGGTGGCGGTGGCCGCGAGCACGGCGCGGTCGGCGGCGCGGCGCTCGGCGCGGCGGCGTTCCTTGACGGTCTTGAAGAGCCGCGCGGTCGCCTGGCGCACGCGCACGGCGTCGGGATGCTCGACGGGGAGCTCGTCGAGCTGGCGCAGGACCCTCAGGCAGGTCTCGAGATCAGCGGGCGCGATGCCGGGCACCGACCGAGGGTACGGCCAGCAGCGCGTCGATTGCGCGCTCGGCATCGCCGAGCGGTGTGATCGACCCGTCGTGATCCAGCAGCAGGAAGCGGTCGAGCTGCTTGAGGAAGGCGCGGTCGTGGGAGACCGCGACGACGGTGCCTTCGAAGCCGTCGAGCGCCTGCTCGAGCGACTCGGAGGAGTCGATGTCGAGGTTGTCGGTCGGCTCGTCGAGCAGCAGCAGGTTGTGGCCGTCGAGCTCGAGGCAGAGGATCTCCAGCCGCGCGCGCTGGCCGCCCGACAGCGTGGTCGTGCTGCGCCGCGCGGCGTCCTGCAGGCCGTACCGGGCAAGCGCGCCCATCGCGCGCTCGAGGTTGCCCGTGCGCCGCTGGACGACGTCGAGCACGGGCGCGTCGGCCAGCTCGACGCGTGACTGCAGCTGCGTGAAGAGGCCGGGGGAGACGCGCGGGCCGAGCACGAGCTCGCCGTGGTGGGGGACCGCTTCGCCGGCCAGCAGCCGCATCAGGTGCGTCTTGCCCGAGCCGTTGGGGCCGATCAGGCCGACGCGCTCGCCGAAGTGGATCTCGTCGGTGAGCGCTTCGGTCAGGCCGTCGACGCTGAGCGCGCGGAAGTCGATCACGCGACGCGCGCTGTCGCCGCCTCTGAGGCGGACCTTGATCTGCTGGTCGGTCACCGGCGCGGGCGGCGGGCCGGCGTCGACGAAGCGCTCCCAGCGCGACTCGGCGGCGTTCGCCTTCGGGGTCCAGACGCTCGAGTAGCGCGCGCGCTCCTTCAGCAGCTTGAAGTAGCGGTAGAGGCGGCGCTCCTCGTCCTTCCAGCGCTGCAGCGCGTCGCCGAGCAGCTGCTGGCGGTGCTCGCGCGCCTCGGGGTAAGTCGTATAGCTGCCGCCGTGCACCCAGGCGCCGTGGCCCTCGAGCGTGACGATCGTGTTGACCGCACCCGCGAGCAGCTCGCGGTCGTGGGAGATCAACAGGATCGTCTTCGGGCTGGAGCGCAGGCGGCGCTCGAGGTCGTGCTTGGCGGGGACGTCGAGGAAGTTGTCGGGCTCGTCGAGCAGCAGGATCTCGGCGTCGCCGGTCAGCAGCAGGTCGAGGATCAGGCGCTTGCGCTCGCCGCCCGAGACGTCGGTGCTGGCGCGGTCGCCGACATCCGACAGCGGCGCGCCGACGATCCGCCGGCAGCAGGCATCCCACTGGCCCTCCAGCTCGTAGCCGCCCGCGGCCGACCAGTCACCGATCGCCTCGCCGAGCGCGATGCCGGCGGTGTCGTCGCCCTGCGCCAGCCGTGCCTCGGCCTCGAGCATCCGGCGCCCGGCGGTCTGCAGCGCGCGCGGGGCAACCGTCAGCAGCAGCTCGCGGACGGTCATGCCGGCCTCCTGACCGACGTCCTGCGCCATCGTCCCGACGCGCCCACCGGTCTGGATCTCGCCGTCCTCGGGATCGAGCCTGCCGCCGAGGATCTTCATCAGCGTCGTCTTGCCGACGCCGTTGGTGCCGACGAGCGCGGCATGCTGTCCCGGCTTGAGCTTGAAGCTGACGTCGGAGAACAGCAGCTCGCCGCCCGGGATGGGCGTAGGCGAGCTCGTTGACGACGACGTGGCTCACCGCGGTCCGGGGATGCCGCTGAACTTGAACGGGCCGTGGTTGTTCTGCTGCACGAACCAGCACTCGCCCGAAGCGTCGGACTGCATCACTTCGAGGACGACCTCGGCGACCTCCTCGGCGGTCATGATCGGGAAGCCCTGCTCCTTGAGGACGTCGTGGTTGCCGCCGAGGATCGCCGTGTCGGCAAAGCCGGGGCAGACGGCGTTGAAGCGGATCCCGTCCTGGGAAAGCAGCGGGCCGATCGCGCGGGTGAGGCCGACGACGCCGTGCTTGTTGACGCTGTAGATCGGGTCCATCGGGATCCCCATCAGACCCGCGAGCGAGGCGGTCGCGACGATCGCGCCCGGCGTGCCGGCGGCGCGCATCGCCTCCGAGACGGCGTGGGCGCCGAACACGACGCCGTCGAGGTTGATGGCCATCGCGCGGCGGTACTTCGTCAGGTCGAAGTCCGCGCCGATGCCGCAGCCGCTGGTGACGCCGGCGTTGAGGTAGGCGAGGTCGATCCGGCCGCCGTGCTCGACGGTCGCCTGCACCGCGGCGACGTTGGCGTCGAAGTCGGAGACGTCGGTGTGGACGAAATGCCCGCCGACCTGCTCGGCAACCGCGCGGCCCTCGTCGTCCATGACGTCGGCGATCACGCAGGTCGCACCTGCCTCTGCGAGCTTCAGCGCGGTCGCGTGCCCGAGGCCGCTGGCGCCACCGGTGATCAGCGCGACCTTGTCCGCGAGGCTCTCCATTCCGCGATCCTCGCAAGTCCGCGGCGTGCGCGTCGTTGTTGCAGCTATGCGCCGACTCCTCGTGTTGCTGGCCGTGCTTGCGTTCCCGGGCGTCGCGCACGCCGGCCCGGTTGCGACGAGCGACCCGGTCTACGAGGCGTTCGGGCGCGTCTTCCCGGATCCGCAGGGCGGAGTCTGCGCGACGGCGGGCGTCGGGCCGTGCTCGCCGCACGCTCAGGGCAGGGTGCCGGCGCTGACGTTCCTGGGCTTCGGGGAGTTCGAACAGGGGATGCGCTACCTGAACTCGAAGTCCGTGTGGCAGCGCTATCTCGAGGTCTGGCCGTTGTCCAACGGGAAGTTCGCGGGCAACAACGGCCGCACCTTGGAGTTCACGCCCGACCCGAGCTACGTGTCTGCCGGGACGCCGACGACCACGCTGGGGCGCGACAAGCACCAGCTCTACATCGCGCGTGTCACCGACGAGAACGTCGCCGACACGGACAAGCAGCGCTACGTGCTGTCGCTGTCGATCCACGGCATCGAGCGGGCGGGAGTTGAGGGCGGCGTGCGCGCGCTGGAGGACCTCGTCACCGCCGCGACGACGACGATCGACGGCAAGAACCGCCTCGACCTGCCGATCCTGCGCACGAAGGACCTCGGCGTCGCGCCGCCGACGTTCGGCGACGTGCTGCGCAAGACGATCATCTACTTCGTCTTCCCGAACCCGGACGGGTGGGCGCGCGGGTCGCTCGAGCTCGGTGGCGTGAACTTCCAGCGCTACAACGGCAACGGCGTCGACCTCAACCGCGACTTCGAGGACATCGGCTACTCCTACCGGCGTTACTCGTCAGCGTCGGAGCCCGAGAGCCGCGCGCTGACGAACGTGCTGCGTGAGATCGCGGTTCGCGGTGGCCCGTTCGCCGCAGGCGACGACCTGCACGGCCAGCTGACGGCCGACTCGTTCTCCTACACGCTGCTGCCGCACGGCAGCCACGACTTCGCCAAGAACGCGCGGCTGCTGCAGGCGGCGAAGACGATCAACAAGGTCCAGTCAGACGTGCTGCGCTGGTCGCCGCTGATCGCGCCGGGCGACCAGGCCGAGGGCTGCGCCGGGCTGCCGGGTGTCGGCAGCGCCTGCCTGCGCGTGCCGGGGCAGACGTTCGGGACGGTGTACGACACGATCCAGTACACGGTCTCGGGCGCGATCGGCGACTTCTTCGACTCGACGGTCGGGTTGAACGCCGATGGCGTGGACAACGAGATGTCCTACTCGCATCTCGTGCCGGACATCGTCTTCTCCGACCAGATCGAGCAGCTGCACGTCGACGGCAACGCGGGCCTGATCTATGCGCACCTGGCGGAGCTGGTGGGTGGGCGGACGGTCGCGTTCCCGGCGCGTGGGCGCAAGGGCTTCGTCGGCAACCCGCGCGTGGTCGGGGCCGAGCGCGCGCGGCGTGCGTTCCCCGCGGGCACGCGGCCGCAGGAGGACATCTCGCGCACGATCACGGGAACGCCCGCGTCGATCGTCGCGGAGTTCCCGGTGCGCCAGACCGAGTCGATCTTCAACGGTGGGATGCGTGTGACGGTCACCAACGTCAACGTGCAGGGCAACGCGCCGACGGCTGTCGCGGCGACGCTGAAGGTGCAGTGCCGTGGCTGTGACGAGCATCCAGGCGTGCTCTCGGATGGCTCGTGGGTGGACGTCGCCCAGGACTTCAACCAGTCGCCGCTGTACCTGCAGGCGGGGATGGTCGCGACGGTGAACTACCCGCAGGCGTTCAAGCGTGGTGAGGCGGTGCAGTGGCGTGTCGTCGTCAGCACGCCGGGCGTGCCCGCCGCGCGGCTGCGCGTGGAGTTCTCCAGCGAGCCCGCGAGCGGGAGTGGCGACACCGGTGGCGGGGTCGCGCCGGCTCAGCGGGCGTACAACGTCGCGTCGTCGGACTTCTGGCCCTTGCTGAACACGTTTGCGCCGCGCGGGAACCAGTACGAGGAGGTCGACCCGGGCGTTCGGTTGCCTGCTTTGGACACGCTGGTGGTGTCGGACACCGTGCCGTCGAATCGTGGTTTCGCCGATCGGCTGCGGGGGTTCGTGTCGGCTGGCGGCAACCTCGTGCTGACGGATGGCGCGCTGCGGTTGCTGCCGTCGCTCTTCCCAGGCATCGGCGCTGACGACGTGCGCTCGCAGCTGCAGTACCTCGGGCAGGTCGTGTTCGCTCGGTCGGTCGTGAACGGCCGTGATCCTGGCGACGCCGCGTCGACGACGAAGGATCCGCTTGCGGCCGGCATCGACCAGCCGGGCGCGCGCTTCAACGACGGCCTCAAGCGCCAGATGTACGAGCCGGTGCCCGTCGGCTTCAAGATCACGGACGACACCGGCGGCGACTTCGCCGCAGCGCCGCAGTGGTTCGTGCGCCGGGCGGCGTTCGAGAAGGCCGGCGGGCGTGTCGTCGGCGTGGGGGTCGAGCCTGGGCCTTCGCCCGCGGTCGCGACGGTGCCTACGGCGGTGACGTTCGGCGAGCTGCCGCTCGGACGCGGCGTCGTGCGCGTGCTCGGTGGGCTGCTGCCGCAGCCGACGGAGAAGTACGACCACGAGCTCGGCCTCGAGCCGCACGGCGTCACGTACTCGGGCTACCAGCTGGCGACGAACCTCACGGACTACTGCCGGCCGGGCAACGCGCGCTGCGGGGCGGTGCGGCCGCGCCTTGCCGCCCGTGACCGCTTGGCGCCCGTGTCGCGCCTGGTGCGCGCGAAGTCGCGCCTCCAGCGCCGCCGCTTGTTGGTCGCCGGCACGTCGCGCGACCGCGCGCCGCGCGGCCTGCTCGCACGGCTCGCGCGCGTCGAGGTCGCTGTCGGTCGCCGCGTCCGCGGCGGCTGCCGCTTCATCGACGCGAGCGGGCGCTTCGGCGCGACGCGTGCCTGCAACCGCCCGACCTTCGTCCCCGCGAACGGACGCATCCGCGCGCGCCGAGACACGGCCTGGTCGCTGCGCGTCCGCCGCACGCTGCCCGTCGGCTCCTACCTCGCGCGCGTGCGCGCCGTCGACCGCTACGGCAACGCCGAGCGAGCGTCCGGCACCCGCAACGTCGCGCGCTTCCGGCTGGGGTGAGGCGGCCTCCCCGCACTCTGCGCCGCTATATTGATCGACCCCAGCGGGCGTGCTGGAACTGGTAGACAGGCACGGCTCAGAACCGTGTGCTCGTAAGAGCGTGGAGGTTCGACTCCTCTCGCCCGCACTCTTCCGTCGTCCGGAGGCGTTGCGAACATACGTTCGTGACCCATCCGCCCGAAGCGCTCGCTCGAGTCCTCGCACTTGCTGCCGCGGGACGCAATGCGACGGACATCGCACGCGCGACCGGGTTGAATCGGCGGACCGTCGCGGACTGGGTGAATGGCAAGCTCCCGCGCGGCCGTTCGGAGAGTGATTGCGCGATCTGCGGCGGACCCCACGATTTCCACGCGCTCGGCAAGCGCTACGCCTACCTGCTGGGTCTCTATCTCGGGGATGGCTGTCTCGCTGCACATCCCCGCGGTGTGTTCAAGCTGCGGATCTTCCTAGACCAGGCGTATCCAGGGATCATCAACGAGGCGTGCGAGGCGATCGACGACGTCGCAGACCGACGCGCCGGGCGCCTCATGAGGCAAGGCGACGTCGAGGTCTACGCGTACTGGAAGTCCTGGCCCTGCGTGCTGCCCCAACATGGGCCTGGCATGAAGCACCACCGCCCGATCCTCCTCACCGACTGGCAGCAGCGAATTGTCGACGACGCGCCGGAGCATCTGCTCCGTGGTCTGATCCACTCGGACGGTTGCCGCTTCATCAACACCGGGACCAACTGGGTCAACCCGCGCTACTCGTTCAGCAATCGCTCCGACGACATCCGCGCGATCTTCTGCGCCGCGTGCGACCGGCTCGGCTTGCACTGGACGGAAGCTCCGTACACCGTCTACGTGTCGCGCAAGGACGACGTCGCGGTGCTCGATGATTTCATCGGCCCCAAGCGCTGATGCGAGGACGCCAGCGGCGTTCGTCCGCTGCTACCCTGCTGACCCTCGCCGCTATCGTCTAGGGGACTAGGACGCCGCCCTCTCACGGCGGAAACCGGGGTTCGAATCCCCGTAGCGGTATGAGAACGAGCCCTTGAGCAAGGGCTCGTTTGCGTTTCGGGGGTGATGCGCGCCACCAAATGCGCCAGTGCCCTGACGCCTTTAGAGGCGCGCAGACGCGGCGAGAACCGGATCTATCTTGATGAGCCAGACGGGTCCTGCATTTCCGGGACCGCACACGCTTGCAGGCGAAAGGAGCAGGCTCAGTGATTGCACGCTGCTGCGCATGGAGAGGCCGTCTTACGACCGCGGCCCGTAGGTCGATGAATCCCATCGCCGATCCGGGCGTTGACCGGCCCGCCATCACCGGATTAACCTAGACAGGCTCGGGAGCATCGAGAGGGAGGCTCCCATGATCCGAGGGAGGCGCCGATGAAATCACGCGCGTTGGGCGTGCTCGCCGCAGCCGGGCTGCTAGCGGTGAGCTTGGTCGGGGGAGTCGGGTCGGCTGGTGCCGCCACGACCTGTACCTCGTCTCCCGGAGTGCAGCAGTTCAACTTGTTTGGCTCGCGGTTCGTCGCAGGCACTGCGGGAAACGACCGTATTGACTGCTCGGGATACACCGGTTTCAACCTCCTCGTCATCTCGGGCGGAGCTGGCGCTGACACGATCATTGGCTCAAGCAAGAGTGACCTGATTGACGGCAATGCCGGCGCCGATGTCATCAACGGTGGCCCGGGACTCGATGTCTGTGCGCTCGACCCTGCGGATCGCGTGACCAGCTGCCCGTAGGGAGGTGTGGGGGCCAACCCGGCCCGTCGATCGGGGCACCGCGCTACGGCATTTGCTTCGCGCGACGTACTACCGGCTACGAGTGTGTTAGAGGAGCGCGGCTGTGACCGGGCCAGGCTAGTCCCAGCCCCGAATCATCCGTCCTGCTCACGCGCGAGCGTGTGCGCCGTGTTGGCTGCACCACCAGCGCTCCGGACGAACACAGCGCGGCAGCGATGGCACGGCACAGGGCGAGCGGGTTGGTGCCGCATGCCGGGTGCCAGAGCGCGACCATGGCGGATCAGTCGCTAAACCGTTGCGCGTGCAGAGCCGCGATCCGTTTCCACGGATCGGGGGCGGTTTTCGAACGTCGTCCCGTCAGGTGTATCTCGAAAGCGCCAATCGACAGGGCGCTTTCGTCGGTCATGGGACACGAGCGGCCGATCGGGCCGCTGCTGGGACCGGTAGTCACGCAGCGGGCGTGGCGACATCCGCCACTACGCGGGTTGTTCGACAAGCGCTCAATCTGGGACGTGAAAAGGGCAAGCCGCATCACGGTGAGGACGGACGCATTCGCGGCCTCTTACGGTCTCGATCGACGGCCCCAGTCCCATGCGGCAGGACGATCACAACCGGGCGCGCTGGACCCGAGTCGAGAACCGTGGGCACGGGTCGGCCGATGCCGCAAAGCGCAAGCACGGCGGCGACGCATCCAACCACGCCAGCCTCCCACGACGCGCGCTCAAGACGGCGGGGGCGATTGCCCTGGCACGTGGTGTGGATGTGGAGGCCGAACATGCGAATCGGCTGATCCGACTTGGCGCGTAGATGCCCTTAGAAGTCGGAAGCGCTGATTCGCGTCGGAAGCGGAAGAACCGCAGAACAACTGGTGGCCAAATCGCAGGGCTTGTCAGGGGGGCGTGAATGTCCTCGCCGGGGAGTTGTCTCGTCGAAGTACTTCACCGCGCTGTTCGCGGGCGGCTACCGCGTCGACTACGCCGGCAGTCCGCAATACCTGCCGCCGGGTGCCGTGGGAGGCGTCTTCTCGCGAGGCGCCGAGCCATCTTGCTCGGCGCCCCTTACCGTTCATGACATGGACAGGGACATCCCGACGCCCGGAAACGACGAGCACGCGGCTTGGCTGGCGCTGGGCGATCCCATCTGGAAGTACGACGATCCCGGCGAGGGCAGCGAGTGGGTGCCACTCCACGTCATCGAGCGCAGCCGTCGTCACGAGACGACGGACTTCGAAGCGGGGCTCGCGCAGCTCGTCGAGCATCGGCTGGCCGACGCTCAAGGTGACGTCTGGAGGCTCACGGGGGTCGGACGGCAGCGGTTGGAGCGCTGGCGCTCCGGAAGTTGAGCGTAGCCGGCGCCTCTTTTGGGTAGAGCCCGCGCGCGCATGTTCACCCGGCAGCTCAAGGCCAAGCTGGTGCGCGCCTCAGACAGCGCACCGCTCGCCGGCCAGCTCCTCCGGTTCTCCGCGGGTGGCGTCACGGTGTGCGAAGCGACGACCAATGCCGCCGGCGAGGCGACGTGCACAAGCAGGAGCGCCTACGCCGCGGCGCTGGTCAACGGCGGCTACAACGTCGACTACGCCGGCAGCACCACGTACGAGCCCGCGAGCGCGGCGGGGACGCTCGCGTGACGAAGCGACGCGTGCGACGCGGCTGACCGGCAAGAATGCGCGTCATGTTCATTCGGATCGTCCCGTCGCTGATCGCTGCCCTGCTGCTCGCCACCGCTTCCGTGGCGGTCGCCAAGACCATCAACGGGACCAGAGGCGCCAACACGCTGAAGGGCACCGGCAACGCCGACCGCATCAACGGCAACGGCGGCAACGACACGATCCGCGGGCTCGGCGGTGACGACGAACTCGCCGGCGGCACCGGCAACGACAGGATCACCGGCGCCAACGGCGAGGACCAGATCGACGGCGGCCAGGGCGACGACACGATCAACGCCGGCCCCGGCACAGACGGCGTCATCGGCGGCGACGGCCACGACACGATCCACGGCGGCGACGGCGACGACGTCATCGAAGGTGGCCGCGCTTCGGACACGATCTACGGCGGTCCTGGCGACGACGTGATCCGCGGCAACTCCGCACCCGACACCGTCGACTGTGGTCCGGGTCGCGACATCGCCTACTACAACCTCAACTCGGAGATCCGCGGGCGCTACAAGAACTGCGAGATCCTGCGCAAGGAGGAGACCCCGCCGGTGCGTTCGTGCGGCCAGGGCGGCACCGACAACGCCGAGACGGTGATCGGCACCAACGGCGGCGACACGTGCTTCGGCCGCGGCGGCGACGACTACCTCGAGGGCGCCGGCGGCAACGACCGCCTCTTCGGCGGCGACGGCAACGACCAGCTCTTCGGGCGCTTCGGCGACGACACGATGGACGGCGGCCCCGGCGAGGATCTGCTCGAGGGCGGCCGCGGCAACGACACGTTGGCCGGCGGCGACGGCGACGACAAGCTCAACGGCGGCCACGGAACCGACAGCCTCGACTGCGGCCCGGGCAACGACGTCGCGACGATCAGCGGCAGCGACACGACGAGAAACTGCGAGACGATCAATCGCTGACGGCGGCGACGCTCAGGTCAGGTGGTAGTTGCCGCGAGCGTCGCGCTTGTGGCAGTGAAAGCCGTAGCGGTGGTACTGCGCGTCCGCGCCGCGCGCGCAGAACTGCCCGCGTGCCAGGCATTTGTGCGCACCCTTGATCACCGCGTGCGTCCCCCGCTTGCAGGAGTGCGCGTGGGCGTCTGACGGCCCCAGCGGCGCGGCCGCGGGCGACGCCAGCGCGAGGCCGAGCGTGGCCACGAGCCCAACAATCCGACGCTTCATCTCGATCCCCCCGATCAACGACCGCCCCACGCGGTCAAGGACGCAACCCAACAGCGCGCGAGATCAACGGTCAATCGGGGTCTGCCCCGATTTACTTCTTTCCCGCCGGGTATCGGTGCAACATGGGCATCGGAACTGGCCTCTTTCTCATCGCGGTCGGCGCGATCATGCGCTTTGCCGTCGAAACGGACGTCGAAGGCTTCAGCATCAACACCGCGGGGCTGATCCTGATGGTGATCGGCGCGATCGGCTTGCTGCTGAGCCTGATCTGGATGCTGCGCGCGACGGACCGTGGCGCCACGGTCGTCGAGCGCCGCGACGTCTATTCGACCTCGCCTGACAGCGGAGTAGCCTGCGTCCTGCGATGCAGGGCTTGCTCCTCTACGTGATCTACGCCGCCGTGGGCGGGCTTGCGATCGCGCTGCTCGGCTTCATCGGGCCGATCGTCGGCTGGGTCGACCGCCGCCGCGAGCGCCGCGCAGCCGGTTCGCCGTAGCGCCCCGCCGCTGGGCCTGCTTACATCCCCGGGACCACCGGTCTATAGGGGAGCGTGGGTATGCGGATCAGGATGATCTCGCTGGAGGACGGAATCACGGCATGTGGTTTCCGCAAGATGGCCGCCTACGTCCGCAGGCTGAACACGGACACGGAGGCGGTCTACGTCTCGACCAGCCGCTGGTCGACGATCCGAGCGCCATCAAGGGGACGATCGGCGAGACGCCGGAGATGGGGCTCGAGGAGATCGACGAGATCGCCCAGGATCTCAAGGGCGTCGACGTCGTCGGCTACAGCTCGATGACGGGCTACGCCGACCTCACGCACCAGCTCTCCGCGCGCCTGCGCGAGATCAGCCCGGACACGTTCCAGGTGTGGGGTGGGATCCATCCGATCATCCACCCGCAGGATGCGATCACCGCGCCCGTCGACGCGATCTGCACCGGCGAGGGCGAGTTCGCGTTCCACCAGCTCTCGAGCACCTCAAAGCCGGCAGCGACTACCGCGCCGACCAAGAACTTCTGGTTCAAGGACGGCGAGGAGGTCACCAAGAACCGCTTCCTGCCGCTGCAGACCTCCGAGGAGATGGAGACGCTGCCGTTCCCCTGGCACGGCGACAGCGGCGAGCGCATCTACCACGGCGGCAAGGGCCTCGTCTCGATGACCAAGGACGACTACCTCGCGTCAGACGGGCTCGGGTACACGGCGATCTGGTCGATCGGCTGCCCGTTTCACTGCACCTACTGCGGCAACACGGCGTTCATCGCCAACGACAAGGCGTACAAGAAGATCCGCCACCCCAGCGCCGCGTACATCGTCGAGGAGATCAAGCAGGCGCGCGAGCGCTTCCCGCACCTCAGCCACGTGTCGTTCCTCGACGACTCGTTCATGGCGATCCCGTACCGCGAGCTCGAGGTCTTCGCCGAGCGCTGGAAGGCCGAGCTGGACATCCCGTTCGCCGTCTACGGCGTGATCCCCAACTACGTCAAGCGCGACAAATTCGAGATCCTCACGTGGGCGGGGATGAACCGCATCCGGATGGGGATCCAGTCGGGCTCGCAGCGGATCCTCGACTTCTACCAGCGGCCCTCGCCGCCGGCGAAGATCCTCGCGGCGGGGGCGGTGGCGGCGTCGTTTGCGCCCAAGCACCACATCCCGCCGGTCTACGACATCATCATGGACAACCCGATCGAGACGCGACAGGACGTCGTCGACACGCTCGAGTTGCTGTACGAGATGCCGCGGCCGTACTCGCTGCTGATCTACTCGCTGAAGGTGATCCCGAACACCGAGCTGGCGAAGTCGATGGAGCGGGAGGGGATCGACCTCGAGGCGATCAACCGCTCGTACCTGTGGATCCCGTCGCGCTGGGCGAACCTGATGCTCTACGTGATCGCGCTCGTGCGCCCGCCGCGCTGGCTGTGGACGCAGCTGCTGAGCCGCGTGCGCGCCAGCGCCGAGGAGCAGAAGCTCTATCCGAAGCTCGGCATCGTGTTGCGCACGCTCTACCTGTCCAAGCGCGCGTTGTCGCACCTGCGCTTCATGGACTTCTCGATCACGCCGGGCAACACCGGCTACTACGCGTGGCGCATGGGTCTCGTCGGCCTGCATCGGCGCTTCTTCTGGAAGCGCATGGAGCGTCCCGCGCCCAAGCCGCCGCGGCGCGTCGTGCCGGTGCAGGTCGTCCAGCCGGACGCCGACGCGGCCTAGCTGGGGTCGGCGAACTCCGCCGGCTGCTTGTTCATGCCGGCGACGACGGCGGCGATCTGGTTGGGCGAGCCGAGCAGCTCGGTCTGCAGCTCGGACTCCAGCAGCAGCGCGGCGGCGGCGTCGTCGGACTGCCAGACCTGCTCGTAGAGGCGCTTGGCACGGCGGATCGCGTCGGGCGACTTGCCCGCGATCTCGCGCGCGAGCTCCAGCGCCGCAGCGAGCGGATCGTCGGCCGTACGCGTGACGACGCCGAGCGCGTCGCCCTCCGTGCCGGAGACGATGCGGCCGGTGAACGTCAGCTCCTTGGCGACGTCGATGCCGACGAGCTTGGGCAGCGACTGCGTGATCCCCATATCGGGGATCAGGCCCCACTTGACCTCCATCACGCTGAGCTTGGCGTCGGGCGCGGCGATGCGGATGTCCGCGCCGAGCGCGATCTGCATCCCGCCGCCGAAGCAGTTGCCGTGGACGGCCGCGATCACGGGCACCGGGACCTGCGACCAGTTGTAGGCGACGCGCTGGGCGAGGTTGGCGACCTCGCCGGGCTCGCGGTCGAGCAGCACGTTCGGCCCGCCGCCGTTGGACATGAAGCTCGCGACGTCCAGGCCCGAGCAGAAGCTCTTGCCTTCGCCATGCAGGACGACCGCGCGCGCCTTCGTGTCCTCGCGCAGCTGCTTGCCGGCCGCGTCGAGTGCGTCGAACATCGCCCGGTCCAGCGCGTTGTGCTTGTCGGCGCGGACCATCGTGACCGTCGTGACGCCGTCGTCGGCCGTCTCGACGCGAACCCTGTCGTCGCTCATAGACCGGCAGATTACGCCGCGCGCGTCACGTGCATGCGCACGCGTTGGCCCTCGAGGCCGCGGGCAACCGCGGGCTCGGCCACGCCGCTCCACGGCCCGGGGCCGCAGGCGAGGCCGTAATGGCGCGCGAGCTTGCGCGCATGCGAGGCGGCGAGGCCGTCCGGCGGGGCTGCGGTCGTCGGCGCCGTGCGCACGACGCGGCGGTGCACCGACAGCACGATCCCGCGCGGGTGCTGCTTGAGACCGGACACGGGCACCAGCACGTAGCGGTCGTCCGCGCGCAGCAGCTCGAGCACCGCCCACTCGGGACGGCCGGTGGTCTCGTCGAAGAGCAGGTCCGCAACCACACCGAGGCGAGCGCCGTCGATGTCGTATGCACGAGTCCCGATCCACGACGGCAGCATGTCCGCGCATTCGCCGCCGCCGCAGCGAGTCCTTCAGGTGTGCTGAAGCTTCGTGGCTACCCTCGAACACGATGCTGCGCACGCCCCGGATCCCGCTGCTCGGCGCACTCGCGTGCGCCGTCGGTCTGGCGATCACGGGCCTGCTCGCGTACCTCGTCCCGGTCTTCCACGCCAAGGACGCCGTCTCGCTGCAGGCGTTCATCGCGCTGAACAAGCCACGGCTGACGCCGACGATCGACCACATCGCGCACCTCGCCGACCCCGCGCCGTACGCGCTGATCGGCCTGTCGCTGGCGCTCGTCGCGCTCGCGCGCGGTCGCCGGCCCGTGGCGATCGCGATCCTCGTACTGCTGTTCGTCAATGGCGCGACAACCGAGTCGCTCAAGCAGCTGCTCGCGACACCGCGCTTCAGCGAGTGGCTCGGCGACGGCCAGATCTCCTCCGCGTCATGGCCCAGCGGCCACGCGACGGCGTCGATGACGCTTGCGCTCTGCGGCGTGCTCGCGTCGCCGGCGCGCTACCGCCCGCTCGCCGCGGGCATCGGCGCGTGCTTCGCCATCGCGGTCTCCTACGCGATCCTCGCGCTCGGCTGGCACTTCCCGTCGGACGTGATCGGCGGCTTCCTCGTCGCGGCGATGTGGACGATGCTCGCCGTTGCCGCGCTGATCGCGATCGAGGGACCCAAGCGCGCGCCTGCGCCGCAGCGCGAAGGCTCGGTTGCAGCCGTGGCGGGCGCGAGCCTCGCGGCGGTGTTCTTCGTGATCGCGGCCGCACGCCCGGAGTACCTCTCCAACCACACGTCCTTCATCGTCGTGTCGGCCGCGATCGCGGCGCTGGCGACGGCGCTCGCGCTGGCTGTCAGCGAAAGCGCCCCGGGTCCCACAGCGGCTCGGCGCCGTCGTTCGCCGCGCGGCTGAGGATGAACAGCAGGTCCGAGAGCCGGTTGAGGTAGCGCACGACCTCGGGGTTGGCGTCCTCGACGAGGATCGCGCGGCGCTCCGCGCGGCGGCAGACGGTGCGACAGACGTGCAGGTGCGCGGCGCCGAGCGAGCCGCCGGGCAGCACGAAGGACTTCAGCGGCTTGAGCGTCGCGTTGACCTCGTCGCAGCGCTCCTCCAGCCACGCCGTCTGCTCGGGAACGACGCGCAGCCGGTCGCGAGCGCCGCCCTCGGGCACCGACAGGTCGGCGCCGAGGTCGAAGAGGTCGTTCTGCACGCGCTGCAGCCACTCGCCGTGCTGGGCTGAGAGCGCGCCGCTGGCCAGCGCCAGGCCGATGAGCGAGTTGAGCTCGTCGATCTCCCCGTATGCCTCGATGCGCGGGTGCGTCTTGGGCACGCGGCTCATGTCGCCGAGATGCGTCTCGCCGCCGTCGCCGAGCTTCGTGTAGATCCGCGTCAGGTTGACCGTCATGCCCCGGGACGTTACTCGCCGGTAGGCTTCACCTCGTCGTTGGTCGGTGGTCGTGGGAAGCCGGTGCAAACCCGGCGCGGACCCGCCACTGTGACCGAGGGAGCCTCCCCGCACGACGCCACTGGGTACGCGCCGCGTGCCCGGGAAGGCGCGGGGAGGAGCAGCTCGGAAGCCAGGAGACCCGCCACCGTCCACAAAAGCAATCGCCCTCGTGGAAAGGGGTGGCTCATGAAGCAGAAGATCCTCATCGGCGCATGCGCAGTCGCGCTGCTTGCCGTTTCGACCGCCGGTGCAACCGACGTGACCGTGCGCGTGGAAGGCAAGACCGCCAACCTCGTGCCCGCCGCCAAGGTGACGCTGCCGGCCGCTGACGTCCTCAAGGACGGCGAGCACCCCTGCGCACGCACGAGCTTTGGCGGCGCGTTGCAGAGCGCGGTCGGCAACGACTGGACCGCCAGCTACAGCGCCTCGCTGGGCACGTATTTCCTGACCGGCATCAAGGGCTTCTCGCCCGCGGGCAACGATTACTTCGCGCTCTGGGTCAACAACAAGTACACGACGAAGTCGGTCTGCGACCCGGGGCTGCAGGAGGGCGACAGCGTGCTCGCGCTCGTCGACTACTGCGACTACGACGCGGCCGCGCAGACGTGCAAGAACGAGAGCGTGTTGCCGCTTGCGCTGAGCGTCCCGCCGAAGGTCACCCCGGGCGTGCCGTTCACGGCCACCGTCTCGCGCTACGCGATGGACGGCAGCTCGGCACCGGTTGCCGGCGCGAGCGTCGGCGCGGGCACCACCGACGCTGCCGGCAACGTCACGGTCACGGTTGTCGGCGCCGGTCCGGTCGCGCTGCGTGCGACGAAGGACAACTTCGCCGGCGTCGACGCGACGACCTGCGCGACGACCGGCAGCGACGGCCTCTGCGGCACGACCAAGCCCGACACCACGGCGCCGGCCGGTCGCATCACGGGCATCGCCGAGCAGCAGCGCTTCGCCAAGGGCAAGGGCCCGCGCACGCTGAGCGGCAAGGTCGACGCCGACCCGTCGGGCATCAAGGGCATCGAGCTGCGCCTGACGCGCCGTGACGGCAAGCGCTGCTCCTGGTTCAGCGGCGCGAAGGAGAAGCTCGTCGGGACGCGCCGCTGCGGCGCAGACCGGGCGACGTTCTTCTCGGTCGGCGACCGTGCCGACTGGTCCTACCTGCTGCCCTCGCGCTTGCCGCGCGGGCGCTACGTGCTGGACGTGCGCGTCACCGACAAGGCCGGCAACGTCGACAGCACGCTGCAGCGCACGCGCAACCGCATCGTGTTCCACGTCAGCTGATGCGCCGCGTCGCCCGCGTCCTGCCGCTGCTCGCCACGCTGGTCGTGGCGGGCTGCGGGCTGGGCGCGGGCGATTCGCAGAAGGGCACGAGCCTCGTCGTCACCGACGGCTTCGGCTCGGGGACGCTCGTCGATCGCAGCGATCCGAAGATCGAGGGGTCGGACACGATCATGCGCATGCTGCAGCGCAACGCGACGGTGAAGACGCGCTACGGCGGCGGTTTCGTCTCGGAGATCGGCGGCAAGCGCGGCGGCAGCCAGGACGGGCGCCCGGTCGACTGGTTCTTCTACGTCAACGGCGTGCTGTCCGAGGAGGGCGCGGCGTCGCGCGAGCTGGAGGACGACGACGTCGTCTGGTGGGACCGCCACGACTGGGGTGGCGGTGAGACGAAGGCCGTCGTCGGCTCGTTCCCGGCGCCGTTTCGCCACGGGCCCGAAGGCAAGCGGATGCCCGTCCGCGTGGAGTGCATCAACTCGAAGGACCCGGCATGCGACCGCGTGCAGGACGCGCTGACGAAGGTCGGCGTGCTTGCGGCGAAGGGCGGCATCCAGACGTCGATCACGAAGGAGACGCTGCGGATCCTCGTCGGGCCCTACCTGAAGCTGCGTGGCGACGGTGCGGTGCGCACGCTGGAGCAGGGCCCGCGCGCCAGCGGCGTCTATGCCAAGCCGGCGGCTGACGGGCGCAGCATCGCGATCCTCGACGAGCGCGGCCGCACGCGTCAGACGCTGCGCGCGGGCGCCGGGCTGGTTGCCGCGACGGTCTTCGAAGGCGGCCAGCCGATCTGGATCGTCACCGGCACCGACGAGCGCGGTGTGCTCTCCGCCGCCGGCGCCATCGACGAGGGCACGCTGAAGAACCGCTTCGCGCTCGCGGTTGCCGACGACCGCGGCGTGCGCGTGCCCGAGGTGGGGCCGCCGCGATGACCTACCGGCGCCTGGCATCGCCGCTGCATGCGGCGCGCGCCGGCGCCGCGGGAGGCTGGTGCGTCGCACTCGCGGCGATCGCGCTCGTCACCGACCACCCGCTGCTGCTCGCCGTCGTCGGGCTCGTCGTGGTGGTTGCCGCCACGCTGGCCGGGGCGTCGCGTGCGGTCGCGCGCGCGATGCTGTTCGCGGCGCCGATCGCCGTGCTGTTCGCGCTGATCAACCCGTTCGTCTCGCGCAACGGCCTGACGGTCTTCGCGCGGCTGGGGGAGCTGCCGCCGTTCGGGCAGGTCGACCTCACGGTCGAAGCGCTTGTCTACGGGCTCGTCTTCGGGCTGCGGGTGCTGGTGATCGTCGGCGCGTTCGCGCTGTTCAGCGCGGCGGTCGACCCCGACGAGCTGCTGCGGATGTTCCGCCGCATCTCGCCGCGCTCGGCGCTGACGGCGGTGCTTGCGACGCGGATGATGCCGGTGCTTGCGCGTGATGCCGCGCGGCTGGACGAGGCGCGGCGCTGCCGTGCCGACGGCGGCGGGGACGGTCCGCTCGCGCGGCTTGCGGTGCTGCGCGCTGTCGCAACCGGCTCGCTGGACCGTGCGCTGGACGTCGCGGCCACGCTCGAGGTGCGCGGCTACGGCGCGCACGGGCGCCCGCCGCGTGCGCGGCGGCCGTGGTCGCGGCACGACCTGGCGTTTGCGGTGTCTGCCGTCGGTCTCGCCGCCGCCGCGGCGCTGGTTGCAGCCGGCGCGGTGGCGGGCTTCGACGCCTACCCGCGGCTCGCGATGTCACTGGGCATCGAGGAAGCCGCGCTGTGCGTGGCGCTTGTCGCGGCCTCGCTGCTTCCGTTTGCCGACCGCCGCGGGGTGGAGCGGTGATTCGCTTCGAATCGGTCACCTACTCGTACCCGGGTGCTCCGGCTCCCGCGCTGCGGGATGTGTCGTTCTCCGTCGAGCCGGGGGAGTTCGTCGTGCTCGCCGGTTTGACGGCGTCCGGCAAGTCGACGCTGCTGCGTGCTGCCAACGCGCTCGTCCCGCACTTCTACGGCGGGACGTTCGCCGGCCGCGTCGTCTGCGGCGGCCTCGACACGCGCGAGCACGACCCCGCCGCGCTTGCCGCCGTCGCCGGCTCGCTGTTCCAGGACCCCGAGACGCAGGTCGTGCTCGGCACCGTGCGCGCCGAGCTCGCGCTGCCGCTGGAGAACCGCGGCCTCGGCGACGCCGCCGTCGCGCGTGGGGTGGAGGAGGTCGCGCTCGCGCTCGGCATCGAGACGCTGCTGGACCGCTCCACGAACGAGCTGTCGGGCGGTGAGCTGCAGCGTGTCGCGCTCGGCGCCGCGCTCGTCGGCCGCCCGCAGGTCGTGCTGCTCGACGAGCCGACCTCCCAGCTCGATCCCGTCGCCGGCGACGAGCTCGTGTGGCTGCTGCGCCGCCTCAACGAGGAGTGGGGGACGGCGGTCGTCCTCGCCGAGCACCGCCTCGAGCGCTGCCTGGCCCACGCCGACCGCGTGATCGCGCTGGAGGGCGGTGCGCTGGTCTGCGACGCGGCCCCGCGCGAGTTCCTCGAATGGGCCGGCGGCGCGACGCCCGCGCTGCAGACCCCCGGCGCGCGCATGTTCACCCGCGCGCGCCTGCGCCCGCTGCCCGCGGGTGTGAAGGACGCGCGTGCGACGCTGCGTGACCACGGCATGCTGCCGCCTGCGGGCGAGCCGCAGGCCTCGCCGCAGCCGCAGCGGTCGGGGCCGGCGGTCCTGCAGACCAAGGACCTCTGGCACGAGCTGCCCGGTGGGCGCGCGATCCTGCGCGCGGTGGACCTGCATGTCGCCGCGGGCGAGCGGATCGCGCTGATGGGTCGCAACGGCGCCGGCAAGTCGACGCTGCTGCGCCACCTCGCGGGCCTCGTGCAGCCGACGCGCGGCAAGATCAAGGCCGAGGGCCGCGTCGCGCTGCTGCTGCAGAACCCCGGCGACTACGCGCTGCATGAGCGCGTCGGCGACGAGGCGTCGGTCGAGGCGCTCTGCGCCGCGGGGGTCGACGTCCCTCCCGACCGCCACCCGCACGACCTCTCCGGTGGCGAGCGCCAGCGCCTTGCGCTTGCCGTCGTGCTCGGCGCCGGCGGCGCGCCGCCCGTCGTCTGCCTCGACGAGCCGACCCGCGGCATGGACCGCGGGGCGAAGGGCGATCTCGCCGACCGCCTGCGCACGATCGCCGCAGCCGGCAGCGCCGTGATCGTCTCGACGCACGACGCCGAGTTCGCCGCCTCCTTCGCAGAGCGCGTGATCCTGCTGGCAGACGGCCGCCCGATCGCCGACGACGACATCGCCACCGTCCTCGCCGGCGGCTGGTACTTCGCCACCGAGACGGCCCGCATCCTCGGCGGCGCAGGCGGCGCGCTCACGCCCGAGCAGGGCGCTGCCGTGCTCCGGGATGACCTGACCATCGACCTCCCGACGCCATGACCTGGACCATCGCCTCCTTCGCCATCCTCTTCGCCGCGCTCGCCGTCGGCTTTGCCTGGTACGAGCGCCAGCGCCCGACCTCGCGCATCCTCGCGCTCGTCGCGACGCTCGCCGCGCTGGCAGCCCTCGGGCGGATCGCATTCGCGCCGCTGCCCAACATCAAGCCGACCACCGACATCGTCGTCCTCGCCGGCTTCGCGCTCGGCGCCGCGCCGGGCTTCGCCGTCGGCGCGACCGCTGCGCTGACGTCCAACCTCTTCTTCGGCCAGGGCCCGTGGACGCCGTGGCAGATGGTCGGCTGGGGCCTCTGCGGCATCCTCGGCGCGCTGCTGGCGCGCGCGACCCGCAACGACGCCGGGCGCTGGCAGCTCGCCGCCACCTGCGCGCTGGCGGGCGCGATGTACGGCGTGCTGCTCGACGTCCACGACTGGCTCGTCTACGCCCCCGAGCAGACCGCCGCGCAGTACGTCGTCGTCGCGGGCACCTCGCTGCCGTTCAACCTCGCCCACATCGCCGGCAACGTCGTCTTCGCGGCGACACTCGGGCCGGCGCTGCTGCGCATCCTCACGCGCTTTCGCGCACGCTGTGAGATCGACTGGCGTCCGCTTGCGCCCGTCGCCGCGTCGGCGCTCGTGGCGCTGCTGCTGCTGAGCAGCCCGCCGCAGGCGCAGGCCTCGGTGAGCTCCGGGCTGCGCTATCTCGAGCGCGCGCAGAACCGCGACGGCGGCTGGGGACAGGCCCCAGGCGCCGCGTCGACGCCGCTCTACAGCGCCTGGGTCCTGATCGGCCAGGGCGCCGCCCGCAACGGCCGCTGCGACGCCGCCGGCGTGCGCTACGTCCAGCGCGGCAGCGTCCAGGGCACCGGCGACATCGAGCGCACGATCCTCGCGCTGCGCGCGTGTCGCCGCGCCACGCGCAGCCTGGACGCGCGCCTGCGCTCGCGCCAGCGCAGCGACGGGTCGTTCAACGGCCTGACGAACATCACGAGCTTCGGCGTCTTCGCGATGCGCGCCGCGGGCGCCTCGCCGAGCAGCAGCCGTGTGCGGCGCGCGGCGGCGTTCATCGCACGCCAGCAGAACCGCGACGGTGGCTTCTCCTTCGCGCGGCGCGGGTCGGGCAGCGGCATCGACGACACCGCCGCGGCGGTCCAGGCGCTGGTTGCTGCGGGGCGCTCGCGCACGCGTGGCCCCGTCGCGCGCGCGATCCGCTTCCTGCGCGCCAACCGCCAGCCCAACGGTGGCTTCGGCGCAACGCCGAGGCTGGCGAGCAACGCCCAGAGCACGGCCTGGGTCGTGCAGGCGTTCGTCGCGACCGGCACCGACGCCGGGCGTCCGCTTGCGTACCTGCGCAGCCTGCAGGCCGGCGACGGCAGCGTGCGCTACAGCCGCACCGCCCGCCAGTCACCCGTATGGGTCACGGCGCAGGCGCTGGCCGCGCTGTCGCGCAAGCCGCTGCCGGTGCGCTAGAGCGCCCGCAGGATGTCCTCGACGCGATCCTTCGCGTCGCCGAACAACATCGCCGCGTTCTCGCGGAAGAACAGCGGGTTCTGCACGCCGGCGTAGCCGGAGGCCATCGAGCGCTTGAAGACGATCACGTGCTTCGAATCCCAGACCGTCAGCACCGGCATGCCGGCGATCGGGCTGCTCGGGTCCTCGGTCGCCGCCGGGTTGACGGTGTCGTTGGCGCCGATCACGAGCACGACGTCGGTCTCCGCGAAGTCCTCGTTGATCTCGTCCATCTCGAGCACGATGTCGTAGGGAACCTTCGCCTCGGCCAGCAGCACGTTCATGTGCCCCGGCAGGCGGCCGGCGACCGGATGGATGCCGAAGCGCACCTCGACGCCCTTGCCGCGCAGCTTGCGCGTCAGCTCGGCCACGCCGTACTGCGCCTGCGCCACGGCCATCCCGTAGCCGGGGGTGATGATCACCGACTTGGCGTCGTTGAGCAGCTCGGCGGCGGCGTCGGCGTTGATCTCGCGATGCTCGCCGTAGTCGGTGTCGTCGTCGCCACTGGCCTCGATCCCGAAGCCGCCGGCGATGACCGAGATGAACGAGCGGTTCATCGCCTTGCACATGATGTAACTCAGGTAGGCACCGGAGGAGCCGACCAGCGCACCGGTGATGATCAGCAGGTCGTTCTCCAGCAGGAAGCCCGACGCCGCGGCCGCCCAGCCGGAGTAGCTGTTGAGCATCGAGACGACGACCGGCATGTCGCCGCCGCCGATCGACGCGACGAGGTGCAGGCCCAGCAGCAGCGCGACGGCCGTGACGAGGACGACCGCGATCAGCGTCGGGTCGAGGACGAACCACGTGGTCAGGCCGGCAAACGCCACAAGCGCGCCGAGGTTCAGGAGGTTCTTGCCGGGGAGGACGAGCGGGGCAGAGTTGATTCGTGCCGACAGCTTGCCGAACGCGATGATCGAGCCGGTGAACGTCACCGCGCCGATGAAGATCCCGATGAAGACCTCGCCGTGGTGGATGCCGAGCGTCCCGAGCGCGTCGAGGTGCTGGGCCTCGGCGCCGTCGAGGTCGTTCTCAACATGCAGGTAGCCGTTCCAGCCGACGAGCACGGCGGCAAGGCCGACGAAGCTGTGCAGCAGCGCGATCAGCTCCGGCATCCCCGTCATCTCGACGACGCGCGCACGCCACAGCCCGATCGCGGCGCCGACGGCGGTCGCCGCGAGCAGCAGCACGATGCCGATGCCCTCGATGTTGCGGTCGATCGCGAGGACGATCGTCGCGATGAGCGCGACGGCCATGCCCGCGATGCCGTAGTAGTTGCCGGCCTTGGCCGACTCGTGGTGAGACAGTCCGGCGAGCGCGCGGATGAAGAGCAGCGAGGCGACGATGTATGCCGCCTGGGCGGAGACTTCGGCGGTCATGATCTAGCTCCTGGTGAACATGGCGAGCATGCGACGCGTGACCGCGAAGCCGCCGAAGACGTTGATGCTGGCGAGCAGGATCGCGAGCGTGGAGACGACGGTGATCGTGGTGTCGTGCTGGCCCACCTGCAGCAAGCCGCCGATGACGATGATCCCGGAGATCGCGTTCGTCACGGACATCAGCGGCGTGTGCAGCGCGTGATGGACGTTGCCGATCACGTAGTAGCCGACGACGATCGCCAGCGCGAAGACGGTGAGGTGGCCGAGGAACTCGTTGTTCGGCGAGAGCGCAGCGAGCACGAAGAACACCGCCGCCGCGAGACCGACCAGCGCATAGCGCCGGGCCTCGGACATCGGCTCCTTCGCTGCCACAGGCTCGGCAGCAGCCTTGGCCGGCGCCGCGGCAGGCGCGGCCGAGACCGCGACGGGTGGCGGCGGCCAGGTCTTCTCGCCCTCGCGCACCACCGTCATCCCGCGCTGCACGACGTCGTCGAAGTCGAGGACGAGCGTCCCGTCCTTCTCCGGCGTCATCAGCTTCATCAGGTTGACGAGGTTGGTGCTGTACAGCTGCGACGCAGTGGCCGGGAGCCGGCCGGCGAGGTCGGTGTAGCCGAGGATCGTCACGTCGTTGTCGGTGACGACCTTCTCGCCGGCGACCGTGCCCTCGACGTTGCCGCCGTTGATGGCGGCCATGTCGACGATCACGCTGCCTGCCTTCATGCTGGCGACCATCTCGGCGGTGATCAGGCGCGGGGCGGGCTTGCCCGGGATCAGCGCCGTCGTGATGAGGATGTCGACCTCTTTGGCCTGCTCGGCGTACAGCGCCGCGGCGCGCGTGTTGTAGTCGTCGGACATCTCCTTGGCGTAGCCCGTCGCGGAGACCTCGACGTCCTCGGCCTCCACCGACAGGTACTCGCCACCCAGCGACTTGACCTGGTCGGCAACCTCGGGACGGGGGTCGGTCGCGTAGACGATCGCGCCGAGCGAGCCGGCGGCGCCGATTGCCGCGAGGCCGGCGACGCCGGCGCCGGCGACGAGCACCTTCGCGGGGGCGACCTTGCCGGCGGCGGTGACCTGGCCGGTGAAGAAGCGCCCGAACTCGTGCGCGGACTCGATCACGGCGCGGTAGCCGGCGATGTTGGCCATCGACGAGAGCACGTCCAGCGACTGCGCGCGTGAGATCCGCGGCACCGCATCCATCGCCAGCGCCGTGATCGGGCGCTTGGCCAGATCTTCGACGAGCTCGGCGTCGAGCGCCGGGGAAAGGAGGCTGACGAGCGTCGCGCCGTCCTTGAGGCCGTCGAGCTGCTCGCGCGAGGGCGCGTTGACGCCGAAGACGATGTCGCCCGCAAGCGCGTCGCCGATCGTTGCGCCGGCCTCGAGGTAGGCCTCGTCGGTGAAGCTCGACGCGACACCGGCTTCGGACTGCACGACGACCTCGTAGCCAAGCTTGATCAGCTGGGCGACCGACGTCGGCGTCGCCGCCACGCGGGTCTCACCGGGCCGCGCCTCCCTGAGGACTCCGATAACCATCCGCGGTCTTGTATCGGATCGGACGCTGCGAGCGCGGTGCGGGTTAACCCGGCAGCTCGATGACGAGCACCTCGGCGGCACGTGCAGGCCACAGCTGGGGGTCGTCCGCGCCGGCTGGGACGAGGAAGAAATCGCCCTCGTCGAAGGCCTGGTCGGCGCAGCTCACGCGGCCCGACAGGACGGCGATGACCGCGCACTCGCCCTCGGCGGTGACGCGCGTGGGTGCGGCCAGCTGCCGTCGTGCGACGCTGAAGTGCTCCGTCTGCAGCTGCGCGTCGTCCAGCAGTCCTGGCTCGATGTCGTCCCAATCGATCGACGCCATCGCCTCGCGCGCGTGGAGCTCGCGCGGCCGGCCGTAGTCGTAGACGCGGTAGGTCGTGTCGGAGCTCTGCTGGATCTCGACGATCAGGCAGCCTGCGCCGATCGCGTGGACCCTCCCGGCCGGGAGGTAGATCGCGTCGCCGCGCTGCACGTCGACGCGATGCAGCATCCCCGACACGTCCTGCCCGGCCTCGATCGCCGCCGCGAAGCGTTCGCGCGCGACGCCGGCACGCAGGCCGACGAGCAGGTGCGCGCCCGGATCGGCACCCGCCATGTACCAGAGCTCTGACTTCGGCTCGCCCCCAAGCCGCTCGGCGACCGCCGCGGGCGGGTGGACCTGCACGCTCAGCGACTCACGCGCGTCGAGTAGCTTGATCAGCAGCGGGAAGCGCTCGCCCGCGTCGGCGGCGCGGGCGCCGAAGACCTCGGTGCGGCGCTCTGTCCAAAGCTCGTGCAACGGCGTGCCGTCGGTGGCGATCGACTGCGCCTCGGGGCGGTCGACGAGCTCCCACGACTCGCCGATCGGCACGTCGGGCGGAAGCGCCTTGCCGAAGACGTGCTCCAGCTTGCGCCCGCCCCAGACGCGTTCCATGAAGAGCGGGAGGAAGGAGATCGGACCCACGCCGCGCGCAGGCTAGCGGCTGGGCCTGATCTTGCAGCGTTCGCCCGTCGCGGTTCATACGGTGGCCGCGGTGCTCCGCCGTCTCGGACTGCTGGCCCTTGCCTGCCTGGCGCTTGTCGCTGTGCTCGCGCCTGCCGGCGACGCCCAGGACAGCGGGACGCTGCAGCGCGACATCGCCGCCAAGCAGGAGCGCGAGGCGCGGCTGGGCTCACAGGCCGAGCGTCTCGGCCGCCTGGAGCGCCGTGCGGCGGCGCAGCTGGCGCTGCTGCAGAAGCGTTTGGGGGAGGCTCAGGCGGAGCTGAACCGCGCGCAGACGCGGCTAGCGCGCACCCAGGCCGACCTGCGCTCCGAGCGTGCGCGAGCGCTGCGCCTGCGCCTGCGCCTTGCGGAGGCGCGCAAGGTCCTCGCCAAGCTGCTGGTGGAGCGCTACCAGGGCGGCACGCCCGACCTCGTCAGCGTCGTGCTGGAGGCCGACGGCTTCGCCGACCTGCTCGAGCGCGCGACGTTTCTCAAGCGCATCCAAGACCGCGACACGATGATCGTCGACACCGTCCGCGACGCGCGTGCGCAGGCGCGGGGAGAGGCGCGGCGCCTCGCGCGGCTCGAGCGCGCGCGGCGTTCCGTCTCGGTACGCGTGCAGCAGCGCCGCAACCAAATCGCAAGCGTCACCCAGGCCATGCAGCAGCGCCGTGCAGCGCTCGCGCAGGCGCGCGCGGCGCGCCTTGCGCTGCGGCGCGCGACGCGCGCCAGCCGGCGGCGGGCGCAGAAGACGCTCGACAAGCTGCTGGCGCAGCAGCGCCGCGCGTTCTCCTCGCCCGGCCCGGGCGGGCCGTGGGCGATCCCGTGGCCGATCGTGCAGTGCGAGTCGGGCGGGCAGAACCTGCCGCCGAACTTCGCGGGCGCGTCGGGCTACTACCAGTTCATGCCGGCCACCTGGCGTGGCATGGGCGGAAGCACCCCGCACGCCTACCAGGCGTCGAAGGCCGAGCAGGACCGCCTTGCCGCGAAGCTCTGGGATGGCGGCCGCGGGGCTCACAATTGGGTCTGCGCCGGGATCGTTGGACTCGGCTAAAAGAGGGGCCCAGACCCCCATGCGGAGAGTTCGGAACTCTGGTACGCTCGGGCGTAATGGCGAGTGTTCAGAACTCTTCGCTGGTCTCTGAGCAGGTCTTCACGACGCTGCTGGAGGCCGTGCTCTCCGGCCGCTACGCACCGGGCGAGAAGCTCCCGCGCCAGCGCGAGCTCGCGGCCGATCTCGGCGTGACCCTCGGCTCGCTGCGCGAAGCGCTGAAGCGCCTCGAGCAGATGAGCCTGCTCGAGGTTCGCCACGGCGACGCGACGCGTGTCAACGACTGGCGCACCAACGGCGGCCTCGACGTGATCGCGCACCTGCTCTTCCAAGGCGGTGGCGTCGACGCGACGGTCCTGCACAACGTCCTGGAGGCGCGCACGCTGATGCTGCGCGAGATCGCGGCGCTCGCCGCGACGCGCCGCAACGACGAGCAGGCCCAGCGCCTGGAGGACCTCGCGCTGCAGTTCGCCGACGTGCCGGACGCGATCGCTGCTGCGCACGTGGACTTCGCGTTCTTCACCGAGATCGCCCATGCGGCCGGCAACCTCGTCTTCGTCCTGATCCTCAACACGATCAGGCAGCTGTACTTCGCGCACCTCTCCGGCATCCCGGTGACGGCGCGGCCCGAGGAGCTCGCGCCGGCTTATGCGCAGATCGCCGCCGCGATCCGCGCGGGTGACGAAGACGCCGCCCGCGACGCTGCGGGGTCGCTGGCCGAGGCGCAGCGGGCGCGAGTGGAGGAGCTGCTGGCATGGGCGAGCTGACTGTCCTGACCCCGCGCGAGGCGTCGATCTTCGCCTGCGTCTGCGACACCGTCGTCGCGCCCGGCGGCGTGCTGCCCGCCGTCGCCGACACGGACGCGGCGTTCGGCTTCGACCGCATCCTGCAGGCCTCGCCCGCTGCTGAACCGCCTCGGCATCCGCGCGATGTTCGCGACGCTCGAGCTGGCACCGCTGGCGCTCGGCAAGCGCGCCCGCCTGCGCCGCCTCAGCCCGGTCGAGCGCGTCGAGGCGCTCGACCGCCTGGAGCACACCGGGGCCGCGGGCATCGTGAAGGCGGCGCGCGGGATCGCGTACCTGTCCTACTACGGCGACGACGCGGTCATGCGCCAGCTCGGCTACGACGCCGACGCTGTCGTGGCACGCGCAGCGGAGGTTCGAGCATGTCGGTGATCCGCGGCGAGGAGCTGCCGGGCGAGACGACGATCACGGTCGATGCGTGCGTGATCGGCTCAGGCGCCGGTGGCGCACCGGTTGCCAAGGAGCTCGCCGAGGGCGGGATGCGTGTGGCGATCCTCGAGGAGGGCGACGAGCACGACCACGCGACGTTCACGGCGCGTCCGCGCGACATGACGACCCGGCTGTACCGCGACGCCGGCGGCACCGTGACGATGGGCAACCCGCCGATCGTGCTGCCGCTCGGCAAGGCGGTCGGCGGGACGACGCTCGTCAACTCCGGCACCTGCTTTCGCACGCCCGAGCGCGTGCTTGCCCGCTGGCGCGAGGAGTTCGGGCTGCACTCGCTGACGCCCGAGCACCTCGAACCGTTCTTCCAGCGCGTCGAGCACGAGATCAACGTCACGCAGGTCACGCCCGAGCTGGCAGGTGCGAACGCCGACGTCGTGCGCCGCGGCGCCGAGGCGCTCGGCTACTCCGGCGACTTCCTGCACCGCAACGCCAAGGGCTGCGTCGGCAGTGGCGTCTGCGCGTTCGGCTGCCCGACGGGCGCCAAGCAGCACACCGGCATCACCTACATCCCGAAAGCCTGGGAGGCCGGAGCCACGACGTACACGGGCACGCGCGCCGAGCGCATCGGCAGCGAGCGCGGCCGCGTCCGCGAGGTGATTGCGCGCACGGCTGCCGGCGGGCGCCTGCGGATTCGCTGCGAGTACGCGATCGTCGCCTGCGGCACGCTGCTGACGCCGGTCTTCCTGCACCGCCAGGGCGTGCGCCACGCGCAGCTCGGCCACAACCTCACGATCCACCCCGCAGCTGCGGCGCGCGCGTTGCTCGACCACGAGATCGACCCCTGGCGCGGCGTCCCGCAGAGCTACTACGTCGACGAGCTCGCGGGGGAGGGGATCATGCTCGAGGGCATCTCCGGCCCGCCCGACCAGCAGGCCGCCGCGACGCCCGGCACGGGTGCTGCGCACCGCGAGCGCATGCTCAACATCCGCCGCACGGCGACGTTCGGCGTGATGATCAGCGACACGAACACCGGCACGGTGCACAACGCGCTTGGCCACCCGCTGATCCGCTACGACCTCGCCGATCGCGACGCCGAGCGCTTCCGCCGCGGCTTCGAGCTGCTGGCCGAGATCTTCTTCGCGGCCGGCGCACGCGAGGTCATCGTGCCGATCGACGGCGTGCCCGTGCTGCGCGACGGCGACCTCGAGCCGCTGCGCGCGCACCGCACACGCCCGCAGCAGATCTCAGCGATGGCGTTCCACCCGCTCGGCACGGCGCGCATGGGTGCCGATCCCGAGCAGGCCGTCGTGGACGAGGGCCTGCAGGTCCACGGGACGCCGGGGCTCTACGTCTGCGACGGCTCGGTCGTGCCGAGCTCGCTGGGCGTCAATCCGCAGATCACGATCATGACGCTGGCGACGCGGCTGGCCTTCAATTTGACGGGGCGGCCCGCAAAGCAGGCCGCCCCGGTCACAACCTCGTAGTCGGGCGAACCCCGCTAGACGCGATTTTGCGCGACGAACGTGCCGTTGCGGACGATCGTCTGGCGGTTGTTGTTCGAGTCCGTCACCTGGACGGAGAACGTCACCTTGACGCTCCGGATGCGACGCATCAGCCGCAGCTTCTCCGGCTGGATCGTGCTGATGGCGTAGCCGACCTTGCCCGCCTGCAGCTGGTACTCGAACGTCGCCAGCGTGACGCGGCGCGCCTTCTTCTTGACGCCCGGCAGCGACGACGGGTTGATCAGCCCGCGCGTGCGGATCTTGACCGTGCCCGCGCAGTTGCGCCCGACCCGCTTCTTGCAGAAGATCGGCAGGCGGATCTGGCCGGCGCGTGCGCCGAGCAGGCCGACACGGCCGATGTTCGAGCGGATCGTCATCAGCGCGCGTGCGCTGCCGCTCGCGACCGTGGTGTTGGTCGGGGCGGGCTTGCCAGCAGGACCCGGTGTGCCCGGCTTGCCGGGCGTGCCCGGCGTACCGGGCGTGCCCGGGGAACCCGGAGACCCGGGTGCGCCCGGAGCGGGCGGCGTCAGCGTCTTGAACTCCTTGTCGGCGCCGACGGTGGTGCCGAGCTTGTTGGTCGCGACCACACGGAAGTGGTAGGTCGTGTTCGGTGTCAGCCCGGCGATCGGCTCGCTGTTCGGCGTCTTGGCCTGACGGCCACTGCCCGCGTCGCGGACCGCCGTCTTGTTGCCGTATGCCGTCGTGGTGCCCCACTCGTACTGGTAGGTCGTCGGCGGGCCGTTGGGCGTGACCGACGAGTTCAGCTGCGCGTCGGTCTGCCCGACGGGCGCAGCCGGCAACGTCTCGACCTTCGGTGCGCAGTCGGTCGAGAACTCCAGGTCGCCGCCCAGCGTGTCCTTGGACGAGTCCCCCGCGGGGTCGGCGCCTTCGGTCTGGAACGTGTTCGCCGCACGGATGCGGAAGTGGTACGTCGTGCACGACTTCAGGCCGGTGAGCGGCTCGGGAGCCACCTGGACCGGACCGCTGGTCGATCCGCCGCTACGGCGGGGGGTCGTCGTGCCGTAGCTCGTCGTCTCGCCGTACTCGAACTGGTAGTGCGTCGGCAGGCCCTGCGAGTCGATGACGCCGTTGAGGCGCGCGCTGACGTCGGTGATCAGGTCGGCGTCGAACGTCGTCGCGGTGGCGGGGCTGACGAGGTCGTCCGTCCCGTCGGCGACCTGCAGGCGGATGTTGTCGAACCAGACGTTCACCGGGTTCAACGCGGCCTGCAGCAGCGACGTCGTGAACTTCGTCGTGACGACGATGCGGTAGCGCCGTCCCTCGACGAGGAACCCGGCCGGCACGACGCGGTTGGTCGTCGCGAACGTCGAGGTGCTCGCCGAGATCGTCTTCGTCACGAGCGTCGTGCTGCGCGCGACCGCACCGGCGGCGTTGAGCTCCTGCAGCGCCGCGACGAAGGTCGCGCTACCGCCGGCCTGGATCAGGCCGGCGATGTTCGCCTTGTCCTGGATCGAGAAGGTGCCGCCGGTGACGGGCGCCTTGGCCCCGTCGAGCGTGAACGGCGCCGACTGCCACACGCCCTCGCCGTTGAGCAGCCCGAGCACGTTGGCGACCGCCGTGAAGCGCGTGTTCAGCGAACCCGCGGGGTTGCCGTCGACGGCTGAGTAGTCGTCGACCACGTTGCATGCGATCGGCGCGATCAGGCTCGGATCGAGCGGGATCGGCAGCTCGAACCCTGCGAGGCCGAGGAAGCAGCGCTTGCTCTGCTCGGTCCAGCCCTGGGTCCCGCCCTGGAAGTCGTTGCCCGACGACGCCGTGCTGCCGCCCGGCGGATACACGGTGTCAGCCAGCGCGCTCGGCGCCATTGCTGCCGTCATCAAAACCGCGATAAGCCCTGCCCTGATCCCGCGTGGCATTCCTGGTTCCTTCCCCAACAGTCGATTCGGACAGGCGGAGCGTACCCGCCTGGACGGTCAGGCACCACATACGAACCAACGCTTGCGAGACTGCATCCCGTGATCGAACGCAGGCAAGCGCTCGCAGCGCTCGCGTCCGAGGAGTTCGACGTCGTGGTCGTTGGCGGGGGCATCACCGGTGCCGGCGTCGCCCTCGACGCCGCCACGCGTGGCTATTCCGTGGCGCTCGTGGAGAAGGCGGACTTCGCTTCCGGCACCTCCAGCCGCTCGTCGAAGCTCGTCCACGGCGGGCTGCGCTACCTGCAGAACTTCGACCTCGGGCTCGTGCGCGAGGCGCTGCTGGAACGCCAGATCAACGTCAAACTGGCGCCGCACCTGGTCAAGCCGCTGCCGCTCGTCGTGCCGGCGTTCGACGGCGCGCGGCCGGACCGCCTCGTCGGCGTCGGCTTGAACCTGTACGACGTGATGTCCGTCGACAAGCTGCGCGCGCGGCGCAAGCGCGGCGAGGAGGCCATCGACGTGGACGGCGACGGGCTCGCCGACTGGGCGCCCGACCGCCACCGGATCATCGACGGCGACGAGGTGATCGAGCGCCTGCCGGCGCTTGCGGACCGTGCGCCGACCAGCGGGTACCTCTTCTACGATTGTCAGACCGATGACGCTCGGCTGGTGCTGACCGTCCTCAACGAAGCCGAGCGCTTCGGCGCCGTTTGCGCCAACGGGCTGGAGGTCACGAGCCTCGTGGAGCAGGCGGGCAAGGCCGCTGGCGTCAACGTCTGCGACGGCGCGACCGGCGAGACGTTCGCCGTCCGCGCGACGAACGTCGTCAACGCGACCGGCGTGTGGGCCGACCAGCTGCGCCCCGAGGAGCTGCACAACGAGGCCGAGGTGCCGCGCATCAGCCCCAGCCGCGGGACGCACATCACGCTCAGCCACGCGCAGCTGCCGCTGATCTCCGGCGCGATCGTCCCCGCCGGCGGCAACCGCACGATCTTCGCGCTGCCGTGGCTCGGCGGGACGCTGATCGGCACCACCGACAACGACTACGACCCCGACGCGTCGCTCGAGCACGTGGCGCCGGCCGACGAGGACATCGCCTACCTGCTCGACGCGACGAACGAGTACTTCGGCACGTCGCTCGGAGCCGGCGACCTCGCGGGCGCCTACGCGGGGGTGCGGCCGCTGATCTCGACCGGCGACCCGAAGAAGTCCGTCGACATCTCGCGCAAGGCCGAGCTGTATGAGACCTCGAGCGGGATGCTCACGATCACCGGCGGCAAGCTCACCACCTGGCGGCGGATGGCCAAGCAGACCGTCGACCGCCTCGTCGAGCGCGACGCTTCGGACGCGCCCTGCCGCACGCACGAGATCCCGCTCGGCCAGGCGATCAGCGCCGAGGAGCTGCCGCGAATAGGAGCCCACCCACCCGTGCCGGAGGGCGCATACGCCCAGCTGGCGGGCCGCTACGGGCACGCCGCGCACGACGTGCTCGCGATCGCCGCGGAGCGCGGCGAGCTCGCACAGCCAGTCGTCAGCGACGGAGGGGGCGGGTCTGGCGCCCCGAGTGACCTGCTGGCAGAGGTCGTCCACGCCGCCCGCCACGAGCAGGCGCGCAGCATCGGGGACGCGCTGCTGCGGCGCACGCGCCTCGGCCTCACCGCCGCGCGTGCGGTGACCGATGCGCAGACCGCCGAGCGTGTCGCGCGGGCGATGGCGCCCGAGCTCGGATGGGACGACGCGCGCCTCGTGCAGGAGCTCGAGGGCTGGCGCGCCGAGGCTGCAGCAGAAGGCATCGTGCGCCAGCCGTAACTTCCGCCGCGGTTCCTGGTTGGCTAAGGGCGTGAGACAACGCGCGCTGCTTCTGACCATGTTCGCTCTGACCGCCAACCCTGCCGTCGCGGAGGCCGATTTCTTCGGGGGTGACCCCGTCGACGGCCCGGACGCGAACATCCGCTCGATCGGCGAGGTCGACGTCGCCCGCGACGGCTCCGGAGCGGTCGCCTACGTCAAACGCGACGGCGGGATCGACCACGTCTTCGTCGCGCGCCTGGTCAACGGCATCTGGCAGCCGCCTGAGCGCGTCGACGCCGGCCTCGCCGGCGCCGGATCCCAGCCGGTCGTCGCAGCGTCCGACAACGGACGCGTCGCCGTTGGCGTACATCAGCGGCGGGCAGCTCTTCGCCGCCGTGCGTCCTGCCGGTGCGCCGGGCTTCACGGCGCCGCAGGCGCTCGCGGGCGCAGCGTCCAACCCGTCGATCGACATGTCGATCAACGGCGGCGCCTACATCTCCTTCACCAGCGCCGACGACGTGCGCGTCGCGCGCATGGACCGTGAGGCCCAGACGTTCGCGGTGCTGCCCGCGATCTTCGACATCGACCAGCCCAGCAAGGCCGGCGTCGACAGCGGGCGCTCGCGCGTCGCAGTCAGCGCCGACGGCACCGCGGTCGTGCTGTGGGGCGAGAACGGCCACGTGTACGGCCGTCGCGTGTTCTTCGACCGCGTCTCGACTGCACCGCAGGACCTCAACGTCGCCGAGCTCGACGGTCACGCCGGCGGGCCTGCGGACAGTCCGTCGATCGACCTCGAGGACGATTCGAGCTTCGCGTGGGCGGTCTTTCGTCAGCGCTTCGACGACAACCGCTACCACCTCGTGGCCAAGCGGCTCGTCGGCTCGCTGTTCGAGCAGGCGACGCGCGTGGACGCGATCCCGTTCGGCGGGCCTGAGGACGTCGCCGGGGGCGTCGTCGAGATCAGCGGGCGTGGCGAGGGCATCGCCGCGACGTCGACGTCGGGCTTCGGCGCGCAGTTCGCGCTCGTGCACGACAACAAGTTCTTCCCCGCGGTCCCCGTGAACGGGCCCGGCGGCGCGATCACGCACGCCGTCGGCGGCGTGGCCGAGAACAACGACGCCTACGGCTTCTGGCTGCAGGGGCCGCTGGCGCCGCTGGCCGGCGTGCAGGGGATCTCCTACGACATCGACCCAGGCAAGCGGACCGTGCCCAGCCCGAGCCCGGCGCGCACGCTGTCCGACGGCTCCGTCGACAGCAACGCCGGTTTCGACGCGGCGGTCAACCGTGCCGGCGACGCGGTCGCGCTCTACATCCAGGACGGTGCCGGCGGGCGGCGCTTGCTGAGCGCCGGCTTTGACCGTGCACCGGGCGCGTTTCGCACCTACACGACCTCGAAGTACCGCAAGGGCGCGCGCCCCTCGGTGTCGTGGTCGCCGTCGTTCGAGCTGTGGGGGCCGCCGACCTACACGGTCGAGATCGACGGCAAGGCCTACGGCAGCACCAACGACACGAAGCTGACGACCGTCGAGGCCGTGCCCGACGGCGCGCACAGCTGGCGCGTCGTCGCCCGCGACCGTCGCGGTCAGGCGACGGCAACGCCCGTGCGAACCCTGCGTGTCGACAGCAGGCCGCCCGAGGCAGAGATCAAGGTCACGGGCGTCAAGCGCCGTGGCCGCCCGGTGCGCGTGCGCGTGCGCGTGGCTGACGGGTCGCTGCGCGCGCCCGTGGGCTCGGGCGTGCGGACCGTGCGCATCCGCTTCGGCGACGGTGCCATCGCCACGGGCCGGCTCGGGATCCACCGCTACCGCCGCAGCGGCACCTTCACGGTCCGCGTCACCGTCAGCGACAAGGCCGGCAATGCGACCGTCGTGAGACGTCGCATCCGTATCAAGAAGTAGTGATGAAAGGTGCGGGCATGCGTACCATCCGTCCCATGCGCGCAGCAGACGAGGCCAGCCTCGCTCGCCGCGCAGCCGGGGGAGACGGGCAAGCCTTCGCCGCGCTGTACGACCAGTACGAGAGCAAGATCTTCAACTTCTGCCTGCGTCTCGTGGGCAGCCGCGACGACGCCGCAGACGCGACGCAGGACGCCTTCGTCAAGGTGCTGCAGCGATTGCCGTCGCTCCCGCCCGAGCGCGAGCTCAACTTCGGCGCGTATCTGTTCACCGCTGCGCGGAATGCGAGCTACGACGTGATCGGCAAGCGCAAGCGCGCCGATGTCGTCGACGAGATCCCCGAGCGCGGCGCCAAGCCGCTGATGGGCGATGAGGTCGGCGACGTCCTGATGGACCCCGAGCGTGCCGCGATGATGGGGTCCTTCCAGCATGCCGTGCAGGAGGCCAACGCACGCCTGCCCGAGCGCCAGCGCGAGGTCCTCGCGCTGCGTGAGCTCGACGATCTCAGCTACGACGAGATCGCCGAGATCATGGACATGAACCGCAACGCGGTTGCGCAGCTGATCTCGCGTGCGCGGATCAAGTTGCGCGACGAGCTGCGCGGGAGTGCGCTGGCGTCGGTGGCGGTGACGTCGGCCGACTGCGAGCGCGCGCTGCCGCTGATCGCCAAGCGCCAGGACGGCCAGCTCAAGGGTGCCGATGACCGCACCTGGCTCGAGGCCCACCTCGGTGGCTGCGAGACGTGCCGCGTGTCGGTTGAGGCGATGGCCGAGGCCGGCATGTCGTACCGCGCCTGGGCGCCGGTCATCCCGATGGCCTGGCTGTGGAAGTCGACCGCCGCGAAGGCGATGGACCGCACCGGCTTCGAGTGGTCGGACCTGCTCGATCGCGATCGCACGAGCGTGCTTGGTGCCGGCGCGGCACCGGTGCCGCTGCGCGACGACGACCCCGCCGATCCGTCTGCCGGCGACGCCGCTGACGACTCCGTCGCGCGCCGGCGCTACCGCCGCGTGGCGGCGGTGCTCGGGGCGCTCCTGCTGCTGCTGATCCCGATCGGGGTCGTCGTGGCAACCGACGACGGCGCACCCGCCGAGGAGACGCCGACCGCCGCCGCCCAGACGACGCCGCCGCCGACCACGACCACGCCGACCGTCACGACCGCGACGCCGGTGACGCCGCCGCCGGCCGCGGCCAAGAAGAAGAAGGCGGCGAAGAAGAAGAAGAAGGGCACGAAGACGACGCCGCAGGTCGCCGCGCCGGCGAACACCGAGACGCAGGCATCGACGCCGCCGCCGGCGACAGGGCGCCGCCCGAGCACGCGCCCGCGTCCCAAGCCGACGCTCACGAGCGGCAGTGGCGGAGGCAGCGCGGGTGGCAGTCCGACGGCGACGCCGCCGCCCCCGCCGCCCCCGGCGGTGACGCCGCCGCCACCGCCGCCCCCGGCGGTGACGCCGCCACCGCCGCCGCCGCCACCGACGACGACTCCGCCGCCGCCTCCGCCCGCACCGGTGACGACGCCGCCACCCCCGCCGCCGACGACGACGCCGTGCCGGCCCGGGTCCACGCAGTGCCCGCGGCCCTGAGACGGCTGGGCGACAGCAGCGAGGAGATCACTGCACGCGAGGTCGTCGCAGGTCTCGGCCTGCGTGACGGCGCGCCGCTCGACGGGTCCGACGGCCCGCGACCGACCGTGGCCGTCGCGATGATCGCGTCGGCCGACGGGCGCGCGACGATCGAGGGTCGGGCGGGCAAGCTCGGCCATCCGGAGGATCGTGCGCTGCTGCGCGAGTTGCGCGCGGGCGCTGACTGCGTGCTGGTCGGCGAGCGCACGCTGGCGATCGAGCGCTATGCGTCGCTGCTCGACGATGACCAGGTCGAGCACCGGCGCGCCGCAGGACTCTCCGAGCTGCCGATGCTGGCGACTGTGTCGCGACGGCTGACGCTGCGACCCGAGGACATCCCGCTGTTCGACGAGGAGCGCATGCGGATCGCCGTCTACAGCGAGCACGACGGCGAGCTCGGGTCGTGCCGCGCGGACGTCGCAGTCCATGGGCTGGGGGAGGGACGCGTCGCCTTCGGGCGCATGCTCACGCACCTGCACGAGCACTACGGCGTGCGCGCCGTCGCCTGCGAGGGCGGGCCGACGCTGCTGCGCGAGCTCGTGTCCCAGCGCTGCGTCGACCACGTCTGGATGACGATCGCGCCGCTGCTGGTCGCCGGCGACGGCCCGACGGCGCTGACCGGGCTGGCGCTGCCCGAGCCGCACGGCATGACGCTCGCCGACGTGCTGCGCGCCGACGACCATCTTTTCCTGCGCTACACGCCGTGATCCGCCTGATGGGCATCGTCAACGCGGGGCCCGACTCGTTCTCGGACGCCACCCGCCTGCGCACGCTCGACGCGCAGGTCGCGCACGCGCTGGCGCTCGTCGCCGACGGCGCGGACGTGATCGACGTCGGCGGGGAGTCGGGCGTGACGTACACGCCGGTGACGCCGCCAGAGGAGGAGATCGCGCGCGTCGTCCCGCTCGTCGAGCGGCTGGTGGCCGAGGACGTCGTCGTATCGGTCGACACCTGGAAGCCCGAGGTCGCCGAGGCCGCGCTCGCGGCGGGCGCGGCGATCCTCAACGACGTCAGCGGCCTGCACGACGTGCGGCTCGCCGATGCTGCGGCGCGTTACGACGCGCAGCTCGTCGTGATGCACACGCGTGCGCAGCCCAAGCGCGAGCACTTCCATGACTACGGCGGCGACGTCGTCGGCGACGTGCGCGCGTTTCTCGAGGAGCGCTGCGCGCTGGCGCGCGCGCACGGCGTGCCCGACGAGAAGCTGATCATCGATCCCGGGCCGGACTTCGCGAAGACGCCGGCCGAGACGGTGGCCGTGCTGCGCGAGGTCGTCTCGCTCGCCGGCGGCCGGTCGCTGCTGCTGGCGCTGTCGCGCAAGTACTTCGTCGGTGCGATCACCGGGCGCGCGCCGGACGCGCGGCTCGGCGGAACGCTCGGCGCCGTCGCGTGGGCGTCACGGCTGGGCGTGCCGTCGATCCTGCGCTTGCACGACGTGCGCGAGGCGGCCGACCTGCTGGCCGTGCAGCGCGTCCTCGACGGCGTCGACGAGGTGCCGCAGTTCGACAGCGACGACGAGTCGCTGAAGTGGCTGCGAGCCGACAGCTGACCGAGAGCTGCAGTAGGTTGGGCCCCTCAGTCGCCGACCGCTGAACTCCCTGCAACGCGGCCGGATTGCCCACCGACTCCCGAGGAGGAGACAACGCATGACCGTTCTGACGCGCGACGCGCTCGAAGACAGCCCGCTCGCCGACCTGCACCTGATCGCCGGCGAGGTTGGTCTCGACGGCTTCCGCAAGCTGCGCAAGGCCGACCTGGTCGACGCGATCCTCGAGCGCCAGGGTGGCGCCGAGGAGGAGGCCGAGCCGGAGGAGGACGACGACGAGGAGAAGCCCGCCCGCGCGCGCTCGCGTCGCGGCTCACGCGGCGGTCGCGGCCGGCGCACACGCGACACTGATGCGGGCGCGGACGAGGACGAGGCTGACTCCGACGCCGACGCCGACGCCGCGACGCCCGAAGCCGACGCCGACGCCGACGCCGACGCTGCGCCCGAGGCCGACGCCCGCCCCGCCCGCAGCCGCAGCCGTGCGCGCGGCGGCCGTGAGCCGCGTGAGCCGCGCGAGGAGCGCGAAGAGCGCGAGCCGCGTGAGGAGCGCGCCGCCGAGGGCGTCGTCGAGCTGCTCGGCAACGGATCTGCCTTCCTGCGCGTCTCGCCGCCGGAGCCCTCCGACGACGACGTCTACATCTCCGCGGCGCAGGTGCGCCGCTGCGAGCTGGTGTCCGGCGACACGATCGCCGGTCCCGGTGCGCGCCCCGCGCCGCTCGGAGCGCTTCCCGTCGCTGGCGCGCATCGACACGATCAATGGCAAGCCGGCCGACGAGGTCGCCGAGGGCACGCCGTTCGACGAGCTGCCCGCGACCTTCCCGACGGAGCGCTTCGCGCTCGGGTCCGACGATCCGACGCTGAAGGCGATCGAGTGGCTGACGCCGCTGGGCCGTGGCTCGCGCGTGACGATCACCGGCTCTGCGCGTGCCGGCAAGAGCGAGGCCGTGCGTCGCCTGGCGGTCGCGCTGACGGCGGTCGAGGGCCTCGAGGTCTCGCTCGTGCTCGCGGGCGTACGGCCCGAGGAGCTTGCGATCGAGGGCCTCGAGCCCGCCGCCAAGCTGTCGCTCGGCGCGTCTGCCGACGCGCGCGCGTCGGCGGTCGAGCGCGCGGTCGAGACCGCGCGCCGTGTCGCTGCGCGCGGCGGCCACGCCGTCGTCCTGATCGACACGCTCGACGGCCTGCCCGAGAGCGTCGCGCGGCGCGCACTTGCGTCCGCACGTGCGATCGTCGAGGGCGGCTCGCTGACGGTGATCGCGACGTCGACCTCACCGGTCGGCGGCGAGACCACCGTCATCGCGCTCGACGTCGACCTCGCGGCAACCGGCCGCCTGCCGGCGCTGGACCTGCGCGCGTCGGGCACGCTGCGCCCGGAGCTGCTCGTCGGTGACGCCGGCGCCGAGGCGATCGCCCAGGCGCGCGCGTCAGCGCTCGCGGGCTAGCTAGCCGCGCCCTCGCCGCCGCTGCCGGCGTCCTCGGCCCTCGACGTGCCCCAGCACGCCTTCGAGCCTGCGTCCTTGGCAGCGACGACGACGACTGCGGCTCTGATTAGCGCGTGCGGTACGCGACCCGCGCCCAGGTGGGCTCGGGCGCCAGCTCGACCGGCTCGCCGCCGCGCTCGGGCTGCACGTAGCGAAACCCGCCGGCGTCGCTGTCGTAGGCGACGTCCAGCTCGCCTTCCTTGACGCGCTGGTCCAGCCAGGCGCTGCGGAAGACGAGGCGGCGCAACCAGTGCACGAGGCTGCGATCAGAGGGCCCGACCAGCTCGGGCCAGCAGTCGTTGACGTGCTCGCCGAGGGCGGACGCGGGGTCCTGGATCTCGCCGTTGACGGCGAGGTTGACGAGGTCCTCGAGCTCGTTCTCGTCGAGTCGCCCGGCCACGAAGCCGAGCTTCAGCGCCGCTTGCTCGCAGCGCTCGGAGAAGTCGCGCTCGTTGAACGTGAAGCGCAGCTCGCCATACTCGAGAACGAAATCCTCGCCAGAGTCGTAGTTGCCGCGCTTCGCCGTGTCCATGATCCAAGGGGTCCGCCGCACAAGGGACCCGGGCGGCGATCGAGTCGTCGGCATCCTATGCGTGAACCCTGCTCTGGGACCCGGGATGCAAACAACTTTGCACCGATAGGGTCGCCGACATGACCTACGACCTCTCGGGCTCCGTCGTCGCGATCACGGGGGCGTCGTCGGGGATCGGCGCGGCCACCGCGCTGCTTGCCGCGCGGGCCGGGGCCGCGGTCTCGCTGGCGGCGCGGCGGGCCGACAAGATCGAGCAGCTCGCCGCGCAGATCGAGGAGGACGGCGGGCGCGCGATCGCGGTCGCGACGGACGTGGGGGACGAGCGCCAGGCGCGTGCGTTCGTCGAGCAGACCTACGAGCGCCTCGGGCGCCTGGACACGCTCGTCAACAATGCCGGCGTGATGCTGCTCGGGCCCGTCGAGGGCGCCGACACCGAGCAATGGCGGCGGATGATCGACGTCAACCTCTACGGCGTCCTCTACTGCACGCACGCCGCGCTGCCGGTGATGCGCGCACAGGGCGCCGGGCATGTCGTCAACGTCTCGTCGGTCGCCGGGCGCCGCGCGGGGGCGGGGGCGGCGGTCTACAACCTGACGAAGTTCGGCGTCACCGCGTTCAGCGAGGCGTTGCGGCAGGAGGCGCTGCACAGCAACGTGCGCGTGACCGTGATCGAGCCGGGGCTCGTCGCGACCGAGCTGCTGACGCACAACGATGAGCTGATCCAGGGCGCGGCGGCGAAGCGCTTCGCGGAGGTGCCGCCGCTGCAGAGCGAGGACATCGCCGACGCGATCCTCTACGCGATCACGCGGCCCGCGCACGTCGGGATCCACGAGGTCCTCGTGCTGCCGACGAAGCAGAGGCAGTAAGCACGCTGACGACCCGCGGCGGTTGGTGGGGCGAGCTTTCGGCCGCCCCGCGCTATCAGGGGTATGAGCACCGTCCCCACCGTCCTGCTGATCGACGACGACCAGCAGACCCGCACCTTTCTCGCTGACAACCTCTGCGCGGACGGCTACGAGCCGCTCGTGGCCGCCACGGCGCGCGAGGGCATGACGCTGATCGAGTCGCGCTACCCCGACCTTGCGATCGTCGACGTCGGGCTCCCCGACTACAGCGGCCTCGAGCTGCTGCAGGCGGTCCGCGGCGGCGACGGGATCGCGTCGCGGGCCGATCCGCTGCTGCCGGTGATCGTGCTGTCCGGCCGGGCGGCCGAGCTGGATCGCCTGCGCGGCTTTCGCAGCGGCGCCGATGACTACGTCGCGAAACCGTTCTCGTATGAGGAGCTGCGAGCGCGCGTGCGTGCGGTTCTGCGGCGAGCCGAGGAGCGCCGCGGGCGCGGCCGGCTGCGTGTCGGAAACCTCGACGTCGACCCGGTCTCGCGCAGCGTGCGCGTCGACGACGAGGAGGTGAAGCTGTCGGCAAAGGAGTTCGCGCTCGTGCGCGCGCTGGCCTCCGAGCCGACACGTGTCTTCCCGAAGGAAGAGCTGATGCGCACCGTCTGGGGGACGCGCGCGCTCGGGACGAGCCGCACGCTGGACTCGCACGCGTGCCGCCTGCGGCGCAAGCTCGGTGCGCAGTTCATCGTCAACGTCTGGGGCGTCGGCTACCGCCTCGTCGACGGGCCTGACGGCGTGGCCGCGTGAGCGCGTCGCTGACGTTCGCGGGCTGGGCGCTGGCAACGGCGGCGGCGCTGCTGCTGCTCGTCGCGCGCCGCCACGACGCGGCGCGGCGTGAACGCATCGCGCGTGCGTGTCACGAGCTGCGCGGGCCGCTGCACGCTGCCGGCCTCGCGCTGCACGGCGCGGGTGCCTCGCCGCGGGTCGCGGCCGCGCGCGCGGAGCTGCGACGAGCTGCGCTGGCGCTCGCTGATCTGGATGCAGCGCCGGTCGGCGAGCGCGCGGCGGATCGCGTCGTCGCGGTGGACCTGCGCGCGCTCGTCACGCGGCACGTCGACGCCTGGCGTGCGCTCGCGGTGGAGCGCGGCGGGAGTCTCGAGGTCTGGCTGCCGGCGCGCCCGGCAGTCGTGCACGGCGACCCGCTGCGCCTGGCGCAGGCGATCGCCAACCTCGTGGCCAACGCCGCCGAGCACGGTGGTGGTCACATCGGTCTGCGCGTCGGCGAGCCGGGTGGCGAACGCGTGGTCGTCGAGGTCGTGGACACCGGGCCTGGCCTGCCGGCGCCGGTCGCGACGCTCGCGCGGCGCCCGCGCGGGCGCCGCGGGCGCGGGCTGGCGATTGCTGCTGATGTCGCCGCGGCCCATGGCGGGCGCCTGGCGGCGGCGCCGGCGCCGTGTGGGGCGCGGCTCGTGCTCGAGCTGCCGTGCGCGGCGATCGCCGAGCCGACGGCCGAGTCTGAGCCGGTCGCGTGACGCGCCGGCGCCGGGCCGTCCTGCTCGCCGGGCTGGCGCTGCTGCTCGGCGCGCTTGCCGCAGCCGACGTGGCCGGGCGCGAGGCGGCGCTGCGGGCGCGCATCGGCGCGCCCGTCACCGTCGTGGTGGCGGCGCGCGACGTCGGACCGCGCGCGGTCGTCCGTCCGGCGATGCTGGCGTTGCGCACGCTGCCGGCGCGCTACGCCCCCGGGCTGGCGTTCGCGCGGCCCGAGCAGCTCGCCGGACAGCGCGCAGCGGTGGCGCTGCCGCGCGGGAGCGTGATCACGCGGCCGATGATCGAGGACCCGGCGCAGCCGCCGCCCGGCCCCGACCTGCGGCGTGGCGAGCGGGTCGCCGAGCTGATCGCGCGCGGCTCGCCGGCACTCGTGGTCACGGGCGGGCGCGTCGACGTGCTCGTCACGCGCGAGCACGCCGACGGCGCGGGGGAGACGACGCTTGCGCTGGAGGACGCCGAGGTGCTCGCCGCGGCGCCCGCACCAGCCGGCGAGGACGCGGAGGCCGGCGAGCGCGTACGCGTGAGCCTGCGCGTCAGCTTGCGCCAGGCCGTGGCGCTTGCCGAGGCGCAGAACTTCGCGCGCGAGATTCGCGTTCTCGCGCGCCCGATACGGTGAGTTCGTGCCTCCCCGGCGCCTCGTCATCTTCATCTGCGTCGTCGTGTGCCTCGACACAGCGTTCTACGCTGCCGTCGCACCGCTGCTGCCGCACTACACCGACGAGTTCGGGCTCTCCAAGCTCTCGGCGGGAATCCTCACCGCCGCCTTCCCCGCCGGTGTCATCGTCGGCTCGCTGCCATCCGGCGGGCTGGCCGCGCGCATCGGCGCCCGCACGACCGTGATCGTCGGCCTCGCGGTAATCGCGATCGCCAGCGTCGTCTTTGGGCTGGCGCAGCACATCGTCCTGCTCGACGGCGCGCGGTTCGTCCAGGGTCTGGGCAGCGCCTGCGCGTGGACAGGCGGCCTGGCGTGGGTGACCTCGGCTGCGTCGCCGGACCGGCGCGGCGCGGTGATCGGCACTGCGCTCGGTGCCGCGATCGCCGGCGCGCTGCTCGGTCCGCTCGTCGGCGGCCTCGCGGACGTGACCGACCCGCTCGCGGTGTTCGTCGGCGTCGGCGTGCTGGCGACCGTGCTCGCGGTCATCGCGGTCGGGATGCCGGCCTCGGATCGCCCAGAAGGCCGCATGATGGAAGGCGTGCGCATCGTGCTGAGCGCGCCGCGCGTGCGCACCGCGATGTGGCTGATGAGCCTGCCGGCGATCGGCTTCGGCACGCTCGGCGTGCTCGTGCCCCTGCGTCTCGACGAGCTGGGCTGGAGCGGCGTCGCCGTTGCTGCGGCGTTCCTCGTCTCAGCGGGACTCGAGAGCTTGGAGAGCCCAATAGTCGGGCGCATCTCCGACAAGCGCGGGCGTCTCGTCCCCGTGCGCGCCGGTCTCGCCTGCGGCGGCGTGCTGCTGCTGGTGCTGCCGATCCCGGGGTCCGCCGTCCTCGTCGCGATCACGTTCGTCGCGACCGCGCTGGCGCTCGGCGCGTTCTGGGCGCCGGCGATGGCGCTGCTGTCCGACCTTGCCGAGGAGCTCGGGGTCGCACAGGGGATCGCGTTCGCGATCATGAACCTCGCCTGGGGGCTCGGTCAGACGTTCGGCGCGGTCGCAAGCGGTGGGCTGGCGAAGGCGACCAGCGACGCCGTGCCATTGGGGCTGTGCGCCGCCGGCTGCCTGCTCACGCTTGCTGCGCTGCGCCGCGGGACGGAGCTGGGCGCCGCCGTGAGCGTGTCGCGGTGAAGCGCATCTGCGTCTACTGCGGCTCGAGTCCCGGCGCACGCCCGGCGTACGACGACGCGGCGGTCGGCCTGGGCCGGTTGCTTGCCGAGCGCGGGATCGGCGTCGTCTACGGCGGCGGGCACGTCGGGCTGATGGGCGCGGTCGCCGACGCCGCGATGGCCGCGGGGGGTGAGGTCATCGGCGTCATCCCCGAGGCGCTGCAGGCGCGCGAGATCGGCCATCGCAGCATCTCCGAGCTGCGGGTCGTCAGCAGCATGCACGAGCGCAAGCTCTTGATGTCCGACCTCGCCGACGCGTTCATCGCGCTCCCCGGCGGCGTCGGGACGATGGAGGAGCTCGTCGAGATCTTCACCTGGCTGCAGCTCGGCCTGCACCGCAAGCCGGTGGCGTTGCTGGACGTCGAGGGCTACTGGGAGCACCTGCTCGCGCTGCTGGATCACGCCGTCGAGGAGCGATTCGTCAAGCCCGAGCATCGCGCGATGCTGCTCGTAGACGACGATCCGGCCGCGCTGCTGGCCCGCTTCGAGGGCTGGGAGCCGCCGGCACTGCCGAAGTGGATCGACCGCTCGGAGGCCTAGAGGGGGGCGAGAATCGGTGGGTCGCGTGCTATTGGAGGTATGAGCACCGATTCGCTGGACGACCTTGCCGCCACGCTGCGTGAGCGGCTGATCGCCGAGGGCGGCGGCGACATCGCGCGGCTCGTCGCGCGCGACGCCGGCGTGCTCGACGCAGACGCGCGCACCGAGCTCGAGCGCCGCATCGCCCAGCGCTCCTATGGGCTCGGGCCGCTCGAGGCGCTGCTGGCCGACGAGACGGTCGACGAGATCATGGTCAACGGCTGCGGGCCGGTGTGGGTGGAGCGCGCGGGCCGGCTGGAGGCGACCGCCGTGACGTTCGCCGACGCCGACGAGCTTCGCCACGCGATCGAGCGGATCCTCGCGCCGCTCGGCCGCCGCGTCGACGAGGCCGAGCCGCTCGCCGACGCGCGCCTGCCCGACGGCAGCCGCGTGAACGTCGTGATCCCGCCGCTGGCCCTTGATGGGCCGGCGCTGACGATCCGCCGCTTCCGCCCGCGCGGCCTCGGGCCGGACGAGCTCGTCGCGCTCGGGTCGTGGACGCCGCCGCTGCGAGACCTGCTCGCGCAGGCGGTCGGCGCGCGGCGCAGCATCCTCGTCAGCGGCGGCACCGGCTCGGGGAAGACGACGACGCTCAACGCGCTGTCGTCGTTCATCGCGCCCGACGAGCGCGTCGTCACGATCGAGGACACCGCGGAGCTGCGGCTGCGCCAGCCGCACGTCGTGCGCCTGGAGGCGCGGCCGCCGAGCGTCGAGGGCCGCGGCGAGGTGACGATCCGCCAGCTCGTGCGCAACGCGCTGCGGATGCGCCCGGACCGGATCGTCGTCGGCGAGATCCGCGGGCCTGAGGCGCTGGACATGCTCGGCGCGATGTCCACCGGCCACGACGGCTCGCTGTCCACCGTCCACGCCGGATCGGCCGAGGAGGCGCTCCGGCGCGTCGAGACGCTAGCGCTGATGGCCGACCTCGGGCTGCCGCACGCCGCGATCCGTGAGCAGATCTGCGCGGCGCTGGATCTGGTCGTGCAGGTCGCGCGCGCGGGTGACGGAGTGCGGCGGGTCGTGAGCGTCAGCGAGGTCGTGCGTGTCGCGGGCGGGGTGGCGACCCGTGAGGTCCTTGGGCAATGACGGCGGCTGGGTTCGCGGCGTTCGCCGCCGGCGCCGTCGGTGTCGTGGCGGTCTGGGAGATCGCGGCGGTGGTCGAGCACCGGGCGGTCGCTGCGTGGCTGGTCGGCGAGCGCCGGCGGGTTGCGGTGCTGCTGGCAGCGGTAGCCGGCGCGGCCGGTTGGCTCGTCGCCGGCCCGCTCGCCGCCGCGCTCGGCGCCGGTTTCGCGCCATGGATGCTCGGGCGAGTGGTTGCGGTCCGCCGCCAGCGCCGTCGCGAGGAGCTGGCCGCCGCAGCGCCCGCCGTTGCGCGGGGAATGGCCGATGCGCTGGCGGCCGGTCGCTCGATTCGTGCAGCCATCGCCAGCGTCGCCGCCACGCACGCCGAGCTGGCGGCCGCTGCGCACGCGCTCGCGCTGGGCGCGCGTACCGAGGACGTGCTCGAACGCCTGCAAGCACGTGCCGCGTCGCCCGCCTGGGACACGATCGTCGCCGCGACGCTGCTGCAGCGCGACGCGGGCGGTGATCTCGCGAGCCTGCTGCGCGCGATCGCCGCCGACCTCGAGAGCACCCGCCGCACGGAGGCCGACGCCCGCGCCGCCACAGCGCAGGCACGGATGACCGCCCGCATCGTCGCGCTGCTGCCGGCCGGCGCAGCGGTGGTGGGGGAGCTCACCGCGCCCGGAACGCTCGCGCGCCTGCTGGCCGAGCCGCTGCCGGCGACGCTCGTCATCACGGCAGCGCTCCTGCAAGCGACAGCGCTCACCCTCGTCCGCCGCCTCGCGAAGCCGTGACCACCGCCGTCCTGCTGGCCGCCCTCGCCGGCGTCACGGCCGCCGCCGCGCTCGTCGAGGCAGCGAACGTACGTCGTACCGCAGCTATTGGGGGTCAAACGTACGTTCGGCTCATCGCGACGCTCGCCAGGGTGGGGCGAAGGGTGGGGCTGCCGGTGCCCAACGACCTGCAGGCCCGCCTCCACGCTGCCGGCCTCACAACAACGCCGGCTGACTTCAATGCCCTGAAGGCCGGCGCCGCGCTGGCGATGGCGGTCGGCACACTGCCGCTGGCGCTGACGGCGCCGGGACGTTTGGGCCTAGCGGTGCTCATTGGCGCCCCCGCGGCAGGCTTCCTGGCGCCAGACGCGTGGCTCGCGCGCCGCGCCCGCCGTCGCGCCGAAGCGATGCGCTTGGAGAGCGCCGACGTCCTCGACCTCCTGCGCGTCGCCCTCGCCGCCGGCCTCACGCCCACCAGAGCCCTCAAGGAGGTCGGCACCCGCCGCAAAGGCACGCTCGGCGCCGAACTGGCCGCCACCGCAGCACGCATCGAGCTTGGCGTGCCGCGGCGTCACGCATACGAGCGACTCGCCGCAAGGTGCCCGGTGACGCCGGTCGACACACTGGCGACGGCGCTCCAGCGAGCCGACCACCACGGCACCCCACTTGCTCCCCTGCTGCACTCCCTCGCCGCCGACGCCCGCGCCGACCGCGCCCGCGCCCTGCACGAGCGCGCAGCCAAGGCCGCACCGAAGATCCAGCTCGTCGTCGCGCTCCTGCTCGTCCCCGCCGTCCTGCTGCTCGTAGCAGCCGCACTGGCGGAACAACTGACGTAGCTGCAAAACGCCGCCCAGAACGGCAACCCGCAACCCCCGCTGCAACCGCAGACGGATGGACGACCCACGGCCTCCCACCCCCTCAAAGCCCTTGAACAAAGGCGCTGCCACCACGCGCGCGGCAGACCGGACGACTCAGTGGGCCAAAGTGTGCAAGCTGGGTTGCTTTGTGGGAGATCGTGGGGTACTGTCGCGCCAGCGGACCGGGGTCGAGGGGCTCCTCCCACTCCTCGATCCCGGCCCGCGGTAGTGCCCACACGGCCGTCACTCCGGCCGCGAGTGGCAGCTCAGACTTCTCCGGCGCCATGCCATGGCCTTCCGCGGCACCTACGACCACTCACTCGACTCCAAGAACCGGCTCACGTTGCCGGCGCGCTTTCGGGGTCAGCTAGGGGAGAAGGTCGTGCTCGCCAAAGGCACCGCCAACTGCGTCACCGTCTGGACTCCGGACGAGTTCGACGCCTACGTCGCCGCCGCGCTCGCAGACGAGCACCCGCTGAGCCCGCGCGCCGACCAGATCAACCGCTTCTTCCAGGCCAACTCCCACGAGGTCGACATCGACTCCGCCGGGCGCGTCGCGCTGCCGCCGCGCCTGATGGGCCACGCCGACATCACCAAGGAGGTCGTCGTCACCGGTGTCGGCTCGCGCCTGGAGATCTGGGACCGCAAGGCCTGGGACGACTACGACTCCGGCCTGGACATCAACGAGCTCACGGCGTCCTTCCAGAATGCTTCTTGAGATGACGCGCACCCATGTCCCCGTGCTGGCCGGCGAGCTCATCGAGCAGCTGGACCCGCAGCCCGGCCAGGTCGCCGTCGACTGCACGTTCGGCGGCGGTGGCCACGCGCGCCTGATCGCCGGGCGCATCGGCTCGCAGGGCACGCTGATCGGCATCGACCGCGACCCGCTCGCGGAGGAGCGCTTCGCCGAGCTGGCCGCCGAGGTCAGCTGCCAGACGCGCTTCATCCGCGCGTCCTTCGTCGAGGGCCTCGCGCAGCTGCGCGACGAGGGGACGCAGGCCGATCTCGCCTACATGGACCTCGGCATGTCCTCGATGCAGGTGGACACGCGCGAGCGCGGCTTCTCCTACAGCTACGACGCGCCGCTGGACATGCGGATGGATCCCGACCAGGACCTCACCGCCGCCGACATCGTCAACGGCTGGGAGCAGCGCCGCCTGATGGGCCTGCTGCGCGAGTTCGGCGAGGAGCGCTACGCGCCGCAGATCGCCCGCGCGATCGTGCGCGCCCGCGACCGCGCGCCGCTGGAGTCGACCACCGAGCTGGTCGACGTCATCACGCACGCGATCCCGACGCCCGCGCGTTTTGCCGGCGGGCACCCAGCCAAGCGCTCGTTCCAGGCGCTGCGCATCGCCGTCAACGAGGAACTCGACCAGGTCGACGAGGGCCTGCCCCTTGCCTGGTCATTGCTCCGGAAAAATGGCCGGTTTGCAGGGATCTCGTTCCACTCGCTCGAAGACCGCCGTGTGAAGCGGTTTCTCGTCGCGCGTGCGCAGGGATGCGTCTGCCCGCCGGAGCTCCCGATCTGCGTCTGCGGCCATGAGCCGGAGGCCGAGTTGCTCAACCGCCGTGCGATCGCCGCCACTCCGGGTGAGATCGCCGCGAACCCGCGCGCCGCGTCTGCGCGCCTGCGCGCTGCGCGCAAGCTCGTCAACGAAGAGGAGTCCGGATGACCCCTGCAGCGACCCACGCCGCCACACATGGCGCAACCATCCCGCGCCGCGTCAGCGGCCCCACGCGCCGTCGCCGGGTGCAGCATGCCGAGCCTGCGCTGCTCGGCCGCTTCGGCGAGCTGGCCGACTCGCGCCTGCTGGAGCGCCTGACGCGTGGCCGCGGCTGGATCGCCCTGATCGGGGTGATGCTGCTCGGCCTGGTCTTCGTGCAGGTCTCGATGCTGCGCCTGAACACCGGCATCGGCCACGACGTCGCGACCGCCGGCAAGCTCGAGCGTGCTAACCAGCAGCTGCGCAACACCGTCGCCGACCTCGCTGCGACCGACCGCGTCGCCGCGGCCGCCCAGCGCGAGGGCATGGTGATGCCGGCCGCCGGCGCCGTGCACTACCTCGATGCCGGCAAGTCGAGCGCCGACGCCGCCGCGCGCGGCATCAGCGCGCCCGCGCCGGTGCAGCAGCAGCCGCTGACGACGACCACGAGCACGGCCGCAGCGGTCGGCACGACCGCGACGCCCGTGACGGCGGCCGGCGTCACCCCGGTCGTCCAGCCGCAGACCACGGTGACGCCGCAACAGACCACGGTCACGCCGCAGCAGCAGGACCCCGTGACCGCGCAGCAGCCGGATCCGACGGCACTCGCAGCAAGCAACGGCGGCGTGGCCGCGGCGCCCTAGGAGGCGGACGTGTCCATGCTCGACCGCCGCATCGGGCTGCTCTTCGCAGTGTTCCTCTGCCTGCTCGGGCTGGGGTTCGCGCGCGCGCTGTACCTCGCGACCGTCAAGGGCAACAGCCTCGCCCAAGCCGCCGCGACGCAGCAGGTGCGCGACGAGGTGATCCCCGCGCGCCGTGGTGCGATCGTCGACCGCCACGGCGTCGAGCTCGCGGTCTCCGAGCCGGCCGCGGACATCTCCGCCAACCCGCACCTGATCAAGAACCCGACCGCGGTCGCGGCGGCGATCCTCCCGTACCTCGACCTCACCACCGACCAGCTGCTGCGCAAGCTCGTCGCGAGCGACACCGGCTTCATCTACCTCCAGCGCAAGGTCGCCGGTCCCAAGGCCGACAAGATCAAGGCGCTGCGCATCGAGGGCATCAACGTCGACCCGGCCGAGCAGCGCAGCTACCCCCAGCGCTTTCTCGCGGCGCAGGTGATCGGGCGCATCAGCCTCGACGGCGAAGGGCAGTCCGGCGTCGAGTACGGGCGCGACCGCGCGCTGCGCGGCAAGGACGGCCGCCAGCGCCAGGTCAAGGACGCGAAGGGCGAGACGCTCAGCGTCTCCGATCCCGCGCCCCCGCAGAACGGCAAGCGCGTGCAGCTGACGCTTGACGCGGCGATCCAGAAGGAGACCGAGAAGGTGCTCCAGCAGGTCGGTGCGAAGTGGAAGCCGAAGGGCGCGTCGGCGATCGTGCTGGACCCGAAGACCAACGAGGTCCTCGCGATGGCCAACTGGCCGAAGGTCGACGCCCAGAACTGGGACGGCGCCCCGGCGACCGCGCAGCAGAACCGCGCGACCGGCTACACCTATGAGCCGGGCTCCACGTTCAAGGCCTTCACCGTCGCCGCGGCGCTCGAGGAGCGCCTCGTCACGCCGCACACGACGTTCAACCTCGACTCCACGATCCACGTCGCCGATCGCGAGATCGGCAACGCCCACTGGCGCCCCCCGGCGACGCTCTCGACCGCGCAGATCCTCTCGATGTCCGACAACGTCGGCGCGATCACGATCGGCCTGCGCCTCAAGAAGCAGAAGTTCGACCGCTGGGTGCGCAAGTTCGGCTTCGGCCGGCCGACCGGCATCGACCTGCCCGGCGAGGAGCAGGGCATCCAGCCGACGGTCAAGCAGTACTCCGGCTCCTCGATGGGCAACCTGCCGATCGGGCAGGGCGAGTCGGTCACCCCGATCCAGATGGCGACCGCCTACTCGGCGATCGCCAACGGCGGGATCCTGCGCCCGGCCCAGATCGTGCGCAAGGTCGCCGGCAAGACCGTCCCGCGCGCCCGTGGCACACGCATCCTCAGCCCCGCGGTGGCGGCGCAGGTCCGCTCCATGCTTCAGGGCGTCCTCGCACCGGGCGGCACCGCCTCGGAGGTCAAGATCGACGGCTACCACCTCGCGGGCAAGACCGGCACGGCGAACAAGGTCGACGCGAGCACCGGCGAGTACTCGAAGTCGCGGTACGTCGCCTCGTTCGTCGGCTTCGCACCGGCGGCCAACCCAGGCCTGCTCGTGTCGATCATGGTCGACGAGCCGCAAGGCTCGATCACCGGTGGCGAGGTCGCCGCCCCCGCGTTCGGCAAGATCGCCGAGTTCGCGCTCCCATATCTGCGGATCCCGCCCAAGTAGGGCAGACGCGTAGGCTGGGGCCCGTGCAACTGGCCGACGTCATCGGCGACGCGGCCGCCGGGCTCCCGCCGGTCGAGATCGACGCCCTTGCCTACGACAACCGCGCGGTCACGCCCGGGACGTTGTTCTTCTGCGTACGCGGCTTCACACGCGACGGCCACGAGTTCGCGGGCGACGCGATCGGCCGCGGCGCCGCGGCACTCGTCGTCGATCACGAGCTCGACGTGGACGTGGCGCAGGTCGTCGTCCCAGATGTGCGCGCGGCGATGGCGCCCGCCGCCGCGGCGCTCGCCGGCGACCCCACCGCACGGCTGCGCGTGGTCGGCGTGACCGGCACCAACGGCAAGACGACGACCGCCTACCTCACGCGTGCGCTGCTGGAGGCCGGGGGCAACCCGACCGGCCTGCTCGGCACGGTCGCAAGCGTGATCGGCGGCGACGAGCAGCCGACGGTCCGCACGACCCCTGAGGCGATCGACCTGCAGCCGACGTTCGCGCAGATGCTCGACGCCGGGGACACGCACTGCGTGATGGAGGTCAGCTCGCATGCGCTGGAGCTGCATCGCGCCGACGCGATCCACTGGTCCGCCGCGGTCTTCACGAACCTCAGCCAGGACCACCTCGACTTCCACCCGTCGATGGACGACTACTTCGCCGCGAAGCGGCGGCTGTTCGAGGCCGCCGGGGACGCGCCGAAGATCGTCAACCTCGACGACGAGTACGGCCGCAAGCTCGCCGCCGAGCTACCCGGTGTCGTGACGATCTCGCTGGAGCGCGAGGCGTCGCTGCTGCCGGACGTGATCGAACCGGACGCGACCGGCACGAACTTCCAAGTCCACGGCCACGACTTCCGCGTGCCGCTGCCGGGACGCTTCAATGTCCTCAACGCCCTCGCGGCTATCGGCGTCGCCGGCCAGCTCGGTGTCAGCCCGCAGGACATCGCGCGCGGTCTTGCGTCAGCCCGCACCGCGCCCGGGCGCTTTCAGCCCGTCGACGCAGGCCAGGACTTCACGGTCCTCGTCGACTACGCGCACACCCCGGATGCTCTGGACAACGTCCTGCGCGCCGCGCGCGAGCTCGCACGCGGCCGCCTGATCGTCGTGTTCGGCGCCGGCGGCGACCGTGACCACGGCAAGCGCCCGCTGATGGGCGACGCGGCGGTCGCGCGCGCCGACGAGGTCATCGTCACCTCCGACAACCCGCGCTCCGAGGACCCCGACGCGATCATCGCCGAGGTCGCCGGCGCGCACGACCTGCAGCGCATCGCCGACCGCCGCGAGGCGATCGCCGCCGCGCTGGACCGCGCGCGGCCGGGCGACGTCGTCGTCATCGCCGGCAAGGGTCACGAGCAGGGCCAGGAGTTCGAGGACGGCCGCAAGGAGCCGTTCGACGATGTCACCGTCGCGAAGGAGGCGCTGCATGCGCTCGTGGGACGCTGAGCGCGTCGCCGAGGCCGCCGGCGCTCGCCTCGTCAGCGGCAGCGCCGAACGGGGCCCCGAGCGCGCGGTGATCGACTCGCGCGAAGCCGGCGCGGGCGATCTGTTCGTCGGTCTGCCCGGCGACAACGTCGACGGCGGCGAGTTCGCAGTACGCGCGCTGGAGGCAGGGGCGTGGGGGGTGCTGGTCGGGCTCGAGCACGGCGACGCCGCGACAGCCGCGGCCGGGCCCAGCGTCGTCCTCACCGCCGCCGACCCGCTCGCGGCGCTGCAGCGCCTGGCGACCGCGTGGCGGCGCGCGCTTGCCTGCCCGGTGATCGGCGTCACGGGCTCGGTCGGAAAGACCTCGACGAAGGACCTCCTCGCCGCGATGCTGCGCCAGGGGCGCCAGGTCGTCGCCAACGAGCGCAACCTCAACACCGAGATCGGCCTGCCGCTGACGATCCTCGCGGCGCCGCCCGGCACCGAGGTCCTCGTGCTCGAGATGGGCATGCGCGGCAAGGGCCAGATCGCCGAGCTCGTGCGCATCGCCGAGCCGGTCGTCGGCCTGATCACCGCGCTCGGCCCTGTGCATCTCGAGCAGATGGGGACGATGGAGGCGATCGCCGCCGAGAAGGCTGCGCTGGTCGCGGGGCTGCCCGCCGGCGGCACCGCCGTGATCCCCGCCGGCGAGCCACTGCTCGACCGCCATCGCCGCGACGACCTCGAGACGGTCACGTTCGGGCCCGGCGGCGATATCGACGAGGACGCGCTCGACGGCCTCGACCTGCGGGCCGGCGACCAGGCCCTGACCGCGGCGCATCTGCGCCGCAACGCCTGCGCCGCGCTGGCCGCCGCGCGCGCCGTCGACGTCACGCCGAGCGGGCGCGTCAGCGTCGACCTCTCTGAGCTGCGCGGCCAGCGGATCGCGCTGCCCGGGGACATCACAATCGTCAACGACTGCTACAACGCCAACCCGATGTCGATGCGCGCCGCCCTCGACGACCTTGCCACGACCGCGCCCGGGCGGCGCGTTGCCGTGCTCGGGGACATGCGCGAGCTGGGCCCCGACGCCGAGCAGATGCACGCTGAGGTCGGCGCCTACGCCCGCGAGCAGGGCGTCGCGCTGCTCGTCGCCGTCGGTGAGCTCTCCGCCGCCTACGGCGGCGACGTCCAGGTCGCGACCGCCGCCGACGCGGCCAGCCGCGTCCCCGACCTGCTCCAGCCCGGCGACACCGTCCTCGTCAAGGCGTCGCGCGGCGTCGGCCTCGAAGTGATCGCCGAGGCGCTTGGCTGATGGGCGAGGTCCTGATCGCGGGCACCGCCTCGCTGCTGATCTGCATCTTCCTGAGCCCGAAGTTCATCGAGTTCCTGCGTGTCCGCGAGTTCGGTCAGCACATCCGCGAGGAAGGGCCGGCCGGCCACCACGCCAAGGCCGGCACGCCGACGATGGGCGGGATCATCATGTTCCTCGCGATCAGCGTGCCGTTCCTGATCCTGTCGGACTACGACTGGCGCGCCGTCGGGGTCTACGTCGCCGCGATCGCCTGCGCGCTGCTGGGCTTCATCGACGACTCGCAGAAGGTCTTCCACCGCCGTTCGCTGGGTCTGCGCGGGCGCTGGAAGCTGATCTGGACGATCGCGATCAGCCTCTTCCTGTGGTGGGTCGCGACGCAGAAGGCCGGCCTTCCCGAGACGCTGCGCCTGCGCACGCTGGACGCGTCGATCGACCTCGGCCCGTTCTACCCCGTTCTCGTCTACCTCGTCGTCGCCGGCACGACGAACGCGGTCAACTTGACCGACGGCCTCGACGGCCTCGCCGCCGGCTGCGCGTCGATCGTCGTGCTCGCGTACATCGGCATCACGTTCATCACGCGCGGCCAGGAGGACCTCACGCTGCTGGCAGGCTGCATCGTCGGGGCCTGCATCGGATTCCTCTGGTACAACGCGTTCCCGGCGACGATCTTCATGGGAGACACCGGATCGCTCGGCCTCGGCGGGGCGATCGCCGGGCTCGCGATCATGACGAAGACCGAGGAGCTGCTGATCCTGCTCGGCGGGATCTTCGTGGTCGAGGCGCTCAGCGTGATCATCCAGGTCGCGAGCTTCCAGGCCTTCCGCAAACGCGTCTTCCTGATGGCGCCGATACACCACCACTTCGAGCTTCAAGGGTGGTCTGAGACGAAGATCATCCTGCGCTTCTGGATCGTGGCCGCCGTCTGCGCGGCGATCGGCTTCACGATCTACCAGCAGGCCGCGGCCGGGTGAGACCGCCGCTCCCGCAGGGCCCGTGGCTTGTTGCCGGCCTCGCCCGCTCTGGGCTTGCCGCCGCCGCGCTGCTGCGTGAACGGGGGGAGGAGGTGATCGGCGTCGACTCCGGCGCGCCCGACGTCGAGGTCGACTTCGCGGTCCACCTGCGCCACAGCCACACCGATGTGCTGGGCGACGTCCGCGCCGTCGTCAAGTCCCCCGGCGTGCCGCCGCGTGCGCCGCTGATCCGCGCGGCACGCGAGCGTGGAATCCCGGTGCTCGGCGAGATCGAGCTGGCGTGGCGGCTGCTGCCCGACCACCCGTTCGTCGCGGTCACCGGCACGAATGGCAAGACGACGGTGACGGAGTGGATCGCGCACGTCCATCGCGTCGCCGGTGTTCCGGTTGCCGCGGCGGGCAACGTCGGCACAGCGCTGTCCTCGCTTCCCGGTCGCGTCGATCCCGGTGCGACGATCGTCTGCGAGTGCTCGAGCTATCAGCTGCACGACACAACCGACTTCCGTCCCCAGGTCGGCGTGCTGCTGAACCTCGCGTCCGATCACCTCGACTGGCACGGCGACGCGGACGCCTACCGCGCAGCCAAGCTCGAGGGGATGTTCGCGCGCCAGACCGCCGACGACGTCGCCGTCACGCCGGGAGACGCGGCGGTGCCGGGTGCTGCGCGCGTGCACGTCTGGGACGACGAGCCGGTCGGCGAGATCGGGCCGGCGGGCGCGCACAACCGCGCCAACGCGCGCGCCGTGGCCGCCGCGTGCCGCGAGCGCGGGCTTTCCGAGGAGGCAATCGCCGAGGGGCTACGCAGCTTCCGTGGCGTCCCGCACCGGCTCGAGGACGTCGGCGAGATCGACGGCGTGCGCTACGTCAACGACAGCAAGGCGACCAACGTCGCCGCCGCGCTGGTCGCGCTGCAGGCGTTCGACGCGCCGGTCCATTTGATCGCCGGTGGCGACGACGCCAAGCAGGAGGATTTCGCCCCGCTGGCGGGGCGCGCGGCGACCGTCCACGTCATCGGCGAGGCGGCCGCGCGGATGCAGGCGGCGATCGGCGGCGAGCTCGCCGGCGACCTCGAACACGCGGTCGCCGCGGCCGCCGCGTCGGCGCGAGCGGGCGACGTCGTGCTGCTGGCGCCGGCGTGCGCTTCCTTCGATCAATTTCCGAACTTCGAAGCGCGCGGCGCGCGCTTCAAGGAGCTTGTGGAGGCGCGTCGAAACCAGGCTTGATGCCGTCGTCGCGTCAGCGTGCGCACCCCCTAGAGGAGAACATCCTCCTCACGGCGACGTTCTGCCTGCTCGCAGCAGGCGCGGTGATGGTCTACAGCGCATCGTCGGGTGAGCTCGTCCGCCAGGCCGGTGGCGGGGACGGCACGAGCCTGCTGCTGAAGTACGTCTTGTACGCCGCGGCGGGGCTCGTCGGCATGCACCTGCTCGCGCGCCGGCCGCTGGGCCAGGTGCTCGCGTTCACCGGCCCGTTCCTGGGGCTGGCGTTCGTCCTGCTGGTCCTCGTCAAGACGCCGTTGGGCGTCAGCGTCAACGGCGCGCAGCGCTGGCTCGGCGCCGGGCCGCTGCAGTTCCAGCCCGCTGAGGTGATGAAGCTCGCGCTCGTGCTCTACAGCGTGAAGCTGCTGGCGACGCGGCCGAAGATCGTGCACGTCCCGCGGCTGCTCGTGCCGCTGCTGGCGATCGCCGGCTGCGCCTGTCTGCTCGTCGCCTCCCAACCCGACCTCGGCACCGCACTCGTGCTCGCGTTCACGATGTGCGCGCTGCTGGTCGCCGCGGGCATGCCGGTGCGCTACCTGCTCGGCGCGATGGCGATCGGTGCGCTGCTCGTGCTGCTGTTCGCGCTTGCCGAGCCCTACCGCCGCGCGCGCCTGACGGCGTTCCTCGATCCCTGGGAGCACGCCGGCACGTCGGGCTTCCAATCGGTCCAGGGGCAGATCGCGCTCGGCTCAGGCGGCCTCACCGGACGCGGCGTCGGCGAGTCCGTGCAGAAGATGAACTTCCTGCCCGAGGCGCACACCGACTTCATCCTCGCGATCATCGGCGAGGAGCTCGGCGTGCTCGGCGTCGCCGTGCTGATGTTCCTCTACGGGCTCGTCGCCTACGCCGGCCTGCGCGTCGCCCAGCAGGCCAGCGGCGCCTACGCGAAGCTGCTGGCCGCCGGCTTGACGTCGCTGATCCTCTGCCAGGCGTCGCTGAACATCTTCGCCGTGCTCGGCCTCGCGCCGCTGACGGGCGTGCCGCTGCCGTTCATCTCCTACGGCTCAACCAACCTCGTCGTGCTACTGCTCAGCATGGGGCTTTTGCTGAACGTCGCGCGTGGGGGCTCCGCGCATCTGCGCGTCGTGGAACCATCCCGGACCTCTCATGGGCAAGCGGATCGTCATCGCGGCAGGCGGGACAGCGGGGCACGTGGTGCCGGCGCTGGCCGTCGCCGACGCGCTGCGGGCTGACGGCTGCGACGTCGTCTTCGTCGGTGGCGACCGCGCCGAGGCGCAGCTCGTCCCCGATGCGGGCTACGAGCTGCGCCGCATCAACGTCGAGGGGCTGTCGCGCTCCAACCCGCTGAAGGCCGCACGTGGCGCGCTGCGTGCCGTCGGCGCGTACTGGAGCGCCAGCCGCCTGCTGCGCAAGCTCAAGCCCGACGCGGTGATGGGCGGGGGCGGCTACGTCGCGGGGCCGGTCGGCGCGGCGGCCGTGCGACGGCGGATCCCGCTGGTGCTCACCGAGGCGGACTCGCACCTCGGCCTGACCAATCGCGTGCTGGCGCCGCGCGCACGCCGCGTCTGCCTCGCGTTCCCGATCAATGGCCTCAAGCCACCGCACTACCTCGTCACTGGGCGACCCGTTGCGCCGCCGGCAGACCGCATGGCCGGCCGCGCGCGCTTTCGCGTCGCCAGCGACGAGACGCTCGTGCTCGTCTTCGGCGGCTCGCTTGGCGCGCGCTCGATCAACCAGTCAGCGATCGCGGCGTTCAACGACGCGCCGTACCGGATCCTGCACGTCAGCGGCGAGCGCGACTTCGACGCGCTCGACCCGCTCGTGCCGACCGACGGCCACTATGACCTGCGCGACTACATCGACCGCTTCGGGGAGGCGATCGCCGCCGCCGACCTCGTCGTCGCGCGGTCGGGCGGCTCGGTCTTCGAGATCGCCGCAGCCGGGCGCCCGGCGATCCTCGTGCCCTATCCGTACGCCGCGGCCGACCACCAGACCGCCAACGCCGAGTGGATGGCCTACGGCGGCGCGGCGATCGTGATCCCAGACGCCGACCTCGACGCCGCGCGCCTGCGCGCCGAAGTCGACGCGCTGCTCGGCGACCGCGCGCGCCTGGCGGAGATGGCGCGCGCCTCGGCAGATCTCGCGCGCCCGGACGCCGCGCGCGACATCGCCGCCGAGGTGCTCGCTAGTTCAGGCGGCTGAGCAGCCGCTTGTGCTCGCGTTCGAAGCGGGCGCGGGTCTTGTCGTCGACCGGCAGCGCCAGGCGCAGCGACGCGCCGGCGATGCCTGTCGCGAGGTCGCCGCCGCGCTCGGCACGATGGACGACGCGGTCGAGCACCAGCGCGGCGCTCTCGTGCGCGCAGCGCCAGCACAGGTTGGTGCCGAGCGTGCGGCCGTCGACGATGCCCGCGCTCGCGGGGTCGACGATCAGCAGCCCGGCATCGCGCGAGGCGAGGTACATGCGCCGCCCGTGCCCGACGATGTCGAGGTCGTAATCCGCCCGCATCGCGACCGCCACGGCGGCGACCGCGGCACCGGCCGGATGGCCGCCCCCGTCGAGCACCTCCGGCAGCAGCAGCGGGCCGTCGGCGCGCGCCTTGAGCGGACCCGCGAGCAGCTCGGCGATCGCACCGAGCTGGGCGATCGGCGCGAGGCCGCGGGGCAGGCGTGCGGCCAGCGCACCGATCTTCATCCGTGCAGCGGCGAGGTCGCCGAGGCCGAGGTCGCGCGCCAGCGCGAAGCCGAGCGCCTCGTGGGCGGGACAGCGGTCCTCGTCGATCTCCTGCGCGAGCGCGCTCACCGGCGCGCGTAGAACTCGACGACGAGCTGCTCCTCGACCGGCGCGGGGATCTCCCCGCGCGCGGGCTCGCGCAGCACCTTGCCCGTCAACGCGTCGAAGTCGGTCTCAAGCCAACCCGACACGACGCTCGTCAGCTCCGTCGCCGCGGTCGCCAGCGGAGCGACGCCGCTGTCGGGCTTCAGCGCGATCGTCTGGCCCGGGCGCACCGAGTAGGACGCGATGTCCACGCGCTTGCCGTCGACGAGGACGTGGCCGTGGTTGACGAACTGCCGCGCCTGCGCGCGCGTCGTCGCGAAGCCGAGCCGGTAGACGACGTTGTCCAGGCGCAGCTCGAGCAGCTGCAGCAAGCGCTCACCAGTGAGGCCGCTGCCGCGCTGGGCGTGCTTGACGTAGCGGCGGAACTGGCGCTCGCGCACGCCGTAGTAGCGCTTGGCCCGCTGCTTGGCGCGCAGCTGCGTCGAGTAGATCGACTGCTTCACGCGGCGCCGCTGGCCGTGCTGGCCCGGCGGGGCGGGGCCGCGGCGCTCCAGGCCCGACTTGCCGTTGAGCGCGCGCTCGCCCTTGAGGAAGAGCTCGACGCCCTCGCGGCGGCTGAGACGTTCGACTGGTCCGGTGTACCTACCCATTCTCCTACCTTGGTGCTCGGGATTGCTTAGGGCAGCCTAACACGTGACCCGCGACTAAGGTCAAGCCATGAGCCTCTGGGGCCGGGTCTTCGCTTCGATGTACGACCGCATGCTGGCTGCGTCCGAGCAAGCTGGGCTCGCGGAGCGGCGCGCGGCGGTCATCGCGGGCGCGACAGGTCGTGTGCTCGAGATCGGTGCGGGTACGGGCAACAACCTGCGCCATTACCCGACCGACAGATCGAGTCGCTCGTGCTCACCGAGCCGGAGGCGCCGATGGCGCGACGCCTAGAGGAGCGCGCGTCAGGCGACATCCAGGTGCTGCGCGCGGGCGCCGGCGAGCTGCCGTTTCCCGACGCGAGCTTCGACACGGTCATCAGCACGCTCGTGCTCTGCACCGTCCCCGACACGAGCCGCGCGCTGGCCGAGATCCACCGTGTCCTCGCGCCCGGCGGGCGGCTGCTGTTCCTGGAGCACGTGCGCAACGACGACCCCGCGCGTGCGCGCTGGCAGGACCGCATCACGCCGGTCTGGCGCCACGTCGCCTGCGGCTGCCACGCCAACCGCGATACGCCGCGCCTGATCGCCGAGGCCGGCTTCACGGTCTCAGACTTCGAGCATGGCCACTTCCCGAAGGGACCGTCGATCGTGCAGCCGCTGGTCTCCGGGGTCGCCACGCGGTGAACGGGTGGCGAGTCCACCTCATCGGCATCGGCGGGGCGGGGATGAGCGGCTACGCGCGCTGCGCGCTGGCGCTCGGCGCGACCGTCTCGGGCTCTGACCGCGCCGACTCGCCCGTCCTGCAGCAGCTGCGCGCGCTGGGCATCGACGCGCGCGCCGGACACGACGCCGCCAACGTCCCCGCCGGCGACGACGTGCGTGTCTACCACTCCTCGGCAATCCCGCCCGACAACGTCGAGCGCGCTGAAGCAGCGCGGCGCGGCCTCAGCGACGAGCCGCGGGCCGCGCTGATCGAAGCCTTCAGCGCGTTGAAGCGGACGATCGCCGTCGCCGGCGCGCACGGCAAGACCACGACGACCTCGATGATCGCGCACGCGCTGCTCCAGCTCGGCGCCGACCCCGCCTACCTCATCGGCGGCGACCTGCGGTCGACCGGCCTGAACGCCGCGTGGGGCGACGGGGAGTGGCTCGTCGTGGAAGCGGACGAGTCGGACCGCTCGATGCTGTCGCTGAACGTCGAGATCGCGGTCGTCCTCAACGTCGAGCTGGACCACCACGCGACCTACGCGTCGCTTGCCGAGCTGCAGCAGGTCTACGACGAGTTCGAGCGCAAGGCCGCCCACGTCGTGCGCCCGCCGGCCGAGCCACCGGCGCTCGAGCTGCTCGTCCCCGGCATCCACAACCGCCTCAACGCCGCGGCAGCGCTCGCGGCGTTGCAGCAGGCGGGCTTCGACCGCGACGCCGGCGCCGCAGCGCTCGCGACGTTCCCGGGTGCGGGACGGCGCTTCGAGACCGTCGGCAGCTCCACCGCTGGTGCGCAGATCGTCGACGACTACGCGCACCACCCGACGGAGGTCGCCGCGACGATCGCAGCGGCACGCACGCTCTTGCCGCAGCGCGTGATCGCGATCTTCCAGCCGCACCTGTTCTCGCGCACGGCCGCGCTGTACCGCGAGTTCGGCGCTGCGCTCGCGACGGCGGACGTCATCGGCCTGCTGGACGTCTACCCCGCACGCGAGCGCGGAGAGGACTTCCCGGGCGTCGACGGGCTGCTGGTCGCACGCGCCGCCGCAGACGCGGCGCCCGGCCGCGAGGTGCTGTGGCTGCGCGACCACGAGACCACGTTGCGCGTGCTGCCGGGACGGTTGCGTGCGGGCGACCTCTGCTTGATGATGGGCGCAGGCGACATCACCGCGGCTGCCGCGCGGCTCGTCGCGTAAGTCGCCGTCACCCCGCCCGTTGGAGGGACATGCGACGCACATACCCCCGTGGCCTGATGGCCGCGGTGGTCGCGATCGGTATCGCGGCCACCCCCGCTGACGGCGCCGAATTGCGCCTGACCGGCAAGGAGGTGCCGGGCTTGCGCCCGGCGAGCGGCAAGGGGGCGGCGCTGAAGGCGCTCGGCGGGAAGCCGTCCCGGGCGGTCAAGCGCGCGCCACGCCGCGGTGCAGTGTTCGCCGCCGGCAAGCGCCGGCTCACGGTCGGCCTGTTCACGCTGCGCTCGACAGCGGCGGCGAAGCGCGTCGCCCCGGCGCGCCGCGTGCGCACGCTTATGACCGGTGGGAAGGCACACGCGATCGTGACGCTGCGCGTCGGCACCGTCGTCGCCGCGGTCCGCTACGAGCTCCCCGGACGCAGCACGAAGCGCGCCTCGCAGGTGGCGCGCGCCTTCGCGTCCCTTCAGGCCGGCAAGCTCCGACGCCTGCTGTTCCGCACGGCGTGGCGACGCACGCTTGACGAGACACGTCGCGACGGCTCGGTCTCCACCGGCACCGCACTGCGGGCGTTCGCGCTTGCCTACGGGCCGCTTCCCGGCGTCAAGACGCCGAGCGGGCGGCGCGGTGTGTCGCGGTCCGGCACGCTCGCGATCCGCATGATCGCGCGCAGGTGGAGCAGCCTCACCACTGCGCAGCGAGCCGCGGTCGACCGCGTGCTCGGCGCGCGCCGCGGCGGCCCGCTCAAGTCGGCGCCACGCGCACGCGCAGCTGACGGCACGCTGACACCTGCGCCCGACTACCAGGCGATCGTCGACAAGCACGCGGCGTTCTTCAAGTCCAAGCTCCCTGGCGCCGCGAACGTGCCGATCAAGGTCTACCGCTACTCGGAGGAGATCGAGCACGCGAACGACCCCACCGCGGTGATCTGGGGCGACGCGCTGCACGTCAACGCCAACGGCGAATGGGGCGAGGGCGCAATCACGTCGTGTCGCATCCGCATCGCACCGGCAGGACAGGGAGCCGAGAGCGACCCGTACTTCGAGGTGCTGCTCGCGCACGAGACGTTCCATTGCATCGAGTTCGCGCTCATGCCGGCGTGGTCGGATCGCCCGGACTGGCTGCTGGAGGGAATGGCGGATTGGGCGGCGATCGCCGCCACCGCTGCGCCGCTGGCGATCGCCAGCGGGTCCTATCGCGAGTATCTGGAGGCACCCGATGCGCCGCTGTTCGCGCGCGCATATGACGCGATCGGCTTCTGGGGACGCGCGCACGAGCTCGGCGGACTCTGGGGCAAGATCCCGGCGGTCCTCAACGCGCCCACGAACGAGGCGTCGTTTGCCGCTGCCGGTGCGACCCAGCAGGCATTCGTCGACACCTGGGCGTCGGCGACCTTCCGCTTCCCGTTCGCCGGCGATGCCTGGTACCAGCAGAACCCGTACGGCGTTCCCTACGAGACGGTGCCCTCACCGCTGACGCCCGTGGTCGACGACGCGACCCTCGCCAGCGACGCCTACGGGCTGCGCCAGTACGCGGTGCTGATGGAGGACGAACGCCCGCTCGTCCGAGTCGACGGCAAAGCGGGCAGCCTGCGTGCCGGATCGCCGAAGGAGGACTTCGGGAAGGTCACCTCGCAGTGGTACTGCCACGGTGCCTGCGCGTGCCCGCCCGAGGCGGACGGCACGATCCCGCCGCACCAGAAGATCACGGACGGCCTCTTTCTCGGCCTCACGGGTGGCGCGGCTCCCGGCAGCGGGAATGTGACGTTCCACGCGCTGGACGAGTTCTGCAAGACGGCCACGGGCGTGACGGTCAGCGGCGCCACGCAGTACACGATCAGCCAGCGCGCGTTCTGCGTTCCGACGCCGGGCGGCCTGCGCGTCGAGATCGCCTGGAACGAGGGCGGCCAGAAGCAGGCGCACATCACGATCGAGCTCGCCGGCTACAAGGGCAAGGGAGGCTACGGCCCCGAGGCGACCACCGTGACCGCGTACGACTACCGCTCCTCCGCGCCGCAACACCAGTGGGGTCCCGGGCCGGGGTCCGCAACGGTCACCGACCCCGGCAGCGCCGCCGCGTTCGGCGCCGAAGGCACGGTCAGCGCGACGCTGCAGACGCCCGGCGTCACCCCGCCGAGCGTCGTCGAGGTCAAGGGCAGGTGGAGCTGCACCCGCAACGACGCCGCTTAGCGCCGCCACTCGTGCCCGAGGAAGACCGGCTCGGGCACGAGGTCGACCCCGAAGCGATCGAACACGCCGTCGGCAAGCTCGCGCGCGAGCGCGACGAGCTGGGCGGTCGTGCCGTTGCCGCGGTTGGTGAGCGCGAGCACGTGCTTGCCGGAAATCGCGATCCCGTCCGGGTCGCCGTAGCCCTTCACAAACCCGGCGCGCTCGATCAGCCACGCCGCGGACGTCTTGACCGCGCCGTCCGGCTCGCGCCATGCCGGCGGCTCGCCGTCGGCGCGCTCGCGCAGATCGTCGAAGGCCGCGGCGGTCAGGATCGGGTTGGTGAAGAACGAGCCGGCGCTGCGCGTGTCCGGATCGCCGTCGTCGAGCACCATGCCCTTGCCGCGACGCAGCGCCAGCACCGCCTCGCGCACGGCGGCCACGGGCGCGCGGCCTTCCAGCTCGATGCCGAGCGCACGCGCGAGCTCGGCGTAGCGCACCGGCGCGCCGAGGCCGTCGTCGTTCAACGCAAACGTCACGTCGAGCACGACGTAGCGGCGCGGGTCGCGCTTCAGCGCCGAGTCGCGGTAGGCAAAGCCGCACTCCGCCGGGGTCAGCACGCGCTGGCGGGCGTGGCGGCGGTCCCACACGCGCACGGAGACGATCGTCTGCGCGACCTCCTGACCGTAGGCGCCGACGTTCTGGATCGGCGTCGCCCCGGTCGCGCCGGGAATGCCGCTGAGTGCCTCGATCCCGGCCAGGCCGTCCTCGACGCATTCGGCGACGACGTCGTCCCAGGTCTCGCCGGCGGCGACGGTGACGTGCACGCGGTCGCCGTCGCGCTCGTAGCCGATGCCACGCGTGCGCACGAGCACCACGCGCGCGTCGATCCCCTCGTCGGCGACGACGAGGTTGCTGCCGCCCGCGACCACGATCGCGTCGTCGCTGAGCGCACGCAGAAGCGCCGGCTCGTCGCGGACCCGCACGAGCTCGCGCGGGGGGCCGCCGAGGCGCAGCGTCGTGAGCTCGGCGAGAGTGGTCACCGCGCGACAGCGTAGGCGGGGAGGACCACGGGCGTCCCTGTCGAAGGCCTGACGCAGTGATCGCGCGCCGACGCATCAGCCTGCCGGGTGGCCTGCGGCCGCGCACGCTGCTGGTCGGCGTGCTTGCCGCGGTGGCGATCGTCACCGGCTGGATGTGGTTTCGCGACTCGGGCTTCGTCGGCGTCAAGCAGGTCGACATCGTGGGCGCGTCCGGCGACCAGGGCGAGACGATCCGCGCGGCCGTCCGCAACGCCGCAACCGACATGACGACCCTCCACGTGCGCCCCGAGGAGATCCGCAAGGCGCTCGCGACGTTCCCCGTGGTGAAGGACGTGCGCGTCCGCGCCGACTTCCCGCACCGCCTGATGGTCACCGTCATCCAGCGCGAGCCGGTCGGGATCATCGTCGTCGGCGGCCGCAAGGTGCCCGTGGCCGAGGACGGCACGCTGCTGCGCGACACGGTCGCCAAGGGCCTGCCCGTGCTGCCGCTGCGGCGCGCGCCGACGGGCGACCAGGTGGAGGGTCGGGCCGGGCAGGATCTCGTCGCGCTGCTGGCTGCCGCGCCGCGCGCGTTGCGCGTACAGGTCGGCAAGGTCTTTCACGGCCCGCGCGGCCTGACCGCGCGCCTGAAGGTCGGCAGCGCTCTGTATTTCGGTGACGGGCAGCGGCTCGCCGCCAAGTGGGCGGCGGCGACTGCCGTCCTCGCCGACGCGTCCTCCAAGGGCGCGACAAGCCTCGATCTGCGTGTGCCCGAGCGGCCCGCGGCGGGCGGGCTCGAGCAGATCTCTTCGCAGCAACCCGCTGGACCATAGGACAAGCCTCAACTTGAAGTTGAGGCTCGCTCTAAACGAAAACCTCCTGCTTACGTCGAGGGTTCTCCTCGATGCAACGAACCTTGCGCGGGTACACTCACCGTTGACACGTAGACAAGGGCCCCCGTACGGTGGTCCAGCGGTCTTGGGCAATCCCTGCCCAAACCCTCGACACTACGTCGAGGGCCGGACGGAAACTCTCATCATGGAATCGAGCGGTAGCTACCTCGCAGTCATCAAGGTCGTCGGAGTCGGCGGCGGCGGTACCAATGCGGTCAACCGCATGGTCGATGCAGGTCTGCGCGGGGTGGAGTTCGTTGCCGCGAACACCGATGCGCAGGCGCTGCAGATGTGTGACGCCGACATCAAGCTGAACATCGGCCACGACCTCACCAAGGGCCTCGGCGCCGGCGCCAACCCGGAAATCGGGTTCGGGGCGGCGGCCGAGTCGCGCGACGAGATCAAGGAGGCGCTGAAGGGCGCCGACATGGTCTTCGTCACCGCCGGCGAGGGTGGTGGCACCGGCACCGGCGCGGCGCCCGTCATCGCGGAGATCGCGAAGAACGAGATCGGCGCGCTGACAGTCGGGGTCGTCACCAAGCCCTTCGAGTTCGAGGGCACGCAGCGGATGCGCCAGGCCGAGGAGGGCATCTCCCGCCTGCGCGAGGTCGTCGACACGCTGATCGTGATCCCGAACGAGAAGCTGCTGGCGCTCGTCGAGCGCCGCACGTCGATCCTCGAGGCGTTCCGTGAGGCCGACAACGTCCTGCGTCAGGGCGTCCAGGGCATCACCGACCTGATCACGATCCCGGGGATCATCAACCTCGACTTCGCCGACGTGCGGACGATCATGACCGACGCCGGCTCGGCGCTCATGGGCATCGGCACGTCAGGCGGCGAGACGCGCGCGCTGGACGCGGCGAAGGCCGCGATCTCCAGCCCGCTGCTCGAGGAGTCCGTCGAGGGCGCCACCGGCATCCTGCTGAACATCACCGGCGGTCGTGAGCTCGGCCTGTTCGAGGTCAACGAGGCGGCCGAGGTCGTCCAAGAGGCCGCGGACGCCAACGCCAACATCATCTTCGGCTCCGTCATCGACGACGGCATGGGCGACGAGGTCCGCGTGACCGTGATCGCCACGGGTTTCGACCATGGCCGGGCCCGTCCGCGGACCGCGCGGGAGGACACCCGCCGCAGCGCGGACCGCGCGACCCGCGACCGTTCGCCGCGCGTTGAGCGCTCGTCGCTGGAGATCTCCGACGACGACATCGACATCCCGCCCTTCCTGCGGGACCGCTGAACCTACTTGTAGGCGAGCGGCACAGTCTGCTTGAACGCCTGGCCGGCGCGGATGCTCGCGCTGACGCGCAGCTGCCGGGTTCCCGGCTTGGTGACAAGCTGGTTCGCCGGCAGCTTGAGCTCCCACTTGCCGGGCGTCACCATCGTCGCCTTCAGGGGTGCCCCCGGCGCCCCGCCGGCCGGCGCGAGCATGCGCACGCGCACGGTCTCGAGGATCTCGTAGGGCGCACCCGTCCGCGGGCGCGTGAACTCCAGCGTCAGCGCCTGCGCCGGCGCGCCGGCCTTGAGCGGGGTCGCCGTCACCTTCAGCCCGGCGGGGCCGACCTTGCCGGTGAACGCCACGGTCGGAATCGGCCTTGTGCTCTCGGGTGCGAAGGCAAGCGCCCACAGCAGCAGCACGACGATCAGCCCGAGCGCAGCGCCAATGAGAACGCGCCACGGCGGTTCGGCGGGGCGCGTGAGGGTCGGATACGGCGTGGCGGTCGACATGGGGCGCCATAACAACGACGCACGGTTACGTTCGTGTTTCGCGCCCGTTTCGGTTCATGGCGTCGGACGCTGCGAATCCCGCGGTTCATGTGGACGACTCGCGCCGTTCACATTGCGCTCCTAGGGTCGCGCCGCATGAGTTCGACGATTGCCGTCCCGCAGCCCGGCACGACCACGGTGACGCCACGAGGGCGTTGGATCGACGAGTGGGATCCGGAAGATCCCGCGTTCTGGGAGGCCTCCGGCAAGTACACCGCGCGCAAGAACCTCGTGTTCTCGATCTTCGCGGAGAACCTCGGCTTCAGCGTCTGGGTGCTGTGGACGATCATCGTCATCAACCTCGCGAACGTCGGCATCACGATGTCGATCGACGAGCTCTTCTGGCTGACGGCGGTGCCAAACCTGATCGGCTCGTTCCTGCGCATCCCGTACACGTTCGCGATCCCGTACTTCGGCGGGCGCCTGTGGACCGCGATGTCGGCAGGCCTGCTGTTCATCCCGTGCCTGCTGCTGGCGATCGTCGTCCCGAGCGGGTGGGTCGCCGGCCTCAGCCACGACGCGCAGTTCTGGGTCTTGCTCGGGTGCGCGGCGACGGCGGGCTTCGGCGGTGGCAACTTCAGCTCGTCGATGGCCAACATCTCCTACTTCTATCCCGAGCGCCGCAAGGGGCTCGCGCTCGGCCTGAACGCCGCCGGCGGCAACATGGGCGTGGCCATGACGCAGCTGCTGGTGCCGCTGGTGATCATCGTCGGCATCCCCGCGGCCGCCGTGAAGCTGCCGGTCCACGAGGTGCACCTCAGCTACGCGGGCCTGGTGTGGATGCCGTTCATCGTCGCCGCTGCGTTCTGCGCGTGGTGGTACATGGACTCGCTGACGCAGGCAAAGCCCGACACCACCGCTTACAAGCGCGCGGTGGGCAGCGGCCACACGTGGATCATGTCGATCCTCTACATCGGCACCTTCGGCTCGTTCATCGGCTACTCGTTCGCGCTGCCGCTGGTGATCAAGAACACGTTCCCGGACTTCCTGGCGCAGCACACGTTCATCGCGACCTACCTCGCGGGGCTCGGTTTCGTCGGCGCGCTGCTCGGTTCAGTCGCGCGGCCGATGGGCGGGTGGCTGTCAGACCGCGTCGGCGGCGCCAAGGTGACGCTGTGGTGCTTCATCGGGATGGGCGTCTTCACACTCGTCGCGATCCAGGGCGTGAAGGACCGCTCGTTCGGCGTCTTCTTCGCCTCCTACATGGTGATCTTCATCCTCTCGGGCGCGGGCAACGGCTCGACCTACCGCATGATCCCGGCGATCTTCGCTGCGCTCGGCCGACGCGCCGAGGGCGACGCCGTCGACTACAAGCGCCGCGCCGCAGCGGTGATCGGCATCGCGGGTGCGATCGGCGCGTTCGGCGGCTTTCTCATCCAGGTCGTGTTCCGCAGCGCCTCGCTGGACGTGTCGGCGGCGGTCAAGGCGGCGGCGACCCCGGCTGACAAGATCGCGATCGCGTCCGCGCAGTCGGACTGGTCGGTCCCGGCGCTGTACGTCTTCCTTGGCGCGTACGTCGTGTTCGCGTTGATGACGTGGGCCGTGTACATGCGCAAGTCGACGTCCAACGTGCTGGCCCAGGACGGGGTCTGAGCCGGAGGTTCAGCGGGCGGCGGGCAGGGTGAAGCAGACCGCGGCACCCGGCGTGCGGTCGGCGACCCAGATACGCCCGCCGTGCGCCTCGACGATCGCCCGCGAGATCGCAAGCCCGAGGCCAGCGCCGTCGCTGGTGCGGGCAGCGTCGTCGCCGACGCGCACGAACGGCTCGAACACGCGCTCGCGATCCGCGGGCGCGATGCCCTCACCGGTGTCTGCGACCTCGACCTCGACATCGCTGCCGACGCAGCGCGCGCGAACCGTGACAGCGCCGTCCGGCGGCGTGTGGCGGATCGCGTTCTGAATCAGGTTGAAGAGCACGCGCTGCACGTGCTCGGCGCTTGCAGCGGTCAGCGCCGGGTCGAGCATGGTGTTGACGACGACCGCGCCGGCGTCGGCCGCAGGTTGCATCGCCTCGACGGCCTCGCGCACAAGCGCGTCCAGGCGAACATGCTCGATCGACCAGTGCAGCTCGCCGCTCTCCAGGCGCGTCAGCTCGAAGAGGTCGTCGATCAGCCCGCCGAGTGCGCGCACGTGCGTGCTCATGCGGGCGACATAGGCTCGCCGCGTATCGGCGTCGACGACCTCGTCGTCGACGGCCTCGGACAGCAGGCGCAAGGCGGTGATCGGCGTGCGCAGGTCGTGCGAGACCGCGCCGATCAGGGAGCGGCGCGCGCGCTCCTCGGCGTCCAGCCGCGTGACCATCGCGTCGACGTCGGCGGCGAGCGCGGCGAGTTCGTCGTGGCCGCTGACGCCGGTCCGGACGTCGCGGCGTCCGTCGCCGACCGCGGTCAAGGTCGCGCGGATCGCCTCGAGGTCGGCCAGCGCTGCCGCGGTCAGCAAGCGCGTTGCCCACAACCCGACAGCGGCTGCATAGCCGGCCAGCAGCGCTGCGAACAGCGCGTCGTGCCCGGATACGAACATCTCCTCGACCATCACCACGACCGTCGCGGCGAGCAGCGCGACGACGATTGCGCCGACGATCGTGGCCTGACGCCGCAGGCCCCCGACCCGCGCGCGCAGCGCGACCAGCACGTGCGTCGCCGCCGCGGCCAGCAAGCCCAATGGGGCGAGCAGCCAGAACGTCACCTGGGCGGCGTGCCCTCCGTAGGGGATCGCGGCGGCACCGGCCGCGACGGCGGCGCCGCCGACGGCGACAGCGACGCTGAGCAGCAGCCGGCGGCGCATCAGCTCGCGGCGAAGCGGTAGCCCACGCCCCACACCGTCTCGACGAACCGCGGGCGCTCGGGATCGCGCTCGATCTTGGCGCGCACCCGCCGCACGTGGACCGTCACGGTCGACGTGTCGGAGTAGAAGGCGTACTGCCACACCTGGTCCATCAGCTCCTCGCGAGTGAACGCCTGGCCGCGGTGGCGCGCGAGGAACAGCAGCAGGTCGAACTCGCGCGAGCTCAGCGACGCCTCGTCGCCGTCGAGCACGACGCGGCGACCGGCCGGGTCGATCTCGAGGCCGTCGACGACGATCGCAGGACCGTGATCGGAAACCGTGTCGACTCGACGCAGGACGGCGTCGACGCGGGCCACGAGCTCGGCCGGCGAGAACGGCTTGACGACGTAGTCGTCGGCGCCGAGACGCAGGCCGATGACGCGGTCGGACTCCTCGCCGCGCGCAGTCAGCAGGATCACCGCCGTCCGGCGGCCGCCCGTGCGCTCGCGGATGCGGCGCATCACTTCGAGGCCGTCGATACCTGGGAGCATCAGGTCGAGCACGACGAGGTCCGGCGCGTGCGCGACGACCGCGGCCAGCGCTGCGGGGCCGTCGGGCGCGCAACGCGTGTCGTAGCCGGCGCGCTCGAGGTAGCGCGAAACCACCTCGGCGATCGTCGGCTCGTCGTCGACGACGAGAATGGACCCTCGCACGTGCTCGGCGGTCGCCATCGCCTATCCCGTCCCGGCTACCGCCAGGGCGTTACCGAGTTCCGCCATCCCGTCGTCGAAGCGCTCCTGCGCGCGGAACCCGAGCTCGACGTACGCTCGCGCCGGGTCGGCGAAGACGTGGCGCACGTCGCCGCGCCGGTACTGCCCCGTCACGCGGGGCGTGGGCGCGTCGGCGCCGTAGGCCGCGCGCAGCGCCGCTGCCATCTCCGCGACGGATCGTGGATGCCCAGAGGAAACGTTGAACGCGCCTGGCACGGGGTCGGCGGCGGTCAGCGCGAGGACGTTGGCGCGGGCGACGTCGCGGACGTGCACGAAGTCGCGCAGTTGGGCGCCGTCCTCGAACACGGCGGGCGCGCGACCGGCGGCGAGCGCGCTGGCGAAGATCGACGCCACCCCCGCGTAGGGCGTGTCGCGAGGCATTCGCGGACCGTAGACGTTGTGGTAGCGCAGCGCCGTGACCGGAACGCCCGTCTCGCGCGCGAACGCGGCACCGAGGTGCTCCTGGTGCAGCTTCGTCGCGGCATAGACGTTGCGCGGATCGACCGGCGCATCCTCGGCGATCGCCTCCGGGCGCAGCGGGCGCGCGCACAGCGGGCAGGGCGGCTCGAAGCGACCTGCGTCCAGATCCGCGACACGCCGTGCGGCGGGCCGCACGGCGCCGTGCTCGGCGCAGGCGTAGCGCCCCTCGCCGTAGACGACCATGCTCGACGCGAGCACGACCCGCCCGTCGAAGCGCGCGCGTGCCAGCTCGCGGAGAAGCACAGCGGTGCCGAGGTCGTTGTGCGTCGCGTAGTCGGCGATGTCGCCGATCTCGGTACCGAGCCCGACCATCGCCGCTTGATGGCTGACATGCGTGACGCCACGCAACGCGTCTGCGACGACGCCGCCGTCGCAGACGTCGCCGACGATCAGCTCGGCGCGCGGGTCAAGGTCCACCGTCGGGCGGCGGTCCAGCACGCGCACGGCATGCCCGGCATCCAGGAGCGCGTCGACGACGTGCGAGCCGATGAAGCCAGCGCCGCCGGTCACAAGGATCATGCGCCGAGCGTACGACGGCCGTGGCCGCGTGCGAGCGCGCGGCGGCCGAGTTCAGACTTTCGTCATCGACCACGCGCTGGGACGGGCATAGCGTCGAACACCGTGCCCGACGTCGTCCTCCCGGTCCTCGACGAGCGCGACGCGCTCCCGCTCGTGCTCGCCCGCATGCCGGTCGGCTATCGCCCGATCGTCGTCGACAATGGCTCGACCGACGGCTCCGGCACCGTCGCCCGCGCGCTCGGCGCGACGGTCGTCGAGGAGCCGCGCCGCGGCTTCGGAGCCGCCTGCTTCGCGGGCCTCGAAGCCGCAACCGCAGACGTCGTCTGCTTCATGGACTGCGACGGCTCGCTGGACCCGCGCGAGCTGCCGCTCGTCACGGCGCCGCTGCGCGACAGCGCGCTCGTGCTCGGCGCACGCCGGCCCCTCCGCGGGGCGTGGCCGTGGCACGCACGCGCCGCCAACCGCCTGCTCGCGTGGGAGCTGAACCGCCGCTGCGCGGTCAGCCTGCGCGACCTTGGGCCGATGCGCGCCGCGCGGCGCGAGGCGCTGCTCGGGCTCGGGATCATCGACCGCCGCTTCGGCTGGCCGCTGGAGATGGTCCTGCGCGCAGCCGCGGCAGGCTGGCGCATCGACGAGGTGAGCGTGACCTACGCGCCGCGTGCCGGCGGCCGCTCGAAGGTCACCGGCTCCGTGCGCGGAACGCTGCGCGCGGCGCGCGACATGCGGGCGCTGCTGGCATGAGCGCAGCGCTGATCGTGATCGCCAAGGCACCGGTGCCCGGGCGCGTCAAGACGCGGCTGTGCCCGCCGTGCACAGCGGCGCAAGCGGCGCGCCTCGCCGCCGCGGCGCTGGCGGACACGCTGGCCGTCGTCGCGCAACTGCCCGCGCGCCGCGTGCTCGTCCTCGACGGGACGCCCGGCGCGTGGCTGCCGTCCGGCTTCGAGGTCATCGCGCAGCGCGGCGCCGGGCTCGACGAGCGCCTCGCCGCGGCGTTCGCCGACGTCGGCGCGCCCGCTCTGCTCGTGGGAATGGACACGCCACAGCTCACGCCGGGGCTGCTGCGCGCCGGCCTCGACGCGCTCGCGCGCACGGACGCCGTGCTCGGCCGCTGCCACGACGGCGGCTACTGGGCGATCGGGCTGACGCGTGCCGACGACGCGCTGCTGCACGGCGTTCCGATGAGCGTGCCGTCGACCGGTGCGGCGCAGCACGCGCGGCTGGTCGACGCGGGCATGGACGTCGCCGAGCTACCGGGGCTACGCGACGTCGACGACATCGCGGACGCGCATGCCGTCGCGGCCGCCGCTCCGCAGACGCGCTTTGCCGCCGCGCTCACCGCCGTCCTCGCCGAGCTGCGGCAGGCGGCATGATCGCGGCGGCCGAGCTGTACGGCGCGGCGCTGACCGACCACCGGACGGTCCTGCGTGCCTGCGACGAGCAGGGTGCGCGTCACGCGCTCGCGGTCGAGCGCTGGCTCGCGCCCGCCGACGCCGTCGACGAGCGCGCGCTCGCCCGCGCCCGTGGCCCGGTGCTCGACGTCGGCTGCGGCCCCGGCCGTCACGTCCGCGCGCTTGCGCGGCGTGGGGTACTCGCGCTCGGCGTCGACATCTCACCGGTCGCGGTGGCGACGGCGCGACGCAAGGGCGCCGCCGCGATCGAGGCCGACATCTTTGCGACCGTCCCCGCCGCTCGCGCCTGGCGCTGCGCGCTGCTGCTCGACGGCAACATCGGCATCGGCGGCGACCCCGCGACGCTGCTGCGTCGGCTGTGCGCGCTGCTGGCGCCGGCCGGGGACGTCCTTGTCGAAACCGAGCCGCCCGGCGTCGCTTCGCGGGCACAGCGCGTGCGCCTGGAGGATGGCCAGCGCGCCAGCGCGTGGTTTCGCTGGGCGCGCGTCGGCGCGGATGCCGTCGGCACCGTTGCTGATGCGGCCGACATGACCGTCCTGGAGCAGTGGAGCGACGGGCAGCGCTGGTTCGCGCTGCTGCGGGCATGAGCGCGCGCGACCCGGTCGGCGAGTCGCTGTGGTTCTCGCCGCTGCGCGGGCCGTGGCTGACGACGATCCTCGGCTCGCTGCTGCTCGCTGCGATGACGATCATCGCGATCACCGGCTTCGTCTCGCACGCCGCCTATCAACCCGACCTCGGCCGCAATGCGATCGTCCCGCGCGCGGACGACCTCCAGCTGCTGGTCTTCGACTGGCCGGCGTCGCCGACCTGGCTCTACGCCGTCACGCAGGGTCTCCACGTCACGATCGGGTTCGCCGCGGTCCCGCTGCTGCTGGCGAAGCTGTGGTCGGTGATCCCGCGGTTCTATGCCTGGCCGCCGGTTCGCAGCCCCGCGCACGCGCTCGAAAGGCTCTCGCTCGTCGGGCTCGTCGGCGGCGCGCTCTTCGAAGTCGTCACAGGCGTCTTCAACGCCCAGCTGTACTACCCCTGGCACTTCGACTTCGTCGTCGCCCACTACTACGGCGCGTGGGTCTTCGTCAGCGCGCTGATCCTGCACGTCGCGGTGAAGCTCCCGACGATGCGCGACGCCTACCGCACCCGCCGTGCGCTGCTGCCCGAGCCCTACGTCCGCGGTGGCCTCGCGCCGCGCGACCCCGAGCCGGAGACGCTCACGCGCCGCGGCCTGCTCGCGCTCGTCGGCGCGGCGAGCGGCGCGCTGCTGCTGACGACCGCGGGCCAGTCGATCGGCGGTCCGTTGCGCCGGCTGGCGATCCTCGCTCCGCGTGGCGAGGGCGAGAGCTTCCCCGTCAACAAGACGGCTGCGACGGCGCGCGTCACCGTGGAGATGACCGGCGACGCCTGGCGCCTGCTGCTGCGCGCCGGCGACCGCGAGGTCGGGTTGACGCGCGCGCAGCTCGAGGCGATGCCGCAGCACACGCACGACCTCCCGATCGCGTGCGTCGAGGGCTGGTCGACGACGCAGCGCTGGACCGGCGTGCGCCTGGCCGCGCTGGCGCAGCGCGCCGGGCTGCCGGACGCCGAGCAGGTCCGTGTCGCATCGCTGCAGCCGCGCGGTCGCTTCCGTCAGACGACGCTCGGCCGCGACCAGCTGCATGCCGAGCAGTCGCTGCTGGCGCTGAAGGTCAACGGCGAGGACCTGCCGCTCGACCACGGCTACCCGGCGCGAGTCATCGTTCCGGCGCTGCCGGGCGTTCACAACACCAAATGGGTCGCCACCCTGGAGTTCGCGTGAGCGGCTGGCGTCGGCGCTACGGCGGGTCGCCGCTGCACTTCGTCGCGCACGCCTGCGCGATCGCCGTCGGCGCGTATGCGCTGTCGCAGATCCTCGATCCGCGGTTCTCCGAGCCGCTCAACCTCGCGGCGTGGCTGCTCGGTGGCGCGCTGCTGCACGACCTCGTGCTGCTGCCGATGTACACGGCACTCGACGCCGCGGCGCGGATGCTGCTGCGTGAGCACGTCAACCACGTGCGCTTCCCCGCGGTGATCGCGGCCGTGCTGTTCCTCGCGTACTTCCCGCTGATCACCGGCCATGGGCGTGAGAACTACCTGCGCGCCAGCGGCCACGAGCCGCCCGACTACCTCGCGCGCTGGCTGGCGATCACCGCTGCCCTGTTCCTCGCGAGCGCGCTGCTGTACGTCGCGCGGCGACGTCGATCACCTGCACGCCCGCCGACCGCGGCCCCGTGATGGATACGCGCCGCAGCGCCGAGTCGACGGTCACGCCGTTTGGCTGGCGCAGCGTCGGCCAGCGTCGCAACACGTGGGGCCGACCGTGAGCGGGCAGCTCGGCGAGCTCGTCGCGCCCCGGCAGCGTCACGTAGAGCCGGCCGTGGCGCGTGTCGAGCGCGATGCCGTACGGGTTGCCCGCGAGGTAGGCGCGCCGGCGCAGCCGCAGGCCGCCGCGCCCGGCGGGGGAAAAGACCAGCAGCGCGTCGCCCGCCGTGTCGGTGACGTAGCAGGGGCCGCGGTCGCGGCAGGCGACCTGCGTCGGGCCGACGCCGGCGGGCGTGCGGTGCAGGCGGCGGTGCGTCCTGGCGTCGTAGAGCTCGAGCACCCGCGCGCGTGGGCGGACGACGGCGCGCAGGCGGCCGCCGTCGAGCATCGCCGCCGCGTGCGGGGCTGCCGCGGGACCCCCGGGCGGCACCGCCGGCGGTGGCAACGCGCCGAGCGAGCCACAGCCGGCGAGGACGAGAGCAAGCGAGGCAAAAGCGGCGCGACGCACGAGCCAGCGAGGATCGCAGCCCGATGACGGCCGCGGCCGCGATCGAGCGGCGAGTTCTCGGAATCGTCATGTTCGTCGCGGCGGCGACCGTCGCGACCGGTCTGACGGTGCAGTGGACGGGCGGTGATCTCGGCACCGCCCTGCCGCCGTTCGTCGCCGACTGGAGCCCGCGCGCCGATCCATTCGTGCTGTTGACGGTCGCGCTGCTCGCGGCGGCGGTTCTGAGTGCGCCGCGCCTGGTCGACGTCTCGCCGCCGCTCTTCTTGCTGACGGTCTACGCGCTCGTCCTCGTGCTCGGGCTGGCCGTCGGCGCTGCGCAGCGCGGTGCCGCTGGCTGGACGTACGTCTTCGACCTCTCGGGCGGATCGTTCGAGGCGCCCAACGAGTACCTACCGGCGTTGCCGGCGATCGACGTCGGCCTGCACTTCTACCTCGACCGCTTCGCGGAGCTGGTTCCGGCGCTGCCGGTCCATGTGGCGGGCCACGGGCCGGCGCCGCTGGTCGTGATGCATGCATTGGGGATCCGCAGTGCCGACGCGCTGGCGGCGCTGTGCATTGGTGTCGGCTCGGCAACCGCGCCGCTGACCTACGCGCTCGGTCGGGCCATCGGCGACGAGCGCCGTGCGCGGACAGCGGCAATGCTGTGCGCCGCGTCGCCGCTGGTGCTGCTGTTCGGTGTGACGTCCTTCGACTACGTCTACGCCGCACTCGGCACCGCCGCGGCGGCGGCGCTGCTTGCGCGCGCGCCGACGTGGCGGGTGATCGGATGCGCCCTGCTCGGCCTCGCGTCGCTGTTCTCGTGGGCGCTGCTCGCGGCCGCCGCGTTCGCGGTCCTGGTCGCGCTGCGACGTGACGGGTTGCGCGCCGGCACGGTGCTGGCGGTCGGGTGCGCGCTCGGGGTCGTCGCCGCCAACGGCGCGCTCGCGATTGCCTGGGGCTACGACCCGCTCGGCACCCTCCAGTCGACCGAGCAGGTCTACCGCGCCTCGATCGCGACGCGTCGCCCGTACGCCTTCTGGCTGTTCGGCTCGCCGGTTGCCTGGGGTGTGATGCTGGGCCTGCCGATCGCCGCGGCGGCGGTCCGGGCAGCGGTGCGGCGCGACGATGTCGCGCTCGCGCTCGCACTCGTGATCGGCGTCGCCGTCGTGGCGGGCTTCACAAAGGCCGAGACCGAGCGGATCTGGCTGTTCATGGTCCCGTGGGCGTGCCTGGCCGCAGCGCTCGTGATCGACCGACGTCGGTTGCGTGCGACGCTCGCGCTGCTCGCACTGCAGGCGCTCGCAGTCGCACTGCTGCTCGACACCGTCTGGTGACTAGGACGGTGGCGCCGACCCCGCCAGCACGCCGGTCGCCGCCAGCACGAGCGCGGCGAGCGCGACCTCCGCGCCGACCGCGGCGCGTAGCGCCAGCGACGCGTCGACGGCGGCGCCCACCGCCGCGCCGCGCAGGCGCGGCGCCAGACGCACGCGGTTGCGCGCGGCCAGCGCGAGCAAGCCGCCGAACAGCAGCAGCTTGCAGAGGATCAGGCGCCCGTAGCCGGTGTCGAGCAGGTGGCCGAGGCTGTCGAGCCGCGCGATCGCCTGGATCGCGCCAGTGGCAAGCACCGCGGCGGCGGCGGGGAGGGCGACGCGCGAGAAGCGGTCGACAGTGCCGGCCAGCAGCGGCAGGCGCTCGCTGGCGCCGAGCTCCTCGCTGGCACTGCGCCACGCCACCAGCAGCGCGGCGAGCCCACCGACCCACGCGGCCATCGCGATCACGTGCACTGCGACGACCGGGGCAAGCGACGAGCCGGCGGCGTGACCGCAGAACGCCGGCGAGATCACGAGGGCGTCGAGCACGACGATTGCCGCGACGCCACCCGGGCGGCGCAGCCACAGCATCAGCGCGCCGAGCCAGCCCGCCAGCACGAGCGCCCACACGCAGGTGGCGCTGCTGAGGCTCGAGAGCGAGTCCCAGATCACGCCGCTGACCGCACCGGACCACGGCGTCGTCCCGGCGACGGTCGCGGCCTCGCACGCGAGCGCGGCAGCCGCGCTGAACGCGCCGAGGGCGACCGCGGCCAGCAGCAGTCGCCGCGAGCGCCGCGCGTAGCGCGCCCGCACGGCGGGCGGCGCCTGGCGCGGATGCCACGCGACGAGGCCGAACAGCATCGTCCCGAACGCCAGCGCAAGTGCCGCGTACTGCAGGCCGCGGGCGATCGCAAAGCCGGCGGTCGTCGCCTGGGGCAGCGCCGCGAGCTCGTCGATCTCCGCGTCGAGCACGGCGGCTGCAGTGCCCGGCGGCGCCGTCGCCGCCGCCGCCGCTGCGGCATCGGGCTTCTCCGCCGCCGCCACGCTGAAGCCGAAGCGGCCGCTGGTGGCGTGCCCGTCGTGCGACACCGCGCGCCAGCCGACCGCATACGCACCCGCACCGCCGTCCGCGACGTGGACGCCGACCGCGCCCGAGCGCGTCGCGCGCGCGGCCCCGCGGTCCAACCGCGAGCCATCAGGTCCGATGACGCGAATGCGCACGTCACCCGCGGCCGCGTGCTGCCCGAACACCAGCGCAACGAACGACGGCGCCGCGCCGAGACCGGCGTGCGCCGCGGGGGAGCTGCGGACGAGCGCGTCATGCGCTACCGCCGGCGCTGCGGTGCCCGTCACTAGAAGGCACAGCAGGCCGGCGGAGACGCGCGTTGACCAACGAATCGGCTACTTCACCCGCAGCTTCATCTTCATGCGCGGATGCACCTGGCAGACGAGCGTGAACGAGCCCTTCTTGCGGAACCGCACGGTCTGGGAGCCGTGGGTCTTCGTGGCGGTCTTGACGCCACCGCCCACGAGGTTGTGCGGGTTGTGCCCTGCCCACTTGAGCTTGACCTTCGCGCCCTTGCTCACCGTGAGCTTCTTGGGCGAGAAAACGTCGTCCTTGAGCAGGATGGTCTTCGTCGCGCCCGCTGCGGGGAGGGCGGTCGCGGCGATTGCCGCGACCGTTGCCGCCCCGATCGTTGCGCGCCGCCTCACTTGACGGTCACCGTCCCCTTCATGTCCGGGTGGACATCGCAGACGTACATGAACGATCCCGCGCTGTTGAACGTGTACGAGTAGCTCTCGCCCTTGCCGAAGTTGCCGGACTTCAGCTGCCCGCCATGCATCGATGAGACGGTGTGCGGCGCCGTGTCCTGGTTGACCCAGGTGACCTTGGAGCCCACCCCGACGTCGATGTTCGCCGGGAAGAGGTTGTTCTTGATGTCAACCGTCTTGTCCGCAGCAGCCGCCGGGGGCGCGCTGCCCTCAGCGGGCACCTCGGTGCAGGTCTCCGGCGTGCCGCGGGCGTACTTGTCCGACCAGGCGAGCAACGGCGCCGCCATGTTCGCGAACAGCGCGGTGTGGAGCTTGACGTAGGCGTCCGGGTCACGCGTGATGTCCGCCACCGACTCCATCGGCGACGTGTCGAGGTGCGCGGCGACGAAGTGCGCCTCGAAGATCGCGGCCAGCTCCTGCAGCGCTGGCGGCAGCTCCGTGATATCCGTCACGCCGGTGCCGACCATGTTCTCGATCAGGACGGTGTGCAGCTTCACGTAGTCGTCGACGTTCAGCAGGTCCATGACCGTCTGGCCCGGCGACGTCGCGAGGTGCGCGGCACCGAAGTGCGCCCAGAAGGCGCTGAGCGCCTGCGTGATTGCCGATGGGCTCCCTGGCGCGCATTGCTTCTTCATCTCCGCCTTCACCGCGGCCGTTGTCGGGGCCTTGGCGGCCTTCTTGGCCTTGCCGCGTACGAGATAGGTGTAGGAGTGGTAGACGACCTTGCCGTTCTTGCGGCGCGTCTTCCACTGCTTGCGCTTGTAGGTCTTGCCGTTCTTGGTGAACGTCGTGACGGTCACCTTCCGACCGTTCTGGACGATGACGACACGCTTGACGATCTTGGTCGTCGCCGGTTTCTCCGCAGCGCCGGCACTGGTCGTGACTCCGACCCCGGCCGACGCCACCACCACTCCGGCGGCGATGACTGCTCTCAATTTCATTGGCCGCACAGAACCAGCGGCCCGTTTCGGGCTTGTTTCGAGACGGGTCCGGCCGGGTGAACACCGTCGACCGCACGTCCGGGCAGGTTCGGACCGCCGGTCGGACGTGCTGGGAGCTCCGAAGCTCCAGATTCATGAGCACGCTGATGACACCTGATGCCGAGTACGTGTTGCGGACTGCGCGGGAGCGCCGCATCCGCTTCGTGCGCCTCTGGTTCACCGATGTGCTGGGCACGCTGAAATCGATCGCGATCCCGGTCTCCGAGCTCGAGTCCGCGCTAGAGGACGGCGTCAGCCTGGACGGATCCGCCCTGGAGGGACGTGAGCGCCGCGAGGAGCGCGACGTGATCGCGCGCCCCGACCCGGAGACGTTCCAGATCGTCCCGTGGCGCACGGAGACCAGCGTCGCGCGCATGTTCTGCGACCTCAGCACGCCCGAGGGGCAACCGTCCCCGGCGGACGGACGGCACGTGCTGCGGCGAATCCTCGCGCAGGCCGCCGACCAGGGCTACGCGTTCATGGTCGGCACGGAGATCGAGTTCTTCCTCTTCGAGACGCCCCACAACGGCGGGCCGCCCGTGCCGCTGGACGACGGCGCCTACTTCGACCTCACGCCGCTTGACGCGGGCTCGGACTTTCGCCGGCGCACGATCGAGTACCTCGAGCAGATGGGGATCCCGGTCAAGGCGTCGCACCACGAGGCCGGGCCGTCCCAGCACGAGGTCGACCTCGAGCACACCGACGCGCTTTCGATGGCCGACGCGATCGTCACCTTTCGCATCGCCGTCAAGGAGGTGGCGCAGGAGGCGGGCGTCTTCGCGACGTTCATGCCCAAGCCGCTGGAGGGCCACTTCGGCTCGGGCATGCACCTGCACCTCTCGCTGATGGGCGCCGAGCGCAACCTCTTTCACCCGCCCGCGGGGGACGCGCCGATGTCCGACCTCGGCCGCGCGTTCCTGGCCGGCGTGCTCGCGCACGCCCGCGAGCTGTCGGCGATCACCAACCAGTGGACGAACTCCTACAAGCGCCTCGTGCCGGGCTTCGAGGCGCCGCTGACGGTCTCCTGGACACGCAACGGGACGAGCGCGCTCGTGCGGGTGCCGTCCAATCGCCCGAAGCGCCAGTCGGCCACGCGCGTCGAGCTGCGCTCGCCGGACCCCGGCACGAACCCGTATCTCGCGCTGGCGTGCGTCCTCGGCGCAGGACTGCGCGGCATCGAGCGCGACTACCAGCTGCCACGCGAGGACACGAGCCACGGCGAGCTGCCCAACGACCTGCGCGAAGCGGTCGCGGCGCTCGACGGCTCCGAGCTGATCCGCGACGTCCTCGGCGAGCGCATGACCGACGCGTTCCTGCGCAACAAGCGCGCCGAGCTCGCGGCGCACCGCGCGCAGGTGACCGAGCTCGAGCGCAAGACCCTCCTGCGGATGCTGTGAGATGGACGCCTGGATCTTCTGCGACGACGAGATGGAGGCCGCCGAGGCCGCTCGGGAGGTCTCCGAGCTGGGCTTTCGGCCACTGCGGATCGTGCCCAACGGCCAGCTCGTCCCGTCCAGCCCCGACGGCAGCACCGCGCGCGTCCCCGCAGTCGCGATCGTGCTCGGGTCGGGTGCCGATCCGCTGCCCGTCGGCATCTGCACGCGCCTGCGCAACGACGACGCCTACTCCGACATCCCGGTGGTGCTCGCGATCGACGCGGACCACATGGGCGACGTCGCCTCGCTGATCGAGATCGACGAGCTGCTCGTGCGGCCCTACGAGCCCGCCGAGCTGCGCGCGCGCATCGCTCGCGCGCGCCGCCAGGCCAACGGCATCGAGCATGACGACGTCGTGCGCATCGAGACGCTCGAGCTGGACCTCGCGACCTACCAGGTCACGATCGCCGGACTGCCCGTGGACTTCACCTACATGGAGTACGAGCTGCTCAAGTTCCTCGCCACCCATCCCAACCGCGTGTTCACGCGTGAGGCGCTGCTGAGCCGCGTCTGGGGCTATGACTACTACGGCGGCGCGCGCACGGTGGACGTGCACGTCCGCAGGATCCGCGCGAAGCTCGGCACCGAGCACGCCCAGCGGATCAAGACCGTGCGCAGCGTCGGCTACCGCTTCGAGGTGGTCGCGTGAGTGCCCAACCGATGCCGCGCCGCGCGACCTATGACGGCTTCAACCTCTTCATCAAGGCGATCGGCACCGGCGAGCGCGGCCGCCGCTCGCTGGAGTTCGACGAGGCGCGCGAGGCGACCTGTGCCGTGCTGTCCGGCGAGGCGACGCCCGCGCAGGTGGGTGCGTTCTTCATCGCGATGCGCGTGAAGGGGGAGACGCCGGAGGAGATCTCCGGCATTGCCGCGGCGCTACGCGAGGCGGCGCCGCGCCTGGAGCCCGCGGGTGGGCGCCCGCTCGTGGCGTGCGCCGGCGCCTACGACGGTGTGTCCGAAGCGCCGGCGCTGTCGCTCGTCGCCGGCGTCGTCGCTGCGGCTGCGGGCGCGGGAATCGTCGTCCACTGCGGGCGTCCGCTCGGCCCGAAGTACGGCGTCACCGCGGCCCAGGTGCTCGGCGCGCTCGGGGGCGACGGCGAGCCGGCGACGGAAGCGTCGGAGGCGATGCTCGCGCGCGCCGGAATCACCGTCGTCCACGCAGGCGCGGCGCTGCCCGGCTGGGCGCGCCTGGCCGACCTGCGCGACGAGATCGGACCGCGCGGGCCGCTGCACTCCGCTGAGAAGCTCGTCGACTGGTTCGGCGCGCGGCGCTTCGTCATCGGCTTCACGCACGCCCCGTTCGGCGACCGCCTGTGCGCGGCGCTCGAGCTGCTCGGCGCAGACCGGGCGATCGCGATTCGCGGTCTCGAGGGCTCGGACATCGTGCGGCCCGGACGCCCGATCGCCGTCGAGGACGAGCAGCGCATCGACCTTCCCGAGCACCTCGGCGACGCCGTCCCGCCTGCACCGGGCGTGGCGCTCAGCGCCGCGGTCACGCGCGCGCTGCTCGACGGCGACGCCGACCGCGTCACCGAGCACGCGGTCGTGCTCAGCGCAGGATTGCGTCTCTACGTCGCCGGCCTCGCGCCGACGCCGCTGCGCGGAATGGCGCAGGCGCGCGCCGCATTGGGGGACGGACGCGCCGCCGCAACGCTGGACGCGCTGGTGGGGTGACGGCAGATACTGTCTAGGCGGTGAGCGAAGGCGAGCAGATCCTCGTCGCTGGTCTGCTCCTCGCCGCCGGTCTCACCGCGTCCCTGCTGGCTGGGCGACTGCGCCTTCCCTCGCTGGTCCTGTTCCTCGGCGTCGGCATGCTCGTCGGCAGCGACGGGCTGGGCTTCCTGCACTTCGACGACTACGAGCTCGCGCGCGAGGTCGGCATCGTCGCGCTGGCGCTGATCCTGTTCGAGGGTGGCCTGGCGTCGGGCTGGAAGGAGGTCCGCCCGGTCCTCGGCCCGGCGTTGTCGCTGGCGCTGATCGGCACGCTCGTAACGGCGGCGATCGCGGGCAGCGCTGCGGTCTGGCTGTTCGACCTCTCGTGGGAGCAGGGACTGCTGCTCGGCTCGATCGTCGCCTCGACGGACGGTGCGGCGATCTTCGCGCTGTTGCGCGATTCGCCGCTGCGGCGGCGGATCGCGCGGACGCTCGAGGGCGAGGCCGGCTTCAACGACCCGATCGCGGTGCTGCTCGTCCTCGGCTTCATCGACGTCATCACCAAGGACAAGGGCGCGCTGGACTTCGGCGCGCTCTTCGTGCAGGAGATGGGCATCGGCGCGATCGTCGGGCTCAGCGCCGGCTGGCTCGCGCCGCGCCTGGCGCGCTTCGTGCGCCTGGAGAACCCCGGTCTCTACCCGGTTGCGTCGCTGGCGACCGCCGCGATCGCCTTCGGCGCAGCCGACACTTTGCACGGCTCGGGCTTCCTCGCCGTCTACCTCGTCGGCCTGTCGCTCGGCGACGCGACGATCCCGGCGAAGGTCTCCGTGGTCAACTTCCACGAGGGCCTTGCGTGGGTCGCGCAGCTGTCGATGTTCCTGGTCCTCGGACTGCTCGTGTACCCGTCGGACCTGATCGACGTTGCGCTGGAAGGGACGATCCTCGCGCTCGTGATCGTGCTGGTCGCGCGCCCCGTGGCGACGTTCGTCGCGACGCCCTACATGCGCTTCCGAAAAGGCCAGCGCTTCGTGCTGGCCTGGGCCGGCCTGCGCGGCGCGATCCCGGTCGTGCTCGCGACGTTCCCGGTGATCGCGGGCGTTCCCGGCAGCGAGCAGTTCTTCGACATCGTGTTCTTCGCCGTCGTCGTGTCGACGATCCTGCAGGGCACGACGATCGAGCCGCTCGCGCGGCGCTTCGGCGCGATCCAGCCACCGCCCGGGCCACAGAAGCCGACACCCGGCTTGCTGCGCGCGCGCGTCCACGGCGTCGCGCCGATCTTCACCGTCCGGCCCTGGAAGCCCGAGGACGGCGACCCGCAGGCCCCGATGCAGGTGGACGGCAAGCGCGTGGTCCAAATCGAGCGCGTGCGCCTGGACGAGCGCGGCGCGCTGTGCCGCCTGGAGGACGGCAGCTTCGCGGTGACGGGCGCGTTGATGGCGCGCGGCGGTCGCTCGATGCTGTCGGACTGGGTGCGCCGGCGGATCCGCCTCGGTGTGACGGAGACCGAGCGCCGCTGGTGGGAGGACGTGCTGGGCGCTTTGGCGTTGTGAGCTGCGCCGCTTCGGGGCGTCGGCGGCGGGACACCTGCAGCTGAGAAGGGTGGGCCGGAGGGCCTGCGGCGGGCTCCCTGGGCTTGCGTGTAACGAAGAGCACCGCTATACGTGGGTTTCGTTACATGCGCCCCGCGGCGCCCGCCCGTTTCACCCTTCTAAGCCGCTGTTCGCCCACGCCGGCGCAACCGCGCCCACACGAGCCGACCGACCAGCTCGAGCCAATCGAGCAACCCCGCGACGAAGTGCGCCAGCGGCCCCGTCACGACCGAAGCCGCGACGCGTTCACGCCGTGTCAGAACTCCCCGGGCCACCCTGTGAAGCTATCGTCAACCACCACATGGCCGATGTCACCACGACCGTCACCGAGCTGCCCGAGTCCCGCGCGCGCGTCGACGTCACCGTCAGCCCGCAGGAGCTCGAGAAGCGCATGGGCGAGACCGCCAGGCGCCTGTCGCAGAACATGCGCGTGCCTGGCTTTCGCAAGGGCAAGGTCCCGCCGCCGGTCGTGATCCGCCAGCTCGGGCGCGAGGTCGTGCTCGACGAAACCGTCCGCGGCCAGCTCGGCAGCTGGTACGTCGACGCAGTCGAGCAGGCCGGCCTGCACACGGTCGGCGACCCGGACCTCGACCTCGGTGATCTGCCCGAGCAGGGCGAGCCGTTGGCGTTTCACTTCGAGATCGGCGTGCGCCCGCCCGCCGAGCTCGGCGACTACAAGGGCGTCGAGGTCGGCAGGCGCGAGGCCGCGGCCGATCCCGAGCGCGTCGACGCCGAGCTCGAGCAGCTGCGCGAGCGCATGGCGCGCCTGGAGACGAAGGAAGGCGCCGCCGCCCAGGGCGACTACGTCGTCATGGACTACGTCGGCTCGATCGACGGCGAGGAGTTCGAGGGCGGCACCGGCCGCGACCAGCTGCTGGAGCTTGGCTCGAGCACGCTGATCCCGGGCTTCGAGGACCAGCTGCAAGGCGCCAGCGCGGGCGACGACGTCACCGTCAACGTGACGTTCCCCGAGGAGTACAACGCCGAGCATCTCGCCGGCAAGGACGCGCAGTTCGCCGTCTCGGTCAAGGAGGTCAAGGAGAAGCTCCTGCCCGACCTCGACGACGACTTCGCCGCCGACGCCGCCGGCTTCGACACGCTCGACGAGCTGCGCGAGGACATCGCGACCAAGCAGCAGGAGGCGCAGTCCACGCAGATCGAGGCGGAGTTCCGCGAGGCCGTCGTCGACGCCGTCGTCGCCAACGCGACGATCGAGCTGCCCGCCGCGCTCGTCGAGGGCCGCGCCAAGGAGCTGTGGGAGCGGATGATCCACACGCTCGGCCACCAGGGCATCACGCGTGAGACGTACCTGCAGATCTCCGGGCGCAGCGAGGAGGAGATCCTCGAGGAGGCCAAGCCCGACGCCGCGCAGGCGCTGCGGCGCGAGGCCGTGCTCGAGGCGGTCGTCGCCGCCGAGGAGATCGAGCCGTCCGACGGCGACGTCCTCGACGCACTGCAGGCCTCCGCTGCGCGCGAGAACACGACGCCCGAGAAGCTGCGCGACAAGCTCGAGAAGCGCGGGCGCCTCGACGAGCTCAAGGTCGACCTCGCACAACGCCAGGCGGTCGACTTCCTGGTCGAGAACGCGACGGCGATCTCCGTCGACCAGGCCAAGAAGAAGAAGCTGCTGTGGACGCCGGACGAGTCCGAGCGCGAAGCTGAGGGCGCCCAGGCCGGCGGCCGCCAGCTCTGGACCCCCGGCAGCTAAGCGATCTCACGTCGGCGGCGGCTGCGGCGTTGAACCCGCATGAGCACCGCCATCCACCAGTCGACGCTCGGCCCGGTCGCGATCACGACCGAGAACGACGCGCTCGTGTCACTGATGCTGCATCCGCGCGCGCAGGGAGCGGCGCCGACGGGCGTCGCCGCCGACGCAGCTGAGCAAATCGACGCCTACCTCGCGGGCGAGCGCGCGGACTTCGACCTACCGCTTGCACCCGCCGGCACCCCCTTCGAAGAGGAGGTCTGGCGCGCGCTGCGCACGATCCCCTACGGCGACACGTGGAGCTACCAGCAGCTCGCCGACCACCTCGACCGGCCGGGCGCCGCCCGCGCCGTCGGCCGTGCCAACGGGCGCAACCCGCTCTGGGTCGTCGTCCCCTGCCACCGCGTGATCGGCAGCAACGGGAGCCTCACCGGCTACGCCGGCGGGCTCGACGTCAAGCGCCGGCTGCTGGAGCTCGAGTCACAGGCGGTCGTCGGCGTGCGTACGACGAAGATCTACTGCCGCCCGACGTGCACGCCGTCGCGCATGCCCAAGCCCGAGAACACACGGCGCTACCCGACCGCGGCCGCGGCACGTTCCGCCGGCTTTCGCGCCTGCAAGCTGTGCAAGCCGGACTAACGGTCACGAAGACGCTGCGCACGCGGCCGCCGTTCGCCCACCGCGAGCTGCTCGCGTTCCTCGCGCTGCGCGCCGTGCCCGGGGTGGAGGAGGTGACCGACGGCACCTACCGCCGCACGCTTCGCCTCCCCGGCGGCGCGGCGGTGATCAGCGTCACGCCCCGCGCGAGCAGCGTCCGCGTCGAGGCGCGCGTGAGCGACGACACCGATGTCCCGCACGCGCTGGAGGCGGCGCGGCGGATCTTCGATCTCGATGCCGATGCGCCGCGCATCGACGCCGCGCTTGCGTCAGACCCGGTCATGCAGGCGCTCGTGGCCGCCCGACCCGGGTTGCGCGCGCCCGGCACCGCCGACGGCGCGGAGTTGCTCGTGCGCGCGATCACCGGCCAGCAGGTCTCGGTCGTAGGGGCTCGCACGACGCTCGGCAAGATCGTGGCGGCGCACGGCGAGCAGATCTCAGAGACTGCGTGGCTGTTTCCGTCGTCCGAGCAGTTGGCGGCGGCTGATGCGGCGGCGTTGGGGATGCCGCACGCGCGCGGCCGCGCGATCGTCGTCTCCGCCGCAGCGTGCGCCGAGGGCCTCAGCCTCCAGGCCGGCGCCGATCTCGCCGCAACGCGCGACAGCTGCTTGCCCTGCCCGGCATCGGGCCATGGACCGCGGACTACGTCGCAATGCGTGCGCTGGGCGACCGCGACGCGTATCTCCCGACGGATCTCGGTGTCCGCCATGCGCTGGCGCGCCTCGGCGACGGCGACCCCGAGCGCTGGCGGCCATTCCGCAGCCACGCAGTGCACCATCTCTGGGCGGCCGAAACCGAACACCTCGGATTTCTGTCCTCACGCTGACACCGCCAGCCCTCTGAGCATCTATTGTTCGTGGGGCAAGCTTCGCGACAAAAGGGGGCCAGACCCCCGGGGTCCGGTTCTTACCGCCACGAAGTGAGCATTCGTGCGGGGGGCGTTTGCACGGGACGCCCCCCGCACCGCTCACTGCGCCTAAACGGCGGCCGGTGCTGCTTCGCCGGTGCGCGCGGCGCGCGCGTGCTCGCGACTGTCACGCGTGCTGATCAGCACCATCGCCAGCAGCGCGCCGACGAGTGCGAAGCCGGTGCCGACCAGGAAGGCGTCCTGGAAGCCCTCGTTGAGCGCGAGGACGGGCTGGGCACCGTCCTTGACCAGGTCGGCCGTTGTCGAGTTGGCGATCGACGCAAGCACCGCGAGCCCGAGCGCACCGCCGACCTGCTGGCTGCTGTTGATGAGACCGGACGCGAGTCCCGCCTCGCCCGGCGTCGTGCCGGTGACAGCGGCGATCGTCGACGTGACGAACGAGAAGCCAAGGCCGACGGCTGCCAGCAGCGACGGGCCGAGCATGTCGCTGGCCCAGCCACCGCCGACGTCGATCTGCGTGAACCAGCCGAGGCCGGCGGCGACGAACAGCATGCCGGCCGTCAGCACCGGCTTGAAGCCGATCTTCGTGACGAGCTGTGAGGCGATGCCAGCCGAGAGGATGATCACGACCGACAGCGGCAGGTACGCAAGCCCGGTCTCGATCGCGCTCATCCCGAGCACCTGCTGCAGGTAGAGCGTGATCAGGAAGAACATCGAGAACAGCGACATCCCGATCAGCAGGCCGATCGCGTTCGCGCCGCGCAACGTACGCAGGCGGAAGATCGAGAACGGCACGAGCGGCTTGCGTGTGCGCAGCTCGACCACGACGAAGATCGCGATCAGCGCGACGGCGCCGGCGATCCGGCCGAGCGTGGAGCCAGACGTCCAGCCCTGCGATGGCGCGTCGACCAGCGCGTAGACCAGCAACGACAGCCCCGCGGTGATCGAGACCGCGCCGGCCACGTCGAAGCGGCGGTCCTCCTCGTCGATGCTGGACTCGAGCAGCAGCCGCGGCGTCTGCCAGGCGATGAACAGGCCGACCGGCACGTTCACCCACAGCACGGCCTGCCAGCCGATGTACTCGGTCAGCACGCCGCCGAGCAGCACGCCGACCGCGCCACCGGCGCCGCCGGCGGCGCCCCAGACGCCGAGCGCCTTGTTGCGCTCTGCACCCTCGGCGAAGGTGGTGGTGAGGATCGCCAGCGCGGCGGGCGAGGCGATCGCGCCGCCAAGACCCTGCAGTGCACGGGCCGCGATCAGCCACTCTTCGCTCTGTGCGACGCCGCCGAGCCCGGAGGCGAAGGTGAACAGCAGCATTCCGCCGAGGAACGTGCGGCGCCGGCCGACGTAGTCGGAGATGCGGCCGCCCAGCAGCAGGAAGCCGCCGAAGGTCAGGGCGTAGGCGTTGACGACCCAGGAGAGGTTGTCCTGGGAGAAGTTGAGGTCGGTGCCGATCGACGGCAGCGCGACGTTGACGATCGAGGCGTCGATCACGATGACGAGCTGGGTCATCGCGAGCAGCGCGAGCGCGAGGTTCTTGGCGCGGGGGGTGGTGTGTTCGGTCATTCGCCTTGAAAGTGGAGGAGTGGTTCCGGTTGCGTTCGGCACGATACGGAGATACGGTTCCGTTTGTCAAGCATGTCTGAGACCGACGTCGCCCGCCCTCTTCGTGCAGATGCCCGCCGCAATCGCGAGCGGATCCTGCAGGCTTCGCGCCATGTCTTCGCCGAACGTGGATTGCAGACGCAGATGGACGACGTCGCCGCGAAGGCCGGCGTCGGCGTCGGCACCGTCTACCGCCATTTCCCGACGAAAGACGCGCTGCTGACTGCGATCGTCGCGGAGAAGTTCGAGCGCATCACGCAGTTCGCGCTCGAAGCGCTCGAGGAGCCGCGCGCCTGGCCGGCGTTCGTGCGGATGCTCGAGCGCGGCGCCGAGATCCATGCGGCGGACGCGGCGATGCAGCAGACGCTGCTGCTTGCGTCGACGACGGTCTGGGAGACGGCGCGTTCGCAGTTCACCGACCTCGACGCCGCCGCTGCCGAGCTCGTGGCGCGGGCGATCGCCGAGGGTGAGATGCGCACGGACTTTCACGCCGACGACATCGGCTTGATGATGTGCGGCGTCGTCGCGACGATGGCCCGCGGCGTCGGCGACTGGCGCCGTCACCTCGAGATCATCGTCGACGGCATCAGAGCGCGATAGCCGCGGCCTCGGCGCGGATTGCCGCGAGCACCGACTGCGTCGACGGCCTTGTCGCGTCCGACGCGCGCGTCGCCGCGAAGATCTTGCGGCTGACGGGCGCGTCGGCGATGTCGCGCACGCTGATGCCCGGATGGCGCCCCGGCACGATGAGGTCGGGAAACAGCGTCACCGCCAGCCCACGCGAGACGAGCCCGAGGATGATCGTCGAGTCGTTGGCGCGGTGGCGGATGTCGGGGTCGAAGCCGCCGAGCTCGCGGCAGGTGCGCTGGCACATCTCGTCCCAGCCCAGGCCGGCCTCGCCCGAGCCCCATGGCTCGTCGCGCAGCTCGGCCAGCGGGATCGCCCCCTCGTAGCGGCGCAGCAGCCGGTGCGAGGAGGGGAGGACCAGGCGGACGGGGTCGTCGAAGAGGTCGTGGCGCACCAGGCGCGTCGGCAGCCGCCGTGGCAGGTGCTGCCACTCGTCGCCGAGTACGAGGTCGACGTCGCCGATCTCCAGCGCGGGCATCGCGGGCTCGGGCTCGGCTTCGACGAGCTCGCAGCGCAAGCGCGGTGCGTCCTTCGCAAGCGCGGTCATCGCGGGGATCGCAAGCCGCAGCGCGACCGATTGGAAGACCGCGATCCGCACGCGGCCGGCCACCGCGCCCGCTGCCGCCGCGAGGTCGGCCTCGGCGCGCGCGGCCTGCTCGAGCAGCACCTCCGCGTGCTCGACGAGCACGCGGGCGGCGTCGGTCAAGCGCACGCCGCGGCCGGCGCGCTCCAGCAGCGCGACGCCGGCTTCCCGCTCGAGCATCGCGAGCTGCTGGGACACCGCGGAGGGGGTGAACTGCAGCGCGTCGGCGACCGCGGCGATCGTCCCGCGCTCGCTCAGCTCGCGCAGCAGTCGCAGGCGACGGAGGTCCAGCATCGTGTAGAGACACTACTGAATATGCATCACCAATCGGAATCGATCCTGATGAGTTGAGGCGACATGATCGGCCTCGCGATGCGCTCCTCGGGAACCCTCATGTGCCTCGGCTCCGGCGCCGCGTTCGGCGCGATGGCGATCTTCGGCAAGCTCGCTTACGACGAGGGCGCAAACGTCGCGACGTTGCTGACGGTCCGCTTCACGATCGCAGCGTTGCTGTTCTGGGGTCTTGTCGCCGCGGTGCGCGCGCTCGGCGACGTTCGTGCGCTCGCAAGACGTGAGGTCGCGACCGGGCTGGCGCTCGGCGCGTTCGGCTACACCGCGCAGGCTGGCTGCTACTTCGCCGCGCTCGAGCGCATCGACGCCTCGCTGCTGTCGCTGCTGCTCTACACGTTCCCGGCGATGGTGGCCGCGGCCGCCGTGGCGCTGGGGCGCGAGCGCCTCGACGCACGGCGCCTCGCGGCGCTCGTGGTCGCCACGAGCGGTCTCGTCCTTGTCGTCGCGGGTGCGGGCACCGGTGCCCTGGACGCGCTCGGCGTCGCCCTCGGCGTCGCGGCTGCGCTGGTCTACAGCACCTACATCCTCGTCAGCGAGGGGATCGCCGGGCGCGTGCGCCCGCAGGTGCTCTCCGCGCTGGTCTGCACCGGCGCCGCCGCGGTGTTGACGGTCGGCACGACCGCCCTGGGACAACTGCAGCCAGGCGACCTGACGCTCGCCGGCTGGGGCTGGCTGACCGCCGTCGCCGTCGTCTCGACCGTCGTGGCTGTCAGCCTGTTCTTCGCCGGGCTGCGTCGTGTCGGACCGACCACCGCGTCGATCCTCTCGACCGTCGAGCCGCTGGTGACCGTGCTGCTGGCGTTCCTCGTGTTCTCCGAGACGCTCGGCACGATCCAGATCGCCGGCGGCGCGTTCGTGCTGGCCGCCGTGTTCATCCTGCAAGTCAAGAGGAGCAAGTCCGATGGAGAGGCCGTTGACCGGGAAGGTCGCTTTGGTGGCGGGCGCCACGCGCGGGGGCGGGCGCGGGATCGCGCGTGGACTCGGCGAGGCCGGCGCGACCGTGTACGTGACCGGGCGCAGCACGCGCGAGCATCGCTCTGAGGTCGACCGGCCCGAGACGATCGAGGAGACCGCCGAGCTCGTGACGGCGGCCGGCGGCACCGGCATCGCCGTGCCGACCGACCATCTCGAGGCCGATCAGGTCAAGGCGCTCGTCGATCGCATCGACGCCGAGCAGGGTCGCCTCGACCTGCTCGTCAACGACGTCTGGGGCGCCGAGCACCTCTTCACGTTCGACACGCCGTTCTGGGAGGGCAGCCTCGACGACGGCCTGCGGCTGCTGCGCCTGGCGATCGACACGCACCTGATCACAAGCCACCACGCGCTGGCGCTGCTGATCCGCAGCAAGGGCCTGCTCGTCGAGGTCACCGATGGGACGGCCGACTACAACGGCGCCAACTTCCGCAACGACACGTTCTACGACCTCGCCAAGAGCGCCGTGCTGCGGATCGCCTGGGGGCTCGCGCACCAGCTCGGCCCGGTGGGTGCCACTGCGGTCGCGATCACGCCGGGCTGGCTGCGCTCCGAGCACATGCTCGAGAACTTCGGCGTCACCGAGGAGACATGGCGATCGGCCGCGCCGCCGCACTTCTGCATCTCCGAGACCCCGCTGTACGTCGGGCGCGCGGTCGCAGCGCTGGCCGCCGACAGCGACGTCGCCCGCTTCAACGGGCAGTCGCTGTCCAGCGGCCAGCTCGCGCAGGAGTACGGCTTCACCGACGTCGACGGCACGCGACCGGACTGCTGGCGCTACATGGTCGAGGTCGTCGACGCCGGCAAGCCCGCCGGCGACGCCGGCTACCGCTAGCTCACCACTGGCCGGCGATCTGCTTGGTCATGCAGTTGACGCGGTTCCAGAAGTTGATCTGGGCGACGTGCAGCACCAGCGAGGAGAGCGCGGCCTCGTCGTAGTGGCGTGCGGCCTCCTCCCAGACCTCGTCCGAGACGGCCTCGCCGCGATCGGCCAGGCGCGTGCCGGCCTCGGCCAGCGCGAGCGCGGCGCGCTCGGCGTCCGTGAAGTACGGGCTCTCACGCCACGCGCCGACGGCGAAGATCTTGCGATCCTTCTCGCCCGCGTGCTTGAGCTCGCGGCTGTGCATGTCCACGCACACGCCGCAGTTGTTGATCTGGCTGGCGCGCAGGTGCACCAGGTACAGCGTCGTCTCAGGGACACCGCCCTGGCTGGCGGCGTCGTTGTGCGCGTTCAGCGCGTCGAGCGCGCCGGGGACGCTGACAGCCGGGTTGGCGATACGAGAGGTGAGGGTTGCAGTCGACATGTGTTCTCCTTGTCACATCGGGGCAGTTTGGTGGGTCGACTCGTTGACACCCCCCGACGACGGAACGTGACCAAATGACTGACAACGAACTTCTCGCCCGCGAATTCGAGGCCCACCGCAACCATCTCGGCGCCGTCGCCTACCGCATGCTCGGCTCGCGCGCCGAGGCCGACGACGCCGTGCAGGAGGCGTGGCTGCGCCTCAACCGCTCCGGCGCCGACGACATCGACAACCTCGGCGGCTGGCTGACCACGGTCACCGCGCGCGTGTGCCTGAACATGCTGCGCTCGCGCAACACGCGCCGCGAGGAGCCGCTGGACACGCACGTCGCCGACCCCGTCATCACGCCCGCCGACGACCCCGAGCACGAGGCGCTCATGGCCGACGCCGTCGGGCTCGCGCTGCTGGTGGTGCTCGAGCGCCTCGCGCCCGCCGAGCGCCTGGCGTTCGTGCTGCACGACATGTTCGCCGTGCCCTTCGACGACATCGCGCAGATCGTCGACCGCTCGCCCGACGCCGCGCGCCAGCTCGCAAGCCGCGCGCGCCGCCGCGTGCGCGGGGCGGCCGAGCCCGACGCCGACCCGCGCCGCCAGCGCGAGGTCGTCAACGCCTTCTTCGCGGCCGCGCGCGGCGGCGACTTCGAGGCGCTGGTCGGCGTGCTCGACCCCGACGTGGTGTTGCGCGCCGACGGCGGCGAGCGGCTGCCGCGCGTGTCGGAGATCGTGCGCGGTGCCGAGAACATCGCCTCGCGCGCGATGACCTTCTCCAACCCGCGTGCGGTGCTGCACCCGGTGCTCGTCAACGGCCACCCCGGCGTCGTCGTGACCATCGGCCGTCAGACGTTTTCCGTGATGTCGTTCACCGTCGTCGAGGACCGCATCGTGGCGATCGACGCGCTGGCTGATCCGAAGCGGTTGCAGCGGCTTGACCTGTCGGCGATCACGTAGGGTCGCCGCATGGCCTACTTCGTGACGGGCGCCACCGGCTTCATCGGACGCTTCCTGGTGCCCGAGCTGCTGGAGCGCGACGGCGACGTGCACGTGCTGGTGCGCAAGGGCTCGGAGAAGAAGCTCGAGCGCTTCGCGGAGGGGTGGGGCCCGAACGCCGGCCGCGTCAAGCCGGTCACCGGCGACCTCGGCGAGGAGCGCCTGGGCATCTCGCGCCAGTGGATCACCGCGCACAAGGGCGAGATCGAGCACGTGTTCCACCTCGCGGCGATCTACGACATGACCGCCACCGACGAGCAGAACGAGCGCCTCAACAACGGCGGCACGCGCCACGCCGTCGAGGTCGCCAACGCGCTGGAGGCCGGCTGCCTGAACCACACCTCCAGCGTCGCTGCCGCCGGCTTCTACGAGGGCACGTTCACGGAGGACATGTTCGACGAGGGCCAGCCGCTGCCGTCGCCCTACCACCGCACGAAGTTCGAGTCCGAGAAGATCGCCCGCGAGGAGTCGACCGTGCCGTGGCGCGTGTACCGCCCGGCAATCGTCGTCGGGCACTCGCAGACCGGCGAGATGGACAAGGTCGACGGGCCCTACTACTTCTTCTCGCTGCTGCGCCGCAGCGCGGCGCTGCCCGAGCAGCTGCCGCTGGTTGCGCCCGACCTCGGCGAGACCAACGTCGTGCCGGTCGACTACGTCGCCCGCGCGATGGATCACATCGCCCACCAGCCTGGGCTCGACGGCCGCGCGTTTCACCTCGTCAACCCCGAGCCGCAGGACGCGCTGGAGATGATCAACCTCTTCGCCAAGGCGGCCGGCGCGCCGCGGCTGAAGAAGATGCTGCCCAAGCAGGCCTTCGACCTCGCGCTGAAGGTTCCCGGCGTGCAGAGCCGTCTGCTGCCGGGCGTCGGCATCCCGGCCGAGGTCGCCGAGCACACCGACTTCAGCTGCCACTTCGACTCCTCCCAGACGCGCGCGGCGCTGAAGGGCAGCGACATCGCCGTGCCCCCGCTCGAGGACTACGCCGACGTGCTCTGGAACTACTGGGAGCAGCACCTGGCGGAGAGGTAGTGTCGGCAGATGCGCAACCCGTTGGAGAAGGCGAACTCGCTGTTCTTCGAGCAGCTGAACAAGGTCGTCGACTGGCACGAGCTGCCGCGTGAGATCGCGCTGCTGAACTTGCGGGCGTTCCGCGACGAGCTGCGCGAAGCCAACCTCTACGACGGCGCGCCGCCGTCCGTGGAGAGCAAGGGCGACGCCGCACCGGTCGAGCTGGAGGAGCTGCCGCCGCACCGCACCTACGACGGTTCGCTGAACGACCCGGCTCACCCGACGATGGGCCAGGCGGGCGTCGTCTTCGGGCGCAACCACCCGCTCGGCGTGACGGTGCCCGAGACGCTGCCGCAGCTGCTCGAGCCCAACCCGCGGACCGTCGCGACGACGCTCATGCACCGCAAGGAGCTGATCCCGGCGACGACGCTGAACAACCTCGCGGCCGCCTGGATCCAGTTCCAGAACCACGACTGGTTCAGCCACGGCGACAACAACCCCGACGCCAGCATGCAGGTCCCGATCGCCGAGGGCGATCCGTGGGGCGGCGACGCGATGGAGGTGCGCAGCTCGCGCACCCCCGTCGGCGAGACGCCGGCCTACATCAACACCGTCACGCACTGGTGGGACGGCTCGCAGATCTACGGCTCGTCGCAGGAGCGCAACCGCGAGCTGCGCACCGGGTCGGGCGGCGAGCTGAAGCTCGAGGACGGCTTCCTGCCCGAGGAGACCGACAGCGCGCTGCACGGCATCGACCTCACCGGCTTCGCCGACAACTACTGGATGGGCCTGTCGCTGCTGCACACGCTCTTCGTCAAGGAGCACAACGCGATCGCGGCGTTCCTGCGCGGCCACTACCCGACGTGGGACGACGAGCAGCTGTTTCTCACCGCGCGGCTGTGCAACAGCGCGCTGATGGCGAAGATCCACACCGTCGAGTGGACGCCCGGGATCCTCGCGACGCCGGTGCTGAAGGCCGCGATGCACGCCAACTGGTTCGGCGCGCTGCCGGCCTGGGCGAAGGACCGGCTGCCGCGCATCGACCAGCTCGAGGGGCTCTTCGGCGTCGTCGGCGGCGAGCAGGAGCACCACGCCGCGCCGTACGCGATCACCGAGGAGTTCGCGTCGGTCTACCGCCTGCACCCGCTGATCGCCGACGACTGGGCGATGCGCTCGCACCGCACCGGCGCGCTGGTCGGCGAGGAGGAGTTCACCGACCTGCAGGGCCACGCGACGCGCGAGGCGATCGCCAAGTACGGCTGGTCCGATCTCTTCTACACGTTCGGCACCTCGCACCCCGGGGCGATCTGCCTGCACAACCACCCGCGCGCGCTGTCGAACCTCACGCGCGTCAACGGCGACCGCGTCGACCTCGCGACGATCGACGTGCTGCGCGACCGCGAGCGCGGCGTGCCGCGCTACAACGACTTCCGCGAGAAGCTGCGCAAGCCGCGCCTGAAGAAGTGGGAGGACATCTCCGACGACCCCGAGTGGTGCGAGGAGATCCGCGCGGTCTACGACGACGACATCGACGCCGTCGACCTCCAGATCGGCCTGCTGGCCGAGAAGCCGCCGAAGGGCTTCGGCTTCAGCGACACCGCCTTCCGGATCTTCATCTTGATGGCGTCGCGGCGGCTGAAGTCCGACCGCTTCTTCACGCGCGACTTCACACCCGACGTCTACACACCCGAGGGCTTGGACTGGGTACAGAAGAACACGATGGTCGACGTGCTGCTGCGCCACCACCCTGAGCTGGACGAGGCGCTACGAGGCTGTGACAACGCGTTTGCGCCGTGGCGCGCCGTCGGTTGACGTGAGCTCGAAATTCGGCAGCGCGTCGCTGGTCGACAACGTCCGGTTCAACCAGACGGTGATCGTCCCCAACGCGCTGCAGGGGATCTTCCGCCGCCGGCCGACCGCGGTCGGCCTCGCGACGCGCGCCAACGTCGACGGGCAGGCGATCGGCCTGCTGCGCGGGATGCGCCGCAAGCACGGGCCCAAGCCGGTGTGGGTGCGCGTCGTCAAGGACCCGGCGCTGCTGCTGTTGCAGGTCGACGACGTGCAGCGCGCGCTGGAGGGCTCGCCCGACCCGTTTGCCGCCGACCCGCCGAGCAAGAGGCGCGGCATGTCGGCGTTTCAGCCGGACGCGCTGACGATCTCGCGCGGCACGCTGTGGCAGGCGCGGCGGGCGTTTGCCGAGGGCGTGCTCGACGGTCATGGGCTCGACGAGCGCTTCGTCGCGATCGTCGCGGAGGAGCTCAGCGGCCTGGAGGGGCGTCTTGACCTCGCGGCGCTGCAGGCGCGCTACCGCCGGATCACGCGGCGCGTCGTGCTCGGCGAGCGTGCGGCCGACGACGAGCAGCTCTCCGAGCAGCTGGCTGAGTTGATGGAGCAGGCCAACGGCATGCCCTCGGCGCGCAAGGATCCCTACGACGCGTTCGCCGCACGCGTCGCGAGCTACGTGACGGCGGGGGAGGAGGGCAGCCTTGCCGGCCGCGTCGCCGAGCACGGGCGCCGAGCCCGACGTGCGTGTCGAGGGCCAGCTGACGCACTGGCTGTTTGCGCTGGCCGACACGCTCTCCACCAACGCGATCCGCGCGCTGGCGCTCGCGGTCACCCAGCCGGGCGGGACCACCGACCTGCGCGCGACGCTGCAGGAGGCGATGCGGCTGTGGCCGACGACGGCGATGCTCGCCCGCGAGACCACGCGCACGCTTGTGTGGGACGGCGTGCGCGTCGAGTCGGGCACGCAGGTCTTGATCGTCAACGCGTTCTTCCATCGCGACCGCGAGCGTCTCGGCGACCACGCCGATCGCTTCAGCCCGCGCGAGTGGGGCAGCGACGGCGCGTTTGCCGCCGACTGGGGGCTGAACCACTTCAGCCACGGCCCGCAGGGCTGCCCGGGCACCGAGCTGTCGCTGCTGCTCGGCGAGGCGACGCTGCAGGCGCTGCTGGACCACGCGCCGGTGCTCGAGCAGCAGCTCGACCCCGCCAAGGCGCTGCCGCAGATGCTCAACCCCTACGCGCTGCGCTTCACGCTGGGCGGATGACGCGCTGGGCGACGCTCCTCGCGTGGCTGGTGCTTGCGGCGCCCGCGAGTGCCGCGACGGTGTCCCTGGACGGCGCGACGCTGACATTCGTGGCCGGCCGCGGCGAGCTCAACGTCGTCCAGCTCAGCGCCGATCAGCGCGGGGGCTTCGCGGTCTACGACCCCGGCGCGCCGCTCGTCGCCGGTCAAGGCTGTCGCGGGCCTGTGACGGGCCCGGTGGTCTGCGCGTCGGACCTGCGCGACGCCAGCGTGCGGCTCGACCTCGGCGACGGCGACGACCGTGTCGCGGCCATGCTGCCGCTCGGCGTCCCGCTGCACGCCAACGGCGGGCCCGGAGACGACGAGCTCGATGGTGGCGACGGCGACGACGTCCTGCGGGGCGGGCCGGGCGACGACGTCCTCGACGGCGACTTCGGCAGCGACGTCGCCGACTACTCCGACCAGCTCGTGCCGCTCGTGGTCGACGTCACGACTGCAGTGTCTGGGGGCGACGTCCTCTCGGGCATCGAGGGCGTGTGGGGTGGCGGCGGGAGACGATCGCATCCGCGCGACCGGCGCGTACACGCGCTGCGGCCCAGGAGTCGATCGCCTCACGCCGGCCGGCGACTCCGGTCTGCGCGCCGCCGACGACTGCGAGCTGCTCGCGTTCTCGCGCCGCCTGGCCGTCGAACGTGGCGCGCGGCTCGTCGGGCGCAGCGTGCGCTTCGTGGTCCGCGGCGGCGGCAGCAGCGCGCGCGTCCGCGTCCGCGTCGGCGCGTTCTCGTCGACGCGGCGGGTCCTGCTCGACTACGGCGGGCGCCGCAGCGTCACGGTGCGCTTGTCCGCCGGCGCGGCCGCACGCTTGCGACGGGGCGGCGCGTTGCGCCTCTCCGCGGCCGGCCGCACCGTCGCGCTGAGGGTCAGGCGCTGAAGAGCCTGGCGTAGAGCTCGACGCAGCGGTCGACCAGACGCTCGACCGGGATCTGCAGCGCACCGTCCTGGCGCTCGGTGACGACGCGCTCGAGCGTGCCGACGAGCGACAGCGCGAGGATCCGGATCTGCTCGTCGTCGGCGTCGACGTGCTGGCGGGCGGTTGCGGCGACGAGGTCGCTGAAGCGCCGCAGCGTCGTGCGCATGTGCGCCGCCGCGTTGGGCCCGGCGGCAGCGGCCTCGGCAAAGATCACGCGCGCCTTGCGCGGGTCGTCGGCCAGCGCGCCGACGAACGTCCCGATCGCCGAGCGCAGCTGGGGGACGGGCTGGTCGCCGGCGGCGACCACGGCCTCGGCGACCTCGACGAAGAGCTCGTCGACGAGGCGGTCGAAGACCGCGAGGAAGAGCGCCTCGGAGTCCTTGAAGGACTCATAGAAGTAGCGGTCGGTGAGTCCCGCCCGCGCGCAGATGTCCTTCACGCCGGTGGCGACGTAACCGCGCGACCCGAAGAGCTCCAGCCCGGCGTCGAGCAGCTTCTCGCGGCGGGCCGCGACGCGGTCGGCCGCGCTGACGCCGCCATAGGGGCGAGTGGACGCCGGCATGCGCGACAGTATAGTCTGACGACGCTGATAGTCAGATTGGGTCGGAGGAGCGGGATGACTGAGACGACAAGGCGTGAACTGCTCGTGGTGGCTGCGGGCGCCACGCTGGCGAGCGCGCCGCTGGCGCAAGCGGCGACGAAGAAGCGCAAGCGCAAGTCCAACGGCAAGCGCGTCGCGGTGCTCGGCGGCGGCATGGCCGGCCTGACGGCGGCGCATGAGCTCGTCGAGCGCGGCTTCGAGGTCCACGTCTACGAGCGCAACGCGCTTGGCGGCAAGGCGCGCAGCATCCCCGTCCCGGGCACCGCCGCCGGTGGGCGCCGCCCGCTTCCGGGCGAGCACGGCTTTCGCTTCTTCCCGGGCTTCTACCACCACGTCCCGGACTCGATGCGGCGCACGCCGTTCCCGGGCAACGCCAACGGCGTGTGGGACAACCTCGTGTCGGCGACCGACACCGTCTCGCCGCGCACCAACGGCCGCGCCGACGGCACGATCTTCGGCGTCCTGCCCAACCCCGCCGAGGCGCTGACGCCCGAGGGCCTGCGCCGCGTGCTGCTGGACCTCGCGACCGGCAAGGGCCTGCGTCCCGACGAGCTCGAGTTCTTCGTCAACCGCCTGCTCGTCTTCGCGACGAGCTGCGACGAGCGCCGTTTCGGCGAGTGGGAGCACGTGCCGTGGCGCGAGTTCGTGCGCGCCGAGGGCAAGTCCGAGGAGTACCGCAAGGTCATCTCCGCAGGCCTGACGCGCGCCGTCGTCGCGGCGAAGGAGAGCGTCGCCAGCACGCGCACGATCGGCAACATGGGCGAGGCGTTCGTCTTCAACATCGTCGGGCGCGGTAACGACGGTGCGCCTGACCGCATCCTCAGCGGCCCCACGAACGAGGCCTGGATCGACCCCTGGGTCGTGCACCTGCGCAAGCTCGGCGTGCACTTCCACGTCGGGCAGACGATCGAGGCGCTGCGCATGAACGGCCGCCGCGTCGAGAGCGCGCGGGCACGCGACCGCCGCGGCCGGCGGCGCGCCGTCGAGGCCGACTACTTCCTCGCCGCGATGCCGCCCGAGCGCGCGCGCAAGCTGTGGTCCTCGAAGGTCCTTGCCGTCGACGAGCGCCTCGCGCTGATGGATGAGCTCTTCGTCGACTGGATGTCGGGCATCCAGTTCTACCTCAAGCGCGACATCGGGCTCGTGCGCGGGCACCTGACGTTCGTCGACTCGCCATGGGCGCTGACCGGGCTGACGCAGGCGCAGTTCTGGTCGCGCAACGACTTCGCACGCGACTACGGCGACGGCACGGCCGTCGACTGCCTCTCGATCGACGTCTCCGACTGGGACGCGCCCGGGATCCTCTACGGCAAGCCGGCGAAGAAGTGCACGCGCGAGCAGATCAAGAACGAGGTCTGGGCACAGCTCAAGGCGCACGTCAACGACAACGGCAGCGAGGTCCTGCGCGACGCCGACCTGCACTCCTGGTTCCTCGATCCGGGGATCGCGTGGGTCAAGTCGCGCCAGGAGAACCGCAACGACACGCCGCTGCTGGTGAACACGGTCGGCTCGTGGGAGAAGCGTCCCAAAGCGCGGACGAAGATCCCGAACCTCTTCCTCGCCGGCGACTACGTGCAGACGAACATCGACCTCGCGACGATGGAGGGCGCCAACGAGTCCGGCCGGGCGGCGGTGATCGCGCTGATGGACACCGCGGGCAGCCAGCACAACCCGCCGAAGAAGTACAAGCTCTGGCGCGAGCCGCTGATCGAGGAGGCCAAGAACCTCGACAAGGCGCTGTACCGCAACGGGCAGCCGAACCTCCTTGACCACCACCCCTGAGGTCGTCGTCGTCGGCGCGCGCTGCGCCGGCTCCGCAGCCGCGATCGCGCTGGCGCGGGCGGGACGCGAGGTCGTCGTGTTCGACCGCGTCTCGTTTCCAGCCGACACGATCTCCACGCACCTGCTGTGGCCGAGCCACCTCACCGAGTTGCAGGAGCTCGGCGTGTTGGACGAGGTGCGCGCTTTGGGGGCGCCGCCGCTGACCACCGCGCTGGCGGGCATGTGCGGGCTCACGGTGCGCGCGGAGTTCGACACGCCTTACGCGATGTGCGTGCGGCGCACCGGCCTGGACGCGGTGCTGGTGCAGGCTGCCCGTGACGCGGGCGCCGACGTGCGCGAGGGCGTCCGCGTTACCGAGCTTCTGCGCGCGGGCAGCCGTGTCGTCGGCGTGCGCTGCGACGACGGCACCGAGATGCACGCGCCGCTCGTGATCGGCGCCGACGGCCGCCGCAGCACAGTCGCCCGCGCGGTTGGCGCCGAGCAGCCCTACCGCGTCACGACCAGCGGCCGCGCGTGCTTCTACGCCTACTGGGAGGACCGCGACGACGAGTGGCGCGCGATCGCCGCGCAGTGGCGCGAGGGCGGCGAGCTCGGCACCGCGTTTCCCTGCGACGACGGGCTCGTGCTCGTCCTGCTGCAGCCGCCGGCGGCGCGGGCAGAGGCGTTCCGCGGCGACCTTGCCGGCGAGTACGAGCGCACGGTTGCCGCGATCCCCGAGCTCGCACGGCGGCTGCAGGGCTGTCGCCTGGCGACGAAGGTCCGCGCAGCGACCGGCATCGAGTCGTACTTCCGCCGCAGCGCCGGTCCCGGATGGGCGCTGGCGGGCGACGCCGGGCACTTCAAGGACCCCGTGACCGCGCAGGGCATCCGCGACGCGCTGCGCTACGGGCGGCGGCTCGGCGAGCTCGCCGCGCCGGTGCTCGGCGATCCCGCCGCGCTCGACGCGGCGCTGCGCGCGTGGGAGCGCGAGCGCGAGCGTGACTGCATCGAGGTCTACCAGTGGACGAATGTCCTGGCCCGCGGCGACGCACCGACGCCGCTGGAGGTCGAGCTCTACCGAGCGGCCGTCGAGGACCGAGCGCTGAGCCAGGCGATGCTCGCCGTCTTCACGCGCGAGCGCTCCCCGAGTGAGCTGCTGACGCCGCGCCGCGTGCTCGCGCTGGCGGCCCGCGCGCTCGCGCGACGCGGCGCCGATCGCGCCGCGACGCTCGCGAGCATGCGCCGCGAAGTGGCGACGGCCACCACCGACTGGCGCGAACGCCGCGCCGTGTCGGCAGGCTGAGCGGGGCCGGCCGTCAAAAACCCGTTGCTACGCTCCTGCATCCGGCAGGACCCGACCACAACGCAGCGAACGAAGCGAGGACCATGAGCCCCCTTGTCCCGATGGTGGTGGAGCAGACGTCGCGAGGCGAGCGCGCCTTCGACATCTACAGCCGCCTCCTGTCCGAGCGGATCATCTTCCTGGGGACCCCCGTGGACGACCAGATCGCGAACCTCGTCGTGGCGCAGCTGCTGCACCTCGAGTCCGAGGACCCCGACAAGGACATCAGCATCTACATCAACTCGCCCGGCGGGTCGGTGTACGCGGGGCTTGCGATCTACGACACGATGCAGTTCATCAAGCCCGACGTGCAGACGATCTGCGTCGGGATCGCGATGAGCATGGGCGCGCTGCTGCTCACGGGCGGCGCGAAGGGCAAGCGCATGGCGCTGCCCAACGCGAAGATCCTCATCCACCAGGTGAGCTCCGGCTTCCAGGGCCAGGCGACCGACATCGAGATCCATGCGCGTGAGGTCATCGACCTGCGCACGAAGCTCGACGAGATCATCGCCAAGCACACCGGCCAGGACATCGCGAAGGTCAAGACCGACACCGAGCGCGATTACTTCATGTCCTCTGAAGAGGCCGTGACGTACGGGATCATCGATCGCGTGATCTCCGAGCACTAACGGCTCGCTAGACTGCGCCCAAGGAGAGGAACGATGGCCCGCCCCACGGATTCCAACGAGCAGCTCCTCTGCAGCTTCTGCGGAAAGTCGCAGCGCCAGGTCAAGAAACTGATCGCCGGCCCGGGCGTCTACATCTGCGACGAGTGCATCGACCTCTGCAACGAGATCATCGATGAGGAGCTGACCGCTCCGCCGTCGTTCGATCTCGACAACCTCCCCAAGCCGCTGGAGATCTACGGCGTCCTCGACGAGTACGTCGTCGGGCAGGAGGAAGCCAAGCGCACGCTGTCGGTGGCCGTCTACAACCACTACAAGCGCGTGCAGATGATGTCGTCCTCGGGCGAGTCCGACATCGAGCTGCAGAAGTCCAACATCCTGCTGCTCGGGCCCACCGGCTGCGGCAAGACGCTGCTGGCGCAGACGCTCGCGCGGATCCTCAACGTCCCGTTCGCGATCGCCGACGCCACGGCGCTGACCGAGGCCGGCTACGTCGGTGAGGACGTCGAGAACATCCTGCTGAAGCTGATCCAGGCCGCCGACTACGACGTCAAGAAGGCCGAGACCGGGATCATCTACATCGACGAGGTCGACAAGATCGCCCGCAAGGCCGACAACCCGTCGATCACGCGCGACGTGTCGGGCGAGGGCGTGCAGCAGGCGCTGCTGAAGATCCTCGAGGGGACCACGGCTTCGGTGCCGCCGCAGGGCGGGCGCAAGCATCCCCACCAGGAGTTCCTGTCGATCGACACGACGAACATCCTTTTCATCTGCGGTGGCGCGTTCGCCAACCTCGACAAGGTCATCGAGCGGCGCATCGGCAACAAGGGCATCGGCTTCGCCTCCACCGTCACGGCCAAGGCCGACAAGGACTCCGGCGAGGTCTTCGCCAAGTGCCTGCCCGAGGATCTCGTCAACTACGGCTTGATCCCGGAGTTCATCGGGCGCCTGCCGGTGATGAGCGCCGTCCACCAGCTCTCGCGCGACGACCTGCTGAAGATCCTCACCGAGCCGCGCAACGCGCTCGTCAAGCAGTTCCAGCGCTTCTTCTCGTTCGACGGCATCGAGCTCGTCTTTGCCGACGACGCGCTGTTCGCGGTCGCCGATCGTGCGCTGGAGCGCGAGACCGGCGCGCGCGGCCTGCGCTCGATCATCGAGGAGACGCTGCTGGACGTGCAGTTCGAGCTGCCCTCCCGCCGCGACGTGAAGAAGTGCGTCGTGACGAAGGACGTCATCGAAGGCGGCCGCCCGCCGACGCTCGTCACCGAAGCGCAGCCCGACGAGGACAGCGGCGCCGACGACGCCGCCGCGTCGGCTTAGCGGCGCTTCTTCTTCCGCGTGCCCGCCGCGAACGGCAGCAGCTTGCGGCCCGCGCCGGGCACGTCGAGCTTGCCGACGAGGCGCTTCAGCTCCGCTCGCTCCTTGGCGCTGAGGTTGCGCGGCAAGCCCTTGGACTTGGCGATCAGCCGCTTGAGCCGCGTGCGCTCGGGCGCCGAGAGCTGCTCGGTCCAGTGCTCGTTGGCGACCATCACGGCCTGCAGGGCCATCAGCCAGGGAACGGGGCGCAACTTCGGCATCGCGAAATGACGTTACCCGGGGAGCGATGAATTCCGGTCTGCCCGCCTGTCTGCACAGACATGAACACCACCACTGCTTCCGTCAGCCAGGTCGCCAACGTCATCCTCGGCGTGAACGACCAGGACAAGATGCTCGCCTTCTACACCGACGTCCTCGGCCTCGATCTGCGCGCCGACGTGCCGTTCGGCAACGGCGACCGCTGGATCGAGGTCGCGCCTTGCGGCGCCGAGACGCCGATCGCCCTCTGTCCGCCCGGCCCTGGCAACAGCGCCGGCAACAAGCAGACCGGCATCACCTTGCAAACCGACGACATCGACGGGTACCACGCGCGGCTGGCTGCGCACGGCGTCGACGTCGACGCCGCGGTCAGCCGCATGGGCGAGCCAGTGCCGCCGATGTTCTGGTTCCGCGACCCCGAGGGCAACAACCTGATGATCGTGGAGGTTCGATGATGCCCGCCCGAATCGTGGTGACCGAGTTCGTCTCGCTGGACGGCGTGATGGAGGCGCCGGGCGGCGAGCCGGACTTCAAGTACCCCAGCTGGACGTTCGAGTTCGAGCGCGGCGACGACGGCAACGACTTCAAGCTCGAGGAGACGCGCAAGGCCGACGCGCTGCTGCTGGGTCGCAAGACCTACGACAGCTTCGCGGGGGCCTGGCCCGAGCGCGACGGTGAGTTCGCCGAGAAGTTCAACGCGATGCCGAAGTTCGTCGTCTCGACGACGCTCGGCGACGCTGAGCTGTGGAACAACACGACCGTCCTCGACAGCGGCGACGCGACCGCGCAGGTGCGCGAGCTGAAGGACAGCTTCGAGGGCGAGCTGCAGGTCCCGGGCAGCCATCGTTTGGTTCAGGAGCTGATCGCGGCGGATCTCGTCGACCAGGTCAACCTCATGGTCTTCCCGGTGATCCTCGGCACGGGCAAGCGCGCGTTCGAGGAGACCCCCGACCGGCGCAACCTCAAGCTGACGTCATCGCAGGTCGTCGGCGACGGCGTGCTCGTGGTGACCTACGAGCGCAGCCAGGACTCGACCAAATAGCGCGCAATCGCCAGGCGCGGCGGCAGGATTACGCCGTCGCCTGGCCCCGCGTCTGAGAGGAAGTCGCCCTCGAGCTTCGCCGCGTCCGCGACCTCCGTCCGCGTGAACCATCTGACGTCCTCGAGCTCGTCGTCTTGCGCGACGGGCTCGCCGTCAGCGTGGTCGGCGTGGAAGCCGAGCATCAGCGAGCCGGGGAACGGCCATGGCTGCGAGGCGACGTAGCGGACGTTGTCGACCGTGAGGCCGGCCTCCTCGGCGACCTCACGGGCGACGGCGGACTCCAGCGACTCGCCGGGCTCCACGAACCCCGCGAGTGCGCTGTAGCGCCGCGGCGGCCAGATCGGCTGGCGGCCGAGCAGCACGCGGTCCTGCGCGCGGTCGACCACGAGCATGATCACGACCGGGTCCGTGCGCGGGAACGTCGTGTGCTCGTTGGGGCAGACGCGCGAGAAGCCCGCTTCGCGCGACGTGGTCGGCTCACCGCAGCGCGCGCAGAAGCGGTGCAGGCGGTGGAAGTTCGCGATCGCCGCCGCGTAGGCGACGAGGCCGGCGGTGGCGGCATCCGCGGTGGCGGCGAGCGCGCGCAGCGGCGTCAGCTCGCTGCCTTCCGGGGCTGCGGCCACGAACACCGGCTTGCACTCCGCGTCGACGCCCAGAAGCGCGATCGGGGGTTCGGCATCGAGGGCAACGGGCGTTGGTGTGGCGCCGTCCTTGCCGACGAGGACGACGGTTGCGTTGGGGTTCGCCTGCGCCTGCTCCAGCCACTTGCTGTCCGTGCGGCGGTGGGCGGCGCGGTCGATCGTCGCGCCGGCGAAGGGGATTGCGTCAGGCACCGCGGAGATTCTCCACGGTTTCGTTGCAAACTCGTGTTGCGCCGTCGCACCGACCGAGCCCCCGTCGCTCGACGCGCGCATCGCCGCGGTCTGCGCGCGGCAGCACGGCGTGATCCGCAGCGACCAGCTCGGGCTGAGTGCGGCGCAACGACGGTGGCGGCTGCAGACGGGACGGCTCTACGAGATCCGGCAGCTCACGGGCGCCCTCACCGCACAGGGGTCGGCGGCGCTCGAACGACGCCGCTGAGCGGCCCCTCCATACACTGGCGGCGTGTCGCTGTTCGATCGCAAGCGCTTCGATCCGGCCGAGGCCGAGCCTCGGATCAGCGCACGCTGGCTGGAGTCCGGGATCAACCACGCCGAGCCCGAGGGGACGGCCGAGGAGAGCTTCTCGATCGCGATCCCGCCGCCGAACGTCACCGGCGCGCTGCACATGGGCCACGCGCTGAACGGCTCGATCCAGGACACGCTGATCCGCTGGCACCGCATGCACGGGCGCCACGCGAAGTGGATCCTCGGCACCGACCACGCCGGCATCGCGACGCAGACGCAGGTGGAGAAGCTGCTGGCGCGCGAGGGGACGAGTCGCGAGGAGATCGGGCGCGAGGCGTTCGTGGAGCGCGTCTGGCAATGGCGCGAGCAGTACGGCGGGCAGATCATCGAGCAGTTCAAGCGGCTCGGCGCGTCGTGCGACTACGACGACGAGCGCTTCACCCTCGACGACGACTACGTCCGGGCAGTGCAAAAGGTCTTCGTCGATCTCTACGACAAGGGCCTGATCTACCGCGACAACTACATGGTCAACTGGGATCCCGGCACGCAGTCGGCGATCTCCGACCTCGAGGTCGAGGACCGCGAGGTCACCGACACGCTCTACTCGCTGGCCTACCCGCTGAAGGACGGCAGCGGCGAGGTCGTCGTCGCGACCGTGCGCCCCGAGACGATGCTTGCGGACACCGCCGTCGCCGTGCACCCCGAGGACGAGCGCTACCGCGAGCTGATCGGCAAGACCCTCGTCCTGCCGCTGGTCGGGCGCGAGCTGCCGATCATCGCCGACGACTACGTCAAGACGGACTTCGCCACCGGCTGCCTGAAGGTCACGCCCGGGCACGACCCCAACGACTTCGAGATCGGCCGCCGCCATCATCTGGAGGAGATCGGCGTGATCGGCGAGGACGGCCTGATGACCCCCGAGGCCGGCGAGTACGCCGGGCTGACCGTCGCGCAGGCGCAGGAGCGCGTCGTCGCCGACCTGCGCGCGCAGGACCTGATCCGCGCCGAGGAGGCGTACACCCACACCGTCCCGTTCAGCCACCGCTCGGGCGAGCGCATCGAGCCGCTGATCTCGCTGCAGTGGTTCATGCGCATGGACGAGCTCGCCAAGCCGGCGATCGATGCCGTCAAGAGCGGGCGCGTGCAGATCCACCCGCCGACGCAATCGCGGCGCTACATCGAGTGGCTGGAGAACATCCGCCCGTGGTGCATCTCACGCCAGCTGTGGTGGGGCCACCAGATCCCCGTCTGGTACCGCGGGGAGGAGACCTACGTCGGGATGACGCCGCCCGAGGGCGACGGCTGGGAGCGCGACCCCGACGTCCTCGACACCTGGTTCAGCTCGGGCCTGTGGCCGTTTGCGACGCTTGGCTGGCCCGACGACACGCCCGAGCTGCGCGCGTTCTACCCCACCAGCGTCCTCTCGACGGCGCGCGACATCCTCTTCCTCTGGGTCGCGCGGATGGTGATGCTCGGCGTCGAGTTCGCCGGCGACGTTCCGTTCCGCGACGTCTACGTCCACGCCGTCATCCAGGCGCCCGACGGGCGGCGGATGAGCAAGTCGCTGGGCACCGGCATCGACCCGCTCGAGCTGATCGAGGGCAGCGACAGGTTCCCCGCGTACGGCGCCGACGCGCTGCGCTTCGGCCTGCTGGCGATGTCCTCGACGCAGGACGTGCGCTTCTCCGAGGAGCGCGTCGAGCAGGGCCAGAAGCTCGTCACCAAGCTGTTCAACGCGACGAAGCTGATGCTGTCGCGGGCGAATGACGTCGGCCCGGCGCCGCGTCCGACGGCGATCGAGGACCGTTGGATCCTGCACCGGCTCGCGAGCTTCCGCGAGGACCTGACCGAGCAGGTCGCGGCGTTCGACTTCTCGAAGGCCGCGCTACGGCTCTACGACTTCGTCTTCTCCGATCTCTGCGACTGGTATCTCGAGATGATCAAAGCGCGCGACATCGACGACGACCTCTCGGCAACGCTGCAGTACGTGCTGCGAGAGACGCTGCAGCTCTGCCATCCCGTGATCCCGTTCGTCACCGAGGATCTGTGGCAGTACCTCGACGACGAGCTGCTCGCGGGGACGCAGATCACCGGCGAGCTGCCGCGCGACCCCGAGGCCGACGCCGCGGTCAGCGCCGCGATCGAGGCGATCCGCCTGATCCGCGGCTGGCGCGAGGACCTCGGCGTCAAGCCCGGCCCGTTCCTGCGCGCGCGCATGGACGGCAACGCCGAGACCGCACCGCTGATCGCACGGCTGGCGCGCCTGGAGCTCGTCGAGGACGGCGAGGGCGCGGCATCGGTTGCGATCCCCGGCGGCGTCGTCGAGGTGATGGCCGGCGACGGCTTCGACCCGTCGCTTGCCGGTGAGAAGGCCGCTCAGCAGCGCGCTGAGCTGGAGACCGAGATCAAGCGCGCCGAGGGCAAGCTCGCCAACGAGGGCTTCGTCGCAAAGGCGCCCTCCGCGGTCGTCGACGCCGAGCGCGAGAAGCTCGCGCGGCTACGCGTTGAGCTGGCGGAGCTGTAGGACCTCGACGCGCGCACCGCGCGCCGGGACGGTGGTGAAGCGGCGCATCCGCGACGGGCGTTCCGGGCGCCCGACCGCGCGCAGCTCCGCCCGCGCCAGCACCGTGCGCAGGACGCGGCGCATCTCCATCGTCGCGAACGCCGCCCCGAGGCAGCGCCGGCGCCCGCCGCCGAACGGGATGTGCGCGTAGGCGGGCGGTTTGGCGTCGAGGAAGCGCTCGGGGCGAAACGCGTCGTAGTCCTCGACGGCGTTCTGCGCGGCCGCGATCGACGGCGTGACGATGGTGCCGGCGGGAAGCTCGTGCCCGCCGACCTGCAGCGGCTTGACGAGCCGCCGCCACGTGACCTCGACGACAGGTTGCAGGCGCATGGTCTCGCTGATCACGGCCTCGAGGTAGGCATCGTCCTCGCGTGCCCGTGCAAGCGCGTGCGGATGGTGCAGCAGCAGCTCGAAGCACCACGCCAGCGTGCTGGCGGTCGTCTCATGGCCCGCGAGCAGCAGCGTCACGAGCTGGTCGTGCAGCTCGTCCTCGCTGAGGCCGGCCGCGATCATCTGCGCGAGCACGTCGTCGCGCCCGGTGGGATCGCGGGCGATCTGCTCACGCAGCAACGTGCTCACGCGGGCGCGGGTGCGCAGCCAGGGGCGCACGCGCGCGAGCGCGCCCTGGGCCAGCCACGGGTAGCGGCCCTCGAGCAGGAACGCGATCGGCCCGGCGGCGAGGTAGCGGCCGAGCAGGCGTCGCAGCTCGGGGTGCTCGCGGACGCCGACGACGGCCTCGAGGATCACGTCGAGCGTGATCCCCTGCATCCGCGGCTGCAGCGCGAAGCGCTCGCCGACGCGCCAGCGGTCGACCTCGGTGTTCGTCACCCGCGCGACGATCTCGTCGTAGCGGCGGACCGCTTCGCCGTGAAACGGCGGCAGCAGCAGGCGGCGCAGACGCAGGTGACGCTCGCCGTCGGCGAGCATGATCGAGTCACGGCCGACGGGGGAGATGACGAGCGCGTTCGCCTCGCCTGCGCGGACGGTGTCGTCGTCGGCGGTGTAGATCGCGCGGACCGTCTCCGGGCTGGTGGCCAGCACGACGTCTCCTACGCCGAGCACGCGCATCTTGAGCAGCCCTGCGTCGGGGTAGCGGCGATCGAGGTACGCAGACAGCGGCTTGTTGAACACCAGCGCTCCGAGCGTCTGCAGCGCTGCCGGCCCGCGGAGGCGAGGGATGGCCGCCATCGTGCGAGTGTACTAGCGAACTAGAACACTTGACCGTGCCTAGACTGGCGCGGTGACCGAGCGCGAGGCCGAGGACTACCTCCTCTCCCTGGAGCTCTTCGGCATGCGCTTCGGCCTCGAGCGCATGCGGCTGCTGATGGCGACGCTCGGGGCGCCGCAGGAGCGCTTCGCGTCGATCCACGTCGTCGGCTCCAACGGCAAGTCCTCGACGGTGCGGATGACAGCGGCGCTGCTGCGCCGCCACGGGCTGCGCGTCGGCGAGTACCTCTCGCCGCACCTCGTGTCGTTTGCCGAGCGCGTGCGCGTCGACGGTGCCGACGTCAGCGGCGCGCGCTTTGCGGCCGCGGTCGAGCGCGGGCGCGCGGCCGCCGAGGAGGTCAATCGCTCCAGCGACGAGCCGGTCACGCAGTTCGAGGCGCTGACGGCGGCGGCGTACTCGGAGCTGGCGGCGGCGGGCGTCGACGTCGCGGTGATCGAGGCCGGCCTGGGCGGGCGCTGGGATGCGACGAACGTGATCCCCTCGCGCGTGCAGGTGCTGACGAACGTGTCGCTGGAGCACACGCGCTGGCTGGGCCCGACGATCACGGACATCGCGACGGAGAAGCTCGAGGTCGTGCAGCCGGGCGCGACGCTCGTGATCGGCGCCGGCCTGCATCCCGACGCGCGTGCCGTCGCAGACCGCGTGTCCGCCGCGCGCGGCGCGCGGCGTGTCGAGGCCACCGCCAGCGCCGGGATGGCGCTGGGCGCGCGCGGTGCGTTCCAGGAGCGCAACTTCGCGCTGGCCTGCGCGGCGGCCGAGGCGTACCTCGGGCGCGCGCTGGACGAGCAGGCGGTCGCGGCGGCCGCTGCGGGGACGCTCGTGCCCGGGCGCTTCGAGGTCATCTCCGCGGAGCCGGACACGGTGCTCGACGGCGCGCACAACCCGGTCGGCGCGCAGGCGCTCGCCGAGTCGCTGCCGGCTTTCGCCGGCGACCGTCCGCTGGCGCTCGTGATCTCGATCCTCGACGACAAGGACGCCGCCGAGATGCTGCGCGCGCTGCTGCCGCTGTGCACGCACGTGCTGTGCACGCAGTGTGCGAACCCACGCGCCCTGCCGGCCGGGACGCTGGCGTCGCTTGCATCGCAGCTAGGCTTCGAGGGGGCGGTCGTCGAGCCCGATCCGCGCAGCGCGTTGCGGCGTGCCCAGGAGCTGGCGGGGGCCACCGGAGTAGCACTGGCGACCGGATCTCTCTACCTTCTCGCGGACTTGCTGCGGCCCGCCGACGGGCGCGTGGCCTCGATGCTGTGAATACCGAAGGCCCCTCTGTCCCGAAGATGATCGCCGCGGTCGCCCTGATCGTGGCGCTCGTGATCCTCGTGTTCTTCGCGATCGGCTACGCCTTCGGCCGCGCGTTCCTGTAGGCCGGTCGACTACCCTTCCGCGTTCATGTTTCTCGCGGTCTTCGGGATCGACAGCGACGGAGTGAACACGGCAGTCAAGCTGCTGATCCTGTTCCTGGTCGTCATCTGGCTGTCGCTGATCTACTACACCTACAGCGACGCGCGGCGGCGACTGGCCGACCCGATGCTGATCGGCTGCGCCACAGCGGCCGCGCTGTTCCCGTTCGTCGGGACGATCGTCTACATGATCGTGCGGCCCCCGGAGTTCCTCGACGACGTGCGCGAGCGCGAGCTGGAGATGCAGGCAGCCGAGGCGCGCCTGCACCAGCTGGACTACTTCCTCTGCCCGCACTGCGACTACCAGGTCGAAAAGGACTTCCTGCGCTGCCCGTCGTGCCTGCGCAAGCTCAAGGACTCTTGCGGCACCTGCTCCAAGCCGCTGGATCCCGACTGGCGGATCTGCCCCTACTGCGAGGCCGAGATTCCCGGGGTCACGCCGCAGCGCCGCCGCCGGCGCCGACGGACCGGTGAGGAAGAGGAGACGGCCGCCGAGCCCGCGCCCGTTGTCGACGGCTAGTCTGCCGCCGTCATGGAACGCACCCTCATCCTCGTCAAGCCCGACGCCTACGCCCGCAGCCTCACCGGCGAGATCCTCGCCCGGTTCGAGCGCAAGGGGCTCAGGATCGTCGCGCTGAAGCTGCTGACGACTCCTCGCGAGATTGCCGAGACCCACTACGCCGAGCACGAGGGCAAGCCCTTCTACGGCGAGCTCGTCGACTTCATCACCTCCGGCCCGCTGGTCGCCCTCGTGCTCGAGGGGGAGCAGGCGATCCCCGCCGCGCGCCAGCTGATCGGTGCGACGAACCCGATCGAGGCCAATACCGGCTCGATCCGCGGCGACTTCGCGATCGCGATCGGCACGAACATGGTCCACGGCTCCGATTCGCCCGAGTCCGCGGAGCGTGAGATCGGCGTGTGGTTCCCCGAGCTCTAGTTCTCGCGAGCGCGTCGCCGCAGCGGCGCGCGATTCTCGACCAGCTCGGCATCACCTTCGATGCGGTGCCCAGCGACGTCGAGGAGCTGTCTGAAGGCGATCCTGAGGCGGTCGCGCGCGAGAACGCACTACGCAAGGCGCGCGCCGTGGCGGCCGGTCCCGCAGCGGCCGATGCGGCCGTGCTCGGCGTCGACACGCTCGTCGCGCTGGACGGCGAGATCTTCGGCAAGCCGCCGACGGCGGACGCCGCGCACGCGATGCTGGCGCGCCTGCAGGGTCGCGCCCACGACGTCTGGAGTGGGATCGCGCTGGTCACCTCAGCAGCGACGCGGGTGGAGACCGTGCGGACCGTGGTGCGGTTTGCCGCGGCCGATGACGGGGAGATCGACGCCTACGTCGCCACGGGCGAATGGCGGGGACGCGCCGGCGGTTACGCCATCCAGGGACGTGGCGCATGGCTCGTTCAGGGGGTCGAAGGGGACTATTTCAACGTCGTCGGACTGCCCGTCGCGGCGTTTCGGCGTCTCATGGGCCTACCCTCGACCTCTACTTGAGGGCGGCGTTCGGGGACGAACAAGCATCCCGAGAAGTCCTTTAATCAACGGCCATCGCGTCTCAAGGTCTACTTGAGGCTCAATCAGCGAAAGAAGCCTTGCGCAATAGGGGTCGCGGCCCGGTGCTCCGCTACACTGGCCCGCGGACGCGGCCATCAGGCCCGGCCCGCGCAGCGCTCGACGCGCGGGGAAGCCGGGCGCGCCGCGCCCAGATGATCCCTCATGGGCATGTTCAGCTATCTCACCGGGTTCGGTGGCCGCGATATGGCGGTCGACCTCGGCACCGCCAACACCCTCGTCTACGTACGTGGTCGTGGCATCGTTCTGTCCGAACCGTCGGTCGTCGCGATGGACACGCGCACGGGTGAGGTTCATGCCGTCGGCATCGAGGCCAAGCGCATGCTCGGCCGCACCCCGGGAACGATCCAGGCGATCCGGCCCCTGAAGGACGGCGTCATCGCCGACTTCGACGTGACCGAGGAGATGCTGCGCCACTTCATCCAGAAGGTGCATCAGAACCGCTTCGCGCATCCGCGCGTGGTGGTCTGCGTGCCGTCTGGCGTGACGGGCGTGGAGAAGCGCGCCGTGGAGGAGGCGTGCCTGTCAGCAGGCGCGCGCCAGGCCTACCTGATCGAGGAGCCGATGGCGGCCGCGATCGGCGCTGGGCTGCCGGTTGGGGAGCCGACCGGCTCGATGGTCGTCGACATCGGCGGCGGCACCAGCGAGGTCGCGGTGATCTCGCTCGGCGGCATCGTCGTGTCGCAGTCGATCCGTGTCGGCGGCGACGAGCTCGACGAGGCGATCATCAACTACGCCAAGCGCGAGTACAAACTGCTGATCGGCCAGCAGACCGCGGAAGAGGTCAAGCTGGAGATCGGCTCGGCCTATCCGATGGAGGAGGAAGTGCAGGCCGAGATCCGTGGACGCGACATGGTCTCGGGACTCCCGAAGACCGTCGTGCTCACGTCGGAGGAGATTCGCCAGGCGCTCGAGGAGCCGCTGTCGCAGATCATCGACGCGGTGAAGGAAACCCTCGATCGCACGCCACCGGAGCTGGCCTCGGACATCATGGACCGAGGCATCATGCTGGCCGGTGGTGGGTCACTGCTGCAGGGGCTCGACGAGCGCCTGCGCGAGGAGACCCAGATGCCCTCACATCTCGCGGAAAGCCCGCTGACGTGCGTTGCCGTCGGCAGTGGCCGGTCGCTCGAGGAGTTCGAGGTCATCCACCGCACGAACAAAAATTCCCGCAACCGCCGGCGCAGGTACTAGTCCAATGCGCTGCGGGACCGGACTACCTTCGGAGCACCAGTTGTCGTGTACGACCACAAGACGATCCGCCGTAGACGTGCCGTCCTGGCACTGCTCGTCGTCGCCTGCCTGGTCCTGCTGACCGCGAGCTTCGGCGGCGGCTCAGGCCCGGTTGGCAGCATTCAGAACGGCGTCTTTCAGGTCGTCTCCCCGATCCAGGACGGCGCCAGCCGCGCGCTGTCTCCGATCCGCGACCTCTTCGGGTGGTTCGGCGACACCTGGCGCGCGAAGGGCGACAACGACGACCTGCGTCGCGACCGCGACGAACTGCGTCAGCAGGTCGCTGACCTGCAGGGCAAGGTCCGTGACAACGCCGACCTGCGTGCTTTGCTCGATCTCGACCGCAAGGCCGGCCTCTCGGAGCTCGACCCCGTGACTGCTCGCATCGTCGGGGTGTCCCCGACGCTGTTCCTGCAAACGATCAACATCAACAAGGGTGCCGCCGACGGCATCGAGGTCGGCCAGGCCGTCGTCGGCAGCGGCGGCCGCGGCGGCGGCGCGCTCGTCGGCAAGGTGACGAAGGTGATCGGCGGCAACGCCCAGGTCACGCTGATCACCGACCAGAAGGTGCGCTCGGCTGCGATCACCGAGGGCAACGTCACCGGCAACGTGGCGGTGTCGGAGGGCAATCCGCGCGATCTGATCCTCGAGTTCGCGAGCCCCGGCGAGGTTGAAACGGGCCAGATGGTCGTCACGCGCGGCACCGAGAAGACGGGTGACAAGCCGGCGCTGTTCCCACCCAACATCCCGATCGGCGTCGTCACGAAGGTCGACGAGCCGGGCACCGACGCCCAGCGCGTGCACATCCGCCCGTTCGCCGACCCGCGCCGATCGACGTACGTTCAGGTCATCACGAAGCGGGCGCCCGCGAAGAACTCGTGAACCCGCAGACGCCAAAGCTCCTGCTGCGCCTGAGCCTGCTCGGCTTCGTCGTGGCGATCCTGCAGGTCGCGGCCGTGAGCCAGATCACGCTGTTCGGCGTCAACGCCGACCTGCTGCCGCTGACCGTCGCTGCCGTCGGGCTGCTGTGCGGCTCGCTGTGGGGCGCGGTCTTCGGCTTCGCCACCGGCCTGCTCGTCGACGCTGCGCTGATCCAAACGATGGGGCTGTCGTCGCTCTGCTATCTCACCGCCGGCTACGCCGCCGGGCGCCTGCGTGAGCTGCGCGACCCGCAGGGCGCGCTGCTGCCGCTTGCCGTCGGCGCTGCCGCGACCGCGCTCGTCTCGGTCGGTTACAGCGGCATCAACTTCCTGCTCGGGCAGGAGGCGCCGGTCTCCTTCCTGTTGCTCGGGCAGACGCTCGTGGTGATCGCGGTCAACGCCCTGGTCGCCGGTCCCGTCCACGCCGCGGTGCGCCGCTGGCTGCTCACGGTCCTCCCCGAGGACCCGCGCCGCCGTCGCCGCCGCGCCTACACGACCGGCGGGCTGAGCCCGCTGTCGCAAGCGTGATGATCGACCCGATCGATCGCGGCAGCGGCCGCGCCCCGATCCCGCCGCAGCTGGCGATGCGCGTCGCCGTGGTCGGGGTGATCGGCTTCGCGCTGTTCGCGATCATCTTCTTCCGCCTGTGGTACCTGCAGGTGCTGTCGGGCGATTCGTATCTGCGCCAGGCGCAGGTGAACAAGGTCCGCACGGAGCGCATCGCGGCACCACGCGGCACGATTCGCGATCGCAACGGCAACGAGCTCGTGATCAACGAGAAGGCGACCGTGATCACGCTCGACCCGCGCAACATCCCGACCGTCGAGAAGGAGCTGGCGGCGGCGTGGGGCAAGGAGTTCGCAAGCCGCCAACGGGCCTATACGCGGGCACGTGAGGCGCGGCTGCGCACGATCGCTGAGCTGCGTGCGGACGGCAAGCGGCGTGAGGCGCGCCGCGTGCCGCGGGTCAAGAAGCCCGAGAAAGTGCCCATCCCGTCGATCCCGTCATCGCTGCGCGAGCGCTTCCGCGAGCTTGGCGGCGTGATCGGGATGCGTTCGCGGACGATCCAGGAGCGCGTGATCCTCGGGCTATGGCTTGCGCCGTATGCGCCGGTGAAGATCAAGACCGGCGTGCCGGACGACGTGCGCGACTACCTCTACGAGCGCCCCGAGCGCTTCCCGGGTGTGCTGCCGCAGCAGACCTACCTGCGCAAGTACCCGCACGAGAACGTCGCGGCGCAGATCTTCGGCACGGTGGGCCAGATCGACCAGGAGCAGCTCGACGCCGGCTCCTTCCCCGGCGCGACGTCAGGCGAGATCGTGGGTCAAAGCGGCCTCGAGCGCCGCTACGACGCCGACCTCCGCGGTCGCGACGGCCTGCAGCGCTTTTTCGTCGATGCGCAGGGCAACCCCCAGGGCGCCGGCGCCGAGCGTCCGCCCGTCGCCGGTCGCTCGTTGACGTTGACGCTCGACAAGGAGCTCCAGGAGGTCGGCCAGCAAGCGATGCTGCAGTCCGGGCGCGGGCGCCCGGCGGCGTTCGTCGCGATGAACCCCGAGAACGGTGCGGTCTACGCGATCGGCTCTTATCCCTCGTTCGACCCCAACGAGCTGAGCCGGCCGATCACCGAGCGGCGCTACAACCAGCTCTTCTCGGCCGAGGCCGGTAGCCCGCTGTTCAACCGCGCGATCACGGGCGCCTACCCGACGGGCTCGACGTTCAAGCCGTTCACGGCGTTGGCCGCGCTCTCGCGCGGCGAGATCACGACGAGCACCGTGATCGCCTCCCCGCCGTGCGTGAAGATCTCGACCAACGAGTTCTGCAACGCGGGCAAGGCCGACCTCGGCAGCGGCAACGTCTCCCAGGCGCTGAAGATCTCGGCGGACGTCTTCTTCTACAAGCTCGGCGCACAGATCAACCCGCAAACGGACATCCAGCAGTGGGCGCGCAAGCTCGGCCTGGGCCGCACGACCGGTATCGACCTGCCGGGCGAGGCCGCCGGGACGATCCCCGACAAGAAGTGGCGCGCGCAGCGCGGCGAGGCCGAGCGCGAATGCCGCCGCGACAAGGGCATCCCGCAGAACGTCAACGTGTTCGAGTCGGGCGCCCGTGGCTGCGGTCTTTCAGATCAGCGGCCGTGGTCGATCGGGGACAACGTGCAGGTCGCGATTGGCCAGGGCGACGTCCAGGCCACGCCGCTGCAGATGGCGGTCGGCTACAGCGCGCTCGCCAACGGCGGCCGCGTCGTGCGCCCGCATCTCGGCGCCGAGGTCGACGACGCCGAGGGCCGGCTCATCCGGCGGATCCGCTCGAGTCGCGGCAAGAAGGTCACGATCGACCGCGGTCACCGCGACGCCGTCTCCGCGGGCCTGCTGGCCTCAACCGCTGAGGAGGGCGGGACGTCCTTCCAGGTCTTCAAGGGCGCAGGCTGGGACGAGGAGCGCTTCCCCGTCTACGGCAAGACCGGCACCGCGCAGCGCCCACCCAAGCAGGACCAGTCGTGGTTCGTCTGCTGGTCGGTCGATCGCACTGGCAAGCGCCCGCCGATCGTGATCGCCGCGACCGTCGAGGACGCCGGATTCGGCGCGGACTTCGCGGCGCCGGCCGCACGCCTGATGCTCGCGCAGTGGTTCGGCCAGGACAAGGCAGCCAAGCTCGTCGAGTCGCGGAGCACGACGCGATGACGACCCAGACCTCCCCGATCCGCCACCCCTCGCAGGTCGCGCGCAGCGCGGCGCCGCGCCCGCTGTCGCTGGCGCTGCCGTTCGACCTGATCCTCGCGATCGCCGTCGTCGGCATCTGCGTCTGCTCGCTCGTCGCGCTCAACACGGTCCACGACCAGGGCCTCGCCGACGGCCACTACATGAAGCGCCAGGCGGTCTACTTCGCGGCCGGCGGCTTCATCGCGCTGCTGATCTCGCGGATCGACTACTCGCGCCTTCGCGAGCTGAAGTACGGCATCTACGGGTTCCTCATCATCTCGATCCTCGCGGTCAAGGTCTTCGGCTCCAGCGCGCTCGGCGCGCAGCGCTCGATCGCGCTCCCAGGCTTCTCGTTCCAGGCGTCCGAGCTCGGCAAGGTCCTCATGGTCCTGACGATCTCGGCGTTCCTCGTCGACCGCGCGCGGATGCTGCACGACCGCCAAACCACCGCGCGCACGCTGTTGATCGCGCTCATCCCAGCGGCGCTCGTGATGGTCCAGCCCGACCTCGGGTCGAGCCTCGTCTACGGCGCGATCACGCTCACCATCCTGTGGGTCGCGGCGATCCCGGGCCGCCATTTCGCGGCACTAGGGGCGCTCGTCGCCTTCGCCGTCAGCTTCGTCCTGGTGCTGGCGCCGCTTGCCGGCGTCCAGGTGTTGCACGGCTACCAGAAGGACCGCCTCACGGCGTTCCTGCACCCATCCGAAAACCCCGGCGACGAGGGCTATCAGCAAGCCCAGTCGCGCATCGCGATCGGCTCCGGCGAGAAGACCGGCCGTGGCGATGCCTCAACGCAAACGTCGTTCGATTTCCTACCCGAGCACCACACCGACTTCATATACGCGGTGGTAGGTGAGCGCTGGGGCTTTGCCGGCGCTGCCTTGGTGCTGTCGCTGTACGCGCTGCTGATATGGCGCGGACTGCGAATCCTGACGATGTCGAAGAACCTGTACGGCGCGCTGATCGCCGGGGGCGTGGTTGCCATGCTCCTCTTCCAGGTCTTCGTCAACGTCGGGATGACGATTGGGATCATGCCCATCACCGGGATCCCGCTGCCGCTCATGAGCTACGGCGGATCCTCGGTGCTCACCACTTTCCTGGCGATAGGCCTCCTACAGTCGATCTACGCCCAAGCACGCGTTGCATCGGCCAGCAAGGGAAGCCGCGTCCTGGGATTCTGATTTGAAGAGAGCATTTCTGTGAAGAAGCAAGTGTTGGTCAGCGTCGACCGCGGGGAGACCCGGGTGGCGCTGCTCGAGGCGACAGGCAAGCCTGCAGGCGGCGCACAAAGCCGCAGCAAGGGCAGCCGTGGCGCCAATCCGGCGGCCGGATATCGCGTCGCCGAGCTGTACCTCGAGCGGCGAGGAAACCGCTCGATCGTCGGCAACATCTACAAGGGCAAGGTCGACAACGTCCTGCCGGGGTTGGAGGCCGCCTTCATCGACATCGGCCTCGACAAGAACGGCTTCCTGCACGTCGACGAGATCGTGCTGCCGGGCGTCGAGACCGTGCGCCGCGGCCGCGGTACGGACAGCGGCGGCAAGAAGATCTCCGACCTGCTCAAGCCTGGGCAGGAAGTCGTCGTCCAGGTCGTCAAGGACCCGTTGAAGTCCAAGGGCGCGCGGCTGAGCATGGAGCTCACGATCGCCGGGCGCTACATGGTCTACACGCCCACCGGCGAGGGCGTCGGCGTCTCCAAGCGCCTGGAGGACAAGGAGCGCGAGCGCCTGCGCAAGGAGGTCAAGGGCCTCGACCTGTCGGGCGGCGGCGCAATCGTCCGCACCGCGGCGCACGGCGCCAAGCGCGCGGACTTCGAGCGCGAGCTGCAGTACCTGTTCAAGCTGCACCAGGTGCTCGAGCAGCGCGTCGAGACGACGCCGGCGCCGGGGCTCGTCTTCCAGGAGGCCGACCTCTCGGTGCGGGTCGTGCGTGACATCTTCGCCGCCGACTTCGAGCGCGCGGTCGTCGACGATCCCAAGCAGCACCAGCGCCTCGTCTCGTTCTTCACGCGAACCGCGCCCGAGCTCGTCGACCGCGTCGAGCTGTGGGAGCAGTCCAAGGCGATGTTCGAGTCCTACGGGATCGAGGACGTCATCGACGGGCTGCTGACCAAGCGCGTCGACCTGCCCTCCGGCGGCTACCTGATGATCGACTACGCCGAGGCGCTGACGGTCATCGACGTCAATTCGGGCTCCTACGTCGGCCGCGGCAAGGCCGCCCGCCTGGAGGACGTCATCACGCGCACCAACCTCGAGGCGGCCGAGGAGGTCGTCAACCAGCTGCGCCTGCGCGACATCGGCGGGATCATCGTCATCGACTTCATCGACATGGCGCGGGCCAAGAACCGCGACACCGTGCTGAAGACGCTGCGCAAGTCGCTCGACGAGGACCGCACGAAGACGTTCACCGCCGAGATCTCGAAGCTCGGGCTCGTCGAGATGACGCGCCAGAACGTCACCGAGGGCGTGCGCGAGGTGATCTCGCGGACCTGCCCGACGTGCGACGGCGAGGGCGTCGTCAAGTCCGAGGAGACGATCGCGATCGAGTTCGAGCGCCGCCTGCGCGACCTCGCGTCCCGCGCGGGCCGTGGCGTCGAGGCGTTCCTCGTCCGCATGCACCCGCACGTGTCTGCCGAGTTCACGGGCCAGAGCGCCCGCGTGCTGCACCAGCTCGAGGCCGACACCGGCAAGTTCTTTCACTTCACCGGGACCGAGTCGCTCGCGCACGATGCCTTCGACGTGCTGCGCGAAGGACGCAACGACGAGATCCTCGAGCAAGCCGTGCCGTTCAAGGCCGGCGACGAGGTGCTCGTGACGATCGTCGAGCCCCACATGTACGACGTCGACGACGCCGTGGCGAAGGTCGACGGCTACGTGATCTCGATCGCCGGCGGCGGTCCGCACGTCGGCGAGAAGCGCCTCGTGCGCATCGACGACGCCGGTCGCACGGCCGCCACGGCCTTCATGGTCGACGAGGATGGCGAGATCATCGAGCCGCCGAAACGCGATGGCGGCGGCGATGGCGTAGAATCGAAGCCTCGGCGCCGCGGCCGCAGAGGCGGACGGCGCCGTTCCGCTGCGAAGGCCAAAGAGGCCGAGAACGCAACGGTGGAGACGACCTCCTCCTCGGAGTAACGAACTTATGTACGCGATCATCAAGACCGGCGGCAAGCAATACCGCGTCGAGCAGGGGCAGACCCTGCTCGTCGAGCGCCTGCCCGGCGACGCCGGCACCAACGTCGATCTGCAGCCGCTGCTCTACAGCGACTCCGACGCGGTCTTCGACGCCGACGGCCTGAAGAAGGTCAAGGTCACCGGCAAGGTCGTCGAGCACCTGCGCGGCGAGAAGCTGCGGATCTTCAAGCACAAGCCCAAGCGCGGCTACCGCCGCCGCACGGGGCACCGCCAGGAGCTCACGCGCCTGGAGATCACCTCGATCAAGCTGGGGAAGTAGTCAGATGGCACACAAGAAGGGCCTCGGGTCCTCCCGCAACGGCCGCGACTCCAACGCCCAGCGTCTTGGCGTGAAGATCTTCGCCGGCCAGAACGTCACCGGCGGCGAGATCATCGTGCGCCAGCGTGGCTCGCGCTTCCGTGCCGGCGAGGGCGTCGGCATGGGCAAGGACGACACGCTGTTCGCGAAGGCCGCGGGCACCGTCGAGTTCACCACCAGCCGCCGTGGCCGCGTCGTGAACGTCGTGCCCGGCCAAGAAGCCGCCGCCGAGTAGCTCTCGGCCCCCCGGGTACGCGTCTGAACATGTCAGACGCACGGGAGAAGGCCAACGACACCTCGCTCCCCATCGAGGAGCGGATGAAGGCGCTGGAGGAGGATCCGCCCAAGGATCTCTCCGACTGGCCGTCGGATCGCGAGATGCGCAACGCCACGTTCGGTGGCGGCGAGGGCGACCACGGCTACGAGGAGGGCCCCGAGCGCAAGCTCGGCCCGTCCGGCCTGGTCCATCACGAGGACGGCACCGTCACCGTGAACGGCGAGGAGGTCGACGACCCCGAGAAGTACCGCAGCGACGAGCGCGTCGAGCCCGCGGTGCAGAACCTCGGGGACGCCAAGCGCGAAAGCTAGACGCGCCTGTACATCACGTGCAGGCCGACGTAGCCGTGCTCGGGGTGTGCGAACGCCCCGGGCGCGGTGCCGACGATCTCGAAGCCGAGCGCCTGCCAGAGCTGCACGGCGGCGGCGTTCGTCTCGACGACGGCGTTGAACTGGATCGCGCGGAAGCCCGCGCGGCGGGCCCAGGCGATCATGTCCTCGCCGAGCGCGCGGCCGACGCCGCGGCCGCGGTGGGCGCGGTCGACCATGAAGCTCGCACTCGCGACGTGTGAGCCGGGGCCGGGACGGTTGGCGTACATGTTCGCGCTGCCCACCACCGCGTCGCCGTTGGCCGCGACGACCACGCGGGCCGGGGGCGGCACCATCCACAGCGCACGCGCCTGCTCGGACGTCAGGTCGGGGTCGTAGGCATAGGTCTCACGCGCGACGACGATCTCGTGCAAGAACGGCCAGATCGCCGGCCAGTCGTCTGCCGATGCCTCACGAATCTCCACGGCTAGCGTTCCGGGCGGCGCACGATGCGGCGCACGCGTCGCCAGTGCGCCGCCAGCAGCACGCTGGTCGGCGCGAGGACGATCGCGGGCCAGACGAACGGGTCTGCGCCCGTTGCCGCCCAAGCGCTGATCGTCGCGGCGTTCACGCCGACGTAGCCAGCAGCGTGCATGCGCAGCGCGGCGCGGTGAAAGCGGCGCACGCCCCGTGGCGGCGGCCGGTACGGCAGGTCGGAGCGCAGCGCGCGCAGCTCGTCGCGGGTACGGGCCTGCACCGCGCGCTGCACGCGCGTCTCGAGCTCGTCGGCGGACAGTCGCCCCTCGGCGTACGCGCGTCGCAGCAGCTCGACGACGTTGTCGCGCTCGGCGTCCGAGGCGCGCTTGCCGGGGACGACGTCGCTCACGTCGGCTGTGCCGTGGGGCGGATCAGGATCTCGTTGACGTCGACGTGCGGCGGCTGCGACACGGCGTACATCACCGCGCGCGCGACGTCGTCCGCCTGCAGCGCGCCCGAGACCGGGTTGTCGAAGAACGGCGTGTCGACCATGCCGGGCTCGATCAGCGTGACACGGACGCCGGTGCCGTTGAGGTCCTGGCGCAGCGCCTCACCCATCGCGGTGACCGCCCACTTCGTCGCCGAATACAGCGAGCCCGGCAGCGCACGGCGGCCCGCGACCGACCCGGTCAGCAGCAGGTGGCCGGTGGTGTCGGTGACCTGCGGGATGAACGCGCGCGCCGTGATCGCCGCGCCGTAGACATTCGTGAGCACCATGTCGCGCCAGAACTCCGGCGTCTCCTTGAGCCAGCCGCGCCCGGCACCGAAGCCGGCGTTTGCGAAGACCACGTCCGCGGGGCCGAACGCCTCGGCCGTGCGTGCCGCGAGCTGCTCGAGATCCGCCCACTCGCGCACGTCGCACGCGACGGCCACGGCCCGCTCAGCACCGCCGAGCTCCTCGGCGAGCGCCTCCAGCTTGTCGGCCGACCGTGCCGCCAGCACGAGGCGATAACCGTCCGCGGCGGCATGGCGCGCGGTCTCGGCGCCGATGCCGCTGGAAGCGCCGGTGATGACGAAGACCTTGTCGTGGGGCATGTGTGGGGACAATAGGACCGTGCTCTACGACAAAGCACGGATCTTCGTGCAGGCCGGCCGCGGTGGCGACGGCGTCACGTCGTTCCGCCGCGAGGCCCATGTGCCCAAGGGTGGACCCGACGGCGGCGACGGCGGACGCGGTGGCAACGTCGTGCTGCTCTGCGACGACTCGCTGCGCGACCTGCAGTCGTTCAAGCGCAAGGCGCACTACAAAGCGCCGCGTGCGCGCCACGGCGAGGGCGCGCAGCGCACCGGGGCCGACGGGGACGATCTCGTCGTGCGCGTCCCGCCCGGGACGATCGTCCGCGACCTCGAGGACGCGCTGCACGACCTGATCACGCCCGGGCGCCGCGATCGTCGTCGCCCGCGGGGGCTCAGGGGGGCGCGGCAACCGCCACTTCAAGGGCTCGGCGCACCAGTCGCCGCGCTTTCACGAGAAGGGGCTGACGGGCGACGAGGGCTGGATCGACCTGCAGCTCAAGCTGCTTGCCGACGTCGGCCTCGTCGGGCTGCCCAACGCCGGCAAGTCCTCGCTGATCTCGCGCCTGACGCGCGCTGCGCCGAAGGTCGCCGACTATCCGTTCACGACGCTCGAGCCGGTGCTCGGCACGCTCGACGGCGCCGACCGCCAGCTGATCCTCGCCGACATCCCCGGACTGATCGAGGGCGCGTCGGAGGGGGCCGGCCTCGGCCACGACTTCCTCGCCCACGTCGAGCGCACGCGCCTGCTCGTCCACGTGCTCGACCTGGCGCCGCTGGACGGCTCAGACCCGGCGGCGAACTTCGACGTCATCGAGCGTGAGCTCGCGGCGCACGACCCGCGGCTCGCCGCGCTCCCGCGGATCCTTGCGCTGTCGAAGTCCGACCTCGTGCTGCCCGAGGAGGCGATCGCCGCCCGTGACCGGTGGGACCGTCGTCTCAACGGCGAGCCGACTCAGCGCGAGGCGTGGGAGCCCGAGCCCGACCGCGTGCCGGTGCTCGTCACGTCCAGCGCCACGCGTGACGGGCTCGACGAGCTGGCAGCCGAGCTGCTGCGCCGCGTCCCGCTGGAGACCGCGCCAGTGCCGCTGGCCAGCGCTGAGGATCTCGCCGAGCACCAGGTCTTTCGCCCAGGTCCGGCGCGTGGCTGGGAGGTCGACGCGGCCGGCGAGGGCGTCTGGCGCGTGTTCGGGCCGCAGGTGGACAAGCTGATCGCTCGCCACGACCTCGAGAACCAGGACGCGCTCGCGCACATCGAGCACCGGCTCAAGCGCATGGGCGTGCTGCAGGCGCTCCAGTCCGCGGGCTTCGAGCCCGGCGACGACGTCGAGATCGGCGGCGTCGTCTTCGAGCTCGACCCGGGATAGGGTCGGGCGGTGCGCCGCATCGCCGTCCTCATCGCGCTTGCCATGGCCGCTCCGGCCGGCGCCGCCGAACTCCCGGCCGAGACGATCGCCGCGCGCCAGCACTACTTCGGGCGCGACAACGTCGACGCCAACACCGGCGCGCTGGCACGCGACAAGCTGATCCTGTCGTGGTTCGGCGTGACGAACTTCGCAATGGCCGTCCGCGGCCACGTCGTCCTGCTCGACGCGTGGGTCCCGCGCGGCGGCACGAGCGGCTATGTGCCGACCTCGCCGGACGAGTTGGCGCGCCTGAAGCCGGAGGCGATCTTCATCGGGCACGCGCACTTCGACCACGCCGCCGACGCGACGCCGATCGCCGAGGCGACGGGCGCGCTGCTCGTCGGCAACGCCGAGCAGTGCGCCGAGCTGCGTGCGCGCGCCGCGGGGCCGATGCCGCCGCGCTGTCTCGCCGCGCTGCCCGCCGGCGCCGCGCCCGGTACGCGCGCTGCGGTGCGCGAGCTGCGCGGCGTCGACGTCACCGCCGTCAAGCACCTGCACTCCGCGCTGACCGGGCCGACGGGCTTCCACGTGCCGGTGCTGCCGCTGCCCTCGACGACGCAGCTCGTGCATCCGCCGACCTCCGAGGACCTGATCCACCTGCTCGGCCATCTCCCCGACGCCGAGGCCGGCACGGTGCTCTACCGCTTCGCGGTCGGCGACTTCTCGCTGCTGTGGAACGACTCGGCGGGGCCGCTGATCGACAAGGCACCCGGCGCGATCGACGCGCTGCGTGCGCTGCGCCCGATCGACGTTCACGTCGGGGCGATCCAGGGCTTCAACCAGTTCACCAACGGGATGCGCGACCCGATGAAGTACATCGAGACGATCGGCGCGCCGCTGTTCATCCCGTCGCACCACGACGACTGGGCCGCGGGGATCACGACGCGCGGCGAGCACTACCGCGCGCCGTTCTTCCGCGCGCTCGCGACGCTGCCGGCGGGACGCCGTCCAAGGGTGCGCTTCATCACCGACCCGGGCGACTACGTCGCGCCGATCGTGCTTGCGGCACCGCTTGAGCCGCTGCGCTTGACCCGTCGCTGCGTGCGTGGCCGTCTGCGCGTGGCGTTGCGAGGGGACAGGGCCGATGTCACGTCGGTATCGGTGCGCCGCACACGACGCCACGTGCGTGCGATCGTCGTCGACGCCGGGCAGCGACGAGTCCTGCGACGGTCGCGGCCGTCGTGCTGAGCGCCGAGCTCGCCGCGGCGTTTGCGGCGATCCGCGAGGAGCTGGACGTGCCGGCGGCGTTCCCGGCCGAGGTGCTTGCCGCTGCCGACGCGGCCGTGCACGGGGTGCAGCTGCCCGAGGCGGACCTGACGGCCCTGGAGTTCGTGACGATCGACCCGCCCGGTGCGATGGATCTCGACCAGGCGATGCACCTCGAGCGTGACGGCGACGGCTTCCGCGTGCGCTACGCGATCGCCGACGTGCCGGCGTTCGTCGCCCTCGGTGGTCCGATCGACCTCGAAGCGCGCCGGCGCGGCACGACGATCTACGCGCCGGACATGCGCACTCCGCTGCATCCTCCGGTGATCAGCGAAGGCGCGGCGAGCCTGCTGCCCGGCGAGGTGCGCCCCGCGTTCGTCTGGGACCTGCAGCTGGACGGCGCGGGCGAGGTGACGAGCGCGACGGTGGCGCGGGCGCGCGTCCGCAGTGCGAAGCGGCTCGCCTACGCCGACGAGGTGCCGGCGCTGCTGGCGGAGATCGGCGAGCGCCGGATCACGCTCGAGCGCGCGCGGGGCGGTGCGGAGCTCGCGATCCCCGAGCAGGAGGTCGGCGACGACTTCACGCTGCGATTCCGCCCGCAGCTGGTCAGCGAGGACCACAACGCGCAGATCTCGCTGATGACGGGGATGGCGGCGGCGCGGATGATGCTCGACGCCGGCGTCGGCGTGCTGCGGACGATGCCGCCGCCCGAGGAGCGCGCGCTGCGACGCCTGCGCCGGCAGGCGACGGCGCTCGGGGTGGCGTGGCCAGAGGGGCAGCCGCACGGTGAGTTCCTGCGCTCGCTCGATCGCACGCGTCCAGCGCACCTGGCGATCGTTCACGCGTCGCGGGCGCTGTTTCGCGGTGCGGGATACGTCGTGCTTCCGGCTGAGCAGGTCACGCACGCGAGCATCGCGGCGCCGTACGCGCACGTCACGGCGCCGCTGCGGCGTCTGGTCGACCGCTTCGCGCTGCTCGTCTGCGCGGCGCTGTGCGCGGGCGAGGACGTGCCTGCGGCGCTTCGTGACGCGCTTGGCGAGCTGCCGGAGCTGATGGCGACGGCCGACCGCCGTGCGGGCAGCGTCGAGCGCGCGTGCACGGACGCCGTCGAGGCAGCGGTGCTCGCAACGCGCGTCGGGCAGGAGTTCGATGCGGTCGCCGTCGACGACGACGCCGTGCAGCTGCGCGAGCCGGCGGTGCTGGCACCGGTCGAGGGTGGGGTCGAACCCGGTGCGCAGCTGCGCGTGCGGCTCGTCGAGGCAGACGTCGCGCGCCGCGTCGTGCGCTTCGCGGCCTCGTAGACTGCGGCGCCGCATGGCCCGCTTCGTCATCAAGCTCGGCTCGAGCGTCGTCGCCGAGCCCGACGGCTCGCCGCGCCGCGACGTGCTGGCGGAGGTCTGCCGTGCGGTCGCCGAGCGCCACCGCGCCGGCGACGAGCTCGTGCTCGTCAGCTCGGGCGCGATCGCCGTGGGCATGCGGATCATGGGCCTCGGCGGGCGTCCGACGGCGATCGAGGACCTGCAGGCGGCAAGCGCTGTCGGCCAGGGGCGCTTGTATCGCGAGTGGGACGACCTGCTGTCGGGCGAGGGCGTCGGCTGCGCGCAGGTGCTGCTGACGTTCTTCGACATGAGCGCGCGCACGCACTACCTCAACGCGCGCCAGACGCTGCGGCGGCTGCTGGATTGGAACGTCGTCCCGGTCATCAACGAGAACGACACGACGACGACCGACGAGATCTCCTTCGGCGACAACGACTTCCTTGCGGCCCAGGTCGCGATCCTCGTCGGCGCCGACAGGCTGCTGCTGCTGACCGACATCGACGGCCTCTACAGCGCCGACCCGCGGTCTGACCCGGACGCGCAGATCGTGCGCGAGGTGACGGACTTCGAGGGGCTGTCGGCGCTGTCGATCGGGCACTCGACGTCGCCGCTTGGGTCCGGTGGGATGCGCTCGAAGGTCGTTGCGGCCGAGATGGCAAGCGCGGCGGGCATCCCGTCGACGATCGCCAGCGGCGTGCGGCCCGGCGCGCTCGCTGCGGCGCTGCTCGGCGACCCGGCCGAGGGCACGCACTTCGCCGCGCGCGAGGCGCGCTACTCGTCGTTCAAGCTGTGGCTCAAGTACGCCAAGCCCGCGCACGGGACGCTCGTCGTGGACGGCGGTGCCGCGCGCGCGCTGCGCGACGGCGGCACGTCGCTGCTGCCCGTCGGGATCACCGAGGTGCGTGGGAGCTTCGACGCCGGCGACGCGGTCAACGTCGCCGAGGGCGCGGTCGTGATCGGCAAGGGCATCGTCAACTACACCGCGCAGGAGCTGCGCCAGGTGGCGGGCAAGCGCAGCGCTGAGGTGCAGGAGATCCTCCCGCGGGCCACGGAGGAAGCCGTGCACAGGGATTACTTCGTCCTCGCCTAAGCTCTTCGCATGGCCACCACGACCCGTTCGGTCGCCGAGATCTGCCGCGCGGCCCAGGCCGCGTCGCGCCGGCTCGCCGCACTCGACACGCGCACGAAGGACGCCGCACTGCATGCGATCTCCGATGCGCTGCTGGCGCGCACGTCCGAGATCCTCGAGGCCAACGCGCGCGATATGGAAGCCGGGCGCGCGAACGGGCTGTCCGACGCCCTGCTGGACCGGCTCGAGCTGACGTCCGAGCGGATCGCGGCGATCGCCGCGCAGGTGCGCGACATCGCGGCGCTGAAGGACCCCGTCGGCGAGGTCATCGACGGTGGGCGCCTGCCCAACGGGCTGGACGTGCGCAAGGTGCGTACGCCGCTTGGCGTCGTCGCGGTCGTCTACGAGGCGCGCCCGAACGTGACGATCGACGCGGCCGCGTTGTGCCTGAAGTCGGGCAACGCGATCGTGCTGCGCGGGTCGTCGTCGGCAAACGAGTCCAACGCCGTGCTCGCCGCGGTGGCAGCAGATGCCGCCGAGGGCGCCGGGGTGCCGGAGGGCGCGATCAGCCTCGTCGCGGGTGGTGGGCGTGAGGAGCTCGCGGAGCTTGCGACGCAGACCGGCGTGGTGGATCTGATCATCCCGCGCGGCGGCGAGGGGCTGAAGAACGCGCTGAAGGGCGTCGCGACGGTGCCGGTGATCTACGCGGCGTCGGGCAACTGCCACGTCTATGTCGACGCGGGCGCGGACCTCGATCGCGCCGAGGCGATCGTGCTGAACGCCAAGACGCAGCGTCCGGGGGTTTGCAACGCGGCTGAGACGCTGCTCGTGCATGCCGACGTGGCAGCGGAGTTCCTGCCGCGCGCGCTGCGTGCGCTGCTGGACGCCGGCGTCGAGTTGCGCGTCGACGGCCGCGCGCGGGCGCTGGCCGGTGAGCAGCTCGCGGGGTCGCTGGCCGACGCGACCGAGGAGGACTGGGACACGGAGTTCCTGGCGCTGGTGCTCGCGGTCGCCGTCGTCGATTCGGTCGACGAGGCGATCGAGCACGTCAACGCGCACGGCTCGGGCCACAGCGAGGCGATCGTGACGCCGTCGGAAGCCGCTGCGCGGGCGTTCGAGCTGCGCGTCGATGCGGCGTGCGTCTACGTCAACGCGTCGACGCGCTTCACCGACGGCGGCGAGTTCGGCATGGGCGCGGAGATCGGCAACTCGACGCAGAAGCTGCACGCACGCGGGCCGATCGGGCTGCGCGAGCTGTGCACGTTCAAGTACGTCGTCGTCGGCGACGGGCATACGCGCTGAGCACCGTCGGCATCCTCGGCGGGACCTTCAACCCGCCACACATCGGCCACCTCGTCTGCGCGCAGGAGGCGCGCGACCAGCTCGGGCTCGATCGCGTCCTGCTGATCCCGGTTGCGGTGCCGCCGCACAAGGAGATCGCGGCCGATCCCGGTGCGCAGGCGCGCCTGGAGCTCTGCCGGCTGACGGCTGCCGACGAGCCCGGGGTGGAGGTGTCGGACCTCGAGATCGTGCGCGGGGGTCCGTCCTACACCGTCGATACCTTGCGGGAGATCCATGCGAGATCCCCGGAGGACGCGCTGACGTTCATCGTCGGCGGTGACATGGCGCAGAGCCTGCCCACCTGGCGCGAGCCGGAGGCGGTTCTGTCGCTCGCGACGCTCGCAGTGTGCGAGCGGGAGGGGATTCGCCGGCAGGACATCGCGCAGCGGCTCGCGCCGCTTGCCGGGGCGCAGCAGCTGCGGTTCTTCGAGATGCCGCGCCTGGACGTCTCGTCGTCTGACATTCGCCGCCGCGTGGCGGCCGGTCGACCGATCCGCCACCTCGTCGAGGACGGGGTCGCCGGGTACATCTCAGAGCACGGCTTGTACCGTGGAGGGCCCACCAGCGCATGAACCCAGAGTCCCTGACCCAGCTCGTCGCACAATTCGCGGCCGATAAGAAGGCGATCGACGTCGTCGCGCTCGACCTGCGCGGGGTGTCCGGCTACACGGATTACTTCGTGATCTGCACGGGCAACACCGACCGTCAGGTCAAGGCGATCCACGACGGGATCCACGAGGGGCTGAAGAAGGAGCACGGCCTGCTGCCGCGGCGCGTCGAGGGTCTCAGCGAGGCGCGCTGGGTGCTGATGGACTACCTCGACGTGGTCGTGCACGCGTTCACGCCGGATACGCGCGACCACTACCGCCTCGAACAGCTCTGGGGCGACGTGCCGCGCGTTGAGCTGCAGCTCGACCTCGAGCCCGCTCACGCCTCCTGAGGCTGCTGGTTGCATGCTTGCTGACGGCCGGCGTGCTCGCCGGTTGTGGCGGCAACGACGACGACGAGACGCCGTCACGGGGCGGCACGCCCGCGGAGACTGCGCCCAGTCGCCCGGCTGATCGCGGTCCGCGCTTGGCGCTGCGCCGCGTCGGGCGCTTTGCGCGGCCGCTGTACCTGACGCAACCGCCGGACGATCCGCGGCGGTTGTTCGTCGTCGAGAAGGGCGGCCGCGTGCGGATCATCCGCGACGGTCGCGTGCTGCAGCGGCCGTTCCTGAGCTTGCGCGGTCGCGTGTCCGATCGGACGGAGCAGGGTCTGCTGGGCCTGGCGTTCGCGCCGTCGTACCGGCGCTCGCGGCGCCTCTACGTCGCGTTCACCGACCTACGTGGCGACCTGCGCGTCGAGGAGTGGCGCGCGCGCACGCCCGACTATGCACCGCGATCGTCGCGGCGCTTGGTGTTGAAAGTGCGCCAGCCGCGCCCGACGCACAACGGCGGCAACCTCGTCTTCGGGCCGGACGGGTTGCTCTACATCGGCTTGGGCGACGGTGGCGGGCCGGGCGATCCGCGGCGAGCGGGTCAGAGCCGCGGGATGCTGCTTGGGAAGCTGCTGCGGATCGATCCGCGCCGCAATGGGCGGCGGCGCTACCGCGTCCCGGTCACGAATCCGTTCGTGCGGGTGCGCGGCGCGCGTGACGAGATCTACGCGTACGGATTGCGCAACCCGTGGCGCTTCTCGTTCGACCGCGAGACCGGTGCGTTCGTGCTCGGCGACGTCGGGCAGGAGGCCTACGAGGAGCTCGACTATCGCCCGCGCGGGCGCCTGGCCGGCGCCAACTTCGGCTGGAGCGCCTACGAGGGCAACCACCGCTTCAACCGCCGCATCCGCGCGCGGCGCCACGTCCGGCCGATGCACACCTACGGCCGCGATCGCGGCTGCTCGGTCGTCGCCGGCTACGTCGTGCGCGACCCGCGGTTGCGGCCGTGGCGCGGCAGGCTGCTGTACGGCGACTTCTGCAGCGGGGAGATCTCGAGCATCGTCGCGCGCGCACCTCGTGGCCGCGATCCGCGCCGGGAGCGCCTGCGCGTCCCGCTGCTGTCGTCGTTCGGCGAGGACCGCAGCGGCGGCGTCTACGTCGCTTCGCTGGACGGGCCGGTGTACCGGATCGTCGCCGCCTCTTGACATATGTCGATATAGGCATATGATGTCCGCGTGGCGAGAGCAGCGACCACGACGGACGCGTTCAACGCGGTAGCCGAGCCCCGGCGGCGGGAGATCCTCGATCTCCTCGCTGGTGGCGAGCTGTCGGTGAACGAGGTCGTCGCGGCGCTCGGTCTTGCGCAGCCGGTGGTGTCCAAGCACCTGCGCGTGCTCCGCGAAGTCGGGGTCGTCGAGGTGCGCGAGGACGGCCGGCAGCGGCTTTACCGCGTCAACGGTGCGGCGCTCAAACCGATCCACGACTGGGTCGGGCGGTACGCGCAGCTGTGGACGGAGCGGTTCGAGGCGCTGGACGACGTGTTGGAAGACCTCAAGCAGAAGGAGCAAGGAGATGTCAGCAGTGACGAGCAAGCACACCGCGACGGTGACCCTTCCGGCGGATGATCAGATCCTGATCGTGCGCGAGTTCCAAGCGCCGCCGCACCTCGTTTACCAGGCGTACACCACGCCCGACCTGGTCAAGCGCTGGTGGAGCGGCAAGCGCGGCCAGGTGACGAGCGCGGAGATCGACCTGCGCGTTGGTGGTGCGTGGCGCTACGTGATGACCGCCACCGGCGGCTTCGAGGTCGCCTTCCACGGCGAGTTCCGCGAGATCGTGCCGAACGAGCGGCTGGTGACGACCGAGGTCTACGAGATGCCCGACGCGCCTGCCCTTCCACCCGAGGACGAGCCGCTGAACATCGTCTCGTTCATCGACCTCGGCGGCGGACGCACGCGCATGGAGACGGTGGTGCAGACGACCAGCCAGGAACTGCGCGACATGATCGTCGGCTCCGGGATGGAGGCCGGGATGCAGGAGTCCTACGACGCGCTCGAGGAAGTGGCGGCCTCGCTGGCTTGACGAGCGGCCCCGCGGCGCGTCGTCATCCCGGCGACGTCGCCGCCGCCTGGTCGACGATGTAATCGCGCAGCTTGGGATCGTGGGCGTGGTTGCGGGGCGGCGCGCCCTCTGCGATCGCGCGCCGCAGGTGCTCGCGGTGCGGGCCGGCGAGGAGGTCTGCGACCGCGTCCACTTCGGCGAAGGGGACGCGGTACTCCTCGGCCTCGGGCAGCAACGCCAGGGTGTCCGCCTCCGAGCGCTGGGCGCCGTCGATCGCGCCGATCGCGGTGGCCAGCGCCGGGGTCACCGCCGGCGCGTGGACCCAGACGAGCAGCATCCCGCGCGTCGGCGTGACCGCCGGCGCGCGTCCGCCGTAGACGCGCAGGCGCGCCTCGGGCGCCTGCGCGGTCACGCTGAGGCGAGCAGGGTCGATCTTCTCGATCATCACGATGGAGCGGGCGAGGAACCGCAGTGCGCCGTCGCGCCCGGCGCCCGCGAGCACCGGCTCGACGATGTCGCTCGGCGAGCGCCGCGGCTTGGTCGGGCGCGACGACGTGACTTGGACTGATTCCGTGACCGGCCCGAGCGAGCGGGCTCGGCTGCGCGCGATCTCGTTGTCCGGCTGCAACTCGGAGATGAACTTCCAGTGCTCGCGCGCTTCGTCGACGCGTCCGAGGGCCTGCAGGCTGCGCCCGACCATGTTCGCGGCCGCGGTGTCGTCGGGGTCGAGCTCGAGGATCTCGCTGTAGAGCTCGAGCGCCTCCGCGCCGACGTCGAGGGGGTCGGCGCGCCTGCGCAGCGTCTCGAGATCAGCGGTTCCCATCAGCGCAGGGTACGCCGGGACGCATCGAGGCGGCGACGCGGGGTCAGACCGCGGGGACCAACCGAGCGTACGGCTTGCCGCGGCGGGTGATCGCAAACCGTTCGCCCGCTGCGGTGCGCTCGAGGTACCAGCCGAAGCGGTTGCGGAACTCGTGCGAACCGATCGTGACCTCGTCGGAGGAAGTGGAGCTGAGGGGGCTCGAACCCCTGGCCTCCGCCATGCCATGGCGGCGCTCTTCCAGCTGAGCTACAGCCCCGAACTCGTAATCGCGGGCCATGGTAACAGCCGCCTGCTGGCCGTTCTTTGTCGGCGAGAGGCGGAGGTGGACCAGCGCTCGATCCATTGCGAACACATGTTCGCATCGCGATCGGGACGGACCCGAACTATCGCTTGCCGGGGACGAACTCGGGGATGTCGAAGTCGTTGTCGGACGGCGGCGGAGGCTGGCGACGGTGGGTGCTGCCGGCGGCCTCGATCGGCTCGCCGGCCTCGGCGGCCGCGGCCGCGCGGATCAGCGCATCGGCGGCGTCGTCGCCGGTCAGCGTCGGCTCGCTCGTCGCGCCGGCGGACGGTGCGGCTGCAGCCGTCGCGGGCTCGGTTGTCGCGGCGCGGCGGGCCGAGCGTGACGGTGCGCCGGAGCGCGACTCCGGCGCGGGCAGCGCGCGCTCGAGCTCCTGGGTCAGGCGCTGGTGTGCGAGGCGGACGTCGTTGAGCAGGCGCTCGGCGTTGCGGCGCATCGACGTCGACAACGCGGTCAGGTTGTGGCTGATGTCGCCGCCCTCGGCCATCACGCGCTCGGCCGCGCCGCGCGCGTCGTTGATGATCTGGCGCGCCTCGCCGCGCGCTTGGGCGGTCGCTTCGGCGCCCTTGCGCTGCGCCTCGACGAGGATCGTCTGTGCGTCGGCCTTGGCCTCCTCGAGCGTCCGCGCTCGGTACTCGTCGGCCGACTTGCGGTCGCGCTCGGCGGCCTCGTGGGTCCCGCGCACCGCGGCCTCCGCCTCAGCACGCATCGCCTCGGCCTGCTGCTTGGCGGCGGCGAGCACGTCGCGCGCCTCCTCGTCGGCGGCGGCCACGCGCATCTCGGCGGCGCGGTCGGCCTCGGCGATGCGGTCGCGCGCGCGCTGCTCGGTCTGCGCACGCAGGTCCTCAGCCGCGTTCTCGGCGGCCTCGACGATCGCCGCGACCTTCGCGGAGGCGATCGCGATGTCCGACTGGCCCTCCATACCTGCAGGCTACGCGCCGGTCAGGCAGAAGGCTGCAAGGGTGCTAACGAGCAGCTCGGCGCGCTCCCACTGCAAGAAGTGGCCCGCGCGCGGCACGACGAACGGACCGACCAGGTCTGCGAACGCGACCTCGCAGCGCTCCGGGAAGTCCGGCCAGATGACGTGATCGTCGGGTCCGTACAGCGCGACGGTCGGCACCGTGACGCGCTCGAACATGCGCGGCGCGTCGGACGCCGGGCGGTTGCCCATGCCCCACTCGTAGACGCCGAACGACGACCGCAGCACGTCGGCGTCCGCGAACGGCTCGGTCATGAAGTCGATCGTGTCGGTGTCGAACGCGCCTGGTGTCGCCCAGAAGCGATGGCCGTAGAACTCGGAGATGTAGCGTCGTCGCCGCTCCGGTGTCGACAGCTCGGCCGCCAGCCCGTCGGCGTCGCTGCCCTGCCGGACGAAGTAGTCGCCGGCGGCGCGCACGACCAGCGACGGCGTCTGGGCGACGCCCGCCGCGCGGTATTCCTCCTTGAGGACGGGCAGCGGCGCGTTGAAGATCACCTGGCTCGTGATCGACCCCGGGAAGCGCAGGCCCATGTCGACGATCACGCCGCCGCCGACGTCGCCGCCGCACGCCACGCACGACTCGTGACCGAGCAGCTGGAGCAAGCCGCGCAGATCCTGGGAGTGAGCGGCGTAGTCGTAGAAGCCGTCGGCGGCCGGTCCCGTCTCTCCGAAGCCGCGCAGGTCCGGGACGATCACCTCGAACCCAGCGTCGGCGAGCGGGCCGATGACCCGCCACCAGATTCGCATCGACTCGGGCCAGCCGTGCACGAGGAGCAGCGGGACGCCACCTTCACCCTCGCGAACGTAGGCAAGCTCGACGCCGTCGCGGACCGTGTCGCGGTGGACCGCGTAGGCAGACGGATCGATCACGGCACGCAACCCTAGGGCCAATCCTGGGAGGCCGCAGCCAGCGCAGGGTCGACCCTAGACTGCAGCTGAACTGATGGCCGAGTATCGCTACGACCCCAAGGAGATCGAGCCGCGCTGGCAGCAGACGTGGGCCGACGAGCGCACCTGGGAGGTCTCCAACGACGACGACGCCGGGCGCAAGTCCTACGTCCTCGTGATGCTCCCGTACCCGTCGGGCGAGCCGCACATCGGTCACCTCAAGGTCTACTCCGTCGGCGACGCCGTCGCGCACTTCCATCGCCGCAACGGCGCGCGCGTCCTCAACCCGATGGGCTACGACGCGTTCGGCCTGCCGGCCGAGAACCACGCGATCAAGACCGGCCAGCACCCGCGCGAGTCGACCAACGCGGCGATCGCCGAGTTCCGCAAGGCGTTTCACGAGTGGGGCATCTCGATCGACTGGTCGCGCGAGTTCGGCACGCACGAGCCGCGCTACTACCGCTGGACGCAGTGGATCTTCCTGCAGCTGTTTCACCGCGGCCTGGCCTACCGCAAGGAGGCCGCGGTCAAGTGGTGCCCGGTCGACCAGACGGTGCTCGCGAACGAGCAGGTCATCGACGGGCACTGCGAGCGCTGCGGCGCCGAGGTCGAGGTCAAGCAGTTGGAGCAGTGGTTCTTCCGCATCACCGACTACGCCGACCGCCTGCTCGACGACCTCGACACGATCGAGTGGCCCGAGCACGTCAAGACGATGCAGCGCAACTGGATCGGCCGCTCGGAGGGCGCCGAGGTCACGTTCCGCTGCGACTCGCTCGGCATCGACTACCCGGTCTTCACGACGCGCCCCGACACGCTGTTCGGCGCGACGTTCTTCGTGCTCGCGCCCGAGCATCCCGACGTGATGCGCCTTGCCGCGGGCACGGGCAACGAGGAGGCGGTGCGCCAGTACGTCAACCACGCGTTGACCGAGTCGATTGAGGAGCGTGGCGACGCCGACAAGCCGAAGACGGGCGTCGCGCTCGGCCGCACGGTCACCAACCCCGTCAACGGCGAGCAGATCCCGATGTTCGTCTCGGACTACGTGCTGATGGAGTACGGCACCGGCGCGCTGATGGCGGTCCCCGCGCACGACGCGCGTGACTTCGCGTTCGCGGAAGCGTTCGACTTGCCGATCCGCCGCGTCGTGGAGGGTGGGGAGGAGCTGCCTTACACCGGCGACGGCCCGGTCGTGAACTCGGGCCAGTTCGACGGCACGAACAACCGCGAGGCGTTGCGCGCGATCGTCGATTGGCTGGACCGCGAGGGGCGCGGTCACGCCTCGGTGAACTACCGCCTGCGCGACTGGCTGCTGTCTCGTCAGCGCTACTGGGGCTGCCCGATACCGATCGTCCACTGCCCCGCGTGCGGGATCGTCCCGGTCCCGGAATCCGACCTGCCGGTCGAGCTGCCGAACATCCGCGACTACGCGCCGAAGGGTCGCTCGCCACTGGCGGCTGCCGACGACTGGGTCAACGTCGCGTGCCCGTCGTGCGGTGGCGCTGCCAAGCGCGAGACCGACACGATGGACACCTTCGTCGACTCGTCCTGGTACTTCCTGCGCTACTGCGACGCCTTGAACGACGACGCCGCTTGGGATCCCGACGTCGTCGCGAAGTGGTCGCCGATCGACCAGTACATCGGCGGCGTCGAGCACGCGATTCTGCACCTGATGTACGCGCGCTTCTTCGTGAAGGCGCTGTACGACCTCGGGCACCTGCGCCACGAGGAGCCGTTCGCACGGCTCTTCACGCAGGGCATGATCACGAAGGACGGCGCGAAGATGTCCAAGTCGCGCGGCAACGTCGTCTCGCCGGGGGACATCGTCGCCTCGCACGGGGCCGACACCGCGCGCTGCTACATCCTCTTCATCGGTCCGCCTGACCAGGACGCCGACTGGTCCGACGAGGGCGTCGAGGGCGTGCACCGCTTCCTCTCGCGGCTCTGGCGGCTGGCCGCGGAGGCCGCCGACGGACCCGGCAAGGGCGCCGAGCAGCCGGGCGCCAGCGGGCAGGCGCTTGATCTCGTGCGCAAGGCGCATTGGGCGATCGAGAAGGTCACCCACGACATGAGCGGGCGCTTTGCGTTCAACACCGCGATCTCGGCGATCATGGAGCTCGTGAACCTCGCGTCCAAGGCGCGCGAGGAGGGGTGGGCCGAGCCTGGCGCGCAGCGTTTCGCGCTGGCCACGGCAGCATCGCTTGTGTTCCCGTTCGCTCCGCACGTCGGTGCCGACGCCTACTTCCGCCTCACGGGCGATCGCGTGTGGGAGCAGCCGTGGCCCGACGCGGACCCGGACATGCTCGAGTCCGACTCCTTCGAGCTCGTCGTGCAGGTCAACGGCAAGGTCCGCGATCGCGTCGTCGCAGCGTCGGACGCGTCGAAGGACGACCTGCTGACGCTCGCGCGCGAGGCGCCGAACGCGCGTGCGCACATCGACGGGCACGAGGTGATCAAGGAGATCGTCGTGCCCGGCAAGCTCGTGAACTTCGTCATCCGCGCGTGACGTCGCGGTCGTCGGGCCCGGCTCGCCGGAGCTGCCCGATGGCGGCCATTGAGGCGGCCGCTGACGTGCCTGACGCGATCGCGCGTGTTTCGGCACACATTTGTAACGGTCCCGTTGCAAACTGAGGGTCCCGTGTAACACGATCCCGCCTAGCCTCGGGCGCCATGCCCGATCTCACCCGCAACCAGCTGATCGCGACGGCCGCGATCGTCTTCGCGGTCGTGTTCGTCGGGGCGCGCACGCTGAGCGGGCAGCGGGCCGAGTCGCAGGCGCGCACGCCGGCACCGCGGGCGTCGGCGCCGGCGGGCGGGCTGCGGGTGCAGGCGCCGGAGAGCCAGCCGTCGCTCGTGCACGTCGTCGGTGCGGTCCGCGCGCCCGGCGTGTACCGCTTGCCCGCGGGCGCGCGGGTCGACGACGCGATCCGCCGCGCCGGTGGTGCGGCGGCGCGGGCGGATCTGGCGCTCGTGAACCTCGCGGCGAAGGTCGCGGACGGGCAGCAGGTCGTCGTGCCGAAGCGCGGGAGCGGTGCGGCGGCCGGCGGTGGAGCTGCGGCGGGCGGTGGCGCGGCTGGCGCCGGTGCGGCGGCCGGCTGGCGGTGCGGCGGCTGGTGGCGCGGGCGGCGCGCCGGCAGCGCCCGTCGACCTCAACACGGCGACGCTGGAGCAACTCGACACGCTGCCGGGCGTCGGGCCGGCGACGGCGCAGAAGATCCTTGCCTACCGCACCGAGCACGGCGGCTTTCGCAGCGTCGACGAGCTCGCGCAGGTCCCGGGCATCGGCCCGAAGAAGCTCGCCGCGCTGCGCGAGGTGGTGCGCGTATGAGGCGTGCGCTGGCCGCTGCTCGCGGCGCTACCGGGTCGTGGCCGTGGCACGCCGGGCTCGCCGCCGTGGCGGCAGGCCTGCTGCTCGGGCCACGCACGCCCGCGCTCGTCGTGGCGCTGGCGGCCGCCGCGGTGGTCGCGGTCGCGCCCGCGCGCGGAGTGGCGCTGATGCTCGCCGCAGCGCTGGCGGGCGGCGCAGGGTTCGGCGCGGCGCGCGCCGCAGCGCTCGATCGCACGTCGCTGCGAGCCGGCGCCGTGATCGAGGGTCGAGCGACGGTGACGCACCCACCTCAACGCTCACCCTTCGGGGTCTCACTTCGCGCGCGCCTGCACGGCGAGCCGGTGCTCCTACGGCTCGCGCCGGCGTCGCGGTGTCCGCCCCGAGGTCGGGGCGATCGTCGCCGTGTCGGGGACCGTCAGACCGCCCGGCGACTATGCGCGCTCGCAGCGCCTGCACGCCGAGATCCACCTCGATCGCGCCGAGCCGACCGGGGAGCGGCGCGGGGGCTTCGCCGGCCTCGTCGACGGGATTCGCCGCAGCGCGGTGCATGCACTCGCGCATGAGCTCCCGCCGCCGGCGGCCGCGTTGCATCGCGGCATGGTGCTCGGCGACCCGAGCCAGCTGCCCGAGCAGCTCAAGGAGGATTTCCGCACAACCGGGCTCACCCATCTCGTGGCGGCGAGCGGGGCGAACATCGCGCTGCTGGCAGCGCTCGCGATCGCGATCACGACCGCGCTCGGGGTCGGCTTGACCGGCCGCTGGCTGAGCGTGCTGGCGTTGATCGCGATCTACGTCCCGCTTGCCGGCAGCGGCGCGTCGATCCAGCGCGCCGGCGCCATGGGCGCGGCTGCAGCGGCCGCTGTGATCGTCGGCCGTCCCGCGTCGCGTGCGTACGCGCTGCTCGCCGCGCTGGTGGTGACGCTCGCGCTCGATCCGCGTGCCGCGGGGGACCCGGGCTGGCAGCTGAGCTTCGCCGCCGTGAGTGCGCTCCTGCTGCGTGCCCGTGCGTGGACCGAGCGCCTCACGACCCGTGGGCTGCCGGCACCGGTTGCCGCCGCGACCGCCGTCACGGCTGCGGCGTCGCTGGCCACCGCGCCGATCGTCGCCGTCCACTTCGGGCGTGCGTCGCTCGTCGCACTCCCGGCGAATGTGCTGGCCGCACCGCTTGTCGCTCCGATCATGTGGCTGGGAGCGCTGGCGATCCTCGCCCAACCGCTGCTGCCACCCGTCGCGGCCGTGTGCGACGCGATCGCGGCGTATCCGCTGGCCTGCCTGATTGCGCTCGCACGTGGCGCCGCGCGGATGCCGGGTGCGCAGGTCGACGCAGGACCGATCACCGTCGCGCTTGCCTGCCTGGCGGTCGTCGCAGCAATCGAGCGCCGCGCCTTGCTCGCCGTGCTTCCTCGTCGTCACAAGCCGCGGGCCGTCGTCGCGGCGGCAACGGCCGTAGCCGCGGCGTGCGGTGTGCTCGCCGCAGGTGTCGCCGCGCGCCCGCCGCCGCCGGCGCCACCTGCGCTCGGGCACCTGCGCGTCACGTTCCTCGACGTGGGACAGGGCGACGCCACGCTCGTGCAAGACAACCGAATAGCGATCCTCGTCGACACCGGGCCGCCCGACGGCGACGTCGTCGGACGCCTGCGGCGGGCCGGCGTCAGGCGGCTCGATCTGCTCGTCGTCACGCATGCCGAGAGCGACCACGCCGGGGGAGCGGCCGACGTGCTGCGCAAGCTCGAGGTCCGCGCGTTCCTCGACGGCAGTGACGGCGTGGCGCGACCGCCCGCCCAAGCCGCTGCCGCCGCGGCGGCGGAGCGCGGCGTGCGGCGGCTCGTGCCGGACGCCGGTGCGGTCCTGCGCCTCGGGGCGATCGCGCTGCGGATCCTGCACCCACGCGCCGAGCCGGCGACGCGCCACGCCGGCGCCGATCCGAACGAGCGCGCGATCGTCGCCGAGATCCAAGCGGCGGGCACGCGCGTGCTGCTCCCGGCCGACGCCGAGTCGCCGGTCACGGTCCCGCTGCACCTGACCGGACCGGTGGACGTGCTCAAGGTCGCCCACCACGGCAGCTCCGACCCGGGCCTGCCGGCGTTGCTCGCGGCCGTCCAGCCACGGATCGCCGTGATCTGCGTCGGCGACGACAACCGCTTCGGCCATCCGGCGCCGCAGACGCTCGGAGCGCTGCGCGGCGTCCCGACGGTCCTGCGCACGGACCGCGACGGCACCGTGCGGCTCGATCGCACGACCGAGGGCTGGGAGGTGCGGACCGGTGGATAGGCCGCGCGGGCCGGTGGCGCGGCGCGCGCGGGGCTCCGCTGCCCGCGGCTCTAGACTCGACCGCCTTGCCCGACTGGAAGCCCGCGTTCCTCATCCACGGCGACGACCACGGTCGCGTCGGCGAGCGCCGCTCGAGCCTCCGGCGCACCGCCGAGCAGGCTGGCGACGCCGCCGGTGTCGAGGTCCTCGAGGGTGACGCCGCGACGCCGGCGGACGCGGCGGCAGCGCTCAGCACGATGACGTTCGCGATCGGCCGGCGGTTCATCGTCGTCGACGGTGTCGAGCGCTGGAAGGACGCAGACGTCACCGCCCAGCTCGCGCCCGCGCTCGCGGCGATGCCGCCGGACACGACGATCGCGTTCTTCGGCAAGGACGAAGGGCGCACCGCCACGCCGGCCGCGCTCGCCAAGGCAGTCACGGCGTGCGGCGGTGTGGTCGCAACCGAGAAGTCGCTGAAGAGCAAGGACCTGCCGAAGTGGGTCGTCGAAGAGGCGTCGCGCCTGGAGCTCACGCTCGACCTCGCGGCCGCGCGCGCGCTCGTGGAGGTCGTCGGTGATCGCCAGCAGCGGCTGCTGCGCGAGCTCGAGAAGCTCGCGCTCGAGCGCGGAGCCGGCGCGCAGCTCACTGCCGACGAGCTGCGCGAGGCAGCGGCGCCCTCGTCTGAGCGCGCGGTCTGGGCGCTCGGCGACGCGCTGATCGCCCGCGACCGGCGCGGCGCGATCCGCACCTACCTGCGGTTGCGTGCACAGGGCGAGTCGCTGCAGCGCCTGCTTGGCCTGCTCGCCCGCCGCCTGCGCGACGTCGAAGCTGTCGCCGCGCGCCTCGATGACGGCGAGACCGCGGCGCAGATCAAGCAGACCCTGCGCGGCAGCCCGTGGCAGCTGGACCGCACGATCAAGGAAGCACGCGCGTCCGACCTCGCGGCGCTGCGCGCCAGCATCGAAACGCTTGCTGCGCTCGAGCTGTCCTCGCGCGGCCTCGACGAGGTCTCTGAGGAAACGGCCGCGATCCGCGCGATCGGCCGCATCGCGGCCTGATGCGCATCACGGTCCGGGTGACGCCGCGGGCCGCGAAGGACGAGATCATCGACGGCGGCGCCGCCGAGGCGCCCGCTAGCTGCTGAGGCGCGTCAGGAGACGCGAGGCGCGGGACTTCTTGCGAGCGCCGGTGTTGCGATGCAGGGCGCCACGCTTGACGGCCTTGTCGATCAGGCTCGTGAGGCGGCGTGCCTCGGTGTTGGCGGTGTCCGCGTCGCCACCCTCGACGGCGGACTCGAGACGGCGGAAGTACGTCTTGATCGCCGACGTGTAGCGGCGGTTCTCGAGGCGCTCGCGCTCAGCACGGGCGATGCGCTTCTTCTGGGAGTGGATGTTGGCCATAAAGCGACGGCGAAGTGTAGCGGCACCGGGCTCGTCGCCGCCGCCTGCCTGCGCCCCGGATCCGACCCCGCCGCAGCCGCGCGCCCGCGAACGGCCATGCATGCGCACTAGCCTTGCCCGCCAGCCGTGAGCCGCGTCGCCCGCAACACCGCGATCTTCAGCATCGCCACTGGCCTCAGCCGCATCGCGGGCTTGATCCGCGAGATCGTCGCGCGCTCGTACTTCGGCACGAGCGGGGCGGCGTCGGCGTTCACATTCGCCTTCCAGCTGCCCAACCTCATCCGCAGCCTCTTCGCCGACGCCGCGCTGTCCGCTGCGTTCGTCCCGGTCTTCACCGAGCTGCTCGAGCACAAGCAGCGCAAGGAAGCGACGAAGCTCGCCGCGACGCTGCTGTGGATCATCATCGCCGTCCTCGGCGCGATCACGGCGCTCTTCATCCTCACCGCGAGCTTCCTCGTCCCGCTGATCATCGGCGAAGAGCTCCAGCCCTTCGAGGACCTGACGGTCGGCCTCAGCCAGGTGCTGTTCCCGATCGTGATCCTGCTCGGTGTCAACGGCCTCGTCGTCGGCATCCTCAACGCGCACGACCACTTCACGATCCCGGCGCTCAGCCCGTTGCTGTGGAACGCGGTGATCATCGCGTGTCTCGTCTTCCTCACGGGCGCCTTCGAGGAGGACGACGAGATCTACGCCTACGCGATCGGCGTGCTCGTCGGCACCGCCGCCCAGCTGGCGGTCGCGCTGCCCGTGCTGAGGCGGATCGACGTGCGCCTGGGGGTGAGCTTCGACTGGCGCGACGAACGCGTCAAGCGCGTCTTCGTCCTCATGCTGCCGGTGACGATCGGCCTCGGCGTCATCAACTTCGACCTCGTCATCAACACCTTGATCGGATCGCTGATCTCCGAGCAGGCACCCGCCGCCATCGACGCCGCGTTCCGCCTCTACATGCTCCCGCAGGGCATGTTCAGCGTCGCGCTCGCGACCGTCCTGTTCCCAGCGCTGAGCCGCTTTGCCGCCCGCGGCGACCTTCAAGGCCTCCGCGCCAACGCCGCCACCGGCACGCGCAACATCTACCTGCTGCTGATCCCCAGTGCGGTCTTTCTCGCGGTCCTCGCCACACCGATTACGCGCCTCGTCTATGAGCGCGGGGCGTTCGACGCCGAATCGACCGACGTCGTCGCAACCGCCCTGTTCTGGTTCTCCTTCAGCCTGCCGTTCGCCGGCGTCAACCTGCTCCTCACGCGCACGTTCTTCAGCCTCCAGCGCCCCTGGATCCCGACTGCGCTCGCCGCCGCGAACCTGCTCATCAACACGGTCGTCAGCCTCGCGCTCTACAAGCCCTTCGGCGTCGCCGGGCCCGTCATCGGCACCGCCGCCGCAAGCCTCGGCATGACGATCCTGCAGTCGATCTGGCTCGCCCGCCTGCTGGACGGCGACCTGCAAACCCCGGCAACGCTCGCAGCAGTCGGCCGGATCTCGCTGGCCGCCGTGCTGCTCGGCGCCGTCAGCTACCTCGTGTGGTGGCTGCTCGACGAGGCCCTCGGCCGCGCGCTGCTCGCACAGGTCACAGCCGTCGGCGCCGCCGGCGTCGCGGGCTTCGCGGTGTTCGCCGGCGCGGTGCTGAGCATGCGCATCCACGAGGCACGCCAGATCGAACGGCTCGTCCTCGCACGGCTGCGGCGCTAACAAGCCGCGTACCCTGTCGGTCCCCGTGGCCGACCAGCAGCACATCCGCAACTTCTCGATCATCGCCCACATCGACCATGGCAAGTCGACGCTGGCCGACCGCATCCTCGAGATGACGCAGACCGTCGACCCGCGCCAGATGCGCGAGCAGATGCTCGACTCGATGGACCTCGAGCGCGAGCGCGGGATCACGATCAAGGCCCAGGCCGTCCGCGTCTACTACACCGCCCAGGACGGCGAGACCTACCAGCTGCACCTCATCGACACCCCCGGCCACGTCGACTTCACCTACGAGGTCAGCCGCAGCCTCGCCGCATGCGAAGGCGCGCTGCTCGTCGTCGACGCCAGCCAGGGCGTCGAGGCGCAGACGCTCGCCAACACCTATCTCGCCGTCGACGCGGGCCTCGAGCTGATCCCGTGCCTCAACAAGATCGACCTCCCCGGCGCCGAGCCCGAGCGCGTCGCCGGTGAGGTCTCCGAGCTGCTCGGCGAGAACGCCGACGAGATCAAGCGCATCTCGGGCAAGACGGGGGAGGGCGTCGAGGCCGTCCTCGAGGAGCTCGTCAAGCGCGTGCCGCCGCCCGCCGGCGACCCACAGGCTGCACCGCGCGCGCTGATCTTCGACAGCGAGTTCGACCAGTACCGCGGCGTCGTCGCCTACATCCGCGTCGTCGACGGCACGTTCAAGAAGGGCGACGCGATTCGCGCGATGGTCGCCGGCACCGAGGCCGACATCGACGACATCGGCTTCTTCACGCCCGCGATGACGAGCATCGAGCACCTCGGCCCGGGCGAGGTCGGCTACGTCATCACCGGCATCAAGGACGTCACGAAGCTGCGCGTCGGCGACACGCTGACGACCAAGTACCACGGCGCGACCGAGGCCCTGCCGGGTTACAAGGACATCCAGCCGATGGTGTTCTGCGGGCTGTTTCCGATCGACGGTGACGACTACCCCGACCTGCGCGACGCGCTCGAGAAGCTCACGCTCAACGACGCCGCGCTGCAGTGGGAGCCCGAGACCTCCGACGCACTCGGCTTCGGCTTTCGCGTCGGCTTCCTCGGCCTCTTGCACATGGACATCGTGCGCGAGCGCCTGGAGCGCGAGTACGACCTCGACCTGATCGGCACGATGCCCTCGGTCGGCTACGAGATCGTGCTGACCAACGGCGAGATCCTGCACATCCACGCGCCGTCGGCGTTCCCCGACCCCCAGCGGGTCGCCGAGATCCGCGAGCCGTACGTGCGCGCGTCGATGCTGATGCCCAAGGAGTACGTCGGCAACGTCATGGAGCTCTGCCAGGAGCGCCGCGGCGAGCACGCCGGCATGCACTACCTGTCCGCGGACCGCGTTCAGCTGGAGTACGACCTCCCGCTCGGCGAGATCGTCATGGATTTCTTCGACCAGCTGAAGTCGCGCACCCGCGGTTACGCGTCCCTGGACTACGAGATCACGGGATTGCGTCCAGGCAACCTCGTCAAGCTGGACGTATTGCTGAGTGGCGAGCCGGTGGACGCGCTCGCGCTGCTCGTGCACCGCGACAAGGCACAGGCGATGGGCCGCACGCTTGCCGAGAAACTGCGCGAGAAGATCCCGCGCCAGCAGTTCGACGTGCCGATCCAGGCGGCAGTCGGATCGAACGTCATCGCCCGCGAGACGGTGCGCGCGTTCCGCAAGGACGTGACGGCAAAGTGTTACGGCGGTGACATCTCGCGCAAGCGAAAATTGCTCGAGCGTCAGAAGGAAGGCAAGAAGCGCATGAAGCAGGTGGGACGCGTAGAAGTCCCGCAAGAGGCGTTTTTGGCGGTGCTGGAGCTCAGCGAATCGAAGTAACTCGCCGAAAAAGTCGTCATGTCTCGTAACTCCATGGCGGGATGAGCGTCATTACTGTGCCCCAGCTCATGCGACGACTCATCACCACCCTCTCCCTCACGCTGTGCCTTGTCGCCCCCGCCGTTGCCGACGCCAAGCCGGTCCTCGGCATCGCTGACAACAAGGCCGCGACCTTTGCCGATCAGCGCTTCCTCGATCTCAAGATCAAGTACTCGCGCATCAACATCCCTTGGGACGTCCTCACCGATCCCAACACGCTTCCCGGCGTGGATCTGTGGATGCAGGGCGCCAAGCTCGCCGGCACGAAGCCGCTCGTGTCGTTCGACCGCTCGCGCATCAACAAGAGCCTCAACCCCTCGCCGCAGCAGCTCGCGACCGCGCTGAAGGCGTGGCGTGCGCGCTGGCCCGGCCAGATCTCCGACGTCTCGGCGTGGAACGAGCCGAACATCAACGGCAAGTCGCCGAGTCGTGTCGCCAAGTGGTGGCTCGCGCTGCGCAAGGCCTGCCCGTCCTGCAAGGTCCTGCCGGGCGAGCTCGTCGACCGCAAGAACGGCCCGAAGTGGGTCAAGGACTTCATCAAGGCCGCGAAGCGCAGGCCGACGGTCTGGGCGCTGCACGCGTACATCGACGCCAACAACTTCACGACGAAGAACACGAAGGCCTTCCTCAAGGCGACCAAGGGCGGCAAGCTCTGGCTGACCGAGACCGGCGGCGTCGTGCGTCGCACGGCGCGGGCTGGCAACGCGAAGTTCAAGGGCTCGGGTGTCAGACATCAGACGAAGGCGACCGAGTTCCTGCTGAAGACGATCGCCAAGAACAAGCAGATCCAGCGGATCTACCTCTACTCGTGGAGCTCGATCGGCGATCTCAACTGGGACTCCGGCATCGTCGGTCCTTCCGGTGAGGCGCGTCCGTCGCTCAACGTCGTGCGCAAGTACCTCGGGCTCGGGCCCGTAGCGGTCACCGGCTAGCCAGCCCAGCGTTTCGCGAAATCGTCGAGCGGGCCCAGGTGCTCCAGCAACCGCACGCCATCGCGCGTGAGGCGGTAGGCGCCTGACGCGTCCCGCTCGACGAGTCGCGCGTCCACCAGCTCGCGCAATCGGGTCGCGAGCACGCTCGTCGACATCCGGTCCGACGCCTCGCGCAGCGCGGCGTAGGGAATCGGGTCGCCGCTGCGCAGCTCCCAAAGCACGCGCAGCGTCCAGCGCCGGCCTAGGAGGTCGAGCAGCTGCATGATCGGGCGAGTGGACACTTGCGCTTCTGAAATCGAAGTGGCAGGATGTACTTCGAAATGCGAAGTGTACGACTCGAACCCAGAAACCCGCCATATCCCGATGCCGTGAGCGACGCCCTGCAGCGCCTGATGGGCGGTGTGGATGCCGAGCCGCTCGGCCTGTTCCGCACGATCGCCCACCACGAGCAGCTGCTCGACCGCTTCCGCCAGATCGGCTCGACGGTGCTGAGCTTCGGCCGCCTCGACGCAACCGACCGCGAGACCGTGATCCAGCGCACCTGCGCACGCTGCGGCGCCGGCTACGAGTGGGGCGTGCACGCAAGCGTGTTCGCGCCCCAGCTCGGCCTCGGCGAGGACTGGCTGCGCGCCACATGGGACGGCGCGCCCAACGACCCCGCGTTCTCGCCGCGCCAGGCGCTGCTCGTGCGGATGTGCGACGAGCTGCACGACGACGCGACGCTGTCCGATGACACGTGGACGGCGCTGCGCGACGCCTACGGCGACGACGAGCTGGTCGAGCTCGTCTGCCTGGCCGGCTTCTACCACCTTGTCGGCTTCCTCTGCGGGGCATTCGCGATCGCACCCGAACCGTGGGCGGTACGCTCGCCCGTGTGATCGGGCTCGACGAGTGGTGGGCCGGCGGCGAGCGTCTGCCCGAAGGCGTCTTCACGCGCGCTGACGGTGACGCCGACGCGCCCGTGGTGACATGGCTGCACGGCTTCCCGATCTCCTCGTGGGACTGGGCCAAGCTGCACGAGGCGCTCGGCTCCGGCCGGCGCGACGTGACGCTGGACTTCCTCGGCTTCGGTGCGTCGGCGAAGCCGCACAAGCACGAGTACTCGCTGCTGGAGCAGGCCGACCTCGTCGAAGCTGTCTGGCGCGCGCATGGCGTGACGCAGACGGTGCTCGTGTCGCATGACTACGGCGTGTCCGTCGCCCAGGAGCTGCTCGCGCGCCGCGCGGAAGGCGCGCTGGCGGTCGAGCTGACGAGCGCGGTGTTCTTCAACGGTGGCCTGTTCCCGGCGTTGCATCGCCCCGCGCGGCTGCAGAAGCTGCTCGCCGGGCGCGGCGGCTGGCTGCTTGCGCGCCAGATGGCGGCGGGGACGTTCGTCAGCGGCTACCGCGGCGTGCTCGGGCAGCCGCCGCCCGACGAGGAGCTGCACGAGCACTGGCGCGCGTTCTCGCGCGACGACGGGCACCACAACGCGCACCTGATCCTCGGCTACATGGCTGAGCGGCGCGAGCACGAGGACCGCTGGGTCGGCGCGCTCGTCGACGCCGACCTGCCCAAGCGCTTCATCTGGGGGCCCGAGGACCCAGTCTCCGGCGCACACGTCATCCCCGAGCTGCGCGAGCGCCTCGACGACTCGCTGATCGACGTGCTCGACGGCCTCGGCCACGCGCCGCACATGGAGGATCCCGGCGCGCGTGGCACCGCTGCTGGGCCCCGGCCTTGTGACGTAGCTGCGACGAACTCGCGCGCAAGCCACACGTCTTTGTGACTTTTGCGCGACATCGGACCGAGATCGCGCGAGCGGCATCGATCCTCGTCGCATGCACTCCCCAGATCCGCTCTCCCTCCCCGACGTCGACACCGGTCTTCAGGTCGTGCGCTGGAAGGTCTGCGGCTTCGAGCAGATGCGGCGGCTCGAGCTGCTCGATCCCAAGTCCCAGTTCGAGCTCGTCGACGGCCTGATCCTGCACCGCGACGTCGGCTCGGAACGTCACGATCGCGTCGTCACCGAGCTCGCGCGACGGTTGAGCGACGCCTGTGCCGGCTGGGACGTGCTGGTCGACGAGGAGCTCGTCTACGAGGAGCTCGAAGCGGTCGTCGTCGGGGACATCGTCGTGCTGAACGAGGGCGTCGCTCCGCGGCTCGTCGTCGAGGTCTCGGATGACACCCCGCGGCTGGCGGCACAGGAGAAGGCGCGGCTGTACGCGCGCGCCGGCGTCGAGGAGTACTGGCACATCGATCTTGCCTGGCGGTTCCTGCAGATCCACAAGCGCCCGTATGACGACGGCTACGGGATGCGCGGGAGCGGGCCCTCCGACATCCCGCTCCTGACCGGCATCGATCAGGTGTCAGAACTTGTCCTGGACGAGCTGCTCGATGCCGCCGATGCTGGCGCGTAGCATCAATGGCCATCGCCGTACACGTCGACACCAGCGTCCCGATCCGTCCGCTCACGGTCTCGGACTACTTCCGCATGTGGGAGGCGGGGTTCTTCGCCGAGGACGAGCGCCTCGAGTTGCTGCGAGGCGTTGTGGTTGAGAAGCCGACGGCGACACCTGAGCACGACTACGCGATCGAATGGCTGACCATGCGACTCGTGCCGATGGCCACCGATGTCGGGCTCTCCGTGCGCGTGCAGCTGACGACGGTGTTCGAAGACCTCGACTCGGCCCCTCTGCCCGATCTCGCAATCCTGGATCCGCGTCAGCGTGGCGACGCCCATCCGACGACCGCGCACATCGCGATCGAGGTCAGCGTCTCATCGCTGCGGATCGACATGAACCTCAAGGCTGACCTGTACGCCGAGGCGGGCGTCCCGGAGTACTGGGTGATCGATGTGCACGGCCGGACGGTCGTCAGGCACACGACACCGACGCCCGACGGCTACGCCCGCGTCGAACGCCTCGAACCCGGTGACGAGCTGCGCTCGGTTGCCGTCCCGACCTTCCCGCCGCTGCGCGTCGCGGACGTGCTCGACGCGGATCTCAGCTAAGCCGCCTGCGCGCGCGCCCAATCGAGCACGCGCGCCGCGAGCTGTGGCGCGTCCAGCAGCTGCGGGACGAGCGAATGGTCGTGGAGGATCGCCTGCGCGACGAACGCCACGGTGACCGCGTGCGAAGGCCGTGAGACGACCTCGATCGGGTCACCCGCGCCGAGCTCGCCCTCCTCGACGATGCGGAGGTAGGCGCCGGGCCGTAGCGCCTGGGCGAAGCGCTTCACCATCCGCCCGTCCTCGAACGCGCGGCCGAGCTTGGCGCAGGGGATGCGCGGCGCGGTCACCTCGAGCAGCACGCTGCCGATCTGCCAGCGCTCGCCGATCAGCGCGCCGGACTGGTCGAGCCCGGCCGTCGTCAGGTTCTCACCGAAGATCCCGGGCGGGACGTCGCGGCCGAGCTCCTCAGCCCACCACGCCGCGTCCTCCGAGGCGTAGGCGTAGACCGCCTGGTCGGGACCGCCGTGGACGCGCAGGTCGGCCTGCTCGTCGCCGGCAACCTGGACGCCTGCCACGCGCACGCGTCCTGCGACCGGTTGCTTGCCGATCGCGCTGATCAGCGGCCGCCCGCGCTGCGTGCCGATCTGCCGCGGCCGCGCGACGTTGACGCTCACGACGCTTGCGCTCACCGCTGCCATGCTAGGGGCCATGGATCTGGAGCTCAGCGGCAAGGTCTGCGTCGTCACGGGCGCCTCGCAGGGCATCGGCCTGGAGACCGCGCGCAAGCTCGCCGCCGAGGGCGCACAGGTGCTGATGGTCGCGCGCGACGGCGAGCGCCTTGCCGCGGCCGCGGAGGACGTCGGCGCGGACTACCTGGCCTGCGACGTCACCGACCCGGAGGCCGACGAGCGCATCGTCGCCACCTGCGCCGAGCAGATGGGCGGCATCGACGTGCTGGTCAACAACGCCGGCACGACGTTTGCGCGCGGCTTCATGGACCTCACCGACGACGACTGGCTGGGCCTGTACGCGCTGAACGTGCTCGGCCCGATGCGCCTGATGCGCGCCGCCGCGCCGCGGATGGCCGCACGCGGCGGCGGGCGGATCGTCAACGTCTGCTCGAGCGCCGGCAAGCGCCCCTCGGCGACCAACCCCGCCTACAGCGTCACGAAGGCCGCCCAGCTCTCGCTCTCGCGCCTCGTCGCCGACCAGTTCGCGGCCGACAACGTGCTCGTCAACGCCGTCACGCCGGGACCGGTCGCGTCGCCGCTCTGGACCGACGAGGGGGGCATGGCAGACCAGACCGCGGCCGCGCGCGGGATCAGCCGCGAGGAGGCGTTCGAGGTGCAGGCGGCGAAAACCCCGCTCGGCCGCTTCGCGCAGCCGGCGGAGATTGCCGACGTCATCGTGTTCCTCTGCAGCGCGCGCGCGTCAACGGTGACCGGCGCGGCGTGGTCGGCCGACGGCGGCGCCGTCGCGATCATCATCTAGGCGAGGACGTTCACGGCGCGGGCCGTGACCAAGCCGATCAGCACGAACGACGTCGTGGACTGGGCGAGCATCAGCAGCTTGGCGGAGCGCGACAGCGGCATCACGTCGGTCGGACTGAACGCGGTCGAGTTCGTCGCCGCGAGGTAGAGGTAGTCGACGAACCCGGGCATCCACGTTCGAGGTGCCGGTGCGTCGTCGGCCATCTGCGGGAAGAGGAAGTCTGGCCACGGGCCGCGCCAGTCGGCGGGCGGCGGACGAGGGACCGGCCCGTCCTGCGAGCGCTGGACCGGTCCGCGCCGGTCGAGGTCCCAGAACAGCACCGCAAAAACGAGGATCGTCGCGAGCCACAGCTGTCCGGCGACGCGCAGCAGCTCGCCGCCGTCGATGTCCCGCGGGCCGACGATGTCGGCGATCAGCGCCACGACCGTTGCCACGTGGACCGCGACGATCAGTCCGAGCAGCGCGAGCGAGAGGTTCCGCCGCATCTGCGAGTGCGGCGGCGGCGTCGACGAGTTCCACGGCGTGATCGCCATCAGCGCCACGAGCAGCGCCGCGCTGAGCGCCGCCGCGGCGAAGCGGCCGTCGCCGAGGCCGAGGACGTCGGGCAGCACAGCATCGAGCAGGATCACGCCGCCAATCGCAAGCTGCGCGTCCCAGAACGGCTCGATGCGGTGAAGCGTGCCTTCCATGCTCAGAGCACGCTAGCTAGCCGCCGCACGCCCTCGGCCAGCTCGATCGGTCCGGCGCCGGCGTACGTCAGGCGCAGGTGTGGCGCCGGAGGATCGCCCGCGAAGCACGGCGAGCCTGCGCTGACCACAACGCCGGCCGCACCGGCGTCAGCCGCGATGCGGAGGTCGTCGGCGTCGTCGGGCAGACGACACCAGAGGTGCAGGCCACCCTGTGGCAGCGACGTCAACGTCACCTGCGCCAGCTCGCTGCGCACCGCGTCGGCCAGCGCGTCACGGCGCTCGCGCAGGATCCCGCGCAGCACGCGCAGGTGGCGCCGCCACGCAGCGCTGGCGACGAGATCGAGCGCGGCGTGCTGCAGCGGTCCGGACACGAAGAAGTCGTCGACGTGGCGCATCGCGCGCAGCCGCGCGCCGGCCGCGCCACGTGCGCCGATCGCGGCGACGCGCAACCCCGGCGCGGCGATCTTCGTCAGCGAGCGCAGCAGGACGACGTGGCCGTCGCGGTCGTCGGCCGCCAGCGGCGCCGGCGGGTCGCCGTCGATCGCCATATCGCGCGCCCAGTCGTCCTCGATCACGAACGCGCCTGCGGCGCGCACTGCCTCGAGCACCGCGGCGCGGCGCTCAGGCGCCAGCGTCGCGCCGTGCGGGTTGGCAAACAGCGGCTGGAGGTAGACGAGGCGCGCCCCGGTGCGCTCGAGCGCGTCGGCCAGCAGGTCGGGGCGCACTCCGTCGCGGTCGGCCGGCACGGGCTTGACGTGCAGACCACACGCCCGCGCGACGGCCAGCACGCCGACGTAGGTCGGCGACTCCACGAGCAGCGTGTCGCCGGGGGAGCCCAGCGCCCGCAGCGTCGTCCCCAGCGACGACTGCCCGCCCGAGCAGATCAGCACGTCGTGCGGGCGCAGCCCGGCGCCCGACTGCGCGGCGAACCAGGCGCGCAGCTCCGGCAGGCCCTCGACCGGCGTGCGGTCCCACGCGCCGGGGCGGCGCGCCGCGCGTGCGAGCGCTGCCTGCAGCGCGGCCGTCGGCTGCAGCTCAGGCTCGAGGTAGCCGGCGCTGAGCATGATCTGCCCGGGGCGGGGGAGCGCGAGCAGCGCCTCGAGGCCACCCGCGTCGACGGTCCGGCCGGCGAGCGCGAGCTCCTGCCACGAGTAGTCCGGCTCGGACGCGATGGCCGGCGTGCTTGCGACGAACGTGCCGACGCCGGGGCGTGGCTCGACGACGCCCTCCGCGGCGAGCCGCGCGATCGCGCGCTGGACGGTGACGGGCGACGCCTTGTGGCGGGTGACGAGCTCGCGGACGGAGGGCAGGCGCTCGCCGGGCGTGAGCATGGCGGCGGCGGCGCGCACGTCGGCGGTAACGCGATGCTCTGTGTTATCGTCGGGCATGAGTACTGCGAGTAACGCTACTCGCCCGGCCGCGGTAACGCAACGGGTCGCGCTGCCGCCGGGCGTGTGGCTCGGCGCGCTCGGCGTCGCGCTGTTCTCGTTCTCGCTGCCGGCAACGCGGCTCGCCGTCGCCGACCTCGACCCCTGGTTCGTCGCATTCGGCCGCGCGGCCGTCGCCGGCCTGCTCGCGATCGCCGTCCTGGCCGCCACGCGCGCGCCGCTGCCGACGGCACGCCAGTGGCGCTCGCTGGTGATCGTCAGCGCGGGCGTCGTCGTCGGCTTCCCACTGTTCACATCGCTCGCGCTGCAAAGCGTTCCCTCCGGCCACGGGGCCGTCGTCATCGGGGTTCTGCCCGCGATGACGGCGGTCGCCGCGGTCGTCCGCGCCGGCGAGCGCGAGCCGCTGCGCTTCTGGCTGGCCGCTGCCGCGGGCTTCCTCGCGGTCGTCGCGTTCGCGCTGGCACGCGGCGCGGGCGGCCTCTCGCTCGGCGACCTCTACATGCTGCTCGGCGTGATCGCCTGCGGCTTCGGCTACGCCGAGGGCGGCGTGTTGAGCCGCGAGCTGGGCGGCGCGCGCACGATCTGCTGGGCACTGATCCTGACGCTGCTGCCGACCATGGCGATCGCGCTGGCCGTCGGCCCCGGCAGCGCGGCCTCCACCGACGCATGGCTCGGCTTCGCCTACGTCTCGGTGATCAGCATGTTCCTCGGCTTCTTCGCTTGGTACGCCGGCCTCGCCCGCGGAGGGATTGCGCGGATCGGCCAGATCCAGCTGGCCCAGCCGGTGATGACGCTGTCCTGGGCGGCGCTGGTGCTGTCCGAGCACGTCGGCGCATTCGACATCGTGACCGCGATCGTCGTTTTGGCGTGCGTCGTCGCCACGCAGCGCGCTCGCGAATAGGCTGCGGCGCATGGCGATCGCGACGGCTGCCGTCGGCAAGAGCTTCGCGCCGACGACCTACGCCGTCGGCCGCGAGAAGATCCGCGAGTATGCGCTGGCGGTCGGCGAGACCAACCCGCTGCACCTCGACGTCGCCGCGGCTCGCGCCGCCGGCTATCGCGACGTCGTCGCGCCACCGATGTTCGCCGTCGTCTACTGCGCGCCGGCCATGAACCCGGCGATCTTCGACCCCGAGGTCGCGATCAACTTCGCGATGCTCGTCCACGGCGGGCAGGAGTTCACGTGGGGCGAGCTGGTCGTCGCCGGCGACGAGATCACGACGACGATCACGGTGTCCTCGATCGACGAGAAGCTCGGCAACGCGTTCTACGTCTTCACGTCGGAGTCCGTCAACCAGGACGGCGCGACGGTCTGCAGCGGCACCTGGACCAACATCGTGCGAGGCGCGAAATGAACCCCGGCGACGAGATCCCCGCCCTGAAGGTCACTCCCGACAAGTACCTGACGGTCCGCTACGCGGGCGCCTCGGGGGACTTCAACCCGATCCACATCGACGAGGAGTTCGCGAAGTCCGTCGGCCTCCCGGGGCGCATCCTCCATGGGCTGTGGACGATGGCGCAGGTCGCGCGCGCGCAGACCGAGTTCGCCGGCGGCCCCGAGAAGCTGCGCAGCCTGCGCGTGCAGTTCCGCGGCATGGGGCTGCCCGAGCAGGAGATCACCGTGACCGGCGCGGTCAAGAGCGTCGAGGACGGCGTCGCCGTCGTCGAGTCCGCCGCCGAGCAGGGCGGCAACGTGATCGTGCGGCGCGCCCGGGCAGAGATCCAGACGTAGGAGGGGTGCCGGAGGCGGCGATTCCGCCGTAGGCGGGTCCCCTGGGGTGGTCTCCTACCATTGCGGGAGCCGTGCTGACCCCGCGACAGGAGCTGATCCTCGGGAAGGTCATCGACGCCTACGCCGCGTCGGGCCAGCCCGTGGGCTCGAAGGTGCTCGCCGAGGACCCTGACGTGCAGGCCGGTCCTTCGACGGTCCGCAACGAGCTCGCGCTGCTCGAGGAGCACGGCCTGCTGGCCCACCCGCACACGAGCGCCGGGCGTGTCCCGACCGATTCCGGCCACCGCTACTACGTTGATCGCCTGCTGCCCGCGACGCGTCCCGCGAACCTCGACCTCCAGCTGATGCGCCGCGAGGTCGACGAGGCGATGCGCGTCACCACCGAGACGCTCTCGCAGGTGACGAACCTGCTGGCGGTCGTCTCGGCGCCGCCGATCGACACGGCGACGATCCGCCACGTCGAGGTGCTGCTGCTGCAGCCACAGGTCGTGATGGTCGTCGTCATCACCTCGACCGGTGGTGTGAGCAAGCGCGTGCTGACGTTCGATCGCTCCGTCGACGCCGGCCTCGTCGCGTGGGCAGGGGAGGAGCTCAACGGGCGCCTCGCCGGCCTCGGGCTTGGCGCGCGGACGCTGCGCAGCCGCATCGAGGACCCCGGTCTCGGGCCGGTCGAGCAGGCGTTCCTGCGCGCGCTCGCGCCAGCCTTCACCGACCTCGCCGCCGCGGCTGAGGAGTCGCTCTACGTCGACGGCACCGCGCACCTGCTCGGCCGCGACCGCATCGCCGACCTCGTCCAGATCGAGGAGCTGATGGCGATGCTCGAGCGCCGCGTCACGCTGCTGGAGCTGCTGCGCGCCGCGATCGGCGAGCGCGACGTCGTCGTGCGCATCGGCGCCGAGAACGACCAGCCGGCGCTGCGCTCGCTGTCGATCGTCGCCGCCGGCTACGGCCTGCCCGCGCGCAACCTCGGCACCGTGTCGGTGATCGGCCCGGTCCGCATGGACTACGCCCACGTCATCGCGAGCGTGCGCACCACCGCCCGCCAGTTGTCCCGCTTCATCGAAGACGTCTACCAGCCTTGAGCACCACCGCACCTCGCGATCCGTACGACGTGCTCGGCGTCGCGCGCGACGCCGACGACACCGCCATCAAGAAGGCCTTCCGCCGCCTCGCGCGCGAGCTGCATCCCGACGTCAACGCGCACGACCCCGACGCCGAGGACAAGTTCAAGGAGGTCGCCGAGGCCTACGAGATCCTGTCGGACCCCGAGCGCCGCGCGACCTTTGACCGCTACGGCCACGACGGCCTGCGCAGCGGCGGGATGTCGCCGAACTTCGAAGGCTTCGGCTCGATCTCCGACCTCTTCGACGCGTTCTTCGGCGGCGGGGGCTTCGGCGGCCGCTCGCGCGGCGGTCCGATGCAGGGCCAGGACGTCGGCATCGCCACGCGCGTGTCGCTGGAGGACGCTGCGCGCGGGACGACGGCCGAGCTGTCGTTCGAGGCCGTCCAGACCTGCGAGACGTGCCATGGCAACGGCGCCGAACCTGGGACGCCGATCGTCAGCTGCGAGCGCTGCGACGGGCAGGGTGCGCTGCAGGCCGTCTCGCGCACGCCGTTCGGCCAGGTCGTGCGCACGGTCGCCTGCGACGTCTGCGGTGGCGAGGGCAAGGTCCCGCAGTCGCCGTGCGTGACCTGCGACGGCCGTGGCCGCGAGGTCCGCCGCCGCGACCTTTCCGTCGAGATCCCGGCCGGCATCGCCGACGGCCAGCGCGTGCGCCTGCCCGGCCGCGGCCACGCCGGCGAGCGTGGCGGCCCGCCCGGCGACCTCTACGTGCTCGTGCAGGTGCTGGCCGACGAGCGCTTCATGCGCGACGGCGACGATCTGATCACCGCGCTCGAGGTGCCCGCACCGCTGGCGGCGCTCGGCGCGACGCTGCCGGTGGCGACGCTGCTCGAAGGCGACGTCGACGTCGAGATTCCCGCCGGGACGCAGCCGGGCGAGGTCATCACGCTGCGCGGCAAGGGCATGCCGCAGCTGCAGCGCCCGCGCGCCGGTGACCTGCGCGTGGTCGTCGACGTCGTGATCCCGCGCCGCCTGGACAAGCGCCAGCGCGAGCTGCTCGGCGAGCTGGCGTCGTCGATCAAGCCCGATCAGCTCGCCAAGTCCGAGTCGCTGGGCGGCAAGCTCAAGCGCTTGTTCCACGCGTGATCCGCCTCGCCGTCCGCGTCAAGCGCGAGCAGGCCGAGCTCGTGCTCGCCGACCTGCTCGCCGTCGCTCCGAGCGGGGTGGAGGAGGTCGACCTCGGCGACCGCGTCGAGTACGCGATCTACGGCGCGCCGGGCGAGCTGCCCGAGCTGGGCGAGGTCCAGGCTGCCGCGGGCGACGCGCTGGTCGAGGTCGTCACGAGCGAGGTCGCCGACGACTGGTCGGAGCGCTGGCGCGACTTTCACCAGCCGATCGACGTCGGCCGCCTGCACGTGCGCGCGCCCTGGCATCCGCCCGCGAGCAAGCTGCTCGACGTCGTCATCGATCCCGGCCAGGCGTTCGGCACCGGCGCCCACGACACGACGCGCCTGTGCCTGGAGCTGCTCTGCGAGCTGGAGCCGGGCGGCGCGCTCGTCGACGTCGGGTGCGGCTCTGGGGTGCTCGCGATCGCCGCAGCGAAGCTCGGCTTCGGCCCCGTGCTCGGGCTGGATCACGAGCGCGAGTCGGTCGCGGCGACGATCGACAACGCGGCGGTCAACGGCGTCGTCGTGGAAGCGGTCCGCCACGACCTCGTGCACGACGGCCCCGTGCCGGGCGCGCCCCTGGCGCTGGCGAACCTGCTGCGCCCGCTGTTGCTGCGCGTCGCGCGCGAGGGCTTCGCGGGCGAGCAGCCCGACACGTTGATCGCCTCTGGGCTGTTGCGTCACGAGGCAGACGAAGTTGCGGACGCTTTTGTGGGTTTCGGCCTGCGCGAGGCGCGTCGGCTGGAGGGTGGCGACTGGGCAGCGCTGCTCTTGCGCCGGTAGCGTCGTGCCCATGCGCAGCGACGTCACGATCCCGTCCGGCGGGGAGACGCTCGCCGCCTACCTCTACCGGCCCGAGGCCGAGGGCGACGTGCCGTGCATCGTCATGGCCCACGGCTTCAGCGCGACGCGCGACGACGGCCTGCCCGCGTACGCCGAGGCGTTCGAGGCGGCCGGGTTTGCGGTCGTGCTCTTCGACTACCGCCATCTCGGTGCGTCCAGCGGCGAGCCGCGGCAGCTGATCAACGTGCGAAAGCAGCACGACGACTACCGCGCCGCGATCGCCTACGCACGCGGGCTCGACGGCGTCGACCCCGCGCGGATCGCGCTGTGGGGCACGTCGTTCAGCGGTGGCCACGTCGTCTCGGTTGCCGCGGGCGACCCGCGGATCGCCGCCGTCGTCGCGCAGTGCCCGTTCACCGACGGCATCCCCGTGCTCTTGAACGTCCCGGTCCGCAACATCGTGCGCGCCACGGCCGCCGGCCTGCGCGACCAGATCGGCGCGCTGGCCGGGCGCAAGCCGGTGCTGATTCCCGCCGTCAACCCGCCGGGCGGCTTCGCCGCGATGACGGCGCCCGAGGCGCAGCCGGGGTTCGAGGGGATCGTGCCCGAGGGCTCGGACTGGCGCAACGAGTTCGCCGCACGCCAGATGCTGACGCTGCCGCTGTACCGGCCGGTTGCGAAGGCCAAGCGCCTGACGATGCCCTTGCTGGTCTGCGTCTGCGACAACGACGAGACGACGCTGCCCAAGCCCGCCGCGAAGCTCGCCGCGCGGGCCCCGCATGGGGAGGCCAAGCACTACCCCCACGGCCATTTCGACATCTACCACGACGCCGCCGCGCGGGACGACCAGGTTGGCTTCCTCCGCAGACACTTGACAAAAGCAAGTAATTAGTTGACGGTTGGCGGCATGCCTGACGAGCGTGCCGAAGCCCTCCGCGCCTTCAACCGCTTCCACACCAACTGGGTCGGCGCCCTCGGGTCCGGCCTGCATGGCACGCCGTGGTCGCTGCCTGAGGCGCGGGTGATCTGGGAGCTCGGCCACGACGGCGGTGCTGCAGAGGTTGCGGACCTGCGCACGGCGCTTGGCCTCGACGCGGGCTATCTCAGCCGCCTGCTGGCCAAGCTCGAGCGCGCTGACGTGATCGGGCGCGAGCGCTCCGCCGCGGACGCGCGCCGGCAGATCGCAACGCTCACTGCGAAGGGACGCGACGCCTTCCAGACGCTCGACCAGAGCTCGGCGGCGGAGGCGCGCGCCGCGCTCGGCGCGCTGTCGGAGTCAGACCAGCAGCGCCTGGTCAACGCGCTCGGCGAGGCGCGCGCGATCCTCGGTGACCCCGCGGCCCGCACGCGCACCGTCGTGCTGCGCGCGCCGCGGCCGGGTGAGCTCGGCTGGATCGTCGCTCGCCACGGCGACCTGTACTTCGAGGAGTACGGCTGGGGCATCGGCTTCGAGCGGCTGATCGCACGCGTGATCGCCGACTACGCGGCGCAGCACGACCCGGCGCGCGAGGCGGTCTGGATCGCCGAGGTCGACGGCACCCCGGCCGGCTGCGTGATGTGCCTCGCCGACGACGAGCAGACGGCGCGGCTGCGGCTGCTGCTGGTGGAGCCGGGCGCGCGCGGCCTCGGCGTCGGCACGAAGCTCGTCGAGGAGTGCGTCGCGTTCGCCCGCCGGGCGGGCTACGACAAGCTCGTGCTGTGGACGAACGGGCCGCTCGCGAGCGCGCGCCGCATCTACGACCGTCTCGGGTTCGTGGAGACGGGCGCGGAGGAGCACGATGCCTTCGGCCCGACGGTGCTCGGCCAGACGCTGGAGCTCCAGCTACAGGACGCGCCGCGCCCACGCGAAGCCGACGTATGCTCGCATCGTGGCCTCGGCCAAGCGCGGGTACCACAAGGCGATCGACCTCCTGCGTGACGCGCGCTCGCGCAGCCTGCGCGGCGCGACGCTGCTGCCGCCGCACCACGCCGCGCGCGCCGAGCGGCTGCTGCGCGGCAGCGACGTCTGCGTCGCCGACGGCCCGGCCGGCGGGCTGCGCTTCCCTGCGCACGCGGTCGGTGCGACGAAGGCCCATTCACGCCTGCTGCTGACCGGCCTGCTCGAGGTGCCGGTGCAAGAGGCGCTGCGCCGCACGATCGCGCCCGGCGCGGTCGTCTGGGACGCGGGCGCGCACATCGGCTTCTTCACGCTGCTGGCCGCGCGGCTCGCCGGCCCGGAGGGCCGCGTGGTCGCCTTCGAGCCGGTCGCCGAGAACGCCGCCGTCATCGACGACGCGGCCGCGCGAAGTGGCTTGACCGAGCGGATCGAGGTGCGACAGCAGGCGCTCGGCGCCGTGAGCGGGCGTGAGCGGCTGCTGGTGGTCGGCGAGAGCGGCTGGTCGCACCTCGCGTCACGCGGCAACGTCGCGGACGTCACCGCGACCCGCGACGTCGAGGTCGTCGCGCCCGACGACGTTCCCGGTCCGGCGCCGGACGTGATCAAGCTGGATATCGAGGGCTCAGAGGTCGAGGCCCTGCGTGGGGCGCAGCGCCTGCTGCGCGAGGTCCGTCCGGTGCTCGTGATCGAGCTGCACGGCACGAATGCGGAGATCGCGGCGCTGCTGGGTGACGCCGGCTACGTGCTCGAGAACCTCGAGGGACCCGAACCCGTCGCGGACGCAGGCGCCGTGCGCGTGCTTGCGCGCCCGGGGGAAGTCGTCCGCCAGGCTTCTATCATCGGGCCTGCATGACGCTTGCCGACAGCGTGAAGTCCGACCTCACGACCGCCATGAAGGCCGGGGAGAAGGACCGCGTCGGCGCGTTGCGACTGGTGCTCTCCGAGCTGCAGAAGGCCGCGAAGGAGGGCTCCGACGACGAGCTCACCGTGATGCGGCGCGAGCGCAAGCGGCGGCTCGAAGCGGCAACCGCGTTCCGCGACGGCGACCGCCCGGAGCTGGCCGCCGCCGAGGAGGCCGAGGCCGAGATCATCTCGGCGTATCTGCCGGCCGAGCTGTCCGACGACGAGCTCGCGGCGATCGTGTCCGACGCCGTTGCCGAAACCGGCGCGTCGTCGCCGAAGGAGATGGGCGCCGTGATGAAGGCGGCGATGGCCAAGGTGGCGGGCCGCGCAGACGGCAAGCGCGTCTCGGCGCTGGTTCGTTCTACTCTCGGAGGGTGATGCGGCGGCAGATCGAGGTATCCAACGACGTTGCTGCCGCCCTCAGCGGCAGCAACGACCACATCCTGCGTGCGCTCGAGCAGCAGCTCGAGTGCCAGCTCTTCCTGCGCGGAAACGTGATCACGCTCGACGGCGACGCCGAGGTCGTGGCTGCCGCCGCGACGGTCGTGCGCGAGCTCGCCGAGCTGGTCGCCCAGGGCCACGAGATCGGCGCCGGCACGATCCGCGCCGTCCGCACTGCGCTCGAGCACGACGAGCAGCCGCGCGAGGTCCTGCAGGACGTCGTCTGGCGCCACCGCTCGACGCGCGTCGCGCCGAAGTCGGTCAACCAGAAGCGCTACGTCGACTCGATCCGCAGCAACACGATCACGTTCGGCATCGGTCCGGCCGGCACCGGCAAGACGTTCCTCGCGGTCGCCGCGGCCGCTGCGGCGCTCAGCCGCAAGGAGGTCAGCCGCGTCATCCTCACGCGCCCGGCCGTCGAGGCCGGCGAGCGGCTCGGCTTCCTGCCCGGCGACCTGATGGCAAAGATCGACCCCTACCTGCGGCCGCTCTTCGACGCGCTCAACGACATGCTTGAGCCCGAGAAGGTCGCCGCGCACCTGGAGAAGGGCGTCATCGAGGTCGCGCCCCTGGCCTTCATGCGGGGTAGAACGCTTAACGACAGTTTCATCATTCTCGACGAGGCGCAGAACACCACGCCCGAGCAGATGAAGATGTTCCTCACGCGCTTGGGTTTCGGGTCGCGCATGGTCGTCACCGGCGACATCACGCAGGTCGACCTGCCGCGCGAGCAGCACTCCGGGCTGGTCGTGGTGGCGGACATCCTCGAGGACGTCGAGGGCGTGGACTTCGTGCGCTTTGGCGGCGACGACGTCGTCCGCCACCGGCTTGTCCAGAAGATCGTCGAGGCCTACGACGAGCACGCAGCAAGCCAGGCGCCCGGGCTCCGGCCCGCGGATCGCAAGCGTGCTTGACGTCGAGGTCATCGGGCACTGCTCCGACGCGCCCGCGCCAGGTGAGATCCGGCGGCTCGCCGCGCTGGCAGCAGCGAGTGCTGGGGTGGAGGAAGGGCACATCGCGATCGAGTTCGTCGATGCCTCGCGCATCTCGGTGCTCAACACCGAGCACCGCGGCAAGGATGGGCCCACGGATGTGCTCAGCTTCCCGATCGACGAGCTCGAGGAGATCGGCGCGACCGAGCGCGAGCTCGGCGACGTGATCATCTGCCCCGAGCACACCGAGGACCTGCGCGAGGCGATCGTCCACGGCGTCCTGCATCTGACCGGCATGGACCACGAGGTCGACGACGGCGAGATGCTCGCGCTCCAGGCTGAGATCCTGTCCTGGTGAGTCGCGCCGGGTTCGTAGCACTTGCCGGGCGTCCCAACGTCGGCAAGTCGACGCTGGTCAACGGGATGGTCGGCCGCAAGGTCGCGATCGTGTCCGACAAGCCGCAGACGACGCGCCGCGCGATCCGCGGCGTCTCGACGACCGCCGACACGCAGCTCGTGCTGGTCGACCTGCCCGGCGTCCAGCGCCCGCGCGACGCGCTCACCGAGCGCATGCAGCGCCGCGTCGAGCGCGAGCTCGCCGACTCCGACGCCGCGCTGCTGGTGCTCAACGGGCAGGAGGGGGTCGGCCCCGGCGACCGCTTCATCGCACGCGCGCTCGCCGAAGCCAAGACGCCCGTGATCATCGCCGTCAACAAGGTCGACCGCCTCGACCGAGGCCGCACCGTCGAGGTGCTCACCGCCGCCGCGGAGCTCGGCGTCGGCGACGACATCTTCCCGCTGAGCGCCCGTACCGGCCTCGGCGTGCCGCCGCTCGTCACAGCGCTCAGCGAGCTGATGCCCGAGTCGCCGTTCTACTTCCCGGCCGACGAGCGCTCCGACCAGTCCGATGAGCTGCTGCTTGCCGAGCTGATCCGCGAGCAGGTTTTGCGCCGCACCTTCCAGGAGGTGCCGCACGCGGTCGAGGTCGTGATCGACGACATCACGTCGCCACGCGACGGCCTCACGACGGTCCACGCGCTGGTCTGGGTCGAAACCGAATCGCAGAAGGGGATCGTGATCGGCTCGGGCGGCAAGATGATCAAGGGCATCGGCTCGGCCGCGCGGCGCGAGCTGCAGCGCGAGCTCGGCACGCAGGTCCACCTGGACCTCGCCGTGCGCGTGCGCCGCGGCTGGCGGGCCGACGAGCGCGCGCTGGACCGTCTAGGGATTGAGTAGCGCGAGCACCGCGGCGAGGTCGTCGGCCTCGGCGGCGGTCTTGTCGTCGCGGTAGCGCAGCACGCGCGCGAAGCGCAGCGCCACACCGCCGGGATAGCGCGGCGAGGTCTGCACGCCGTCGAAGGCGATCTCGACGACCTGCTCGGGCCGCACGTACACGGCGATCCCGCGCTGCTCGACCGCGAGCTCCTGAAAGCGCGCGGTCTGCCACGCCAGCAGCTCGTCGGTGAGGCCCTTGAACGTCTTGCCGAGCATCACGAAGCCGTCTTCGTGGCGCGCGCCGAGGTGGAGGTTGCTCAGCCAGCCCTTGCGCCGCCCGTGTCCCCATTCGGCGGCGAGCACGACGAGGTCGAGCGTGTGCACCGGCTTGACCTTCAGCCACGACGCTCCGCGGCGGCCGGCGGCATAGGGCGCATCCAGAGCCTTCACCACCACGCCCTCGTGGCCGGCCGCGAGCGCGGCCTGCAGGTGCGCGTCGGCGGCGGCGACGTCGTCGGTCACCAGGCGCGGGACGCGCAACCGCTCGGGCGCGGCGTCCGCGAGTGCGTCCGCGCGGCGCGACAGCGGCGCGTCGAGCAGGTCCTCGCCGTCGACGTGCAGGACGTCGAACAGCACCGCGCCGACACCCGGCGACCCCGAGGCGATCCGCGAGCCGGTGACCTGGAAGGGCTCGGGGCGGCCGTCGGCACGCAGCGCAATCGCCTCGCCGTCGAGCACCGCCGCGCGCACGGGCAGCGAGCGCGCCACGGCGACGACCTCCGGCAGCTTCGCGGTGAGGTCGTCGAGCGAGCGCGAATACACGCCGACCTCGTCGCCGTCGCGGTGGATCTGGATGCGCGCACCGTCGAGCTTCCAGTCGACGACGCCGGTCCCGACCTTCGCCATCGCATCGGCGATCGAGGATCCCGGCGACGCGAGCATCGGCCCGACCGGCCGCCCGACCTGCAGCCGGAAGCGCTCGAGCCCGGCCGCGCCCTCGCGCAGCGCCGCCTCGGCAACGACGCGCGCGTCGCCGGCGAGCATCGTCGCGCGGTCCACCACCGCACGCGGCAACGACGTCGCGATCGCGACCGCGTCGGCCATCACGCCGGCCAGCGCGCCCTGGCGCAGATCGCCCGCGACGAGCGCGCGCAGGAACTCCTGCTCAGCCCCGGTTGCGCGCCCGAACAGCGTCTCGACCGCCTCGCGCCGCGCGGCCTGCGAGCCCGCGCCGCTGAGCTCGGCGATCCGCGCGAACGCGTCGTCGACCTCGGCCACGCGCAGCCCCGGCTCCAGCGCCGCGGGCGGCAACGAGCGCAGCGCGGCCCAGCCAACGCCGGTGCGTCGCTGGCGCAGCTCGCCAGACAGGAACGCGACGCCGGCCGCGACCTCGTCGTGCTCCAGGCCACGCAGCGCCTCGCCGAGCACCTGCGCCTTGCGCTTGCGCGAGCTCGTGTCGCGGACGGCGGCGGACGTTGCGGCAAGCTCGGCGAACAGCACCGCGGCTACCCTTTCACGTCGGATGCAGATCGCCTACGACGAGCAGGGGCTGGTCCCGGTCGTGATCCAGGATTGGAACACGGGCGAGGTCCTCACGCTGGCCTACGCCAACGCGCTCGCGGTCGAGAAGACGCGCGAGACGGGCGAGCTGCACCTCTGGTCGCGCTCGCGCAACGAGCTGTGGCACAAGGGCGCGACGTCGGGCAACACGCAAATCGTCCGCGCACTGCGCGTGGACTGCGACGGCGACACGCTGCTGGCGCTCGTCGAACCCAACGGTCCTGCCTGTCACACCGGCGAGCGCACGTGCTTCTTCACCGGCGACATGCTGCCCGCGCCGCACGAGGTCCTGCCCGGCCTCGAGCGCACGCTCAGGCAGCGCCAGGCTGAGCGCCCGAACGGCTCGTACACCGTCGCGCTCCTCGATGACCCGCCTCAGGTCGGCGAGAAGGTCATGGAGGAGGCCGAGGAGGTCGCGCGCGCCGCGCGCGAGGAGACCGACGACCGCGTCGACAACGAGGCGGCCGACGTCATCTACCACCTGCTCGTGCTGCTGCGCAGCCGCGACCGCAGCCTCGCCGACGTTGAGCGCGTGCTCGATGCTCGCGGTCGCTGACGTCGCGCCCGCGCGCGAGGAGGTCGAGCGGCTTGCCGCCGACTACAACCTCGTGCCGCTGCGCCACACCTTCATCGACGACTGCGAGACGCCGGTCAGCGCGTTCCTGAAGCTGCGTGGTGAGAGCCGCGAGGCGTTCCTGCTGGAGTCCGCCGAGCAGGGTCAGCGCGTCGGGCGCTACAGCTTCATCGGGATGCACCCGCGCAGCACCGTGCGCTGGTCGCTCGGCGACGACGGCGACCCGTACGCGATCGCCGCGCAGGAGGTCGGGCGCTACCGCCAGGCGCCGCTGGACGACCTGCCGCCGTTCTCCGGCGGGGCCGTCGGCTACTTCGGCTTCGACCTCGTGCGGACGGTCGAGCCGACGCTCGGCGACCCCAACGAGGACGTGCTCGGCCTGCCGGACATGGCGCTGATGCTGTCCGACGTGCTCGTGATCTTCGACCACCTCAAGCACACGATCACGATCCTCGCCAACTGCTACGTCGACGAGGGCGGCTACGACGAGGCCGTCGCCGCGATCGCCGAGGTGCGCTCCGCGCTGGACGGTCCCGTGCCGCATCCGGTCCGCCACGGGCCGCGCGACATCCCGCAGTTCACCTCCAACCTCACGCGCGAGCAGTTCGAGGCGATGGTTGCGCGCATCGTCGAGTACGTGCACGCCGGCGACGCGTTCCAGGTCGTTCCCAGCCAGCGCTGGTCGGCGCCGCTGGACGACATCGACCCGTTCAGCGTCTATCGCGGCCTGCGCGTCGTCAACCCGTCGCCGTACATGTACTTCCTGGACTTCGGCGACTTCCAGGTCGCCGGCGCCAGCCCCGAGCCGCTGCTGACCGTCACCGGCCGCACCGTCTCGACGCGCCCGATCGCCGGCACGCGCCCGCGCGGTGGCGACACCGCCGAGGACGCCGTGATCGCCGAGGGCCTGCTGGCCGACGAGAAGGAGCGCGCCGAGCACGTGATGCTCGTCGATCTCGGCCGCAACGACCTTGGCCGCGTCAGCGAGTACGGCAGCGTCGGCGTGACGCGCTTCATGGCGGTCGAGACCTACTCGACGGTGATGCACATCGTCTCCGACGTCACCGGCACGCTGCGCGAGGAAGTCGGCGCGATGGACGCGCTGCGCGCCGTGCTGCCGGCGGGCACGCTCTCGGGCGCGCCGAAGGTCCGCGCGATGGAGATCATCGACGAGCTCGAGCCGATCAAGCGTGGCGGCTACGGCGGCGCGATCGGCTACCTCTCCTACACCGGCGACCTCGACACCTGCATCCACATCCGCACGGTCGTGATCGCCGACGGCAAGGCGCACATCCAGGCCGGCGGCGGAACCGTCGCCGACGCGAAGCCGGAGTACGAGTACGAGGAGTCCGTGAACAAGGCGCGCGCGGTGAAGCAGGCGATCGAGCTGGCGGCCCGTCAGGGGGACTGGGCCTGATGGGTGCCGGAGGCGGGCCCCATCACCCAATGCGCGTCTTGATGGTCGACAACTACGACTCGTTCACCTACAACCTCGTCCAGTACCTCGGCGAGCTGGGGGCCGACCTCGAGGTCGTGCGCAACGACGCCGCAAGCGTCGACGAGCTGCTCGAGACGAACCCCGATCGCGTCGTCGTCTCGCCCGGCCCCTGCACGCCGACCGAGGCGGGTATCTCCGTCGAGATCATGCGCCGCGCGCCCGAGGCGGGGATCCCAACGCTGGGCGTCTGCCTCGGGCACCAGTCGCTCGCGCAGTCCTTCGGCGGGACCGTCATCCGCCACGAGCCGGTGCACGGCAAGACGACGACGATCACGCACGACGGCGACGGCATCTTCCGCGGCCTGCCGCAGGACCTCGTGGTCGGGCGCTACCACTCGCTCGTCGTCTCCGAACCCGACCTTCCGGACTGCTTTGCGATCACCGCACGCGGCGGCGACGTCGTCATGGCGATCCGCCACCGCGAGCTCCCCGTCGAAGGCGTCCAGTTCCACCCGGAGTCGGTGCTGACCGACCACGGCAAGGAGATGGTCGCGAGCTTCCTCGCTCAATAGCTACGCTGCCGCGTTCACATGTCGAATGACGTGCTCACGCAGGCGATCGACGCGCTCGCCTCGCGCCGTGACCTCTCCCGCGAGGACACCGCAAACGTCCTCGCCGAGATCATGGCGGGGGAGGGCTCCGACGCGCAGATCGCGGCGTTCCTGATCGCGCTGCGCACGAAGGGGGAGACGCAGGACGAGATCGCCGGCCTCGCGCAGACGATGCGCGCGCTGGCGACGCCCGTCCCGTGCGGCCGCGACGACCTCGTCGACACGGCCGGCACGGGTGGCGGGCGCCCGACGTTCAACGTCTCCACGACCGCGGCGCTGATCGCCGCCGGCGCCGGCTGTGCGCTGGCCAAGCACGGCAACCGCAGCGCTACTGGGCTGTCCGGGTCTGCCGACGTGCTGGAGGCGCTCGGCGCGCGCATCGACCTCGACGCCGCGTCCGTGGCGAAGTGCATCGACCAGGCCGGCTTCGGCTTCATGTTCGCCCCGGCGCACCACGCCGCGACACGCTTCGTGATCCCCGTGCGCAAGGACCTCGCCGTGCGCACGATCTTCAACTTCCTCGGTCCGCTCACCAACCCGGCGGGCGCGCGGCGGCAGTTGATCGGCGTTTCCGACGTCGCCTATCTCGAGACGATCGCGGGCGCCCTGCAGACGCTGGGGTGCGATCACGCGCTGGTAGTCTCGTCCGCGGACGGGCTCGACGAGCTCAGCACGTCAGGCCCGACCCACGTCGTGGAAGTCACAGCCGAGAAGATCGAGCGCTACGAGCTTGCGCCCACGGATGTCGGCCTTGCCGAATCGCCTTACGAGGCCGTCATCGGCGGCACGCCGCAGGCGAACGCCGCGACGACCCGCGCGATCCTCGCCGGCGACCCCGGCCCGCGCCGCGATCTCGCCGTGCTCAACGCCGGCGCCGCGATCTACGCCGGCGGCCGTGCCGACTCGGTCGCCGCGGGCGTGACGGCCGCGCAAGAGGCGATCGACTCCGGCGCCGCACACGAGACGCTCGAGCGCTACGTGTCCCTCAGCAACGAGCTTGCGGCATGAGCGTCCTCGACCGCATCGTCGACAGCACGCGCGAGGAGGTCCGCCGCCGCCGCGAGCGCACGCCGCTGGCCGAGCTCGAAGCGCGCGTGCGCACGCGCGCCGTCGACGACCGCCCATTCTCCGAAGCCCTCACACGCTCCGGCGTGTCCGTCATCGCCGAGCACAAGCGCCGCTCGCCGTCGGCTGGCGAGATCCGCGCCGGCGCCACCGTCCCCGAGATCGTGTGCGCATACGAGCGCGGCGGCGCCGCCGCGCTGTCGATCCTCACCGAGGGCCCGCACTTCGCCGGCACGCTCGACGACCTGCGCGCCGCACAGGACGCCAGCGGCCTGCCGATCCTGCGCAAGGATTTCATCGTCGACCTCTACCAGGTGTACGAGTCGGCGGTCGTCGGCGCCGACGCGCTGCTGCTGATCGTCGCCGCGCTGGACGACGACGACCTCGTGCAGCTCTATCGCGAGGCGCTCGCCCTCGACCTGGACGTGCTCGTCGAGGTTCACGAGGAGAACGAGCTGGAGCGCGCGCTCGAGGTCATCGACGCCGATCTGATCGGCATCAACAACCGCAACCTCACGGACTTCAGCGTCGACGTCGAGCGCACATATGAGCTGCTCGCCGACGTCCCGACCGGAAAGACAGTCGTCTCGGAGTCAGGCTTCACAACGCGCGAGCAGCTCGACGATCTCGAGCGCGTCGGCATCGACGCGGTGCTCGTCGGCGAGTCGCTGATGCGTGCCGACGACCCCGAATTGGCCCTTCGGTCCCTTACTGGACTGCAAGCTGCACCTTAGGGTTTGCGCTCGTGGTAGCGTCGCCACAGCATCTAGCTTCCTAGGAGGGAACTCTTGCTTCTACGTACGAAGGCACTCTCGTGCCTGGTCTTTGGTGCTCTCGCCATGGGCGTCGCCGCATGCGGTGACGACGATGACGGCGGCGACGGCGGCGGCGGTGGCGGGTCCACCACTTCTTCCTCTGGGGGGAACCTGACGATCTACTCCAGCCTCCCGCTTCAGGGCACGTCCAAGGAGCAGTCGGAGGCCGTCATCTCCGGCGAGCGCCTCGCGCTCAAGCAGGCTGGCAACAAGATCGGCAACTTCACGATCAAGTACGTGTCGCTCGACGACTCGACCGCGCAGAACCCCGGTACGGCCGATGAGGGCCAGACCGCGCAGAACGCGCGCAAGGCCGTCCAGGACAAGTCGACGATCTTCTACCTGGGTGAGTTCAACTCGGGTGGTACGAAGGTGTCGCTCCCGATCCTCAACACCGCGGGCATCCCACAGATCAGCCCGTCCAACACCTACGTCGGCCTCACGACCGACAAGCCGGGCTCCGAGCCGGGCGAGCCGAACAAGTACTACCCGGGTCAGAAGCGCACCTACGCCCGCGTCGTCCCCGCTGACGACATCCAGGGCGCCGCGCTTGCGACCGTCATGAAGGAGGACGGCTGCAAGTCCGTCCACGTCTTCAACGACAAGACCACGTACGGCGCGGGTCTCGCGCGCAACATCGTGCTCGCGGCCGAGAAGATCGGTCTGACGGTCGATGGCAACGAGGGCACCGACAAGACGTCGGCCAACTACCGCCAGCTGGCGGCGAAGGTCAAGGCCGATTGCTTCGTGGGCTCCGGCGTCACGGGTGAGAACTACGTCCAGGTGTTCAAGGACGTCGGCGCGGCCTGCCCGAGCTGCAAGCTCTACGGGCCTGACGGCGTCGCCGAGGCGGCGTTCACCGACCCGAAGAAGGGCGGCATTCCCAGCTCGCTGGGCGAGCGCACCAAGGTCACGGTCGCCACGCTCGGTCTGGAGGAGTTCAAGAAGCGCAACAACGCCGAGGCGGAGAAGTTCTTCGCGGACTACAAGTCCGAGTACGGCGACGCGACTCCCGACCCGTACGCCATCTATGGCTACGAGACGATGAAGCTGGCGCTCGACACGCTCGAGGCCGTCGGCGACAAGGCCAACGACCGCGAGGCCGTGCGCAAGCAGCTGCTCGAGAACACGAAGGGCCGCAACAGCGTTCTCGGCACGTACGACATCGACGAGAACGGCGACACGACGCTCACCGATTACGGTCTCTACACGATCGAGAACGGCGAGCTGACGTTCAGCAAGGTGATCAAGGCCGAAGGCGGCAGCTGATCACCGACGGACCGGCGCCTCAGGGGGCGGGCCATCGCGGCCCGCCCCCGGGCATCGTCTTGACATAGACCCCCATGGAATCTGCCTCCATCGTCGAACGGAAACGCCCGCGGGGCAATGACGCCGCTCGCGAGTTCGTCTCGAAGTACGGCCTGATCGCCGTCCTGCTGGCCTTCCCCGCCTACTACGGCATCTCCGATGTCGTCAATGGCGAAGGTCTCGACCGCATCGGCAACAACCTCGTCGCCGGTCTGTCCAACGGGTCGATCTGGGCGCTCGTCGCGCTCGGCTACACGATGGTCTACGGGATCATCGAGCTCATCAACTTCGCCCATGGCGAGGTCTTCATGATCGGGTCGTTCGTCGCCTTCGGGCTGTACGGAACGCTCGGTCTGACGCTGGCCACCGGCCCGCTCGGCCTCGTCTTCGGCCTGATCGTGACGCTGATCATCGCGATGATCGCCAGCGGTTCGCTCAACGTGATGATCGAACGCGTGGCCTATCGGCCTTTGCGCGGAGCGCCCAAGCTCGCACCGCTCATCACGGCCGTCGGCGTGTCGTTCATCCTGCAGAACATCGGGATCCTCTGGCTCGGCGCCTCCCAGAAGGGCATCCCCGACCTGATCCACGCGCAGCGCTCGCTCGTGGAGATCGGTGGCGTCACGATCTCGCGCGCCGACGTGCTTGCCGTCGCGGTCGCGTTCCCGCTCGTCCTGCTGCTCACCGCCTTCGTCAACCGCAGCCGCCTGGGCAAGGCGATGCGCGCCACGGCGCAGGACCCCGAGGCCGCGCGCCTCATGGGCATCAACGTCGACACCACGATCTCGCTGACCTTCCTGCTCGGCGGCCTGCTCGCGGGCGCCGCCGGCCTGATCTACGCGCTCTACCAGACGCAGGTCTGGTACTTCCAGGGCTTCACTGCCGGCCTGATCGCCTTCACGGCCGCCGTCATGGGTGGCATCGGCAACCTCCGCGGCGCCGTCATGGGTGGCCTGATCATCGGCATCATCCAGCAGATATCCGACAACCGCATCGGCAACGAGTGGACGCCTGCCGTCGTGTTCGCGTTCCTCGTGTTGATCATGGTCTTCCGCCCGCAGGGGCTCGTCGGTGAGGAGACGAGGGAGGCCGGATGAGCATCCTCCGCCGCCTGCGCCAGGACGACCGCAGCAGGTTCCTGCTGCCGGCGATCGTGCTCGTCGCGGTCGCGCTGCTGCCGATCTTCCGCCCGCCGCTGGACAACCTGGTCGACGACGCGATCATCGCGCTGTGCTTCGTCGTGATGGCGCTCGGGCTGAACGTCGTCGTCGGCTTCGCCGGCCTGCTCGACCTCGGCTTCGTCGCCTTCTACGCGTTCGGGTCGCTCGCGGTCGCGTGGTTTGCCTCCGACCACTTCTCCAAGGTCAACGACGGCAAGGGCGTCCACATCGGCGTGTCGGACTTCGTCGAGACGGCGTTCCCCGCGGGCATCCACCTGAACTTCCTGATGATCGTCATCGGGGCGATCATCCTCACGGCGATAGCCGGCGCGATCATCGGCCTGCCGACGCTGCGCCTGCGCGGCGACTACATCGCGATCGTCACGCTCGCGTTCGGCGAGATCATCGGCCGCATCGCGCAGAACGGCGACGAGATCTCGATCTCGGGCTACGAGTTCTCCAACGGCCGCGACTCGGTCGCCCCGATCGACCAGATGAAGCTGCCGCTCCTCGACCAGTTCAACAACGCCCAGGACCTCCGTGGGTATTTCTGGGTGGCGTTGGCGATGGTCGCGGTCGTGCTGTTCGTCAACGTGCGCCTGCGCGACTCGCGCCTCGGCCGCGCGTGGATCGCCCTGCGTGAGGACGAGGTCGCCGCCGCCAGCATGGGCGTGCCGCTGGTGCGCACGAAGCTCACGGCGTACGCGGTCGGCGCGGCGTTCGGTGGCATCGCCGGCGCCTTCCTCGGCGTCTACTACACGGCGGTCAACGCAATCCAGTTCCAGTTCGGCCTATCGATCTTCATCCTCGCGATGGTCATCCTCGGCGGCCTCGGGAGCATCTGGGGGGTCGCGCTCGGTGCGGCTGTGCTGTCGTTCGTGAACACCTGGCTCATACCCGACGTGCTTGACTCCGAGAGCGTGCGCAACACGATGTCGGACGTCGGGTTGCCGTTCACGTTCGGTGAGGTGAAGTTCGGGATCTTCGGCTTCATCCTGGTGCTGATGATGGTGCTCAGACCCGAGGGCATCCTGCCCGAGCGACGACGGAAGATCGAGCTCACCGAGCACGTCACCACCGACGAGTCGGTCTACGAGGTGCGCCTGTGACTGCGCGCCATCGCTCGACCGGCTACAGCGGTTCCTTCCACAGGAGCTGCTCGCAATGAGCGTCCTCGAGGCGGCGAACATCAGCAAGATCTTCGGCGGCCTCGTCGCCGTCGACGACGTCACGTTCGCGGTTCCGGAGAAGTCGATCGTCTCGATCATCGGGCCCAACGGTGCGGGCAAGACGACGTTCTTCAACATCCTGACCGGGCTCTACAAGCCGTCCGTCGGAAACGTCGTGTTCGACGGCCGGGACATCACCGGCAAGCGCCCGGACATCATCATGTCGATGGGCGTCGCGCGGACGTTCCAGAACATCCGCTTGTTCTCGACGATGTCGGCGGTCGAGAACGTGATGGTCGGCCAGCACGCACGCATGAAGTCCGGGCTGTTCGGCGCGATCCTGCGCACGCCGGCCGTGCGCCGCGAGGAGCGCGAGGTCGAGGAGAAGGCGCGCGAGACGCTCGAGTACGTCGGCCTCAAGCGCAACCAGTTCGACGAGATGGCGATCAACCTCGCCTACGGCGACCAGCGCCGCGTCGAGATCGCGCGCGCGCTGGCGAGCGACCCGAAGCTGCTGCTGCTGGACGAGCCGACCGCCGGCATGAACCCCAACGAGTCCGACCGGCTCGTCGAGTTCATGCGCAAGGTGCGCGACGAGCGCGACGTCGCGATCCTGCTGATCGAGCACGACATGAAGGTGATCATGGGCGTGTCCGAGCACATCACCGTGCTCGATCATGGCGAGAAGATCGCCGAGGGCCTCCCGGCCGAGATCCGCGCGAACGAGCGCGTGGTCGAGGCATATCTCGGCAAGCAGGGAGCGACCGGATGAGCCCGCTGCTCGAGCTGAAGGACATCCACACCTACTACGGCAACATCGAGGCGCTGAAGGGCATCTCGCTGACCGTCGAGCAGGGCGAGATCGTCACCTTGATCGGCTCCAACGGGGCCGGCAAGTCGACGACGCTGCGCTCGATCTCGGGCCTGACGCCGCCGCGTGAAGGGTCGATCACGTTCGACGGCCAGGAGATCGGCGAGACACCGGCGCAGGAGATCGTCAGCTACGGCATCGCATTGTCGCCCGAGGGACGCAAGTGCTTCTCCCGCATGACGGTGCGCGAGAACCTCGAGCTCGGCGCCTACCTGCGCCGCGACTCACGCGTCGAGAGCGACCTGCGCCGCATCTTCGACCTGTTTCCGCGGCTCGAGGAGCGCGAGAAGCAGAAGGCCGGGACGATGTCCGGTGGCGAGCAGCAGATGCTCGCGATCGGACGCGCGCTGATGGCCGACCCCAAGCTGCTGCTGCTGGACGAGCCGTCGATGGGCATCGCGCCGGTGCTGGTCGAGCGCATCTACGAGACGATCGTGGAGATCAACAAGCAGGGCACGACGATCCTGCTGGTCGAGCAGAACGCGAACTTCGCGCTTGGCGTCAGCTCACGCGGGTACGTGCTCGAAACCGGCACGATCGCGCTCGCGGACGACGCCGCAGCGCTGCGTGACAACCCCGAGGTGCAAAGGGCGTATCTAGGCGCATGAGTGCCACCGTTCTCGCTGTCGTCGGAGGCAAGGCGCTGTGGATGCTCTACAGCTGGCTGGGCAGCGCGATCGTCGCCCAGTGGCTGTCCAGCCGCAAGGGCTACGGCGAGAAGCCGGGGCTCGTCAGCGGCATGCTGCTGAGCGTCGTCGGCGTTGTGATCTGGCTCGTCTGGCCGGCCAAGCCCGACTCGCGCTGGAAGATCCAGGGGGCGTTGCCCAAGCGCAACGGCAGTGGGCGCACCGTCGCCCAGGCGCGCGCCGAGGGCGACGTGGGAGGTGAGACATGATCCCCGACGAGGGCATCTCCGGCCCGTACTACACGCCGCTGGTCATCGCGGGGATCCTCTACCTGCTGCTGAGGCTCGGTGCGAGCATCCTCGGCGCACGCGACCGCGAGCGGGGCGAGAAGCTCGAGGACCTCGCGTTCGGAGTCGTGCTGCTGACCGCCGCCTACGTGGTGGTGATGGTCCTCGCGGCGCTGTTCGACAAGTCAGACCTCGTCTTCGACATGGTCAAGGTCATCGCGATCATGCTCGCGTTCTTCGCGCTGCTGCTGATCGTCATGCTCGTGGTCTTCGAGCGCGGTATCGGAGGCCTGTCGCGGCTGCGACGCCGTGGCTGACCGCTACGAACCACTCCCCGGGGTGCTGGAGCTCCCCGGCTGGTTGTTCCGCAGGCTGTCGCGGCGCGGGAAGCTCGCGACGGGGTTGCTGATCGGGCTGGCGGTGGCGGGGTTGGCGGTCGCTGCAGCGATCCTGGTCCCGATGATCACGGACAACAAGCGCGAGGACCGTGCGCGCGAGCGCCGCGAGGCGGCGCAGGCGCGACGCGAGCGCGTCGCGCAGCTGACGCGTGAGCAGCGGCCTCACACCGGGACGCTGCCCGCCGCGTCGGCCACCGCGGCCAGCAGCCCCATCGACGAGTTGCAGCGGCTCGTGCTCGCCGACGCTATGGCACGCGTGCGCAGCGGCGAGCTCGACACGCCCGTCAAGCGCGTCGAGTGCCGGCACCTCGACGGGACGCGCGACGTGATCTTCGCGTGCGAGGCGGTGACCAGCGACATCCCCGGCGGCGAGGTCTCGCGCGGCGGGCGCATCGGCTACCCCTACCGCGCGCGTGTGCACCTCGACTCGGGACGCTTCGCGTTCTGCCGCATCGCCGGGCGCCCCGGCGAGGGCTCGCTGGGCACCGGCGTCAGCGTGCCGCTGTCGGCCGTCTGCGGCGGGTGAGCCGTAGCATGGAGCGGCATGGCTCCCCGCATCAAGTTCTGTGGCATCACGCGCCTAGAAGACGCTCACGCGGCCGTCGACGCCGGCGCCTGGGCGCTCGGCGTGATCCTCTGGCCGCCGTCCCCGCGTGCCGGGACGCTCGAGGTCGCCGCAGAGATCGCGGCCGCCTACCGGAGGCGCGTGGAGGTCTGCGGTGTGTTCGTCGACGCGACGCTCGACGAGGTCGCAAGCGCCGTCGACATCGCCGGTTTCACGATGGTGCAACTGCACGGCAGCGAGGGTCCGCAGTACTGCTCGGAGATCCAGCGACGCACCGGAGCGAAGGTGATGAAGGCCGTGCGCGTGCGCGGGCGTGAGGACCTGCAGGCGCTGCGCGCGTTCCACACGAACTTCTGGATGCTCGACGGTGGCGGCGGCACGACATGGGACTGGTCGCTGCAGGTGCCGCGCCAGCATCCGCCGCTGATCCTTGCGGGCGGGCTGACGCCGGAGAACGTCGCCGACGCGATCGCGGCGGTGCCGCCGTTTGCGGTCGACGTCGCTTCCGGGGTCGAGTCTGCGCCTGGCATCAAGGACCACGACAAGCTGCGCGCGTTCGCGGAGGCCGTCGCATCGACGGAGGTGCCCGCGTGACCGCGGTCGAGCACCGCTTCGGGCCCTACGGCGGCCAGTACGTCCCGGAGACGCTGATGCCCGCGCTGGCCGAGCTCGAGCAGGCGTGGGTCGCGACGCGCGCCGAGCCCGGCTACCTCGAAGAGCTCGGCACGCTGCTGCGCGACTTTGGCGGGCGCCCGACGCCGCTGTACCTCGCGACGCGGCTGTCCGAGCACGCCGGCCGCCCGATCTGGCTGAAGCGCGAGGACCTCAACCACACCGGCTCGCACAAGCTCAACAACGCGCTCGGCCAGGCGCTGCTGGCCAAGCGCATGGGCAAGCGGCGGATCATCGCCGAGACCGGCGCCGGCCAGCACGGTGTCGCCAGCGCGACGGTCTGCGCGCTGCTGGGCCTGGACTGCGTCGTCTACATGGGCATCGAGGACACGCGCCGCCAGAAGCCCAACGTCGAGCGGATGCAGTTGCTCGGGGCCACCGTCGTGCCGGTCGAGGCCGGCTCGGGCACGCTCAAGGACGCGACCAACGAGGCGATCCGCGACTGGGTCACCAACGTCGAGACGACGCACTACATCATCGGCTCGGCCGTCGGGCCGGCGCCGTATCCGGCGCTCGTGCGCGACCTGCAGCGGACGATCGGCGACGAGGCGCGCGCGGCGATCCTCGAGCGCACCGGGCGGCTGCCCGACCGCGTGATCGCGTGCGTCGGCGGCGGCTCCAACGCAATCGGGATGTTCACCGCGTTCGTGCCGGACGCCGACGTCGCGCTCGTCGGCGTCGAGGCGGCAGGGGAAGGGCTTGCGACCGGCCACCACGGTGCGCCGCTGACGGTCGGCGGCAAGGCCGGCGTGCTGCACGGCTCGATGTCGGCGGTGATGCAGGACGACGAGGGCCAGATCACCGAGGCGCACTCGATCAGCGCCGGCCTCGACTACCCGGGCTCAGGCCCGGAGCACGCGTGGCTGCGCGACAGCGGCCGCGCGACGTACGTCGCGGTCGACGACGAGTGCGCGCTGACCGCATTCGCGACGGTGACGCGGCTCGAGGGGATCATTCCCGCGCTGGAGACCGCGCACGCGCTGCACTACGCGCTCGAAGAGCCCAGCGACTCGGCGCTTGACCTCGTGTGCTTGTCGGGCCGCGGGGACAAGGACCTCGCGCAGGTGCTGGAGCGCCTGAAGTGATCGCTGACGCGTTTGCCAACGGCACCGCGTTCATGCCGTACATGATGGGCGGGTTCCCGAACATCGACGCTTCGCGCGCCGTCGCCGCCGCGTACGCCGACGGCGGCGCTGACCTCGTCGAGCTGGGCATTCCGTTCTCCGACCCGCTCGCCGACGGGCCGGTGATCGCTGCCGCAGGGACGCAGGCATTGAGGGCGGGGGCAACGGTCGACGGCGTGCTGGGAATCTGCTCCGAGCTCGCTGCTCGCGTGCCGGTCGTCGTGATGGTCTACGCGAACATCGTGCTCGCGCGTGGGGCAGAGGCGTTCTGCAACGCGCTGCGCGACTCCGGTGCGAGCGGGCTGATCGTCCCCGACCTGCCGATGGAGGAGGCGCCGACGGTGCTCGCGGCCGCCGACGCTGCCGGAATCGCACTCGTTCCGCTGGTTGCGCCGACGACGCCCGACGAGCGCCTCGCGCAGATCGGCTCGCGCGCCCGCGGCTTTCTCTACACCGTCAGCGTCACCGGCATCACGGGCGAGCGCGAGAAACTCTCGGATCACTTCGCGTCGGTTGTTGCGCGCGCGAAGGCGGCGACCGACGTGCCCGTCGCGCTGGGCTTCGGGATCTCGACGCCCGAGCAGGCGCGCGAGGCCGCCGACGCCGGCGCCGACGGCGTCATCGTCGGCACGCGGATGGTGCGCGCGGCCGCGGAGGGCGACGACGTGCGCGCGCTGGTCGAGAGCTTCAAGCAGGCCATTGGCTGAGCTGCACGTCACCAACGGCGACGTCCTCGCCGAGGCGATTCGCGAGCGTCTCAGCATGCCGCGCCAGACGATCCTGCCGTGGCGTGACGTGCTGCACGAGGGCCCGGTCCCCGCGGGTGAGGACGACGAGACGCTGCGCCACACGCGTGCGGCCTTCCTCGGCGCGAACGGCTGGGGCGACAGCGACGCCGTGCGGATCGACTTCGCCGCCCGTGACGCTGCGCTGGCCGAGGCGGTCGATCTCGCCACGCGCGTGACGCTGTGGTTCGAGGACGACCTCTACGACCAGCTGCAGCTGATCCAGGTCCTCGACCGGCTGCAGGAGCACAACGGGCCGGTCGCGATCGTCCGTGTGCCGCACACACGCGTGGACCTGCAGTTTCTCTACGGCAACGCCCGTGGCATCGACGAGCCGGCGATCCTGCTCGGCGCGCGTGCGTGGGCGGCGTTTCGCGAGCCCAGCCCGACAGCTCTGCACGAGCTCGTGCTCGCGGGGACGCGCGCACTGCCGCCGCTTGCGCCGGCGCTGCGCCGCCACCTCGAGCAGCTTCCCGCGACCACCGACGGGCTCGCGCGCACCGAGCGCCAGGCGCTGCGGGCGATCGACGAGGGCGCGGTGACCGAGGGCGAGATCTTCCTCGCGTCGACGGCGTGGGACGAGCCGCCCTTCATGGGCGACTCGACGTTCACCGCCTGGCTGGACGGGCTCTGCGCAGGCAACGAGCCGCTCGTCGCGCGCGACGGCGTCAACCACACGCTCACCGAAGCGGGGCGCCGCTGCCTCGCCGGCGAAGGCGATCGCGTCGCGCTTGCGGGCGGGATCGACCGCTGGCACGGCGGCATCCACCTTTCCGGTGCGACACCGGCTTGGCGCTGGGATCCGCAGGCGGCAGCTCCGCGTCCCGGGGCGTGAGATAGCATCCGCGCCGTCATGGGAGTCGTCCTCGCCACCACCGCCGGCCTCGTCATCTGGCTCGTCCTCTGGTCGATCGGGACCAAGGCAATCGACGGGTTCATGATCACGGCGCTGATTGCCCTGGTGGCCGCGACGCTGCGCAGCCTCGTGCCCAAGCTTCCGGGCTACCGCGCCGAGTAGGTCCGCAGTTGCGGGCCCGTGCCCTTGCCATCGGCCTCGCCGCGGCGCTCGCGATCGCGGGTTGTGGCAAGGACGACGACGCCCCGCCGTCCCCCGGCTCGTCGCAGCTGACGATCTACTCCAGCCTGCCGTTGCAGGGGCCGACGCGGGTGCAGTCGCTGTCGCTCGTCAACGCGGAGAAGCTTGCGCTGTCGCAGTCCGGCGGGCGCATCGGCCCGTTCACCGTGAAGTACGTGTCGCTGGACGACTCGCGCGGCGCCAGCGGCCGCTGGGATCCCGGCGCCGTGATGTCCAACGCGCGCCGCGCGGTGGAGGACCGCACCGCCGTCGCCTATCTCGGCGAGGCGGACTCGGGCGCGTCGGCGATTGCGGTCCCGGTGCTCAACAGCGCCGGTGTGTTGACGGTCTCGCCGGCCAGCACCTACTCGGGGCTGACGACCACTGAAGCCGCAGACAAGGGCGAGCCCGAGAAGTACTACCCGTCCGGCACGCGCACGTTCGCGCGCGTCGTGCCCCCGGACTACCGCCAGGCGCGCGTGCAGGTGCGCCTGCTGCAGGACGCCGGCTGCACGCAGGTCTTCGTCGTCGCCGACCGCGACGTCTACGGCCGCGGGATCTCCTACGCGGTCGAGAGCGCGCTCGAGGGCACCGGCATCAAGGTCGCGGGCGAGATCTCGCTGCTCAACGGGCAGGAGAAGTTCGACGACGTCACCGAGCGCATCACGAAGTCGGGCGCCGCGTGCATCTTCGCGGGCGTCTCGCTGACCGTGAACACCGGCCCGCTGCTGACCGCGCTGCACCAGGCCGCGCCCAGCGCCAAGATCTTCGCGCCGGACGCGCTGGACGACGGCACGTTCACGAAGGCGCTCTCGGCGTCGGTCCGTCGCCAGCTGACGATCACGAGCCTCGCGCTGATGCCGTCGCGCCGCACGCGCTCCTTCGACCGCGCCTACCGCGAGCGCTACCGCAGCGCGCCCGAGCCCTACGCGATCTACGGCTACGAGGCGATGCGCGCCGTGCTGCGCGCGCTGCAGAGCGCGGGCAACCGCGCCAACCAGCGCGCGGTGGTCATCCGCGAGTTTTTCGCGCTGCGCGACCGCAACTCGGTGCTCGGCCGCTACTCGATCGCGGCGACGGGGGACACGTCGCTGGACACGTACTCCGTGGTCCGCTTCCCGGGCGGCGAGCGCGTGCAGGCGCGCGCGAACGCGCCAACTTAGCCCCGCAGGGGGGCGAACGTCCATCTAGTGCTCGCTATTGACACTAGATGGACGTTCACCTCAGACGATTGCTGTCGCAGCAGGATTCAGTCGTCGCCTGGCGGCAGCTTCGGGCACTCGGGATCTCCGTCGGGTGGGCGCGCGGGCTGGTGCGGGAGTGGACGGAAATGCACAACGGCGTGTGGCTGGCGAGCTACGGCGAGCCGACGCGGCAGCAGCGCTGGCGGGCCGCCACGCTGACCACGCCGCGCAGCGTGCTGAGCCACTTCAGCGCGGCGGCCTATCACGGGATCCGGGAGCACCGCGGCGCGTTCGATGCAGTCACACGACCGGGGTGCCGCGGGCCGCAGCAGATCGGCCTGCTCAGAATCCACTACTCCCAGACCCTCGGCGGCAACGCCACGAACCCACACGGCTACTGGGTGACAACCCCAGAGCGCACGATCATCGACAACTGGCCAAATCTCAAAGAAAGAGCGCAGAGGAAGCTGGTGAGAGAAGCGCTGCGCCAACGCAAGACAAGCACGGCGGCGTTGCTGCAGACGCTGGCCGACAGCAAGGGGCGCCGGGGCACTCCCGCCCTCAATGCGCTGGTGTCCCGGTATCAGCGACTCGGGTTGGAGCGGTGCCGGTCCGATGCGGAGGCGTTTGCGATGGAGGTGCTCGACGACGCGGGCATCGAGCTACCGCAAGTGAACGCCCTCGTAGCCGGCAGAGAAGCCGACCTCTCCTGGCCGGGCTACATCATCGAAATCGACGGCCCGGGCTACCACGTCCTCACCGACGAAGACGCCCACAAGACCGCAACCTGGGAGCAAGCGGGCAACACCGTCCGGCGCATCAGCTCCGATGCCCTCTTTGCCGAGCCGGCGCTGTTGGTCCGACTCGCGACGCTACGCTCAATCGACCGTGCCTGAAGAAACACGCGCCCCGCAGCCGCCGCCTCCGCCCAAGGAGCCACCGTGGCGCGTCGACCCAGCGCCCGACGGCCGCGGCGCCCCGCCGCAGGCGCCGAAGACCCCGACCGGGATGAGCTGGCGGCGCTTCGGCGCGTTCCTGCTCGCGCTGCTGGTCCTCAACTACTTCGTGGCGGCACTGCTGCCGGGCGGCGACCGCCCCGAGCGCATCAGCTACACGCCGACGTTCCTCGACCAAGTCACGAAGGGCAACGTCGACAAGATCTCCTCGCGCGGCGACGAGGTCTCGGGCGAGTTCAAGCGCGAGGTCGACCCGCCCGGCGAAGCCAAGAAGACCGAGAAGTTCCGCACCCAGGTGCCGGAGTTCGCCAACGACGACCAGCTCTCCAAGCTGCTGCAGGACAACGGCGTCGAGGTCAACGCCGAGCCGGTCGACACCGGCCGCTCGTTCATCGGCAACCTGCTGCTCGCGCTCCTGCCGACGCTGCTGCTGATCGGCGTCTTCGTCTGGATCGCCCGCCGCGCCGCCGCCGCGTCCGGCGGGATGGGCGGCATCGGCGGCCTCGGCCGCAGCCGCGCCAAGCGCGTCGAGGCCGAGACCACGCGCACCACCTTCGACGACGTCGCCGGCATCGACGAGGCCGAGGACGAGCTCAAGGAGGTCGTCGACTTCCTGCGCGACCCGAGCAAGTACCTCAAGCTCGGCGCGCGCATCCCCAAGGGCGTGCTGCTGGCCGGCCAGCCCGGCACCGGCAAGACGCTGCTTGCGCGCGCGATGGCCGGCGAGGCACGCGTGCCGTTCTTCAGCGCCAGTGCCAGCGAGTTCATCGAGATGATCGTCGGCGTCGGCGCCAGCCGCGTGCGCGATCTCTTCGAGGAGGCCAAGAAGGCCGCGCCCGCGATCATCTTCATCGACGAGCTCGACGCGATCGGCCGCGCGCGCGGCGGCGGCTCCGGGCTTGGCGGCCACGACGAGCGCGAGCAGACGCTCAACCAGATCCTCACCGAGATGGACGGCTTCGACCCGTCGATCGGCGTGATCGTGCTTGCCGCGACGAACCGCCCCGAGATCCTCGACTCGGCGCTGCTGCGCCCCGGCCGCTTCGACCGCCGCGTCTACGTCCAGGCGCCGGACAAGGTCGGGCGCGAGAAGATCCTCGAGGTCCACACGCGCTCGGTGCCGCTGGGCGACGACGTCAACCTCGCGCAGATCGCCTCGAGCACGCCGGGCATGGTCGGCGCCGATCTCGCCAACCTCGTCAACGAGGCTGCGCTGCTCGCCGCCAAGCGCGAGCACGGGCGCGTCGCGCTCGAGGACTTCACCGACGCGCTCGAGAAGGTCGTGCTCGGCGCCGAGCGCAAGGTCGTGATGTCCAGCGCCGACCGCGAGCGCACCGCGTACCACGAGTCCGGCCACGCGCTCGTCGGCATGCTCACGCCGGGGGCCGACCCGGTGCGCAAGGTCTCGATCATCCCGCGCGGCATGGCGCTCGGCGTGACGCTGAGCGCGCCGGACTCCGATCGCTTCAACTACTCGGAGCAGGACCTGAGGGGGAAGATCCTCGTGTCCCTGGGCGGGCGCGTCGCCGAGGAGGTCGTCTACGGCGACATCACGACCGGTGCAGAGTCCGACATCCAGCAGCTCACGCGGATCGCGCGCGGCATGGTCACGCGCTGGGGCATGAGCGACGCGATCGGCCCGGTTGCCGTCGACGGCGCCGAGCCGCAGAACGCGCTGCTGCCCGGCGCCGAGGGCGTTTCGCAGGCGACACAGGAGCTGATCGACGCCGAGGTGCGGCGGATCGTGGATGCCGCCCATCACGACGTCACGCTGCTGCTCAACGAGCACCGCGAGCAGCTCGAGTCGCTGACGCGCGCGCTGCTTGCGGCGGAGACGCTGGACCAGGCCGACGCCTACGCCGCGGCCGGCGTCACGCCAGCGCGCGCCGCAGAGCCTGCGCCAGATCCGGCTGCTTGAACTCGTAGCCGCCGGCAAGCGCGCGCTCGGGCACGGCGCGCTGGCCGGTGGTGACGATCTCGGCCATCTCGCCGTACATCACGCGCAACGCGAGACCCGGGACCGGCGCGAACGCCGGGCGCTTCAGCGCCCGACCAAGCTGCTTGGAGAACTCGCGGTTGGTGACGGGCTCCGGCGCAGAGGCATTGAACGGACCACTCCATGAGGAGTCGTCCAACGCGCGCAGATAGATGCCCACCAGATCGTCGACGTGGATCCACGGCATCCACTGCTTACCGCCCGCCACCGGCCCGCCGATTCCCAGCCGGAACGGCAAGAGCATCTTCTTCAAGGCGCCGCCGGCAGCATCGAGGACCACACCGGTGCGAATCGACACGGTACGGCCCGCGTGTGCCGCAGCCTCTCGCTCCCACTCGACGCAGACGGAAGCCAGGAAGTCAGAGCCCGGAGGGTCAGCTTCGGTCACGCGCTCGTCGCCACGCGGACCGTAGTACCCGACGGCAGAGGCACAGACGAGCACCTGAGACGGCGACATCGCCGAGACAACCGCACGCGTCCCTTCCACCCGCGAGCGTTCGATCTCCTTCTTAGAAGCAGGTGTCCACCGCTGCGCAACCGGCTCGCCTGCGAGATGGACAACGGCGTCGAGGCCCGACACATCCGCCGCCGTCGGCTCGCGCGGCAGAGCAGTGGCGTCGAGCGCCTCCACCAGCCGCGAGCCGATCAGCCCGCTGGAGCCGGTGATTCCGACCTTCACGGCTTCCCGAACGCGACGTAGCCCACGGGTCCGAGGTTGTCCAGCCGCGTGATGCCCAAACCGGCGTAGGACAGCGTGTAGACGCGCTCACCGATCACGAGCGCGCGCGAGACCGCCGGCGCCAGCGACTTGTCCGGCGTCGGGTGCTCGGTGCGGCCGACCTCGGTGAGCCCGGACCCGACGCGCAGCCCGACGGCTCCGCCGAAGCCGTCCTGCGCGTTGTAGATCGTCAGCGGCAGCACCGCGAGCTTCGTCGGCGACCAGTAGAGGAACGCATGCGGGTCGTCCTCGGCGCCGAAGCGACCGCCGCCGTACTTCAGCTGCGCCACGCGCGTCGGCTTCGCGGGGTCGGAGACGTCGAACAGCGATGCCTGCGCGCCGGTGATGCGGCCCTCCGCGGTCGCCTCTTGTCCGATGCCGAGCAGGCGGTCGCCGCCGACGGGATGCAGGTAGGCCGAGTAGCCGGGGATCTCCAGCTCGCCGCGCAACCGCGGCTCGGTCGGCTTGGACAGGTCGACCACGAACAGCGGGTCGGTCTGTCGGAAGGTGACGACGTAGCCGCGGTCCTCGATGAAGCGCACGGCATAGATGCGCTCGGTCTTGCCAAGGCCCGACAGGCGGCCGATCGACTTGAGCTGCGTGCCGTCCTGGCGCAGCACGCTGATGGCGCTGTGCGTGCCCTCCTGCGGATCCTCGGTCGTGGCGACGCGCAGGTCGCCCTTGTACTCCGAGAAGGCGTACTGGTTCAGCGCCGAGCCGGGAACGCTGCCCGACGCCCGGTACACCGTCTTCTCGGAGTCGGCGACGCTGAAGCGATGGATCTCGGTGCGCGACGCGTTGTCGCTGCGCGAGTAGCGCTGGCTGGCGACGTAGAGGCTGTTGGCCGAGCCGTAGACCACCTGCGCGCCGGCCATCAGGCCGTCGCGGTCCAGCGAGTACATGCCCTTGTCGAGATCGACGGTCATGATCGTCAGCACGTCGAGACCGCTGAACGCACGCGGGTGGCGGACCTGGTTGCACTTGACGAGCTGGCGGCGGTAGGTCTTGCCCGAGACCTTGCTGCGCAGCACCGTGCCGCCGAGGAACGTGGCGGTCTTGGCCTTGCTTATCTGCGCGGGCTGGATCGCGTCGGGCGCGCTGTCGATGACGATCCGCGCGGTGCCGCCGTTCTGGCGGGCGTCGACGTAGTCGCCCTCGATCGTCATCGTGCGCTTCACCGTCGGCTTCGTGCGGTCGGCCACCGAGAGCTCGGTGACGATCGTCTTGCCGGCCCCGGGGTAGGGCGCGATCGCGATGTCCGCCGCCGGCTCCATCGGCCGGTAGTAGCTGCTCTGCGTCGCGATGACGAGCAGCGTGTCGTTGCGCAGCAGCAGCTGGTGTGCGGCGCCGTCGAGCTTCAGCGTGCTGACGACCTTCGGCGTGCCGCTGACGTCGACGATGCGCAGGGCGCTGTCGGCGACGGCGTAGACGAACTTGCCGTCGGTCTTGACGAGGTCCGGCTCGTCGACGTCGACCTCTTGGTTGTTCGTCGTCGAGAACGCGCTGCTGTCGCGGCCCGCAGAGGCTTCCTGGTTGGCGGCCACCGGCATCGCGGTCTGCGGCGCGATCGACGGCGTCACGAGCGCTGGTGGTGGCGGCCCGACCGCGCGCGGCGGCACACCGGGCCGGCCGTTGGTGCGCTGCGCGCCGGCCTTCGCGAACTTCACGAGCGCGCGGCACGAGTCGAACGCCGGCAGCTTGGTCTGGGCCTGCGCGGGAACCGCCGCGCCAACGCCCACCACCAGCGCCAGCAACCCTGCCACGCGACTCCTCATCGCCCAACCGTACCTCGCTCGCATGGAGGTACAACGTGCGAGCGGGGCGTTTGTCACAACTACGTCGTGCGCAGCCGCTCGGTGTCAGCCGCGGCGTAGCCGATCGCACCGGCGTCTGCCAGAGCCTCGCCGGACGCCCGTGCCTCACCAGCCACCGCATCAGCCACCGCCGGTGCGACGTCGCGGTTGAAGACCGAGGGGATGATGTAGTCCTCGCGCAGCTCGATGTCGGTGACGATGCGGGCGATCGCGCGCGCTGCCGCCATCTTCATCTCCTCCGTGATCGCTCGCGCACGCACGTCCAGCGCGCCGCGGAAGATCCCCGGGAAGCAGAGCACGTTGTTGATCTGGTTCGGGTAGTCCGAGCGCCCGGTCGCGATGATGCGCGCGTACGGGGCGGCCTCCTCGGGCGCGACCTCCGGGTTGGGGTTCGCCATCGCGAACACCATCGCGTCGTCGTTCATCGCCTCCAGCGCCTCGGCGGGGAAGATCCGCGCGCCCGAGAGCCCGATGAAGAGGTCGCAGCCGTCGAGCGCGTTCACCGGCGAGCCGCTGATCTTGTCGGGGTTCGTCGACTCCGCGTACCAGCGCTTCATCGCGTTCATCGACCCGTCCTCGTAGTCGGCGCGCGAGGTCGACAGCAGGCCCTGCGAGTCGGCGCCGATGATGTTGCGCACGCCCGCCGCCATCAGGATCTTCGACACCGCGACGCCCGCCGCACCCAGCCCGGTGACGAGCACCTGCAGGTCCATCAGGTCGCGGCCCGTCAGCTTGCAGGCGTTCAGCAGCGCGGCCAGCACGACCACGGCGGTCCCGTGCTGGTCGTCGTGGAAGACGGGGATGTCGAGCTCGGCCTTCAGCCGGTCCTCGATCTCGAAGCAGCGCGGGGCGGAGATGTCCTCGAGGTTGATCCCGCCGAAGCCAGGAGAGATCCGCTTGACGGTCTCGATGATCTCCTCGGGATCCTTCGTGTTCAGGCAGATCGGGAACGCGTCGACCTGGGCGAACTCCTTGAAGAGCATCGCCTTGCCCTCCATCACGGGCATCGCTGCCTCCGGCCCGATGTCCCCGAGCCCGAGCACCGCTGTGCCGTCGGAGACAACGGCAACGGTGTTGCGCTTGATCGTGTACTGAAACGCCTTGTCGCGATCCTCGGCGATCGCGCGGCAGACGCGCGCGACACCGGGCGTGTAGGCCATCGAGAGGTCGTCGCGCGTCCTCAGCGGCGACTTGTTGCGCTGCTCGATCTTGCCGCCGACATGCAGCAGGAACGTGCGGTCCGTCGTGTCGACGACACGCGCACCGTCGAGCTCGTCGATCGCCGCGATGATCGCGTCCCAGTGCGTGAGGTCGGCGGCGTCGACGGTGATGTCGCGCAGGATCTTCTCGTCGACGACCTCCACGAGGTCGACCGCGCCGATGATGCCGCCGGCCTTGCCGATCGCGCCCGCTACCTGCCCGAGCATCCCGGGCTTGTGCGCGATCTCGACCCTGATCGTCAGGGAGTACTGGGCAGACGGTGTGCTCGGCACGGCCCGGCAGCATATGGAAGGGGCGCGCGCCATAGAGTCCTGCCCATGGCCAAGTGGACCGCTGCCGACCTTCAGCCGCAGACCGGCAAGACGATCGTCGTCACGGGCGCCAACAGCGGCATCGGCAAGGTCGCCGCCGCGGAGCTCGCGCGGGCGGGCGCGCATGTGATCCTCGCGTGCCGCGACACCGCCAAGGGCGAGGCGGCCGCCGCGGAGATGACCGGCGAGACCGAAGTCCGCGCGCTGGACCTGTCAGACCTCGACTCCGTCAAGGCGTTCGCCGCCACGGTCGACGGCCCGCTGGACACGCTGATCAACAACGCCGGCGTCATGGCGCCGCCGCTGAAGCGCACGAAGCAGGGCTTCGAGCTGCAGATCGGCACCAACCACCTCGGCCACTTCGCGCTGACCGGCCTCCTGCTGGACCGCCTGTTCGCTGCTGACAACCCGCGCGTGACCAATGTCTCCAGCGGCGCCCACCGCATCGGGCGGATGAACTTCGACGACCTGCAGTCCGAGCGCAAGTACCACCGCTGGGCCGCCTACGGGCAGAGCAAGCTCGCCAACCTGCTGTTCACGTTCGAGCTCAACCGCCGCCTCGGCGACCGCCTCACCGCCACCGCCGCACACCCCGGCTACGCGGCGACGAACCTCCAGTCGCACACGGAGTCGATCCAGGACCACGTCATGTGGGTCTTCAACAAGATCGTCGCCCAGAGCCAGGAGATGGGCGCGCTGCCGACGCTCTATGCGGCCACCGAGGACATCCCCGGCGGCTCCTACGTCGGCCCCGACGGCCTCGGCGAGCAGCGCGGCCACCCGCACCTCGTCGGCTGCTCCGAACGCGCCCGCGACGAGGACGACGCCAAGCGCCTGTGGGAGATCTCCGAGCAGCTCACCGGCGTCAGCTACGCGGTGGCGGCATGACGATCGACGTCAACGCGCACGACCACTTCGTGCTGCGCCAGCGCGTGAAGCTCGTCATCAACCAGTACGAGTTCGCGACCTCCGACGAGGAGGCGCCGTTCTGCTTCGTCGAGCAGAAGCGCTTCAAGTTCAAAGAGGACATCCGCTTCTTCGCCGACGAGTCCAAGACCACCGAGCTGTGGCGGATCCTCGCGCGCCAGGCGTTCGACCCGCGCGCGACCTACGACATCACCAGCGCCGACGGCACGCCGATCGGCCAGATCCAGAAGGTCTTCGGCCAGTCGCTGCTGCGCTCGACCTACCAGCTCTTCGACCCGGCCGGCAACGAGGTCTGCAGGGTGCGCGAGCGCAGCCTCCCGATCGCGCTGTTCCGTCGCGCCGTCGGGCTGATCCCGTACGTCGGCGACTTCGCCGACTGGCTGCCGATTCCGTACCACTTCGATTTCATCCGCGGCGACCAGGTGATCGCGACGAACAGCCGCCGCCGCTGGAAGTGGCGCGACGTCTACGACATCGACCTCACCGCCGACACCGAGCGCGTGCTCGACCGTCGCCTCGTGCTGGCAGCCGCGGTCGGCATGGACGCGCTGCAGGCACGCTGATGGCAGAGGAGCTGTACCTGATCGACGGCAACTCGCTGGCGTACCGCGCGTTCTTCGCGCTGCCGGAGTCGATCGCAACGTCCACCGGCGTGCCGACCAACGCGATCTTCGGCTTCGCCTCGATGCTCGTCAAGCTTCTGACCGAGCACGGCTCCAAGCCGACGATCGTCGTCTGGGACGCCGGCTCCTCGGGGCGCAAGGAGGTCTCCGCCGACTACAAGGCCAACCGCACCTCGCGCCCGGACCTGCTCAAGGAGCAGTGGCCCCACCTCGAGCCGCTCGTCGAGGCGTTCGGCTACAAGAACGCCAAGGTCGACGGCTACGAGGCCGACGACGTGATCGCCTCGATCGCCCAGCGCGCGCGCGAGCAGAAGATCCCGACGACGATCGTCACCGGCGACCGCGACGCCTTCCAGCTGATCGACGACGACGGCCTCGTCACGGTGATGGCAACCGGCCGCGGGATCACCGACACCAAGCTCTACGACCGCGACGCCGTGATCGACCGCTACGGGATCGCGCCCGAGCTGATCCCCGACTTCTACGGCCTGAAGGGCGACACGTCGGACAACATCCCTGGCGTCCCGGGCATCGGCGACAAGACCGCCGCGCAGCTGCTGCAGCAGTTCGGCGACCTCGAGACCGTGCTCGCGTCCGTCGACCAGATCTCGGGCGCCAAGCGCAAGGAGAACCTCACCAACCACGCCGACGACGCGCGTATCTCCAAGCAGCTCGCGACGATCCAGCGTGACATCCCGACCCCGGACGTCGACCCCGGCTCGGAGGTCGGCCACGAGCCCGACCGCTCGCGCCTGCGCGACGTCTTCCGCGAGTTCGAGCTGCGCGCGCCGCTCGCGCGCCTGGAGGAGATCTTCGGCGAGGAGGAGGCCGCCGCACCCGCCGCGGTCACGGCCAGCACCGTCAAGGCGCGCGTGCGCGAGGGCACCGTCGCCGATCTCGCGGCGCTGCCGGCAGACGTCGAGGTCGCGGTGGCTGTCGTCGTCCCCGAAGCGCCCGAGGGCGAGCTCTTCGCCGAGGACCCGCAACCGCGCTTCGGCGCCGCCTACGGCGACAACGTCCTGATCGGTCCTGCCGACAGCCCCGAGGCGGTGGTCGCCGCGGTCGGCGAGCGCGCAGCCGTCGCGCACGACGCGAAGTCGCTCGGCGACGTCCCGCGCAAGCTCGTCCACGACACGATGCTCGGCGCCTACCTGCTCGAGCCCGCACGCCGCGGCTACCCGTTCCGCGAGCTGTGGGAGGAGCGCGGCTTCGGCACCAGCGTGTCCGACCGCGCGGGCGCCGACGCGGTGCTCGTCAAGGCGCTGGCCGACTGGCAGCGCGAGCAGCTCGCCGACCGCGGCCTGCAGCAGCTGATGGACGAGGTCGAGCTGCCGCTCGTCGACATCCTGCGCGAGATGGAGCGCGACGGCGTGCTGCTCAACGCCGAGCGCCTCACCACGATCAAGCACCGCGTCGACGACGAGATCGCGACGCTCGAGCGCGAGGTCTGGGAGCTCGCGGGGGAGGAGTTCGTGCTCGGCTCCCCGCAGCAGCTCGGGCAGGTCCTCTTCGAGAAGCTCGGGCTGTCGCGCAAGCGCCGCGGCAAGACCGGCTTCTCCACCGACGCGCGCGTGCTGCAGTCGATCCGCCACGAGCACCCGGTGATCCCGAAGATCGAGCGCTGGCGTGAGCTCAACCAGCTCTCGAAGACCTACCTCGACACGCTGCCGCAGCAGCGCGACGCGGAGGGGCGCATCCACACGACGTTCCTGCAGGCCGTCGCGCAGACGGGGCGGCTGTCGTCGACCAACCCGAACATGCAGAACGTCCCCGTTCGCACCGACCTCGGGCGCGAGATCCGCGGCTGCTTCGAGGCCGCCGACGGCAAGCTGCTCGTCAGCGCGGACTACTCGCAGGTGGAGCTGCGGATCCTCGCCCACGCCGCCGGGGAGGACGTGCTCAAGGAGATCTTCCTGCGCGGCGAGGACGTCCACACCGCGACCGCTTCGCAGGTGTTCGACAAGGCACCGGACGAGCTGACGCCGATGGATCGCTCGAAGGCGAAGATGATCAACTACGGGATCGTCTACGGGCTCAGCGACTACGGCCTCGCGGACCGCCTGAACATCGAGCGGGAAGAGGCCAAGGCGTTCATCGACGCCTACCTCGAGCGCTTCGCCGACGTCCACGCGTTCATGACGTCGACGATCGAGCAGGCCAAGGAGCAGGGCTACGTCACGACGCTCTACGGACGCCGTCGTCAGATCCCCGAGCTGCGGGCGCGCAACTACCAGGTGCGCACGCTCGGCGAGCGGCTCGCCGTCAACACGGTGGTGCAAGGGACCGCCGCGGACATCCTCAAGCTCGCGATGATCGGCGTCGCGCGCGCGCTGGAGGGGATGGCGGCGCGCATGGTCCTCACCGTCCACGACGAGCTGCTGTTCGAGGTGCCCGAGGCCGAGGTCGACACCGTGCGCGAGCTCGCCGCGCGCGAGATGACCGCCGTCTGGACGCACGAGCCGCCGCTGGCCGTCGACGTCGGCGCCGGCAAGACCTGGCTGGAGGCGAAGTAGATGGACCGCGGCGCCGCGGTCGCGCTGACGACGGCCGGAGGTGGGCTCATCGCGTTGCAGGCGCCGATCAACTCCGTGCTCGGCAAGAGCGTCGGGACGTTCCCCGGCTCGCTCCTGAACTTCCTCGTCGGCACGATCGCCCTGGCCGCGATCGTCGCGACGGTCGGCGGCGGCTTCGGTGACATGTCCGAGGCGCGCCACCTCTCGTGGTACTACCTGACCGGCGGGCTGCTCGGCGCGATCTACGTCACGAGCGTGCTCGTCACTGTCCGCCACCTCGGAGCCGGCGGCGTCACCGCCGCGACCATCGCGGGGCAGCTGACGGTGTCGATCGTGGTCGATCAGTTCGGCTGGCTCGGCGTCGCGAAGGACCCGATCAACGCCTCGAAGATGGCCGGCGTCGTCTTCCTGTCCGTCGGCGTCTACCTCGTCGTCCGCGAGTAGTACGCTTCAAACGTCACAAACTCCAACCGAGGAGGCGACAACGTGCTCAAACATCTGGACGAGCCGACCTGGATCGCAGGCATCCTCCTCGTGGCCCTGCTCACGTTCTACTTCGTGGTGCTGGGCGCTTAAGCCTCGGGGAGAGGGAGCCCAGCGGCGGCCGGCAGACTACGCGGCCGCCGCAGGGCGAATCTCAGGCGGCGGCGCGATCTCGAGGTAGTGCGTGAACGCCCAGTCGATGAAGCGCTGGCGGTCCATCACGTCCAGCGCGGTGTCCATCAGCGGCCATGTCATCACGCCGGAGACGATCGTCTGCACGCGCAGCATCCAGTCGAACGCCCACTTGTGGTCGGCGGAGAACGAGCCGTAGCGACCGAGCGCCTGCCGCCGTGACTGGCGGCCGTCGACGACGTCCCGCAGCTCGCGCCCGCACGCGAGGCCGAAGTAGAGCGCCGTGCGGATGCCCTCCGCGGTCGTCGGCAGGCAGTGCCCGGCGCTGTCGCCGGTGAAGAAGACCTCGTCCTCGACGGCCGGGCGCAGCTTGTGCGGGATCCAGTTGCCCTGCCAGCCGTCGGCGGGACGACCCTCGTCCTCGCACAGGTCGAGCGTCGGGCGCTTGACGTGCAGGCGCGGGTCGAAGGAGCCGACGCCGACGCGGACCTCGTCGTCGGCCGGGAACGACCACGAGTAGCCCGGGCGCACGTACTTCGCGTCGAGCCAGATCTCGAGGTCCTCGCCGGCGCCGCCAGGGTGGACCTCCAGGCCGCGCGAGAGGCGCGCGTTCGGCGGCTGGATCGCCGTGTCGTTGGACAGCACGCGGCGCCAGCCGAGCGCGTCGACGATCAGCGGCGCGGAGAGGTCACCGCGGTCGGTGTGGACCGTGAAGCCGGTGCGGCCGTCGACCTTCGCGGTCTCGAACGGCACGTCGGGCGATTGCTCCTTGAGCAGCGCGCAGAGCTTGCGGTAGTCGAACGTCGAGAACGACCACGGCAGCTTCCAGCGGTACTGCTTCATGCGGCGCGGCCCACCATGCGCCTGCGCGCGGTTGATCACCAGCTCCTCGAAGGTCTGCTTGATGCTGTCCTGCAGGCCGAGCGCCTCGAGCCACAGCGTCGGCGCCGCACACGCCGAGGTCTGACGCTCGCCGATCTCGTAGCGGTCGATCAGCAGCACGTCGGCGCCGGAGCCCTGCAACTCGCGCGCGACGGCGAGGCCGGCGAAGCTCGCGCCGCAGATCACAACGTCGAAATCCCCGCTCAGCGGCGTGCGCTCATCGCCGCGTTTGGTGGCCCGGACTGGCATCGCGAGCAGTGTACGTCGGAGCCATCCGACACCTCGTTGAGACCCACGGACGCGGGAGGCCGTGATCCAATCGCGACATGCGGACGCTCATCGCCTCGATCTCCTGCGCAGTCGCGCTCTGGCTCGCCGCGCCGGCAAGCGCGCTGGCGCCGCCCGCTGCGGGCGGCTGCCTCGGCGCGCCTGGCTGCTCGTCGCTCGCGCCGAGCTTCAAGTACACGACCAACAGCTACCTGATGGGTCTGTACTCGGCTGAGTTGGCGGTCGCGCCCGACGGCCGCCACGCGTACTACGTCGAGAGCGGCTACGCGAACAAGGTCAAGGGACGGCGCCAACGCAACTCGACGCTCGTCGCGATCGCCTACGACGCGGCCAGCGGGCGGTTGAGCCGCGTACCCGGGCGCGCCGGCTGCGCGAACGCCGCCGGGCGTGGCGGCTGCGCGCGCGTTCGCGGAATGGACATGGCGCGCGACGTCGTCGTCGCCCCGGACGGCCGCTTCGTCTACGTCGCCTCTGACAACAGCATGGGCGTCGCGATCTTCAAGCGTGATCCCGCCAGCGGGACGATCCGCCAGCTCGCGGGCCGCGACGGCTGCCTGCGCGGCAGGCCGGTCCGACAGCGCTCGCGCGAGAACTGCCGCTTCCTTTCGCGCGCGCTGCGGCCGGTGGACACCGTCAACGTCACGCCCGACGGCCGCTTCCTCTACGTCAGCGGCGTCCCGTTTCACCGCAGCGTGACGACCGGGCTGCTCACGCCGGTCTCGCCGTCGTTGCTGACGGCCGAGGGCTTTCGCTTCGACCCGCACCAGCAGAACCATCACGGCGACTACAGCTTCACGGCCGACTCGCGGTTTGCGTACTTCCTCGACGACGCCGGCACGCTCGCGGGCGCGCGCGTGGACCCCGCGACCGGGCGATTCACGAACGTGTCGTGCAACCTCCTGGGGACGGTCCGCGACCGCTGCGAGGCCTACCAGGACGCCGTCGCGATCGGCCGCGACGGCCGCCACGTCTACTTCGTCGACGGCGAGGCGCTGCGCACCGCCACGCTTGCCCCCGACGGCGCGATGACCGCGCGGCCCGAGACGGTCTCGGTCTGTTCGCGGGGATGCGGCGCGCGCTACGCGATGGCGGCCGCTCCGACCGCCGTGTACGTCGCGCGCGAGCGGGCCGTGCTCGAGCACCCCCTCGATCCCGCCAGCGGCCTGCCGGTGGCCGGCGCCGGCGTGCCGTTTGCCAAGGAGGTCCGCGAGGTGGAGCTCGACGCCGCCGCCGCGACGCTGTTCGCGCGGGTCAGAGGGGCGGTCTACGCGATGAGGACGGGGCGTCAGACCCCTTGATCGCGCTACCCTCTCCCGTCCATGACCCAGACCATTCCACCTACGACTGAAGCCAAGGTCGTCGAGGGCTCAGACGGCCTGCTGCTCGAGATCGACGGGCAGATCGTCCCCAACTACGACGCCACCTTCACCGTCTTCGAAGAAGGCGAGGTCGTCACCGGCCGTGTCGTGCGCATCGACAACGACGAGGTCCTCGTCGACATCGGCTACAAGAGCGAGGGGGTCATCCCCTCCAACGAGCTTTCCATCCGCAAGAACGTCGACCCGAATGACGAGGTCGAGATGGGCGAGGAGGTGGATGCCCTTGTCCTCACGAAGGAGGACCAGGACGGCCGCCTCATCATGTCCAAGAAGCGCGCCCGCTTCGAGAAGGCGTGGCGGCGCATCGAGGCAGCAGCGGAGTCCGGCGACATCGTCGAGGGCATCGTCATCGAGGTCGTCAAGGGCGGCCTCATCATCGACCTCGGCGTGCGTGGCTTCCTGCCCGCGTCGCTCGTCGACATCCGGCGCGTCCCGAACCTCGACGAGTTCCAGGGCCAGACGATCGAGTGCAAGGTCATCGAGCTCAACCGCCAGCGCAACAACGTCGTGCTGTCGCGGCGCGCGGTGCTCGAGGAGGAGCGCAAGGAGCAGCGCCAGGAGATCCTGGACCGTCTGCAGCCGGGTCTCGTCGTCGAGGGCCAGATCTCGAACATCGTCGACTTCGGCGCGTTCGTGGACCTCAACGGCATCGACGGCCTGATCCACATCTCCGAGCTGTCGTGGTCGCACGTCAACCACCCGTCGGAGATCCTCAACATCGGCGACACCGTCGCGGTCAAGGTGCTCGACATCGACCGTGACCGCCAGCGCATCTCGCTGGGTCTCAAGCAGACCCAGGAGGACCCGTGGCAGCGCGTGGTCGACACCTACCGTGTCGGCGACGAGCTCGAGGGTGCGGTCACGAAGGTCGTCACGTTCGGCGCGTTCGTCGAGATCCTCGACGGCGTCGAGGGCCTCGTGCACATCTCCGAGCTGGCCAACCACCACGTCGAAAACCCGCGCGAGGTCGTCCAGCCGGGCGACAACGTACGCGTGCGGATCCTCGAGATCGACTCCGAGCGTCGCCGCCTGTCGCTGTCGGTCAAGCGCGTCGACGGGCAGATCCTGCCGCGTCGCGCGATCATCGACGAGGCGACCGGTGAGCCGATCACGCCCGCCGACCTCGAGGCCGTCCCGGACCTGGGTCTGAGCGACGACGTCTTCGCGCCGGGTGCCGCCGAGGAGGCGCCGCCGCTGCCCGAGCCGACGGTCGAGGTTGCCGCGGACGCGGACGCGGAGGCACCGGCCGCCGAGGCCGACGCTCCCGTCGAGGCGGAGGCTCCCGCCGAGGCCGACGCTCCCGCCGAGCCCGAGGCTCCCGCCGAGGCCCGAGGCTCCCGCTGCCGAGGTCGCGACCGAGGAGGCACCCGCAGAAGAGGCGCCGGAGGCCGAGGCTCCCGCCGAGCCCGAGGCCGCCGCCGCCCCCGAGGCCGAGGCTGCGCCCGAGGCCGACGAGGCTCCCGCCGAGCCCGAAGCTCCCACTGAGGAGCCGGTGGCCGAGGAGCCCACGCCCGAGGCTGAGTGACCTCCCGCGTCCCGTTCGTCGGTCTCACCGGTGGGCTGGGCGCGGGCAAGTCCACCGCGCTAGCCGCGCTTCAGCGGCTCGGCGCGGTGACGCTGTCGACCGACGCGGTCGTCCACGAGCTCTACGCCGACGACGCGCGCGTTCGCGACGCAGTCGTCGAGCGCTGGGGGCCCGAGGTGCTGCAGAACGGGCACGTCGACCGCGCGGCGATCGCCCGGCACGCGTTCGCCGAACCCGGCGACCGCGCCTGGCTCGAGGGCCTGCTCTGGCCGCTCGTCGCCGAGAAGGTCGTCGCGTTCCGCGAATCGGCGATGACGGCCGACCCGCAGCCGCGGGCGGCGGTCGTCGAGACGCCGCTGTTGTTCGAGGCCGGGATGGACGGCGCCTACGACGCGACGATCGCGGTAATCGCCGACGAGGAGGTACGCGCCGCCCGTGCCGCAGCGCGCGGCCACGAAGCCGTCGACGAGCGGGCAGCACGCCAACTGACGCAGGAGGAAAAGGCCGCCCGCGCGACGTATGTGATCGCAAACTCCGGAACGTTCGAGGATCTCGAGCGTTCGTTGTCCGTAGTCCTTGAGAAGCTCGATCGATGACCGCCCGCACCGCCACAGCTCCGCGCCGCATGACCGCGCAGCGTAGGCGTGCCGCGGTCCGCCGGCGGCGCCTGTTCCTGCTCGTGGGCATCGCGCTTGCGGCGCTGCTGGGCTTCCTCGCGATCGCGCCGGTCTTCCACACGGCGGTCAAGGAGATCACGCTGCCGCTGCGCCACGAGGACATCATTCGCCAGCAGGCTGGGGACAAGGGCCTCGACCCCGCGCTGATCGCCGGCGTCATCTACGCGGAGTCGCGCTTTCGCGACGGCCAGGTCTCCTCGGCCGGTGCGCGCGGCCTGATGCAGATCACACCCGGGACGGCCAGCGACATCGCGCGCTGGTCTGGCGGGACGCAGTTCACGACGGAGGACCTGGCGACGGCGCAGGTCAACATCGCCTACGGCGCGTACTACCTGCGCCACATGCTCGACAAGTACGACGGCAATCAGTCGCTCGCGCTCGCGGCCTACAACGCCGGCGCGGGCAACGTCGACCGCTGGCTGACCGAGGCCGGCGGGCGTGGGGAGGTCTTCCGCGTCCAGGACATCCCGTTCGCCGAGACGCGCCACTACGTCGAGACCGTGCGGCGCGCGCAGCTGGATTACCGCGCGAACTACGCCGCTGAGCTCGGGCTATAGGCGCAGCAGCCGCGCGATGCGGCTGGGGTTGAAGCGGGCGCCGCAGACCGGGCAGTCGCGCGCGCTCGTCTGCGAGACCAGGCCGCAATGCGGGCACGTCCGGCGCGGCCCGGGGAAGCGCGGGCGCCGCGGCGGGTAGGAGTGATGTCCCGCCGCCGGGTGCAGCCACTCGCCCCTCAGCGGCGGTGGGTCGTTGGCCATGGTGCGCCAATCGTACGCTGCCGAACGATTCCGTCCGGAGGCGTCGCTACCGTGTGCTGAAGTGCCGGAGTTTCGCCTCGACCCCATGTTCACGCCGACCGCGGATCAGCCGCGCGCGGTCGAGCAAATCGCCGAGGGCATCCTCGCCGGCGACCGTGGCCTCACGCTGCTCGGCGGCACGGGCACGGGCAAGACGATGACGATGGCGGCGACGATCCAGGCCGTGCAGCGCCCGGCGCTCGTGCTCTCGCACAACAAGACGCTCGCCGCGCAGCTGTGCAACGAGTTCCGCACGTTCTTCCCCGACAACGCGGTCGAGTACTTCGTCAGCTACTACGACTACTACCAGCCCGAGGCGTACGTCCCGTCGAAGGACCTGTACATCGAGAAGGACTCGGCGATCAACGAGGAGGTCGATCGCCTCCGCCATGCAGCGACGGCGGCGCTGTTCGCCCGGCGCGACGTGATCATCGTCGCCTCGGTCAGCGCGATCTTCGGCCTCGGCTCGCCCGAGACCTACGACGACAACCTGCAGGTGCTGCGGCGCGGCGACACGGTGGACCGCGACGCGCTGCTGCGAAAGCTCGTCTCGATCCAGTACACGCGCAACGACACCGCGCTCGGGCGCGGCTCGTTCCGCGTGCGCGGGGAGTCGCTCGAGGTGTTCCCGGCTTACAGCGACCAGTACGCCTACCGCGCGACGCTGTTCGGCGACGAGGTCGAGCGGCTGCAGGAGTTCGACCCGCTCACGGGCGAGCTCGTGCAGGACGACCTCGAGCACATCGCGATCTGGCCGGCCACGCACTACAACGTGCGCGAGGGCACGGTCGAGAACGCGGTCGCCGAGATCGGGCGCGAGCTCAACGAGCGCTGTGCCGAGCTCGAGGCGGAGGGCAAGCTGCTGGAGTCCCATCGCCTGCGCCAGCGCACGCAGTACGACATGGAGATGCTGCGGGAGATGGGCTTCTGCAACGGCATCGAGAACTACTCACGGATCCTCGACGGCCGCCGTCCCGGCGACCGCCCGTACTGCCTCATCGACTACTTCCCGCGCGACTTCGTCTGCTTCCTCGACGAGTCGCACCAGACGGTGCCGCAGATCGGCGGGATGTACGAGGGCGACCGCTCGCGCAAGCAGACGCTCGTCGACTACGGGTTCCGGCTGCCGAGCGCGCTGGACAACCGCCCGCAGACGTTCGACGAGTTCCTCTCGATCACGCCGCAGATGGTCTTCGTGTCGGCGACGCCCGGCGAGTACGAGCGCACGCACAGCGGGCGCGTCGTCGAGCAGATCGTGCGACCGACCGGCATCGTCGATCCCCAGGTGAGCGTGCGCGCCACGCGCAACCAGATCGACGACCTGATGTCCGAGATCCGCGTGCGCGTGGACAAGGAGGAGCGCGTGCTCGTCACGACGCTCACGAAGAAGATGTCGGAGGACCTCACCGACTACCTGCTCGAGATGGGCTTCCGCGTGCGCTATCTGCACTCGGAGATCGACACGCTCGAGCGCATTCAGATCATCCGCGACCTGCGACTCGGCGAGTACGACATCCTCGTCGGCGTCAACCTCCTGCGCGAGGGCCTCGATCTGCCCGAGGTCTCGCTGGTGGCGATCCTCGACGCCGACAAGGAGGGCTTCCTCCGCGGCGAGACGTCGCTGATCCAGACGATCGGCCGCGCCGCGCGCAACGTCGAGGGCACGGTGATCATGTACGCCGACAAGGAGACCGCGGCGATGAAGGCGGCGCTGGCGGAGACCGATCGCCGCCGCGCGATCCAGGTCGCCTACAACGAGGAGCACGGCATCACCGCCGCGACGATCGTCAAGGGCGTGTCGGACATCGCGGAGTTCCTGCAGTCGGAGTCGAAGTCGCCCTCGAAGCGCAAGCGTGCGCGCAAGAAGGCCGAGACCGAGGCGATGACGCCGACCGAGCTCGAGAAGACGATCGTCGAGCTGGAGGAGGAGATGCTCGCGGCCGCCGAGGACCTGCGCTTCGAGTACGCCGCCCGCCTGCGCGACGAGATCCGCGAGTTGCGCCGCGACCTGCGCAACCTCGCCGAATTTGAATCCGCCTCCTAGCCGCGGGCGCTAGCCTCGCGGCGTGCAGCCGCTGCAGCGCGCGATCCTCGACTGGTACGCGGCCAACCGCCGCGACCTGCCGTGGCGGCAGACGACTGACCCGTACGCGGTCCTCGTCTCCGAGGTGATGCTGCAGCAGACGCAGGTCGCGCGCGTCGTCCCGCGTTACGAGGCCTGGTTGCAGCGCTGGCCGACCGCCGCCGCGCTGGCTGCTGCGAGCCCGGCCGAGGTGCTGCGCGAGTGGGTGGGGCTCGGCTACAACTCGCGCGCGCTGCGCCTGCGCGCCGCGTGCACGATCGTGACCGAGCACGGCTGGCCGCAGACCGCGGCGGGCCTGCGTGCGCTGCCTGGCGTCGGCCCCTACACGGCGGCGGCGGTCGCGTCGTTTGCGTTCGGCGAGCCGGTGGCCGCCGTCGACACGAACGTCCGCCGCGTCGCGGAGCGTCTCGGCAGCACGCCCGACGAGCTGCTGCCGCGTACACACGCCGCCGCCTGGAACCAGGCGCTGATGGAGCTCGGCGCCACCGTCTGCGGCGCCCGGCGCGCGCGCTGCGAGCAGTGCCCAGCGGCCCACTGGTGCGCCCAGCGCGGCCAGGTCGTCGTGGCGCCGCGCGCGAAGGCGCGCGAGCGCTTCGAGGACTCGAACCGCTGGGTCCGCGGCCGGATCGTCGCGGCCCTCGCTGCCGGCGACCCGCTGCCAACCGAGATCGACCCCGAGCGTCTGGAGCGCGCGCTCGACGGCCTGCTGCGCGACGGCCTCGTCACCCGTCACGGCGACGGCATTACGCTCGCCGCATGAGCACGCTCGAGTTCAACGACGATCTCGCCAAGCAGCTGGAGGCCATGTACGCGCGCCGCGATGTCGTTCGCCGCCGGCAGGTCGTCCAGCAGGCGCTCGCCGCCGCGCCGGGCGAGGACATCCTCGACGTCGGCTGCGGCCCTGGGTTCTACGTGACGGAGATCCTCGACGCCGTCGGGCCGCAAGGGTCGGTCACCGGCATCGACAGCGCCGCAGCGATGCTCGCGATCGCCCGGGGACGTGCCGGCGAACGCGACAACGTCACGTTCCACGAGGGCGAGGCGACCGCCCTCCCCGTGGCCGACGCGTCCTTCGACGCAGCCGTATCGGTGCAGGTACTGGAGTACGTCGCCGACGTGCCTGCCGCCCTGCGCGAGCTGCACCGTGTGGTGCGGCCCGGCGGCCGCATCGTGCTGTGGGACGTCGACTGGGCCACGGTGGCCTGGCGCAGCCGCGACGCCGCACGCATGCAGCGGATGCTCGCGGCTTGGGACCACCACCTCGCGCACCCGTCGCTGCCGCAGACGTTTGCACCGCAGCTGCGCGACGCCGGCTTCACCGACGTCGGCCTCGCGGCGCACACCTTCGCGACCAGCGAGCTCGACCTCGAGACCTACGGCGGCTCGCTGACGGAGCTGATCGCCGGCTACGCCGTCAGCCAGGGCGGACTCGACGCCGCCGACGCAGAGGCTTGGCGGGCCGAGCAGGCGGAGCTCGGCAGCAGTGGCGAGTTCTTCTTCTCTGTCACGCAGTTCTGCTTCACGGCGCAGCGGCCCGGCTGACCGGCGTGGTGGCGGTCACAGCTCGCTGAAGCGTCCGCTAGGGTGACGCGCTATGGCCCTTGACCGCCAGTCCGTCGAGAAAAAGGACTTCCCGATCGCCCGGCGCGGCTACGAGCCCGAGGCCGTGGACGCGCATCTCGCGCGACTCGCCGGGGAGATCGAGGCGCTGCAACGTCAGCGCGGAACCGCAACCAGCGGTGGTGGCGCGTCGCTTGCGATTGCCGCGTCCGAGCAGGTCCGTGCGATCGTCGAAGCCGCCGAGACCAGCGCCGCCGACATCGAGGCTGCTGCCCGCGACGACGCCGCCCGCATCAAGTCCGACGCGGAGGCCGACGCCCGCGGCACGCGCGACGACGCGATCTCCAAGAGCCAGGAGCACGTCGGCAAGGTCAGCGAGGCGACGACGACGATGCTCCAGCGTGTCGACGCGATGGAGTCTGAGCTCGGCGCGCTGCTGGAGAGCCTGCGCACCGGCTCCAACCGCCTCAACGCCGACCTCACGCTGCTGAAGGGCAACATGGGCGACCTCTACGGCGCCGCCGGCGGCAGCGCTCCGGCCTCGACGCCGGAGCCCGTCGCAGAGCCGGCACCCGAGCCCACAACGGCCGAAGCCCCCGTGCTCGACCCGGGTATCGACGAGATCCCCGCGGCTGCCGCGCCGATGCCACCTGCGGCCGAAGTCGAGCCCGCACCGGCACCCGAGCCCGCTCCGGTCGCCGAGCCCACGCCCGCCGCGCCGCAGTCCGGCTCGGAGGTCGACGAGGGCGCCCGCCTGGTCGCGTTCAACATGGCGCTCGACGGCACGCCGCGCGAGGAGGTCGACCGCTACCTGGCGGAGAACTTCGACATCGCCGATCGCGCGCGGCTGCTGGACGAGGTCTACTCCACCGTCGGCTAGGGGGTGGCGAAGGGCGGCCAATTCAGCCGTCCTGAGGCGGGCCCCCCGACGGCGGTCTCAGTCGCAGGACGACCTCGTCGAGGTCCCCAGGCGTCGCGACGGCCTGCCAGCCGCGCGCGCCGAGCTCCAGCCACGTGCCGCCCTCGTGCATCAACAGGTGCGCGCGCCCGGCCGTGTCGCGCCGCGTCGCAAGGCGCGCATCGTTCAGCGGCCAGGCCCGGCCGTTCGTGGACAGACGCTGCACGGCGCGCAAAACCTCGGCGTGGGGGACGCCGCGGGCAAGCAACGTGCGTACGATCGCGGCCTCGGCGACGTCCTCGAACGCATAGAGCCGCGGGTCGGATTGCCCCTGTGAGCTGCGGATATACCCTCGCCGCGCCCACTGGCCGATCGTCGTGCCGGAGACGCCCACGAGCTCACCGACCTCGGAAGCGGGCAGGCTGCCGTGGCCGATGGGAACGTCTGTTCGGTTGCCTATTATGGAGCCTCGCATGTCGCCGAGCCAGCAGATCGTCGTCTCCGGAGCCCGTGAGCACAACCTCAAGGACGTCTCGTTGGCGTTGCCGCGTGACGCCCTCGTGGTGATCACGGGGCTTTCGGGCAGCGGCAAGTCGTCGTTGGCGTTCGACACGATCTACGCCGAGGGCCAGCGCCGCTACGTCGAATCGCTCAGCGCGTACGCGCGCCAGTTCCTCGGCCAGATGGACAAGCCGGACGTCGATTCGATCGAGGGCCTGTCGCCGGCGATCTCGATCGACCAGAAGACGACGTCGCGCAACCCGCGCTCGACCGTGGGCACCGTCACCGAGATCTACGACTACCTGCGCCTGCTGTGGTCGCGGGTCGGCCATCCCCATTGCTACAACTGCGGCACGCCGATCGCCGGCCAGTCGACCGAGCAGATCATCGACCAGGTGATGGAGCTGCCCGAGGGCACGAAGTTCATGGTCATGGCGCCGGTCGTGCGCGGGCGCAAGGGCGAGTACGGGCGGATGCTCGAGGGCCTGCGCGGCGACGGCTACGCACGCGCGAAGATCGACGGCGAGCTGCGCATGCTCGAGGAGCAGATCGTCCTCGACAAGAAGTACAAGCACGACATCTCGATCGTGATCGACCGGCTCGTGATGCGCGGGGAGCTGCGCAAGCGCCTGGCGGACTCGATCGAGACGGCGGTGTCGCTGGCGGACGGGATCGTCGAGGTCGAGGTCATCGGCGACGAGCCGCGCGTGCTCACGTTCAGCGAGAAGTTCATGTGCCTGAACTGCGGGCGCTCGATGCCCGAGCTCGAGCCGCGGATCTTCTCGTTCAACTCGCCCCACGGGGCGTGCGAGCGCTGCACGGGGCTGGGGTCGATGATGGAGATCGACCCGACGCTGATCGTCCCGGACGCGTCGCTGTCGGTCAACGACGGCGCGATCGCCCCGTGGGCGGTGTCCAACTCGCAGTACTACGACCAGATCGCCGAGGGCATCGGGCGCGAGTACGACGTCGACCTGGACGTGCCGTGGGGCGATCTGCCCGAGCGCCATCAAGATCTCTTCCTCTACGGGCTCGACGGCGAGCGCGTGCGGATCACCTACAAGAACCGCTACGGACGCACGCGCACCTACCAGGCGCGCTTCGAGGGGGTGCTGAACAACCTCGAGCGGCGCTACCGCGAGACCGACTCCGACGGGATGCGCGAGAAGATCGAGGAGTTCATGGCGCTGGTGCCGTGCCCGGCCTGCAAGGGCTCGCGGCTGCGGCCGGAGTCGCGCTCGGTGCTCGTCGGTGGCACGGCGATCCACGAGTTCTGCGCCCTCAGCGTGCGGCGCGCGCTGCTGTGGCTGGACGATGTGACGTTGACGGACACCGAGCAGCACATCGCGCGCTTGATCGTGCGCGAGATCCGCGAGCGGCTGCAGTTCCTGGAGAACGTCGGCATCGGGTACCTGTCGATGGAGCGTGCGGCGGCGACGCTGTCGGGCGGCGAGGCGCAGCGAATCCGCTTGGCCACGCAGATCGGCTCGGCGCTCGTGGGCGTGCTCTACGTGCTCGACGAGCCGTCGATCGGCCTGCACCAGCGCGACAACTCGAAGCTGATCGGGACGCTCGAGCGGCTGCGCGACCTCGGCAACACCGTCCTCGTGGTTGAGCACGACGAGCAGACGATGCGGGCGGCCGACCACGTCGTCGACCTCGGCATCGGCGCCGGCGAGCACGGCGGCCGGATCGTCGCCGAGGGCACGGCTGAGGAGATCTCACGCGTGCCCGATTCCCTGACGGGTCAGTTCCTGGCGGGTACGCGGGTCGTCGAGGTGCCGGCAAAGCGGCGCAAGCCCAGCGGCTACGTCGAGATTCGCGGCGCCAAGCAGCACAACCTGCGCAACGTGGACGTGAAGGTGCCGCTCGGCGTGCTCACGTGCGTCACGGGCGTGTCTGGGTCGGGCAAGTCGACGCTCGTCAACGAGGTGCTGTTCAAGTCGGTCGCCAACCGCTTGCACCGCGCGCGCACGCGGCCGGGGGCCCACACCGCGGTGCTGGGGCTCGACCAGCTCGACAAGATCATCCAGGTCGATCAGTCGCCGATCGGGCGCACACCACGCTCGAATCCGGCGACGTACACCGGCCTGTTCGACGTGATCCGCGACCTCTTCTCAAAGACGCAGGAGGCGCGGATTCGCGGCTACAAGCCCGGCCGCTTCTCGTTCAACGTCAAGGGTGGGCGCTGCGAGGTCTGCAAGGGCGACGGCCAGATCAAGATCGAGATGCACTTCCTGCCCGACGTCTACGTCCCGTGCGAGCAGTGCCACGGCAAGCGCTACAACAAGGAAACGCTGGACGTCCGCTTCAAGGGCAAGTCGATCGCCGACGTGCTCGACATGCCGGTGGAAGAGGCGGTCGAGTTCTTCGCCAACATCCCGAAGATCCGGCGGCGCCTGGAGACCCTCAACGACGTCGGGCTCGGCTACATCCGGCTCGGGCAGCCGGCGACGACGCTGTCGGGCGGTGAGGCACAGCGCGTAAAGCTCGCGACGGAGCTGTCGAAGATCGCGACGGGGCGGACGCTGTACATCCTCGACGAGCCGACCACGGGCCTGCACTTCGCAGACGTCCAGCGCCTGCTGGACGTGCTGCATCGCTTGACGGACGCCGGCAACTCGGTGGTCGTGATCGAGCACAACCTGGACGTGATCAAAACCGCCGACCGCGTGATCGACATGGGTCCGGAGGGCGGCGAGGAGGGCGGAACCGTCGTCGCATCGGGCACGCCTGAAGAGGTCGCCGGTACGCCCGGCTCGTACACCGGGGAGTTCCTGGCAGGGATGGTGGTTGCCGCGGCGCCGAAGGCGCGCCGCGCGAGCCGCAGCCGCAAGAAGGTCGCCGCCGCCGCGTAGCAGACGTGGCCGCACGGGCTGGACAAATGGCCCCTCGACCACCGCGACATCGCTGCCGATGCTTCCCCGTGCCTCCAGCCACATCGGAGGCCCGAGGCTGATCGTTCTCGGGGTGGGGACGATCACCAGGTCCGGTCGCGGCGGCCCGTGCAGCAACCCGTGAGCTGCACGGGCGCCCGACTGAAATGCGAAGCTGCGGCCCGTGCGGCCGGATCTCGCAAGGCAGTGGTGGCGCAAGCGGCGCTGGTACGAGCGCGGCGGGCGGCCGCTGAACCGCGCCCGTCTGCACTACGAGCTGGCCAAGCGCGAGGCGTACGCGCGGATGCCGTTGCACGGCAACCCGCTCGAGATGCTGAAGGAGGGCCGCCTGGAGATCGGCCCGCAGGCGTTCCTCGAGCCGCACGTGTGGCTCACCGGCAGCGCCGACGCACGGATCCGCATCGGCGGCGGAACGTTCCTCAACCTCTGCGTCCAGATCGCTGCCGTGGAGCTGGTCGAGATCGGCGAGCACTGCATGTTCGCCAACGGCTGCTTCATCACCGACGGCAACCACCGCTTCGACGATCCCGACACGCCCGTGCCCTGGCAGGGCTTCACCACGAAGGGACCGACCAGGGTCGCCGACAACGTCTGGTGCGGCGCAAACGTCGTCATCACCAGCGGCGTGACGGTGGGGGAGCGCTGCGTGATCGGCTCCAACTCGGTCGTCGTCGAGGACTTGCCGCCGTTCTCGATCGCTGCCGGAGCGCCCGCGAAGGTGCTCAAGCGCGTGGAGTACGCGTCTACTTCGACGTGATCAGCAGGATGCCCCAGGCGATCCCGGCCAGCGTTCCGGCGCCGCCGACCAACGCCAGCACGCCATAGGCCAGCGAGGCGCCGTGCCGGTGCTGGCTGCGGTGCTCCAGCGAGCGTCCGGCACCGAGCACCGCCAGCGAGTAGACGACGGTGACGCCGATGCCGGCCGCGGCGGCCGTCCAGATCGTCTGCCAGAGCGCGTCGAAGTCGATGACGGTCGCGAGCATCACGCGGCCCCCGGGACCGGAGACTCGGGGGTCAGCGACGCGCGGCGGCGGGCGAACACCGCCGCAAGCGCGATCGACAGTGCGATCGACACGACGACCGGCCCGACGGCACCTGTGCCGAAGGCGCGCTGCACGCCGTAGGTGACGCCGCCGATCAGCGCGGCCATCGGCAGCGTCAGCACCCACGCGATCATGATGTTGCCGGCGACGCCCCAGCGCACCGCAGACAGCCGCTTGGCCGCTCCGGCGCCCATGATCGCGCCGGAGATCGTGTGGGTCGTCGACAGCGGGAAGCCGGCGTGCGAGGCCGCCAGGATCACCGCCGCGCCCGACGACTGGGCGGCGTAGCCCTGCGCCGGGTCCATCTTGATGATCTTGTTGCCCATCGTGTTGATGATCCGCCAGCCGCCGGCGTAGGTGCCGGCGGCGATCGCGGTGGCCGCCGAGACCACGACCCAGTCGGGGACCTCGAAGTTGTTCGGGTCGATATGGCCGCTGGCCAGGAGCGCGAGCGCGATGATTCCCATCGTCTTCTGCGCGTCGTTGGTGCCATGGGAGATCGCGAGCACCCCGCCGGTCAGCAGCTGCCCAAAGCGATAGCCGCGATTCACTGGTCCCGGTCGCAATCGCCCGACGATCCGATACGCGATCAGAATCCCGATGCCGGCGACTGCGAACGCCAGCACCGGCGCCACGAGCGCCGGGACGATGACCTTGCCGAGAATCCCGTTGCCGCTGATCGCGCCGGTGCCGTGCGCGACGAACGTCGAGCCCACCAATCCGCCGATCAGCGCGTGCGACGAGCTCGAGGGCAGCCCGAACCACCAGGTGATGATGTTCCAGGCGATGGCGCCCACGAGTCCGGCGAAGACGACCTGCAGGGTGACGGCCGTGGGGTCGACGATGTCCTTCGCGACCGCCGCCGCGACCTCGAGCGAGAGGAACGCGCCGACGAAGTTCAGCAGCGCCGCCATCGCAACGGCCACGCGCGGCTGCACCGCGCGCGTCGAGATGCTCGTCGCGACGACGTTCGCGGTGTCGTGGAAGCCGTTGGTGAAGTCGAAGCCCAGCGCGGTCACGATGACCACGACGAGCAGCAGATCTGCCTCCATCAGGCGTTCTTGATCACGATCGCCTCGAGCAGATTCGCGACGTGCTCGGTGGCGTCGATCGCGTCCTCCAGGCGCTCGAAGATGTCCTTCCAGCGGATCACGACCATCGGGTCGATACCGCCGTCGAAGAGCGACGCGATCGCCTCGCGCACGATGCGATCGCCGTCGTTCTCGAGGCGGTTGATCTCGACGGTGTAATGGCTGATGTCACCGAAGCCGTGCAGCCGCGGCATCGCCTCGGCGATCGCGCGGGTCGCCTGCAGCAGGACGTGGGAGAGGCGCTGCGCCTGATCCATCGGCGCCTCGATCTTGTAGAGGATCAGGTAGTCGGCGACCTCCTCGGTGAAGTCGACGACGTCGTCGAGCGCTGACGCGAGCGCGAGGATGTCCTCGCGGTCGATCGGCGTCACGAACGTGTTGTTCAGGCGCTTGATCAGATCGTGCGTGATGCGGTCCCCGTCCTGCTCGCAGACGAGGATGTCGCGGGCAAGATCCCCCGCGTTCTCCGGGAACGCCCGCAGCATGCGGTCGAGCAGATCCGCCGCTCGCACGGTGTTCCCCGCGGCCTCCTCGAAGAGGTCGAAGAACTCGCGGTCCTTGGGGATGAAGACCTGGGACAGGCGCGCCATGGGCGCGAGAGTAGCGTGTGAAACCGATGTGAAAGCGTCCCGGTCCGACGCGATTGCGTAGATGCCGGTACGTTGGGACCTCTCGTGAGCCCGAGCGCAGACACCGTTACCGTCAGCGGCAGCGACCGCGGAGCGCTGCTCGCCAACCTCACCGTCCGCTACGGCAAGGTCGACGTCGTCAGCGAACGGCGCGTCTCGCTGCCCGATGGCAGCGACGGCTGGGAGCTGACGGTGCGCCACCGCCCGTTCACCGCGGGTGGCGGCGGCAACGGCGCCGCCACGTCGCAGTCCGCGCGGGGACGCCGCGGCGGCATCGGCGGGCTGATCGGCGGCGCCGCGTCACGCGCGCGGGCAGCCGGCGACCGCGCGCGCCAGCAAGACCAGCGTCGCGCCGACGAGGTGCGCTCGCGCACGGAGGCCGCACGCGAGGACACGAAGGCCGCCGAGCAGCAGGTCGAGCAGGCGACCACCGAGGTCGCCGCCGCCGAGGTGAAGGCCGCTGCCGCAGCCGCCGAGCGCGAGGCGGCTGCCCGCGCGGCTGCCGAGGCCGCGCAGGCGTCACAGGCCCGCGAGGCCGCTGCCGCCGAGGAGGCTGAGCTGGCCGCAGTCCGCGCGCAGCTCGCCGCCGCACAGGGCGAGGCCAGCGCTGCCCGCAGCGAGGTCGACGCCGCGCACACCGAGACCGAGGCGCTGCGCCGCCAGATCGAGGCGTTGCGCAGCGAGTCTGCCGCCGCGCGTGAGCAGATCGAGGCGCTGCGCAGCGAGTCCGCCGCGGCCCACAGCCAGGCCGAGGCAGCCCTGTCCGACGCCGAGGCTGCGCGCTCTGACGCCGCCGCGTTGCGCAGCGAGCTCGAGGCGCGCGGCGACCAGATCGCCGCGGATCTGCAGGCGCGCTCGCAGGCGGAGGCCACGACCGCGCGCGAGGAGCTGCAGCGCGAGCGCGAGGCGTTCGAGAAGGATCGCGCCGACCAGGCCCAGGCGCTGGAGCGCGACCGCGCTGCCCAGCGCGACGAGCTGATCCGTGAGCTGGCGAGCGACCGCGAGGCGCTCGAGCAGGAGCGCGAGGAGCTCAAGCGCACGATCGAGGGCGAGCGCAAGCAGCTCAAGGACGCCGCCAAGGCCGAGGCTGCCGAGGTCCGTGCCGCCGCAGAGGTCGAGATCGTGCAGCTGCGCGCCGACGCCGAGCAGGCGCGCGCCGAGGCCGTGAAGGAGCGCGAGGCCGCCGAGCGCGACGGTCAGGCGCTGCTGGCCAAGCGCGAGCGCGAGCTCAAGGCGCAGGTCAAGCAAGCCGAGGAGGCGGCCGTTGCACAGGCCGCCGACGTCGTCGAGGACGCACGCAAGCTCGCCGCGGACATCAAGACGCGCGCCGAGCACGAGCTCGCCGCCGCCCGCGCCGAGGCGCGCGAGCAGGTCCGCGCTGCCCGCGAGCAGGCGTCTTCGCTGCTGGCGGCCGCGCGCCAGGAGGCCGACACCGCGCTCGCCGAGGGGCAAGACCTCAGCAAGGCGATGCGCGCCATCGTCGACACGCTGCGCGAGGCCGGGCGCAAGATCGAGACCGACGTGCAACAGGCGCATCGCCAGATCGCCGAGCGCACTTCGCTGCAGTCCGTGCAGGCGCGCACGCGCGCCGAGCAGCCCGACCTCGACGCCAGCGCAACCGCGATCGCCGCGCAGGTCGTGCGCATCCTCTCCGCCGAGAACGACGCCGACGACGAGAAGTGAAGCGCCTCGCACGGGCGGCGCTGCTGCGGCCCGGCGCTGTGCGGCGAATCCCGTTCGGGCTCGGGCGCGGTCTGCGCCTGGAGACCGACAAGCGCTCCAGCCTGCACACCTTCCTCGGGACATCCGAGGTCGAGATCGCCAAGCACCTGCGTGCCTTCGCGCAGCCCGGCGTGCGCGCGTTCGACGTCGGCTCCAACAACGGCTGGTACGCGATGGTGCTCGCACGGCGCACCGGCACGACCGCGGTCGCGTTCGATTTCGACCCCGAGTGCCTCGCCCGGATCGAGCGCAACCTCGCGCGCAATCCCGGCAGCGACGTCAAGCTCGTGAAGGCCTACGTAACCTCGACGGTCGACCCTGCGCAGGGGACCGACACCCTCGACCGCCTGGCCTACGAGGACCTGTGGCTGCCCGACCTCATGAAGATCGACGTCGAGGGCGCCGAGCTTGGCGTCCTCGACGGGGCGCGGCGGATCCTTGCCGAGCATGCGCCGGACGTCGTCGTCGAGACGCACGGCCGCGACGTCGAACAAGCCTGCATCGAGCTGCTGCGCGAATACGACTACGCGCCGCTGGTCGTCAACCAGCGGCGCGTGTTCAAGGAAGGGCGGCCCAACCCCGAGAACCGGTGGATTGTGGGAGCGGCCCCGGCTTCCGGTGCTAGCTCGCCGTAGGCGCCTAGGCCAGCGCGGCCTGCAGCTCGCTGAGCTCTGACGCCTCGATCGCGTAGCCGTGCTGCGGGCCCGGGTAGGCGCGTGAGCGCACGTCGGCCGCGAAGTGGGCGACACCCTCGTTCATCGCGTCCTGCAGGTCGGCGTAGCGCTGCACGAACTTCGCGCCGCGCCCCTCGCGGATGCCGAGCAGGTCGTGGAACACGAGCACCTGGCCGTCGGTTGCCGGGCCGGCGCCGATGCCGATCACGACGGCGTCCATCGCCGGCATGATCGCCTCGGAGACCTCGCTCGGGATCGCCTCGAAGACGACCGAGAAGCAGCCGGCCTCCTGCAGCGCCAGCGCCTCACGCGCGATGCGTGCGGCGGCCGCGCCGGTTTTGCCCTGCGCGCGGTAGCCGCCGAGCGCCGTGGCGGTCTGCGGCGTCAGGCCGACGTGGCCCATCACCGGGATGCCGGCGTTGACGATTGCGCGGGCGCGCTTTACCGAGGTCTCGCCGCCGCCCTCGAGCTTGACGGCGTCACAGCCGGCCTCCTTGACGAAGCGCAGCGCCGTCGCGACGGCCTGCTCGTCGGAGATCTCGTAGGACCCGAACGGCAGGTCACCGACCAGGAACGGCGTGCGCAGGCCGCGGCGCGTGGCCTTGGCGAGCACGAGCAGCTCGTCGAGCTCGACCGGGACGGTCGAGTCGTAGCCGAGCACGGTCATCGCGCCCGAGTCGCCGACGAGGACGAGGTCGACGCCGGCGGCCTCCGCAGCGCGTGCGCTGGGAAAGTCGTAGGCGGTGACCATCACGATCGGCTCGCCGAGGCGCTTCTTCTCGAACAGCCCGGGGAGCGTGGTTGGCAGCTGGCCCGCATCGGCGGGCGGCATGTGGCTGGGATGGCTGGACATCTGTGGGTTCCTTTCGATCCGCAGTTCCCGTCCCGCTTAGACCGGCTCGGTCAGCAGGATCGAGACTGCGTCGTCGACAGTGATGATGCGGTTGGTCTTCGCCTCGACGTGAACCACGCGAGGTTCGTAGTGCTCCATGTCGGCCTTGTCGTACTGGCCGTAGGAGATGAGGATCACCGTGTCGCCCGTGTGGACGAGACGCGCGGCCGCGCCGTTGATCTTGATCTGGCCCGAGCCGCGCTCGCCGGCGATCGTGTAGGTCTCAAAGCGCGCGCCGTTGTCCACGTCGACGATCGCGACCTGCTCGTGCTCGAGGATGTCTGCTGCCTCGAGGAGGTCGGGGTCGACGGTGACCGAGCCGACGTAGTGGAGGTCGCTGTCGGTGATCGTCGCGCGGTGGATCTTGGACTTCAGCATCGTGCGCTGCATCTCAGGTGCTCCCGTTGAGGATCGTGTTGTCGATGAGTCGTGTATCGCCGACCCTGGCCGCGATCGCGACGAGCACGTCGCCGTCGATCGCCGCCACGGGGGCGAGGGTGTTCGGGTCGACGAGCGCGAGGTACTCGGGCTCGACGTCGAAGGGGGTCATGGCGTCGCGCGCGCGGTTTGCGACAGCGTCCGCGTCGGCGACGCCGTCGGCGTGGGCGGCCTGCGCGGCATCCAGCGCGGCCTTCAGGGCAAGGGCGCGCTCGCGGTCTTCGCCCTGCAGGTGGACGTTGCGGCTGGACATCGCCAGGCCGTCGGGCTCGCGGACGGTGTCGGCGATCTCGATCCGCACGGGGATGTCGAGGTCCGTGACGAGCTTCTTGATCACGAGCGCCTGCTGGGCGTCCTTCTGGCCGAAGAAGGCGACGGTCGGCTGGACGATGTTGAGGAACTTCGTCACGACCGTCGTCACGCCGTGGAAGTGCGACGCGCCGCGCTGGGCGCCCTCGAGCGTCTCGACGATCGGACCCGAGAGGCGGACCTCGGTGGCGAAGCCCTCGGGGTAGATCGCCTCGACCGAAGGCGAGAAGAAGATGTCGGCGCCGGCCTCGGAGGAGGCGACGGCGTCGGAGGCCTCGTCGCGCGGGTAGGCGTCGAGGTCCTTGGTGTCGTTGAACTGCGTCGGGTTGACGAACACCGACACGACGACCTCGTCGCACTCGTCGTGTGCGCGGCGGATCAGGCTGAGGTGGCCCTCGTGCAACGCACCCATCGTCGGGACGAGCCCGATCGAGCGCTCCTCGCGACGGGCGGGACGCAGCGCGGTGCGCAGCTCGGCAATCGAGCGCACGACCCTCATGCGGGCACCAGCGCGCGAGTCCTCGCGGTCAGGGCGTCGAAGAGATCCAGCAGCTGCGGCGTGCGCTCGGCGACGGCCTCGCGCTGGCGCGCGACGGTCTCCTCGTCGCCACGGGCGATCGGACCGGTCAGTGCGTCGCTGGCGCCGAGACGCGCCCAGTTCTCGACGGCCGCGCGGACCAGCGGGACGAGGATCTCGCGATCGGCGCCCGCGGTCTGCAGGAGCTGCTCGGCGGCGCCCTCGAGCGTGACGAGGAAGTTCGACGCGATGCTGGCGGCGGCGTGGTAGGCGGCGCGGTCTTCGTCGCGGATCTCAGCTGCGGTCATGCCGAGCCGGGTTGCGAGCGCGTGCGCGGTCTGCAGCGCGTGGGGGGTGCTGCCTGCAACCGCAGCGCCGGCGCCGGCGAACTGCGCGCCGTCGCGCGTGACGGTCATCAGCGGGTGCAGCCCGAACGCCTCGTGCGGCGCCAGCACGCCGAGGCCGGTGGCGCCGGAGCAGTGGCCGACGAGCGGGCCTGGAGCGATGCCGGCGGCGGCGGCGGCGATGTCCGCGTCCGGGACGCAGAGCAGGACGATGTCGTAGCCGGCGCCATCGAACCCGCGGCCGTAGGGGCCGCCGGCGCCCGGGAGGGCGGAGTGCAGAGCGGGGCCAAGCCGGCCCGCGCCAACGATGGCGAGCGTGTCGTTCATCTTCTTCCGGTCCAGCTCCCTGCGGTCAGGGATGCCGGTCGCGTTCCGATGTGACTGGGACGATAGCGAATACCCCGGGGGACTCCAGTGGTTCCATAAGATCGGGTCGTGCCGCTGACCAGCGAGGCGCAGGTCGTCCCCGGCGCGGGCGACGAGGACGCCGACGTGATGTTCGTCGGCGAGGCGCCCGGAGCGATCGAGGAACGCCTCGGCGTGCCGCTGGCCGGCCGGGCGGGCGTGCTGCTGGACGAGCTGCTCGCCGGCGTCGGCCTCGCACGCGCTGACGTGTTCGTCACCAACGTGCTGCTCTGCCGGCCGCCGGGCAACCGCACGCCGTTGCCCGGCGAGATCGCCGGCGCCGAGAGCGATCTGCTGGAGACGATCGAGCGCGTGCGACCTGTCGTCGTCTGCCCGCTCGGCAACTTCGCGACGAAGTTGCTGCGGTCCGACCCGACGCCGATCACGCGGCTGCACGGGCAGGCCGAGGTGCGCACGCTGGCGTCACGCGCCGTACGCCTGCTGCCGTTGTTTCATCCGGCGGCGGCGCTGTACCAGGACGCGCAGGTCGAGGTCCTACGTCGCGACTTCGCGCAGATCCCTGCGCTGGTGGCGGCAGGCGTGCCTGAGCAGCCGGCGCCGCCCGCGCCGGTGCCGCTGGCCGAGCCCGAGCAGCTCGGGCTGTTCTAGCTGCGCCAGCCGACGACGCCGATCACGATCATCCGCAGCTGCTTGACGGCGGTCTTCTTGATCTCGGCGATCTCCTGCTCGCCGGCGTCCCCGAGCGCCTCGGCGATCGAGACCATCGAGTTGACGAACAGCCCGGCGAGGACGTTGAGGTCCTCCGAGGTCCAGCCCTTGAGCCCGGGGAAGCGCGCGAGGTCGGTGGCCAGCTCGCTCGTGATCAGGCGGATCTCCTGGCGGATCGCGTAGCGCAGCACGGTCACGCCGCTCGAGCGCTCGCGCGCGATGAAGCGCCAGTGCAGCGGCTTGGCTGCGACATTCGCTGCGAGGACCTCGATCGACTGCTCGATGACGTGCTCGGCGTCGAGCTCTGAACGGCCCTCGCGCAGCATGTCGCGGAGGTTGCTGAAGGACTCGTCGATCAGCGCGAGGCCGAGCGCGTCCATCGATTCGAAGTGGCGGTAGAAGGCGCCGGGGCTGACGCCCGTGGTGCGCGTGACCTCGCGCAGGCTGAGGCCGCTGAAGCTGCGGTCCTCGAGCAGGCGCAGTGCCGCGTCCATGAGCGCGCGGCGGGTGCGCGCCTTGCGCTCGGCGCGAGGGGGTCAGTTGTGTGATCTCGGGCACAGGACCTTGACATGGATCGATGTCACCGTTATCAGTATACATGTGTTCACCCAACTGATCGACCTGCTGACCGGCCCGCATGGCGCCGATCGCTACACCGAGCTCGTGCGACCGGTGTGGACGCGCAACGACGCGCGCGCCGAGGTCGTCCACGCCGAGCGCCGCACGCCGCGCAGCGTGACGCTGCTGCTGCGTCCCAACCGCGCCTTCGGCGGCCTGCAGGCCGGGCAGCACGTCAACCTCACCGTCGAGATCGACGGGCGCCGCCACACGCGCCCCTACTCGCCGGCCAGCGCCGAGGGCGCCGAGCTGCTCGAGCTGACCGTCGGCCTGCACGACGGCGGGCTCGTCTCGACGTGGCTGCGTGCGCACGCGCGTGCCGGCCTCGTCGTCGGCCTCGACGGCGTCGGCGGCGACTTCGTCCTGCCCGACGTGCGTCCCGAGCGGATCGCGTTCGTCAGCGGCGGCAGCGGCATCACGCCGGTGCTGGCGATGCTGCGGACGCTGTGCGCCGAGCGCTACGACGGCGACGTCACCTTTCTGCACTACGCGCGCCGCGCCGAAGAGGCTTGCTACCGCGACGAGCTCGCGGCGCTTGCGCAGCGACGCCCCAACGTGCGCGTGCTGCACGGCTTCACGCGCGAGCGCGCCGGCAGCGACGTCGGCACGCGCTTTGCACCCGAGCTGATCGGCGACGCCGCGGTCTTCGCCTGCGGTCCGCCGGCGCTCGTCGACGCGGTGCGCGCGCATCGGCCCGACGCACTGCACGAGAGCTTCGTCCCGCCGGTCTTCGAGATCCCCGCCGAGCCTGACGGCGGGCGCATCGTCTTCGCCGGCAGCGGCATCGAGGCGACGTCCGACGGGCGTTCGCTGCTCGACCAAGCCGAGGCCGCCGGCCTCACCCCCGAGCACGGGTGCCGTATGGGCATCTGCCACAGCTGCACCTGCCGCAAGACCTCAGGCGCCGTCCGCAACTTGATCACCGGCGCGGTCTCGACCGCCGGCGAGGAGGACGTGCAGATCTGCGTGTCCGCCCCCGTCGGCGACGTCGAGCTCGCGATCTAAAGGAGACCCCAAATGCCCAAAGAGAAGATCACCCTCACCGACGAGCAGTTCGAGGCGTTCGGCGCCGAGCTCGATGCCCTGCGCGAGCGCGTGCTTGCCGACCTCGGCGAGCGCGACGCCGACTACATCCGCCGCATCATCAAGGCGCAGCGTGCGCTGGAGGTCGGCGGTCGCGCGACGCTGATGGCCGGCGTCCTGCCGCCCGCGTGGATCGCCGGCACGACGATGCTCGCGCTGTCGAAGATCCTCGACAACATGGAGATCGGCCACAACGTGATGCACGGCCAGTACGACTGGATGAAGGATCCGGCGCTCTCCAGCCGCAACTTCGAGTGGGACACCGCGTGCCCGGGCGACCAGTGGCGCCACTCGCACAACTACATGCACCACACCCACACGAACATCGTGGGCAAGGACCGTGACATCGGCTACGGGATCCTGCGCATGTCCGAGGACGAGCCGTGGCGGCCCTACTACCTCGGTAACCCGGTCTACGCGACGCTGCTGGCGATGTTCTTCCAGTACGGCGTGGCGCTGCACGACATGGAGTCCGAGCGCATCGCGTCGGGCGAGATCAAGCTGCGCGACAAGCGCGACATCCTTGACGGGATCTGGAAGAAGGTCCGCCGCCAGACGGCGAAGGACTACGTCGCCTTCCCGTTGCTCGCGGGGCCGTTCGCGCCGTTCGTGCTCGCGGGCAATGCGACCGCGAACCTCAGCCGCAACCTGTGGTCGTTCATGATCATCTTCTGCGGCCACTTCCCCGACGGGACGCAGGAGTTCTCCGAGGAGGAGACCGCTGACGAGACGCGCGGCCAGTGGTACTTCCGCCAGGTGCTGGGGTCGGCGAACCTCACTGGCGGCAAGCTGTTCCACGTCCTCTCGGGCAACCTCAGCCACCAGATCGAGCACCACCTCTTCCCGGACATCCCGGCGCACCGCTACGCGGAGCTTTCGGTCGAGGTCCGCGCGATCTGCGAGCGCTACGGGGTCCCGTACAACAGCGGGCCGCTGGCCAAGCAGTTCGGCACCGTCGTGCGGAAGATCGTGCGGCTGGCGCTGCCCGGCAGCGGCTCGCCGGAACCCGCGCCCACGCCGGCTCCGGCGCCCGAGCGCGAGCTCGTCACGGCGTGAAGACCAAGAAGAAGTGCTGCAAGGACAAGCCGCGCTGCAAGCGCTGTCCTGTGGTTTGGAAGCGCCTCGAGACCGCCGGCTACGCCGAGCGCACCGGCAAGCTCGAGTATCGCCTGGTGTCTGTCGTGCCGAAGCCCGCGATGCGGGCGGCGCGGGCGCGCTGACGGGATAGCGTGCGGTCATGGTGATCGTGATCGCGCGCTTCCGGCCGAAGGCTGAGCGCCTGGACGAGTTCCTCGACCTGCTCGAAGACGTCCAGGCGGCTTCGCGCGAGGACGACGGCTGCCTCGCGTACGGCTATCACCGCGAGATCAGCGACGAGATGGCGTTCATCGCGGTCGAGGAGTGGCGCGACATGCCGGCCCTGGAGGCGCACCTGCGCCAGCCGCACGTCGGGCGACTCATCGCCGCGCTGCCGGAGCACTCCGCCGCGCCGCTGCAGATCGCGGCGCACACGGTCGCCGAGAGCGGCCCACTGCCGTTGCCTCAGTAGAAGATCGAGCGGCAGCGGTGGCGCGGGCGGGACTTGTAGGACGGGTCCTGGCCGCGGGTCCACAGCCACATGTCGAGCGTGCGCGGCGGGACGCCGATGCGCTGTGACAGCAGCTCGCAGGCGTGCAGCGCGCAGGCGCGGATCTCGCGTTCCCAGGGGCCGGGGGAGAGCAGTTGCTCGCTGTCGATCTGCGCGGCGAGCGCGGCGTCGTAGATCAGGACGCCGTCGCAGCGCAGCACGTGCGGTACGAGGTTGTCGGCGAAGATCGTCAGTGCGTCGAGGTCGTCGAAGCGCGCGACGCCGCCGAGCGCGAGGTCGGCGGGGAGGATCTGGGCACGCTTGTAGAAGCCGCGGTCGTTCCACATCGCCATGCTCTGACCGACAGCGGTGGCGAGGGCGACGGCGCTGCCGTTGCAGAGCTCCAGCGCGCGGCGGTTGCCGAGGAAGCGACCGAGCTCGCGCAGCGCCTGGGCGTAGAGCGACATCAGCTCGTGGTCGCGCGCCTGGCCGAGCGTGTCGGCGAGCTCGTCGGCGCGCATCGCGCGCAGCTGCGCGTTCGTCCATGGACCGTGGGCGCGGAAGCGCTCGGCGAGCCCCCACGCGACGGTGAAGTAGCCCGAGACCGTGCGGCCCGTGCTCGGGTCGGTGCGCTTGCGCAGCTCGGGAAACCAGCCGGAGCCGAAGTTGATCGCGTCGAGCGTCAGCAGGTAGGTCGCGACGTCCTGCTCGGAGCCCTCGAGGTAGTGGCGATCGGGGTCGAGCTCGGGCTCCGGACCGGGCTCGATCCGCTCGAGCGCGTCGAGGTCGATGCTGACGGCCGTCGCGTTGGCCGCGATCTGCGCCGCGTTGGCGCGTACCTGGTCGACCAGGTCCATGGCGTCAACTTAGCCACCTATTGTGGGCGGTTGGATGCCGGACCCCCGCCTGGACGAGCTGCTCGAAGGACTGAACCCGCCCCAGCGGGAGGCCGTCACGCACGGTGAGGGGCCGCTGCTGGTGCTCGCGGGTGCCGGCTCGGGCAAGACGCGCGTGCTGACGCATCGCATCGCGCACCTGATCCATTCCGGCCAGGCGCGGGCCGGCGAGATCCTCGCGATCACGTTCACGAACAAGGCCGCGCAGGAGATGCGCGAGCGCGTCGAGGTCCTGCTCGGCCACTCCACGCGTGCGATGTGGGTGATGACCTTCCACTCGGCGTGCGCGCGGATCCTGCGCGCCGAGGCGCCGCGGCTCGGGTACACACGCAACTTCACGATCTACGACCAGTCCGACGCGCGACGCCTCACGAAGCGCTGCCTCGACGCGGTCGGCGCTGACACGAAGCGCTTCACGCCGGCCTCGGTCCACCACCAGATCTCCTCAGCGAAGAACCAGCTGAAGGACGCCGAGGCCTACCGCCAGCAGGTCGGGTCGTTCTTCGAGCAGACCGTCGCCGACGTCTACGACCTCTACGAGCGCGACCTGCATCGCATGAACGCGATGGACTTCGACGACCTGCTGTTCCGGGTCGTCAACGTGCTCGAGCTGTTCCCCGAGGTCCGCGCGCGCTACCAAGCGACCTTCCGCTGGGTCCTCGTCGACGAGTACCAGGACACCAACCACGCCCAGTACCGGCTGCTCCAGCTCGTCGCCGGCGAGCACGGGAACCTGATGGTCGTTGGTGACGACGCTCAGTGCCTCGTCGAGGGGACACTCATCACGATGGCCGATGGATCGGTCAAGCCGATCGAGAGCGTGAGAGTCGGCGACGAGGTGCTGTCCAACTACGGGAGCGGTGTGATGCGCGGCGCCAAGGTTCTGCGCTGCCACGTTTCCGAACGATCTCACGGGACCTCGATCACGCTTGCGAGTGGGCGGCAACTCGTGTCCACACCGGAGCACACGCACTTCGCGGGGTTCAGGCTCGGCACCACGCCGCAGATGCACATGACCTACCTCATGCGACGCGCGAGCCACGGCTGCCGCGTCGGCGTGACGCGGGTGTACACCGAAGGTCAGCGCAAGCGAGTGATCGGTCTGCAGCAACGCTGCAACAACGAGCACGCGGACGCGGCGTGGGTCGTGTCAACGCATCGGACCGACGCCGAGGCTCGCGCCGCGGAGCACGTCCTGTCGGTCAAATACGGGATACCGACGATCCCGTTCGTCGCCCGCCCCGGGGCTCGGAGCAACGGTCTCGTCGGCGATCAGCGATTGATCGATCAGGTGTTCGCTGAGACGAGATCCAGCGATGCGGGGCTACGGCTGCTGCGCGACCACGGGCTCGATGTCGAGCACCCGCACCGGCTTCCGGCGAGCCATGAGGGTCGCCGCCGGATCGTGACGATCACGCTCTGCGGAGATCCGCGCGGCAAGAGTCCGCAGCACCGCGTCAGCTGCGCCGGACGCGACCACGAGGTTGGAACGCGTCTCCTCGAGGCCGGCTTGAACGTTCGACCAGCGAGGCATGGAGGGTGGCGAGTCGAGACCTCCTTCAGCAGCTTCGACGACGCCGTCCGCCTCGCTGACCGGATCGCCGGGGTCACGCCGGTGTCCATCCGCTACGTCGCGCGTATGGCCGCCAAGGCACCAGGGGCCGGCACATCGTTGCCGTTCATGCTCGCCTCGTCCGTACGCCCCGGCATGGTCATGGTTCTGGACGACGGGACCTACGACGTGGTCAGTGACGTCGAGGCAGTCGATCTCGACTGCGCGGTCTACGACCTAGACGTGGAGCGGACCCACAACTTCGTCGCCAACGGCATAGTCACGCACAACTCGATCTACTCGTTCCGCGGCGCGGACATCAGGAACCTGCTCGATTTCCGCGACGACTTCGCCGACGCGAAGACGATCAAGCTCGAGCAGAACTACCGCTCGACGCAGACGATCCTCAGCGCCGCCAACGGATTGATCCGTCACAACCGCGAGCAGCTGCCGAAGGAGCTGTGGACGGACCTGGGGGAGGGCGACCCGATCGTGATCCGCGAGCTCGAGGACGAGCACGCCGAGGCGCGGTACGTCGTCGGGGAGATCGAGCGGCTCGTCGACGAGGGCGTCTCGCGCGCGGAGATCGCGATCTTCTACCGGACCAACGCGCAGTCGCGCGTGCTCGAGGACACGCTCGTGCGCCGCGAGATCGGCTACCAGGTGATCGGTGGCACGAAGTTCTACGAGCGCGCCGAGATCAAGGACGCGATCGCCTACCTGACGGTCCTCGGCAACGGCCAGGACGTCGTGTCCTTCACGCGCATCGTCAACTCGCCCAAGCGCGGGATCGGGCAGACGTCGCTGTCGCGCGTCATCGCGCACAGCGACACGATGGGCATCGCGGTCTGGGACGCGGCTGCAGACCCGGCGGCGATCCCGGGGCTCGGAGCGGCGGCGATCCGCTCGCTGGACCGCTTCATGGACACGATGCAGGTGCTGAAGGCGCGCGCGGACGACGGCGTCCCGGTCGGCGACCTGCTCGAGGCGCTGCTGCACGAGACCGGCTACCTCGACGCGCTCGAAGCCGAGCGCACGATCGAGGCGCAGGGACGCACCGAGAACCTGCAGGAGCTCGTGGAGGTCGCGCGCGAGTACGACGCGCAGGCCGAGGAGGCGTCGCTGGAGGCCTTCCTGCAGCAGATCGCGCTGGTGGCGGACGCCGACACGCGCCAGGACGACGAGGGCCTCGTGACGCTGATGACGCTGCACAACGCCAAGGGCCTGGAGTACCCGATCGTCTTCATCCTCGGCTGCGAGGAGGGCATCTTCCCGCACTCGCGCAGCGTCGACGAGGGCTCGCTGGAGGAGGAGCGCCGCCTGGCCTACGTCGGCCTCACCCGCGCGATGCGCGGGCTGACGCTGACCCACGCGCGCCGCCGCGCCGTCTTCGGCGCCTCCTCGTACGGGCTGCCGTCGCGCTTCCTCGCGGAGATTCCGCCGGACCTCGTCGACCGCCAGGGCAGCGCCACCAGCTGGGGCGCCGCCGCCGTCGCCGCGGGGTCGGCGCGGCCGAGCCCGATCAGCTGGGGCTCCGGCGGCGAGACCGTTGCCGCCTACCGCATGGGCGACGACGTCATCCACGCAAGCTTCGGCGAGGGCGTCGTCATCGGCGTGGACGGCGACGTGGTCGTGATCCGCTTCGCCGGCGACGGCTCCGAGCGCAAGCTGATGGCCGCCTACGCGCCGTTGGAGAAGCGATGAGCGTGCTCGTGCTGGGCGGCGGCGGCATCGTCGGCGAGGCATGGATGAGCGCCGTGCTCACCGGCATGGAGGAGGCCGGCTTCGACGCCCGTGGCCAGCGCGCCTACGTCGGGACGTCCGCGGGCTCGATCGTCGCCGCATCGCTGGCCGCGGGGATCGACCCGGCGGCGCGGCTGGGCCCGCTCAGCGCCGGCGACGGGGAGACCGCCGCGGCCGCGGAGTCGTCCGAGCGCTGGTGGCACGCCGTCGGCGGCCCGCTGGCCGCGGGCGCGCTCGCAGCAACGCGTCCCGCCGGGGCGGTGCTGCGCCGCGTGGCGCTGTCGCGCGTGCCGCACGGGCGCCGCTCGCTGGACATGCTGCGCCGCGAGATCGAGCGCCTCGGCCTGGTGTGGGACGGGCGCCTGCGCGTGGCGGTGGTCGACCTCGCCAGCGGCCGGCGCGTCGTGCTCGGCTCCAAGCAAGCGCCGGACGTGCCCGTGGCGGTCGCGGTGCAGGCGTCCTGTGCGATCCCCGGCTACTTCGAGCCGGTGCAGGCGGGCGGGCGCACCTACGTCGACGGCGGCGCGTGGAGCCCGACGAACCTCGATGCCGCACCGGCGGGACGCGGCGACGATGTCCTCTGCCTGAACCCCACGGGCGCGATGGTCGCCGTGTCGCGCGCCGCAGCCGCGGCCGAAGCGCTGGCACTGCGCCGTCGTGGCGCGCACGTGACGGTGGTCAACCCGGACGCTGCGACGAGCAAGGCGATGGGCGGCGGCCTGGCGGGCCTGATGGACTCCTCGCGACGCGACGCTGTGATCGAGGCCGGGCTGGCGCAGGGCCGGCGCCTCGCGGCCTAGGTGCGCACGCCGGCCTCGTCGCCACGCGCGACGAGCTCGTCGAAGCGCGCCTCGACGGCGGCGCCGTCGCCCTGCGGGACCAGCAGCACCACGCGCTCGATCCCGGCCTCGGCGTAGCGCGCAAGGCGCGCGGGCTTCGAGGAGCCCGCGTAGAGCGTCACGGGCACGTCGTGGCCCGCGTGCGCACGCAGCTTCTCGACCTCGCCGATGATGTAGTCGTCCGAGGCGATCAGCATCGGCAGCCAGGCGTCGCCGAGCGTCAGCACGCGATCGAAGACGTTGGCGCCGTGGCCGCCGACGAAGATCGGCGGGTGCGGCTGCTGTAGTGGCTTGGGCCACGACCAGATGCGGTCGAAGTTGACGAACTCGCCGTGGTAGCTGGCCTCGTCCTGGGTCCAGATCGCCTTCATCGCCTCGACGCGCTCGGTCATCACGCGGATGCGCGTCGTCGGGTCGGTGCCGTGGTTGCGCATCTCCTCGCGGTTCCAGCCCGCGCCGATCCCGAAGAGGAAGCGCCCGCCGGAGATCTGGTCGAGCGACGCGATCGTCTTCGCCAGCACGATCGGGTCGTGCTGGGGGACAAGGCAGATCCCGGTGCCGAGCTTGATCGTCGACGTGGCGGCGGCAGCACCCGCAAGCGCGACGAACGGATCGAGCGTGCGCGAGTACTCGCGCGGCAGCTCCCCGCCCGCCGGGTAGGGCGTCTCGCGCGACGCGGGGATGTGCGTGTGCTCGGGGTACCAGATCGACTCGAAGCCGCGGTCCTCGGCCATCCGCGCGATCGCGACCGGGCTTGGCGTGTCGTCCGTGGGAAAGATCAGCGCGCCGAGATGCATGGCGACGGACGCTATCGATACGGTCCGCCGCCGCATGGCAGCGACTCTGATCGACGGCAAGGCGGTGGCGGCGCGGGTCCGCGGCGAGGTGGCGCAGGATGTTGCCGCGTTCACCGCGCGCACCGGCACACCGCCCGGGCTCGCGACGATCCTCGTCGGTGACGATCCCGCGAGCGCGGTGTACGTCGCGGGCAAGCAGAAGGCGTGCGCGGAGGTCGGCATGACCGGCTTCAACCACCCGCTGCCCGCCGACACCTCGCGCGCCGACGTGATCGCGCTCATCGACGAGCTCAACGCCGACCCGCGCGTCAGCGGGATCCTCTGCCAGCTGCCGGTACCTGCGCCGCTGGACGGCGTCGAGCTGACCAACCGCATCGACGCGGGCAAGGACGTCGACGGGCTGACGATTGCCAGCGCCGGACGCCTCGCGCTGGGAATGGACGGGCTGCGCTCCTGCACGCCGGTCGGCGTGATGCTGCTGCTCGAGGACGCCGGCGTGTCGCTCGAGGGTGCGGAGTGCGTCGTGATCGGCCGCTCCAACCTCTTCGGCAAGCCGATGGCCCAGCTGCTGCTGGGAGCGAACGCGACGGTGACCGTCTGCCACTCGCGCACGCGCGACCTCCCGGGCGTGTGTCGCCGCGCCGACGTGCTGATCGCCGCCGTCGGTCGTGCGGACATGGTCAAGGGCGACTGGGTCAAGCCGGGCGCAACCGTGATCGACGTCGGCATGAACCGCCTGGAGTCGGGCCTCACGGGCGACGTGGACTTCGCCGAGGTCTCCGAGGTGGCGGGCGCGATCACGCCGGTGCCCGGCGGGGTCGGGCCGATGACGATCGCGTGCCTGCTTCGCAACACGCTGCTGGCCGCCGAGGCCGCAGCCGCGGGATAGGCTGCCGGGCGTGCGCCTGAGTCGGCTGCGTCGTGGGGAGTGGATCGCCTTCGTGGCGGCCGTCGCGCTGTTCGCGGTGATGTTCCTCGACTGGTACGGACCCGCCGAGGGAGGGTCGGGCTGGTCGGAAGCGGGGTGGCCCGGGGTCGCCGCCGTCGTCCTGACGATCTTGATGTGCGGCTACTGGCTGCTGGCGACCGTGACGCACGACTCGCCCGCCATCCCAGTTGCCGGCGAGGTCGTGACCGTCGTGCTTGGGCTCATCGCGTCGATCGCGCTGCTGTTGCGGCTCGTCTTCCAGCCCGACTCGAACGAGCTCACCGACCTGCTGCTGCCCGCCTACCTCGGCCCGCTGCTGGCGATCACGCTGACGGCCGGCGCGTGGCTCGCGATGGCCGACGAGCGCACCGAAGCGGCGTACTCGCAGCCTGGCGACATCGAGCTGCGACCGCTGCCCGAGTAGTGCTGCGGCGGCTCGGTCGTGGCGAGTACACGGCCGTGGCTGGCGTGGTCGGCCTGCTCGCGACGATGCTGCTCGACTGGTTCGAGACCTCACCGAGCACGCCGTTTGCCGCGGCGCAGCGCAGTGGCTGGACCGACGTCGGCTGGCTCGCCGTGCTGCTGACGTTCCTGGCGATCGTGGCGACCGCGTTCTGGCTGTTCGCGCTGCTGGCGCCCGACACGCCGAGCCTGCCGTTCGCGCCCGACGAGATCACGCTCGGCGCCGGCGTCGCCGCAGCGATCGCCCTAGGCGTCGGCTTGGCCGACGCCCACCACGAGGTGCTGCCGATTGCCTTCGCCGGCCCGGCGTGCGCAGCGCTCGTCGCGCTCGGGGCCTGGCGATCGATCAGCGACGATGTGAGCGGCGCTTCCCCTTGAGCTCGACGCGCACGATCTCGTAGGGCGTGCCCGCGGGCGCGGTCCCGAACTTGGCGTTGACGGCCCACAGGTCACCGCGGTGCGCGGCGATCGTGGTCGGCACCATGAAGTCGCTGTCGGTGAGCTCGGTGACGATCCGGCCCTTGGACCAGTCACGCGAGAGCTTCACCACCGCGATCTTGTTCAGCCGGTTCTGCACGACGAACAGGTAGCGCCCGGCAAGCAGCATGCCGTCGCCATTGACGAGCGTCTTGCCACCGAGGTCCACCGGCGTCGCGGCGCCCGTCGACGAATCGATCTTGTGCAGCGCGCCGACGTTGCCCTGCACCGCCAGCAGCGTGCGCCCGCCGCGCGCGGCGACGATGCCGTTGAGGTTGTTGCCCTCGGCCATCGTGATGCCGGTCAGTGGCAGCTCGCTGACCTGGCCGCGGGAGATGCGGTACAGCGCCGCGCGGCGAGAGTCGGTGAAGAACGCGCCGCGGCGTGTGACGACGACGTCGTTGACGAACGTCGGCTGGCCGGCCGGGGCGAGCTGCGCCTGGGCCACGTCCGCGCCGCTGCGCGTGTCGTAGAGGAACGCCTTGCCGGTGGGGCCACCGGCGACGTACAGCGTCCTGCCGGCGACCTTCATGCCGATTGCCGCACGCCCCTCGCGAGCGGGCACGAGCACCGCGCCCTTGCCCGTCTTGAACGACCCGCGGTACACGGCGCCGGTCGGGATCGAGCCGACGTAGAAGCTGTGCCCGTGTCCCGCGGCGATGCCCTCGGGCTGGAACGCGGTGGGCAGCGCGATCGTGTCGAGCTTCGGCTTGGGCTTGTCGTGCTTGGCGGCGGTGGGGGCGGCGACGGCGAGCAGCGCGCCCGCGGTGGCCACGACGGCAGTGAGGGACCTCATGCCGATCGTGATACCCACCGCGGGGCTGCTGCTCACGTTTCGCCTTACTTCTCGCTGACGGTCACGGTGCAGCTGGCGCTCGCACCGGTGTGGTCGTCGTCGCCCGCCCACGACGCCGTGACCTTCCAGGCGCCGGTCGTCGACGGCTTGAAGCCCGTCTTGAATGCACCTGACGCGTCAGCCGCTGCGGTCAGCTGCTGCGTGCCGCCCTTCGGCTCGGTGATCGTGAGCGTCACGGTCGCGGCGTGCGACGGGTTGATCATCCCGCTGACCGGAACCTCGGTGTCGACGATCCCCGGGACCGGGCAGTAGAGCGTCATGCTGCTCGGCTGCTTGCTCGGCGGCGGCGGCGGAGGAGGCGGCGGCGGGGGCGGCGGCGGGTTCGTGCCGGGCGGCGGCAGCGTCGGGTTCGTGTCCGTCGGCGGCGGCGTCTGCTGCCCCGGGTCGGCGACCGTCGGCGTCACGGGCGGCACCTCGACCGCCGGCGGAGTCATGTTGAGCGTCACCTGGTGGCGCCACGCCGAGAGGGCACGCGGGGGCACCAGCGCCTCGCCACGGCGCAACCGCGCCAACTGGCGCTCGAGCGCCGCGACCTCGTCGCCGACGCCCCGATCCTTGCGCAGGACCGGGCGAACAACGCGCAGCGCATCGCGCAGGCCGGCGATCTGGATGCGGCGCAGGCCGCGTGCCACGTTCGTGCGGACGCGGTCCATCCGTCGTTGCCACGCCGCCGGCGACCCGGCCGCAAGGCGCCGCAGCTCGCGGTGCGAGCGCAGGAACCGCGAGCTCGCGACCGATGAACCGCAGCTCGTCGAGCTCGATGTCCTGGCCGGCTTGCTGCAGGCGTACGGCGACGACGCGATCACACGGCTTGCGCAGGCACCTGATGCCGCGCAGCGGCGAGTAGTTGTCCGGCAGCCGCGCCTCGATGCGGCGCTGGCTGCGCCTCAGCGCGTCGGCGATCACGCCGCCGGCGTTGAGCTGCTGGCTGATGCTCATCGACGTGCCCTCGGGCACGTGCGGCGGCGGGGGCGGTGCGACCGGGAGCGGCTGCGCTTGCGGCGGCGGGGCGCACGGCCCGCCGGCGGCGCGCTCGAACTCCGGGTAGGAATGGATCCGGCCGGGGTTGGCGCGCAGGACGGCGACCATGTCGGCGCGGCGGCGCCCGCAGTTACGTGCCAGGCGCGCGATCGCGGCGGCGACGTTGCCCTCGACCTCGTAGTCCTCCCGCGCGATGTCGGAGCAGGAGAAATCCGGGCCGATCCGGCCGGACCAGTACTCCGCCCAACCCTCGTTGAAGGCGAAGCCGAGGCCCTTGCGGTCGCACGCGCGGTGGCTCTGTGGATACAGGAACCGCGTCATGTCGAACGCGAAGTGCCCGACGCCGCCATCCAGGCGATGGCGGATCGCATGGCCGAACTCGTGGCGCATGGTCCCGTCGCTGTAGGGGACGTGCCCCGGCCAGGTGACGTCGGTGTACGCGGTGTACGGCGCCCCGAAGTTGACCGAGTCGCCGATGACGACGGGGCGGAACGGCGGCTCTTGAGCCGACCTCGCTGCGATAGTCGGCGACTGCGTCGCGCAGGCCCTTGTGCAGCGCGCAGAACGGGCTGCCGGATCCCGGTCGCATCAGCGTGCGCTGACCGAGATCGCGGTGGGGCCTGTCATTCTGGATCGCGCCGGTGTCGGCGAACCAGTCGAAGTTCGCCCAGAAGGTCTGCGCGCGCACGTCGTCGCGGGATCGCAGCACGAGGCGCACCCAGTAGTTGGCGGGCTCGTCCGGAGAGCTGATCGAGAAGTCCCCATTGCGGTCGGTGAAGCCGGTGCGCACGATCTCGGGGAAGATGAAGTTGATGTCGCATCAGCTCCACGCGCGCGTCCGCGATCGGCACGGAGTAGTCCAGGTCCTGGCATCGCCAGCTGCCGGTGTATTCCGTGGCCGCGCCGGCGGTGGTTGTAGCGGACACGGTGGCGGCCAGCACGGTGGCGACCGCGAGCAGGATGCGTCTAGTCATGCAGCGATGATCCGTTCGCCGACGCGCGCGCACCATGGGTCCAATAGGGGGGACGAGCTGCGCGCAGGGAAAGGCCGGCCTTCCCGTTTGGCTATGGACAGGGTTCCGGCGCATCGCGGATCATGTCTCACATGCAGACGGGGGGGACCATCGGGCCCGAGCGGCTGATGAAGGATCGCTACGAGCTGCTCGCGATGCTTGGGTCAGGCGGCGAGGCCCGGGTGGTGAAGGCGCTCGACCGTCAGCACGACCGGATGGTGGCGCTGAAGATCCGTGCCGTCACGGGCGAGAGCGTCCGCGAGGATCTGCTCAACGAGGCGCGCGTCCTGCTCGCCGTCCCACCGCACCCCGCGCTTCCGCTGGTGCGCGAGGACTTCTTCGAGGGGGACAGCTACGTCGTCGCCATGGACTGGGTCGACGGCATCGACCTCGCCACCCTGCTGCAGGAGCGCGGCCGGCCGGGGCTTGCGCCGTCGAGCGTCCTCGCGTACCTCGCGCAGGCCGCCGAGGCGCTCACGCACCTGCATGCACAGGACCCAGCCGTCATCCATGGGGACATCAAGCCCGCGAACCTGATTCTCACGACGGGCGGTCGCATCAAGCTCGTCGACTTCGGCCTGTCGTCGGCCCCGCACGCGCTGCGGCCACGCATCGGGACGCCGGGCTTCCGCGCGCCGGAGCTCGCCGCGCACGGACTGCCGTCGCGCGCGAGCGATGTCTACTCGCTGGCGGCGACCGCCTTCGCGCTGCTGACGGGAGCGCCACCAGCCGGGGTGCTGCCGTCGTGGGACAGCATCGACCGCGACCAGGCCGAGCAGCTCGAGACGGCGCTGCGGCTGGGGTTGGCGACCGATCCCGCGCGACGGCCGGCCACGCCGGGGGAGCTGGTCGAGCGGCTGCGCACGGGCTGGGGCGCGGCGCTGCCCACCGGCGTCATGACGTTCTGCATGTCGGACATCGACGGCTCGACGGCGATGTGGGAGAGCCGATCCCCGCGCCATGGCCGAGGCGCTCGTCCGCCACGACGAGATCATCGCCGAGCACGTCGAGGCGCGCGGAGGGCGGTTCCTGAAGTCGATGGGTGAGGGGGACTCCACCGTCTCCGTCTTCGAGTCCGCGCCTGCTGCGGTCGAGGCAGCGATCGCCGCCACGCGCGCCCTGGACGTCGAGCCGTGGCCGCAAGGCCTGCGCATCGCCGCGCGGTTCGGCCTGCACACGGGTGAGGCCGAGCGCCGCGGGGCCGACTACTTCGGGCCGACGCTGAACCTCGGGGCACGCCTGCGTGCGCAGGCCGACGCGGGTCAGTGCTTCGTGTCGTCGACCACCGCGTCCCTTGTCGCGAACCATCTGCCTGCCGGGTACGAGCTGGTCGATCTCGGCCCGCATCGGTTGCGCGGGCTGCGCGACCCCGAGCCCGTGCACGCCGTCGTCGGCCCGGGTGTCGCGGCGCCGCTGTCCTCGAGCGAAAGCCCGTATCGCGGGTTGCTCGCGTTCGAGCCGGGGGATCGCGAGTTCTTCTTCGGCCGGGAGGACGTCGTCGCCGAGCTTGTCGGTCGCGTGGAGCCCGCCCGGCCGCTCGCGGTCATCGGTGCGTCCGGAAGCGGCAAGTCCTCGCTGCTGCGCGCGGGTCTGGCGGCCGCCGTGATGGCTGGTGAGGTGCAAGGGCTCGAGCAGGCACGGGTCATCACACCGGGCTCAGATGCCGTGCTCGACGTCGCCGACGACGCCCGCGAGCTCCTGATCGTCGATCAGTTCGAGGAGCTGTACACGCTCTGCGACGACCAGGCCCGCCGCGACGACTACATCGATCGCCTGCTGGCGCTGTCGTCGGCGCTCGTGATCGGCGTGCGTGCCGACTTCTACGGCATGCTGAGCGGCCACGCCGAGCTCGCGCGCGCGGTCGCCGACAACCAAGTGCTGCTGAGCGCGATGAGCGACGCAGAGCTCGAGCACGCGATCACCGAGCCCGCCCGCGTGGCCGGCCTGCGCCTGGACCCGGGGCTCGTCGACGTGATCCTGCGAGACGTCGCCCGCGAACCCGGCGCGCTGCCGCTGCTCTCGCACGCGCTGCGCGCCACCTGGGAGCGCCGTGACGGCCGGACGCTGACCGTCGAGGGGTACCGCGAGACCGGAGGCGTCGGCTCTGCGATCGCGCAGACGGCCGATGCGGTCGCCGAGTCGGTACCGCCTGAGCGCCGAGGCGCTGATGCGCAGCCTGTTCCTGCGCATGACCGAGCTGGGCGACGGGATCGAGGACACCCGCCGCCGGCGTCGCCGTCGACGAGCTGATCCCGGAGGGAGCGCCCCCCGAGGAGGTCAACGCGCTGCTCGGCCGGCTCGCGGACGCGCGGCTCGTGACGCCTCGGCCAGGGAACCGCCGAGGTCGCGCACGAAGTGCTGATTCGCGAGTGGCCGACACTGCGCGCGCTGGCTCGAGGAGGACCGCGAGGGTCTGCGCCTGCACCGCCAGCTCGGCAACGCCGCGCGGCTGTGGGACGCGGGCGGACGCGAGGCCGACCGACCTCTACCGCGGCACGCGCCTCGGCGCGGCCGTGGAATGGGCACAGCGAAACCCGGCAGGCGCTGAACGCGACCGAGCGGGCCTTCCTCGATGAGAGTCGCGCGGAGGCAGACCGCGAGATCATCCGCGGCCCGTCGAACGAATCGCCGGCTGCGCATGCTCCTCGGCGGCGCCGCCGTCGGCCTCGTCGCGGCGGTCGATCGCGGGCGCCGTCGCCCTCGATCAACGCGAGGGGGCGCGCGACGCCGAGCGCGTCGCGCAGGCCGAAGGCCTTGGATCGCAGGCGCTCTTGGAGGACCAGCTCGATCGTTCGCTGCTGCTCGCGCGCGCCGCGTCCGCGCTCGACGACTCCGTCGCGACGCGGGGCAATCTACTCGGCGCCCTCGTGCGCAGCCCCGCGGCGGTCGGCGTGCTGCGCGGCGACGGTGATCGCATCCTGCAAGTCGCGCTCACGCGCTGACGGCCGCACGCTTGCGGCCGGCGACAACGACGGCACGCTGGTCCTCTTCGACACCGCGACCCGGCGACGACGGATCGCGCCCTACCGGGCGCCGAGCGGGATCGTCCGCATGGCGATGAGCCCCGACGGGCGTACGCTCGCGATCAGCACGCCGCCGGCAGTGCCCAATACCGGACCGGCGGCGTACTCCCCGACCGCGATCGATCTCGTCGACACGTCCACCTGGCGGCGGCGCGCGCAAGTCCCGGCCGGCAGGCACTTCGTGCAGTCGCTGTCGTTCTCGCCCGACGGCAGGACGTTGCTCACCGGATGGACGCAGGCCCCCAAGAGCCCGGCTGGGGCTGCGGGGCCGGGCCGGCTCGCGCGGTTCGACGTGCGCACCGGGCGGCCGCGCGGTGCCGCGCTCACCGTCACGCGCGGCGGCCTCAGCCCCGGTGCCGCCTACACCGCGGACGGACGGCACGTCGTGATCGGCAACGCGTCCGAGGCCGCGTACGCGAGCGGCGGTGGCGTCGACGTCACCGGCGGGTACGTCCGCGGCCTCGACCCTGGGCTGACGGTGCTGGACGCGCGCACGCTGCGCCGTGTCCGTCGCGTCGCGGTCGACGCCCCGGCCTACGCGCTGGCTCCGGACGGCGCGACCGCGGCGGTCGGCGGCCGTGACGGTTCGCTCACCCTCGTCGATCTGCGCGGCGGCCGCGTGCGCCGCGCGACGGGCCGGCACGAGGCGCGCATCCACGCGCTCGAGTTCAGCCGCGACAGCCGCCGCGTGGCCACCACCGGCGACGACGGGCGTGTGATCGTCTGGGACGCACGGCGCGCGCAGGCGATCGAGACGCTGGAGGGACACGCCGGGCGTGTCCTGTCCGCCGCCTTCGCCCCGGATGGCGCGACGCTCTTCACCAGCAGCTTCGACGGCAGCGTGATCGTCTGGGACGTCAACGGCGCGCGCCGCCTCGGCCGCCCCTTCCGTGCCGGCGCGTCGCAGATCCAGAACGTCTTCTTCGACGTCTCCCCGGACGGCCGCACGATGGCGGTCGCACAGCACGACGCGGTCAACCTGATCGACCTCGAGGACCCTGCGCGTCAGCTCGGCGGCTCGCGCTTCCGGGCGCCGGCTTCGTGATCATGCCGTCGTACACGCCGCACGGCCGCGAGCTGGTGGTCTCCGGAGAGCGCTCCTACTTGGCGCTCGTGTCGCTCGCCGACGGCCGTGTGCGCCGCCTGGCGGGCCAGCGCGGCGTGGTCTTCGCCGCTCGCGCCAGCCGTCGTCACGTCGTCAGCGTCTCGCTCGAGGGGCTTGTCGTGACGCACGATGCGCGCACCGGAGGGAAGCTGGCCCGCGCACAGACCGAGGGCGGGGCAAACGACGTCGGCATCAGCCCGGATGGTCGCCTGGTCGCGGTCGCGCTCAGCAGCGGGCGCATCGAGATCCGCCGACTCCCAGGCCTGCGGCGCGTGAGGACGCTCGTGAACGGGGACTTCGTCGGCTGGTCGCGCTTCTCTCCAGATGGGCGGCTGGTCGTCTCCGGCGACAGCGAGGGGACCACGCGCCTGTGGTCCACCCGCACCTGGCGGCCGGCGGGCCGGCCACTGCGCGGGCACGCCGGGTTCGTGCTCACTGCGGTGATCAGCCCGGACGGCCGCACGCTGGCCTCGGGCGGCAGCGACGGGACCGTCCTGATCTGGGATCTCGCGACGCGAAAGCAGCTCGGCCGCGCGCTTCCGGGTGTGCCGAACCGCTGGGTGGGCGCCACGTTCTCGCCCAACGGCAAGACGCTCTACACGCTCTACGAGACCGGTCGCGCCTTCCGCTGGGATATCTCGACGGCGGCACTACGACGACGCGCCTGCCAGGTCGCCGGCCGCGACCTCATGCGCGCCGAGTGGGAGCAGGTGCTGCCTGACCGCCCGTACCGTCAGCACGTGCCCGCGGCGCTGAGCGCGATCAAGGTTCGCTCGCGCGCAGCTCGGTCAGCGACACCGCGCCGCGGCGAAGGGCCTCGTTGGCCAGGCGCGCGCGGCGATGGGCGTCGGTTGCCGGCACGCCGAACTTGTCGTAGAGGTTGGCGAGATGCTGCTTCACGGCGGCCTGGGTGATGACGAGCGCCTCGGCGATATCGCGCGTGGAAGCGGGCTCGGTGAACATGTCGCGGGCAAGCAGCGGACGACACAGCGCAACGAGCACATCGCGCTCGCGCGCGGTCAGCGACGGCGCCGCGTCCTCGACCTCCGTCTGGGCCGCCGGCTCCCCGAGCGAATCGCGAAACAGCAGCCGCGTCTGGCCGATGCGGATCTCGTCACCGTGGCGCAGCCGGTGAGAGGCCCAGATGCGCTCGCCGTTGACCCAGGTGCCGTTGGACGATCCGAGATCGGTCACACACCAGCCCGCTGGGAAGCGCTCGACAAGTGCGTGCAGATGGCTCGCCATCGGATCGTGCTCCAGCGCGACGTCGTTCTCTGCCGCCTGGCCGATGGCCGTGCGGTCGGCCACGAGCGAGATCCGCCAGCTCTGCGCTCCCGACACCACCTCCATCTGCGGGCGCATGCCGCAAGCCTAACGTCGGGCCTAGACTGCAATACCGAATGATCGACCGTGAGCAGGTGCTGCACGTGGCCCGGCTCGCGCGCCTGGAGCTGACCGAAGACGAGGTCCAGCGCATGGCGGGCGAGCTGTCGGGCATCCTCGAACACATCGACGCGATCTCCGCGCTGGAGCTCGACGGCGTCCCGCCGACGTCGCATGTCGTCGATGTCCCCGACGCCCTACGTCCCGACGAGCCGCGCCCGTGCCTGTCCCGGGACGTCGTGCTGGCGCAGGCACCCGACGCCGACGAGACCGGCTTCCGCGTCCCGAGCCCGCAGGCATGATCGAGCTCACTGCAACGCAGGCGACGGAGGCGATCGCAGCAAGGCGACCTCGACGCCGCCGAGTACTTCGCGTTCTACCGCGCGCGCGCCGCCGCAGACGACCTGAACGCGTACTGCTTCGTCGCCGAGGACGGCAGCGGCGTGCCCGTCGCCGTCAAGGACCTCTTCTGCGTCGAGGGCGTGCCCTCGCAGGCCGGCTCGAAGATCCTCGAGGACTACCGCCCGCCGTACACCTCCACGGTCGTGCGCAACCTCGCCGAGGCCGGGGCGCCGCTGCTGGGCAAGACCAACCAGGACGAGTTCGCGATGGGCTCGTCGACCGAGCACTGCGCGTTCGGCCCGACGCTGAACCCGTGGGACCGCAGCAAGGTCCCGGGTGGCTCGTCGGGCGGCAGCGCCGCCGCGGTCGCCGCGGGGCTTGCGCCGTGGTCGATCGGCACCGACACGGGCGGCTCGATCCGCCAGCCAGCAGCGCTCTGCGGGATCGTCGGCCTGAAGCCGACCTACGGCAGCGTCAGCCGCTTCGGGATGATCGCGTTCGCCAGCTCGCTCGACCAGGCCGGGCCGTTCGCGCGGACCGTGGCCGACGCCGCCCTGCTGTACCGCTACATGGCCGGCAAGGACGAGCGCGACGCGACGTCCGTCGGTCACCCGGAGCAGATCAACGTCCCGACCGCGCAGCGGCTCGACGGCATCACGCTCGGCGTGCCGGACGACCTCACCGGCGAGGGGATCGAGCCGGGCGTCTTCGTCGCATTCGAGAAGACGCTGGACCTCGCGCGCCAGCTCGGGGCGACGATCGCCGAGGTCAGCCTGCCGCACGCGCCGCACGCGCTCAGCGCCTACTACGTGATCGCGCCGGCGGAGGCCTCGAGCAACCTCGCGCGCTTCGACGGCGTGCGCTACGGGCTGCGCCGCGACGCCGCGGACCTGCTGTCGATGTACACGAAGACCCGTCACGACGGCTTCGGCGCCGAGGTCAAGCGCCGCATCCTGATCGGCACCTACGCGCTGTCGTCGGGCTACTACGACGCCTACTACGGCCGCGCCCAGCAGGTGCGCACGAAGATCGTCGAGGACTTCAAGGCCGCATTCGCGGACGTCGACTTCGTCGTCACGCCGACGAGCCCGACCACCGCCTTCGGCCTCGGCGACAAGCTCGACGACCCTTACGCGATGTACCTCAACGACCTCTTCACGGTGCCGATGTCGCTGGCTGGGATCCCCGCGATCTCGATCCCCAACGGCCTCGTCGACGGCCTGCCGTCGGGCTTTCAGCTCGCGGCGCCCGCGTTCGGCGAGAACAAGCTGCTCGACGCCGCACACGCGCTCGAGGCCGCGCTGCAGTTCGACGGGAGTGCTGCGCGTGTCTGAGTTCGAGCCGGTCATCGGCCTGGAGATCCACGTCCAGCTGAAGACGAAGACGAAGATGTTCTGCGGCTGCGAGCTGACGTTCGGCGCGGAGCCCAACACGCACACCTGCGAGGTCTGCCTCGGTCTGCCCGGCGCGCTGCCGGTCGCCAACGCCGAAGCCGTGCACTACGGGCTGCTGATCGGGCTGGCGCTCGGCTCGGAGCTCGCGCCGCGGTCGATCTTCCACCGCAAGAACTACTTCTATCCCGACCTGCCCAAGGGCTACCAGATCAGCCAGTACGACGAGCCCCTCTGCAACGGCGGCGAGCTCGGCGGCGTGCGCATCCACCGCGTCCACCTCGAGGACGACGCGGCGAAGCTCGTGCACGCCGGGGCCAGCGGGCGCATCCACGGCTCGGCGACGAGCGTCGTCGACTTCAACCGCGGCGGCACGCCGCTCGCCGAGATCGTCACCGAGCCCGACGTGCGCTCGGCCGAGCAGGCCGGCGAGTTCCTGCGCCTGCTGCGCACGACGCTGCGCCAGCTCGGCGTGTCGGACGTGAACATGGAGGAGGGCTCGCTGCGCTGCGACGCGAACATCTCGATCCGTCCCGCGGGCAGCGAGACGCTCGGCACGAAGACCGAGCTGAAGAACATGAACTCCTTCCGATTCATCGAGCGCGGGATCCGCGCCGAGATCGCGCGGCAGGAGGCGCTCGTCGGCGCGGGCGAGGCGGTCGTCCAGGAGACGCTGCACTTCGACCCGCGCACGGAGTCGATCACGTCGCTGCGCTCCAAGGAGCAGGCGCACGACTACCGCTACTTCCCCGAGCCCGACCTCACGCCGATCGCGATCACCGACGCGATGATCGAGCGCGCGCGTGCCGCGCTGCCCGAGCTGCCTGGGGCGCGCGCGGAGCGCTTCGAGGCTGCGGGCCTGCACCCCGACACCGCGAAGCTGCTGGCGTGGCGCTCGGAGCTCGGCGACTTCTACGAGGCGGCCGATTCGCCGGACCCGGTGCTGCTGGCGAACTGGCTCACGAACGAGCTGCTGCGCGAGCTGCCCGCAGACGCAGATCCCGCCGACTCGAAGGTCTCCCCGCAGGCGCTCGCGTCGCTCGTGACCCTGCTTTCGGAGAAGAAGGTCACGCCGGCCGGAGCACGGCAGGTGCTCGCGAAGCTGGTGGCCGACGGCGGCGACCCGCTGGCGGTCGTCGAGGCCGAGGGGCTGGGGGCCGTCGCCGAGGACTCGCTCGGTCCGGCGGTGCAGGCCGCGCTCGACGCGAACCCCGACATCGCCGAGCGCCTGCGCAGCGGCGACATGAAGCCGATGGGCGTGATCATCGGCGCCGTGATGAAGGAGACGCGCGGCCGCGCGGACGGCAAAGAGGTCACGAAGATCGTCCGCGAGACGCTCGGGCTGTCGTAGCATCGGCGGCATGAGCCGTCTCATCCGCATGGACCAGACCGGGCACTCGACGGTTGCCGAGTGGACCGCAGGCGACGAGGCCGCGATCGAGGCCGCCGTGAGGGCCTTCCGCGCCGAGCTGGACCGCGGCTACTTCGCGATCGTCAGCACGGGGGAAGGTCACGCCGAGCAGGTCACCGAGCTGCCGGTGGACGCCGAGACGGTGATCCTGCGGCTGCCGATCAGTGGCGGCTGAGCCCGCAGCAGGGCGGCTGCCCGAGGCCGCCGCGGTCTACTGGCGCAAGCGCGTCGACGCGCACAACCTGCGCGTGCGCGCGCGCCTGTGGACGCTGACGACGCTGGCGCACGTCGTCCCGTTCGTCGCGACCGGCGTGCTGCTGCTGGCGCTGGAGCCGATCTCGGCGCCCGTCGCGCTGATCGCGTTCGCGCACGCCTGGTTCATCCCGATGCTCTACGCCCAGCGCGGCGCAAACGTGCTCAAGGACCGCACGCGCTCAGACCCGACGGCGGAGCGCGTCGCGCTCGGGCTGCTCGGCGACCTCGTCGGCCCCGACTCGCGGCAGCTCTACGCGGAAACGGGCCTTGTACTCGAGCGCGGCCGCCTCGGCACCTGGCTCGTCGGTCCCGCGGGCGCGCTGCTGTTCACGAGCCGCCGGCGCGTGCACTGCTGGTGCGTGCGCGTGCCCGACGCGCAGCTGCCGCGCAGCGATCGCGTCGCGCACCTGCTGCTGGCGCTGCGCGCCGACGAGCAGGGCTTCGCGACGGTCTGCAACCTCGCGTTCAGCGGGGCGCCCTGGCGCATCGCCCGGCGCGTGGACCGTTGTACATCGGGGCGAGCCATCGACGCCGCACGTTCGACGCTCGGCACATAGGCCTCAGGGGCGCGTTGGTCCACCATGCTGGTCATGGCTTCCATCAAGCGCCTCGCTCTTCTTCCCACCGCACCGTCGGCCGCCAGCCCCAACATCCGGCGCTACGTGCTCGTACGGACCTAGCACTATCCTGGGGGCATGGACGACACCGCCCCCTCCACCTCGATCGCCAAGCGCCTGATCGCGATCGTGGTGCTGATCGTCGCGGTCTGGTTCCTCTTGAAATGGGTGATCGGGCTGATCATGGGCGTCGCGACGCTGATCGCGATCGTCGCCGCCATCGGCGCCGTCATCTGGGCCGTGCGGACCCTGTAGATGGCGGGCGGCTTCTATGTCGCCGTCGCGATCTCCTTCGGGCTCGCGACGGGCAACATCGGCCGCATCAAGGGCAGCTCGTTCTGGCTGTGGTTCACGATCGGCGTGATCGTCCCGTTCCTCGGCCTGATCGCCGTCCTGCTCTACCGCCGCGACGACGAGGAGCTGCGCCGTCGCTGCCCCACGTGCGGGCGCGTCTGCATGCTGCACGACGCGCTCTGCATCGCGTGTGGAACCGAGCTCGACTTCCCCGACGTGGCGATCGAGTCGAAGGCCGACGCACTGGCACGTCGCTAGCGGTCGCCGGATTACACTCGTCGCCTGAGCACGGAGCGCAAAGGGGGAGTGGGCGTCGTGTGCGCGGCTGCGCTCGTGCTGCTTGCGCTCGCCCAGCCCGCGCCCGCGCAGCGCCGGCTGCCGCCCAACGTCGCCGTCAAGGACCACGTGCTGCGCACCAACGAGACCGTGCGCCGCGTCGTGCGTACGCGCCGCGTGCAGAGCGTGACGGTGCGCGCGCGGGGCGACTTCTGCCGCGGCTACCCGACGCTTGCCCTGCGGATCGACGGGCGCAAGTGGCAGCGCATCACGCTGACGCGCCAATGGCGCGACTACGCGTTCCCCGCGCGGCTGAAGACCGGCCAGCACGTCGTGCGCGTGCGCTTCAGCAACGACCTCACGGTGCGCAATCGCTGCAGCCGCGCGGTGCGCGTGGCCGAGGTGCGCTTCAACCCGGGCGCCGCGCGGCGCGTCCCGCTGGGCACGGCGCTGACGTGGGCGACGACGAAGTCCGACGCCGCCTACGCGACCGCGGCGGTCCGCGAGTACGACTCGTTCACGCCCGAGAACGAGATGAAGATGTCCGTGATCCAGCCGGAGCCCAACCGCTTCGCGTTCGCGGCTGCCGACCAGATCGTCGAGTTCGCGATGGCGCACGGCAAGCAGGTCCACGGCCACGCGCTGGTGTTCGACAAGCAGACCCCGGCGTGGGTCGCGCGCACGCTCGACGCCAAGCAGGTCACCGACACGCTGCGCAGCTACATCTACGCCGTCGTCAACCGCTACAAGGACCGCGTCCACGAGTGGGACGTCGTCAACGAGGCCTTCGACGGCCAGGGCCGCTACCGCGAGACGTTCTGGTTCCAGCGGCTGGGCCCGCGCTTCGTCGAGCTCGCGTTCCAGTTCGCGCGTGAGGCCGACCCGACGGCCAAGCTCTACTACAACGAGTACCAGGCCGAGCGGCCCGGCCGCCAGCGCGACGCCGTCTACAACCTCGTGCGTCACCTCAAGCAGAAGGGGCTCGTCGACGGGGTCGGCCTGCAGATGCACACCGCCCTGCAGGAATCGCCGACGCAGGCCCAGCTCGAGGAGACGATGCGCCTCTACGAGGGGCTTGGCCTGGAGGTCCAGATCACCGAGATGGACGTGCTGGCCAAGCGCAACGCCGATCCCGCCACGCTCGTCGACCGGCTGGACCAGCAGGCGGCGATCTACGCGGCCGCCGCGCGCGCGTGCGAAATCGTCCCAGCCTGCAAGCGCCTCACCGTCTGGGGCGTCGGCGACGCGTTCTCCTGGCTCGGCGTGGAGGAGCTGCCGCTGCTGCTGGACGTCAACCTGCAGCCAAAGCCGGCGCTCGCGGCCGTGCAGGACGCGCTGGGACACTGAGCCTTAGCTACCATCCCAGTCCGGCCGCCATCCCGGCGGCCTTTTCTATCTCTTGGAAGGAGGTCATGCGATGCGTGCAGTCGATGCGTTGGTGGAATGCCTGAAGGCGGAGGGTGTGGACGTCGTATTCGGCCTCCCCGGCGGCGCGAACATCCCGACATACGACGCGCTGCATGACGCGAACATCCGCCACATCCTCGTGCGTCACGAGGCCGGCGGCGGCCACGCGGCCGAGGGCTACGCGAAGGCGACCGGCAAGGTCGGCGTCTGCTTCGCCACGTCAGGGCCCGGCGCGACCAACGTCGTCACGCCGATCGTCGACGCGATGATGGACAGCTGCCCGACGGTGTTCATCACCGGCCAGGTCCGCACGGACCTGCTCGGCACCGACGGCTTCCAGGAGACCGACGTCATCGGGATCACGATGCCGGGCGTGAAGCACAGCTTCATGGTCCAGCACCCGACCGACATCCCGCAGATGATCCACGAGGCCTTCCACCTCGCCCGCACCGGGCGCCCGGGGCCGGTCGTCGTGGACATCCCGACGGACCTTTCGCGCGCGGACATCCCTTACGAGCCGGTCACCGAGCTCAACCTCCCGGGCTACCAGCCCACCACGGAGGGCAACGCCAAGCAGATCCGCCAGGCCGCGAAGGCGCTGGCGTCCGCCCGGCGCCCGGTGATCTACGCCGGCGGCGGCGTCATCAACGCGGGTGCCTCCGCGGAGCTGACGGCGTTCGTGAAGGAGGGCAACCTCCCGATCACGTGCACGCTGATGGGCCTCGGTGGCTACCCGGCGTCGGGCGCGCAGTGGCTGGGCATGCTCGGCATGCACGGCACGCGCACGGCCAACTACGCGATGGACGAGGCGGATCTGATCGTCTCGGTCGGCGCGCGCTTCGACGACCGCATCACGGGCAAGCTCAGCGAGTTCGCGCCGCGCGCGAAGTTCGTGCACATCGACATCGATCCCGCCGAGATCTCCAAGAACATCCCGGCGCATATCCCGATCGTCGGCGACGCGCTGAACATCCTGCCCAAGCTCCACACGGAGTACCGGGCGCTGGACGCCGACCCGGCGCGCCTGGAGGAGTGGTGGGGTCGCATCCGCAGCTGGCAGCAGCGCTACCCGCTGGCCTACGAGGACTCGACGGACACCTCGATCAAGCCGCAGCGCGCGATCCAGGCGATCGCCGAGCTCCGCGACGCCGACACGATCATCACGACCGACATCGGCCAGCACCAGATGTGGGCCGCGCAGTACATCGGCTTCGACAAGCCGCGCAAGTGGCTGCAGTCGGGCGGCCTCGGGACGATGGGCTTCGGCCTGCCGGCCGCGATGGGCGCGAAGGTCGGCTGCCCTGACCAGCAGGTCATCTGCATCGCCGGCGACGGCTCGATCCAGATGAACAGCCAGGAGTTCGCGACCTGCGTCACCGAGGGGATCGCCGTCAAGACGATCATCGTCAACAACGGCTACCTCGGCATGGTCCGCCAGTGGCAGGAGCTCTTCTGGGAGAAGCGCTACTCCGCCGTCGACCTGGGTGGCGGCTCGCCGGACTTCGTCAAGCTCGCCGACGCCTACGGGGCCACCGGCGTGCGGCTGACGGACAAGACGACGCTGCTGGACGACCTGCGCAGCGCGATCGAGACGCCGGGACCGGTGGTCGTCGACCTCCAGGTCACGCGCGAGGAGAACGTCTACCCGATGATCGCGCCCGGCGCGGCCGCAAGGGACATGGTGGGCTGATGGGCGATCCAGGAACCAAGGAGCTGCTGTCGCTCGACGAGCTCGAGGCGACGGGCTCGGGCCGCACCGGCCGCAAGCACACGCTGTCGATCCTCACCGAGAACAAGCCGGGCGTGTTGACCCGCATCGCGGGGCTGTTCGCGCGGCGTGGGTTCAACATCGACACGCTGACGGTCGGGCCGACCGACGACGACCACATCAGCCGCTTCACGCTGACCGTCGACGGCGCGGCCCATCCGATCGACCAGGTCACCAAGCAGCTGCACAAGCTCGTCAACGTGCTCAAGATCCGCGATCTCGAGCCCGACGAGACCGTCACGCGTGAGCTGGCGCTGTTCAAGGTCGCCGCCGACGGGGTGCAGCGCGCTGAGGTGCTGCAGATCGTCGAGATCTTCCGTGGGAAGGTCGTCGACGTCGGGCGCCGTTCGCTGATCGTCGAGGTCACCGGGACGACCGAGAAGGTCGAGGCGTTCGAGCGCCTGATCCGCCCGTTCGGGCTGATCGAGATGATGCGCACCGGCGAGATCGCGATCTCGCGCGGCCGCGGCGAGACCTGACGTCTCGTCAGCGCCTCGCGGCGCCTGGCACCACCCGGCGGAACGGTCCGTGCGAAGCACTGTCCCGTTCCGCCGCGCGGCGCCAGGCATCCGCGATCCGACAGCGAGACGCCAGGTCTTCGACCTTACGACCGCATCTCACATCGCCGGGCCCGCCGGCGTTGCATCTGTATGAAGACGATTGCTGTCATCACAGGTGCAAACCGCGGGCTCGGCTATGCGACGGCCCGCCTGCTCGGCCGCTCCGGCGCCAAGGTGCTGGTCGGCGCACGAACCACCGAGAAGGGCGAAGAGGCCGCTGCGAAGCTGCGCGAGGCGGGCATCGACGCCGAGCCGCTGACGCTCGACGTCGAGTCGGCCCAGAGCGTGCAAGCGGCCGCCGACGACGTCGCGCGCGAACACGGACGCGTCGACGTCCTCGTCAACAACGCCGGCATCTTGCCCGAGGCCTCCACGCCCGACCAGGACGGACCGCTGGACCCGCGCATGTTCCGCGCGACGTTCGAAACCAACGTCTTCGGCGCCGTGTCCGTGACGAAGGCGTTCCTCCCGCTGCTCGAGAAGTCGCAGGCCGGGCGCATCGTCAACGTGTCGAGCACGATGGGCTCGCTCGCGGATCAGACCGATCCGTCGTCGCCGTACTACGGGCTGCACGTGCCGGCCTACCAGATGTCGAAGGCCGCGCTGAACGGCTTCACGATCGCGCTCTCCAAGCAACTGGCCGACACGGCGATCAAGGTCAACGCCGTGTGCCCGGGCTGGGTGCAGACCGACCTCGGCGGACCCGAGAACCGCGCCGCCGCGCCGACCAGCGCCGACGAGGCTGCGGAGATCGTGGTGCAGATGACGTCGATCGACGACGACGGCCCGTCGGGCAGCTTCGTCGACCGCGACGGCGTCGTCGCCTGGTAACGCGGGGCGCACCTGTTCCTGCGACGCTGCGCGGATGTTGCGGCGGAGGGAGTTCCTGGGACGGCGCGGCCTCGTTCGGCGCGCTGGCGATGGGCCCGGCGTTCTGGAGTCGCGCCCTCTCGACGGAGCCGACACGCGCCGCCGTCGGCCCGTATGGCCCGCTCGGCGCGCCGAACGCGCTCGGCGTCGCGGTTCCCGACGGCTTCACCGTGAAGCTGCTCGGCCAGGCGGGCTTGCCGGTGAGCGGCACGCGCTATCTCTGGCCGACGTTCCCTGACGGCTCGGCGAGCTTCGCGTTGCCCGGCGGTGGCTTCGTGGTGACCTTCAACTCCGAGGTGCCGGGCGGCATCGGCGGCGCCTCGGCGGTGCGCTTCGACGCCGCCGGCGGCGTCACCGCGGCCTACCGGATACTCGGCGGCACCTCGACCAACTGCGCCGGCGGCGCCACCCCGTGGGGCACGTGGCTGAGCTGCGAGGAGACCGACACCGGGCAGGTCTGGGAGTGCGACCCGCTCGGCGCGCGCGCCGCGGTCGTGCGGCCCGCGATGGGGCGCTTCAAGCACGAGGCGGCGGCCGTCGACCCGGTCGGCAAGCGCGTCTACCTCACCGAGGACCTCGGCGATGGCGGGCTTTACCGCTTCACGCCCGACCGCTACCCCGACCTCGCCGCCGGCGTGCTCGAGATCGCCACCGCGCGGGCAACGGGCGCGTGAGCTGGGTGCGCGTCCCGATCCGAGCGCGGCGTCCGCGCCGACCGCGCCAGCAGGCGCCCAACGCGATGAAGTTCCAGCGCGGCGAAGGGATCTTCTTCGACAGCGGCATGTCTACGTCGCGACGACGAGCGACGACAAGATCCACGGCTACGACACGGTGTCGGAGACGCTGAGCGTGGTCTACGACGGCAAGGCGGTCGCCGACGCGCCGCTGCATCGCGTCGACAACGTCACCGTGCACCCGCCGTCCGGGGACCTCTTCGTCTGCGAGGACGCCGACGACCTGCAGATCTGCCTGATCACCGGCGAGCGCGAGGTCGCGCCGTTCGTGCAGGTCTCCGGGCCGCTGCACGTGCGCGCGGGCGACCTCAACAGCGAGCTCACCGGCGCGACGTTCGACCCCGAAGGCAAGCACATGTTCTTCTCCTCGCAGCGCGGCGCGCTGCTTGGCATGACGTTCATGGTCTCCGGGCCGTTCCGTCGCCGCGAGCCGCGCAAGCCGCCGCTGCTGCCGGCCGCGGCGCCGACGCCGCTGGCGCTGCGCGCGAAGTCCGCCGCGCGCCTGAGCACCGTGCGGCGCGACGGCTTGAAGGTCTCGCTCGACGCCGACCAGACCGGGCGCTACGAGCTGCGCCTGCGGGCCGGTGGCGTCACGCTCGCGCGGGCGAGCAGGACCGTGACGACACTCGGTCGCACGTCGGTGCGGCTGCGGCCCGTGCGCGGCTTCGCTGCAGCCTCACGAAGGCTGCGCGGGCGGCGTGTGGCCGCCGAGATCGTCGCCACGCAGGGCAGGCGTCGCGTGACGCGGCCCTTCACGCTGACGCGCGGCTCGTAAGCTTCAGGGCGTGCCCCTGACCACTGCCGCCGGCGCGCCGTTTGCGCTGAGCGCCGCTGACCGCGCGCGCCTGGCACGCCACGCCGCCGCGGCGGTGAAGCGGTCGCGCCGGCACGGCGAGGCGCTGCTGGCGGTGACGGTCGCCGTGGACGCGGCCACCGACCCGACGGCGGTCGCCGTCGCGTCACGGGCGGGGGACGAGGCATGGTTCGTGCTCGAGCAGCCAGACCGTGACCGCAGCGCGCTCGCGACGCTCGGCTGTGCGGTGGCGCTGGATGCCAGCGGCGAGGGACGCTTCGATGCCGTCGCACGGCGCTGGCGCGCGCTGCTGGGAACCGGCATCTACGACGTCCCCGACGGTCCGCGTGGCAGCGGTCCGGTCGCCGTCGGCGGCTTTGCCTTCGCGCCCACCGGTGGCGCGGCGCCGCACTGGGCCGGCTACCCGCCGGCGTCGCTGCACGTGCCCGAGGTCGCGCTCGCGCGCCGCGGCGACGACGTGCGCCTGACGCTGATCGCCGTCGCGCGGCCCGACGACACGCCCGACGAGCTGACCGCGCGCCTTGCCGCACGCGCCGAGGGGCTGCGCTCCGAGCCGCTGCCGCTGTTTGACCCCGCGCCGGTGAGCCGCGCGCGCGTTGCCTCGACGATGGCCCCCGAGCACTACGAAAGCGCCGTCGCACGCGCCGTCGAGCGGATCGCGTCGGGGGAGATCGAGAAGATCGTGCTCGCGCGCGAGGTCGAGGTCCACGCGCCCGCCGACCACGTCCCCGGCGCCGCGCTCGGCGTCCTGCGCGAGGGCTTTCCGCAGTGCTACGTGTTCGCCGCCGGCCGCGGCGACGCGACATTCCTTGCCGCCTCGCCCGAGCTGCTCGTGCGCCGCGAAGGCTTGCGCGCCGGCACGCTCGCGCTCGCGGGGTCGACGCGCCGCAGCGCCGATCCCGCGGTCGACGATCACCTCGGCGAGCAGCTGCTGCGCTCGCCAAAGAACCGCGAGGAGCAGGCAATCGTCACGCGCCGCATCGTCCGCGCTTTGCGCCCCGCAAGTGTCTGGGTGACCGCAGCCGAGGACCCGGTCGTCGTGAAGATGGCGAACATCCAGCACCTCGCGACGCCGATTCGCGCGCAGCTCGCCCATCCGGTCAGCGCCGTCGAGCTTGCCGGGCTGCTGCACCCGACCCCGGCGGTCGGCGGCGAGCCGCTGGCCCGCGTCGCGCCGCTGATCCCGACGCTCGAGGGCCTCGATCGCGGCTGGTACGCCGGGCCGGTCGGCTGGACGGACGCCAACGAGGACGGCGAGTTCTGCGTCGCGCTGCGCTGCGCGTTGCTGCGCGGCCCGCACGCGCGCTGCTACGCGGGCGTCGGCGTCGTGCGCGACTCCGACCCGGCCGCCGAGCTGGCGGAGACCGAGGTCAAGCTCGAGGCTTTGCTGCCCGTGCTCGCCGCTTAGCGGGCTTTGCGCCAGACGCCGACGACCTCGCGCACCGAGGCCGTGCGGAACGTGATCCCGCGCTCCAAAGCGCGGAACTCGAGCTCGAAGCGGCCCGAGTCCTGCTGGTCGAGCTTCGTCACGACGGCGTGAAAGCGCCGGCCCTTCTTGTCGACCTCGACGATGTCGCCGGCAGCGATCCCCTTCGAGGTCGCGCGCTTGGCACGCGGCTCGGCAGTGGCTGGCTCATCCATGAGAGGGATCTGGTCCACGGTGCGGTGGACCGTACTAGGGGCTCCGGAGGGACCGTCTACTCTTTGGGGATGTTGGAACAGCGGGTGGTGCGCTGGCTGTACCGGCGACTGGGGCGCCGCTACAAGCTCGTCTTCCTCGCGACGCAGATCCCGACGGCAATCGGCGTTGGGCTCGTCTTCATCGCCCTGCTGTCGTCGTACTACCACCCGTCGGCCAGCGAGTTCCTCATCGCCGCCGGCGGGACGTCCGTCTTCGTCGCGATCGGCGTCGGCTACGCGCTGCACCGCTACCGCGCCGAGCTGACGCGGCTGTTCGACTGGAGCGAGCTGAAGGTCCGCAACGACGAGGAGACGATCGCCGCCTGGGACGCGGCGATGAACCTGCCGCTGCGCTCCTTCCGCCGCAACTCGCTCGTGACCAACGCTGTCGCGGCGCTGCCGAGCATCGCGATCACGGTGATCGTCTGGGACCTGCCGATGAGCGCGCTGCCGCCGCTGCTGGCGTCGGCGCTGATCGCGGCGTCCTACGGCACGATCCTCACGTACTCGATCGCCGAGCTGCTGATGCGCCCGGTGGTCGAGGAGATCGTCGAGGTGCTGCCCGACGACGCGCCGTTCCGCCGCAACGGCCTGCCGCTGCGCAAGCGGCTGATGATCACGCTGCCGGTGTTCGCCGAGACTGCGGGCCTGATCGTCGCTGCGCTCGTCACCGATCACGGCGAGACGCGGATGCTGTGGATCTCCGTGGCGGTCGCGTTCGGCGTCGGCTGGCTGATCTCGATGGAGCTGACGACGCTGCTGTCGCGCGCGATCACCACGCCGATCTCCGATCTGCGCAAGGCGATGGCGCACGTCCGCGACGGCGACTACGGCGTGCGCGTGCCGGTCCTGGCCGCCGACGACCTCGGCGAGCTGTCGCACGACTTCAACACGATGGTGCGCGGCCTCGCCGAGCGCGAGCAGATCCGCGAGGCGTTCGGGACGTACCTCGACAAGGACGTCGCCGGCTTCATCCTCTCCGGGCAGTTCCCGCCTGAGGGCGTCCAGGTCGACGTGTCGTTGATGTTCGTCGACGTCCCTGGCTTCACGCCGATGGCCGAGCAGCTGCCGGCGACCGAGGTCGTCGCCGCGCTCAACGCGATGTTCGAGAAGCTCGTGCCGATCATCGGCAAGCACGGCGGCCACGTCGACAAGTTCGTCGGCGACGGCCTGCTGGCGGTGTTCGGCGCGCCGGAGAACTACCCCGACCACGCCGATCGCGCGCTCGCGGCGGGCTGCGAGATCATCAGCACCGACCTCGGCCTGCCGGTCTGCGTCGGGATCAACAGCGGTCCCGTCGTGGCAGGTGCCGTCGGCGGCGCCGGGCGGCTGAACTTCAGCGTCATCGGCGACGCGGTCAACGTCGCGGCGCGCGTGGAGGCGGCGACGCGCGACACCGGCGACGCGCTGCTGCTGACAAGCCACACGCGCGACCGGATGACGCGGCAGCTGCCGCTCGTCTCGCGCGGATCCGTGCAGCTGAAGGGCAAGGCCGAGCCGGTCGAGCTGTTCGCGCCCGAGGGCGTCGTCGCGACCGAGCTGCGCCCGGCCTACGAGGTCATCGCCGACTAGCGGCTCAGCGCCGCGGCGACCGCGTCCCAGCAGCGCCGGTGCAGCGCGACGTTCTCGGCGCGGTCGGTGCGGACGTGAATCAGCGTGACCTCGTCTGAGGCGAGCCCGGCGTCCAGGCAGACGCGCAGCTGCGCGACCGTCTTGACGGGGGCGTAGACGAGGTCGTAGAGGCCGGCGATGCGCTCAGCGTCCAGGTACGTCGGCGTCGCGACGTGCTCCTCGTAGGCGTCGCGCTGGCTCGCCACGGGGAGGAAGTCGAAGATCCCACCGCCGCCGTTGTCGAGCACGACGATCGTCAGCGGTAGACGCAGGCGCTTCGCCGCAAGCAGGCCGCCGATGTCGTGGGCGAGGGTGACGTCGCCGAGCAGTGCGACGACCGGCCCGGCGCTGCCGGCGGCGACGCCGAAGGCGGTGGAGATCGTGCCGTCGATGCCGTTGGCGCCGCGGTTGGCGAGCACGCGCGGCGGGTCGTCGCGGGTGGGGAAGAACGTCTCGATGTCGCGCACGGGCATCGACGCGGCGACGAAGAGCGTGGCGTCGGCTGGCAACGCGCGGCCGAGCTCGGCTGCGACCTGCGGCTCGGTCAGCTCGTCGGTGAGGGCGGCGGCGATCGCGGCAGCGGCGCGCTGATCGGCGTCCAGCCACCCCTCCAGCCCGGCAGAGGGCGTGGTAGCGACGCGCTCTGCGAGAGCCGCCAGCACGACCGCCGGCTCGGCGCCGACGGCGAGGTCGCTCGCGGCGTCGGGGTCCTGCCAGGCGGCGTCGGGGTCCAGCAGCACCTGCACCGCATCGGCGCCCGCGAGCCACGTGCGCAGCGGCTTGCTCGTCGGCATGTCGCCGACACGCAGGACGACGTCCGGCTTCGCCGCCTCAGACAGCGCGTCGACCCGCAGCAGCGCGTCGTAGTGCGCAACGGCGTGCGGGCCGCGCCGCGCGCCGGACAGCGGATCGCCAAGCAGCGGCCAGCCGGCGGCGGCGGCGAACGCGGCGGCTGCCTCGCCAAGCCCGGATCGTCGCTCGTGGCGTCCGGCGACGATGACGCCACGTGTCGCGCCACGTACGATCGGCTCCAGCGTCGCCGCCGCAGCGACGGGGTCCGCGGGCGGCTCGACGCGCGCGACCCACGGCCTGCCGTCCGCGCGGCCGCTCTCGTCCGCCGGCAGCTCCTCGTCGAGCACGAGCGGCTCACGCAGCGGGAAGTTCAGGTGCACCGGGCCGGGACGCCCACCGGCGGCAGTCCAGACCGCGCGGCACGCGAGCTGGCGCATCCAGCGCAGCCGCTGCGGTGTCGCAGGGTGTGAGCCGACCTCGCAGAACCACTTCACCGCGTCGCCGTAGAGCTTGACCTGGTCGATCGCCTGGCCCGCGCCGATCCCGCGCAGCTCCGGCGGGCGGTCGGCAGTCAGCACGATCAGCGGCACGCGCGCCTCGTACGCCTCGACCACCGCGGGCAGGTAGTTCGCCGCCGCGGTGCCGCTCGTGCAGGCAAGCGCGACCGGCCGGCCGGTCGCCTTCGCGACGCCCAGGCCGAAGAACCCGGCGCAGCGCTCGTCGACGTGCGACCAGCACGGCAACCGCTCCTCGCGCACCAGCGACAGCACCAGCGGGGTCGAGCGCGACCCCGGCGACGTGCACGCGCCGGCCACGCCACAGCGCGCCAGCTCGTCGGCGAACGCACGCAGCAGCAGGTAGGTGTCTAGCGTCTCTGACAATGCTCGTCCTGCTCCACGGCTTCGCCGGCACCGGCCGCTCCTGGGATCCAGTCGTCGCCGAGCTCGCAGCGACACCGTATCTCGCGCCAACGCTGCGAGCCGAGCTGCCCGACTTGCCATCGGGCCCGGTCACGCTCGCCGGCTACTCGATGGGCGGGCGGATCGCGCTGCAGCTCGCGCTCGCCGAGCCCGGCCGGATCGAGCGCCTCGTGCTGATCTCCGCGACCGCCGGCATCGAGGACGAGGGCGAGCGCAGCGCCCGCCAGGCCGACGACGAGCAGCTCGCCGCGCACGTCGAGGGCTGGCCGATCGAGGAGTTCGCCGACGCCTGGATGGCGCATGAGATCTTCGTCGGCACCCCGGCCGAGGCCCAGCGCCTGTGGCGCGAGGACCTGCTGCGCAACGACCCGCACACCGTCGCCGCCCAGCTGCGCGCGTTCGGCGCCGGTGCGATGGAGCCGATGTGGTCGCAGCTGGGGACGCTGACGATGCCGGTCGACGTCGTCGTGGGCGAGCGCGACGAGAAGTACGTCGGTCTCGGCGAGCGGCTGGTCGAGGCGCTGCCGAACGCGCAGCTCACCGTCGTCGCCGGCGCCGGCCACGGCGTCCCGCGCGAGCAGCCGCAAGCCCTCGCCGCCTTGCTCAGAGCAGACCAGGCGCCGTCGGCACCGCGATGAAGCCGTCGGAGACCGCGAGCGCGTCGGGCGGGTCCTCCAGCGTCGCCAACCCGCACGGCAGCTCCACGCGCAGCGCGGCGGCGGCATGCACGGCGGCGGCGATGCCGAGCTCGCCGTCGTAGGTCGAGGCGAGGTAGACCTCCGCACCGCCGGCTCGCACGAGCGCCGCCTGCGCCAGCAGGGCGGACAGCCCGCCGCAGCGCGAGATCTTCAGGCAGACCGCGTCGGCGACGCAGGCCGCCAGCGCGCCCGGCTGCGCCGCGGTCTCGTCCATCGCCACGCGCACGGCGACGCGCTCACGCACCGCGCGCAGCTCGGCGACGCCGTGCACGGGCTCCTCGACGAGCTCCAGGCCCGCGGGCGCAAGCGCCTCGATCGCCGCGACGGCCTCGTCCACACTCCACACGCCGTTGGCGTCCACGCGGATCTCGACGTGCGGGCCGACCACCGCGCGCACGGCGGCGATGCGTCCGGCGTCGTCGCCAGCACCGACCTTCACCTTCACGCAGCGGTAGCCCGCTGCCACGGCGGCGGCTGCGCGCTCGGACGCGCCCGCACGATCCATCGCGCCGATCGTCGCGTTCACAGGGACGCGGTCGAGCACGTCGTCGGCCATCAGCCGCGACACCGGCTGGCCGGCGCGGCGCCCCGCGCGGTCCCAGAGCGCGAGGTCGACGGCGGCCAGCGCCTGCGGCAGGTCGGCCAGCTCGCGGCACGCGTCCAGCAGCTGCGGGCCGGTCGCGTCCGCCGGCGCCTCCTGCAGCACGCGCGCGTAGAGGCGCAGCGCCTGCTCGACCGCAGCGGACGGCACGCCGTCGTAGGCCTCCAGCGGTGCCGCCTCGCCGTGGCCCGGCACGCCGTCCTCGCCCTCGATCGTGAGGACCAGCAGCTCGCGCTCGGCGATGTCCCCGAACGCCGTCAGCAGCGGCGTGCGCAACGCCAACCGGACGCGTTCGAGGCGAACGTCCATCAGCTCAGCAGGATCCCGGCGGAGAGCAGCACGCAGAACACCAGCTGCAGTCTGCCGGTATCGGCCAGCGCGCCGTTGAGAGACGGGCCGTCGACGGTGGTGCGCACCGTCCGGATCACCGGCAGCGCCAGCGGGACCGCGAGGAACACGAGCGCCAGCCAGGCGCTCAGCGAGCCGATCGGGATCAGCGCCGTGACGAAGGCGAGCGCGACCATCGCGGTGTACATGTCGCGTGTGCGCTCGCGGCCGAGCCGCACCGCCAGCGTGCGCTTGCCGGCGCGCGCGTCGGTGGCCATGTCGCGGACGTTGTTGACGACGAGGATCGCGGCTGCCAGCAGCCCGACGGGGACCGCGAGCGCGAACGCCTCCCATGGCCACTGCTCGGTCTGCACGAAGCACGAGCCCGTGACGGCGGCGACGCCGAAGAACAGGAAGACGAAGACCTCGCCGAGACCCTCGTAGCCGTAGGGCCGCGGGCCGCCGGTGTAGAGCACGCCGGCCGCGATCGACAGGACGCCGACGACCAGCAGCTCCCAGCCGGCGGTCGCGACAAGGTAGACGCCGCAGAGCACCGCGAGCCCGAACGTGACGTAGGTCGCCAGCAGCACGGTCTTCGGCGGGACCAGGCCGCCGGCGGTGACGCGCACCGGCCCCAGCCGGTCCTCGGTGTCGGCGCCACGGCGCGCGTCGGAGTAGTCGTTGGAGAGGTTGGTGCCGACCTGGATGAAGAGCGCGCCGAGCAGCGCCGCCAGGAAGCGCCAGATGTCGAAGACGTCGTAGAGCGTCTCCGCGAGCGCGGTGCCGACGAGCACCGGTGCCACCGCTGCCGGAAGCGTCCGCACGCGCGCGGCCATGAGCCAGATCTTGATCACTACGAGCAGCTCCTCCGGAAGTGGCCGCTGCGGCCGAGCGAGGGGTGGCGCGCAGTCACTACGCGCGCCGCGGGAACTGCGAGAAGTCGGGCTGGCGCTTGGCCTTGTAGGCCTCGCGCCCTTCCTTGGCCTCGTCGGAGGCGTAGAACAGGAGGTTCGTGTCGTGCGCGAGTTGCTGGATGCCCGCGTAGCCGTCCTCGTGCGCGTGGAAGCTCGTCTTCACGAGGCGCAGCGCGAACGGGGACAGCGCGAGCATCTCGCGGCACCAGCCGACGGTCTCCTCCTCGAGCCTGTCGAGCGGCACGACCGTGTTGACGAGCCCCATCTCGAGCGCCTGCTCGGCGTCGTACTGGCGGCACAGCAGCCAGAACTCCTTGGCCTTCTTCGTGCCGACGAGGTCGCGCAGCAGGGACGCGCCGAAGCCGCCGTCCCAGGACCCGACGCGCGGCCCGGTCTGCCCGAAGCGCGCGTTGTCGGCCGCGATCGTCAGGTCGCAGCAGAGGTGCAGCACGTGGCCACCGCCGACGGCGTAACCGGCGACCATCGCGACGATCGGCTTGGGCAGCCGGCGCATCTGCACCTGCAGGTCGGTGACGTGGAAGCGCCCGACCCCGCTGCCGGGATCGGTCTCGTAGCCGCGGTCGCCGCGCACGCGCTGGTCGCCGCCGCTGCAAAACGCCAGCGGGCCCTCGCCGGTGAAGATGATCACGCCGACGTCCTGGTCCTCGCGGGCGCGCTCCATCGCCTCGGAGACCTCGATCAACGTCTGCGGGCGAAAGGCGTTGCGGACCTCCGGACGGTCGATCGTGATCTTCGCGATGCCGTCGCCGGAGAACTCGTAGCGGATGTCCTCGTACTCGCCGGGGCCGGCGGTCCAGGTCACTGACATGGGGAGGCAGGCTACTTTGCGCTGCATGGACGTCGAGGCGTGGCTCGACCGCGCGGCGCGCTTGCGGCCGGACCACCCGGCGGTGAACGGCATGACCTACGCGCAGCTGGACGCCGCCGCACACGCCGACGTGCCCGCAGGCGCGCGCGTGGGCATCGCGCTGGCGCCGGGGGAGGAGTTCGTCGTCGCGCTGCACGCCGTCTGGCGCGCCGGGGCCGTTGCGGTGCCGATCGACTTGCGCCTCGGCGAGGCCGAGCGGCCGATCACCGACCTCACGCTGACGTCGGTCAGCGGCTCCGCAGCGGCAGCGCGCACGCGCTTTGACCTCGACGACCCTGCCGTTGTCCTCTACACGAGCGGCACGACCGCGGCGCCGCGCCCGGTCACCCTGACGTTCGGCAACCTGCTGTGGAGCGCGATCGGCTCGTCCGTGGCCATCGGCCACGACGCGGGCGAGCGCTGGCTCTGCGCGCTGCCGCTGAGCCACGTCGGCGGATTGAGCATCGTCGTGCGCTCGGCGATCGCCGCGACCACTGCGCTGGTGCACGAGCGCTTCGAGACCGAGCGCGTGCTGCATGCCCTGCGCCACGACGGCGTCACGCTCGTCTCGCTCGTCGCGACCACGCTGGCGCGGCTGCTGGACGCCGGCCTGCAGGATCCACCGGCGCTGCGCTGCGCACTGACCGGCGGCGGGCCGGTGCCCCCGGCGCTCCTTGAGCGGGCCCGCGCGGCGGGCATACCGGTCGCCCAGACCTACGGGATGACCGAGGCGTGCTCGCAGATCACGACGCAGGCGCCCGGCGACGAGCAGGCCGACGCCGGGCCGCCGCTGTTCTGCACGCGTGTCTGGACGGCCGCCGACGGCGAGATCGTCGTCGCCGGTCCGACGGTCGTCGCAGAGCAGCTTGCGACCGGCGATCTCGGCACGATCGACAGCGGCGGGCGGCTGACCGTCAGCGGGCGCAAGGCGGACACGATCGTCTCCGGCGGCGAGAACGTCGCGCCGCAGGAGGTCGAGGCGGTCCTCGAAGGGCATCCGGCGGTCGCCGAGGCCGCCGTCTTCGGCGTCGCTGATGCGCAGTGGGGCGAAATCGTCGTCGCAGCGGTTGTCCTGCGGTCCCCGGCGTCTGTTGAGGAATTGCGCGCGCACTGCGCCGCGCGGCTGGCAGGGTTCAAGGTCCCCAAGCGCATCGAGCTGCGGTCCGAGCTGCCCCACACGCGCTCGGGGAAGCTGCAACGTGCGGGTTTGCGCTGACGCCCGCCGCCGCGCAGCCGGATAGATTGAGATCCATGCTTCGCCGGGGAACGCTGCTCGCTGCCGTCAGCCTGATCGGCCTGCCTGCCACCGCGCAGGCCGTCACCTACACCGTCGACCCGGGGGCAGCGGCCGGCTGCAGTGCGGCCAACGTCTGCAAGACGATCCTCGAGGCCAACGCGAAGGTCGCCGCGGGCGACACCGTCGAGATCAAGGACGGCGACTACAAGGAGACCGGGCCGATCGTCGTGGCGCCGGCGAACGTCACGTTCAAAGGCACCCCCGGCAAGGTCATCGTCACGCAGACCGACGGCAGAACCGACACGGCGGTCTTCAACCTCGGCGAAGGCACTGTCCTCGAAGGCCTCACTGTCAGCGTCCAGGCCAACGGCGCGCAGGCCGTCGTCGCCGGCAACAAGGGCGGCGTGATCAGGAACTCCACGCTTGCGCGGACGCTCGCCAACACGACGGATGCACCGGTCCTCGCCAGCTCTTCCCCGGTCGGCACGACGCTGCTGTCGGGTGTCGTGGTACTCCAGACGCCGCAGCAAGCAGGCGCGGCCGCACCTGCGGCAATCGTCGGCAACGAGACCTCGTCGCTGATCATCCAGGCCAGCAGCATCGTGTCTGCGACCGGTCCCGCGGTCGTGCTCTCGGGGCAGGACGAGACCGTCGAGAACGGGATCCTCGGCTCGCAGCTGCAGTCGCTGCCGTCGGGTGGCAGCGCGGTCGTCATCGAGTCGAAGGCCACGCACCCCGCCTCGCAGGGCCTGCGCCTGGACTCGACGATCATCGCCCCGGGCACCGACGCGACGGCGATCACGGCGTCCAGCGAGGCGACTTCCAGCGCCCACGGCGGCCCGATCACCGTCAGCGGCACGCACGTCACCATCGCCGGCGGCGGCGCACCGGTCAGCGCCTCGGCCGCCGCCGAGGGCGTCCTGCTCACCGGCCAGGTCGCCGGACCGGTCACCGTCAACCTCGACCGCTCGATCGTTCACGGCAAGAAGCCCAGCGTCGTCCAGACCGAGGCGATCCTGCTCGGCCCGGTCTCGGTCGCCAGCGTGCGCATCGAGAACTCCGACGCCACCGACACCGGCGGCGGTGGCGTCACGGTCGCCAGCAACGTCAACACGCCCGACGACCAGCTCTTCGTGGCCCCGGCGCAGCGCAACTTCCACCTGAAGATCGGCTCGCCCGCCATCGACCAGGCCGGCGGCATCATCGGCGGCGAGTACGACAAGGACGTCGACTCCCAGGCGCGCCAGAACGGCACCGCAACCGACCTTGGCGCCGACGAGTTCCACAACCTGCCGCCGATTCCGCGGTTCACCGCCTCCTCGACGGCGATCCGGGCAGGCCAGTCCGTCGCGTTCGACGCGTCGACCTCGGTCGACCTCGAGGGCGCCGGCGTCGCGAGCTACCGCTGGGACTTCGGCGACGGCAAGACCGCCGAGACGAAGGATCCGCGGATCGAGCACACGTACGACGCGATCGGCAACTACACGCCGAAGCTCGTGGTCGTCGACCCGCAGGGCAACGTGTCGATCACGCGCACGGGCGCGACGATCGCGGTCACCGACGGCAAGGCGCCCACGCTGACGGTCACGACGCCCAAGAACAAGCAGCGCCGCCACATCTTCAAGACGACCAAGACGAAGCTGAAGAGCGGCAAGACGCGCACGACGAAGACGCGCCAGCGGTTCACGTTCCGCGGCACGTCGGCTGACGAGTCGGGCATCGCGACCGTCGCGATCTCGTTGCGGCGCGTGTCGCTGGCCAAGAAGACCGCGAAGACCTCGCAGGCGCGGGCGTGCGTCTACCTCGACAAGTCGAAGTTCGTGTCGAAGAACTGCAAGACGCCGGTCTACTTCTTCGTCAACGCGGACAAGGACGGCTTCTGGGCGTTCCGCACGAAGAAGACGACGACGTTCCGCGCCGGGGTCTACGAGCTCACGGCGGTCGCGCGCGACAAGGCCGGCAACCTGTCGACGCCGGTGACGATCACGATCAGGCTGGTATGAGCGAGGACGCCCGCGCGCAGTCCCGCGCAGGGTGGGAAGACGCGGCGGCCGGCTGGGACCGTTGGCAGGACGTCAACCGTGCGGCCGGCGCGCCGGTCTCGGCGTGGATGATCGAAGCGATCGCGCCGCAGCCCGGGCACGTCGTGCTCGAAGTCGCTGCAGGGCCGGGCGACACCGGCTTCCTCGCTGCCGAGCTGATCCACCCCGGCGGGCGGCTGATCTGCACCGACGGCGCCGAGGCGATGGTCGAGGCTGCGCGGCGGCGCGGGGAGCAGCTCGGCATCGCAAACGCCGAGTTCATCGCGATGGAGGCCGAGTGGCTGGACATGCCGGCCGCCAGTGTCGATGCCGTCCTCTGCCGCTACGGCTACATGCTTGCCGTCGACCCGGAGGCGGCGCTGCGCGAGGCGCGGCGCGTGCTGCGGCCCGGTGGGCGGATCGCGCTTGCGGTGTGGGGCGACCCGTCGCTCAACCCGCTGCTGACGACCGGGCGCTTTGCCCTCGACGCCGTCGGCAAAACCCCAGAGCCGCCGCCTCCCGGCGCGCCCGGGCCGTTCGCGCTGGCTGACGCGGCCAAGTTGCAGGCGCTGCTGCAGGACACCGGCTTCACCGAGCTCGACGTTGCGTCGGTCGACAGCGTCGCCCGGCTCCCCTCGGTCGACGACGCGTTCGCGATGATGAGCGCGCTGTCGCCGACGCTGCGGGGAGTGCTGCCGTCGCTGTCTCCCGCCGAGCACACGCACATGCGCGATGCGTTCGACGAGCTGCTCAGTTC